>NZ_JAAVKI010000009.1 GCF_011806525.1 Thalassospira sp. HF15 | reverse complement strand
GTGACGATCAGTGGAGTGCCGGATGGAGCCACACTGTCGGCAGGTACAGACAATGGTGATGGCACCTGGACGCTGGGTTCGGATCAGCTTGACGGTCTGACGATTACGCCAGCGGATGACTTCAGTGGTTCGTTTGATCTGGGCGTGACGGCGACGTCGGCGGATGGTGAAGACGTCGCAACTACGACGGGTTCGATCACGGTTGATGTCGGTGGTGTCGCAGATGCGCCGACCTTGGATGTGTCGGATGCCAGTGGCAACGAAGACAGTGCCATCGCTCTTGATATTGATGCGGGCCTCACCGACAGCTCCGAAACTCTGACGGTCACCATATCCGGCGTTCCAGATGGCGCGACCCTGTCGGCTGGCACGGACAATGGTGACGGCACCTGGACGCTGGGCTCGGACCAGCTTGATGGTCTGACGATTACCCCGGCGGATGACTTCAGCGGTTCGTTCGATCTGAGTGTCACGGCGACCTCTGAAGATGGTGAAGATGTTGCCAGTGTGAGTGACACGATCACCGTGGATGTTGCCGGGGTCGCGGATGCGCCGACGCTGGATGTCGGTGATGTATCGGGCTCGGAAGACAGCGACATCGCACTTGATATCGAGGCGGGGCTTTCGGATGCGTCGGAAGTTCTGTCTGTGACGATTTCCGGTGTCCCGGATGGGGCGAGCCTTTCAGCAGGAACGGACAATGGCGATGGCACCTGGACCTTGGCACCGGGTGATCTTGAGGGGCTGACGATTACGCCAGCGGATGACTTTAGCGGGTCGTTTGATCTGTCTGTCAGCGCGACTTCAACCGATGGCACAGATACCGCGACAACGACTGATACCATCACGGTGGATGTCGGCGGGGTTGCCGATACGCCGACGCTTGATGTGTCGGATGCTTCGGGCAATGAAGACAGCGATATCGCACTGGGGATTGACGCAGGGCTGAGTGACAGCTCTGAAACCATGACCATCACGGTTTCCGGTGTGCCCGATGGCGCAAGCCTGTCTGCCGGTACCAATAATGGCGATGGTAGCTGGACGTTGAGTGCAGCTGATCTTGAGGGCCTTACGATCACGCCGGCAGATGACTATTCGGGATCGTTTGATCTTGATGTCACGGTGACCTCGACAGACGGCAGCGATACCAGCAGTGTCAGTGACACCATCACGGTCGCTGTTGCCGGCGTGGCGGATACGCCAACCCTTGATGTCGAGGATGCAAGCGGGGACGAAGGCACCGCGGTTGCGCTTGATATCGATGCGGCGGTAACTGATTCCAGTGAAACACTGACGGTCACCATCAGTGGTGTTCCGGATGGGGCAACCCTTTCGGCCGGGACGGACAATGGGGATGGCACCTGGACCCTTACATCAGCGCAGCTTTCGGGCCTGACGATATCCGCAGCGAGTGACTATTCGAGAACGTTTGAGTTGACCGTGTCGGCGCAATCCCGCGACGGGGCGGATACGGCGACCACGGCGGCGATCCTTGAAGTTACTTTCGATGCCGTGCAGGACGACGATCAAGTCATCTGGGACCCGGATGACGACGGTGATATTGAAACCGGATCAGGCAATGACACGGTTGGCGGTAACGAAGGTGATGACACCATCAGCACCAATGCCGGCAATGATACGATCTGGGCTGGAAACGGCGATGACGTGGTCTATGCGGGCAGCGGCGACGACACAATTATAGGTGGTGAAGGCGATAACACGCTTGATGGTGGTACCGGTAATGACTACATCACCGGCGGCAGCGACCGTGACACCATTACCTCAAGTGCTGGCGACAACATCGTTTATGCTGGCGAAGGTCAGAACTACATCGAAACCGGCGGCGGCGATGACAGTCTTTATGCCGGAAGCAGCGATGACACCATTTTGGGTGGTGACGGTGATAACTATGTCAGTGCTGGCGAGGGCCGCAATGACATCACGACCGGGTCCGGGGATGACAGCATTCAGGCCGGTAGTGGCAACGACACGGTTACTGCCGGTGACGGTGACAACTATATCAATGTCGGCGAGGGCAAAAACACCATCACAGCAGGCACAGGTGATGACACCGTCATGACCGGATCGGGCGATGACGTCATTGATGCCGGGGACGGCAACAACACCGTCACGGCTGGTGAAGGGCGTAATATCATCGATACCGGTAGCGGCGACGACACCATCACGACCGGCAGCGAAAAGGACACTATTTCGGCCGGTGATGGCAATGACAGCATTGATGCCGGTGACGGGCGAAACACCGTCTGGGGCGGTGGCGGCGATGATTCGATCCACGGTGCCTACGGCGATGACACCTTCTATGGCGGCGACGGTAACGATATCCTCAACGCCGATGGCGGCGACAACGAGTTTGACGGCGGTGCCGGTGATGACACCCTGACGGCTGGTTGGGGCGAAGACACGTTCCTTGGTGGGGCTGGCAACGATACGCTTGATGGCGGTGGTGGTGACGACACGCTTGATGGTGGCGAGGGTAATGACAGTCTGGTTGGCGGAGACGGCAAGGATATGCTGATCGGCGGGGCCGGGAACGACATGCTGCTGGGTGGTGAAGGGGATGACACCCTGATTGGCGGCATTGGCGATGACAGCCTGTTTGGCGGTGGTGGTTCCGATCTGTTCATTTTCAACATGGGCGAGGGCAACGACCACGTTGATGGTGGCGCCAATGGCTGGACCACGGATACCATCGAATTGCGCGGCGCTGATGGCGGCAATATCGACTCGAGTGACTGGACGCTTGTCCTTGATGACGGGGATATCACCAAGAGCAAAGGTCACTCCCTTGAACTGTCCACCGATTCGTCGGGCACAATCGTGTTTTCCGACGGTTCCGAGTTGACATTTTCCAATGTCGAACGTATCGAGTGGTGACGAATTCACATTTCGGATGCCGTCGGGACGAAATCCCGGCGGCATTGCCGGTTTTCTGGGGGTAAATGCCCTGTCACGAGTTGACAGCTTTGGTATGAAGCCCTATACAGCGGACCTCGAATTTTATCGGATTACCTTATTTAGAACGGAGTAAGTGCAGTGAAGCGCACCTACCAGCCAAGCAAACTCGTACGGAAACGCCGCCACGGCTTCCGTTCCCGCAGCGCGACCGTCGGTGGCCGCCGTGTGCTGACCGCACGCCGCGCCAAGGGCCGCAAGCGTCTGTCGGCCTAATGTTGTGACCGTTTCGGTGGAACGCCTTAAAAAGCGGGCGGAGTTTCTCCGCGTTGCGGGCACCCGCCGGAAATGGGTTACACAGGGATTGATCCTGCAGGGCGCACCGCGGCCGGGGATCAAACCGGATACAGAATACGCCGGTGAAGACCGACTCGCACGAGTCGGGTTTACCGTCACCAAAAAGGTGGGAAAGGCCGTCGTCCGCAATCGCGTTCGGCGGCGTTTGCGTGCTGTGGCAGAGCAATTGATGAGCGAACATGCATTGCCCGGTTGGGATTATGTTGTGATCGGTCGTCAGCAAACCATAGACCGGCCATTTGAAAAACTGGTCGAGGATATGCGTTTTGCCCTGCGTCGGGTTCCTGATGCCAAGCCGTCTGCGCCTGATGCGCGCCGTCCCCGCAAGGGGCGCGCCAACAGCAAGCCAGCCGGTTCGACGAAGGCAGGAGGCCCGGGAAAATGACTTTCATGCGTGCTCCCGGTTTTTTTGCCCGTCTTCTTCAAATCGCAGTTCGCGGTTATCAGCTGTTTTTATCGCCTTATATCGGGTGGTCGTGCCGTTATCAGCCGACCTGTTCGGCTTTCATGCTCGAAGCATTGGCCCGTCATGGTGCATTAAAAGGCGGCTGGATGGGATTTAAACGGATAATGCGTTGCCATCCATGGGGTGGTCATGGTTATGATCCCGTGCCCGGATGTGGCTGCGAACAAAACAAAGCGTCGTCGGATGGTGAAAACCGGTCCCCGGCGCTTTCGTCATGTAAATAGAATATGCGGTCGGCGCACGCTGGCTGAGAAAAGCGGAAAGAGGCGATGAACGAACAACGTAACCTGTGGGTGGCAATTGCGTCGGCAGTTGTGATTCTTATCGGGTGGCAATTCTTCTTTGCGCCCGAGCCTGATCCTCAGGTTCGTGAAGCGCAGGTTCGCGAACAGCTGAATGCAGACGGCACCAACGCGCCGCAGGTTTCCAGCCCGACCGTGCCGGGTGGGCAGCCTGCTGTTCCGGCTGTTAAGCGCGAAGATGCGCTGGCCAAGTCGCCTCGGATCAAGATTGATACCCCGCGTGTCGAAGGTTCGATTCGTCTTGTTGGCGGTGTGATCGACGATATCCAGCTTCAGGATTATCGTGAGACCGAAGAAGACGACAGCCCACTGATCCACGTTCTGAACCCGACCGGCAGCAATGATGCCTATTTCGCGGAGTTCGGCTGGGTCGGTGCGAAAAGTGGAATGGCACTGCCAAGCAGTGACACCCAATGGACCGCAAGCAGCGAACTGCTGACGCCAGACAGCCCGGTCACCCTGACCTGGGATAATGGTGAAGGCCTGACCTTCAAGCGCGAGATCGCGATTGACGAGAACTATCTGTTCACCGTCAACCAGTCGGTCGTTAACAATACGGGCGGTGACGTTGTTCTGTATCCGTATGGCCTGATTTCACGCAAGAACAAGCCGCAGACTGCCGGTTTCTATATCCTGCATGAAGGCCCGCTTGGCGTGATCGATGGTACCCTCACCGAGATCGATTATGACGATCTGGCTGATGATGGTGCGGTCGAAAACAAAACCACCGGTGGCTGGCTGGGTATTACCGATAAATATTGGCTGGTGGCACTTGCCCCGTCCTCGGACGAGGAAATGACCACGCGCTTTAGCCACCATGTTGCGGATAATGCCGACAAGTATCAGACAGACTACCTTGGTGCGCCGCGCACCATTGCAGCAGGCAGCGAAGGCGGGGCTGAAACTCGCCTGTTTGCCGGCGCAAAGGAAGTCAATCTGCTTGATACCTATGCCGAGGATTACGGGATCACCAACTTTGATCTCGCGATTGACTTTGGCTGGTTCTACTTCCTGACCAAGCCGTTCTTCCTGGTTCTGCAGTGGCTGTATCATCTGGTTGGCAACTTTGGTGTTTCGATCCTGCTTCTGACCGTTGCGGTCAAGGCGATCATGTTCCCGCTGGCCAACAAGTCGTACAAATCGATGAGTGCGATGAAAAAGCTGCAGCCGCAGATCACCGAGATGCGCGAGAAGTTCAAGGATGACCGTCAGCGTCAGCAGCAGGAAATGATGGCGCTCTATAAGCGTGAAAAGATCAACCCTGCATCTGGGTGTCTGCCGATTGTGGTTCAGATCCCGGTCTTCTTTGCGCTCTATAAGGTTCTGTTTGTCAGCATTGAAATGCGCCATGCGCCGTTCTTTGGCTGGATTCAGGATTTGTCGGCACCGGACCCGACGTCGTTGTTCAACCTGTTTGGTCTGATCCCCTGGGATCCGCCGCAGATGCTGATGATTGGTATCTGGCCGCTGATCATGGGTCTTACCATGTTCCTGCAGCAGAAACTGAACCCGGCCCCGGCTGATCCGACCCAGGCGAAGATCATGATGTTCCTGCCATTCATCTTTACCTTCATGCTGGCAAGTTTCCCGGCAGGTCTGGTGATTTACTGGGCATGGAACAACACGCTGTCGATCCTTCAGCAGCGCTACATCATGTACAAGATGGGGATTTAGTCCCCATCTACCCTTCACGGGTTGACCTTCCCTTCGGGGAGCATCCCCGATCAATCGGGGAAGGAAAGACGATGACACAAGAAAACCTGCCGTCGGCAACTGCTATTCCGACGCATGAAGACTCAGTAATCGAAGCCGGGCGGAAGCTTTTTAGCCGCCCGGTTAACTTCGTTCTTGGCGTGGCGCAGCTTGAACAGCTGCCCGAAGAGGATAAGACCGAGATCTGTTTTGCCGGTCGGTCAAATGTCGGTAAGTCCAGCCTGATCAATGCGATCACAGGCCGCAAGGACATTGCCCGTACATCCAATACGCCGGGCCGAACCCAACAGCTGAACTATTTTGATCTTGATGGGGCGTGCTACGTCGTCGACCTGCCGGGCTATGGCTTTGCCCAGGCCCCCAAGGAGATCGTCGATACGTGGCATGCGCTGATCAAACAGTATTTGCGCGGGCGCGTGACGTTGCGCCGCGTGTTTGTTCTGATCGATTCCAGACACGGATTCAAGAAGGCCGATCTGGATATGATGAAGCTGCTTGATGAGGCGGCTGTGCCATATCAGGTTGTGCTGACCAAGGCAGACAAGCTAAAAAAAGGTCAGCTTGAAAAACGCATCAAGGAAGTTGTCGACGGGCTGGTCAAACACCCGGCCGCCCTGCCACAGATTTTTGCGACTTCAAGCGAGAAAAATACCGGACTTGCCGAACTGCGGGCAGAGATTTCCACCCTGCTTTGATTTTGGCAGCCGCACAGAGCGATAATATGGGGAAGTGACATGAACGAAGAAATCCGTTCTGAAGAAGACCAGTCGGAAGCCAGCGCATATCGCATGCTGGCACGGGCCAAAGTGCTGTCCGAGGCTCTTCCCTTTATGCGCCGCTTCAATGGCCAGAAAATCGTCGTCAAGTATGGTGGCCATGCCATGGGCGATCCGGAACTGGCACGTTTGTTCGCTCAGGATATGGTGCTGCTCAAACAGGTCGGCATGAACCCGATTGTGGTGCATGGTGGCGGACCTCAGATTGGCCAGATGCTCAAGCAGCTTAATATTCAGTCGGAATTCATTGATGGCTTGCGCGTGACCGATCAGCAGACCATCGACGTTGTCGAAATGGTGCTGGCAGGCAAGATCAACAAGGAAATCGTTTCCAATATCAATGCCGCTGGCGGTGTTGGTGTCGGCCTATGCGGCAAGGATGCCAACCTGATTACAGCCCGCAAACTGACGCGCACCAAACGTGATCCGGAAAGCAATATCGAGAAGGTTCTTGATCTTGGCTTTGTCGGTGAACCGGAAAAGGTCAATCCGCATGTTCTGGATTGCTTTATCGATACCGACATTATTCCGGTAATTTCGCCGATTGGCGTGGGCGAAGACGGTCAGACCTATAATATCAATGCTGACACCGCTGCCGGTGCCATTGCAAAGGCCGTTGGTGCGAGCCGCCTTTATATGCTGACCGACGTAAAAGGTATCCTTGATCAGGATAAAAACCTTGTACGTGACGCCGACACAGCCCACATCAATGCAATGATTGCGGACGGAACCATTCAGGGCGGGATGATCCCGAAAACTGAAACCTGTATGGACGCTGTTGAAAACGGGGTCGAAGCCGCCGTGATCGTTGATGGTCGTGCACCGCATGCGGTTTTGCTGGAACTGTTTACCGAACGTGGTGCCGGCACAATGATCAGAGGTAACTAAACGTCGATATACGCCCAACACTTAAGGGTAGTTTATTTCGACGTATGTCTGGCTCCGATAGGCAATTTGAAGTATGTTGAGGCAAATTGTTATGCGTTTTGCGCATAACGCCTTGAGCTTACTAATGAAACAAAAGCCCGGAGCACCCGTTGTGACCACAGCGGACCAACAGATTTCCCGCCATTGGGATTATGCAGACGCGACCCTTAAGGCGCTGCGCGAACGCGGTTTGCGCCCGACACCAGAACTGTATCATGTCTGGTTTGTCTATTTTGCCGAAGAAAACCCGGAAATCCTGCGCGTAATTGATGCCGTGCGGGCAAGCGGCGAAGATCTGGCCGAGGAAGCCCTTCTTCAGCTTTATTACCGCTATATTTTCGATCGGCAGGCGGCTGACTTCCTCCAGCGCGGGATGGACGATTTTTCCGAGCTTGTGGAAAACAGCGATGAATGTTTGCTGACAGCGCGAAGCGGCCTGCAGAATTATGGTGCACTTCTTGGGCGTTCAATCGATACGCTCAAGGAACATGAACAGGTCAGCCCGGTTCTGAGTGAGGTTATCGAACAAACCGATGAAATGCAGAAAACCGTCGAGAACCTTCATCAGCGCCTAGACGGTTATCTTGGCAAAGTCGAACGGCTGCAACGCGAACTCGAAGAAACTCGCGAGCGCTCTTATACCGACGGCCTGACGCGCGTTTCCAACCGCATGTATTTCGAAGAACAGCTCAACAAGCTTGTGGCAGAACATGACTCCGCAAAGAAGCCAGAGCCGTTCTGTGTCATGATTGTCGACCTTGATCAGTTCAAGGCAATCAATGACCGGTTTGGTCACCGTATTGGCGATGAAATGCTGGTGCTGATCGCCTCGATGCTGAAGGCCAATATCAAGGGCCGCGACATTGTCGCGCGCTATGGCGGAGACGAATTTGCAATTTTGCTGCCGCAAACACCGCTGGTCGATGCGATGACGCTTGCAGACGACATGAGCAAACGCATTGCCGAACGTGAAATCAAGGCAAAGCAAACGGGTGTTTCATTTGGCCAGATGACCATATCGATTGGTGTTGCGCAATATGTTGCCAAGGAAGGTGGTGCGAAACTGATTGATCGCGCCGATAGCGCCCTTTACCGGGCGAAGAAAGAAGGCCGTAATCGCAATTACGCGGCCTGAGCAACCTGTTCCAACCTCTGATATTTGTATCAAACGATGATATGCGCGCTTGCTGCATGCGTGCCATGAAGGGCCCGGGCTTGCATTGAAGCGTTCAAAAGCGTATGTAACCAGCGCCCGGCAAGGATCAGTGTCCTTGCCGGGCGTTCCGCACTTGCAGCATCCTTTTTTGATATGCGCTGGCGGGATAATTCCCAAAACCGAACCTGAGATCGCAGAAGTCCGAGCATGAAAGAGCCGCGCGTCGTCACATTTGGTTGTCGCCTTAACACCTATGAATCCGAGGTGATGCGCGACCATGCCAAAACTGCCGGACTTGATGATGCGATCATCATCAACACCTGTGCGGTCACGACCGAGGCCGAACGCCAGGCGCGCCAAAGCATTCGCCGGCTGCGCCGCGAAAACCCCGATGCCAAGATTTTCGTCACCGGCTGCGCGGTTCAGGTCAATCCGGACAAATTCGCCAATATGGGCGAGATCGACCGTATCTTTGGCAACGATGCCAAGATGAAGGCCGAAACCTTCATGATGCCCGAACATGAACGTGTCGTGGTCAATGACATCATGTCGGTCGAAGAAACCGCAAGTCACCTTGTGTCTGGTTTCGAAGGGCGTGCACGCGCCTTTGTGCAGGTTCAGAACGGCTGCGATCACCGCTGCACGTTCTGCATCATTCCTTTTGGTCGTGGCAACTCGCGCAGTGTCCCGATGGGCGAGATCGTGGACCAGGTCCGCGAACTGGTTGCCAACGGCTATGGCGAGGTGGTTCTGACCGGTGTGGATATCACATCCTACGGTCATGATTTGCCAGGCCAGCCGACACTAGGGCAGATGTCGCGCCGTTTGCTGGCACAGGTGCCGGAATTGCCGCGTTTGCGTATTTCATCGATTGACCCGGTCGAGGTCGATGAAGACCTGTTTCGTCTGATCGAGACGGAACCGAGATTGATGCCGCATATGCATATCAGTCTGCAGGCGGGCGATGACATGGTTCTCAAGCGCATGAAACGCCGCCATCTGCGTCAGGACGTTGTCGATTTTTGCAAAAAGGTCCGCGAACTGCGCCCGGATGTGACGTTTGGTGCTGATATCATTGCCGGTTTCCCGACCGAGACCGACGAAATGGCGGAAAATACCCTGCGTCTGGTGGACGAATGTGGCCTGATTTATCTGCATGTCTTTCCGTATTCCTCCCGCCCGGGTACGCCGGCGGCCAAAATGCCCCAAGTGCCCAAGGACCTGCGTAAGGAACGGGCAAGCGCCCTTCGCGAAGCGGGCGAGGTGCAACTGAACAAATTCCTGAAATCCCGCATCGGGATGGTGGAGAATGTGTTGGTTGAAAAGGAAAATACCGGCCATACGGAGCATTTTGCTCCCGTTCTGCTGGATCGCGTGATAGAAGCGGGCACGATAGCAAAGGCCAAAGTCACCGGCCTTGAAGATGGAAAACTGATTGCGGAGCTTGCGGGATGAGTGAAGAGGGGAAAAGAAGCTGGTTTAGCCGCCTGAAAGACGGGCTGAAACGGTCCTCCTCAAAACTGACCACCGGGATTTCCGATATCTTCACCAAGCGCCGTCTTGATGATGACGCGCTGGAAGAATTTGAAGACCTTCTGATCACATCCGACCTTGGCGTGACAACCGCTGCGAAACTCAGCGCGGAACTGTCCAAGACCCGGTTTGACAAGGAAGTCGATTCCGCCGAAATCCAGGAATTCATTGCCGAAGAAGTTGCCAAGATCCTTGATCCGGTGGCAAAGCCGCTGGTGATTGATGCCAATAAGAAGCCGCATGTGGTGCTGGTGGTTGGTGTGAACGGATCGGGTAAAACCACCACCATCGGCAAGCTTGCCAAGACCTACAAGGATCAGGGCCTCAAGGTCATGATGGCAGCGGGGGATACCTTCCGCGCGGCTGCGGTCGAGCAGCTTAAAGTCTGGGGCGAACGTACCGATTGCCCCGTTATTGCACGCGACACAGGTGCGGATGCTGCCGGTCTTGCCTTTGATGCAATTGAGCAGGCCCAGCGCGAAGGCTATGACCTTTTGCTGATTGATACGGCCGGTCGCCTGCAAAACAAGGCGCACCTGATGGACGAACTTAAAAAGATCGTCCGTGTGATCAAAAAGCGTGACGAGAGTGCGCCGCACGATACGTTACTGGTTCTTGACGCAACCACCGGTCAGAACGCCCATTCACAGGTCGAAACCTTTGGTCAGGCAACAGATGTTTCCGGCCTGATTGTCACCAAGCTTGATGGTACGGCCAAGGGCGGTGTTGTCGTCGCGCTGGCCGAGAAGTTCGAAAAGCCGGTGCATGCGATTGGTGTTGGCGAAGCGGCTGAAGATCTGCGTCCGTTCGAGGCAAAATCATTCGCCAGAAGTCTGGCCGGTCTGGAAGACTAACCAAGAGACCGCGATAAAAACTTAAAAAAGACCGCCATCGGGCGGTCTTTTTGTATTTCAGAGGTCTTTGACGATGTTTTCCAGCGTGCTGGAAAAATTGCCCATTTCCGTTGCAAGCCTGTCGAGTGCCTTTGCGACCTCAGGCGGCTGGTTGTCCAACGAAATGACGTTTATCTCCGTCGTCAGGGTTTCCGCACGCGCTTTAAGGCCATTGGCAAGGCGGGTATCCGCATTCCCCAGTAACCAGCCCATGACCTTGTCACGAAGTTCCTCGAGATTCTGAAGGTCCGGGTCGGGCGATGCCGCATTGATCCCGTAAGGACGCAAGCCAAGTTCGAGCTGCCGGGAAATGCTGCGCAGCTCGCCTGCGCCATCGTGGCATAGCGCCTTGAGATCACTGTTTTGTGCAACCGGATAGATCGCCTCGAGACGGACGGCAAAATCAATGGTGTCACGCATGATGTCATTGATCTCGCTTTGCTGCGGCAATGGTTTGTTGTCTGAACCGTCACTGTCCCCGTCCACCTGATCAACAAAACTGTTGGGGGCAAAGACCGGCAGGACTGCCGCACGGATGGCAAATTTCGCGGGAAGTTTCGCGATGATCTCGCCATCGGCCAGAATGGGCGCGCCGTCTTCGCCGTCGACCTTGATGGTGTCGCATTGCATGGTTGTGGCATAGCTGCTGTCATCGACAGAGCCAAACAACAGTTCGGCTGCGATATCCAGGCCATTCAGTGTATCGACACTGTCGCGAATGGCGAACATGTGCAGAAGGCCGTCTTCGGGGCTTTTGGTTTCACTGGGGCGCAAGCCACCGCCAAAATAGCGGCCATTGGTGATTGTCACCTGACGCAGCTTCATGGCTTGTGGTTTTTCGTCACCACAGGTGATGGTCAGGTCAAGCGGCTCCATTTCGTGCCAGCTTTGCCAGTTTGCAACCGCATAGCTGATCGCCCCGAATGTCCGTTTAAGATCGGGATTGATGCGTTTGCGTGCATCGGCGGGAACGCCAATGCTGGC
This sequence comes from Thalassospira sp. HF15, assembly GCF_011806525.1. Taxonomy (GTDB): domain Bacteria; phylum Pseudomonadota; class Alphaproteobacteria; order Rhodospirillales; family Thalassospiraceae; genus Thalassospira. Next base: position 129,252 of record NZ_JAAVKI010000009.1, on the reverse strand, counting down.
GGCATTTACAAAGCTGTTGCCATTCACGTTGCCGATATCAAGCATTCTGATCTGTCCGTGAATAGACGCACGCGCTGCATCGACCAGATCATCAGGCAATGTCAGCGTCCGGGCAAAGTCGTTTGCCGTACCCAGCGGAACAGGTATCAGAACAACTTTTTGCGCGATAACGGTATCGAGCACTGCGTTAATGGTGCCATCCCCGCCCCCGACAGCGACGATATCGCCCGGTGTGCATGCAGAGCTGATCTGTTCCTTGATCACTTCGGGGTTATCACACAGCGTTAGCTCGGTCTTGTAACCGGCATCCTCGAACACATTGCGCAACGCCTGTGCGCCGTTCGCACGCCAGTCATCGGGCAGTTTCGATTTTGTCAGCAGCAGGTGGACCTTGCCAGTCAGATCAGAGCTTTTCATCATGCTGTACCGTTGGTTTGAAGGGCACAAAAAAGAACCGGCACCCGAAGGCGCCGGTTCATCATATCATATTGGCATGATTACGAGATGGTTGCACGCAGCATCCATGCCGCTTCTTCGTGAACACCGATCCGCTCGGTCAGCATGTCGGCAGTCTTGACGTCCTCGACGTCTTCGGCTGCGGCGACGCCATCGCGAAGCAGACGTGCCATTTTGTCGTGGTCCTCGATCAGTTCTTTGACCATGTCCTCGGTCGAGAGCAACTTGGTCTGATCTTCGATGACGGAGTTTTCCATCATCGCGTTCAAACCGGTCGGTGCCGCGAAGCCAATTGCGCGAATGCGTTCTGCCATATCGTCAATTGCCGTATTGAGATCTTCGTAATGCTCCTCGGTCATCTTATGGAGCGAATAGAAGGTCGGGCCGACCACGTTCCAGTGAACGCCACGAATTTTGGCATACAGTACATGCGATGAGCCAACGATCTGTGTCAGCATCTTGGCCAGTTCGCGGCGATCCTTGCGGTCCACGCCAGTTTCGACGGGAAATTCCTTCGCAACGGTCTGCATACTGCTATGTGCCATAACTAAAACTCCTTTTGTTTTGGACGCGCCCGTGAAATCGGTTATCGCATTCTAACTGCGCTGTACCCCGCTTCGTTGGTGGGCGCTTACACAGACAACGTCACATTTCCAAAATAGTTCCATGAAATAAAATCACCTTAATCGGAACATTATTTCGAACCATCCGTTGTGAATGGTAAGCAGCGTGCAAGTAATTGTGCTGTGTTTATTAAACAAGGAGGTTGTTATGTTGAACAAGAATATGCTGATGATCGGTACTGTACTTATGTCTGTTTCGGTGATGGCCCCGGCCTATGCCGGGTCCGATGCATCAAACACGATGGCAACCGACGATGCGGTAGAGTCCGATGTCAACAAGCTGGGCAATGAAATTGCTGCCCAGTACGAAGAAGCCAAGGACTTTACGTTCGAACAGAAAGAAGATTTTCTTGCCTGGGTCGATAACAAGTCTGAACAGCTCGGCGATCAGTATGACGACGTTTCCGCGCAGGTCGAAAACGACAGCGAGGAAGCAGTTGAAGAGCTGGCAGCGGCTTGGGACAGCGCAAGCGATGAGCTGAGCGATGCTCTTGAAGATGCCAAAGAGGCATCGGCTGACACCTGGGAAGATGTAAAGGCCAATACTGTCAGTGCGCTTGAAGATGCGCAGAAGGCCATCTCGGACAAACAGTCCGCCGAATAAGACGTCACAACCTGAACTCGGCGCCTGACGTCCGAGGTTAGCGGCCCGCCCGGCTTCGGGCGGGCTGCTTTTTATTTTTGGGGCGCATGAAAGAGCAAGGAACAGAACTGACGATGTCGCGTGATAACAAACAATCCCGCTCACAGATAAGAAGTGCGGTGGACTATGCACAAACCCGCCTTGCCAAACTTGCCGAGGGATGCAAGGGCCTCGGCGGAATCTCCGTTGCATCGTTTCTTGAGACGACAATCATTCCGATCCCGATTGAGGTGATCGTTGCACCGATTATGGCCGCCTCGCGGACGCGGGGCTTTATTGTCGCGACTGTAACCCTTGCCGGCAGTGTCGCTGGCGCATTGGCGCTGTATCTTCTGGCGTGGGTCTTATTTGATGATATTGCCCAGCCGCTGATTGACCTTGTTGGCGGACAGCAGGAATTTGACGATCTTCAAGCTCAGTTCAAAGAAGGCGGATTCTGGGTCGTCTTTGCAATCAGCATTACACCGGTGCCAATGCAGATCGCAGCTCTGGCAGCCGGGGCTGCATCCTATCCGTTCTGGCTGTTTTTGATTGCCATTACGGTATCACGCGCGATCAGATATTATGGTTTGTGGTTGCTGGTTCTGGGATTTGGTGCCGGAATCGCCCGCATTTTCGAAGGGCGCAGACCCGATTTGCGTCAGGATACGACCTGATTTAGGTCAGCAATACACGCCAAAACAGAAAAGACCCGGTGTTTTACCGGGTCTTTTTTTACAAAAATCGAACTTTTTTATTCCGTCTCGATCCGGAAATCTGTGGTGCTTTTGCCCTCTGTATCGGGGTCATCAATCTCTTCTGATACCAAACCGCGGCGAATTAGCTCGCGGATTGCCGCAGCGCGGGTCGGCATCCGATTGTCAAAACGCCAGTCATCGATGAATTTCAGTTCTTCATCATCGAGCATGATCTGAAGCTTTTCTGTTCTTTTAGCCGTCGGCACGTGGGGTTTCCTATAAATTTCAGAGGTTCTGAAGACCGTCTGAAGTCGTTGAAAATCAAAGCATTCAAGAATTTTGGAGTAAGTTACGTTACCGCTGTTTCTTCCATAACACAACCATCTTGCTCAACATCAGTCAGTTCGCCCACTGATGTAAGTAATGTAAAGTAATTATAAGCCGTAAACAGTGTATAATCCTCAATATGACTACAGTATGTAAAGTAAGTGCTTTGATTGTGTTATGTCGTGTATGTGTGTTCCCTGTATTGCCTAAGTTAAACATACGATTTTACTTTTAATTTTATTTTCGTTTGTTAGGGTCAGCTCATCCGAACAAGGAGGTTGTGATGTCTAATCAAGTGATGAACGAAATCGAAGATCATGTCCCTGCACTGCGCCGTCATGCATATCGCCTGACCGGCAGCACCGATCTTGCGCAGGACCTGGTCCAGGACACGCTGTTGAAAGCCATCAGCAAAAAGGACCAGTTCGAAGAGGGCACCAGCCTGAAGGCATGGTTGCACCGTATTCTGTTCAACACTTTCATTTCCGGAAAACGTCGTGAAAAGACGCGTGGTCCGCAGGTCGATTGGGATGACCTTGGTGATGTCTACGGTCATGGCAGCAATCAGATGGCGCGCTTGCAGCTTCGTGACGCAGATCGCGTCCTTGAAGATTTGCCTGAGCAGGAACGTGAAGCCATCATGCTGACCGCAGTTGATGACGTGTCCTACCAGGATGCGGCTGATCAGATGTCGGTTGAAATCGGGACTGTTAAATCCCGTGTTGGCCGCGCGCGTCGCAAGCTGCGTGAGTCGGTTGGTCGAATCGAAGCCCGCGAGCATGCATCACGTTATGTCTCGGAGGCAGCATGATATGAGCCTGGTTCTTGCGATATATGGCAAAGACCACATTCTTGGCTATGTACGCGGGACTCTTGAGGACGAAGAAGAACAACAGGACATCGAGAGCCTGGTCGAGAGTGACCCGCGCGCTGCCAGAATCGTCAAAAAGCTTGAAGTTACCGACTGTGGTGACCAAGGGACATCTGAGGATTGTGTGCGCAGACGGCTTAAAAGATTGCAGAGCATAGCAGAAAATTCGGATGTCCTGAATTGACGCGGGAGTGAAAACTTTCATCTCATATCGAATAGAATTGACATAAATGACCAATGGTCATATAAAGACAATATATCAGGGTTGATCGTCTTTTCCCTCAACGTCTAAGGCCCTTCCCTGAAATTGCCGAAACCGTCCCCCGGTTTCGGCATTTTTTTTGTTCGCATCGTAAAAGGCTAAGACAGGTAGGCTTTATCTGCCACGGCGAACCATCTGGTTATGATGGGCTCCGCAAAACTGTCATTTGGAATCCTTGAAAATAAACCCGACATATAGAACATAAGCTTCTGAAACTGCCAGAAAATCGGGGGTGGGTGCGAATAGCAGTAATGTTCAATCCGTGTATTGCATCCCTGCTTTGCGCTGAACGACAAAATTTTCAGTTGTCAGAAGGCGGGCGAGCGGTGATAAATCTCTCGCTCCAAGGGCTTTTGTCATTGATCGGGTTCGCTTTGCTGTACCCGGATCTGACGAAAGACCCAAAACAACAATAACAAAAAGGAGCATCCAATATGGTTTCTGGAGTACACGGATCGGTTCGCGATCTGTTTGAGTTTACGGACGCTGACAAGGCACTTGCGCGCATCAAGGACATTTATGCGACCGGTGCCAATGCCGTCCAGGAGGCCTTCAACCGTTTCGGTGAAGGTCAGCAATCTTCCCCGGTGCGTGCCTATTACCCGTATCTCGGTATCGAGGTGCCGCCTGAAAAATTGCATGTCGAAAGCACGCTTTCATTCGGCGCGCCGCGCGATCCGGGCGTGTATGGCACGACCTTGACGCGCCCTGACCTGTTTGAAGAATATTACCGTGAACAGATCGAGCTTTTGCTGAAGAACCATGACGTACCTGTCGTGGTTGGTGTGTCGGATCGTCCGATACCAGTGCCGTTTCTGGTCGAAACCGCGACTGACAGCATTGGGCCGAACGACATCCGCCCGATGCAGCTGATCTTTGATATGCCCGATCTGGCGCGTACCGATGATGACATCGCCAATGGCGTTCATTACGGCGCAAATGCCGCGCCGGGGCCAAAGCCGTTGTCGCTGTTTTCCGGTGAACGTGTCGATTATTCACTGGCGCGCCTGCGTCACTACACGGCTACTGCACCGGAACATTTCCAGAAGTTTGTGCTGTTCACCAACTATCAGCGCTATGTCGATGAATTCATCGAATTCGCCAAGGAACAGCTTGAAGATCCGAAAAGCCCCTATGTCGCCTTTGTCGAACCGGGGCCGAAAGTCAGCGTGCGTAAAAATGCGCCGAAGGGCTGGGTTGAAAGTGGCGAGGCGGTCAAGCAATTGCCGCAGATGCCGTCCTATCACCTGATCCGCGAAGATGGTCTTGGTGTGACACTGGTCAATATCGGTGTTGGTCCGTCCAATGCCAAAACGGCAACCGACCATATCGCGGTTCTGCGCCCGCATTGCTGGTTGATGCTTGGTCACTGTGCCGGGCTGCGCCGCAGTCAGTTGCTGGGGGATTATGTTCTGGCACACGGCTATGTCCGTGATGATCACGTACTTGATTCGGACCTGCCCCTGTGGATTCCGGTGCCGCCAATTGCCGAGGTGCAAGTGGCCCTTGCGGACTCGGTGACTAAAATCACCGGTCTTAAAGGTCGGGAAATGAAGGCCCGCATGCGTACCGGCACAGTTGCGACAACCGATAACCGTAACTGGGAACTGCGCTATAGCGAATTGTTTGTGCGGCTCAACCAGTCACGCGCCATTGCAGTGGACATGGAAAGTGCCACCATTGCCGCCAACGGTTTCCGGTTCCGGGTTCCGTATGGCACGCTTTTGTGTGTATCGGACAAGCCGGTTCATGGCGAACTGAAGCTGCCCGGCATGGCCAACAATTTCTATCGCCAGCGTATTGGGCAGCATTTGCAAGTTGGTCTGGATACGATTGATACGCTTCGTCAGGACGTCAATCAGCTCCATTCCCGAAAATTGCGTTCTCTGGACGAACCTGCCTTCCGCTAAGGCGCGGACTGGCGCAAAAGCCCGAATGATCAAACCAGAACCCCGCCTGTGGTATGATGCCGCAGGCGGGGTTTTGTTATGAATCTGTGACGAATGTCTGTGGTCCCGATTTTGGCTTTGCCGCCTTTGCGCGATTGCGTATGTTCAGGCAAAATCAACGCAATGGCAGTGATCAGGGGAAACGGCCATCATGTCGAACGCGACGTCGCAGAACGGAGCCAAAGAAAACGCTTCCAAAAGCATTGATGAACCCTTGCCGGATGGCGGGATCGGTCTGTGGCAGATTTTCCTTATTTTCCTGCGGCTTGGTCTGACCAGCTTTGGTGGCCCTGTCGCCCATATCGGTTATTTCCGTGAAGAATTTGTCGCACGTCGCAAATGGCTAAGCGATGCGCGTTACGCCGATCTGGTGGCGCTTTGCCAATTTGCGCCGGGGCCTGCCAGTTCGCAGGTCGGTATGGGGATCGGCATGGCACTGGGCGGGGTGCGTGGATCATTGATCGCGTGGCTTGGCTTTACGATGCCATCGGCGATTGTTCTGGCAGCCCTTGGTATGGCGTTTGTCGGATTTGATATCGGCAGCGTCGATGGCATCATACGCGGGCTGAAGCTTGTGGCCGTCGGGGTTGTTGTGCATGCGCTTTTGGGGATGGCGCGCAACCTGTGCCCCGATGTTCCCCGCGCTATTCTTGCGGTTTTGGCTGCCGGTATCATGATCGCCAGTGATACGGTGATGGCCCAGTTTGTGGTGATTCTGGGGGGCATGTTTGCGGGCTTTTTCCTGCTTAAGAACAAGGTTGCCGAAGATGCCGATCCCGGTCATGCCCCGCGCTCGGCCAAGGGGGCGGTTATTGCCCTTTGCACTTTCTTTGCCCTGCTTGTGATGCTGCCTGTCTTGGCAAAACTTGATCCAACGGGTCTTTTTGCCGTGATTGATGGCTTCTATCGCAGTGGCGCCTTGGTGTTTGGCGGCGGGCATGTGGTTCTGCCCCTGCTGCAAAATGCCGTCGTTGCACCGGGCTGGATCGATACCGAAACCTTCCTTGCCGGATATGGTGCAACCCAGGCTGTGCCTGGTCCAATCTTTACCTTTGCGGCCTATCTGGGCGCTGCCTTGCATACCGGTGCAGGTGGTGCGGGCCTTGCAATCAGCGCTTTGACGTCACTGGTGACCCTGGTTGCGATCTTTTTACCCGCGTGGCTGCTGGTTATCGGGCTTTTGCCATTCTGGGATCGCGTGCGTCATATTCCCTCCATGCGGGCGGGGTTGATGGGGGTGAATGCCGCTGTGGTCGGGCTGCTGGCCGCAGTGCTTTATGACCCGATCTGGACCGGGGCCATACAGGATGTGTTTGATATTGGCTGTGTAATGCTGGTCTTTGCCATCCTGCAATGGCGGGTCTTCCCGGTTTGGGCCGTGGTTGCCGCCGGGGCTGTCATCGGCTATCTGGTCGGATTTTTCTGACCCGCCAATGGTCCGGGTCAGCCGCCATTTGAATTTGGCGAGGCTTCCGAACCGCCGGATTCCGGGGCATCGACAGGTAAATCTGATTTGTCCGGGAAAACCGCACTCAGATCAGAAATGAACTGGCGCAAGTCAAATGCGCCGGGTTTGCGCGTGACCCCAAAGCGCGCCACCACCAAATCCCGCGATGGAATAACCGTTAGCGACTGTCCATCATGACCAAGCGAAAAGAAGGCATCTTCGGGCAGTTGCGCAATATCATCGCGCGGATTGCCATCCTCATCCCGGCTACCGGGAAGATCAAGCCACCAGTGCGCCCCATACAAACCATGCGGGTCTTCTGCTGCCGGGCTGGTGGAATAACCAACCCAACCTTCGGGCAGCAGGCGTTCTTCATTCCATACACCGTCCTGAAGGAAAAGTTGTCCGATCTTGGCCCAGTCACGCGCGGAGGCATGCATGAAGCTTGAGGCAACAAAATAGCCCTCGGGGTCGGTTTCGATTACCGCACTGCTCATGCCAAGTGGCCGGAACAGAAGTTCCGTCGGACGGCTGAGATAGGTCGTACGTGAACCGCTCAGATTACGAACGGCAGCCGATAGAATATTGCTTGCCCCGGAATTATAGGAAAACGCGCTGCCCGGCGTATTTTCGAGGGGTTTGGAAACGGCAAATCCGGCCGTGGACGGTTCGATGAACAGCATTTGCACCACATCGGACAGCGGATTGGCATAGCTTTCATCAAACTCAAGACCACTTCGCATGCGAAGCAAATCATCATAATTGATGGTCGCGCGCGGATCGTTTGGTTCGGCCTGCCACTCATTGATCAGAACCGGATCCTGAATGTCGGAAATCATGCCTTCAAACCGCATGCGACCCAGAATGACGTTAAAGACACTTTTGGTCATCGACCAGCCGGGCAAGGGTGTATCGGCTGTAATCCCCTCGGCATAACGTTCGGCAACCACCTTGCCATCATGCAGGATAACAAGAGCCCGCGTGCGGCGTTCCGGATGAAGGCCCGGTTCATCCATTACGTCAAACAGGATGTTGTTCAGTGCCCGGCGGTCGACATTGGCCGGGGGTGGCGTGGTCATCAGTGGCCGTGCGGCAACCGGTTTCATGACCGGGGTCGCGTTGCGTAACTGTGCGATGTGTTCCGCATTATCGGCCAATGTGCAGCCAAGATTGGGGCGGTAAACCGCAACGCGTTTACGGAAGCCGAATGCATGGGCGCTGATCGTCTGGTTGCGCAAATCGACATTGGTGGTAATCAGCGATAACAAGGGATTATTGTCGGCAAGAACATCGACTTCGCGCGCCCGTGTCGAGGACAGGCCATCGACAAAAATGGCGGAGCACATGATCTTGGCGCTGTAAGCCGCCCCGACCGGGGCCAGCCAGATGAAGAAAACCGCAAGAACAGACAAGCCGATCAATACCAGTCCGATAAAGATGGCCTTGATCAACTGCATTCCACTTCCCTGAATCTTTTTGATTTGTTTGGCAGGAAAGGGTCGCTTGCTTCGACGGATAGGTCAAGCCATCGTATCGTATAGTTTTAACGTCTAATGGACGCAGGCGCTGCTGGTTTTCGCAGGGTAATCAGGAAACCTGCAAAGTAAAATCCGCCCAATACGATAGCTGCGCCGACCCAGCCGTTTTGATCAATCATCATTCCGGCAAATGGGGGAACGATGACGACAAAAATCTCGGCAAATTGCGCCAGCATGCCTTGCAGGGCTGGCATGGAAAGACCTTCCTTGGCGATTCTTGGCAAAAGGGCAAAACAGGTGCCGGCCACCATTCCCTGACAGATATTGAAAACAATCAGGGACGCGATGCTGACCGGGACCGAGGTGCTGACAAACAGGGCCGAAATTGCAATCGCCATCACCGGCAAAAACAGAACCAGAATGCTCCGACCGGGAACCTCCCGGCCCAGAACAGCGCCGGCGGCGATACTGCCGACAACATTTCCGGCAATTGCCGTTGTGCCGATGATCGCCGCCGAAAGCGCAATGCCGATATCAAGATTATCCGCCAGCATGGCCGGCATAAAGGCAAGGGCTGCCGACGTTGCGCCAGCAAATGCGGCGAAGGTCAGCGCCACCTGAAGGGCCGCGCGCGATTGCAAAACACCGACCACCCCGACCAGAAGGGATCGGCGCGCCGATCCCACCTCGGGCTTTTCCATCAGGGCAAGAAGCGGCAGTAAAACCAAAACAGGCAGGGTGCAGGCGCCAACCGCGATCCGCCAATCCATCCATGTCACGACGGCTGCACTCACCCAGTTGCCAAGGGCAATGCCAACCGGGATAAAGGTGCCCCAGATGCTCATGGCCATGGCAACCAGCTTGGGGTTTTTGAACGCGGCCATCCAGCTTGGCGCACCAACAACAATCAGAAGATAGCCGATGCTGGTCACAACGCGCCCTAAATATAAAAGGCTGGTGATGCTTGCGGTGGCAAAGATCAGCGCACCCGCGATCATCATGATACAGCCAAGCACCAGCGACCGTCGTAACCCCGCCCGTGCGGCCCATACCCCGGCCGGAATGGCACAAAGCGCACCTGCAGCTGTAATCAGGGATGCTACCAGTCCGAATTCCGCCTGGCTCAGCCCGAAGCTTGCGCGCAGATCAGGCGCAATCGGACCAATCAGCCCGACCTGCATGGAAGCGGTCAGTCCAAGTCCGTACAGAATAATAACGGCTGTGATAGGGGGCATCGAGCAGTTCCGTGGGGCAAGGAAGGGTGCGGATAAGAGAGTTAATTACCAGATTTCCTTACCGGAATGCCACGTATGAAATATGCGCCAGCGTACGGATCAGGTACGGATCAGATCCGGATCAGATATGCGCAGGGTTCTGATCAAAACCGGTGGTCAGGCGTACTGCCGTCCCATCAGACAGGAAGAACCGTTCCCACAGGATATAGGTATCGACAATCCGCAGTGGATCGCCATCGCGGCGAGAGTTTTCAAAAGTCAGGTGATCGGTCTGATCTTCATGCCAGCCAAGGTCATGCAGGCTTTTCTCTGCTGATGCGATTTCCGGGGTGGCAAAACGCCAGAGCGAGGTGCCAAGCAACGGTGTACTGTCACGTTGCCATTCGTTTTCGCGCGGCCGCGATAGGCACAGCAGACGGTGCGATCGGTCCTCGATCAGATGAACGCGTTGGGAAGAATGCATGACCAGTCTCTTGATAGCGTGATCAAGGCGGAAATTGCGTTTGCGCGTCATCATCTGATGGATCAGTTCGTGCTGCAAAGGGGCCGGGCTTTGCGCCCCGCTTTCCCAGCGCGAAACGGTTGCCTGCGTGACGCCCAAGATATCCGCCAGACGCGATTGCTTGATGTCGCTTGTGCGTCGCCACTGGCGCAAAAGGCGACCAAATTCCTTGTTGGGTGCGGTTTCAGACAGGCGTTTCATGACGATCAACCGATTTTGGACGTAGCCCAATCTATCACATAATGCGGATAGGGCCAGCCGTACGCCAATCAGGCAGCAAAACGGCCGATATCGATCTGGCAGCGACCATATTTGCGACTGTCGCACAGATCAAAACCCGCAAGCGTGATTTCCGGATCGCGCGGATCACGTTCGGCAACAATCAATGTATTGCCATCAATCCATCCGGCCTTGGCAAGGGCGGTGATGGCGGGCTCGATCAGGTCCTTGCCATAGGGTGGATCAAGAAACACCATGCTGGCCGGTTGGTTCGCACGCGGTGGTTTGGTCGCATCGGCACGTTGTGCGCGGGCCTGATCGGAAATGCGCAGTGCATCGATGTTTTGCTCGATGATGGCAACCGCCTTGCGATCAGAATCAAAGAATACCGCTTTGTCAGCACCGCGTGAAACGGCTTCAAGCCCAAGCGCACCCGATCCGGCAAAGGCATCAAGGATCACCCCGTCATAAAGCGGGTTGAAGTCATCCTCATACCAGCGTGATGCGTGTGACAGGATGCTAAACAGGGCCTCGCGCACACGATCAAGGGTCGGGCGCGTATCGCGTCCTTCAGGTGCGTTCAAAACCCGACCACGATGGGTGCCGCCGACAATCCGCATTCAGCTTAGTCCTTCTTGCCGCGCGGACGGTTGCCGGAAGGCTTGCGACCCGGCGCGCTGTTTGCGCTGTTGCTGGAACGACCGGCGGGTTTGCCCGATGGCTTTCCGCCTGATTTCCCGCGTCCGCGTCCTTCGACAAAGCCCGGTTTGCCCTCGCGGCCACCGGCATCACGTCCACCACCGTCGCGTCCGCCATCACGTCCACCAGTGGCCTTGCCCTCGGCACTATAACGCCCGCGGCCCTTGTTGGTCGGACGGGACGATCCGCGTTCTTCGCGCATATCGCGTTCCTGCCGAACGGTACCACTCGCTGCTCTGCCGCGGCCACCTGCACGCGGGGCGGCACCGATGCGCGGGCCTTTGCGTGCAGCACCACCAGACGGACGTTCTCGGGTGTCACGCTGTTCTTCGTCCTCGGCATTCTGGGATGCGGGGTTCGGGCCACCTTGCGGGCGTTTGCGCTGGGCTGGTTGGCCAAAGACGGTGCGTGGTGCCTTCGGGCGGGATGTGCCGCCACGGGCAACGGATTTCTTTTCGGAAACCTTGGAATAGTCACCCTTGAAGAACGCAGCGAGCTGTTCTTTCATCACCTTGCCGGTGATTTCTTCGCAGTCGCCGGGTGCGAGATTGCCGAGCTGGAACGGGCCATAGGAGACACGCATCAGGCGCGTCACCGGCCAGCCAAGATGTTCCATGACACGGCGGATTTCACGGTTCTTGCCTTCGCGCAGCGTGACGGTCATCCAGGCATTGGTGCCTTTCTGAACGTCGACTTCGGCATGGATGGAGCCATAATTGATCCCGTCAACCGTGACACCGTCTTCAAGCTGTTTCAGCTTTGCCTCGTCGATCTGGCCATGCACACGCACGCGATAGCGCCGCGCCCAGCCGGTGGCGGGCAGTTCAAGGTAACGGGCAAGCTCGCCATCATTGGTCAGCAACAGCAACCCTTCGGAATTCAAATCAAGTCGGCCAACCGAAATCACGCGCGGAACGTAACTTGGCAGATGTTCAAACACCGTATCGCGGCCCTGTTCATCGCGGTGGCTGGTAACCAGACCGCGCTTTTTAAACAGACGCCAAAGACGGGGCTTTTCCTTTTCGGGAAGCGGCTTGCCATCGACAATGATTTCGTCTTCGTCGGTCACAGTCACGGCCGGAGTATCAAGCTTTTTGCCATTGAGGCGCACAAGCCCCTCGGCGATCATGCGTTCGGCGTCACGGCGCGAGCAAACACCCGATCGTGCAATGCGCTTGGCAATGCGTTCGGGCTTGTTGTCATCCGGGGTGGTGTTCTTGTCGCTCATTTGCGGGCCTCGGAAATCAGGGCGTCGAAAATCTTCGCATCGCCCGAACTGATATGAAATTCGGGATGCCACTGGACCCCGAGACAATAACGGTATTTCGGATGCTCAATCCCCTCGATCACGCCATCGGGCGCATAGGAATTAATGATCACATCCGGGCCAACACCCGCCGCCGCCTGATGGTGGGCGGAATTGACCGACAGTGTTTTTACATTGCCAACGATCTTGGCCAGAAGCGTGTCGGGTTCCACCGTCACATCATGGCCGGGTTCGTTGCGCGGGTTTGGCTGTTCGTGGGGCAGGCAGTTCTCAACGCTATCGGGGATGTGCTGGATCAGCGACCCACCCAGAATAACGTTCAAAAGCTGCTGGCCACCACAAATACCCAGAACCGGCATGTCGCGTTTCAGCGCGCCTTCGGCCATTGCCCATTCAAATTTGGTGCGCCGATCCTTGGTGACAACCGTGTCGTGTTTTTCGGTCGCGCCAAACAGGCTGGGATCAACATCAAACGCGCCACCGGTCACCACCAGCCCGTCAATCAGATCAAGCAGATCGGGAACCAGTTCAACCTCGTGGGGCAGGGGCATCGGAATACCGCCCGCCTCGGTCACCGCACCGGCATAGTTTTCACGCAGCGCATACCACGGGAATTTGGAATAGCCCCCCGGTTCTTCGGAATCGAGTGTGATACCAATGATCGGCTTGCGCGTGGTCATGATGGATATGGCCTTGATGCTTGTGACGGAAACTCAGGCGGAAACTAACTGTGTAACCCTGTCAGGGCAACGGCAATTCACGCTGATAGTCTATGCGTTCTGCGCAGGCAGGAAGTGCCTGCACACCAAACGATCTTTAACAGATGATCGCTTGACCGATTATCTGTGTGGTAGCACTCTGGTCCCTAAGCCCTAAAATGAAGTAAAAACAAGATCAGCTGTGACAGGCCACGTTGTTTGTCGGATGGCGCAAGCGGGATGGAAAGATCATGAGTGCAGACAGCTATATGGACATGGCCCTTGAAGAGGCCCGCGCCGCCGCCCGTCGCGGCGAAGTGCCGGTCGGTGCCGTTCTGGTTGATGCTGATAGCGGAGATGTGCTTGCGCGTGCTGGCAACCTGACCGAGGAAATGAACGATCCAACCGCGCACGCCGAAATCCTGGTGATCCGGGCGGCTGCCGGGGCCAAGGGCGAGCCACGTCTTCCCAACTGCGATCTGTATGTCACGCTTGAACCCTGCCCGATGTGCGCGACCGCCATTTCATTTGCCCGTCTGCGCCGGGTCTATTTCGGCGCCTATGATCCCAAGGGCGGCGGCGTTGATCACGGTCCGCGCGTCTTTGAAAGCACAAGCTGCCATCACCGCCCGGAAGTCTATGGCGGCATCGGCGAGGTCGAGGCCGCCAAGCTTTTAAAAGAGTTCTTTGGGTCGCTCCGCTGACTGCTTGCAACTAGCGCGTCGCTGCGAGTTCATGAGTTAGATCATCCTGCGACAATCCAAGTTCGCCCAATCGTTTTTCAAAATCATCGGCCAGATCGGCCATGGTGACCGATGACAGCACCGTCATGAAGGTCTTTGACGCCATTTCAAGAGCATGGGAGGTCGCGGTATTTGCGGCCTTCTCCATCAAGCATTCGGATTCTTCATCCCCGCAACCCAGGGCAAAAAGGGTGGGGGCACCAAGTGCGTGATAAATCTCGGCCAGCGTGATTTGATCAAGTGGTCTTGCCAATTGCCAGCCGCCACCATGCCCCTTGATCGACGTCAGTATGCCCTGATCGCGCAGACCCGCCATGGTGCGCCGGACCACAGCCGCATTGGTGTTGAGCATCTCAGCCAACTGGTCGGATGTTGCCGGGTCTTTCATGCCGCTGAGATGCAAAAGCGCATGTAAAACGCGCGGAAGGCGATTGTCTTGGCGCATGGATCGGTCCTGTCTGGCGTTCGATTTTCCAGTCATTTCTAGCACATGTAACTTTCAAAGATACATGAAATTGACAGGCGAGCATAATCATGTAACTTTTAATGATACGTGAGTCGTGAGCACGCCACCATCAACAAATCCGAAAGACATGACATGAATATCGATCCGAAAATGGACCCAAGGAAGTTTTGGCAAGAAACCTATGAAAAGGCGTCACCGCAAACGAGTGGTAAACCATCCGCCATCCTTGAACGCTTCGTCAAAGACCGTACTGCTGGCTGCGCGCTTGAACTTGGCTGCGGCAAAGGCGACGACGCGGTCTGGTTAGCCAAACAGGGGTGGACAGTCACTGCCGTTGATGTCTCGGAAACCGCATTAGGCTATGCGCGGGCGAATGCAGAACGCAACGGCGTGGAACATCAGATTACCTTCGAAGCACACGATCTGACCAAAAGTCTGCCGGATGGTGTCTTTGATCTGGTGAGCGCACAATTCCTGCAGTCCCCTGTCGAGTTCCCTCGTGAGGCGGTTCTGAACCGCGCGGCTGCAATGATCGCAAAGGGGGGATTGTTGCTTGTGACCACTCATGGGTCGCGGCCGTCTTGGTCATGGGCACCAGAAGATACGGTGTTTCCAACCCCGCAAGAAGCCCTTTATGCACTGACGCTTGATCACACCCGTTGGCGTCAGATCGCAGTCGATAATTTCGAACGGATGGCAACCGGACCAAAGGGCGAAAAGGGATCAGTAATCGATACCGTCATTGCCCTTGAGCGTCTCTGACAAAACAAAAACCGGGCGGGTTTTGCATGCCCGCCCGATGTGCTTTGCCCGATTACAAAGGTTGCTTAGTCTTTGGCCGTTTCACGGAACATCACCATGCCACCGTGATACAGGACATCATTTTCGAAATGGCCATCGGCGGTAAAACCGGTGTCGTCCTGATAGGTGATGTAATTCCCCGAGACCTGATAATCGCCCAGATAGGCTGATTTCCGCGTGCCACGGGCTTCGTCATAGCGACCATCGGCACGGAGTTCCTGACGGATATGACCATCCTTGGTCACCCACATGCCGACATAGGGATGGGGAAGGCTTTCTGTACTTTCAGGCATCTCTGATCCCTGTTGGCTGAGGGCTGGTGGTGCGAACACCACCAGCAAGGTTAGCAGGCGTAAGCCCGAAGGTTGAGTTGCATCAGAACGCCGATGCTGTCGGACGCACAATGACTTCGTTGACGTCAACATCCGCTGGCTGATTAAGGGCATAAAGCACAGCCCGCGCAATGGCATCCGGGGTAAGCGCGATCTGGCGGAATTGGGTCAGAAGCTCTTTACTGGCCGGATCGGTAATGTCATGGCCCAGTTCGGTTTCGACCACGCCCGGCGAAATGGTGGTGACACGGACATTGGTGCTTTCCTGACGCAGGCCTTCGGAAATCGCCCAGACCGCGTATTTGGTTCCACAATAGACGGCACCGCTCGAATATACGTTGTGTGCGGCAATGGACGCGGTATTGATCACATGACCACCCCCCTGTTGTTCAAACAGCGGCAGGACAGCCGCAATACCGTTCAGAACCCCGCGAATATTGACGTTGACCATGTTGTCCCATTCGTCGGTTTTCAGTGCCGACATCGGGGCAAGCGGCATCACGCCGGCATTGTTGAAAATCGCATCGACACGGCCATAAAGGTTCTTTGCGTTGTAAACCAGTGCCTCGACACTATCGGCGCTGGTGACATCCACTGAACGGGCCATTGCGCTGCCGCCGGCAGCTTCGATTTCGGTCGCAATCTGGTCAAGGCGTTCCGTGCGGCGGGCACCAAGCACCACCTTGGCACCGCGTGATGCCAGAAGGCGGGCGGTGGCTTCGCCAATGCCGCTGCTTGCACCGGTGATGATGACGGTCTTGTTTTCGACATGGTTGATCGGGTTCGACATGACATGCTCCTTTGCGTTTGTGTCATGGCGCTTACTGTGTCGATAAAGTCCCCGCTGATGAATACACAGAACTCGAATTGGATTGCCTGATCCTCCAAATGCGGCATTGAGTGCTTTGTCAAGGCGCGCAGGTGTGTATAGTCCACATCAGGGAAACAAAGGGTTTTGTAATGGATAGCTATCAAAAGCTTTGCAATCTGATTGACAAATACTGCGAGGCAGATGGTGCTGTGCGGACGGCGGTCGAGCCGGTATGGATGTTCCGCTCCACAAGCCCGACCCTTAAGGTGCCGACGATCTACAAGCCTTGCCTGTGCCTGATTATCTCGGGAAGCAAGGAAGTTACACTCGGTCAGGAAGTCTATCGCTATGAGCCGGGTCAATTGTTGGCCGCGTCGGTCGATTTGCCGATTGTCGGGCATGTAACGCTGGCCAGCGATGACGCGCCTTATCGCAGCCTGTCTCTTGATCTGGACGCAGAGATCCTTGGCGAACTTGTTGCCAGTATGGATATCAAGATTGGCGGTGACGGCGAAAGTGCGCGCGGACTGTTTGTCGAGAAAACAACAGAAAGCCTGACTGATGCTGTCTTGCGGGTGGTCGAGCTGCTTGAGCGACCGGGTGACGTGCCGGTTATGCTGCCGCTTTTGATGCGCGAAGTGCATTATCGCTTGTTGTGTACAGGCAAGGGGGCCGTGATCGCAAGCCTTGCAATCGGCGGCAGCAACATGCAGCGGATCTCGGCTACGCTTCAACTGATCAAGGACAATTTCGACAAGCCGTTGAAGGTGGAAGAGCTGGCAACGCACGCCAATATGAGCCCGTCTTCCTTCCATCATCACTTCAAGCAGGTTACGGCCATGAGCCCGCTTCAGTATCAAAAGCGTCTCCGCCTGACCACGGCGCGTCAGATCATGCTCGCCGAAATGAAGGATGCCGCCTCTGCCGCCTATGCGGTCGGGTATGAAAGCGCGTCACAGTTCAGTCGTGAATATGCCCGCATGTTCGGGGCGCCGCCGATACGCGATGTCATGGCGATCCTGGGGCTGGGTGGGGCCAGCGGTTCTGCCGACATGGCACCGCATTAACCGGTTACCCCTGATGCTGGTTACCGAGTGCTGGCAGATGCTGGAACATCCAGGTTTCACTCAGCGGCGCATAGCCGCGTTTCAGATACATCCGCAAATCAACCGGATCTGTGCCAGCAGCTTTCAGGTCAAAGGCTGCGCGCCAGATGCGGGTATCCATGATCGGTTCGATCTTGGTGCGGGTGATTTCCCCGCGCGAAGTTGAAACGACGATTTCGGGGAATTCGCCGTATTCGAGCGTCCCAAGAACCTCGCCTTCGAACTCAACCGAAAACTTGATTTCATCCTTGGGGCGGTTGGTGCCGGGCTCCCCGCCGCGACCCATGCGGGTGGCGGTTGCGGTTGCCAGTTC
Source organism: Thalassospira sp. HF15 (assembly GCF_011806525.1). GTDB lineage: Bacteria > Pseudomonadota > Alphaproteobacteria > Rhodospirillales > Thalassospiraceae > Thalassospira. The sequence goes on along the minus strand of NZ_JAAVKI010000009.1, from coordinate 111,327 downwards.
CTTGACCGGGAACGGGTTATGGGCCTGCCAATACAGGCGGTATTTGAACTGATAGGAATTGCCGGCTTTGGCGTCGCCATTCGGGACCCAGAAGGCGGCAATGTTATCGTGGATTTCATCGTCGGTCGGGATTTCGATCAACTGCACCGCACCTTCATTCCAGTCGCCTTGCGGTTCGACCCACAGGCTGGGGCGACGGTGATAGCGCACGCCATCCAGATAGTTTTTCACATCCCGATCACGCTGCATCAGGCCAAAGCCACGCGGGTTATGATCGCCAAATGCGGATGCGCGGATGGTTTCGGGGTTGTTCAGCTGTCGCCAGATTCGCTCACCCCCGCCGGTCCAAAGTTCAAGCCCGTCACTGTCATGAACTTCCGGTCGCCAGTCAAAGCGGAACGATTTGTTCTGTTCGGAATACCAGAACATGCTGGTCAGCGGCGCGATGCCAAGACGTTCGATGTCCTTGCGGACAAACAGATGCTTTTCAACATCCATCGTCACCCCTTCGCCGCGATAAAGCAGGAATTTATAAGCACCCGTGATGCTCGGCCCATCCAGCAGGGCATAGACCGTCACCGGGTCTTCGGGGTTTTTTGCCGGTTCGATAAAGAACTGACGGAAATCGGGGAATTCTTCGGGGGCTGAGGTTGCCGTATTGACCGCAATGCCGCGCGCAGACAGGCCATATTGGCCTTCATCGCCAATCGCACGGAAGTAAGAAGCGCCAAGGAATGCTGCCCAGTCCTGGGTTTTCCAGTCATCGCGCGCCTGATTTTCATGCAGGCGGAAACCGGCAAAGCCGCTATTGGCGGGCAGTTGGCGGGCAATGCTGTCTTCGGGCATGTCAAAGTAATCAGGCTTGTAGATCACTTCGCGCGCCTGCCCTTTGTCCAGAAGATACATATGCACCGGTTTGGCGAAATACATACCCAGATGGAAGAAGGTCAGCGGATAGGTGCCCGACCCGTCGGAAAACGGCGAATGGTCGCGTTTGTAATGCAGCTTGCCGTGCGTGTCGTAATCAATCTTGCCGACAATTTCCGGATTTGGTGCAACGGGGGGCTCATAGGCCGATGCGGCCATGGATTTGGCGCGTGTAATCAGATCGGCAAAATCAAAGCGCTGTGGGTCGCCAAGATCAAGGCCCGGGACATCTGCCAAAGCATGCTGATAGATCGACATTCCCGGCAGGACAAGACCGGCTGCCGCGATGGATTTCAAAAAGCGTCTGCGTTCAACAGAAGTCGTCATGTTTATTACATTCCAGTGGTTTGAGTTGTCGGGAAAGCATACCCGGCAGTGTGGAGGTAATCGGGATGAAACATGGCAAATTCAAGGTCGCGTCGATTGCCTTTTATGCATGGAGCTGTGGTGTTAATACCACTGGTGGTCCGGCAATTTTCTTGACCGTGTTTTGGCTTTGATCTAACCGTGACGTGTCGGTATCCGATATTCGGATAAAGGGAATTCGAGATGGGCCTGATATTGGCTCATTAACCGAAGCTGCCCCCGCAACTGTAGGCGGAGAGCATTTTTCTGACCAATGCCACTGGGATAAAACCCGGGAAGGCCAGGGAAAATGCGTTGACCCGTAAGCCAGGAGACCTGCCGACACGAAGACGACGGACCGGGCGGGGTGCCCCGGAGGATGTCGGTAAATGTCATCTTTGCGGACCGATTGAATATCAATCAATCCGTCTTCTGGGCATGACAGATCCCGCCATTTTTCAGCACGTTAGCCAGTCCCTTGACCGTAGTAACTTTAATGTTATGTTATAACATAACATTTACAGGAGAGTGCCTCATTCAAGGCTTTGCCTTCAATGGGCTTCTCCATGAAAGGACAATAACGTGCTTACGATTAATAGACAGGGTTTGGCAGTCGGGGTGTTTGCTGCTGGACTGGTATTTACAGCAACAGGTGCGCAAGCAACTGAATATCCGCTTACCATTGAAAACTGCGGGCGCAGTGTGACGTTTGAAAAGGCACCTGAACGGGTGGTTTCGCTGGGTCAAAGCAATACCGAAATCCTTTATCGCCTGGGGCTGGCAGACAAGGTTGTCGGAACCGCCGTGTGGTTCAATCCGGTGGCAGAGGAATACCGCGAAGCCAATGCCAAGGTGAAACGCCTTGCCGATAATGATCCAAGTTTTGAAAGCGTTGTGGGTCAGAAGCCGGACCTCGTGACCAACCAGTATCAGTGGCATGTCGGCCCGAATGGTGCCGTTGGCACGGTCAAGCAGTTCAACGAACTTTCCATCCCGGTTTACACAGCACCTGCCGATTGTGTGGGCAAGGATAACACCACCGGCGGCGATGGCACGCGGCTTGATGCGTTTTCGATGGATCTGATCTATCAGACGATTAGCGAAATGGCGTTGATCTTTGATGTTGAAGATCGCGGTGAAAAGCTTGTTGCAGATCTGCGCGCCCGCGAACAGGCCGCCCGCGAAAGTGTCGAAACCGTTGATGGCAGCGGCATCAGCGCCCTTTTCTGGTTCTCAAGTGCGGAGATCGATGTTGATCCGTTCGTTGCCGGGCAAAAAGGTGCGCCGGGCTATATCGCCAATATCCTCAATGTCAGAAACGTCATCGAAAGCGACGATGAATGGCCGAAAGTCGGTTGGGAAACCATCGCGCGTGCCAACCCGGACATTATCGCCATCGGGAAAATGGAACGTCGCCGTTTCCCGGCTGATGACTGGCAACTGAAAATGAAATTCCTGAAATCCGATCCCGTGACCAGCCAGATGGATGCGGTTCGCAATGACCGGATCGTGGTGATTGATGCGATGTCGATGAACCCGACCATCCGCACGATTGATGGCATTGAAATGGTCGCCAAGGCGGTTGTCGATCTGCGCAAGAGCCAAACCAATTGATCGCAGTGCTTTCATCTGCACCAGGACGTCGCACCAGTGCCGCTTTTGCTGCGCTGGTGCTGCTGGGTTTATCGTTGGCCTTTGCCGCGTCGGTTGGTGAAACGGCCATCCCCATCCAGACGGTGATGGACACCATCGCCAATCATGTCTGGGGTGCCGGATATGATGTTGATCCGATTGATGCTGGTATTGTCTGGAATTACCGCCTCAGCCGGGCGGTGGTTGCGGCGTCCTGCGGGGCGGCACTTGCTTTGTCTGGTGCGGTATTGCAGGCACTTTTGCGCAATGCGCTTGCCGATCCCTATTTGCTCGGTATTTCTGCCGGGGCATCGACCGGGGCGGTCAGTGTCGCCATTCTGGGTGTCGGGGCCGGGATGTTTGGCCTGTCGGTTGGGGCTTTTATTGGCTCTGTCGTGGCTTTTGCCTTTGTCTCCTTGTTGGCATTGCAGGCCGGGCGGGGCACCGGGGCGATCATTCTGGCGGGCATTGCCGGTGCGCAGCTTTTTAATGCCCTGACATCTTTTATCGTCACCAAATCCGCCAGTGCCGAGGAAGCCCGTGGGATCATGTTTTGGCTTCTGGGCAATCTAAGCGGTGTGCGGTGGCCCGATGCCACACAAGCCTTGCCGATGGCGATCATTGGGTTGCTGGTATGTCTTTGGCATGCGCGTGCACTTGATGCCTTTACGTTCGGTCGGGATTCGGCCGCATCGCTTGGCGTGCCGGTGCGGCGCGTTTATGTGATCCTGATTGGGGTGTCCGCCCTGATGACGGCGGTGATGGTCAGTATTGTGGGTTCCATAGGATTTGTCGGGCTGGTTATTCCGCATGCGGCGCGCTTCTTTGTTGGCAATCGGCACGGACTTTTATTGCCATTGTCCGCATTGATTGGCGCGCTTTTCCTTGTCGGGGCGGATGTGATTTCGCGGGTGATTGTCCCCGGTCAGGTTTTGCCGATTGGGGTGATTACGGCACTCGTCGGGGCACCTGCCTTTGCGCTTATTCTTTGTCACGGAAGGATATTGCGGTGACGTTGGAGCTGCGCAATATCAGCTGGTCGGTCGGTTTCAAAAAGATCGTGCGTGATGTGTCGCTGCGCGTCGAGCCGGGCGAGTTTTTGGGCGTGATCGGTCCGAACGGATCAGGCAAAACCAGTATGATGTCGGTGTTGGGGGGTATTCGTCCGCCAAGCGATGGCATGGCGTTGCTGGGTGACCAAGCGATGCGCAAGGTCGGGCGTCGCAATCTGGCGCGCCGGATCGGCTTTGTCGAACAGCAGGCCGATACCAGCGACCGCATCACCGTGCACGAGGCGGTGTCGCTTGGACGGACACCCTATCTCAGTCTGCTGTCGCCCTGGTCAGAAATTGATGATGATATTGTCGCCAGCGCGCTTGAAAGTGTTGGCATGGGCAATATGGCTGATCGTATCTGGCACACATTATCTGGCGGGGAAAAACAACGGGTTCATATCGCGCGTGCTTTGGCTCAGCAACCCGATTACCTGTTGCTGGATGAGCCGACCAACCATCTGGATATTCAGCATCAGCTTGGGCTTTTGGAGCTGGTGCACGTCTTGCCGGTTACTGTCGTTGCGGCCTTGCACGATCTGAACCACGCGGCGCTGTTTTGTGACCGGATCGCGATGATGGATGGTGGCAAACTGATCGCAGTCGGAACCCCGTCTGAAATTCTGACACAACAGAATTTGCGCGACGTATTTGGGGTTGAAGCCGACATAGAAACCCAACATGACGGTCGCTGTCACATACGATATCGGGTGCGCAACCAGATGGAAGTTTAAGCCGAAAAAGGCCGGGTTGCGTAACCCGGCCTTTTAAATTTGGTGGTTTTTCAGGTTAGTTCTGTTCGCGGGCAACCGCGCGCCAGCCGATATCGCGGCGGCAGAAACCACCTTCCCAGTCAATGGCATCAACTGCCTCATAGGCGCGTTTCTGGGTTTCGGTAACCGTCGCACCGCGTGCGGTCACACCAAGAACGCGGCCACCGGTCGCAACCAGTTTGTCGCCATCCATTTTGGTGCCAGCATGCAGGACCTTGACCTTGTCCATGGTGTCTGCCGCCGGGACGTTTTTGATTTCGGTGCCTTTTTCATAGGACCCCGGATACCCCTTGGCGGCCATGACAACCACCATGGCGGTTTCATCATGCCACTCGGGTTTGACGGTATTAAGCGTGCCACTGGCAGCACCATCAAGGATATCAAGCACATCTGATTTCAGGCGTGTCATCAGGACCTGACATTCCGGGTCGCCAAAACGAATGTTGTATTCGATCAGTTTCGGATTGCCCGCCTCATCAATCATAAGCCCTGCAAACAGCACACCCTTGAACGGATGGCCTTCATTGGCCATGCCCTTGACGGTCGGGATAATGATTTGATCCATGACCTTGGCTTCGACCGCATCGGTAAAGACCGGGGCCGGGGAATAGGCACCCATGCCGCCCGTATTGGGGCCGGTATCGCCTTCACCAACGGCCTTGTGATCCTGGGCTGCGACCAGCGGGATGACGTTTTCGCCATCACACACGGCAAAAAATGAGGCTTCCTCACCTTTTAGGAATTCCTCGATGACGATTTCTGCACCGGCATCGCCAAACTTGCCGCCCACCATGCATTCGTCAATGGCGGCAAAGGCTTCGTCATTTGTCATACAAATGGTGACACCCTTACCCGCCGCCAGACCATCGGTCTTGACCACAATCGGTGCGCCCTGCTTTTCAACAAAAGCCTTGGCGTCTTTGGGGTCGGTGAAACGGCCATAGGCCGCGGTCGGAACCCCGAACTTTGCGACCATGTCCTTCATGAAGCCCTTGGAGCCTTCAAGTTGGGCGGCTGCCTTGGAACAGCCAAAGGATTTGATGCCTTCTGCGTCCAGTGCATCGACAAGGCCCGCAACCAGCGGCGCTTCGGGGCCGACAACGACCAGATCAACTGCGTTGTCCTTGGCGAATTTCACCAGACCATCAATGTCGCTATCGGAAATCGCCACGCACTCTGCCGAATCTGCAATGCCGGCATTGCCCGGGGCGCACCAAAGTTTGGAGATGCGCGGGCTGCGCGCAATTGCCCAGCACAATGCGTGTTCACGTCCGCCGCCGCCAACGACCAGAACCTTCATGACTTTATCCTTCGACTTGTCCGATTGCTTGATGGTCCATGCGCGATGAACTAGGCTAGATCCAATTGCCACCCCGCAAAATTATTACGCGGGCTTTTAGCATAAAGTACCCTTGATGACGCAAGATTTGTTCGACCCCTACGCCCCGGTTCCTGAAACGCCTGCAAAATCTGGCAATACGCCGGAATTTTCGGTTTCCGACCTTTCAAATGCGCTCAAACGCACGGTCGAGGATGCCTTTTCCTTTGTACGGGTGCGTGGTGAGATTTCCGGGTTCAAGCGTGCCGCCAGTGGGCATATGTACCTAGCGCTCAAGGATGACAAGGCGGTGCTCGATGGCGTTTGCTGGCGCGGGCAGGCGGGCAAGCTTGGCCTTGTGCCCGAGGACGGCATGGAAGTTATCGTCACCGGGCGCCTGACGACATTCCCGGGCCGATCAAAGTACCAGATCGTCATTGAGACGATGGAAGTTGCGGGTGAAGGCGCGCTTTTAAAGCTTCTGGAAGAACGCAAAAAGAAACTTGCTGCTGAGGGTCTGTTTGAGCCCGAACGCAAGAAACCCATCCCGTTCCTGCCCGATGTCATCGGCATTGTCACATCGCCCACCGGGGCCGTGATCCGCGATATCATGCATCGCCTGCGTGATCGTTTTCCGCGCCGCGTCTTGCTTTGGCCTGTCCTTGTGCAGGGACAGGGGGCGGCAGAACAGGTCGCTGAGGCCGTGCGCGGTTTTAATGATCTTTTGCCCTATGGCCAGATCCCGCGCCCGGATGTTTTGATCGTGGCGCGCGGTGGCGGGTCGCTTGAAGATTTATGGGCGTTCAACGAAGAAGTTGTCGCCCGTGCGGTGGCCGATTCTGACATTCCGGTGATTTCGGCGGTCGGTCATGAAACCGATACCACGCTGATTGATTTTGTTTCTGACCTGCGTGCGCCGACCCCGACCGGGGCGGCGGAAAAGGCCGTGCCGGTGCGCGGTGAGCTGATTGGTCAGGTTGAGGAAGATGGTCTTCGTCTGGCACAGGCCGTGCGGCGCCTAGGCGTTGAAAAGAAAACCGCCCTTGAAAGCCTGGCCCGTGGCTTGGGCGATCCCAAACGTATGCTTGAGGAACGCAGCCAGACCCTTGATAACTGGGCGGATCGCTTGCCGCGTGCCGCCGTCAATGTGACGCAACAGGCGCGTGCACGCCTGAACGAGGCCAGCGCAAGGCTGGTTAGTCCGCGTGAACAGCTTTCGGAAAAGCGTGGCCGTCTCGAAAACGCCGCCCTTCGTCTGGATGGGGCGATGAAATCCGCCCTTCAGATGCAGCAATCGCGACTTGATCGTGCGGTAGCCGGATTACGGCCCAGTGACGCAAAACGCGATATCGCGCGCACCGACAAGCAAATCATTGATCTTGGCACGCGCCTTCAGGCCGCTATGGGCAATATCCTGACGCGCGAGGCCGAGGGACTGGCACGCTATGACCGGCTTCTGGAAAGCTATTCTTATCGCAATGTGCTGAAACGCGGCTTTGCCGTGGTGCGCGATCGCGGAGGCAATCTTGTTGGCAAATCAACCGACCTTGTCACCGGCGAGACTTATGACCTTGAAATGGGTGATGGCATTACACCGGTCACCGCGGGTGAGGGTGTTGCGACATCAAAGCCGGTGCAGGGCAGGGATAATGACGCTAAGATTAACGCAGGAAGCGCTGCCGCACCCGCGCCCGAAAAATCCACCAAACCAAAACCGGCGAAGAAGAAAAATCCAAGCCCTAAAGACGATGACAGACAAGGGAGCCTTCTGTAATGCGTATGACCATTTCTGGCATGCTGGCCGCAGCGGGCCTTTTGGCGGCTAGTCTGTCCGTTCAGGCAGCAGAGCCAACTTATCAGGGCGAATTTGTTCAGGGTGGGATTGTGTTCGGGCAGACAGATGCCGGATCGAAAGTCCTTCTGGATGATGAGGCAATTGACACAATTGCACCTGATGGCCGGTTTGTTCTGGGGTTCCCGCGTGATTACGAAGGCCCGGCACGCGTCAGCATCCGTCATGCCGATGGCAGTGTCGAGGCGTTCAGCTACGAGATCGGGGATCGTGAATTTAACATTCAGCGCATTGATGGTCTGGCACCCAAGATGGTCAACCCGGATCCGGAGGTCATCAGCCGCATTCAGGATGATTCCCGCCAGGCCCGCGAAGCACGTACCGAACGGTTTACCGAGAATTTCCTGCAGAACGGTTTTATCTGGCCGGCGGTTGGCCCGATCAGCGGGGTTTACGGATCACAGCGTATCTTGAATGGTGAACCGCGTGCACCGCATTGGGGCGTTGATATCGCGCTTCCGACCGGAAGTCCGGTGGTGGCCCCGGCGGATGGCATTGTGACGCTGGCCCATCCCGATATGTATTTTTCCGGCGCGACCCTATTTATCGATCATGGGCTTGGCGTGGTATCGGCCTTTTTGCATCTGTCGGAGATTGATGTGAAAGTTGGTGACGTGGTCAACCAAGGCGATCTGATCGGTAAAATTGGTGAATCAGGTCGTGCAACCGGGCCGCATCTGGATTGGCGGGTCAATGTTGGCGCGGCGCGCGTCGATGCCCAATTGCTGGTCCCGCCGATGGAAGAGGCCCAAAAAACCGCAAACGCCAGCAATTGATAAGTAACTAACGGGAAAGCAAGCCATGAAAACCCACGGGGCCGTTGCCGCAGGACATGCCGTTACCGCAGATGCGGCGGCCCGTGTGCTGGAAGCTGGTGGCAATGCCTTTGATGCGGTGATTGCTGCCATGTGGGCGGCCTGTGTGGCGGAGCCGGTCTTGGCGTCGCTCGGCGGGGGCGGTTTTGTTATGGCGCGGCCTGCCGGGCAAACGCCACGGCTTTATGATTTCTTTGTTGAAACGCCGCTTGAAAAACGATCACGTGAAAATCTTGAATTTGAAAGCCGCCTTGCAACCTTTGCCGGGGGCGTAACCCAGGAATTTCATGGTGGGTATGGGGCGGCGGCAACACCGGGCGTGGTCGCCGGTCTTTTTGCCGTTCATGACGATCTTGCAAAGTTACCGATGACGCAATTGGCGGAACCTGCCATTGAAGCCGCGCGCACTGGCGTCAAGCTTGATGCGTTTCAGCGCTATGTCATGGGCATTGTTGAACCGCTTCTGAGCTTTTCCCCGGATAGCCGTCAGGTCTATGGCAAAGCAGGCAAAACCGATCCAAACAGTTTCGAGTTGCTTGATGCCGGTGTTTTGCACCGACAGCCCGATCTGGCTGACAGCATTGATTATCTGGTCGAGAGCGGGGCAGAGGGATTTTACCAAGGTGATATCGGTAAGGCACTTGTAAGCGCATGCACCGAACATGGCGGGTATCTGACAGCGCAGGATCTGGTCGCCTATCGCGTTTTGGTGCGCGATCCGTTGTTGGTATCGGGGCGCAAGGGCCGGTTTGTCTTGAACGCGCCGCCAGCGTCGGGCGGGGTTCTGGTTGGGTTTGGCCTTAAGCTTGCGCGCGAGATGGCTCTGGGGGCCTTTGGTTCTGAACGCCATCTGGAAGCAATTTCGCGGATCATTCATGCCACGGGTCTGGCACGTGGGGAGCATGGCGCAAGCCCAATAATTCTTGGTGATGAGCTTTGTGAACGCTATCGCTCAATGATCGGAGAACGCCCGCTTAGTCAGCAGGGAACCACGCATATCTCGGTTGTGGATGCACAGGGAAATCTTGCCGCGGCGACCATTTCTAACGGATCGACGTCGGGTCGGGTTGTGCCGGGAACCGGGATCATGATGAACAATATGCTCGGTGAGGCCGATCTGTCGCCCGATGGGTTCCACAACTGGCCATGCCGCGTTCGAATGACATCAATGATGACACCGGCCCTTTATCTTGGCCAAGACGGGGCGTCGGTTGCACTTGGCTCGGGCGGGTCAAACCGCATTCGGTCAACGATGCTGCAGGTATTGCTGAATATCGATGCGTTTGACATGACCTTGCACGGGGCGATTTCGGCACCGCGCATGCATGTCGAAGATGATCTTTTGTCGGTCGAGCCGGGATTTGACGGTGCTTTGCTTGATGGCCTAAGCCTTGACAATCAGCAGCGCTGGGATTGCGAGGACATGTTCTTTGGCGGGGTGCATGCAGCGAAGGTCAGCCAGGGTGACGGTACCCTGACCGCAATCGGGGATGGGCGGCGTAATGGTCATCAGATTATCATCTGACCTGTCAGATGATGCATGCGACCCTATCTGAACCGCTGAATAACGGCAAAAATCAGTGAAAAGATCGCAATCAAAACGATGGCGACCGTTGCGATCAGCAGCGCCTGTTTGGTGCGTAATTCGTAGGCCTGTTTGCGTTCGACATAGACAATGACATCGCGACGCAACTGGTCCATTTCGGGTACGACATCAAGACTGTTGAGGTAAACCTTGGCACCAGCACGTGCAAGAAGGTCGTTGGTTTTGTTCATTTCGCGCGTAAATACGGCAAAGCGTTCCTCGGTGTCGGCCAGATCATCAAGAAGGTTTGAATCATCTTTTCCAGCCGAGGCAACTGTGATGGTTGTGCGTGTCAGATCGCGCGCGTCAACTTCAACACATTGCGACAATGACTTTCGGGGTTGATCAGAGGTGCATTCGACTTGCCTGTCACCGAATTCTTCAAGGGCGCGACGCAGATGCTCCTTGAGTTGCTGATCGAGTTCGGAAATCCGAAGCCGTATGTCGCGCGCGGTATCGCGAATGGTCGCATCGTCCTGATCAAGCGCCATTGTTGGCCAGACGACAAAGATCGACCCGGCCATAATCAGACAAAAAAAAATGAGTAAGCGGCGCAAAAAACAGCGGGCTCCGAAGACGCGTTCGACAGGGGACGAAAAGCCAGTCTGCGCCAACAGGGTTCCTATTCGGTTAATGTCCGTAGTCGGAACTTAGTCATTGCGCCTATTTCGGCCAGCGACGATGCAGCCAAAGCCATTGTTCGGGACGTTCACGGATCCACGATTCCATGGTCGCGTTGACCTTGGTCATGATCGCCAGAACATCGGCATGCCGGTCACCGGTTTTGGGAATGTCCAGGGCTGGATAGAACGTCATTCGAAAGTGTGCGCCATCAAGACGTTCGACCCTGACCGGAACAATCGGGGCATCATATTTAAGGGCAAACTGTGCCAAAGCCGGGGCTGTCATCGCGTCACGACCAAAGAATGGTACCGCAATGCCGTCGGCCATCTTTTGATCGACCAGCATACAGGCATGACCGCCATTTTTCATGAAACGGGTCAGCTTGCGGGCGCCATCAGGGCCTTTTTGGACCAACTGGCCGCGGAAGGTTTTGCGCGCGCGCATGAACAGGTTATCGACCCATGGATTGTCCGGGGCGCGATAGACGCTCATCATGTCCATCTCAAGGACGGTGGCGATGCACATGCTGACTTCCCAGTTTCCGATATGTCCTGTGAAGAACAGACCGGGCTTGTCATCATCCTTCGTTGCCAGGCCGTTTTCGACACCGACAATTTCGATGCGCGGGCCACCGGGTTTCAATTTGTGCAGATGGGGAATTTCCCCAACGGAACGGCCAAGGTTTTCCCACATGTCGACGATGATCTGATCGATTTCCTCAGTGGATTTTTCCGGAAAGGCCGCGACCAGATTATTCCGTGCTTTCTTTGTCTGACCGACCTTGGGGCCAAGGGTACGCAAAAGCCAGCCACCAAACGCCGACGCCGTATCAATCGGCATCAGGGCGAACATCCAATAAGCCAGATACGCCCCGAACCCCTGAAGCGGGTGAGACAGGTATTTCTGACGCATTTTGTAAAGTTGGCTGTTCTTATCCATCGGCGAGCACGGATGTTACGATTTTGGCGAGCTGGTCTGGAGCCTCAAACACCAAACGAATGTTGAGACTGCTTATGCCGTCCCGGTCCGCCATTGGCAAGCGCATCAAATCTTTTTGCGTCGTGACAAGTCGGGCATCAAGCCTTGCGGCTTCGGAACGCAGGTCTTCGATTTCCTGGGGGCCAAAGGGGTGATGATCTGAAAAGTCACGTGTCTCGACGAGTTGCGCACCAGCCTGACGAAGACTGTCATAGAATTTCGATGGTCGACCAATTCCGGCAAAGGCCAGAACGCGTGACTGTTGAAATTCCGCGCCGTTGACCGGCTGGATCGCAGCACGCAACACCGGGACCGACGCCGGAAGGCGTGTGATAAAGTCTGGTGTCTTGTCGCCGATCAGAATGATGGCATGGACCTTTTCCAGACCGCTGATCAGCGGTTCGCGCATTGGACCTGCCGGCATGACGCGGCCATTTCCAATGCCATAGTTGCTGTCGATCACGGCAAAACTGCAATCCTTGATCAGGGATGGGTTTTGTAATCCGTCATCAAGAATGATCGCGTTGGCCCCGGCATTTCGTGCCATTTCGGCACCAAGCGCGCGGTTGCGCGAGATCCATGTCGGCCCATGCTGGGCAAGCAAAAGCGGTTCATCCCCGACCTTGGCGGCGGTATCAGTGTTCGGGTCCACCCGATGCGGGCCTTCGATCGATCCGCCATAGCCGCGACTGACAAAATGCGGGGTGCGTCCAAGGCTTCTAAGCAACGCATAAAGGGTCACAGCGGTGGGCGTTTTCCCGGCCCCGCCGACCGTGAAATTGCCGACGCAAAAAACCGGGCAACCGGGATGGCGCGGCGTGGTTGTCAGTTTTCGAAAACACGTGCCCGCCCGCCAAGCTGCTGAAAGCGGGCTTAGAAGTTTCGGGATAACACCGTCATGCTGCCAGAATTCAGGATCACGCATGATCGATCTCCTTGATGGTCTTTTCTGCCATCAGGGGGCGCAAGGCATCAATCGTACGATCAAGAACCTCGGCCTTGGAATTTGCGTAATCAAGCGCGGCCTTGGCAATCTTCGCCGAGGCTTCCGGATCGCGAAGCAGGGCGGCAACCTGTCGTGCAAGGTCGTCGGCATCTGTTACCGGACGGCAGGCGCGCGTTGCCAGCATTTCGCTGCTGATGGCGGAAAAGTTGCTCATATCGGGCCCGTGCAAAATCGCGCAGTTCAACCTTGCGGGTTCCAGCGGGTTCTGCCCGCCGCCAGCAGACAGGGTTTTGCCCATGAAGACGATTGGCGCAATACGATAAAACAGGCCAAGTTCACCCATGGTATCGGCAAGATAAACATCGGTTCCCGGCGTGATTTCGTGGCCAAGACTGCGGCGCGAGACCTGCAAACCCTGTGCAACCAGATCGGATTCAATATCATCTGCCCGGTCAGGGTGACGCGGCACGATCATGGTCAGAACACCGCTATGATCCTTAGCGAGCTTTTTGTGCACATCGCCGGCAATATGTTCTTCGCCCTTAAACGTGCTTGAGGCAAGCCAGACCGGACGACCGGCAATCTGTTGCTGAAGATTGGCCAGTGCATCTTCGTCGGCAGGCAGTGGCGGGGCTGCAAATTTCAGATTGCCGACAGCCTGAACCGATGTTGCGCCCAAGCTTTCAAATCGCGTGGTTTCGTCACTGCTTTGGGTCAGGATCAGGTCAAATGCAGAAATAACCGGGCGGATAAAGGATGGATAGCGGGAGTATCCCTTAAAGCTTTTTTCCGAAATACGGCCATTGAGAAGGGCCAGCTTGACGCCGGCCTTTTTTGCCTTTGTCAAAAGGTTCGGCCAGAAGTCGCTTTCAAGCCAAAGCGCAACATCAGGTTTCCAATGATGAAGGAACCGCGCGACACAGACCTGACGGTCAATCGGGACAAACTGGTGAATGACCCCTTGGGGCAGGCGGGTATGCATCATGGTGGCGGATGTGACCGTGCCGGTGGTTACCAGAATGGATACCGAAGGATAGAGACGGCGGATTTCATCAATGACCGGGAGGGCGGATAGGGATTCACCCACACTGGCCCCGTGTATCCACACCAGATGGCCCTTGGGGCGGGCAGCCCCGGGGTGGCCAAACCGTTCGCCAATCCGGCCTGCATCCTCCTTGCCACGGTTTTTGCGCCGGTTGAGATAAAGGTTCACAACCGGACCAAGCAGGCGGGTGGTCGCGCGATAGGCGTAAAACAGGCTCATGACCCGGTTTCCCCCGCCGCGATCGCAGATCGCTTTTGCTTGGGCAGTTCATCGGGACCAGCTGGGGGGATAACGTCAAGGCCAAGTGACCGGTCGGTTTCCTGAGTCAGGGTGGTCAGGGCATTTTCAAGTTCGACCCGTTTGGCTTCCATGCCTTCGTCATCAAGCTTGCGGTCGACAAAAATCGGATCGCCCCAGTGAAATACACCGCGCGAAAAGGGCAGCGGCAGCACAAACCGATCCCAGCTTTGAAAGACTCTCCGCCTGGATGCCGAATAGGTCAGGGGGAAAATGGGAACACCAGCCATACGGGCCGCCTGAATGACACCGTCTGATGCCCGCATGCGCGGCCCGCGCGGGCCATCGGGCGTCATGCCAACCACTTCACCGGCTTTTAGCGCCTTGATGATCTGGCGCAGTGCCGCGGCACCGCCTTTGCCCTTGCCGGTCGATCCGGCAATGGTCTTGATGTCGAACTGGCCCACTGTACGCGAAATGATTTCCCCGTCGCGATGCGATGAAATCAGCATGTTAAACGGCCGGTCACCGCCAACAGAACGCCAAGTATAGGGCATCATCAAAAGACGTTGATGCCAGAAGGCAACGATAAACGGTTTGCCTTCTGTCAGATAGTGGGCGGGATGATCGCCCCCTTCTGTGTGCCAGCGCCCTGTTGCACGGATCAGGCGCACATAGCATGCCGCCAGCCAGCACAGGGTGCTGCGCATTGTATCGCTTTTTATGATCCGTTTATGCCACTGCACGCCCGATAATCCCGAAGTTACCCGGATCAGTTTCCGTTTTCTTCCGAGAATTGCAAGTTATAGAGATGGGCGTAAGCCCCTCCCTGCGCTAGCAATTCATCGTGTTTGCCCTGTTCGGTCACCCGCCCGTTACTAACCACGCAAATCTTGTCGGCATCAATAATCGTCGACAGACGGTGCGCAATCACAAGGGTGGTGCGACCCTTCATCAGTTCGGCCAAGGCGCCCTGAATATGGCGTTCGGATTCCGTATCAAGGGCCGAGGTTGCTTCATCAAGCAACAGGATCGGTGCGTTTTTCAGCATGGCGCGCGCAATTGCAATACGCTGACGCTGCCCACCGGATAGTTTTACCCCGCGTTCGCCAACAATGGTGTCATAGCCGTGTTCGAGCTGCGTGATGAATTCATGAGCTGCAGCATGACGTGCAGCTTCTTCTATTTCTGCGTCTGTTGCACCGGATCGACCGTAGGCAATGTTGGCACGTACAGTATCGTCAAACAGGGTGATTTCCTGACTGACAAGTGCGGTTGCCTTGCGCAGGCTTTCAAGGGTTACATTGCGGATGTCCTGACCATCAATGGTAATGTCACCTTTATCGATCTCGTAAAAACGCGGGATCATGTTCAGGATGGTTGATTTACCTGAACCCGATGGTCCAACTAGGGCTACAGTTTCACCAGCCTTAATATCAAGATCAATGTCACGAAGAGCAGTGGTTTCGGTATTGTAGGCAAACGCAACATTACTGAAGCGAATGTTGCCACCAGCGACCGTCAACTGCGTGGCATCTGGCGCATCCTTGATTTCCGGTTCTAGGTCCAGAACTGTAAAGACGCGTTGGGATGCAGCAAGGCCTTGTTGCAAAGTGATGTTGATATTGGCCAGACGTTTGACCGGTTCGTAAGCAAGAAGCAGGGCTGTGATAAAGGCAAAGAAACTGCCAGGGTCACTGGCACCTTCGATTACCCGACTGCCGCCGTAAATCACGATCGCGGTTATCGCTGCACCACCAAGCGTTTCCATTATGGGCGAAGACCGGGCACTTACTGACTGAGCCTTGTAAGTTAGGCCAAATACAGTCTCTACAAGTCGGCCAACTCTAGAGCACTCATAGGCTTCCATACCGTAAGCTTTTACATGGCGAATGCCTTGGAAGGTCTGGTCCAGAAGTGTGGCGAATTCTCCTAATTGCTGCTGGGTATTCGCCGAGACTTTACGCATGCGTTTTCCAAGGCGTGCAATAGGATAGATTGCAGCTGGAAAGACTGTAAAAGCAATAATTGATAACAACCAGTCTTCGGTAAACATGACAGTGATCAGCACAGCAGCGGTTACTAGGTCTTTGCCAAAACCAACCAGTGAACTTGATACTGCGTTACGCATGGCAGTTATATCACTCGTGAAGCGCATAATCAGCTTACCGGTATTGGTGCTGTGGAAAAAGCCGATGTCCATCCGCACCACATGTTCGTAGAGCTGGTGCTGGAGGTCCGCAATAATTCTTCCTCCGACATAGCTCATCAATACCGACTGGCCGTAGTTTGCAAATCCTTTCAAAGCGAAGGATGCCAACACAGCTGCACCAACTGGGAACAGCATGGACTCGTCTTTGTTCATGAAGATCTCGTTGATGATTGGTTTCATCAACTTTGCGTATGCACCAGTTGCTAACGCCATGATCACCATGCATAGCAAAGCAAGAATAATCACTCGGAAATATGGTTTTACCGCATCTTGCACGATGCGTTTGACCAGTGGCCATGTGTCCCAATGTTCAGATGTATGGTCCAATGAGTGCTTGGGCAAAGAGTTCTTCCTGATCGTTTCGGCCATTTCCACATTGTATCAACGTGATACTATCTCTATGGATATGGCTGCAAAATATGATTTAAGCACGTGCGCTGTTGCTAGCATGCCGGGCCATAGGCGGCAAGCCGCAGAGCGCATATACGGGACACAAAAATGGTCTGTGCGTGGGCTAATCGCGCAGCGATATATAAGACACATAAATGAACGAGCAACTCCACGCACTTGTCGAACGTACCCTTGCCCAAGGTGTGGGGGCGCGTGTTTTTCCGCTGCGCTGGGAAAACCGGCGTATCTGGGTCAAACAATCCGTTCCGGCCAAACACAAAGTCTGGCACCGTATTCAGCGTTTTGCGGCCAACATCACCGGCATTCCGTTATTGCGTCCGACTGTATCACCGGGCGGACAGAAAGGCCTTGAAAGCGAAGCCGCGACCTTGCGCAAGCTTGCATCGCTTGGAGTGCTGGTTCCTGATCTGGTTGATGTTGCACCAAACTGGATCGCCATCGGCGATAATGGCCGCATCCTTAAAAACTGTATCGAAGACGAAGTAGACAAGGGCAATGATGACGCCATCCGTCGCCATGTTGTTGACGCAGGCACAGCCCTGGCTGAGCTGCATGGCGCAGGTGTTTCGCATGGTGCGCCGTTGCTGCGAAACATGACGTTGCGCGAAGATGGGCAGATCGGCTTTATCGATTTTGAAGAAGACCCGAATGCCCGGATGCCGGTCATTGATGCCCAGGCACGCGACATTTTGTTGTTTGTTTTTTCCATCCAGCGGGAATTCAAAAAACGCCCGGAGCTGCTCCGCGCCGGGTGGCAGGCCTATGTCGAAGCAGCAGGCGAAACCGCACCGCAATTGGTGCCGTTGCGCAAGGTGATCAGATTGCTGCGCCCGGTCTATCTGCTGCTGCGACCGTTCCGTCGCTGGCTGGGTACGGATGCGCTCAACGGCCTTTGGGCATACCGCACTTTGCGCAAAAGCCTTTATCGCTAGTTTGGGCTAAGGCCTATTGCGCTGGTTGGCCGATGGGGGCGTTGCCCGCTGTTGTATCGCTATCTTGCCTCGGGGCCGCCCCACTCGGTTGCGCCAGACTGGTTGTTGCCACATCATCAAGCGAAACCCGAGTGGCCTCTGTGCCATCAAATCCGCCGGAAAATGGTGCCAGATTGTGCAGGAACTGGGTGGCTGAGTTACGCCAGCTATATTGTTCGGCCAGCGCACGGGCATCTTCACTTTTAAGCTCCAGCGCCGCCAGGGCGGCCTCACGCAGATCGGCATCAATTGCGCCTGCCTTGGTGCCGCGCACGATATCGGCTGGCCCCTGAACCGGGAAGACGGCGACCGGGGTGCCTGATGCCAGGGCTTCAAGGATCACAAGACCGAACGTGTCGGTTCTGCTTGGGAATACAAAGACATCAGCGGCTGCAAAGGCGGTTGCCAATTCCTCGCCGATTTTTTTGCCAAGAAACTGGGCGTTGGGATATTTGCCCTTAAGCTCATTTAGTTGCGGTCCGTCGCCGACCACAAATTTCGTGCCCGGCAGGTCCAGATCAAGGAAATGGCCGATGTTCTTTTCCACCGCAACCCTGCCAACAAACAGCCAGTGCGGTTTTGGGAAATCGCCAAAGCTGGCATCGGGGCGAGGGCGGAACAGATCAAGATCCACACCGCGTGACCAGATATGCAGGTTGTTAAAGCCCCAATCTGACAGTTCCTGACGGAGCGTCTCGGTCGCGACCATCACCGATTGTGACTTGCCGTGGAAACGCTTCATGCCGCGATAAAGGATCGAAAGCGGCAGGCGCCAGCGGGCATGAATATATTCCGGGAAACGCGTGTGATAGGCGGTCGAAAACGGAATACCCTTTTTCAGGCAATAGGCCCGTGCCGCCTGACCCAGCGGGCCTTCGGTTGAAATGTGAATGGCAACCGGATGAAGGGCCTCGATCATTTTCGCCATTTTGCGTTTGGCGAAAAGAGCCAGCCGGATTTCTGGATAGGTCGGGCAGGGGATGGTTTTAAACTGATCGGGCGAGATGACATGAACGTCATGCCCCATCTCGCCCAGCTCGCTCCGTACGGTTTCAAGGGTACGGACAACACCGTTGACCTGTGGATACCAGGCATCGGTTACGATCAGTATTTTCATGCAGTCTTTCCAATCGGTGCATCATTGCCCTTTTTCGAAGAGCCCGATGCAGAGTTGCCCGCGCTATGGGCGATACGAAACATGGAAATCAGTTTGCCAAGGCCAAGGGATGGCGCGCTTGCCGCGTCGCGGCCGGGGCTTGAATGGGTCATCGCCATCTGGCGCATTTCCGCCCAGTGCAGCAGTTCAAGCTTGCCATCCATGTCTTCGACAAGGGCTGTGCAGCTCTCAACCCAGTCGCCATCATTGCAGTAAAGCACATTGCCGATTTCGCGCTTTTCCGCGTGATGGATATGTCCGCACACCACACCATCCACCTTGCGTTTGGCAGCTTCGTGGGCGACTGCATTTTCAAAGTTGCAGATGAACTGAACGGCGTTTTTCACCCGGTTCTTAAGATAGGCCGAAAGCGACCAGTACCCATAACCAAGGCGGCGGCGCACCCCGTTGAAATAGCGGTTGAGCGTGATAGCCAGGTTGTAGGCGGTGTCGCCCAGATAGGCCAGCCACCTGGCATATTTGACCACCCCGTCAAATTCGTCGCCATGAATGACGAGAAGGCGCTTGCCATCGGCAGTCACGTGGATATCGTTCATCTTGACGTCGACATGGCCAAACGTCATATCGACAAATTCGCGGGCGAATTCATCATGGTTTCCGGGGACGAAGATGACTTTGGCGCCATTCTTTGCCTTTTCCATGATTGTCGTGATCACGGCATGATGACTTTCGGGCCAATACCAGCTTTTCTTAAGGCGCCAGCCGTCAATAATGTCACCCACCAGATAATAGGTGTCTGCCGTTACTTCATTGAGGAAATCCAATAGAAGGTCTGCCTGACATCCACGTGTCCCCAGATGGACGTCCGAAATCCAGACCGTGCGGTAATGCGGTTGCAGCGTCATCGCTGTCATTGCCGCCCCTCCGTATCCTGCCAAAAGGATGGCTGGAATTCGACAATTTGTCTTGCCGAATACTGTCCCCAACCAGTATCCGTTTAAAACAAATCGGGCGATTATATAACCCGTTCACAGAAATTTCGCGGTTCTGTAAAGCAACTGTTACATGTTTTATTTCATATGTTAGTGCGCATGAAAAATTTATTTCATTTTTATTTCGGAAGTGGGTCCAAATGACCGAAGCGGACGTGACTGTCATCTTCAATCCACGTGCCGGTGGCAACAAACAGCGGTTTTTGTCCCAGATTTTGCAATATGCGGGCATCAAGGTGGAATTACTTCAAACCACCCATCCCGGTCATGCGCGGGAACTGGCGCGCAAGGTACGCGCCCATCAACGTTTGTTTGTGGCTGGCGGGGATGGATCGCTGAACGAGGCGCTGAATGGATTGCTGGATGCGCAGATTGACGGCCACGAAGTTCCACCGCTTGGCATCATTCCACTGGGAACTGCCAACGTCCTTGCGGTCGAGGTCGGGCTTGAAATCCGGGCAAGTGCCATTGCCGACTATATCAACAATCCCGGCATGGTCTGGGTGCGACCGGGTCTTGTGAATGGCCGGGCATTCTTTTTGATGGTTGGTATGGGGGCCGATGCGGATACGGTGGCCAATGTTTCGCTGCGTCTAAAGCGCCTGATTGGCAAGGGGGCCTATGTTCTTGAGGGTCTTCGCAATATCTTTTTCCCGCGCCACCGCGACTTTGAAGTCAATATCGGTCGGGAAAACTATCGGGTGTCGGGCGTTGTTGTGACCCATGCGCGTCACTATGGCGGATCCTTTATCATCTCACCAGATGCCAGTCTGACAGCCAACAGCCTTGATGTGGTGATGATGCCCGGCAACGGGATCGGTGCATTGTCGCGTTATGGACTGGCCCTGACGCTTAATCGGTTGCATGCCCAAAGTGATGTGTCCGTGGTTCAGGCCGAACGCATAACGATTACAAGCCATTGCGGGCCAGCCCCGCTTCAGATTGACGGCGAAAGTGCGGGGAAACTTCCCTGCGAGATCAGTTTGTCACCCTATCCCGTGCGTTTGATGGTGCCGCCAGCCTATGCCGAATTGACATCCGGGATCGCCGACACCTCAGCTGATCTTTTGCGGATCGCTGCAGATTAAAAAATAACGTCCAAAAGTCTTTCCACGGATTGTCCGGCTGTCGCGGGCAAATGTCCGGGTTTAGACACTCCACCGCGTGCTCATGACGAAATGGCAATGGGTCCTTGAAGTTGCATTTCTGTTTCCCACTTTAATTTTAAGGCAGTATGTGCGAATGGTGCGTTCCGGTCCAACGGAAGTGGACCGTATTTGCAGGTGCGCACTATGCAGCTAAATCCGGCGCGTAGCATTGATAGATAACGTCGCCGTTCACGGAGATTGACGATGGTTTCGGGCTCCTCTGGTGTGATTCTCAATTCAGGTATGTTGGCTGATATGCGGATAAAATCGAAAATCCTTGCAGGGTTTGCTGTGGTTTTGGCAATTCTGATCGCGGCCCTGGCCTTTGCCTATTTTACCTTTGTCGCGGTTTCCCACGATGTGGACGAATACGCCCACTATGTTGAAGAAGCTGCCCTGATCGGCGAGATCGAAACGCAGTTCCTGCGCTTTAACAGCCACGCGCGCGAATTTGCCAATACGGCTGCGCCAGAAGATGCCGAAGCCGTGTTTACCTATGCCAAGCAGCTTGACTTGATGCTTGAGGACGCCCGTGAACAGTTCATTGACGAACAGCATCGAAACCGCATTGAACATATTGCCGAAGAGCTTGATGCCTATCTTGCAAGCTTCGCATCAGCCAAGAACCTGAGTGACGAGTATCATTCCCTGATTTTGGATCGCCTTGAGCCGGACGGGATCAAGATCGTTGCTGATCTGGACAAGCTTGTTGCCCATGCCCAGGACACCGGTGATCTGGAGCTTCTCAAACGCTCGGTCGCGGCACGTGAACATGCGCTTTTGGCGCGGTTGTATGCCAATATCCTGATTGGCCGTCAGGATGACAGCTTTGGCGCCAAATCAGCCGATGAGTTTGCAAAGCTTGAAACCGCATTGCGGCAAATTGGCGATCAGCCGCTATCTGGTGACCTGAAAGCAGTGCTGGATGATGCCAACAAGCTTTTTGCCGATTACCGTCAGGTGTTTGACAGGGTGCGTTCTGATGAACTGGAAATTGTCACAACCGTTCACGGCACCATGCGCGAGGCATCCGACGGCATTATCGCCGATGCCGAAGCCCTGAAGCAGGAACTCGCCGTGGCAGAAAAGAACATCTTTGAAAAGGTCGTTGCCGAAATCGCCCTGGCCGAAAAGGAAATCCTGATCGCGTCGATTGGCGGGGCGGTTCTTGGCATGGTCTTGGCGTGGGTCATGGGGGATCGTCTGTCACGTCCCATCATTGGTATCACGGCGATCATGCGCAGGCTAGCGGACCGCGATCTTGGCGTTGAAATTCCCGGGCAGACCCGAAAGGATGAAATTGGTCAAATGGCCAAGGCCGTTCAGGTTTTTAAAACCAATGCCATTCGCAACGACGAACTCGAAGCCGAGGCCCGTGCGCAGGAAGAACGCGCCAAAGAAGAACAGCGTCGCTTCATGAACCAGACCGCGGACAGCTTCACCAGTAGTGTTGGCAGCATTATCGAAGCGGTGGCTGCGGCCGCTGTCGAATTGCAGGCAACTGCCACGGGCATGTCCCAGATCGCAAAAACGGCATCAGAGCAAACAACCGCCGTTGCCTCGGCCAGTGAAGAGGCCAGTGGCAATGTGGATTCCGTTGCCTCGGCCACAGAAGAACTCAACAGTTCGATTGAAGAGATCAATCGTCAGGTCGTGTTTTCCACCGAGATCGCCAAGAAAGCCGTCAATCAGGCGCGCGAAACCATGCAAGGTATTCAGGAACTGGTCGAGGCATCGAACAATATCGATCATGTTCTTGAACTGATCACCGACATTTCAGATCAGACCAATATGCTGGCGCTCAATGCAACGATTGAAGCATCGCGCGCCGGTGACGCCGGCAAGGGCTTTGCGGTGGTCGCCAACGAAGTTAAAAACCTGTCGGCCCAGACTGCCAAAGCGACCGAGGAAATTCGCGCCCAGGTCAACAGTGTTCAAAGTCGTACCGGTCTTGCCGCTAACCAGATCGAACTGATCAGCAAAACCATCAGCGAGATGGACGGCATTGTTGCGACGATTTCCTCGGCGGTCGAGGAACAGTCCGCCGCGACCCGCGAAATCGCCTTTAACATCGAACAGGCCGCAACCGGAACAACGGTTGTGAGCTCCAACATCGTGACGGTGTCTCAGGCCGTGAACGAGGCGGGCACGGCATCCAGTGACGTCCTTACGGCTGTTGGCACCTTGTCGGAGAATTTCACCACACTCAAAGGTGCCACGGATAGTTTTGTCAGTACCATTCGGACAGCCTAGCCCCATTGAGGGGCGATAATCCTGATTGCCCAAACTGAAAACGCCCGGCCATATGGACCGGGCGTTATTTTTTGTCGGGTGGCGAAGGCCAGTGTGTTACTGCCCGGCTAGGGTCATGCCATCAATGCGCAGGGTCGGGGCATTGGTGCCGTATTTAAACGTCAGGTCACTGGCGGGGACAACGGTCTTGAACATGTCCTTGAGGTTGCCTGCCACCGTAATTTCAGACACCGGATAGGCCAGTTCGCCATTTTCAATCCAGTAGCCGGATGCACCACGCGAATAATCGCCGGTCACACCGTTGACGCTGCTGCCGATCATCTCGGTGATATAAAGACCCGATTTGATGTCCTTGATCATGTCTTCCGGTGCGATTGTACCCGGTTCCATATAAAGGTTGGTGGTCGACGGTCCCGGCAGGCTTCCGGCCCCGCGCGATGCGTTGCCGGTTGATTTCAGACCAAGCTGACGGGCCGAACGCAAATCCATGATCCAGGTTTTCAGAACACCGTTTTCGATCAGATGACGTTTCTGGTTTGCCACCCCTTCGGCGTCAAATGGTTTGGAACGCAGGCCGCGTTTGCGATGCGGATCATCAATGATGTTGATATGCGGCGCAAAGATTTCGCTGCCCATTGCATCAAGCAGGAAGCTTGTACCGCGTGCGATGCCGGATCCGTTAATCGCAGATGACAGATGTCCGACAATGGATGCGGAAACACGTGGATCATAGATGACCGGCACTTGCGCGCTTTTGACTTTTCGGGGGTTTAGGCGGCGCAGAGTTTTTTCGGCGGCCTTTTTGCCGATATCGACAGGATCGCGCAGATCGCTCGAAAAGACAGCACTATCATAGTCATAGTCACGTTCCATCGCGGTGCCGGTACCGGCAAGGACAGAAACCGAAATGTGGCTGCCCGACCCGGCATAGGAATTGGCAAAGCCATTGGTCGCGGCCAGCGTGATCTGATGGCGGCCCCAGCCGGCCTCAGATCCTTCGGAGTTGGTAATACCATCGACCGAGCGTGCAGCTTCTTCGCAGGCCGTTGCCCATTCGATCAGTTTGTCCTGATCGACTTCGCCGGGTTCACACAGCTCGAGCGCCTCGACATCAAAGGTTTCGGCAAGTTCACTTGGATCGGCAATACCACAATAGGGATCTTCGGGCGCATTTTTTGCCATCGCAACAGCGCGTTCGACCAGTTCGTTTAACGCTGCGTCGCTGGTGTCTGACGACGAAACAACCGCCTGTTTTTTACCAATCAGAACCCTAAGGCCAAGATCGGCCCCTTCGGAGCGTTCAAGCTTTTCCATCTTGCCCAGACGCTGGGCAACCGAAAGCGATGTGCCTTCGACATAAACGGCATCGGCATCGTCTGCACCGGCCTTTTTCGCCTGCGTCAGAAGATCATTGATGCGATCAAGTGTCATGTCGGTCTTGGGCATGGAGGCTCCCTTGTATCGGAATGGGTCTCGGAATGTATTTCTTACGTTATAGGGCGCAGGAACGCTTTCGCAAAGACCGGAAACAAAAAGCTGTTTGGGGTCGTAATTTGCTGCCCTTTATCAGAGGTGGCAGGACCGGGGCGAACTGGCAAGGCCCCGACAGTTGCAGATTTCAGATGGCTTTCTGCTATAATCAAACAAACAAGCGCGAAACGCGCCAGATAAACGGGAACGCGATGAACACGCAAAAAATTCTTTCTAGGTTTGGTGTCGCCTGCCTGATCGGTATGGCCTGGCCTGCAATTGCCGACGACAGCAAGACTGTGATGCATGGATGGGATGAAAATGGCGTCTGGGAACTGAACGCAGACGGCAAGTCCGATCCGGTATCAAGCGCGCAGCTTTATAGCGAAATGCGTATTCAGGGCGGGCAACATGCTCGGAACTATCGCCACCAGATACTGACCGGTGATTTTACCTGTGACGGCGTATTTGATCGCATTGTCGGATGGGTTGACCTCGACAATCCCGAAGGCCCGTTTTTTGCGCTGTTGTTCGTCACCAATCACGGTGCCAAAGCGCAAAGCGAATTGCGTTATATCCCGTTTAAACAGTCCGAACAATTTGCGCTGTGCATCTATGACGAAACGGCCCCGCCAGTGCTGAGCTGGCAGGAAAACGAGGTCGAATTCATGCGCGAGGTCGTTGGCAATGATGAACTGTGCAACATCGGCATTCGCGTTGACGACTTCATGTGCGATGCGCCGCAATTTTTCTATTCAGAAAAACCCGATGCAAATGACGAGCATTGGGCGTTTTTCAGAAACTAAACCGACTGGTTAACGGCAAAAGAAAAGGCGGGCTCGATGCCCGCCTTTGTCATATTCAGTCCCGCCAGATTTTCTTGCCCGATCCGGGCAGGCCATAGCGGTCCCATTTCTGATCGACACGGTCGATGATCTCATCATCCATGTAGATTTTCTCGCCCCATTCGCGGTTGGTCTCGCCGGGCAGCTTGTTGGTGGCATCAAGGCCAAGTTTGCCGCCAAGGCCCGACACAGGGGACGCGAAATCAAGATAATCAATCGGTGTATCGGTGACGGTGGTGATGTCACGTACCGGGTCCATCCGGGTCGAGATTGCCCACATGACATCTTTCCAGTCACGGACATCAATGTCGTCATCCACGACGATGACGAATTTGGTGTACATGAACTGACGCAGGAACGACCAGACACCCATCATCACGCGCTTGGCGTGACCGGCATAGGCCTTCTTCATTGACACAACCGCGATGCGATAGCTGCAACCTTCGGGCGGTAGCCAGAAATCAACAATTTCCGGGAACTGCTGCTGGAGGAGCGGCACGAAGACATCGTTCAATGCCTCGCCGAGAACCGATGGTTCATCTGGTGGACGACCGGTGAAGGTCGACAGATAAATCGGATCTTTGCGCATGGTGATCGCTGTCACGGTAAAGACCGGGAAGTCTTCGACCGAGTTATAATAACCGGTGTGATCGCCATACGGGCCTTCGGGGGCGTATTCATCAAGCGACACGTAGCCTTCCAAAACGATCTCGGCGGTGGCGGGCACCTTGAGCGGGACGGTCTTGCAATCCACCAGTTCGACTTTCTCGCCGCGCAGAAGACCGGCAAACTGATATTCCGACAGGGTATCTGGCACGGGTGTCACCGCGGCAAGGATCGTGCCCGGATCGGCCCCCAGCACGATGGCGGCCGGAAGCGGTTCGCGTTTTTCATTTTTCCAACGGGCATGATGCTGTGCGCCACCCCGATGTTTTAGCCAACGCATGATGGTCCTGTTCTTGCCCAGCACCTGCATGCGATAGATGCCAAGGTTAAAGACATCGCGCTTGTCGCCGCCTTTTTCACCGGCACTTGGGCCTTGTGTCACGACCAGCGGCCAGGTGATCAGCGGGCCGGGTTCGCCCGGCCAGCAGGACTGAACCGGAATTTTGGAAAGATCGACATCGTCCCCTTCAAGAACCACTTGCTGACACGGGGCCTTTGAGACTGTTTTGGGCTTCATCGCCATCACGGTCTTTGCCAGCGGCAACATGGAAAAGGCTTCGCGGATGCTGGCCGGTGGTTCGGGCTGTTTAAGAAACGCCAATGTTTCGCCGACTTCACGCAGTTCTTCGGGCTTGCGGTTCATGCCCGCTGCCACACGGTCCACGGTGCCAAACAGGTTGACCAATACCGGCATGTCATATTTTTTGCCGTCGTCACCCACGACATTTTCAAACAGAACCGCCGGTCCACCCTCGGCCAGAAGGCGTGTCTGGATTTCTGTCATTTCAAGGTTGGGCGATACCGGTTCGGTGACGCGGACAAGACGGCCGGTTTTTTCCAGCGCATCCATGAAGTCACGAAGGGATTGATAGGGCATGGCACCTGTCATCTGCAAAGCTTTGAAACCTGATTGTCTTCATACGCGGGCACGCGGGCTTGGACAACCTTGCTGTTGTCAAATACGTCATTTGTAACCGGGCCGATCCATCCCTACATGCTCTGACAATGCTGCGTTGCACGAAGATGCATAATTTTGCGGTTTTGGTTAGCGCATCATTTGGTTATACATGGGCAAGGAATAGAGTCGCGTGGCCCACAACACGCGACCTGGCAACTCACCAAAAGCATGAAGGACGCACAGATGGCCAAGTACTGGGTTATCGGGGGCACCTATCAGGATACCGGTTTCGACAAGCCGATTGGCGAAGAAACCAAGATTGGTCCGTTTGGCAGCTTCGAAGAAGCCGAACAGCAATGGTCGAAAATGGCCTGGCAGTCGGTTGATGACGCAAATTCGCGTTACCGCATTGAACGCCTTGAAGAATACTGGGTTGTTGGTGGCGAGTATGAAAGCACCGACTTTGAAAACCCGGTCGGCGGCGAAGAAGAGCGCCACGGTCCGTTCGCGACGTTCGGTGATGCAGAAAAAGCCTGGTCGAAACTGGCTTGGCAGCATGTTGATGACTGCAACTATCGCTATCGCGTCGTAGAAGGCTAAGCCGGACCGATCAGACATGTTTTCGTTATCTGAGGCGCACCTCATCACGGATCCCGTGCTGCGCGACCAGATCGAACAGCATCCACGCGCGCAGGACCTCCTGCGCGCGTTTTTGTATCCTTATGCCGCGCCGGATCATGATTTCCTGTTTCGGGGTGGCGAAGTGACCGCGTTGTCTGCAAGCGATCTTGCCCAGCTTACGCGCGGTCGGACGCCAGTTCTGGCCGTCGGGTCGAACCGCGCGCCCATTCAACTGACGCGGAAATTTACCCATCAGAGCCTGTCGGATGAAATTCCGGTGACCCACGGCTGGATCTCGCATCACGACATTGTCTATTCAACCCATTTGACCGGCTATGGCGCGGTTCCGGCAACGTTGGCACCTTCACCGGGTACACGGGTGCGGGTTTCGATTACCTGGCTCACAGCCACACAACTTGCCCACATGCATGTCACCGAATCTGTGCCCGCCCATTACAGCTTTGTGCAGCTTCATGGCCGCGATCTTGAACTGGATTGTGGTTTGAAGCCCGATCATATCGGCATGTACCAATCCGTGCGCGGGCATGTTTTTGATCAGGGCGCGGTTTATGCGTTGTCTGCGATTGAGGCCAAGGATCGCCGGTTTGCGTCGCTTAGCCAATGGGACATGATCGCGCATTTCGCCAAACGCGCCGGGCACAGCTTCACTCCCGGTTTTGTGCTGCGCGTGATTGATGACGTGGCATTTCGCCGTTCTGTTGTTGAACGCGGCTAATCACGGTCGGGCAAAAGCTGCCAGATGCGGGTGAACTTGCTGTCGGTGTCTTCGACGGCGACATCGACCGGCACGTCATAGGTTTCAAGTTCGTCGATATTATGTGTTGGGGCGTAGGTGCGACCGGGATCAGCAAGGATGACCTTGGTGCCAAGGCGGGCTTCTGCCATCAGCCATTGCAGGACGGCATTTGCCATATCTTGCTGATAGCAGACGTCACCGGCAAAAATCACGTCCCAGCGTTTTTCCGGGGATGACGTGCCAACAAGGTTTTCCGTCGTGGTCGGGATTTCAACGCCATTGTGTTTGGCATTCAGCCGCGTCGCTGTAATCGCCACCGGATCAATATCATTGGCAAGAATTTCGGCAGCCTCGGACTGCACACAGGCAATCGCCTGCATGCCACCGCCACAGGCAAAATCAAGCACCCGTTTGCCGCGCACCAGTTCCGGATGATCAAGGATATAGCGCGCAATCGCCTGGCCTCCCGGCCATGCAAACGCCCAATAGGGCGGCGGGATATCGAGCACACCCAGAATATCTTCGGTCGCCTGCCAAAGCGGGGTGATGTGGGTTGCCAGATACATCTCGATTTCCGGGGCCAGTGGCACGCGGGCGGGCACGGTGAATGTTTCGATCAGATCGGCAAATTGCGGATCATCGACGTCGGGCACCAGTGCATCGGCAAAGACATTGTCGCTCATCAGCGGTTTACCTTGAAAAGGGGTATGTGTTTAAGCGGCCGCAATCAGGTGCGAAATCACAATGGCGGCCAGCACCAGCAATCCGTAGTCGCGGTTGGATTTAAACCGCTTCAGGCAATTGGCCGCGTCATCAAGTTTGACGGTGGCAACCTGCCAGCCAAGGTGAATGCCAGCAAGCCCCAGCAAGACGAAATAGGACCAGTGCAGATCGGCCAGCATGCCCGAAATGCCAAGCAAAAGGGTGGTCATGGTATAGAACCCCTTGGCCCATTTCGGCGTCGCATCGCCCAGACGCAGCGCCAGAGATTTCAGGCCGATCTTGGCATCATCATCCTTGTCCTGATGGGCATAGATGGTGTCATAGCCAAGCGTCCAGAAAAAGCCCGCCGCATACATGGCAATGGCGGCCGGTTCGACCGTGCCGGTCACCGCGGCCCATCCCACAAGCGCGCCCCAGTTAAAGGCAAGGCCAAGGCAGGCCTGCGGCCAATAGGTTATCCGCTTCATGAACGGATAGGTGATGATGATCGGGATCGAACAGATGCCGACGATGATGGCCTCGATGCGGAATTGCACCAGAATGCCAAGACCAAGCAGCATCATGAAGCCAAGAAACAGCAATGCCTGCCAGACCTTGACCTGACCACTGGGAAGCGGGCGGGTGGTGGTGCGTTCAACCTGACCGTCAAAATTGCGATCGGCCAGATCGTTGATCACGCAACCGGCCCCGCGCATGATGATCGCCCCAACCCCGAACAGGGCCATCATGATGACGATCTGTTTGGCATTGATATCGTCAGACAGGCCGCCCGCCATGGCCGTTGACCACCAGCAAGGCAAAAGCAAAAGCCAGGTGCCAATCGGGCGATCAAGGCGCAGCAGTTTCAGATAGGGCCGCACAGCTTCGGGCATGAAACGATCAATCCAGCCATCCTGTGGCATGTCGTTCTTGCTGGTCTGTATTGGCTGGTTGACCTGTGTCATAATTGGCCTATCTGATAAAAAACTATTTCAAGATGCCGTAAAACGGCTTTGGGGACCTTTATGACCGCAGATGCCACGCGCGCCCGCCAACGCCTTTTCGTTCGTGATCCTATCATGGCCGGTAGCGAAATCGAACTTGCTCCCGAACAGTCTCATTACCTCGAACATGTCATGCGCCTCAAGCCCGGAACGCCGGTAAAAATTTTTAACGGTCTGGACGGGGAGTGGCTTGGCACGATTATCGCGCTTCGCAAGAAGAAGGGCAGTGTCACGGCAGATCGCCAATTGCGCGAGCAGGGAAGCGAGGTCGGACCGACTCTTGTCTTTGCACCGATCAAAAAGCAGCGCCTTGATTTCCTGATCGAAAAGGCGGTCGAGCTTGGGGTTGAAAGATTGCAACCGGTCATCACCCAGCATGGCATTACCGACAAGGTCCGCCTTGACCGTTTGCAGTCACAGGTCATTGAGGCGGCAGAACAATGCGAACGCCTGACTGTGCCTGAGGTTTGCGAGCCCGTGCGGCTTCTGGACTGGGTTGCAAATGTGCCGGAAAGTCATCATTTGCTGTTTTGTGATGAAACAGGATCCGGGTCACCAATTGGTGAAGTGCTAAGTCAGCTATTGGCAAAGGGCGCTGGCTCGGTTATCGACAATACCAATGTTGTTAACCATGCAATCGTGATTGGACCCGAGGGCGGCTTTAGCGCCGACGAACTTGAACGTATCCGCAAACAGTCTTTTGCAACGCCTGTAAGCCTCGGTCCGCGTATCCTGCGTGCCGAAACGGCGGCAATCGCAGCTTTGACCGTATTTCAGGATCGTATCGGCGATTGGTCGCACCGACCCGTTGCGAGAGATTAGGGGAAGCCCTTATGACTGTCAGCGCCTCCACTGGTGACAGCCCGGTAATTGAAAGCCGGCGCCAGCTTGTCGAATGGTTCGAGTCCGGCTGTACGCCGAAAAAAGACTGGGCCATCGGCACCGAACACGAAAAATTCGCCTATACCCGCGATGATCTGCGCCCTATCCCCTATGAAGGGGATCGCGGTGTCAAAATGCTGCTTAATGCCCTTGCCAAACATTATGACTGGGAACCGGTCATTGAAAACGGCAATGTCATTGCACTGACAAAGGACAAGTGTTCCGTATCCCTTGAACCGGGCGGGCAGATCGAGCTTTCCGGTGCACCGCTTAAAAACATTCACCAGACCTGTGGTGAAGTGCATACGCACCTGCACGAAGTGCGCGAGATTTGCGACGGGCTTGGCATCGATATGCTGGGCGTCGGGCACAATCCGAAGTGGCGGCGTGAAGATATCCCGTGGATGCCCAAGGGGCGCTACAAGATTATGGGCGAGTATATGCCCAAGGTCGGAAGCCTCGGTCTGGACATGATGCTGCGGACCTCGACCATTCAGGTCAATCTCGACTTCAGCTCCGAAGCCGACATGATCAAGAAGTTCAAAACATCATTGGCACTTCAGCCGGTGGCAACGGCGTTGTTTGCGGCGTCGCCATTTGTTGATGGCAAGCCAAGCGGCTTCCTGTCGGCACGTTCGAACGTCTGGACGGATACCGATCCGGATCGTTGTGGCATGCTGCCATTTGTGTTCGAAGACGGTTTTGGCTTTGAACGCTATGTGGATTACATGCTCGATGTGCCGATGTATTTCGTTTATCGCGACGGAAAATATCTTGATGCATCAGGCAAGTCGTTCCGTGATTTCTTGGATGGCAAACTTGATGTCTTGCCGGGCGAACGCCCGACGATGAATGACTGGTCCGATCATATGACCACGGCCTTCCCGGAAGTGCGTCTCAAGAAGTTCCTTGAAATGCGCGGCGCCGATGGTGGCCCGTGGAAGCGTATCTGTGCGCTGCCGGCCCTTTGGGTTGGTCTGCTTTATGATGATGCCGCCCTTGATGCCGCATGGGACCTGGTCAAGGATCTGTCAGTTGCTGAGCGCGAAGCGCTGCGTAATGACGTTCCGCGTACCGCCCTTGCCACCCCGTTCAAGAACGGCACGGTGCAGGACCTGTCAAAAGAGGTTCTGGCAATTGCCCGTAAGGGTCTTAAAAACCGTGGCCGCATGGATGGCTATGGCGATGATGAAAGCCACTTCCTTGACAGCCTTGATGACGTTGCCGAAAGCGGCGTGACGCTTGCCGAGGAATTCCTTGATAAGTATGAAACCGAATGGAACGGATCGGTTGATCCGCTGTTCAAGGAATATGCCTATTAAGGCCGTTTGATACTTCGCAAAAAAGGGCAGTGAAATCACTGCCCTTTTTTAATATCTGCTGAGTGCGCGTGGCCCGATGATTACTGTGCAGCCCGACCAAGCCGGGTTTGGGCGGCAAACCATTTATCGATGGCTTCGACCTGATCAGGCTGCATCCCGATGCCAAGCTTGGTTCTGCGCCACAGAACATCTTCTGTGCCACAGGCCCATTCATTGGCCATCAGGTAGTGAAGTTCGGCTTCATACAGTTGCGGGGCGACCTCCGTCCCTAAATCGTCAAGTGACTGGGCAGTCCCGATGATCCAGTTGATCGCCGTGCCATAGCTTCGCACCAGCCGATACAGCAAAGCGTTCGGCAACCAGTCATAAGTTGCCTTTGCCTTGGCAAGGAACGCGTCAAAGTCCCCGTCCGGCATATCGCCACCGGGCAGAACCGCATTGGCTGTCCAATCCTTGGCATCATTCCCCAGAACCGGGGCCAGTTTTTGCATCGCATGTTCGGCCAATCGGCGATAGGTGGTGATCTTGCCGCCATAGATCGACAGGATCGGGGCGGAATTTTCGGTTTCCCCGGTATCAAGATCAAACACGTAATCGCGGGTTACCGCCGATGCATTGGTGTTTTTGTCATCATACAGTGGACGGACACCGGAATAGTCCCAAACCACGTCGTCGCGCGTAAGCGGTTTGGCCAGATATCCATTTACCAGATCAAGCAGATAGTCGATTTCCTGATTGCTGATTTTGACCTGTGCCGGGTCGCCATTATAGGCAACATCCGTGGTCCCGATCAGGGTGTAGTCCTGCTGATAGGGGATGGCAAAGGCAATGCGCCCGTCGCTGTTCTGGAAAATATAGCAATGATCATGGTCATAAATGCGCGGAACCACGATGTGGCTGCCCTTCACCAGTCGAAGGCCGGCGGCCTTTTTGCCCAGTCCGGCATTTTCGACCATCTCGGTCACCCATGGTCCGGCGGCATTGACCACCGCCTTGGCCCGAACCGATTGCGGGGAGCCATCTGGCCCGATCAGTTCGGCATTCCAGTGTTCGTGATGACGCACAAGGGACGCACATTTGGTGCGGGTTCGAATTTCCGCCCCACGCTCTTGCGCATCCTGTGCATTCAAAACCACAAGCCTTGCGTCATCCACCCAGCAATCGGAATAGGAAAAACCGCCGGTAAAATCGGATTTCAACGGTTCGCCTTCGGGCGTCCCCGTAAAGGAAACAGCGCGGGACCCGGGCAGACGTTTGCGTTTCGCCAGATGATCATACAGGAACAATCCGGCGCGCAGCATCCATTTCGGACGCAGGCCCTTGTGATGGGGCAGAACGAACGTCAAAGGCCAGATGATATGTGGGGCAGCGGCCAAAAGAACTTCGCGTTCCTGAAGGGCTTCACGCACCAGACGGAACTCGTAATGTTCAAGATATCGAAGACCGCCATGGATCAATTTGGTCGAGGAAGAAGAGGTGGCCGAGGCAAGGTCGCGCTGTTCGACCAAAAGAACAGAAAGCCCGCGACCGGCGGCATCACGGGCAATACCAGCCCCGTTGATGCCGCCGCCGACGACCAGAAGGTCGTAAGTTCTGGTCACGTTAGATCACCTTTTTACGCAGGTAAGCTGAGATGGCTTCGCCAATAATGACCAGACCAATGATTGCCAGAAGGATGGTGGCAACCGTCTGCCATGCAAAGGTATCAATCGCGCCTTGCAGGATGATGCCGATACCGCCAGCACCGACCAGACCCAGAACCGTACTTTCGCGCAGGTTGATGTCCCAGCGCAGGATCGAGACGGCAAAGAAGGTCGGCATGACTTGCGGAATGACGCCATAGACCAGAATCTTGAAGCGCGATGCGCCAACAGATTCCAGGGCTTCGATCGGTGCTCGGTCGATTTCCTCGATCGCTTCGCCCAGCAATTTGCCAAGGAAGCCAAGCGACCGGAAAATGATCGCCAGAATACCGGCCAGAACACCCGGTCCGAACACGGCGACAAACAGCAATGCCCAGATGATGGTATTAACCGAACGCGATGACACCAGAATGAACCGGCCAAGCCACAGCGTTGCGCGGTTTGGTGTGGTGTTCTGGGCCGCGATCAGGGCAATCGGCAAGGACAGGAACACGGCAAAGAACGTCGCAATCGTTGCGATATTGACGGTTTCAAGCAGTGTCCAGCCGATTTCCTGCCAGCCTTCAAGCGATGGCGGGAACATGCGGGCAAACAGATCACCCATCTGTTCCGGTGCATCCCAAAGCCATGGCCAGATGATGTTGATCGTGGACAAGGACCAGACGACAGCCAGTGCGACCAGTGCCATCAGGCCATACCGCCGCCAGCGTTCCTTGGTGGTGTAGCGAGACCATTCGCGGTTGGCGATTGCTTCCGGTCCGGTCGGTTGGGTGGTGGCTACCATAGGTTCCTCCTGATCCGGCCGCTGATGGCCTCGCTGACAAGGATCACACCGATGATGCAAAGGGTAATCGCCAGCGCAAAGTCATAGTCGTAACGCCCGAAAGCATTGAGAAGGGTCGATCCGATGCCGCCCGCACCAACGATGCCGACAATGGCAGAAGCGCGCAGGTTACTATCAAGCTGATAGATCGAAAGACCGATCTGACGGGGCATGATTTGCGGGATCACGGCGTAAAGCAGGGTGACAAAGGTCGCCCCGCCTGCGGCACGGATTGCCTCGACCTGACCCCAGTCGATTTCCTCGATCCGCTCAGCCAGCATTTTGGCAACGAAACCGATGGAATAGACCGTCAGTGTCAGAATGCCAGCCAGCGGGCCAAAGCCGACGGCTTTGACAAACAGGATCGCAACAATGACCGGGTGGAAGGAACGGGCAACAATGATGACACCACGCCCGATGGCATAAAGCCATTTCGGTGCGATGTTGGACGCCGATGCAAAGGCAATCGGAACGCTCAGCGCCAACCCAAGAAGGGTCGAGACGATGGCGATCTTGATGCTTTCCATGAAGCCGTCAAACAGCAATTCACCGCGGATGAAGCTTGGTGGGAAGGCGCCCTTGAAGATGCGGATCGCGCGCGGGACACCGTCCTGAATGCGTTCCCAGTCGAATGGCAGGGTTGTTAAGGCCCACCATACATAGGCCGCGACCGCCACCAGAAGGCCCCAGCGCAACACAGGGTTGGCAATAAAGGGGGGCTTTTTCCAGGTGCGGCCCGTTGGTTGAACGGTGCTGCTCATTTTGCGGCAACCTCGCGCAGGTGGGTGCTGCTTTCCGCGCCACCGCGTTCTTCGGCCGGAACACCGGCATAAATCTCGTCCATCGCCTCATTGTCCAGAT
This sequence comes from Thalassospira sp. HF15, assembly GCF_011806525.1. Lineage (GTDB taxonomy): Bacteria > Pseudomonadota > Alphaproteobacteria > Rhodospirillales > Thalassospiraceae > Thalassospira. The sequence goes on along the minus strand of NZ_JAAVKI010000009.1, from coordinate 75,600 downwards.
CGACAGGCTCGCCGTCGAAAATGATGCGGCCAAAGCGCATGCCAACGATACGCTGGGTATATTCCTTGGCTTCATTGACGTTATGGATGTTGATCAGAACCGGCAGGTGCAGCTCGGATGCGAGCGCGCGCAGCAGTTCCATGATCTGACGGGATGTTTTGGGATCAAGCGATGCGGTCGGTTCATCGGCCAGCAGGATTTCAGGTTCCTGCATCAGGGCACGCACCACGCCAACACGCTGGCGTTCACCGCCGGAAAGTTCATCGGCACGTTTGTCGGCGTAATGGGCGATGCCGACACGTTCCATCAGGTGGAAGGCGCGATCAATGTCTTCCTGCGGATATTTGCGCGTGACCGCGCGCCATGCCGGAAGATAGCCCAGACGACCGGACTGGACGTTTTCCATGACCGTCAGGCGGTCAATCAGGTTAAAGCCCTGAAACACCATGCCGATGCGGCGGCGTGCCAGACGCAGGGCCTTGCCTTCAAGTTTGGTCAGTTCGGTACCATTGAGTTCGATAGAACCCGAAGACGGTTCCACAAGGCGGTTGATACAGCGCAGCAGGGTACTTTTACCCGCGCCCGACGCACCGATGATGGAAACAACACTCTCGCCCGGGACTTCAAGGTTCAGGTTCTTCAACACTGCCTTTTCGTCGCCATAGCGTTTTACAAGTTCTTTGATACGCAGCATTGCGTTACCCCGAAAGAAATGGGTGGCACAGGGCCTGCCGAAGCAGGCCCTGCAAAGTTCGGAACGATTGGATAGTCAGGAATTACTTCAGGTTGTCCGGGGTGTATTTCACGCCGTTAGCGGCCTGAATTTCACGGATAACCGCCCAGTCATCCTGATAGGTGATCGGCAGAAACTTCGAGACACCTTTGAACTCTTCACCAAGGGCGGTGCCCTTCATGTCAAAGGTAAAGAAGGCTTCCTTGATCTTTTCGATCAGTTCCGGCTTCAGGTTGTAGGCATAGTTGAACGAAGTGGTCGGGAAAGGCTTGCTTTCATAGATGATTTTGACTTCGTTCGGATCATAGAGATCACGCTGGGCCATACGCTCGACAACTTCCGAGGCAACCGGGGCTGCGTCATAGTCACCGGCAACAACGCCAAGGATCGACTGATCGTGGGAACCGGAATAGACAACTTCGTAATCCTGTTCCGGAACGATGCCCTGACCCGGAAGCAGTGCACGCGGTGCCAGGTTGCCCGAGTTCGACGTCGGCGAGGTATGGGCAACGCGTTTGCCTTTCAGATCCTCAACCTTGTCGATACCGCTGTCGGTGCGGGTATAGAGCTGCAAGGTGTAGCCAAAGCGACCATCATCCGCACCCATCAGGGCGAACGGAACCGCACCGGCAAGGTTAACGGCAAACGGGGTCGGGCCGGTCGAGAAGCCGGCAACGTGCAGGCGGCCTGAACGCATGGCTTCGACTTCTGCGGAGTTCGACTGAACGGCAAAGAAGTGAACATCCTTGCCGGTCACTTCTTCAAGATGCTGCAGGAACGGGTCCCAGATATCGGCATAGACGGCCGGGTCTTCAACCGGGGTGTATGCGAAGACAAGCGTGTCGGGATCGACCAACTGGTCTGCTGGCGGGGCATCGGCAACAAGATCGCCATCCATGTCGCAATACATCGGATCAAGGTCGCCGCGTGCGATGCAGTCATCTGCTGCCGCAGCCGGGCTGGCGGACATGCCAACCATGCCGATTGCGGCAAGGAGAGTGGTAAGCTTTAAACTGTCGGTTTTTTTCGGAATTGAAAACACTGTTTTCGAACCTTTCTTCCCTGTGAATAACGGCTTTCCGCCATTTTGAATGTGGTTTTGTTGTTTTTATTGTTGCTTTAGACAACAATATGAATTTGAAAAAGTTGGAAAATCAACACAAAACTGTAACAAAACATGTCGGTCATCGTTGTTAAGATGCCTGTATTCGGCACAAAACCGGCCATAATTGAGGGGGATGTGGCTTTGCGTTTGGGAAAAAAAGAGCGTCAGCAACGTATTCTGCAAGAGTTACAAGTTCATCCTCATGTGAGAGTTGCCACACTTGCAGAACGATTCGACGTTGCAACCGAAACCATCCGCCGCGATCTTGATTCACTGAGCCATGAGGGATTGATCAAGCGCGAGTTTGGCGGAGCGTCTGCCCGGCCGATGGGCCATCAGCCAGATCTGGCTGAACGCCAGATGTCTGCCGTGGCGGGGTTTGAGCGGATTGGTATGCTGGCCGCCGATATGGTGCGCTCAGGCGATGTGGCGATGATCGATGCCGGATCAACGGTTGCCCAGATTGCACCGTTTCTTGCCGCACGCACGACGAAACTGCCGCGTACGTTTCTGACCAATTGCTATGCGGTGGTGCATGGCATGGCAGAACTTGTTGATCATGACGATGTGCTGATGTGTCCGGGGCAGTTTGATCGACGGGAAAACGCGGTCTATGGCAATGACACCATCGAATATCTGCGGCGGTTTCATGCCAATATCGCCTTTATCGGCGCATCGGGAATTTCCCGACAGGGGTTTAGTGACGTCAACCGGCGCGCGGTTGCCGTTAAGCGGGCGATGATGGAACGGTCGGATGAAACATGGTTGATGGTTGATCATACCAAGTTTGATCAGCGCTATCTGGAAAACGTCGCCCCGCTGGAAGACCTGACGGGCATCATCACAGACCGACAACCCGAACCGGAATTCGCGTCCCAGCTTGAACGGGCCGGCATCCGCCTTTTGGCGTGGTCTGATGAAAAGCGGGCTATTGCCTGATAAACCCGGAAATCTTTGAAAATAAGATTTGTTCGCAATTGAGTTTGCGTTATTCCTGATTCCAAACCATATTTCCGGGCACAGCGCGTTATTGTGCTATGTGCCGGGTTCCCGCCCCGGTCAGTTTGTTTCTGACACGGAGGATTTTGATCGTGACCAATCCAGTGACGACCCGTACCGAACAGGACACCATGGGCGAAATTGAGGTGCCCGCCGACCGGTACTGGGGGGCGCAAACCCAGCGATCCAGACAGAATTTCCGCATTGGTGGCGAACGCATGCCCGATGCCCTGATCAAGGCGTTCGGGGTTCAGAAACTGGCGGCTGCGCGTGCCAATGCTGCACTTGATAATCTTGACCCCGAACTGGCCAAGGCGATAGAGGCGGCAGCATCCGAAGTAGCCGAAGGCAAGCTTCTTGATCATTTCCCCCTGGTGGTCTGGCAAACCGGATCAGGTACCCAGACCAACATGAACACCAACGAAGTGATCGCCAACCGGGCCTGTGAGATCCTTGGCAAGCCGATGGGCAAGCGTGAACCGGTCCATCCCAATGATCACGTCAACCGCGGCCAGTCATCCAATGACAGCTTCCCGGCTGCGATGCATATTGCGGCCGTTGTCGAGATTGAAGAAAAGCTCAAACCCGCCCTTAATCACCTGCGCAAGACCCTTGAGGACAAGGTCGCGGCATTTGACGATATTGTCAAAATCGGTCGTACCCATATGCAGGATGCTGTGCCGCTGACCCTTGGGCAGGAATTTTCAGGCTACGTCGCCCAAATCACGCTGGGGCTGGACCGGATTGACGATGCGCTTAAACGCCTGCGCAAGCTGGCACAGGGTGGTACAGCACTTGGCACCGGATTGAATGCGCCTGATGGTTTTGATGTCGAATTTGCCAAACAGGTTTCCGACATTACCGGCCTTAAATTTGACACCGCCGAGAACAAATTCGAAGCATTGGCGGCGCATGACGCGTGCGTTGAAATGTCGGGCGTGATGAATGTTCTGGCGACGTCTCTGATGAAGATCGGCAATGATATTCGCCTGTTGGGCTCCGGGCCGCGTTGCGGATTGGGCGAACTTGTTCTGCCAGCCAACGAGCCCGGATCATCGATCATGCCGGGCAAGGTCAACCCGACCCAGGCAGAGGCATTGACCATGGTCTGCGCACAGGTGATGGGCAACCACGTTGCAGTGACGGTGGGGGGATCAAACGGTCATCTGGACCTTAATGTGTTCAAGCCGGTGATCATTTATAACCTGCTGCAATCCATTCGCCTGATTGCCGATGCGTCGATCAGTTTTGCCGACAATTGCATTGCCGGGCTTGAAGCTGATCAGGAAAAGATCGACCACTATGTCGAACAAAGCCTGATGCTGGTCACGGCCTTGGCGCCGCATATTGGCTATGACAATGCAGCGGCGGTCGCCAAAAAGGCGCACAAGGAACGCAGCAGTCTGAAAGAAGCCTGTATCGCGCTTGGTTTCCTTGATGGGGATCGGTTTGACGAGCTGGTTCAGGCACGCGACATGATCTGATGTGACGTTTTCAAACATCACAACGCAAGGCCGGGCATCGCACCCGGCCTTATTCTTCCACATCGTGAAAAGTAGAAAGACGTCTGGACAAAACAGACAGGCTGCAATGATCAATGTCATTGCAGGTCTAACTTAAATCGGGCATATCCAAGTGATGATCACGCACAAACGCCATAACCGCCACGCAGGCGGAATGTCCATGCGCCGTGTCGTTCAGACATGGTTGGTGGCGTTTGTTGTTCTGTTTGCAGGCGTCACCCAGTCCGGGCTTGTGCCAGCATTGCTGAGCGGGCAGTCAACCGGTATTGCGACCGCATCGGCGGCAGAAATCGCGCCGGGTGGTGACTATGTTCTGATTTGTACGCCGGCTGGCATCAAGCTTGCGTCGGTGGATCAGCTTTATGGTGTGGTTGCATCCGCATCGACAGATGACACCGACGAGATGCCTGCTCATGCGTCTTGCCCGCTTTGTGCAAATCATCACGGGGCGATGGCCGCGATTGATCTGCCCTATGTCGCGCCGGTTCCGGTCATTCATGACGTTACTTATGCCAAGGCAATTGCCTTGGTCGCGCTGCATGACGTACGACGTACCCGACATTCCCGGGCCCCGCCCACTTCCATCTGATTTCACAGACTGATTACCGCAATACGACTGAAATCGAAGGCCCGCGTGTGCTGGCCGACTAATGGATGGAATATCATGAAAAAGCTTTTTGCAATTGTTGCGACCGTGGCGTCGCTGTTCGTCGTAACCAACGCCTTTGCCGCCGATATCGAAATCAAGGATGCCTGGGCGAAGGCCTCCAAAGGCATGGTGCGCAACGGTGCGGCTTTCTTTGACATCGTTAACCATGGTGGTGCGGACCGCGTCGTTGCGGCGCGCAGCGACATCTCCAAACGCACCGAACTTCACACCCACATCATGGAAAATAATGTCATGAAGATGCGTGAAGTTCAGGGTGGTGTGGAAGTGCCAATGCATGGCACCGTCCATTTCAAGCCGGGTGGCTATCACGTCATGTTCATTGGCCTGAATGAGGCGCTTGAAGAAGGTCAGAAAATCGACATCGTTCTCGAATTCGAAAAAGCTGGCGAAGTTCCGGTGACCATTGATGTCCTGAACACCATGTCGATGGGCCCCAAAGGCGGTGCTGGCATGGGGCATGGCAGCGGCCATGGTTCGGGCCATGGTGAAGGCAAGATGAAAATGAAGAGCAACTAAGTCATCTTTTGATACTGTTCTGAAAATGCGCAGCGTCCTTTAAAAAAGGAAAGGGGGGAAGTTTTTACGTTCCCCCCTTTATTCACGTGTCTGCAGTTTATGTTCCGCAGGCCTTTGCTGGCCAATCAAGATGTTCTGGTATTTGCGGGGGTGGTCCAGTAGATCTTTGGCAGGATTGGTTCAGCTGACTCTGTGTGATATCGGATTTCCGAAAATCAGCATTAGTGACATCTGCATTTATAAAGTTGGCTTTATATAAGACTGAGTTTACGAAGCTTGCGGAATCAAGTTGAGCATTTTGAAAATCAGCCAAGGATAGGTCCGAATTATCAAAATGTGCGTACGAAAGGTTTGCGTATTTGAAGTTCACTTTTTGTAACGTTGCATCACCGGCATCCAGAGCAAATCCAGATGCACGCTCAAAAATTGCACTGGTCAGTTCTGCTTTGTGGAAGTTAGACATTCCCAACTGTGCATTTGTGAAATCTGCACGTCCCATCCGAGCTGCCTCGAAATCTGCGACTTGTACTTTTCCATAGGAGAAATCCGCTGCATGCAAACTGGCTTCTCTAAATGAGGCGCCTGTACCCCATATCCCAATTTCAATGGATTCTGGGGTAGGAATTGTGTCGCCGAGGTTCGCCTCGTGAAATATACCTGCGGTAAGGACTACATTGTCGAAATTTGCTGAGCGGAGTTGCGCGCCGGAAAAGTCTGTCCGAGCTGGGAAATAGACACCAGTAAATGATGCGGCATCTAGAGAAACACCTTCTCTGACCAAGAACTCGACTAAGCTAGCAATTCCTATGCCTGCTGCACGGTCTCCCGGTTTTGCCAATGACGAGACTTGAGCAATTAATGTAGCGTTTCTCACTGCTCTATCAGTTTCGCGCTGCTGCAGCTCAAGGTAAAATGAAAGAGCACCAGTTGCGACTAACGCAGCGCCAGCACTCTCAACAACCAATCGTACAAGGGCGTTCGCCCTCCAAAACGAAAACCATTTTTCGCTTATGCGGTTTCCAAAATGCCAGATACCGCGAGGTATGCTCAAAGCCGATTGTGTCAGAGATAGAAGCTTAGAACGAGCTTTCTGGTTACGGCTTTTCCTGAAGCCGTAATAAGGATGGTATGTATGTTGAATTCTTTTGTTCAAGGCTCAGTCTGTCTTGTAACCAAAAGATGTTTAACTCGTCTACAATGATGTCAGAGGTTGTTTTTTCGTCAATAGATAATGCGGTGCACTGTACAAAGTACGTTTGTTGTCGTCATGATGGGGAAGCAATAGCCGTTGATTACCGGGAGCCCATCATGTCCGACGACATCACCATCGACGATTTGATCGCCAAGCTTGACCTACAGCCACACCCTGAGGGCGGCTATTACGCTGAAACCTTCCGGGCGTTTGAAACCTGTAATCCCGGCAATCGGTATTTGGGTGTGCGCAGCACCGGAACTGCGATCTATTACCTTCTGACGCCGGATACCTTTTCGGGCATGCATATCCTGACCAGTGACGAGATTTTCCACCACTATATCGGGGATGCGGTTGAGCAGCTTCAACTGTTTGAGGATGGCACGCATCAGAAGGTCGAAATCGGCAAGGATCTGCTGGCGGGTCAAAAGCCGCAGATGATTGTGCCCAAGAATGTCTGGCAGGGCGCGCGCCTTAAACCCGGTGGCAAGTTTGCGCTTCTGGGCTGTACCGTGGCACCGGGGTTTGATTTCGCCGATTTCTCGATGGGAAAACGTGCTGCGCTGAGCGCAAAATGGCCTGCGGCATCCGAGATGATTGCGGCATTGACGCGCGACTGATCCTGCGTGTGCAAAAATGCGCAGGGGCGCAGCTTTGTAAAAAGCGCGCCCCCTTGCTCCCTTGTCTACCTGGATAAGCTGTTAGGCTTTCCGGGCGATCGCCTGTTGTCAGGCGATTTCTTCGACCCGATGACACGCCACTTCGCGGCCTTCGAAATTGCGCAGTTCCGGGCGAACTTTCGCGCATTCCTCGGTCGCAAACGGGCAGCGTTTGTGGAACGCGCAGCCCGATGGCGGGTTGATCGGTGATGGCAATTCGCCGGTCAGCGGTTCTGCCTTCACACGTTGTGTCGGGTCGATCTTTGGTGCCGACGCCAAAAGCGCCCGAGTGTAGGGGTGCAGCGGCTTGGCAAAGATCTCTTCGGTTGGTCCCTTTTCAGCGACGCGACCGAGATACATCACCATGACGTCATCTGCAATATGTCTGACGACAGAAAGATCGTGCGAGATGAAAACATAGGCGACATTCATCTCTTCCTGAAGGTCCATCATCAGGTTCAGAACCTGCGCCTGTACCGATACATCAAGGGCCGAAACCGGCTCGTCCGCAACGATGACCTTGGGTTCAAGGATCAGGGCACGGGCAATCGCGATGCGCTGGCGCTGGCCACCGGAAAACATATGCGGGTAACGCTGATAGAATTCCGGACGCAGGCCAACCTTCGCCATGGTCGCGCGCACGCGTTCTTCGCGCTCCTTGCGGCCAAGGTTGTCCATGTTCAGAAGAACCGGCTCTGCCAGGATTTGCCCAACCTTTTTGCGCGGGTTCAGCGAGCCATACGGGTTCTGGAAGATCATCTGAACCGTGCGACGGAACTGTTTGGCGTCCTTGTCAGACAGATCACCAACCTCGTTGCCATTGAGCTTAAGCGCGCCAGAGGTCGGCTTTTCGATCAGGGTCAGCTGACGACCAAGGGTCGATTTACCACAGCCGGACTCACCAACAACCGCGAGGGTTTTTTGCGATTCAAGCGTGAAGGAAACGCCATCAAGCGCCTTGACCATGGCGCTGGGTTTGCCAAGGCCGCGATTAACTTCGTAGTGACGGACAAGATCATCGGATTCCAGAAGCGGAACACCGGGTTTGGTATCCAGAAAACTCATAACACAGTCTCCCCGGTGGCCATGCCAGTCGGCTGGCCCTGATCATTTAGCGGATAGAAGCAACGCACATCGCGGCCGTTGAAGTCGGTGACCTCCGGGCGCGCTTTCAGGCACTGGTCATTGGCATAACGGCAACGCGGTGCCAGCAGACATCCAGCAGGACGGTCATACTGACCGGGAACCACGCCGGGGATGGTCCGAAGACGGTCATGGCCTTCGGAGCGTTCCGGCAGGGCTTCAAGCAGTGCCTGCGTGTACGGATGACGTGGGGCTGCAAAGATGCTGTCAGCCGGGCCACTTTCAAACAGCTGACCGGCATACATGACCTGAATGCGGTTTGCAGCCTCGGACACCAGTGCCAGATCATGGGTGATCAGCAACAATCCCATGTCGCTGTCTTCCTGCAATTTCAAAAGCAGGTCGATGATCTGGGCCTGAATGGTCACATCAAGGGCGGTGGTCGGTTCATCAGCAATCAAAAGGCGCGGGTTGCACGCAATCGCCATGGCAATGACGATACGCTGGCTCATGCCACCGGAAAGCTGATGCGGATAAGCGGTCATACGCGATTTCGGATCGGGAATGCCAACCTGGTTCAGCAGATCAAGCGTGCGTTCCCGACGCTGTTTCTTGTTGCCACCCTCATGGACCTTAAGGGCCTCCATGATCTGGGCTTCGACCGTGAAGCAAGGGTTGAGAGCTGACATCGGATCCTGAAAGATCATGGCGATGTCTTTGCCGGTGATCTGACGACGGCGTTTTGCCGGCATGTTAAGCAGATCCTGACCATCAAAGGTCAGGGCGTCTGCTGTCACACGCCCGGGAAAATCAATCAGACCCATCACGGCAAGTGATGAGACCGACTTGCCCGAACCGGATTCACCGACGATGCCAAGCACCTCGCCGCGATCAACAGAATAGCTTACGGAATCAACAGCACGAAACGGCTTGTCTTCGGAGCCGAACTCGACTGTCAGGTTTTTTACTTCGAGAAGAGCCATGACTTACCGTTTCATCTTGGGATCAAGGGCATCGCGCAGGCCATCACCCATCAGGTTGAAGGCAAGCACGGTGACAAGGATGCAAAGGCCGGGGAAGGTGATCACCCACCATGCAGAGCCCACAAATTCACGGGCTTCGGACAGCATGGTGCCCCATTCCGGCAGCGGCGGCTGCGCGCCAAGGCCCAGGAAGCCAAGGGCGGCAGCATCAAGGATTGCACTCGAAATACCAAGCGTACCCTGCACGATCAGCGGTGCCATGCAGTTTGGCAGGATATTGACGAACATCTGGCGGGTATGACCGGCACCGGCAATCTGCGATGCAATGACATATTCCTTGTTCAGTTCGGAAACGACCGAGGCACGCGTCAGGCGCACATAGTGTGGCAACTGCACAATGGCGATGGCCAGCATTGCGTTTTCAAGTCCCGGGCCGAGGATGGCAACGATCGCCAGCGCCATGATCAGGCTGGGCAGGGACAGCATGATGTCCATCAGGCGCATCACAGCGACTTCAATCCAGCCGCGGAAATAACCCGCAACCATGCCAAGCACGATGCCAGCAATCATCGACAGGATCACAACGGCGACACCGATCGAAACCGACAGCTGCGCGCCATGGATCAGACGCGACAGGATATCACGGCCAACTGCGTCGGTACCAAGGATGTAGCGCGGATCGGCACCTTCCATCCAGATCGGCGGTTTCAGAAACGCGGTGCGGTCCTGGGCAATCGGATCAAACGGCGCGATCCATTGTGCTGTCAGAGCCAGAAACAGGATGACCCCAATGACGATTAGGCCCGTGAAAGCCCCACGATTGGTCTTAAAATATGCCCAAGTCTCACGCATCGGGCTGGGCGGTGCGCCGACCGGTTCAACGGCTGCTTCGGCAACATTTGACGCCGGGGCTGCGGACGGGGTGGTGTTCTCGGTCATGTTTCGCTGCTCCCCTTAACGCTTGTACCGGATACGGGGGTTAACAATCCCGTACAGAAGATCAACGATCAGGTTCATTGACATCACAACGAAGGCAATCATGAGAATGCCACCCTGAATGGTTGGGTAGTCTCGACGGTTCATGGCTTCGATGATCCATTTGCCGATCCCCGGCCAAGAGAAAATTGTTTCCGTCAGGATCGCACCACCCAAGAGGACACCAACCTGCAGGCCAATGACCGTGATCACCGGGATTAGTGCGTTACGCAAGGCATGAATCATGATGACACGGAAGGGGGCTATGCCCTTGGCCCGGGCAACGCGGATATATTCTTCGCCCAGCACTTCCAGCATCGAGGAGCGCGTCATGCGCGCAATGACGGCCATCGGGATCGTTCCCAATGCAACGGTTGGCAGGATCAGATGGCTAACTGCGCTGGTAAATGCGCCTTTTTCACCACTCAGAAGGCTGTCGATCAACATGAAACCGGTGACGGGTTCGAAGAAATACATGACTGACAGACGCCCGGAAACCGGTGTCCAGCCCAAGGTGGTTGAGAAGAACATGATCAGAAGCAGGGCCCACCAGAATATCGGCATCGAATAACCCGTCAGGGAAATTGACATCGTCAGGTGGTCAATCCACTTGCCACGGTTGATGGCGGCTAGGACGCCGAGCGGCACACCAATGAACACCGCAAACAGGATGCCCATCAGGGCCAATTCGACTGTTGCAGGGAACAGGGTCAGAAATTCGTCAATAACAGGCTTTTTGGTGACAAAGGACTTACCAAGATCGCCTTGGAATACACCCACCAGATAATCGAAATATTGGACAATAATCGGTTGGTCAAAGCCGTATTGTGCCTGAAGTTCTGCGTATCGTTCCGGTTCCACGCTGCGCTCGCCGGCCAACATTATAATTGGGTCGCCGGGAATAAGACGGATCAGGAAAAATACCAGAAGGGTGACACCGAAGAAGGTCGGGATGATGTCCCCCAAACGGCGAAACAGGAATCCTAGCATGCCATCGGGCCTTTTTATCTCCGGGCGGATCAAGCCGACCGGATGTCTCTCTCTTTTACGAAATTGCAAAGAGGCCCGGAAATCCGAGCCTCTTTGACAAGATTTTGGTGCGCTTACTCAGCGAGATCGACACCGTAGAAGATGTGACCACCGAACGGATCGATTTTGTAGTCAACAACTTCATTACGGATCGGCTCGAAGACGATCGAATGTGCGATGGTTGCCCATGGTGCTTCACGTTTGAAGACAACCTGAGCTTCTTCGTACAGACGGGTACGCTCAAGAACGTCCGAAGTGGTTTTTGCCTGCTGAATCAGGTTGTCGAACTCTTCGTTGCACCACTGTGCACGGTTTGAGCCACCAACTGCGTCACAACCCAGAAGGACTGCGAGGAAGTTGTCGGGGTCACCGTTATCACCGGTCCAACCGAGCATGAAGGTACCCTGTTCACCTTTTTTGGTGCGCTCAAGGTATTCGCCCCACTCGTAGGATACGATCTCGGCATTCACACCAATCGCAGCCCAGTCAGCCTGAACAAGTTCTGCCATACGGCGTGCGTTCGGGTTGTAAGGACGCTGAACCGGCATGGCCCAGATGTCGGTGGAGAAACCATCCGGGTAACCGGCTTCTGCCAGCATGGCTTTGGCGGCTTCCGGATCATACGGATCATCGACGGTTTCGGTGTTGTAGGACCAGATGGTCGGCGGGATCGGGTTTTTCGCAGCCGAACCGGCACCCTGATAAACACCTTCAATGATGGCGTCTTTGTTGATCGCCATGTTCAGTGCTTTACGAACCTTCGGATCGGTGAACGGCTCTTTCGCGGTGTTGTAACCAAGATAACCAACGTTCAGACCTTCCTGGCTCAGCAGGTTGATGTCGGCGTCTGCTTCCATCTCGGTCAAGTCAGCCGGGTTCGGGTACGGCATGACATGGCATTCACCAGCTTTAAGCTTCTGGTAGCGAACGGTGCTGTCCGGCGTGATGGCAAAGATCAGGTTATCGATTGCCGCTTTGCCTTCCCAGTATTCCGGGAATGCTTTGTAACGGATAACCGCATCTTTCTGATAAGCTACCAGCTGGAACGGACCGGTGCCGACCGGGTTCAAATCAACCGCTTCCGGCGTGCCTGCTTCCATCATCTTGTCAGCATATTCAGCCGACAGAACAGATGCGAAATCCATGGCCATGTTGGCAATGAACGGCGCTTCCGGACGGTTCAGGACGAATTTGACGGTGTAGTCGTCAACTTTGACGATGTCTTTGACGAGATCAGGCATCGACATGGCGTTGAAGTACTCGTAAGAGCCGCCAGAAACACCATGATACGGATGTTCCTTGTCGAACTGACGCATGAAGGTGAAGATCACGTCATCCGCGTTAAATTCACGGGTCGGGGTGAAATCTTCGGTGGTGTGGAACTTTACACCTTTGCGCAGGTTGAAAGTATATTCCTGACCATCAGCCGAAACGTCCCAGCTGGTTGCAAGACCCGGAACAATGGTGGTGGTGCCGCGCTTGAACTGTACCAGGCGGTTAAAGACCTGACGCGAGGACGCATCAAAGGTCGTGCCAGCGGTGTACAGCGACGGGTTGAACCCTTCCGGGCTACCTTCCGAGCAATATACCAGGGTTTTTGCCGAAGCGGCAGTCGGAGCAGCAAGTGCGGTGGCTGCGAGCAGGCCTGCACCAAGTGCCACTTTGACGAAATTCGCTTTCATTAAATGCCTCCCTCAAGGCTGGTCCGAGCAAATCAGTGCGGTCTGCGTGACATTGAGCCAGTCACGTTTGACGACACATTTTGCAACGGACGAGGTTTACCCGATCCAACAGATATGAATGTTGGCAATCGACGAGGGAAAGTAATCAGGGTTTCTACGTATCGTCAACGGTTCCTGCGGGATTTTACGTAGTGCGGCCTCAGGTCCGAATGATGAATTTAAGTCAAGTGTTTGTTATTTTTATGAAATTCACTGTTCAATTTCATCGGGGCAGCACTGCATTTTTTTCAATGCTCGAGGGGTGAAATCGTTAAATCACGTGTTTGAAATGTGCTTTTAAACGATTCATATCTTATTGAATCATAATGATTCGTTTGATTTCATCCGGCTCGTCCGGATGATTTTCTACCCTAGGGTGGTCTTGAGATTGGTGATTTGCACGATATCCGTGTTCCAGGCGGCGACAAAGCGATAAACATCCGTACCAAGTGATGGCCAGCCATGGAACATCAGGCCAGCATCGCGCAACTTTCCAGCCAGTTCAGGGGACATTTTGACAAACAGCTCATTGCCCTCTGCCGCATGGACAAGTGTCGCGCCCTGCCTGATCAGGACCTCTGCAAGCGCTTGTGCTGCTTCATTGGCATGAGCTGCGTTTTTCAGCCAAACGTCATACTGGATATAGGCCAGAAGTTGTGTCGCCAGATAGCGATGCTTGGAATGCAAATGACCACTGCGTTTACGGGCCTGCTCGATCCGCGATTTCAGACTGATGTCAAACAGCACAATTGCATCAACCGCCATCGCGCCATTTTTTGTCGCGCCGAAGCTGATGGCATCGACGCCGGCCTTCCATGTGACATCGGCCGGATGACATTTCAGATGTGCGACCGCATTGGCAAAACGGGCTCCATCCATAAACAGGCGCAGATCATGCTTGCGGCAAACCTCGCCAATCGCGGTGACTTCATCAACGCTGTAAACCGCGCCAAGTTCAGTTGCCTGTGTGATCGCGACACATTCTGGCGACACCGAATGCACGCCGCGATCAACGCGGTCTGCAATGAAGGTATCAAGGCTGCTTGATTCCAGTTTCGCCGCCGGTCCATCCATCGGCAACAGTTTTGCGCCGCCCGTGAAAAAGGCAACGCCTGTGCTTTCATCCTCATTGATGTGGGCCTCGTGATGGCACACAACCCCGCCATAGGGCGAAACGAGTGCCGACAGGCTGATGCAGTTCGCCGCAGTACCTGTTGCTACCGGAATTACCGCGACATCTTTGCCAAACAGTTCGGAAAACGCCGCGTCAAGCTGCTGACTGATCTCGTCGCCGCCATAGGCGGGGGCATTCGCTGATGCCTCTTTTGTCAGAGCTTCGAGAATTTCCGGGCAAAAGGGCGATACATTGTCCGAGGCAAAGTTCATCTTAGATCTCGTTGTTTTTGGTGGCATTGGGGCGGTGATATCACACGCAACATGCGTCCGTGGCAAGGCCGCACTATTGCGCAACGGTTTCTGGCAAGGCTTCGATCATCTCAATCGGACTGTTCCAGGCACAGACAAACCGATAGGCATCCGAACCAAGCGATGGCCATGGGCGGTAAACAATACTTGCATCGCGAAGCTTTTCGGCCAGCAGATCGGTCATGTGAATAAACAACTCGTTGCCCTGCGGATTAAAGGCGGGCGTTGCCCCCATGGCCGAAAGCGATTTGGCAAGTGCCTGTGCCGCTTGGTTGGCGTGGCTGGCGTTGCGCAGCCAAAGGTCATCCTCAAGATAGGCCAGAAGTTGCGCGGCAAGATAGCGATGCTTGGAAAACAGATGGCCGCCCCGCTTGCGGTTTTGTTCGGTTTTACGACGGAGTTCCGGATCAAACAAAATGATCGCATCAACAGCCAGTGCACCGTTCTTGGTAGCGCCAAAGCTCAGAACATCAACACCGGCTTTCCAGGTGATTTCGGATGGATGGCACGCAAGGGCCGCAACCGCATTGGCAAAACGCGCCCCATCCATGAAAAACCGCATTTTGTGTTTCTTGCACACCGATCCAATCGCCTGAATTTCATCCACGCTATAGACTGTGCCAAATTCCGTGCTTTGCGTGATCGCGACACATTCCGGGTCTACCGAATGCATGCCGTTCGAAACGTGGTTGTTCAAATAAACATCAAGCGCGTCGGCCTCTATCTTGGCCGATGGCCCATCCATCCCAAGCAGCTTCGCGCCGCCGCCGTAAAAGGCTACACCGGTCGATTCCGTAACATTGATATGGGCCTGATGATGACACACCACGCCGCCAAACGGGGATACCAGCCCCGAAAGACCAATCACGTTGGCCGCTGTTCCGGTTGCTACCGGCACGACACAAACATCGCGCTCAAACAGTTTTGAAAAGGCTGCATCAAGCTGCTGGCTTTTGTCATCGACGCCATAAGGCAAGGCGCTGGCATCACTTTCGGCGGCAATGG
Organism: Thalassospira sp. HF15; assembly: GCF_011806525.1. Lineage (GTDB taxonomy): Bacteria > Pseudomonadota > Alphaproteobacteria > Rhodospirillales > Thalassospiraceae > Thalassospira. The sequence continues at coordinate 59,982 of NZ_JAAVKI010000009.1, read as the reverse complement.
CCGCAAGGATTTCCGGGCAGATCGGTGTGACATTGTCAGATGAAAAATTCATTGGGGCCTCAAATGCATCGGAAAACGACGCGCTACTGCGCAACGGGATCATGCTTGGTGGTATTTCAAGATTGTTTGGATTTGGCGCGCTTGGCAAGTCGGCTATTTGCTGGTCGCGACAAACACACCGTCCCATTCGCGCGATGGCGGCGTTGCCCGGAATAGCGCGATACGTTCTACATAAAGATCATACAGGTCTTCAAGCGACCCTATGTCGCGGGCGATTTCCCGGCACTGCGTGACCAGTTGTTCCGCATCATCCCAGCGTTGGTTGCGATAGGCCGCAAGCATTGCAGCGTGCAAATCGGTTAAGGTTTTGAATTGTGTCTTTGTTGACAAGTCCTTGTCGCCCAACAGGGCAAAAATATGCACCGCTTCGCTTTTGCCTTTAACCGCAATCAGGTCCAGCTCGACAATCGCAAAGTCATTACCAACCCGTCTGGCGACATCTTCACCCAGAACGATATCGACACCATGGTTCTTTGACTGCCCTTCAAGTCGGGCGGCAAGGTTGACCGCATCGCCCAGCACCGAATAGTCAAACCGCTGATCGGAGCCCATATTGCCCACAAGGCAGTCGCCGCAATTAATCCCGATACCGACATTGAGCGGCAAGAAGGTCTCATTGGCCTGATCTGCTTCCTGTTCTCGGTCCGCATTCAACTGCTCAAGCGCACTTCGCATGGCAAGCGCACTATCACAGGCCTTATGGGCGTGATTTTCAACATCAAGCGGCGCGTTCCAGAACGCCATGACGCAGTCGCCCATATATTTATCAATCGTGCCCTCGCGACTAAGAATACATTCGCTCAGTGGCGTCAACAGCCGGTTGATCAGGCGCGTCAGACCCTGCGGATTGGATTTGAAACCTTCCGAGATGGCAGTAAATTCGCGGACATCACAGAACATCAAGGTCATGTCACGGGTTTCACCGCCCAGTTTCAGACGTTCGGGATGTTCGGCCAGCTGTTCGACAAGTGCCGGCGAAAGATAGTTGGCAAAGGCTGCACGCACCTGACGGCGTTCGCCTTCGGTCCGCATGAAGCCAATGGAACTGGTCGCAAGGTAAACTGCCGCCAGTCCGAAGATCGGATATAGCGGATCAATCAGCACAAGTTCCTGTGCGTAGGCCCACCACGAGATGCAAATTGCAATTGCGGCAATCGCCAATCCGATAATAGCCGGCCAAACGGCTCCAAGGCGGGGAACGGTCAAAACAAAGAACATGCCGACGATCAGAAGGACCAGCATTTCGACTTCTGCTGCCCAATAGGGACGGGTCAGGAAATGCTCAAGCAGCATCTGTTCAAGCATTTCGGCATGGACTTCGACGCCCGGGATAACTCGGTCAAGTGGGGTGGAACGCAAATCAAGCAAGCCTGCCGCACTCGTTCCCAGCAACACCATCTTGTTCTGCAAAATCTCTGCCACAACTGTCCCGTCAAGGATGTCGGTTGCCGACAAATACCGATCTTGCTGATGGCCGGTAAAATGCACCCACATATTGCCGGCATGATCGGTCGGGATGGTCACGGCTCCCACACGGACGGACACAATGCCTTCCGAGCTGGTCCAGCGCGTGCCGCCACTCGCACCAGACATCCGCACCAGCATGGTTTTGGGGGCATTTTGTAAAACGCGCAGCATCTCAAGGCTTAATGTCGGGTAAACCGGCTTGCCAATTCCGGGCTGATCATAATCTATGGCGGCCAGTAACGGCACGCGTCGGACAATCCCGTCCTGCCCTGGGGACACATTGACCAACGCATTGCCGGTTGCTGCGTTTTCTATGACATCAAGGTTTTTGGCCGCACTTGGCAATACCGGTACGAAATCTGAAAGCTTGCGTCCAACTTCCCCCGCAGCACTGAAATTGCCAACCTGGCGCGGAAGTCTTTCAAATGTCCCGTTGCGCAGCTGAACAGCGGTGATGACATTGCCCGTACCCTGAATGAACTGGGCAAACAGCTGATCATGGTCTGGCAGTGCTTCGGCTATTTCCGCAATGCGATCATTATCGGGGCTTTGCGGCCAATCATGGATCACGCGCGATGGCGATGTGCGGTCCGGTTCGGCAAAAACCATATCAAAGCCGACAACGGCCGCGCCATTTGCTCGCAGGCGATACAGCAGTTCCGAGAGCTTCGTGCGCGGCCAGGGCCATTGGCCTTCTTCCTGCAAGCTGCGTTCGTCAATATCGACAATACGAACGCCAACGTCTTCAAATTCTCGCGGGGAAATCTGTTGATAAAGGTCGAAAACCGTTAAACGCAACTGGTCAATCACCGGTACATTCTGCCAGCGCAGAATGATGCAGGTGAATAGAACGGCCAGTGGAACGGTGTATTGCAGCCCGGTCAAAAGAACGGATTTGCTGAGGTGCTTGACCATTCAGACTTCCGTCTGTCGTACAAAACTATTCAAGCGTTGCGCTGCCATCTGTGCCAGAGGAATAAGTGGTGGTCGACACATTGAAATCAACGTTGTACGCATCTTTGAATGTTGCGGTAGCCTTGCAACCCAATGTGCCACAGTTCGAATCATAGCTGAAGTCATCGCTGGCGAAGGCTACATTCCCGCTTGCGCTGGTGTAATCGAAAGTCGTCGGGTTGAAGCTGCCGTCGAGAATCCCAGCCTTCCCGGTTAAGCCAGACCCGCTCTGAGTTATGTTTGAAAACTCTATTGCGATTGTACGGTTCGCAAAATCTATTGAAGAACTAAAGCTATAGTCGACATTGGCACCATCTACATTGATGGTGCCAGTCGATACTGAACTTCCAGTGACTTGTCTGAGGCCGTCATAGGTAAATGATTCCGACGAACTTGATGACGCGCTTTGCGTATTGTTGTTCAGGATCATCGTGGTTTCAGCGACATTTTGGGCGCTGTTAACTGTACCCATTTGCGCCATGGCGACTTCAACTGCTTGTGCGCTGGTTGCGCCAGTCTGATTTTGCGCCTGTCCGGTTTGCTGGCTCGTGACAACAGGCTGTTGAGCGGCTGATGAGGCCGAGCTTGAACCCGTCCCGGAATCAGAACCATTGCCAAGTGACGCGGTGCGCACGATATTTGCCGAAAAATCGAAGGTCGCCGCGCTAACCGGGAAACGTGTGGGTGTGGTGACGTTGCTGTCTGAAACGAAAACGCCAAAGTTTTCGCCGGTCACACTTTGTGAATTGCCATCTTGATTAAAGGCGGCAAAGGCCCCGGGACGTGATGTCGTGTCATTGCGCGACAGGCCGGGCCCCTGATTGACTGCCATAAACACCAACTGGTTTGCTATGCTTGCGTCGCTGGTATCAAAACTGCCCGGTACAATCTGGTTTGCTTGTTCGGCTGTCATCGAACGGATCAGGCCAATGGTGCCGCGGATACCAATTGAGCCAACCGGCAGATTGACATCCATGCTGGATGGATTGTTGAGCGGGATTTTGCCGGTCACAAAGCGCATCACGCCCTTGGCCATGTCGGCCACAATGCGTCCGTCGCCGGTGGCCGGGTCATAGACGAATTCGTCAATCGCGACGTCGCTGTTCGGGCCAATGGTAAACACGGTTTCGTCAAGCAACAGGACCTGCATGCCAGCACCAGCCGACGTGATAATGCGATCGCCGAGATAAACCGGCATGCCACTTTCGACCAGAATGCCGACTTCACCAGTGACTTTTGCCAGGGTGATTTCACCGGTGACGGCGGCGGAAACCCCGGCCATTTCGGCCTGTACTTCTGCCTGTGCCGGTTGCGGTGAGACGAGCGACGTGGCGGTCAGAAACGGCGCGCACAGCAAGGCTGTTGTCGCTAGTCGTTGGATTGATTTCTTGCAGTTCAGGGGCGAAATCTTGGCCTTGTGCATCACTAGAACTCCCAGCGGCGTGTCAGAAATACCTGTGCACGTGCATTATGGTATTCGTAGTTGGGAATGTTTGATTTTGTGTTCAGATACTCTCCGGTGATCGACCAGTTGATCGGTGCCAGAAAGCCAAGTATCTGATTTGCCGTTTCGCTATCCCCAAACAAGTCGGTCGGCATTATGTTTGACAGCGGTGCACCATATGTCAGGCGGGTCCGGGTCGTGCGATCCGTGCGGTGTTGCGGCGAGTTGCCGGTCGTCAGGAAATCCGGATCGCGATACTGGTCCATGCCATAACGGATGCTGCCGCTGATGTAACTTCCCCCGCCAAACAGATAAGCATGGATCAGCTCGCCGCTCAAGCTATTGTAACTGTAATAGTTTCTTGCGGCTTCCTTCATCCCGCCTGTCAGGTTCACAGTCGTGCGGTTGTTTGGTGACCAGTTATAGTTTGCCCCGATGCGCGCGCCGTATCGTTGCCCTGAATGCAGGCGAAGTGCGCTGGATTCAGAGGTGTTCTGATAGCGCTCATCGGAATAGCTGACATCGCCATTAAGGTTAAAGAACGGGCGAAGGTTCCAGTCGAGGCGCAGGCGGCCGGTGCGCGCCGTCAGATACTTTTCGCGCGAAAGTGACTGGGCGGTTTGGCTCAGCGTTGGCGTCAGCATCCAGTAGCCGCCGCGAATGCGCGCACCGACATCAGCCGAGAACGAGCCAAGATCAAGCGCATCAAGTTGGACCTGATCACTGCCATAGCCGGTTATACCGGCGAAAATTTCGTGACCTTCCTGATAGCCAAGGTCATAGCTGACGTCGTAGCGGAGGGCACCAATATAGGCGATGTCGTTATTGGGTTTGTCGCTGCTTGAAGTGATGGTGGTTGGCGTGCCGGTCAGAAGCTGGACCTTGTCGTTCGGGGCTGAATTACGGTTGCTGTCGATCTGGCTTCCCAGTGTCAGGGTAAGGCTTTGCGACAGACGTTTGCGGCGGCGTTCAATGGCGCTGACATATTGTCTGATATTGCTTTCGACCTCGGGCGAGATATCCATTTTTAGCAGGCGCTCGAACTGGCTGCGGGCTTCGTCCAGGCTATCAAGTCGGTAGAGCACGATCGCGTAGTAAAGCCGCACCGGCGCAAGATCGGGATCAAGCACAAGAATACGTTCAAGTGTTGCCGACGCACCCCGAACCTCACCACGGGCCAGTTGGGCCTTCGCCCAGCGGAAATTCAGAACAATGTCATCAGGATTGGCCAGGATATCAGCATAGGTGATGTCGCCGCCATCATCGGTACGCAGCAGAAAGTTTGCCCGCGCGGTGACGTCGGTCAATCGGTCGAAATCTTCGGAAAACTGGCGTGCTTCATCTGTGCGCACATCAATACTTTGTTGCGCACGAACTTCGGTTGTTCCGATTGCAAGTGACGTCAAACCTGCTGCGACAAGCGCGGTAACGTACTGCCATCTGCCTGTAGTCAAACTGCTTTCCTGCCGTTGGCAGGTCATGGCAGTCATCGGGGTAAAGGAATATCACGTGGAAAGGTTCGTGACGAAACCCGATGGGGGACCATAACCTGTTTGGAAACGATCAAATCAGATTATGGTCTTTAAAAAGGCAGGGATAGCCATTCGGCAGGTTGGTGTGGGGGCCCTCCCACGGATAGGTTTTGTAACCTTCCGAATAAATAAATTATCGGAAGGTAGTATGTCGCCTATCCGTAGGTCACCCAAGGTTATACCGCAGTTCCGCCGACGGTAAGACCATCAATGCGGAGCGTTGGTTGCCCGACACCAACAGGTACGCCCTGCCCATCCTTGCCGCAGGTGCCAATGCCGTCATCAAGCGCCATGTCATTGCCGACCATGGAAACCTTGGTCAGGCTGTCTGGACCGTTGCCGATCAGGGTCGCACCCTTGACCGGCGCACCAAGCTTGCCGTTTTCAATCAGATAGGCTTCCGATGCAGAGAACACGAACTTGCCGGATGTAATGTCGACCTGACCGCCACCAAAGTTAACGGCATAGATACCGTTTTTGACCGAGGCCAGAATTTCGTCCGGCTCCTTGTCGCCGCCCAGCATATAGGTGTTGGTCATGCGCGGCATCGGGGCATGGGCGTATGATTGACGGCGCCCGTTGCCGGTGGATTTTACCCCGGTCAGGCGCGCATTGAGGCGGTCCTGCATGAAGCCCTTGAGGATACCATCCTCGATCAGGACGGTTTGCTGGGTCGGGGTGCCTTCATCATCAATCGAAAGCGACCCGCGGCGGTCATGGATCGTGCCATCATCCACCACGGTCACGCCGGGCGATGCAATCCGCTGGCCCAGCAGCCCTGCAAACGCAGACGTGCCCTTGCGGTTAAAATCGCCCTCAAGCCCGTGACCGATTGCTTCATGCAACAGAATGCCCGGCCAACCCGGTCCAAGCACCACGGTCATTTCACCCGCAGGGGCGGCGACCGAATCAAGGTTCACAACAGCTTGACGAAGCGACTCATCAACGGCCTTTTTCCAGGTTTTTTCATCAAAGAACCCGTCATAGCCAATACGACCGCCTTCACCGTGCGATCCGGTTTCCATACGGTCGCCCTGCTTGACAACGACCGAGACGTTGAAACGGACCAGCGGGCGAATATCGCCAATGCGCTGTCCGCCGGAACGCCAGATCTGAACAGCCTGCCAGTTTCCGGAAATCGATGCCGAAACCTGCACGACACGCGGATCGCGTGACCGGGCATAGGCATCAATTTGCGCCAGCAGATCGACCTTGGCCTCGAAGGTGGCTTCACCCAGCGGGTTCACGTCCGAATAAAGCGAAATGTTGGTGCCAATCGACCCCAGATCGACCTTGCCCGAACGGCCCGATCCAACCGCCTTGACGGTCTCGGCTGCACGCGCCACCGCATCATTGGACAGTTCGTTGGAATGCGAAAAGGCGGTGGCTTCATCAGCAACAGCGCGCAGGCCAAAGCCCTGTGCGGTATCAAAGTTCGCACTGCGCAACCGGCCATCATCCCAGACAAGGCTTTCGGATTGGCGATATTCAAGGAAAAGTTCCCCGTCTTCGGCAGCGTTAAGCGCATCATTGACCTGTGTTTCAAGCCGGTCGCGATCAAGATCCCCTTTGGCGAAAAACAGATTGTCGGTGGTGCGAAGATCGGTCATGGAACCTCCTTGGGGCCGGGATCGTTCGGCCAGAGAAAATGTCTTTCCCGGTATAATATTCCAGTTAAGGCAGTATTTTCCCTTACTCAATTTAGGGTTTCTAGTGCCTTCGACTTTCGTCTATACAGGTACTTGTTCGGGCACAGAGCTGTGCGACGGCCCGAGTGGTTTATATAGACCGCAATAACCAATTATGAAAGCCCGTGGCAATGTTTGTCGAACATCCCCAGCGCGTCGCCCTTCATAATGAAATCCATGCCCGGCCATTTGGCGGGGTGACGAGTCCGGCACGCTGTTCTTGCCTTGCCTTTCAAACGGGCGAAGACCTTGATCAGGCGGTGCGCGATCATTTCACCGCATTTTGCAAACGCTATAGCCTGACGCCACCAGCTGCAGATCAGAAATATTTTGAAGCTGCCTGTGACGGGTTTTCCGTGATCTGGGAACGGCATGCGGAATTCACGGTGTATGTGTTCAAGCGGACCGAACCGTTCGACAATCCGTTTGATGACCCGGTGATCAATCTTGTGCCGCGTGACTGGCTGGATGAAACCCCCGGACAGTTGCTGGTTGGCTTGCACATCGTTGTCGACAAGGCCGACCGTGGCGAAGATGAACTGTCCCGGCTGTTTGATCATAACGGCCTGACGGGAAGCCGGATATTGGGGGGCACCGCACAGGTCTGGACAGATTTTCGCCTGCATGGTGACGGGTTTGGCCGTATCCTGATCAAGGATTGCGGCCTGGAGCATCTTCAGGCCGGGCGTCTGGTGCAGCGTCTCAAGGAAATTGAGGTCTATCGTATGATGGCCCTGCTTGCCTTCCCGCTGGCGCATACCGCGACGCCAAAGGTTTCGGAAATTGATACCCGCCTGTCGGAAATTACCGCTGAAATGGCCAGCAAGACCCAGACCAACGATGAAGAAACTCTGGCGAAACTGACCGACCTTGCCGCCCAGACAGAGGAAATGGCAGCGTCACTTAATTACCGCTTCAGCGCGGCGCGCGCCTATTACCGCATCGTTCAGGCCCGGTTGGGCGAACTCCGCGAAGAACGGATCGAGGGCATGCAAACGATTGCCGAATTTCTCGAACGTCGATTGGCCCCGGCCATGCGGACCTGCCAGAATATCGGGGATCGGTTGGAAGTTCTGTCAAAGCGTGTTGCGCGTGCCAACAACCTGTTGCGGACCCGCGTTGATATCCTGCTTGAAGCGCAAAACCGTGATCTTCTGGCCAGTATGGATCGGCGCGTGAAATTGCAGCTGCGCTTGCAACAAACCGTCGAAGGGCTGTCGGTTGCCGCCATCACCTATTATGCGGTCGGGTTGTTGGGCTATCTGTTCAAGGCGATCAAGGATACCGGCGTCCCGATCAATGACCGGGTTGCCACCGGGGTTGCCGTGCCGCTGGTGCTGGGCGCAATCTGGTTCTCGATGCACCGCATCCGCAAGGCGCTGCATCGATCAGATGACTAAGTCCGGCGGCTTCTCAGCTTAATCGGCGTTACGCAGTTTGTAGGCCGCATAGGTTGCAGTACCAACCAAGACAACTGCACCGGCCTGATGCGCCACACCAAGTGGCAGCCATACAACACTCAGAAGCGTTGAAATACCAAGGGTAACCTGAAGGCAGGCTGCAAGCAGGACCAGATGGGTGGCAAAGCGTTGATTGGCGGTGAGGTCCCATTTGCCAGCCCGCCACCAGAAGATCAGTACCATCACAAAGGTCAGCTTTGCCAGCCAGCGATGATCCCACTGAACTGTCATGTGATCTTCAAACGGGGCCCGCCAGGCCGGATCAAACACGAACAGGCCATCAGGGATCAGTTGTCCATCCATCAGAGGGAAGGTGTTGTAAACATGCCCGGCATTGAGGCCGGCAACAAAGCCCCCGGACAGGGCGGTGAACACGATCAGGCCCAATAACTGCCACGCGCGCGTTGAAGATGCGGTTGTTGCGATACGTGGGCTAAGCTGTTGCAACGCGACCCAAAGCAGCGCGATGAAAATCACCAGTGCCAGTCCGAAATGAGCAGTCAGGCGATACTGGCTGACATCCGGGCGATCGACCAGACCGCTCATCACCATGTACCAGCCCATCAGGCCTTGCAGACCACCGAGGATGAACAGCCCCCAGAGCTTCCACTTGGTGGCGCGGTCAATTGACTTTTTCGCCAGGAACCAGACGAACGGGATGAAGAACACCACCCCGATCAGCCGTCCCCAAAGGCGGTGGATGAATTCCAGCCAGAAGATCGATTTGAAATCCTCGACCGACATCCAGGCGTTGATTTTCTGAAACTCCGGATACTGGCTGTATTTGATATACAGCGCCTGCCAGTCCGCTTCATTCATCGGCGGAATGATACCGGTGAAGGGCCGCCATTCAACAATGGAAAGCCCGGATTCTGTCAGGCGCGTCAATCCACCGATCACCACCATGATGAATACCATCGCCGCACAGGAAAACAGCCAGATGGCGACGTTCTTGTTGGCCTGTGGTTGCGCAAGGCTGACTTCGGACAGGGCGGGGGAGGCACTGCTGGACATCTGGACGCTCTCTTGTCGGTATCTTCTGTCGGACGGGTTTTGAAATTTGGCCCAATATAGGGCGATTTTGCAAGAATTGCAGAAAAAGCTTTACGCGAAGGTCGGGGCAAATGGATCAGTGCGGGGTGGGCAAATAACCACAAATAATTTATGTTATTTAAAGATAAAACACATAAAAAATGTATTGAATAAATAAATAACCACACTCATAGTGATGGGTAATAGAGAGAAACCCGCTACTCGAGGATCGACGATGTTTCCCATCAATCTGGACCTGACGCGACTTTCGGTCGCTTTGGTTGGCAACGGTCAGGCCACCCTGAACCGTTTGCGCCAGTTTGACGGTGATGGGGCAAAATACGTCACCGTCTATTCTGAAGACCCGATACCCGAACTGGTCGATCAGGCCGGTGACCGGTTGCAGCGCTATTTGCCGAATTCGGCCGATATTAATGCGGCCTCGATCATGTTTATCATCGACATTGACCTGAAAAAGGCAGCTGAGCTGGCATCCACTGCCAAGGCCGTCGGTACGATTGCCAATGTCGAGGACGTAAAACAATACTGTGATTTTTCGTCACCCGCGCGCGTTCAGCGCGGTGATCTGATGATCACGGTGTCGACCAACGGCCACAGCCCGCGTCTTGCCGGTCGGATCCGCCGCGCCCTTGAAAAATGGCTGGTGCCAAGCTGGGACCAACGTCTGCGTGAATTGTCCAAACAGCGTGAGAAATGGAAGGCCGACGGGGCTGATATGCAAACCCTTCTGCGCAAGACCGATGAATACATCGATCAGCGGAGGTGGCTGCCATGAATGTCATGCGCGAAGAAGACATCGTCACCGGCGGCTCCATGTCTGTTGAGGAAGCAAACGATCGCGCTGCCCGTCTGCTTGATCAATATGGTCACCTTCAAGGTGTGTCGCTGATCGAACCGATGGTGCACGAAGAGTTCAATGGTCGCATCACCATGACCTCGTCCTTTGGGACCGAGGCCGCGGCACTTCTGGCACTGGTCGCGGAAGTTGATCCGAACTTGCCGGTGATCTTTCTGGATACCCGGAAACTGTTTGGTGAAACCCATACCTATCGCGAGCAGTTGGTTGATCAACTGGGCCTGACCAACATCAAGATTATGCGTCCGGACGAAAAGAAGCTTAAGGCCGAGGACCCTGACGGGATGTTGTTCGCCTCCGATGTGCCGAAATGCTGCTATTTGCGCAAGGTGGAGCCGCTTCAGCGCGCGCTTGAAGGCTATGATGCCTGGCTGACGGGGCGCAAACGTTTCCATGGTGGGGAACGTGATGCTTTGCCGGTAATTGAACCGGCAGGATCGCGCATCAAGATCAATCCGCTGGCGGGCTATCAGCGCGAAGACATCGATGACATCTTTGAACATCGCGCGCTGCCGCGTCATCCGCTGCAGGCCGAAGGGTTCCTGTCAATTGGCTGCATGCCCTGCACCGAACGTGTTGACCCCAACACGACCGATGTCCGTGCCGGGCGTTGGGCCGGGCAGGACAAAACCGAATGCGGCATTCACTACATTATCTAAGCCCAATCAGGCTTTAACAAAAAACCCGGCCATCTGGCCGGGTTTTTTGTTAGATCGTAATGCCCTGAAGCTTTCGAAATAGCGTCACCGCATAGCGGTCTGTCATGCCGGAAATATAATCCATGACCCGCATCAGGCGACTATACAGGTCCGGGGCTGCCATCAGCTTGCCGGATAAAAGCTTGTCGATGCGGTCCGCTTGTGGCGGCAGGCGTTTGCCGTGATTTTTATGCTCGTCAATATCAATTGCCGCGCGCACAAAGCTATCAAGCAGCCCATTGATGACTTCAAACCCGGCCATTTCAATCGGCAGGACATGCGGCGCATTATAGATCTTTTGTACGGCGAGTTTCTTGCACGCCTTGGCATAGGGACCAAGCGGAGTATTTGCCAGAAGATCGCCTTCGATGGTTCCGGCAAGCAACGCATCTTCATGTTCGATGAAGGCATCAACAGCGGCCTTGACCAGATTGCCAATCGCCTTGCCACGCAGGAAACCAATCCTGTCGTCTTCGGATTTTTCCGCATACCAATCCTCGGCACGCAGATCTTTCCAGCGTTGTTCGGCATCGCCATCATATTTTTCCGGATGACGGGCAATCGGCGCGAGCGCGCGTTCGACTTCCTCGAAACTCACACAACCCAATTCCCAGCCATCCTCCAGATCGACAACCGAGTAGCAAATATCATCAGCCGCCTCGACCAGGTAGACCAGCGGATGACGTCGCCATGCGCCATCAAATCCTTCAAGCGGTGACAGGCCGCAGACACGTGCAATTGCATACGCAATGTCGCGCTCTGCCTGATAATAGCCGGGTTTTTTAAGGCCTGTGTATTCCTTGCGGCGCGCATCGGGGACAGAGGTGCTGCGCGGATATTTGATAAAGCTGCCAAGCGTGCCGTAGGTCAGGTTAAGCCCACCGTCAAAGCGTTTCATTTCAAGCTGGCTGATGATGCGCAAACCTTGCGCATTGCCTTCGAAATGACGCAGGTCTTCAAGCTCCGGCCCTGACAGGCGCGATGTCAGTTCATCCTTGGCAAGGCGCGATGTGGTGAACCATTCATTGATGGCGTCTTCGCCGGAATGGCCGAATGGAGGGTTGCCGATATCGTGCGCAAGGCAGGCTGCCTGAACCATATAGCCGATATCGGCCACCGTCGTTTCCGATTCCTTTGGCAGGTTCTTGACGATATGCGCACCGGCCATAAGGCCCAATGATTGTCCGACCGAGCCGACCTCAATCGTGTGGGTCAGGCGGGTATGGACATGATCATTTTCCGAAAGGGGATGTACTTGCGTTTTGTTTTGCAGACGGCGGAAGGAGGATGAAAAAATCACCCGGTCGACATCAATCTGAAACGGGCTTCGGCCATCCGGTGTCGGATAGGGGGCACCTTCGGGCAGGCGAATTTTGCCATCCTTGAATTCAAGCCGATGAGAAGAAAGAAGATCTTCCCAGCGCATTTTATCGCCAGACCCTTGCGCAGACGACGCCACTGTTAAACCCCTGTCCGTATCCAGTTTTGTATATCGGCCAACCTTAGCGGGCCGGGGAGTCCGGTGCAATCGGACAAAACAGCTTGTTGCCGATTGCACCTGAATTCAGGCAATCAGCCAAAGAACCAGCTTTGCGGGTTGTCAATCGGACGCCCGTTAAGCGCGCGCAAGAGCCCGATCACATTGCGCCCGATAAACCAGGCGGTGGTGTAAAGCCCCATCAGGCCCATAAAGGCCCAGCCAATCAGCGGTACCCAGCCGATCACAACAAAGAAGAACCCGGTGATAATGGCGTAGAGAATGCTGATCCAGAATGTGCGGATCACAAATGTGTAGTGACTGTTGGTCCAGTGATTGTCGTCTTCACGCGCGATATAGGACACAATCAGCGCGATAAAGCCTGTGGCAAACGCCGTAAACAGGGTTGCGATCATCAGCCCATAGCAAACAAGGGCCGTGTTCCCGCCGCGCTCGTCAGTGTAGCGCGGTGCCGTGTCAAAAGACGCATCCTGACCGTGGATATGGTCGTTCATGGATAAAATCCTATCAAGTTGTCGCAATCCCCATCGCGTCTTTTTAGGGTCAGGACCCATTAATTTGATTTAAATGGCAGACGTTATATTTGTAAAACCCAAGGAAAAGCCCGCAGGGTGGGCTGGTATCCCGGCCAAGGGGTTTGACGCAGGAGTTTGCAAATATAACGTCTGTCCTTCGGATTAACCGGATTTGCACGGGCTACTTTGTCGTAAAACCTTGAAAGATAAATATCTTCCTGCGGTTTTGCTTCGCGTATCCGCACAAATTCGGTGAACCATTTAAACCAAATTAATGGGTCCTGACCCTAATCATATAGGGCGAAAGTTTAAAAATGCTAACGCCCGTTGGTATCTTTGTCACCAAGGTGTGTTGAGCCACTGTGATAGCCTGCATCACACAATTTTTACGCCGATATTACCGGGTTTTGCCTCGACTCTTGGCAAATTCGCCCTACATTTGGCGCCATGTTGTCAATTGACCCAAAACAGGAATTTCCGCATGTCGGACTATGATTTTGATTTGTTTGTTGTCGGTGCCGGATCGGGGGGCGTGCGTGCCGCCCGTGTCGCATCGGGATATGGCGCAAAGGTCGCCATTGCCGAAGAAAGTCAGGTCGGTGGGACCTGCGTGATCCGCGGCTGTGTGCCCAAGAAACTGCTGGTCTATGGCGCACACTTTGCCGAGGATTTTGAAGACGCATCAGCCTATGGATGGACCCTTCCGGGCGAGCCCAGCTTTAGCTGGAAGACCCTGATCGCCAACAAGGATGCCGAGATCAATCGTCTCAATGGCATCTATAAAAAGCTTCTGGCCGGCTCAAATGTCGAACTGTTTGAAAACCGTGCGGTTCTCAAGGATGCTCATACCCTTGATGTTGGCGGCAAGACGGTCACGGCCGAGCGCATCCTGATTGCTGTTGGCGGGACGCCGGTGATGCCCGACATTCCGGGCATCGAACATGCGATTTCTTCCAATCAGGCCTTCCATCTTGAAGATCTGCCCGAACGGATCGCGGTTGTGGGGGGCGGCTATATCGCGGTTGAGTTTGCCGGTATCTTCGCTGGTCTTGGCGCGAACGTAACCCAGTTCTATCGCGGTGAGCAGATCCTGCGCGGCTTTGACAATGATATCCGCAATCATCTGGCCGAGGAGATCGTTAAAAAGGGCATTGATCTGCGCCTGAATACCAATGTCACGGCGATTGAGAAGAATGATGACGGTTCATTGACTCTGACGCTGACCGGCGGTGGCCATCAGGAAGTCGATGCCATCATGTTTGCCACGGGGCGCGAACCCAAAACCCATGGTCTGGGCCTTGAGCAGGCCGGTGTGGAACTCAATGACAGAAGTGCCATCAAAACCAATGCCGGGCTGCAGACCAGCGTGCCCAACATTTATGCCGTTGGTGATGTGCGCGATCACGTGCAACTGACCCCGGTTGCGATCAAGGAAGGCATGGCCTTTGCCGATACGGTTTATGGCGGTAAGCCATGGTCAATGTCCTATCAGGCCATCCCGACTGCTGTTTTCAGCCAGCCACCGGTTGGCACTGTTGGCCTGACAGAGGAAGAAGCACGCGATAAAGGCAAGGATGTCGAAATCTATAAATCGACCTTCAAGCCAATGCGCCACACGCTTTCGGGCCGTGATGAAAAAACCCTGATGAAACTTATTGTCGATAAAACCACCGATGTGGTGCTGGGCGCGCACATGGTTGGCCCGGATGCGGCTGAAATCATTCAGGGCATCGGCATTGCAGTCCGCATGGGCTCAACCAAGGCCCAGTTCGATCAGACCGTTGCGGTTCATCCGTCGGCGGCGGAGGAATTCGTCACCATGCGCTTCGCGGTTGCGGATTAGGTAGTTCATATCGCTTCATCTTTAGGGGGCGGTTGTCTTACCCTGGTTGCTCACAAGAGAAAAAGGCGGAGTCAATTGGCTCCGCCTTTTTCGTTCAGATCAATTGCGAAAACAGCCCTCCTTGAGGATAGTAAATCCTGTCGTGAATAATATTGTTGCAATTATCACAAGGAAATCTGTCGTTTGTTCTTGTCAGAGTTGTTGAGCCAGATGTTCAAATCTGCTTTAGTCTGTTGCTCGATTATGGTGGGTATGGTTTCCGGTTTTCAGGGGGAAACGGTATGAAGAAGTTTGCAGGCAGAGCGGGAACCGTGATCTTGTGTGCTCTGATGCTTGCGTCATGTGTGACGCACAACGAATACGCAATGCAAATCGGGGCACCACCTCTTGATGAGGGCGAAACAACAGTATCTCTCCGTGCGATTCAGCAACGTTCTTTTGATACTCTAGAGGCCAAACGTATTGTTGCCGCATCGGCTGCAACCTTGCAGGACTTGGGCTTTAATGTCACCGCCTCCTCGGGCGGTTATGGTGTTCTCGCTGCCTCAAAGGAGAGGGACGCAGTCGAAACCGGGGAAGTGGCTGGACAGGTATTTCTTGCGATATTGGCGGGTTTGGCAGGTTCTTATCATCAGGTCGTTTACGACGAGAGTCAGAAGATCAATGTTTCATTGCTGGTGAGTGAGGCACCAGGTGGCAGTTCAAATGTGCGGGTGATTTTTGATCGACACATTACAAATAACCAAGGACTGCTCTGGCGCGCAGAGGTAATCAAAGACCAAGAAATATATCAGGAGTTCTTTGATCGTCTTTCGGAAAGCCTATTCTTGGAGGCGCATACGCTATGATTTCCAGACATCTGAAGATAGTTTTCCTGATCTGCGGTGTTCTTGCTCTTGGTGCCTGCCAAACCACACAGGAAGTCATCTTAAGTCAAAAAAGCGCGCTAGAAATGCGCTCGATCCAGAGTCGTGTGTATGACACTGACGATCAGCCGAAAGTTTATCGCGCGGTATTGGCTGTAATGCTCGATCTTGGCTACGCGATTACTTCGGTTGACCCTGAAGCTGGTGTTGTGAGTGGTAACAAGCTTGCCAAACTGGATCTGACTGCGTCTGTAGCAGCACGGGGGGAAGAGCAGAGTGTTGTTCGTGCAAATGCTGTTGTTCAAACAGCGCCAAACCTAGCGCCAATGCAAGTGGACGCTCCCGAATTTTATCAACAACGGTTTTTTGAGCCGTTGTCGGAAGCATTGTTTCTGGAAGCAATGGATGAAGAGCTGACTGCCGAGGAAGAAGAGCAACTGAGTGTTGATCAGAAAACGCAGGACAGTCTTGAGCAGCAATAACTTAACATAAGGGATCGCAGATGTTTTACAGGATGAAGCTAGCCGGTATGGTCGTAGGCTTATCTATCTTGACCTTGGCTGGCTGCAAATCGGTTCAGACCCATAGTGCAGATGTTCAAGCTGCATCGGCTACTGATGAACGTCTGACTGTCGGAACTGTTCAACGTGAAATCAAAATCGGTATGTCGTCTAGCGAAGTGGTTTTGGTTCTTGGTTCCCCGAACATGGTAACCACAGATAGTGAGCGACGGGAAAACTGGGTTTACGACAAAATCTCAACGCAACAAGTCTACTCGACATCAAGCGGTGGCGTGAATGCTCTAGTGTTAGGTGGAGCAGGTGTTGGAGCTGGCATCGCGGGCGGTGCTGGTGGGGTAGGATATTCGAGCAGTTCCGGTGCTTCATCAACAACTCAAAAGACCCTGACGATCGTAATCAAATATGATCATGAGAACAAAGTTCGCGATTTTGCGTATCGTTACAGCAGCTTCTGATTTCACGATGAAAAAACACCTGTTTCTTTTGCTGCTCGCTCCATTTCTGGTTTCTGCTTGTGTAACCAAAGGTAATCAGATGGCGGCGTTTTCATCAGAAGTTTCGCAAGTCCAACAGCGGAAGATTGACAGCCGTATGTTTGAGACGGGTGACGAGACGTTGGTTCTTCAGGCTGTTGTTGGAGTTCTACTGGATACTGGCTTCAAAGTGACAGAAACGAATATGGCTCAAGGCTTGATTTCGGCTCAGAAAGGCAAGTCGGGTTTTGGTCTCTTCGCTGGAAGAGATGTCCGAATTACGGTAACGACCTTCAAAGTGACTGAATCTAAAGTTCGCGTTCGTGCGACTTTGCAAGATATCTCGACAGGTATGGATCCACGCTACATACGTGGAGAGCAGGTTCGAGACGCACGCGTCTATCAAGAGTTCTTTGATAAACTCGCGCAATCACTATTCTTGGAAGCCAATCAGGTATGATTACAAAATTGCTTAAGTCTTTAACTGTTGCGGGGCTATTTGTGTCGCTGGCGGCATGCCAAACCAATTCTAAAGACCAGATCCTTTCGATGGATTCTAGTCAGGTAGCTTTGCGGAGTGTTCAATCAAGAGTATTCGATACGTCTGATCAGAACCTGACGACCAGGACGGTTATTGCCACTCTACAAGACTTGGGCTTTACCGTCGAAAAAGCAGATACCGAGCTCGGTTTGGTTAGTGCAGTAAAGGTAAACGACTATCTTGTTAAAATGACGGTCACTGCGAGGCAGCACGGTGCGGGCCAAACTCTGGTGCGCGCAAGTGCTCAACACAACATGCAGGCGATTAGTGATCCAGTGCCTTACCAGCAGTTTTTCGATAGTTTGGCGCAGGCAATGTTTCTAGAAGCACATGAGTTCAATTAGATTATTCTGACCGCCGGTTTGTGTTCAGATCAGTTGGCCTCAGAAGACCAAAAAAAGGGCGGAGCCATGTCTCTACCCTTTTTTTGTTTGGTGGTCTTAACCCCCGGCAAGGCCCGGGAAGATGATCAGAAGGGCGACCGCCAAAATCTGCAGGCAGATAAACGGCAGAAGCGATTTGAAAATATCGCCCAGTGATATGTCGGGTGGCGCGACCGATTTCAGGTAAAAGGCCGCAGGCCCAAACGGCGGGGACAGGAAGCTGACCTGCATGTTCATGGCAAACAGCACGCCAAACCAGACCGGGTCAAATCCAAGCTGTTTTACGATCGGCACAAAGATCGGCATGGTCAAAAGGGCGATACCCACCCAATCCAGGAACATGCCCAGCACGAACAGGATCAGCATCATGAACAGGATGATGATGGTCGGATCTTCGGAGATGCCGGTAATCAGGCCCGATACAAAGCGGATGCCGCCCATCAGGTTAAACACGCCGACAAGGGCGGATGCCCCGATCCCGATCCAGACAATCATGCCACAGGTCGAAAGCGTTTGAACTGCCGCGCCTTTAAGCATGGTAAGTGAAAATTCACGGCGCAAAATGGTCGAGGCAATCACACCGGCCACACCAACGGCCGAGGCCTCGGTCACTGAGGCGATGCCGCCATAAATCGATCCAAGAACACAGAACACGACCAGAATGGGCAGGAAAAGCCCCTTGAGCAGGCGTACTTTTTCTTCGCGCGGGATTTTTTCAGTCTGCGGCGGTGGGGCGATGTTGTCGCCCGTGTAAGAACGAAACAGCACGTAGGCGACATAGAAACCCGCGAGCATGAAGCCCGGTAAAAAGGCCGAGGTAAACAGATCGCCAATCGAAACGTTTGCGGTCAGGCCATAAATGATCAGAACAATCGATGGTGGCACCATGGTGCCCAGCGACCCGCCGGCACAGACCACCCCGATAGCAAGGTTCTTGTCATAGCCCTGTCGCAGCATCTGGGGCAGGGCAATCAGGCCAAGCAGAACAATCTCGCCGCCGATAATACCGCTCATGGCGGCCAGAATAACCGCAACAAAGATCGTCTGAACGGCAACGCCCCCCTTGAGCCTGCCGCCAAACAGGCGCATGGCATCAAACAGGTCGCGCGCAATGCCTGATCGATCAAGGATCGCCGCCATCAGCACGAACATCGGCACCGAGACGAAAACAAAGGATGAAACAAATGAATAGACCCGGCTGGTAATCAGCGGCACCGCCATCGGGCCAAACCAGCCAAGGGTAAAGATCAAGGCAATCAACAGCGTGACAAACGCCAACGGCATGCCGGTTACCAGGAAACCAAGCAGCATGACGAACATGGCAAGTGTGCCGTACTCGATGCCTAGGGACTGTAAATCAAACATCTAAATGTATCCTGTTGCGCTGCTTGGCGAGGCCGTAACAAGGCGCATCAATGAATTGGGCACGAGGCGCGCTGATTATTCGGTTGAAGTGTGCGATGCGGGCATGATCGGTGGCTTGCGGGCATAATTGACGGCCTGAACCAGAAACTGAACCATCAAGACAATCAGAACCACCAACAAAAATACCTTGAGCACGCCCGGGTAGGGCGCGTTGAACGCACTGCCGGTCGTTTCAAAATGAATGTCGCCAGTCGGGGTAAAGACGGCGCGTTCGACCATCAGCCAGGATGCCCAGGCAAAGAAGCCCGATGCGATCATGCAGATCACCGAGATAAAGATATCAAGGGTCTTGCGCATTTTCGGTCCGGCAATGTCATAGAGCAGCACAACACGAATATGCTTGTCGCGCGCAGCACAAAAAAGGCCACCAAACACAAATCCGACCGCACAGATAAACGTCGTCGTTTCATGTGCCCACAAGGTCGGGCTGCCAAAAACATGACGTGCCACGATTTCATAAATCAGGGTTGCCATGGAGATCAGAAAACCAATGGCAAAAACATTGGAGATCTTTGTGATTACCTGACCCAGAAGACCGGATACCTCGGTCGCCTGTTCGGTGTTTTCTACGAGTTCGGGAAGTTCTGGCAACGGTGCATGTTGCGGGGTGTCAGACATAACTGCGTTCCTTGCATCAACAGGAAATACAATCCGGCAAGGAGGGAGGCCTTTGGTCCCGATACGTCTCGGGTTACGGAACCAGCCGGATTGTATTCCAGCATTTTGCCGACAGCAACAAGGCGCGTTGCTGCCGGCGAAAAAGCTGATCTGTCTTAGATCATACCCTGTGACTTAAGGTATTTGACAAGGGTATCGTAAACACGCTGCGCATCTTCGGAACGTGCAGCGACTTTTTCCCACTGGCTGGTGGCAATCTGGCGGAACTTCGCACGTTCTTCAGCCGACCAGTTATGAATGGTAACGCCGCCTTCAGCACGGGCAGCTGCCACGGCTTCCATGTCTTTCATGGCAAGACGTGCATCCATGTCATGGGCCAGATCACGGACCGACATTTCCAGGATGGCCTGGATATCTGCCGGCATGGAATCCCACTTGGTCTTGTTGATCGAAACTTCCAGCATCGGCATGGAGTGGAAGCCCGGATAGACCGGATGTTTTGCAACATCATGCAGACCCATGGCCTGGTTGGTCGAGAACACGGTCGCATCCGCAGCGTCGATCACTTTTTTATCAAGGGATGTAAACACTTCGGACTGCGGAATGTTCACCGGCGACGCACCGGCTGCGGCAAATACCTGCTGAACCATGCCTTCCGGGGCACGCATCTTCAGGCCTTTGAGGTCGGCAACGCCATCAAGCGGAACAGAGGAAACAAATGCTTCCAGGCCCGGGGTTACGGCGCCGATGAACTGCAAACCACGCGGGTTAAGCAGGCTGTTCATCAGTTCCTTGCCGCCACCATATTCAACAAAGCGCAGCATTTCGGACGGTGCCGACCATGCGCCAACCGGGTTGGCGATCAGGCCGAAGGCCGGGTCCTTGCCGGTGAAGTAGCTGGTGTCGGTGATGTGGCCGTCAAGAATGCCAGCAGCGATGGCGTCCTGGGTTTCGGCATGTTCGACGATCGAGTTGACCGGCAGCATTTCAACAGAAACGCGACCACCCGTCATGACGCCGACACGTTCGGCCCATTCCTGTTCCAGAACAAAGTTCGGAACGCCTGCCGAATCACTCGACTGCATCTTGAGGGTAAAATCCTGAGCATTGGCGCCAAGCGGCGACGCTGCAATCAGGGTTGCGATAAGGCCTGCACCTGCAAGCGATTTAAGAGTCTTGGTCATTCATCTTCTCCCTAATGTGCCTTATTTTCCGGCGGTATTCTCTTTGACAAAGGAAAAACTGCCGTCTTCACGCTCCGCCAATCGGTCCAAAGCCGTGGCGACAACAGTTTCAAGCGGGGCATCAACAAAGACAGTCACGCAATTCTCGTCCGGCCCCGGCGGTTCAAGATCTGCAAACTGGCTGTCTAACAGTGCGGATGGCATGAAATGACCGACACGGGTTTCAAGCCGCGTCTGGATCAGTTCGCGTGTGCCATCCAGAAAAACAAACGTGATCGGGTTCAGGTGCGTGCGCAGTACATCGCGATAGCGACGTTTCAGCGCAGAACAGGCAATGAAAATGGCCCGACCGGCCTGAGTTGTTTGGGCATCAGCAGGTGAACCGGCCTGCGTGCGAGCCGCTTTGGCGACCGCATCAAGCCAAGGCCACCGCATGTCATCATTCAGCGGAAGACCACGGCGCATGTGTTCTACATTCGTGCTTGGATGGTGGTCGTCTGCGTCCAGATAAATGCTATCCGTCAGGTTTGCCAGACGACGCGCGACCTCGGTTTTGCCGGATCCGCTCACACCCATGACAACGACATACTGCGTTTGCCGGTTCATTGAATTCGATACACTCACTGATTTTCAGGGCGGGTTTTACTCTTGGACTGCCCTGTTGTGTTATAATGTTAGCGCTAACATAATGTTAGCGCTAACATTGAGTCAACAGGCTAATTTCCGCTGTTTGATTTACCGTGACAAGGTGCTTGTCGGTTTGGAAAGGACGTAATAAATGTAAGGGTATGAGGAAGCGCAAAGGGGCCGGACGGCCAACAATATCCGATGTTGCCGAACGGGCTGGTGTCAGCACCATCACGGTTTCACGCGCGTTGCGCGATCCGTCAAAGGTGTCTGATCATCTGCGGCGAAAGATCAACAACGCTGTGCGCAAGCTCAATTATGTGCCGCATTCGCATGCCAGTGCGCTGGCCTCGACCCGATCCAATGTGATCGGTGTGATCGTTCCCTCGCTGACCAACAACGTTTTTGCCGATACGCTGCGCGCCATTTATGACGAGCTGTATCAGGGGCCATTTCAGGTGCAGCTGGGTAACTCGCGCTATGTCGCGAAGGATGAGGAACGCCTTGTGCGCACCTTCCTGGGGCAGGGTCCGTCGGCCATGATTGTTGCCGGCGTTGATCAGACCGATGCCACCCGCGAACTTCTGGAAAATGCCGAATGCCCGGTTGTTCAGGTCATGGACATCAGCGACGACCCGATCGACATGATGGTCGGCTTTTCACATTTTGAAGGCGGTCGGGCGGCCGGCGTTCATCTGGTGCAAAAGGGTTACAAACGCATCGGCTTCCTTGGTGCGCGTATGGATCCCAGATCCCATCGGCGTATGGAAGGGTTCAAGGAAGCCCTGCGGTCGGGTGGTCGTTACGACCCGGACCTGATCGTAACGACGACAGACTCATCAAGTGTTTCGCTTGGCGGACATTTGCTTGAAACATTGCGCAAACGCCGCCCCGACCTTGATGCGGTGTTCTGCAACAACGATGACATGGCGCTTGGCGCGCTGTTTGGGTGCCAGAAGGCCGGGATTTCGGTTCCTGATGACATGGGGATCATTGGCTTTAACGATCTTGAAATGATGGCCGCAAGCTATCCGGCGCTCACATCGATCCGAACAGATCGCTATCAGATCGGCAAACGCGCCGTGCAAATGATCAAAAGCGTTCTGGATGGCGAGCCCCCCGAACAGAAGATCATTGATCTCGGCTTCGAGCTTCAGTGTCGCGAAAGCACCACGCGGCCAAAATCAAAAACGCGCTAGTGGCTGTCACTGCGGCAGGGGAAAACGTTCACTCAGCTCAGCCAGGCATTCGCGTGGGCCGGTGATTTTAATGCGCGTCCCGTCGGTATCAAACTGACGATCAAGGATGGTGATGCCATCCTCGGCACAGGCCTGTTCGAGCGTTCCGGCATCGGAAAACCCGGCAAACAGTTCTGCTTCGCCCTGCGGGATATACTCGATGATCTCGGCCACATCACAGACCGCATTGGCCGCCCCGCTATAGGCGCGCACCAATCCGCCAGTCCCCAGTTTTGTCCCGCCAAAATAACGCGTCACGATCACCGCAACATTAATCAGATCACGGCCCTGAAGAACCTTAAGGCAAGGGATGCCTGATGTGCCCGATGGTTCGCCGTCATCCTTGCCGTGTTCGATCAGTTGCTCTTCATCATTAAGGTACCGATAGGCGTTCACATGGTGATTGGCCTTGGGATGAAGGGCGCGCAATTCATCAATTCGCTTGGCCAGATCGTCATGAAAAACGAGTTCGGCCAGAAAACGCGATTTCTTTTCTTCGGTTTCGGCAAAGGCAGGGCGGGCGATGGTTTTCATGAGGATGTGCTAGCAGAAACGATACGATTGTGCCAGATGACATCGCCGCGTTGCGTAGATGTTTGATCATGAAGGGGCAAACAGTTTGCCAATCAGAATGACGCCAAAGATGATCAGCATGATCAGAACGACCTTGCGAAAGGTTTCTGCGTCCATGCGATCACGCACGCGCGTGCCCAGTTTCGTCCCAAGATACACCGGTACCAACCCCGCCAGTGATATCCAGAGTGTTTCAATCGTCATCAGGCCAAGCCGGGCAAGGCCCAGGGCCATGACGATGCTTGAAAGACTAAACGAGATATTGATCGCCTGTAGAAAGCGTTTTGGTTCAAGCCGCATGGAAAGCAGGAAAGGCAAAACCGGCATAACCTGCGATCCGGTGATGCCGTTGATCAGGCCGGTGGCAAAGCCCGAAACCGGGGCAAGTCCGCGTGCAACCTTGTCCGACAGTGGCTTGCCATGGCGAAACAGGGTAATCGCCCCGTAATTCATCAAAACCAGCCCCAAAACGGCACCTGCCAGAATGCTGTCGACCATCTCAAGCACCGCCAGTCCGATCAGGATGCCCGGAATTGTTGCCAGAAACATCGGCCAGAACCGGTTGACGGTTTCGCGGAAATGTCCCGCCTGGGCCATGATGATTGAATTGCTGACAAGCGATGGAATGATCACAAGCGGCATTCCGGCCTTAAGCCCAAGTCCAAGGGCCAGGATCGGCAATGCCGATGTTGAAAACCCCAAGCCGGTGGCACCCTTGACGAAGGCCGCCACGAAATAGGCACAGGCAATGACAGCGATCGTTTCAGGGGTCATGGAAGGTCCATGTTAAAGTCGACGGGCGGGCAGTGTGGCGCTAAAGTCTTGATGGTGCAAGAAAATGGCGGTCTGCAAATGCAAAAGCCTGCCGCCCCAATGATGTTCTGGAGGTCCGTGTGAGCGCATTGACCCAAAATCAATCGCAGTCGTTGAGCGGTGGCTGCCAGTGTGGCGCTGTCAAATATGTGCTGTCTGCGCCACCATCAAAGGTCTATGTCTGCCATTGCCGGGAATGTCAGCTGCAATCAGCATCTGCCTTTGGCATTTCGGCAATTGTCGCACCGGCGCATATCAAGATCATCCAGGGTACTGTTAAAACATGGACCCGTTCGACATCGGATGGCGGGAAGATGCCGTGTCATTTCTGTCTCGATTGCGGGACGCGCCTTTTTCATGGCGATCTTAACGGTTTTGAGCCTGTCAGTGTCAAAGGCGGGTCACTTGATATTCAGCCCGACCTTAGTGATGCGATGCATATTTGGGCCAAGCGGAAATTAGAAGGTGTGATTATTCCCAAAGGCGTTGCGGTTTTCGATGAAGAGCCGGAATTTTGACGTCACAGACGTTTTGCTAATCCGGATTCGCACATATCTGAAGGGTGTGAGTATTTGATCACACTGCATCCGCCCTTGATAAATTGCAGGTTTTGAGTGGAATTTTGCGCCAAATTTTGACGGTTTGGTAAAAAATTGCCGAAAAATGATCTCCGAACGTCGAGAAGGGGTGGAAATGCGTTGGCAAAACCCGTATCAAGTCTGGCCCGGTTAAATTACCGGTCAAGCGGGCGGAATTCCGCCAGATAAACGTATATGTGCTATAATGGCGGCATGACGATGAACATGCCGGATTGAGAGGAAGCAAATGAGCAAGAGCTGGAGCATTGATAGCTGGCGTAACCTGCCGATTAAGCAGGTGCCGACTTATCCTGATGCACAGGCCTTAAAGGCCGTAGAGCAAGAGCTCGGCAGCTATCCTCCTTTGGTGTTTGCTGGCGAGGCGCGTGCGCTCAAGGAAAAGCTTGGTGAAGTCGCAGAAGGCAAGGCTTTCCTGCTGCAAGGCGGGGACTGTGCCGAAAGCTTCAAGGAATTTCATCCGAACAATATTCGCGACACCTTCAAGGTGATGTTGCAGATGGCCGTGGTCCTGACCTATGGCGCGGCATGCCCGGTGGTCAAGGTTGGGCGTATGGCTGGTCAGTTTGCCAAGCCGCGCTCATCTGATACCGAAACCATCAATGGTGTCGAACTGCCTAGCTATCGCGGTGATGTGGTCAACGGCATCGAGTTCACCGAAGCAGCCCGCATTCCGGACCCGCAGCGCCAGATCCGCGCCTATAACCAGTCCGCCGCAACGCTTAACCTGCTGCGTGCCTTTGCACAGGGTGGCTTTGCCGATCTGACCAAAATCCATCGCTGGAACCTGTCCTTTGTCGATGGTAGCCCGGCTGGTGAACGCTACAGCAAGATGACCACCCAGATCGATGAGGCGGTTGCCTTCATGGAAGCGTGCGGCATCACCGCCGAAAGCGCACCGCAGCTGCGCGAGACGGATTTCTATACCTCGCACGAGGCGCTTTTGCTGGGTTACGAGCAGGCATTGACCCGTCAGGACAGCCTGACCGGCGAGTGGTATGATTGCTCCTCGCATATGCTGTGGATTGGCGACCGTACCCGCCAGGCCGATCACGCACATGTTGAATTCCTGCGTGGGGTTAACAACCCGATCGGCATGAAATGCGGCCCGACCATGGATGAGGATGACCTGATCCGTCTGATCGACATCCTGAACCCGAACAACGAAGCCGGTCGCCTGACCCTCATCGCACGCATGGGCGCAGATAAGGTGTTTGATAACCTGCCGCGTCTGGTCAAGCGTGTGAAGGATGAAGGCCGCAAGGTTGTCTGGTCCTGTGATCCGATGCATGGCAACACGATCAAGGCATCAACCGGATATAAAACCCGTCCGTTCGATGCGATCCTGTCAGAGGTCAAAAACTTCTTTGAAGTGCACAAGGCCGAAGGCACCCATGCCGGTGGCGTTCATTTCGAAATGACCGGAACGGATGTGACCGAATGCATCGGTGGTGCGCGTGAAGTGACCGAAGACACCCTTTCGGATCGTTACCACACCCATTGCGACCCGCGCCTGAACGGCGGACAGGCTCTTGAGCTTGCCTTCCTGATGGCCGAAATGATCAAAAAAGAACGCGACAGCGTTCGCGCAGAACAGATGGCTGCTTCTGCTTGATTTGATCGTCTGATTGAACAGATTGATTGTTAAGGTGCCCGGGAGTGTCGGGCACCTTTTCTTTTGGGACTTCTTTTGGGACGTCGGCTTCCCAAGTGAGGCAGTTAAAGCAGGCTTCGATGCATTTTGTTGCACAATCAGTATGAATTCGTGAAAAAACATCTACCAATGGCGATCAAATATTCTTAAGTATGGGTAATTGCAGGGTGTTCCTGACAGAAGATTAAGGGCGAGGGGTCGCAACGGGTATGGTGGACGACGCTGAATTCAGCGCATGGCAAAAGAAGGTGGAGGGAACCAATATTTCCTCGACCACGCTTTTGGCGACCGATTATCTGAACCATTTCAATGAGATCGTCATGCTTCTCGAAATGGTGCCCGACATGCCTGACATGATCGAGGACTGCAAGGAATGGGCGCCGAAAAGCTATCAGGAGCACTTCCGCGATAGCGCCTTTTCAGACAAGGATCTGGCGATTGAGGCTTATGAGCATGTGCCAGCCAAGTTCCGTCAGCCGTTTGAAGAAACCATCGAGCATCTTAACAGGATTGTGTCGCATGCGGTTTCGCAGCTTGAGACCATTATCGAGACCGGCGATGAGGATTTGCTGCGCGTGACGGCAAGTGCCGTGACCACCTCGCTTCAGAAGTTCATGGATGTCGCCAGTGGCATTATCCATGGTTCAGCCAAAACCATGAGTCAGGGCGAAATCGACGCGGCCTTGGCCCTTTGATCCCTGATTTCCTCCTCCTCTAAGTGAAAAAGAAAAACCGGGACTGATTGCAGCCCCGGTTTTGTGTTTTCGCCATCTGAGGATGCACGAAATCAGTGCGTCATTTTCGCCAGATCATCATCGAGGCGTTTTATTTCCGAGTGCAGCAGGGGCAAGACCTCAGCCCGCGCTGTTGCGGCGATTTCACCCATTTTCCTCAATGCATTGCGCGCCATGCCATTGGCGTTTTGTTGCATGAACATGATCGTCATCTGTGCTTCGATATCGGAATAGAAGCGGCGTACCCCGGTGATGATCGCCGGGTTTACCTCAAACGTGCGTTGCGAATAGCGCATTGTCTGCCACACCATATCATCAAGTTTGTGGCGTTCACGCGGGGCAAGTTTTGCGGCATGCCAGGTCATCGGGCCTTCGGGATAGTCCGCAATCCAGGTTTCGACCTTTTCGATATTGTCGGAAAATTCCGCTTCAAGCGACTTTTCCAGATTGGAAACATCGGAAACACTTTGGTAGCGGTCAAAATCAACCGCAATCTCAAAACCGGCAAAGCTTGCTAGGTAGACACCCATAATGGTCGAGGCCAGAATGATGCATTGTGTGAGCCAGAATTCACAATTCGGGCGTCCGCTAACGCTCAGAAAGCGAAAAGGCGCAAAAAGTCCACGCATGGGTCAGTTTCCCGTGTTGGTAAGGTTATATTGGTGGCGGTCTTCAAGGGCGCTGGCCGGGATTTCTCCGCTTCGAACCAGATAATTCTCAAAGGCGGTTTGAAGATCGACAGGCTCGCCAATTGGCAGGCCTTGATCTTCCGCCATTTTATTGAGGCGGTTCACCCGGTCCTGCGGATGCGGATGGGTGGCTAGATAATCCATCACGCTGTGCCCGCCCTGCATGGAGGCAAGTTTTTCAAACGTGCGCGATGCTTCGGCAACGTGGCCATATTTGGCCATCAGAATCTTGAGGCTCCAGTTATCGGCATCAAGTTCCTGACTGCGGGAGTAATCCATATCGGCCAGCAATTTCGGCCATCCTGCGACCCAGGTGGTCAGAACCGCATCGTTCTGGAACATCATGGCCGAAAGGGCGACGCCAACGACCTCGCGGCCGAGTCCTTCAAGGTGATCGCGCCCATTATAATGGCCGATTTCATGCCCCAAAATTGACAGTAGTTCGTTTTCGCTGTCGACCAGTTCAAGCATGCCGGTATGGACCAGGATCAAGCCGCCGGGCAATGCGGCCGCATTTGGTGTGTCGTCAGGGATAATGAGCACATCAAAATCGTACGCTTGTGCTGGACCAATCGCCTCTTTGGGGATCGAATTGATTAAATCGACTAGGTAGCGTTCCGGAATGCTGCGTTCGGAATCAAGTCGATGTCCGGCAATCAGTTCGGGTTCAAGCTCCGACCAGATTGCAACTTCGTCCTCAACCGAAATGCTGTCTGCCGCCCATTCAATGGCAAAGCCGCTTGCCGCATAAATGGCCCAGCAGATCAGAAGAAATGCAAAGCTGCCGGACACCAGTTCTGCCAACAGGTTCCGATGAGAGATATTGACCCCGTCATCAGGAAGGGCGGCCGGCTTGCCACCGGTCGGGCGATGATCGGTGTAAAGGGCAGTGCCTGAAACGATCACCTCGATCATGCCCCGCCCGAGTTCGGAAGAATCAAAGCGCAGGCCGATAATATGGCTGGCACCCTTGGCATTGGTGCGAAGGCGAAGGACGGCATCGCGCTTGGCACGTGTAACCGTTGCTTCGTGTGCGGCCAGACGTCCGCCGACGAAAATGCGGAGGCGGGCCAATAGGTTGCGAAAACGGTCTTCGGCAATAACGACCTTACCGGTGACCAGTTTGCTGTCGTGCAATGTGACGTGTTCGGGAACTGCATCCCCGGAATCAAGATACTGATGCGGCAAAAGGGTTTCGTCGCGTGCAAGCGCACGTTCGTGCGCCGCATCGGCCAAACGGCCGGTCAGATAAGCGATTCCGATCAGGATGGTCAGCGCAATTCCCGGAAGAAAGAACTCTTCCATTGTTATGCTACCACCCGGTTATTTCAGTCGAACAGCAGTGCCATAGGCAAAAATCTCGGCGGCCTTATAGGCAACCTGCGATGTTGCAAAATGCACATCAACGATGGCATCGGCATTCAGTTTCACGGACTGGGCAATCAGGCGGTCGGTCGCTTCTTGCTGGGCATCTTCAAGAAGGCGGGTATAGGACCGGACTTCGCCGCCAAAAAGGTTCTTGAGCGTTGCCATGATATCAAAAAGGAAGTTACGGCTACGCACCGAACTGCCAAAGACGATGCCAAGGTTTTCGCTGATTTCTTTGCCCGGGATGTGGGAAATCGTGACAACCGGGATTTGGGGCGTGGTGGTGGCTTGGTTTGACATTCTATTTGCTCGTATCAGTTTGTTGTGTTTTTGCCGTGTTTTCACGGTCAAGCGGAATAGAACGGCCCATGATCAATTTTGCAAGTGATTATCAACCGATAAACACGCGCCACTAAACGTGAATAGGCGCGAATTATCATAGTATTAGCGACATTCAGCCCTTTGCATTGCTGCTATGCAATAATGGTCGTCGTGTGTGAAACATGGCATATCTTGTATTCCGCAATTGACAGCGCGCAGGGGCGATCCTATTCCAACATCATGACAAAGAAGCTTGCCATCGCGATTGCCCAGCTGAACCCGATTGTCGGTGATGTCACCGGGAACCGGGACAAGGTTGTGGCTGCCTGGGAAACTGCGGCTGATAAGGCTGCGGAGATCGTACTGTATTCCGAACTGGTGCTGTCGGGCTATCCGCCCGAGGATCTGGTGATGAAGCCAGCGTTTATGCGCCATCTGCATGATGCGGTTCAATTCATCTGCGATCATACCGCCAAACGCAAAGATGGTCCGGCCTTGCTGTTGACCACACCGTGGGAAGTGGATGGCACGCGCCACAATGCGGTTTTGCTGATTGATCAGGGCAAGATTATTGATGTGCGCGCCAAGAACGACTTGCCGAATTATGGCGTGTTTGATGAAAAGCGCGTCTTTGCTGCTGGCCCGATGCCAACCCCGATTTCGTTCAAGGGCGTAAAGCTTGGCGTGCCGATCTGCGAGGATGTCTGGACGCCGCATGTTGTCGCCCATCTGGCAGATGCCGGGGCGGAGATTTTCCTGGTGCCCAACGGGTCGCCGTTTGAGGCCGACAAAAGCGGCCTGCGCCGCAAGCTGATCGAGGATCGGGTGCGCGAAAGCGGCAAGCCGATGATCTATTGCAACGAAGTCGGCGGGCAGGATGAACTGGTTTTCGATGGTGGATCGTTTGGCCTCAACGGCGATGGATCGCTTGCCGTTGCCTTGCCGGCCTTTGCCGAGGATGTCGCGCTAACCACCTGGCAGCAGCATGATGACGGTAAATGGCGCTGTGCGGATGATGCGCCCAAGGCCGTTTATCCCAGCGGGCTTGATGCCATCTATCAGACGCTGGTTCTGGGCCTGCGTGATTACGTCAATAAAAACGGCTTCCCCGGTGTTGTGATTGGTATGTCGGGCGGGATCGATAGTGCGCTTTCGGCTGCCATCGCCGTTGATGCGCTGGGATCGGATCGTGTGCGTCTGGTGATGATGCCATCGCCTTATACCTCGGCAGACAGCCTTGAAGATGCGGAACAGTGCGCCGGCATGCTCAAGACCGGGATTGAAAGCATCAATATCGGTCCGGCCATGGCGGCATTTGATGAAATGCTAGCCCCGGCATTCGAGGGCCGTGATACCGATATTACCGAAGAAAACATTCAGGCCCGTTCGCGCGGAATTATCCTGATGGGGCTTTCAAACAAGTTTGGCCACATGGTGCTGACGACCGGCAACAAGTCGGAAATGTCGGTTGGCTATGCCACGCTGTATGGCGATATGTGTGGTGGTTATTCGGTTCTGAAAGACCTTTATAAAACGACCGTGTTCAATTTGTGCCACTGGCGCAATGAACACAAACCAAGCGGGGCGATGGGCCCGGATGGCATGGTGATTCCCGAGCGGATTATCACCAAACCGCCATCGGCTGAACTGCGCCCCGATCAGAAAGACGAAGATAGTCTGCCGCCGTATGATGTTTTGGATGATATCCTGCATCAGATGATTGAAGGCGAGCGGTCCGTTCGCGATATCGTTGATAGTGGTCATGACGAGGCAACAGTACGCCGGGTCTGGCGGTTGCTGGATCGGGCGGAATATAAACGCCGTCAGGCACCGCCGGGGGTCAAGATTACCCCGCGCGCCTTTGGCCGTGACCGTCGCTATCCGATTACCAATGGCTTCACGAACCTTGTTACGTGATTGAAAAGTTTGAAATGACAAAACCTGTTCTGCGATTTGCTCCCAGCCCGACCGGGCTTCTTCACGTCGGTAACGCCCGTGTGGCGCTGATGAACTGGCTCTATGCCCGTAAATCAGGCGGGAAATTCATCCTGCGTTTTGACGATACCGATCCGGTACGCTCCAAAGACGAATATGTCGATGCGATCCGTGAAGACCTTTCATGGCTTGGTATCGACTGGGATCAGGAAGAACGCCAGTCGCTCCGTCTGGATAAGTATGACGCCGCCATCGCGGACCTTAAAAAGCGCGAATTGCTGTATCCTTGCTATGAGACGGAAGGTGAACTGAACTGGAAGCGCAAGGCTGCCCGCCAGCGTCATCAACCATTCATCTATGATCGCAAGGCGTTGACCCTTAGCGATGAAGAAATCGCTGCCCTTGAGGCCGAAGGCCGCAAGCCGCATTGGCGGTTCCTTCTGACCGACGGCATGGTCGGATGGGATGACCTGACGCGTGGTGTATGTTCGTTCGATACCGAACACGTATCCGACCCGGTTCTGATCCGCGAAGACGGGTCGTTGCTTTATATGCTGGGCTCGGTTGTCGATGATCTTGAAATGGGTGTCACCCACATCATCCGCGGCGAAGACCATGTGACCAATACCGTGTCGCAAATACTGCTGTATCTTGCTCTTGGCGGGAAACCGGGCGCACTTGAATTTGCCCATATGCCGCTTTTGGCCGGGCCGGGTGGTTCGCAGCTTTCCAAACGTCTGGGCAGTCTTTCATTGCGTGAACTGCGCAATGACGGGTTTGAGGTCGAGGCATTGGTTGGCCTTCTGACCGGCCTTGGCGCATCGGACAAGATCGAACCGGCAAACCTTAGCCAGGTGCTTGAGAAATTCGACCTTGATCATTATGGCCGTTCGACCCCGAAATTTGATCCGGCAGAGCTGGCAAGCCTCAATGAAAAAGTCATTCACGACATGTCGTTTGAGGCCGCCAAACCGAAGCTTGAAGCTGCTGGCATGGCAGAAGCCGATGAGATGTTCTGGAATGCGGTGCGCGGCAATTGCTGGCGCGTGGCCGAGGCGCTGGAATGGTGGGATGTGATCCACAAAAACGTCATTCCGGAAATTGATGGCGAGGACGAAGCATTCCTCAAACAGGCCGCCGAGATGTTGCCCGAAGGCGAGCTTGACGGCACCAGCTGGAAATCCTGGACCACAGCGCTTAAGGAAGAAACCGGCCGCAAGGGCAAGCAGCTTTTCATGCCGCTGCGCAAGGCGTTGACCGCGCGTGAACATGGTCCGGAAATGTCGACCATGCTGGTTTTGATCGGGTCTGAAAAGGCGCGTGATCGGTTGTGTGGGAAGGCGGTCTAAAGCATCTGCTTTGATCGCCGGAAACTGCCTGCATCCAAACCGATATAACAGCCAAACGGACGTTTGAAATGACCAAGACCCTTCGCATTTTTGATACGCTCACCCGCGAAAAGCAGGTGTTTGAGCCGATTGATCCCAATCACGTGCGCCTCTATGTCTGCGGCCCGACGGTCTATGACTATGCCCATGTCGGCAATGCCCGCCCGGTGGTGGTGTTTGATACGCTGGTGCGCGTTTTGCGCCATATCTATCCGAAGGTGACCTACGTTCGGAACGTCACTGACGTTGATGACAAGATCAATGCGCGCGCCAAGGAAAGCGGCGAGCCGATTTCTGAAATCACCAAACGCACCCATCAGGCCTATCTGGATGACATGGGTGCCCTGAATGCGGCCAAGCCTGATATCGAACCGCGCGCGACTGAACATATCGCCGAAATGATTGCCATGTGCGAAAGCCTGATCGAGCAGGGCTTTGCCTATGCCGCCGAAGGACATGTGCTGTTTTCGGTCGAGGCGTTTGATGACTATGGCAAGCTGTCGCGCCGTGATCGCAAGGAAATGATCGCCGGTGCACGTGTTGAAGTCGCACCCTATAAAAAAGATCCGGCAGACTTTGTTCTGTGGAAACCATCCAGTGATGACATTCCGGGGTGGGATAGCCCGTGGGGCCGGGGCCGTCCGGGGTGGCATATTGAATGCTCTGCCATGTCGACGCGCTATTTGGGCGAGAATTTTGACATTCACGGCGGTGGTTCGGATCTGGTGTTCCCGCATCATGAAAACGAACTGGCGCAAAGCTGCTGCGCGAACAAGGGCTCAAGCTACGCCAAATACTGGATGCATAACGGCCATCTGATGGTCGAAGGCGAAAAGATGTCCAAGTCGCTGGGCAATTTCGTCACCGTGCATGAGTTGCTTGAAAAATGGCCGGGTGAAGCAATCCGTCTGGCGATGATGGGAACGCATTACCATCAACCGATCAACTGGACCGAAGAAAACCTGCGTCAGGCCAAAGAGGCGCTTGATCGGTTCTATACGGCCCTGCGTCAAAGCGGCGATGTGACCCCGGAAGAAATGCCGGTGCCGCGTGCGGTGCTTGATGCGCTGTGTGATGACCTCAACACGCCGCTTGCGATTTCGGAGTTCCATAACCTTGTGACCAAGTTCAACAAGGCGGAAAAGAAGTTCGAGCGTGCAGAGGCCAAAGGTGAAATCCTGGCGGCCGCCAAGTTGCTTGGCATCCTTGAAGGTGATCCGGAAGCCTGGTTTACCGGGTCGGCCGATGAAGACGAGACTGCCGAAATCGAAGGCCTGATTGCCCAGCGTGCAGATGCCAAGAAGAACAAGGATTTCGCCACCGCTGACAAGATCCGTGATGATCTTTTGGCGCGCGGTATCATCCTTGAAGACTTCAAGGATGGCACCAGCTGGAAACGCGTGTAAGGCGTTATAGCCCCTGAATTGAAGAAAGGCCGCAGTTCTCACTGCGGCCTTTTTCTTTGGGATCGGGCTGATCAGGCGGCTTCATCAAGTTCCTCAAAAACCTCGTGTGCGGCATTGAGGCCATTGATTGCGGCAGGTAGCCCGCCATAGACGGCCATCTGCCAGATTGCCTCGATGATTTCGGTGCGTGTTGCGCCGGCGCTCAGGGTGTGTTGGATATTGACTTTAAGTTGCGGGCCAGTTTGACCGCCAAGAACCGTCAGGGCCGAAATGGTGCAAAGTTGCCGGGTTTTCAAATCCAGCCCGGGTCGGGCGTAATGGCGACCATAGGCCCATTCAACCAGGCTTTCGGCAAAATCCGGCACCAGATCGTCGTATTTGTCGGCAAGTTGTCCTTCAAGTGGCGGGTTGAGGCGCGCGACGATATCGCGACCTTTTTCAAGGGCACAGGTGCTGTTAAGGGTGTTGGGGCGTGTGTCGCTCATCGGGATGCTCCGTTGCATTTGGCGGCCGTCTCGTAAGTGGCGATTTTGGCATCAAGGACATCAAGTGTTTCGCTGAGACTGGCGACACGTTTTGCCAGATCGTCGCGATAGGTCTGGAGCAATTCCCGACGTGCGGAAATCGTACTGTCGCCTTGTGCCCGCATTTCGGCATATCGCACCCGATCACGGATCGGCATGCCGATTTGTTTCAGGCGTTCGACAAACTCAAGCCAGACCAGAACATCCGGGCCATAAACCCGTCGTCCCCCGGCATCACGCAAGGTTTCCGGCAACAAGCCGATCTTTTCGTAATAGCGCAGCGTATGAACACTAAAGCCGGTCTTTTCAGCCACTTCACCAATCATCATATCGGCCACCATCATTTGGAAGGGGTATGCAGTCCCGAAGGAAGCTAGGTGATAGAGTGTACTCTAGGTCAAGGATTAATCTTAATGGCGTGAATAGCGCGCGAGCCAGGTTGGTCAGCAAATTGCATCGCCCGTTTCAGGTGGGCAGATTTTTGCCAGATTCCTGTTTGACTATGGTGGCGAACCACAAGGATAGAGCGAACCATGTCTGATTTTGATCGTCGGAAGTTCCTGAAATCGGCCGGGGCCGTTGCCGCCCTTGGCGGACTAGGTGTGTTCGGAACCGGCGCAAACCGGCACGCATTTGCGCAAACAGGTGCTGCGAACGACTTGCCTCGGATTATTCAGAAAACCATCCCCTCAAGCGGAGAGACAATTCCCGCTGTCGGGCTTGGCAGCTGGATCACGTTTAACGTCGGCAATGACATTGAATTACGTGATCAGTGTGCGGATGTAATGTCGGCCTTTTTCGATGCCGGTGGTCGCATGATCGACAGTTCGCCGATGTATGGTTCCGCCCAGGATGTGATTGGTTACGGGCTTGATAAACTTGGCGCGCGTGATCGGGTGTTTTCGACCGACAAGGTCTGGACCGCAGGTGATGGTGCAGAACAGATTGCAGAAACGTCCGACCGCTGGAAGGTCGCGGAGTTTGATCTTTTGCAGGTCCACAATCTGTTGGGCATCAATGAAAACCTGCCGCTTCTGTTTCGCATGAAGGATGCCGGGCAGTTACGTTATGTCGGTGTGACGACATCGCACGGCCGACGTACCGAAGATCTGATTGCCGTGATGAAGAACGAGCGGCTTGATTTCGTGCAGGTGACCTATAACCCGATTGATCGCAAGGTCGAGGACTACCTGTTGCCGCTGGCCTATGATCGGGGCATCGCGGTAATTGTAAACCGCCCGTTTCGCGGCGGCAGCCTGACCGAACGGCTTGAAGGGCAGCCTTTGCCGGAATTTGCCCGTGATCTTGAAGCGAAAAGCTGGGCGCAGTTGATATTGAAATACCTTATTTCCCATCCTGCGGTGACCTGTCCGATCCCGGCCACCACGAAACCGGCCCATGCGGTCGAAAACATGGCAGCTGCTAGCGGTCTGCTGCCCGATGACAAGATGCGTGAACAGATCGCGGCCGTCATTGGCGTTCTGGTGTGAACAAGGTAATCGGGGGCAAACAGCATGAGTGAATGGTGGGATTACGGACTGGGGGACTTGTTGTTGTTTTCGCCGCGCGTCTATTACCGGCTGTTTGAAACCATGAATACCACCTGGGCGCTGTTGGTTGCCGGTGCGCTGGTTGCGGGGCTGATCGCATCGGGTTTGGCCCTTCGGCACGGCTTTCGCGGCAACCGGGTTATTCTGGTTTTGTTGGCGCTGGTTTGGGCCTGGTGCGGATATGGCTTCCTTTGGCAATACTATCAGCCGATCAACTGGGCGGTGCCCTATCTGTTGCCGGGCTTTGCCCTTCAGGTTGTTTTGTTTGCCATCTTTGCTGCGCGTCCCCTGCCGCTTCGCTTTGGCTGGCGGGGTGACCTTTCATGTTATGTCGGCGTGACGCTGATCGCCTTTGCGCTGATTGCCTTTCCGTTTATCGGCCTGATTGAGGGGCGTGATCTTGTCCAGGCGGAGTTGTTTGGCAGTGCTGCTGATCCGACCGCACTTGGCACATTGGGCTTTGTCCTGTTGTCACGCGGGACGTGGCGTTGGGTTCTGTTACCAGTACCTTTGGCGTGGTGCGTCATTTCTGCAGGAACACTGTGGGTGATGGATCAGCAGATCGCGGTTCTGATGTTGGCTGCCGTCTGGGTGACTGTTTTCTGCGGTTGGCTTGATCTTAAAAACGGTGTCACCACCCGTCGCCTGACAGAGGCAGAGATCAGGGATTAGGTCCTGACACTTTCCCGGCCATATCAAAAAAATCATTTCGCGTTGAAAAAAGTCTGGAAACCAAAGCTGATCGGTGGTTTCGTACTTTTGCTGAAACAAGTCGTTTGTCTGAAACACCCTGCATCAGACCAATGTGCGGTAAGCAATGACATCCATGACTGTTCGGTAATCCCCAAGCGTGAAAGGGCGAGCCATGATCCAGGTTTTAACCAGTGTCTGGGCACTTCTTATTGGTGTTGTCCTGATCATGCTGGGCAACGGCATGCATTTCACCCTGATCGGTTTGCGTGGCGGGATTGAAGGATTTTCCTCGGCCGAGCTTGCAATCGTGACATCGGGCTACTTTGCTGGCTTCCTCGCCGGGGCACGCATTACGCCGCGCATGATCAAGCGGGTTGGCCATGTCCGGGTCTTTGCTGCACTTGGCAGTTTTACCTCGGCCGGTCTGATTGCCTTGCCCTTGATTGCAGAGCCGTGGGCCTGGACGTTGTTGCGCGTGATCTTGGGCTTCTGCATGTCGGGCATTTATGTCACGGCGGAAAGCTGGCTGAACGATTCCTCGACCAATGAAACGCGCGGCAAGGTTCTGTCGGCTTATATGATTGCCCAGACATTGGGAATTATCGGTGCACAGGGTCTTTTGACGTTTGGGGATGCGGCAAATTCGGCCCTGTTTATTGTTGCATCCATTCTGGTTTCGATTTCCTTTGCGCCGATCCTGCTTTCGGCAACCTCTGTTCCAGTGACGGAAGCAGCCCGCCCAATGGGGCTCAAGGAGCTTTTTGCCGGATCGCCGCTCAGTACGGTGGGGATCTTCCTTTTGGGGTGTGTCTATGCGATCCAAACCGGTATGGCGGCCGTTTTCGGAACCCAGATTGACATGACGGCCAGCCAAATTGCGACCTTTGTTGCGATGCTGTTTGCCGGTGCGTTGGTCTTTCAGTATCCGATTGGCTGGCTTTCGGATCGTATGGATCGTCGCAAGCTGATCTTTGGTGCCTCGATGGTGGCAATGGGCGCCTGCATTTTGGGGTGGGTGTCTGGAAGCAATCTTGTGTTCATGATGTGTGCGGCCTTTGTCGCGGGCGGCATGACCACACCGCTTTATGCGCTGTTTCTGGCCTACACCAACGATTTCCTGCCGCTTGAAGACATGCCTGCAGCGTCGGGTGGTCTTGTGCTGACCTTTGGGGTTGGCGCGATTTTGGGACCGCTTCTGGCTGGTTGGTCGATGGAGCATCTTGGTCCACGCACCTTCTGGCTGGTGCTGGCCATGACATTTGCTGTCATTTCGGTTTATGCGCTGTATCGCATGACGCGCCGTGAAGCGCTGCCGGTCGAAGAAACCGAAAGCTATGTCAGCGTCCTTCCGACTGCATCGCCCATGGCGGTTGAAACCGCTGGTGTCTGGGCCGCCGAACAGGCTGAAGCCGAGGCCGAAGCGGCCGCAGAAGAGGAAGCAGCAGAAGAGGCTAAGGCGGAAGCCGAAGCTGAAGCTGATGCAAAGGCAGAAGAAAATACCGCCAAAGACGACACGCCCAAGGTTTAACCCTTGGGCGTTTGCCTTAGCGGTTGATCAGCAACCTGATTCCGACTGCGGCGAAAAACACGCCAAGCAATCCGTTGATCCAGCTTGCCGCACGGCGATAAATCGAAATCGCCGGTGCGGTAGAAAACGCCGTGGCATACAGCAAATGCATGCTGGTTGAAATCAGACCACAGCCAATCACAATTGCAGCCCCGACCCAAAGCGGCGCACCTTCGTGAAAACCAATCGAGATGATGGCAATCCAGGTCAGGATGGCCTTTGGATTGGTCAGATGCAGGCCCAGGCCACGGAAGTAATATCCGCGTCCCGAGACTTGCGGGGCGTCAAGCGCATCCGCAGAAGCTTGCATGCCAGGTGTCTTGCGAAAGGCCGTGCGAAACGCCCGATAGGACATCCAGAGCAAATAAAGCCCGCCAAAAATCCTGATGGCAGTCATGGCGTCGGCATAGGTCGCAAGAACCGCCGACAAACCGGTCAGGGTCAGAAGGCCGATGGAAAAAGATCCGGTTCCGATGCCAAGTGCAAAGTGTTGTCCGGCACGGCGGCCCTGATCAAGCGAGACCCCCATCAGACCCAGAAGGGCGGGACCGGGACTGATGAGGCCGACAAGCAAGGCAGCATAAGACAGCAATATTCCGGGCAGATATTGCCCGATTTCTGCAAGACTGATCATGGGGCATTTCCTCAAGTGGTGGCAGGATAAGCCTAGATCGGTATTTAAATTCTGTCGAGTTCAACAAAAAAGCCCGATCCATTGGACCGGGCTCTTATGGTTCGTCTGATGTCGGCGTTGATCAGGCGTCGTTCTGCGCTTCGGCCAATATCTCGTCACCCTGACGGGCGATTTCGGAAAGGGCCTGTTCGAATACCTCTGGCGGATGGCCGCCGGAAATGGCGAATTTGCCATTGACCACATAGGTCGGCACCGAACTGATGCCGGCATCGCCAAATTCGTCTTCCTCGGCGCGGACTTCCTTGGCGAACTCGTCGCTGGCAAGGATTTCGGCCGCGCGGTCCACAGGAAGTCCGACTTCCTCGGCCGCGCGTTTGAGAACACCATGGTCAGAGGTGTTGTCACCACCCTGGAAGTATGCGGCAAACAGATTGAGCTTAAGCGCCGTCTGCTGACCGTATTCACCTTCTTTGCCTGCCCAATACAGCAGGCGGTGGGCATCAAAGGTGTTGTAGATGCGGGAATCTGATCCAAAATGGATCGGGAAGCCGACATTTTCGCTCATCATGGTGATGCGTGCACGGTTATCGGCACTTTGATCAGCAGTCAGGCCGTACTTTTCGCTGATATGTTCAGAAAGATCCTGACCCTCTGGCGGCATATCACGGTTGAGTTCGAACGGGTGCCAGCGCAGGGTAACATCAATTTCACCGTCCAGACGGCTGATGGCATCTTCGAGGTTTTTGTAACCGATGATGCACCACGGGCAGACCACGTCCGAAACAATGTCGATCTGCATAGGGATGGCTTTGGTCATTGGATTAAAATTGCCTTGGTTTATGTAAGGTTGTGTTACCCCAACACATAATCGACATGGCGTCAAACGCAAGGAAAAGGCTGGTTCCCCCGTCCGGAAGTGTCGATTTATTAGGTGTTCCTGATTTTCAGGTGCCGATCACACGATCAGGATGATTGGCGGCGTGCGTTATCGACCATGTATTCGGCGAATGTTTCCAGAATCGGGCAAGACCATTCAGCACGGATTACTTTTCCGTCGCGTTCCCAATCGCCATACCAACGTTCATCAATGTCACGGAAAATGGTGTATCGGGCAAAACGATCCGATGCTGTCCAGCAATTCCGACCTGTGCGTTCCCATGTCAGCCCGGCGAGCATCATGATGTTAACGCTGGTGGAGGCGTCATTTCCCATTTTTATTGTCCTTGGACGTCGCGCGATCACTGTGAATCTAAAAGTAGTGCAGGGCATTGATCACGCAGCCTACAATATACAATGAGTTAATCATCGAGTGGTGGGGGTTACAACCATTCAAGGGAACAGGTGCGCTATCCTAAAGGTGGGTAATTTGTTGAAATAGGGCGGAAATTATCCCCAAAGTACCTATTCGCGTAATGCTGTTGCGCTGATGGCTATTTTGCGGCAATTTGCCAGACCCGCAAAAGGCATGAAATCAAGACCCGTTCATGACCGTCTGCGTTCAGAACAAAGACGGCAAAACAAATGGCCGTCCCCAAGAGACTATCGATCAGTTGGAATGAAAATGTCAGACAAGCGCGTCTATCTCTATGACAGTACCTTGCGCGATGGGCAACAGACCCAGGGCGTGGATTTTTCGGCCGCGGACAAGACCGCGATTGCCAAGGCACTGGACGAATTGTCGATTGACTATATTGAAGGCGGCTGGCCCGGGGCAAACCCGACCGATGATGCATTCTTTGCCAATCCGCCCAAGCTCAAGAATTCCAAACTGACCGCCTTTGGCATGACCCGCCGTGCGGGACGTTCGGCATCAAATGATCCGGGTCTGACCAGCCTTGCGCAGAATGCACCGATTGTCTGCATGGTTGGCAAAAGCTGGGATTTTCAAGTCACCGAGGCACTCGGGATCGAGCTTGATGAAAATCTGGCGATGATTTCGGACTCAATTGCGCACCTGAAAACCAAGGTGTCCGAAGTGATGTTCGATGCCGAGCATTTCTTTGATGGCTACAAGGCCAATCGCGACTATGCCCTTGCCGCGATCAAGGCGGCCTATGAGGCCGGTGCGCGTTGGGTGGTTCTATGTGACACCAATGGCGGCACGTTGCCCGACGAGATTTTTGATATTGTGACGGATGTCTGCACACAGATTCCGGGCACCCATGTCGGCATTCACTGCCACAATGATACGGAAAACGCGGTTGCGAACTCGTTGGCCGCTGTGCGCGCCGGTGCGCGGCAGGTGCAAGGCACACTGAATGGCCTTGGGGAGCGGTGCGGCAATGCCAACCTGATTTCGATCATCCCGACGCTTATGCTCAAGATGGGCTATGACGTTGGGGTTTCCCATGATCAGTTGACCAGTCTTCGCCGGATATCGCACATCCTTGATGAGCGGCTTAACCGTGAACCGCTGCGCCAGGCGGCCTATGTTGGCGACAGTGCCTTTGCCCATAAGGGCGGCTTGCATGTTTCGGCGGTCGAAAAGAACCCGACCTGTTACGAACATGTCGAGCCGCATCTGGTGGGTAATCAGCGCCATATTCTTGTGTCCGATCAGGCAGGCCGATCCAACATCCTTGCGCGGTTCCGCGAAATCGGGGTTGAGGTCGATCCGAAATCCGAGGCGGTCGGCAAGCTGGTTGAAACCGTCAAGCAGCGCGAATTTGATGGCTATGCCTATGACGGGGCCGAGGCAAGCTTTGAGCTGCTGGCGCGCAAGGCCATGGGCGAGCTTGACCGCTATTTCCGCGTGACGTCTTTCCGTGTGATCGATGAACGCCGCTGGGTCGATGAACAGGACGAACAGGTCCTGACCATGTCGGAAGCCACCGTCAAAGTCGTCGTCGGGGATGATCAGTTCATGTCGGTTGCCGAAGGTAACGGCCCGGTCAACGCCCTTGACGCCGCGCTTCGTAAAGTTCTTCTGACCGTGCCGGAATACCGCGATGCGGTCGAGCAGATCGAACTGATCGACTATAAGGTCCGCATCATAACCCGTGGTGATGGCACGCGTGCGGTCACGCGTGTGATGATCGAAAGCCGTGATGCCGAAGGAAATTATTGGGCGACGGTTGGGGTTTCGACCAACATTATCGAGGCGTCCTATAACGCGCTTCGCGATTCCATAACCTATAAACTGTTCAAATCCGGTGTGCGCAGTCAGCACGCCTGATTGCGTGATCAAGCATCGAAGATGCACGCAGCCGGACCCGGTCAAGGTTCGGCTTTTTTCGTTTGATACATGGAGACTGGCGCGAACAGTTGGCTTTTGCTAAGTAAGCGCCAATATGAGCGGGGATGCCTGCAAATACCATCCTGTGACGACCGGAGAAAAGCGCGATGAGCGAGCCCATCGGCAGTGCCAAGCCTGAAACAGGCGGGATTGCCAATCCACCCGTGATCATTCTGATAGAACCGCAGCTTGGCGATAATATCGGCAAGGCGGCGCGTGCGATGCTCAATTGTGGTTTGGTGGATTTGCGTCTGGTGCGTCCGCGCGATGGCTGGCCCAATGAGCGGGCAACCGCCAATGCATCGGGTGCCGACATCGTTATTGATAATACCAAGGTGTTTGAACGCGAAGAAGACGCGCTGGCCGATCTCAACCGGGTTTATGTCACGACAGCGCGCACCCGTGATGCCATCAAGCCGGTCTTCACCCCCAAGGGTTTGGCACCGGAGATGCGCACGGTTATTGCGCGCGGCGAAAAGATCGGTGTGATGTTCGGCCCGGAACGCACCGGTGTTCGCAACGAACATATCGCAATGGGCGATGCGGTGGTGACCGTGCCGCTCAATCCCGGATTTACATCGCTTAACCTGGCGCAGGCGGTTTTGCTGATCGGGTATGAATGGTGGCAGGCCGGTGTGGATGTGCCCGATTATCAGTTGATGATGGCCGATACTTTCCCGGCGACCAAGGACGATATGGAGCACCTTTTTGTGCATCTTGAACGCGAACTTGATGAGTCGGGTTTCTTTCGGGTGGCGGAAAAACGTCCCGGTATGGCGCGCAATATCCGCAACATCTTTAATCGTGCCAACCTGACCCATCAGGAAGTCCAGACCCTGCGCGGCATGATTGTTGCCATGCGCGGTGGCAAGTACAAGCCATAGCAACGCACGGATTTGCCAAAACGAAAAAGGGTTCCCTGACTTTGATCAGGGAACCCTTCTTTGGTTGCGTTGAACGTGCCGGGGGCAACTACCCGATTGCTATATGTTATGGCCGGTCCAGACGATAGATCTT
Source organism: Thalassospira sp. HF15 (assembly GCF_011806525.1). Taxonomy (GTDB): domain Bacteria; phylum Pseudomonadota; class Alphaproteobacteria; order Rhodospirillales; family Thalassospiraceae; genus Thalassospira. The sequence continues at coordinate 16,341 of NZ_JAAVKI010000009.1, read as the reverse complement.
GTCCGGGTTCGGTTTGCTTTGCCAAGGCAGACCGTCATTCTGCCAGCCGTTTAATAGGCGGAGGCCTTTTTGCGGTCCGTCCTTGATGGAGCTGCCCTGAAAACCATGAACGACATAGCGGGCATTGGCAAAACCGTTTTCCTGCAGGAAGGCTGCACTGGGTTTGCCGCGTTCGCTGCCCGAACGGCACATGGTGATCACGGTGGCGTCTTTATCCATGCCGCGTGCTTTCAGGGCGGCTTCGATTTCGGCGGCAAAGTCGGGATTGCGATAAAGCCGGAAACGGCCCTTCTTTGCGTCCCATTGGCTGCGATCAACCATCAGATAGGGGATGTTGATATCAACCGCATCGGTAAAGCCGATAAACAGGATTTCCACCGGATCGCGGACATCGACAAAAAGCACATTGTCCTTCTGTGATGAAAGCTCGAACGCCTCGGTGGTGGAAATACCAAGTTCGTCAGCCCTGACCGAGACTGGGAGTGCGGCCGAAAAGGCGATGGCAAACAGCAAAGCCAGACCGGCCAAAACGGGGCGCATTTTAAACATGTTCATATTCCTGCGGTCCTTTGGGCTTAGAATGAAAAGACGCGGGTATCTTCATCAACCATCATTTTGGCCATCGCTGGCGGGGTCGCGACACCAACACCGCTGCGAAGTGCAGTTTGATCATGGCTGCTGTTGGGAAGATAAAGCGCGCAGACATTGACCGAGGCGCCGCCACTCATCAGCTTGCCCAGAAGTTGTTCCGGGGTGACTTTCTTGGGTTCAAGGGCTGGGCTTTTGGTTGTGCTTAAGGCCAGATCGCCTGCCGTGTCGCACAACAGAACATCGACCCTGACACCCTGGGCCTGCATGGTGTTGCCAAGAACCATCGCCATGCCCTGGGTTTGCAGGGATGGGCTGGTCAGGATGATCAGGGCCTTGTCTATTTTGTCATCGGCCTTGGCGACGGCGACATTCAAAACAAGAAGAATTGCCATCAACAGCAACATGAAGGCAAAACGGCGTGGGGTAATGGTCGAGTTGTCCATGGGGCGCTCCGAATTCTGTATTATTAATTAGTGATAATATTTTAATTTGAGGGCGACTTTGGGTGATATGACAATCGTCAATCTGGCGTCAAAACAGATCTAAACCCTTGGAAAGCAGCCAGATAATGTTGGCTGGTCGGGAAAGGACTTGCGTCGGGGGAGGAAGCCTTGCGAAAACTGCAGGCATTGCTTGCGTTGGCAGGCCATGAAAACGGCCATTTTCGTTTGACTCTCGGCCCGTGATCTCTATATTGCGCCTCACTTCCGAGAAAGTGGGTCGAAACAGGTGGTTTCGTCCCCGTTCCGCGTGCCCGGGCCAAATATCCGGTTTTGGGCGGTTGGAAACTATCGGGACAATAAGTGATCTTTAAAAAAAGAGAGTTACAAAATGTCGAAACGTATTGCTGCAAAGCATAAGATTGACCGCCGCCTTGGTGTGAACCTTTGGGGCCGTGCAAAATCGCCGCTGAACAAGCGCGAATATGCACCGGGCATGCACGGCGCAACCCGCCGTAAGAAGCCGACCGACTATGGTACCCAGCTGTTCGCCAAACAGCAGCTCAAAGGCTACTACGGCTCGATCTCTGAAAAACAGTTCCTGCGCTACTACAAAGAAGCATCCCGTCGTCCGGGCGATACCTCCGAGCATCTGGTTGGTATTCTTGAGCAGCGCCTTGATGCGGTTATCTACCGCATGAAATTCGTTCCGACCGTGTTTGCTGCACGTCAGTTCGTTAACCACGGCCACATTCTTGTCAACGGCAAGAAAGTAACCATCCCGTCCTACCTTGTTAAAGAAGGTGACGTTGTCGAAGTGAAATCCGCTTCGCGCGAAATCCCGATGGTTATGGAAGCAGCCAACCTGAACGAACGTGACGTTCCGGAATATCTCGACGTTGACGCGAAGGCCTTCAAAGGCACCTTCGTTCGCGTACCGAAATTCGCAGAAATTCCGTACCCGGTTCAGATGCAGCCGAACCTGGTCATCGAATTCTACTCGCGTTAATCCTTACGGATTTCGCGACGAACCGATACGAAGACGCCCGTTGGAAACAGCGGGCGTTTTTGTTTGTCTGGAATTTGGGCTGGGCCGCAATCAGGCCGGTGGTTTGTTGGTCTGCTCGGACGCCTGCTGGGCGGCTGCGGCCACGGCTTCCTGCTTTTGTTCTGGCGTGGCATCTGCTGGCACGGCGACCTTGACGTCGCGCGAAGCCATCTGGATACCGTTTTCCTTGAACATGGCCAGAACCCGTTGATAGACGGTTTTGCGGATCATGAACTGTTCGCCGGGTTTTGAGGTGTATTTCAGCCCGATCACCATGTTGAATTCTTCCATTCGGCGCACGCCCTGGGATTTCAGCGGTTCGATGAAGCTATCCCCGATCAGCGGATCTTCCAGAAGTTCGGCCGCCAGTTTCTTGACCAGTTTCTTGATCTTGTTGACGTCGGTTTCAAACGGCACGCGGAATTCCAGTTTGACGATGACCCAGTCGCGGCTGTGGTTGACGATGGATTTGATCTCGCCAAACGGGACGGTCTGAAGCGGACCGCGGTGATGGCGCAACTGCATGGAGCGGATCGAGATGTTTTCGACCCGTCCGCGCAGGTTGTCGACTTCGATATATTCGCCAAGCCGAAACGCATCATCAAGCAGGAAGAACACCCCCGCCACCACATCGCGCACCAGTGCCTGACTGCCAAAACCAAGGGCGAGGCCGACAACACCGGCACCGGCAATCAGCGGCCCGATATCAACGCCGAGCGATGACAGCGTCACCATTGCCACCATGATGACAATCACGGTCAGCGCAAAGTTCTTGAGCAATGGCAGAAGTGTTTCGACCCGTGACAGTCCGGAACCACCACCTTCATCACCTGCATTGCCCTGATTTGACGCGTTCATGCGTTCATCAAGGAAGGTTTTGATCAGTGACCAGATCAGATCGGCGATCAGAAGGATCATGATGATTTCGGTGGAACTGTCGATGATGCGGGCAACAATCCCGGCATCCTCGGCAAGGGCCAGACGGTCAAGGCCCCAGATACGCCAGAAGCTTGCCAGCACAAAGACCAACGCCAAAAGCCTGACAGCGCGGTTCAGTACCTTGGTGAAAACCGGGTTTTTGGGCTGTACGGGTTCGAATTCTTCTTCATTTTCAAGGGCGATGGCCTCGGCCCTGGCATTGTGTTCAGCGGCTTCCTGTTCGGCCAGTTGCAGTTTCTTGCGATGCTGGCTTTCGATGATGTTGCGAAACACCACATCAAACAGGCAGGCAAGACCAATGGCGAGAAGCGCCTTGAGAAGGCGTTCGGCACCAATGACCGCCACCCCGCCGACCAGAATGAACCAGCTACAAACGATGGCTGGCCAAAGGCGGGCAATGGATGTCGGCAATGCGATTTTCTCAACGTCTGCATTTGCTGTGTGGGTGGCAAAAAAACGACCAAGCCAAAGGGTTGCCCAGCAAAAGGCGATAACCGAAATCACCACCGCCATATCAAACAGGATGATATCGCCTGAATTGAACGTCGGCGCAGCACTGAAGACCCCGGCCAGGGCAAAGGCAAACAATGAAATCCCGGCGGCCCATGTCAGGCTTTTGGTCAGTGCCGTGGCCGCATCGGGGGCGACATTGATCATGCGAAGGCCTGCGGCCTTGGGCGCAAACAGGAATTGCAGCACGATGACCAGGACACGAAGCGCAAAGAACGCCATCAGAAGCGACATGATCGCCGTCTTCATGATGTCGGGCCAGTCAAACACCATGAAGGTACCAAGTGAGCCGATGGCAAAAACAAACAGGGAAAGCAGTGAAAGCGTGCAAAGCCCGGCAATGTTTTTAAGCCGTTCGGAGAACTTTTGCGGTGCGCGGGCTTCAAGATAGGCACACATTGGTGCCGAAAGCCGACGATAGATCAGTTCGGCCACAATGCCGACACCAACAAATATTGCGGTAAACAGGAAAACACGCATCAGACCGGTCTGACCAAAATCGGTCGACAGAAATTCAAGTGTGGCGTCCAGTTCGTCGGCAAAAGCTTCAAGACCAACAAGCGTCTTGTTGATGCGGGCGCGGGTTCGTTCGACCCCTTCATCAAGGAACCCATAGTAGCTGAAGGTTTCCGTGACCATGTCTTCTGGGGCAGGGGGGCTGTCTGTTGCGGTGGGATCGTCGGTGCTGCCCATCTGGGCAACGGCGGCCATTTGCGCCTGTGCAGGCGTGGTCAGTGCAATGAAAGACATCGCAAATAACCAGATGGCAAAGCATGCCATTGTTCTCATTGATGGTTTCATGCCGGTGACCTTCCCCTGTGGTGCAATTGGCAGCATGCCCTAAAGATGGGGAACGACACGGAAACCATCAAGAAATAGTTTCATGTTGCGGTGTCTGTGATCGTATTTGGCGAGTTTTGATGTCGTGCAAACACAAAAAACGCGCTGGCGGCAAAACCGAACAGCGCGTTTGAATGTTGGAATTGCGTGCGCTTTAAGCGGCAGCAACACCCTTGTCTTTAAGGTGCTGGGACAGCTCGCCGCTGGCAGCCATTTCGCGCACGATGTCGCAACCGCCAAGGAACTCGCCCTTGACATAAAGCTGCGGAATGGTCGGCCAGTTGGAAAAGTCCTTGATGCCCTGACGGATTGCCGGGTCAACCAGCACATTGATATCCTTGAACTGAACGCCAAGTTCAGCCAGCACCTGCACAACAGCAGCAGAGAAGCCACACTGCGGGAACATGGCAGTACCCTTCATGAACAGGACGACGTCATTGTCATTGACGTCTTTCTGGATGCGCTCGAATACCGGATTGTCGGTCATGATGATTGTCCTTGGCTTGGGCGGCTCTGTTCGGGCCGCAAATTCAGGTTAAACTTTTATGGGCGAAGATATGGCTGGAACCTGCGGTTCTGTCAACTCTTGGCGCGATTTTGCCGCGCAGTGCGCAGGTTGTCCCAAGTGAAAATCGCCAAGCCAATCCATACCAAGCCATAGGTGACCATGTGGGCCTGAGTAAAGGCCTCGCCGAAAACCAGAACCGCGACAAAGAATTGCAGGGTCGGGTTGAGATATTGCATCAGTCCAAGGGCGGAAAACTTCATGTTGCGCGCCGCATAGGCAAACAGAACCAGCGGCACCGCGGTGCAGACCCCAAGGCCGATCAAAAGCGCGTCTTGCGTTAAACCGATTGTGCCAAATGCCGCCCCGCCGTGACTGTCAAGCCAGATCATATAGCCCAGTGACATCGGTGCAAGCAGGGCACATTCAACAAAAAGACCGGCAATCGGATCGGCCGGGACAAATTTGCGGATCACGCCATAAAATGCAAATAGCGACGACAGGCTAAGCGCAATCCAGGGCAGATGACCATAAAACACCAAAAGGTTCAAAACCCCGACGGTGCAAATCGCCACCGAAATCATCTGAATGCGGTTAAGTTTTTCGCCAAAGAAAACCCGGGCCAAAATCAGCATGACCAACGGCATGATGTAGTAGCCAAGGCTGGCTTCAAGGGCGTGTGCGTTATTGACGGCCCAAATGTAGATGATCCAGTTTCCAGCGATCAAAACACTGCTCAGAAACAGAAAGCCAAGCGTTCTCGCCGATGAAATCAGCGCCCAAAGCTGCTTGCGACGTCCGAGCGCAAATACCAGAAGCAGTGTTAAAATCGCGGACCAGATAATTCGGTGTGACAGGATTTCAACCGGCCCGGCAAACGCGACCAGTTTGAAATAAATGCCAAACGTGCCCCAAACGGTGAAGGCAGCAAGACCTGCGAGGGGGCCGGGGCCGATCAGTGCCGGTTTTTCCTGAGAAGACATAACTTTAAAGCCGTGGTCAGTTAATGGGGCTGTGACCGGCCGCTACGTCATCGGACCGATTCAGTGCAAGGCTGAAAGGCAACGGGCGCCCGATGGTGTAAGGCGCCCGTATATCTGTTGGCAAGGCAGGGTCTGATAGGTGGTGGCGATCACCCCTGCCAAAGGTGGGCTCTTAGTCCGGTGCAGAAGTCTGCAGCGCAAGCGCGTGCAGATCGCCGCCCATTTTTCCCTTAAGCGCGGAATAGACCATCTGGTGCTGCATCACGCGGGTTTTGCCGCGAAACTGCTCTGACACCACGATGGCGGCATAATGGTCGCCGTCGCCGCGCAAATCCTCGATGCGGACCTGTGCATCGGGCAGGGCTTCCTTGATCATGCTTTCGATTTCATAGGCTTCCATCGCCATGGCGTTTATTCCTTATCATTGATCGCAGGCCGTTCATGCGGCCCGGATAAAACATCTTTTGTCTGGTATATGTTGTTGTCACGGGGGCTGTCAATTTCTGCGCGATGGCCGGTTTGCGACAGCGCTCAATGAGGTCGAAAGGCTTGTCATGCGCGCGATATTGCTCTAATCACGCAGGCAGGGTTGCGCACACCTGCCGTCCGCAAGGTTTATGCCTTTGGTAAAGTGCGTGGAATGAAATTTTCGGACCCGTTTCCCGATCAGGATGCGGCCCGGCAATGCGGACACCCGGCCTCCTGCGTGGAGACGAAAATGACTTCAAATACGCTTAACATCAGTCGTGCCGAAATTGACACGGACGCGACCGAACAATTCAAGACACAGGCCAAACGCCTGCGCAAGGCACTGGCGGCGCGTGATGTCGCCATCTCGCATGCCGGTTCGCTGGAACTGTTGGCACAAAGCCACGGTTTTCGCGACTGGAACACCGCCGTTGCCATGGCAAGGCGCAATATCCCGACCAATGTGTCTGATCTTGGGATCGGCAAACGATTTGCCGGATCCTACCTTGGTCATGCGGTGACCGGGCTTATCCGCAGCGTAAATGCAACGCCGACACCCGGTGTGTTCCGGGTTGAGGTGCATCTTGATGAGCCGGTCGATGTGGTGGAATCAAAACGCTTTAGCGGCTTTCGCCAGCGCATTGCCGCGCGCATCAACGAACATTGCGAACCGGTCCTGACCAATGGCATGTCCGGCCCCGGACTTTCGATTGATTTGTTGCTCAGAGAGTCCCCGGACGCGTGAGCACGTTTTTCCCGGAGATAAATGACGAAACCCTCCGGCAGCTTCCCAAAGTTGCCGGAGCTTACGTTCTGGTGATCGAACTCGAAGCTGACCTGACACTGCAAAACAAGCGCTTCGCCGGAAAGATCCTGCCCAAGGGCACCTATCTTTATTGCGGTTCCGCCAACGGCCCCGGCGGCATTGCCGCGCGCGTCAAACGCCACTGCAAAGGGGACAAGAAACCCCATTGGCATGTCGATGAGCTGACTTCAAACGGAGTGGGGCGGGTAGTTTCGGCATTGGTAACGCCTAGCGGATGTGAATGCGATTTGCGTGTGGCATTCGCGGCTTTGCCAGGGATCAATATACCCATCGCGGGTTTTGGCAGTTCAGACTGCTTAGGTTGCCCTGCGCATTTGCTGGCGGCGGAAAGCCATGCCGCCGCAATGGCTGCAATGGCGGAAGCCAGCAGTTTTCCAGCTTAGTTTTTGCGTGTTCCGGCCTTGCCATCAATCAGTGGCTGAAAGCCTGTTGCAACAATCTTCGGGCCGATTTTGCGCATCAGGGTATTGCGCAACCAGACACCCGCCTTGCCGCTGATTTTGGCAAAGGCCATCCGTTTCAGGGATTGTTGTTGCACCCAGTGGGCTTCTGGCAAACGTGCGGCCTGCCAATCAGCAAGGGCCGTTTTGATATCAGCGTGCGTGCGAAGGGCATTGGCGAGGGCGAGGCCATCCTTGATCGATTGGGTCGCACCCTGTGCCATGGTCGGAAGGGTGCCATGGGCTGCATCCCCGATCAACGCAACGCGCCCGGCCACCCATTCGGGCATGACCATCTGTTGAAGGCGACCTTCGTGAATTGGTGTGTCGGGTTTTATGGTGCTGAGCATGTCGCGTATCGGCCCATCAAATCGGGCAAAGTGCGCGGACAATTCGCTTGGCGGCAGATTGCGTATTCTTTCGCCCGGATCATAGGTGCTGGCATAGATATAAAAGCGGTTACCGCCCACCGGCATCACCAGAATAACCTGCCCGTGACCGATGACGAATTTGGGCGCAGTCAGGCCAAAGGGATAATCCGTAATCCAGCGCCAGCAAATATAGCCGGTCGGCTGCGGCACGTGTTCTGTTCCAAAAGCCAGCCGTCGCACAGTTGAATTGATGCCGTCAGCACCGACCACGAGGTCAAAGCTGCTGCTTGTGCCGTCGGTAAAGCTTACCTTCGTCTGATCGGCGTCATGGTCAATGGCAGATACGGAAAGGCCAAACCGGATAGTGGGTGTGATCAGCTTCGCGCACAGGATTTCGTGAAACTCGCTACGCGTCAGTGCCTGAAAGGTTGGCCAGCAGAGTTGCTCGGTCTCTAGCGCAAACAGTTTGCGGTCATGATGATCGTAATAATCCAGCCTTGGAAAAGCACTGGATTTGGCAGCAACATCCTGATCAATGCCAAGGGCACGAAGGGCCTCAATTGCATTCCCTGGAAGGTGTAATCCCGCACCAGCCGGTTTCCAGTCCTCAAGGGTTTCGACAATTGTAATGTCGTGTCCGTCATCTTGCAGGGCAATGGCGGACGACAAGCCGGCGATACCGCCGCCGACAATCAATATCTTCATGTTGTGCCTGTTCTGGGAAAGGTGAATTTTGCGGATCAGCCGCCGGTCATGCTCATATGCCGCCCGACAGCAGGCTTTTGGCCTTTGCGGTCGATGACGAAATCATGGCCCTTGGGTTTGAGGTCCATGGCGGCATCCAGCATCTGATCAAGCGCACGCGGATCACCGGTGCGGAGCGCCGCGCGCAGATCAACGTGGTCTTCCTGCCCAAGGCACATGTAAAGGGTGCCGGTGCAGGTCACACGCACACGGTTGCAGCCCTCGCAGAAATTATGGGTCAGCGGTGTGATAAAGCCCAGACGTCCGCCGGTTTCGGCGACCGTGGTATAGCGGGCCGGGCCGGGTGTGACGTGATCGGACGGGATCAGGGTGTATTCCTGTTCCAGGCGTTCACGCACAGCCGTCAGCGGCAGGTATTGATCGGTGCGATCCCCATCAATGTCGCCAAGCGGCATGGTTTCAATCAGGCAAAGGTCGAAACCCTCCTTACCGCACCAGGCAACAAGGCGTGACATTTCGTCTTCGTTGAAATTGCGAAGTGCGACTGTGTTGATCTTGATCGAAATGCCGGCCTGTTTGGCGGCCTCAAGCCCGGCCAGTACCTGTTCAAGGCGGCCACGCCGGGTGATTTCGGTGAATTTCTGGGAATCCAGACTATCAAGCGAGATGTTCAGGCGCTTGACGCCAAGGCGCGCCAGATCATCGGCATAGGTGGCAAGCTGACTGCCATTGGTGGTCATGGTCAACTCGTCCAGCGCGCCGGTTTTAAGATGGCGCGACAGATTGGCAATCAGATCCATGATATTCCGACGGACCAATGGTTCGCCGCCGGTCAGGCGCAACTTGCGCACGCCACGCGTGATGAAAGCCGTGCAGAGCTGATCGAGTTCTTCAAGCGAGAGAACATCGGATTTGGGCAAAAAGGTCATGTTTTCCGCCATGCAATAGGTGCAGCGGAAATCGCAGCGATCGGTTACCGATACGCGCAGGTAAGAGACATGTCTGCCATATTTGTCGATCAGTGGTTTGGTCATGGTGGCGTTTAACCGGTGTTCTTGAGTTTCCGGGGCTTTTTGTAATTTTTCTGTTGGAACTGTTGCATAGCAGACGGGGGTTTGACCAGTCTGTTTCGATATGGCGCGATCACCTTTCCGTCAGGTGAAAACGATCAAAGCCGCCCCGGTTTTCGATGGGCGGCCTTGATATCGGTTCTTGCAAGACGTGTTCAGGCCGAAAGGCGTGCAACATCCGCATCAATGCATTTGACCACTTCACGCAGCGTTGCGACATCTTCGCTGCCCATCTTGGCAACCAGCTCGGCGGATTGTTCGGGCACGGCAAGGGTTTTGCGGACATCGGCAAAAAGCGCATCAAGCAGGCGGATGCAATGGGCTTCGGTGAATTCCCAGCGTTCCTCGCCCATGACCATATTGTCATTGACCAGCTGGATCAGCCATTTCTTGCGGTGTTCATAGTTGCTGAAATGAAGCGCCATGCGGGCAAAGACGAGATTGATGCGCGAACGCACTTCCGGGGCCTTGGCAAGGTGATCCCAGTATTCGGAAGGGTTGCGCAGTTCATCGTCGTCGTCGGCGTGGGCTTCGATGATCTCGTGGATCTCGCGATCGATTTCCTGAAGCATGTCCATACCGACCATCATGCGAATGACCTTGAAGAAAGGCTGCAGGATGGTGCGTGACAGGGCGCCATGTTCGGTATCACCGGCTTCGTTGCCTTCGAGCAGATGATCGAACCGCGACACAAGCAGACGGCCAAACGGATCATGGCGGACTGCGGCATGTTCGCGTGCCTTGATCGATTCCAGATCGGCTTCAAGAACCGCCCATGCACTGTCAAACAGTTCTTCGTTGTCGCGAAGTCGGTCGACGGCCTTGAGAATCTGTTCTTCGGTAATGGAACCGCCATGGTCGCGGGCATAGTGTACAAGCCCTTGGGCAAATTGTTCCAGCACGGTAAACGCAGCGACATGGTGGCGCTGTTTAAAGCTGTCACGCGGTGGTTTGTTGGCTGCAATCATGGGTTTCGAGACCTTCTTAAGACTGTTTTGCTCGTGTCAGGTTCATCTATCCAAAGTCCGATAGAGTCCATCTTGTAGGTTAAATTCATTAACAAACAGAGCAATCTGTATGCCAGTTGTCGGTCTTCCTGACCTGTTGTGATCCGATGCCCTATTCGTAGCCACCGGCAGCTTCGACGATTTCGAGCACAACAAAGCGCGGGCGGATGATCTGGCGACCGGCTTCTTCGAAATTGACAGCGATTCGATCCCCGTCGACGGCCTGAATTCGGCCCAGTCCCCAGTCGGGTTGGTCGGGATGACGCACGATGGCGCCTGGCGTCAGCAAGAAATCCATTGGGTACTCTGTATCCTGTGTAGCTACCTTCAATATAGGCCGATTATGACGAATGCACAATTTGCGGCTGTTATGATCGCATTGCGCCACAGGCAGGTTTGCAGGCCGCGGGCAAAATTTGCCGGGTTAGAAAAGCCTGATTTTAAAGCGTGCTAAATAAGCTCTTAATATATACGCGGCAATCTTGTGCCTTCTGCGAGTGGCCTTTGTGATCTGCACAGGCCGTTCGGGGTCGGGCACCCTGTTTTGGAACAGGGTCCCTTGAAGACATGCAAATACCTTGGAGAGTCCGCGCTATGGTAGAGGATGCCACCCTTGAACTGACCTTGATCGAATTGATCAGTTCGCGGATCTGTCACGATCTTGTCGGCCCGGTTGGGGCGGTCAATGCCGGGGCGGAGCTGATGGGGGAAGACGGAGTCGGTGATGACGAGGCGCTCGCCCTTATGCGTAAAAGCGGGCTTGAGGCCGCACGACGTCTGCAACTGTTCCGATTGGCCTTTGGACGCGCGGGCAGCAGTGCCGATACAGGTGCGATGCGCGACGCCGCAAAACAGACTTATGCGGCCGAAGGAAAGGTGGCGCTCGACTGGCCGGACCTTCCAATTGATCCATCGCATGCAAGAATCGTATTGAATATGGTTATGCTGGCCCGCGAGGCCTTGCCATTCGGAGGAACGCTTTCGGTGATGCGCGACTCCGGCAAGGTAACGGTGCTGGGCGAGGGGAAACGTGCCGCCTTGCGCCCTGAAATCATGAACGTTTTGGAAAAAGAAGTCTCTGCTGAAGTACTTGATCCGCGAAATGTTCAGGCGTTTTTCTTGCGGAAATTGGCTAAACTGGGCGGTGGTGCTCTTTCAGTCTTGCAACAGGATGAAAATATTGCATTGATCTATGGATAAAAATTTGACCTGCAGGTCTGGTAATAGCGTGTGATAGCTTCTACGTATGATATCAATGTATAGTATTATGTTGTGTATCGACGTTTTAATGGGAGTTCCAGTTCCGGCAAGCAATTGATTGTTGGAGTTTTGGAGGGGGTATATGGACGATCTTTTAAGTGAATTTCTGACCGAGACTTCTGAAAGCCTCTCGACGCTCGACGTCGAGCTTGTGAAGCTGGAACAGAACCCGAATGATCCGGACATCTTGTCCAACATTTTCCGCTTGGTTCACACCATTAAAGGCACTTGCGGCTTCCTTGGCCTGCCGCGCCTTGAGGCTGTTGCCCACGCTGGCGAGAACGTGCTCGGTAAAATCCGTGACGGCGAACTGGTCGTAACGGCAGAAGCCGTGACACTGGTGCTTGAGTCGATTGACACGATTAAGTACCTGCTCGGCGAGCTTGAGCAGAACGAAGCCGAGCCGGACGGCAACGATGCCGAACTGATCGCACGTCTGAACCACTTCGCAGATACCGGTGAAATCCCGGGTGGCGCGCCAGCTGCCGAAGCAGCCCCGGCCGCAGCAGAAGAAGCTGCTGACGAAGAAGTTCCGATGACGGATGACGAAAAGCTGCAGGCTGCATTTGACGCCGCAGAATACGATCCTGATTTCGAAGTACCCGACGAACCGGCCGCAGCCGCCGAGCCGGAACCGGAGCCCGAAGCACCGGCAAAACCGGCCGCTCCGCCCGCAGCAGCGAAATCCCAGGAAGTCGCACCCGCCAAAAAGCCTGCCGAGAAGGCAAAGGCCGAACCGCGTGGCGAGACCAAGGAAAGCTCTGTTGCAGCCCAGACCATTCGTGTGAATGTCGAGCTGCTTGAAAACCTTATGACGCTCGTTTCCGAGCTTGTCCTGACCCGTAACCAGCTCCTGCAGATGGTTCGCGGCAAGGATGACAGTGAATTCACCGTTCCGTTGCAGCGCCTGTCGCACATCACCACCGACCTTCAGGAAGGTGTGATGAAGACCCGTATGCAGCCGATTGGCAATGCCTGGGCAAAACTGCCGCGTATCGTTCGCGACCTTGCCCTTGAAATGAACAAGAAGATCGATCTGCAGATGATCGGTGCCGACACCGAGCTGGACCGTCAGGTTCTTGAGCTGATCAAGGATCCGCTGACCCACATGGTGCGTAACTCTGCCGACCACGGTCTGGAAGACATTCCGGGCCGTCGTGACGCAGGCAAGCCTGAAACCGGCACAGTCACGCTGAATGCGTATCACGAAGGTGGTCACATCATCATCGAGATTTCCGATGATGGCCGTGGTCTGAACCTTGATCGCATCAAGGCCAAGGCGATTGCCAATGGCCTGACCACCGAGAGCGAACTGGAAAGCATGGGTGACCAGCAGATCCAGCAGTTCATCTTCAAGCCGGGCTTCTCGACCGCAGAAAAGGTGACTTCGGTTTCCGGTCGTGGTGTGGGTATGGACGTTGTGCGTACCAACATCGAAAAGATCGGTGGTACGGTTGAACTGAAATCGGTCGAAGGCCGTGGTTCGACCTTCATCATCAAGATCCCGCTGACGCTGGCCATTGTGTCCGCGCTGATCGTCGAAAGTGGTGGCGAACGCTTTGCCATCCCGCAGATCAGTGTTCTGGAACTTGTCCGCGCGTCGAACAATTCCGAGCATTCCATCGAACGCATTCACGATACGCCGGTCCTGCGTCTGCGTAACCGTCTGCTGCCGCTGGTGACGCTCAAACGTATCCTTGGCCTTGATAACAGCGATGCTACTGATGAGTCGCTTGATGAAGAAGCATTCATCGTGGTTGCACAGGTCGGGACATATTCGTTTGGTATCATCGTTGACCGCGTGTTCGACACCGAGGAAATCGTTGTCAAACCGGTTGCTCCGATCCTGCGCGATCTGTCGCTGTTCTCGGGCAACACCATCCTTGGCGATGGTAGCGTCATCATGATCCTTGATCCGAACGGCATTGCCACCCGCACCGGCGAAATCACCGTTGGTGGTTCGCAAGGTGTCGAAGGCAAGGCCAAGCAGGATGCATCGGATCGCGAAACCACCTCCATGCTGGTCTTCCGGGCTGGTGGTAACGAAGTGCGTGCGGTTCCGCTGGCACTGGTTGCCCGCCTTGAAGAGATCGATGTCGAGAATATCGAACATTCCAATGGCCGTCCGCTGGTTCAGTACCGCGGCAAGCTTATGCCGCTTGTCTTTATCGACGGCAGCTACCAGATGAAGGCCGAAGGCCGTCAGCCGACCCTTGTGTTCCAGGATCGCGAGCGCACCATGGGGCTGGTTGTCGACGAGATCGTTGATATCGTTGATGACGTCCTGAACGTTGAACTGACTGCTGACCAGGATGGTCTGGTTGGCTCGGCCGTGATTGACGGCAAGGCGACCGACCTGATTGATGCCGGTTACTATCTTGAACTGGCATTCAGTGACTGGTTCGGTAATGAGGAAAGCGGTGGCGAGAAAAAACGCGTTCTGTTGATTGATGACAGCCCGTTCTTCCGCAATCTGCTGACTCCGATGCTTTCGGTTGCTGGCTTCAATGTCACCGCGGTTGAAAACGCCGAACAGGCCATGGAACTTAAAAACCGTGGCAACCAGTTTGACGCGATCATCAGTGACATCGAAATGCCGGGCATGAACGGCTTTGAATTCGCCGAGGCCTTGCAGGATGATGCAGAGTGGGGTGAAATTCCGATTATTGCCCTGTCTTCGCACACCAGCGAGGAAGACTTCGAACGCGGTCGTCAGGTCGGCTTTAGCGACTATGTGGCCAAATTTGATCGCGATGCGCTTGTCTCGACCCTGATCCAGACACTGAGCAGCATGTAAGCGGGAGATAAAGTCCTATGAGCGATAAAAACGCACTCGTCCCGAGCCAGGAAAAGGGCGGCGCCCTTGAACTTGGTGGTGACAGCCAGGATTTCGTGACCGCGAATATTGGCAAGCAGCTTTTCGGTATCCCGGTCCTGACCGTTCAGGATGTTCTGGGCCCGCAACGCATTACCCGTATTCCGTTGTCTCCGCCGGAAGTCGCAGGGTCATTGAACCTGCGTGGACGTATCGTGACGGCGATTGATGTACGCAAACGCCTTGGTTTGCGTGACCGCGAAGACGATGATCCGGGCATGAGCATTGTTGTTGACGAAGGCGGCGAGCTTTACAGCCTGATGGTTGATCAGGTTGGCGAGGTTCTGAGCGTTCCGAAAAAGGCGTTCGAACAGAACCCGGCAACGCTTGATCCGCGTTGGCGTGAATTCTCGGACGGTATTTTCCGTCTCGACAAGAAGCTTCTGGTAATTCTTGATGTGACCCGTCTGCTTGACTTTACTTCGTCCGTCAAGCAAGCCGGTTAAACTGAAATTTCCATGCCGGGCACAAAATGTGCCCGGTTCCTGCCATTGTGGCTTAACGACCTAAGTAAGCGAGAAGGAAGTCGATGAAGAGTTGTCTCGTCGTCGATGATTCGAAAGTCATCCGAATGGTAGCACGCCGTATCCTTGAAGAAATGGGATTTGCGGTCGTGGAGGCAGTGGACGGTCAGGAGGCCATTGATCGGTGCCTTGAGTCCATGCCTGAGGCTGTCCTGCTGGACTGGAACATGCCGGTCAAAAGCGGGATTGAATTCCTGCGTGAGCTTCGTGCATCTCCTGGGGGCGATGATCCTGTTGTTGTGTTCTGTACAACTGAAAACGACCTTGAACACATTCAGGAAGCGATTACCGCTGGCGCGAACGAATACATCATGAAGCCGTTCGATAGCGAGATCATTCAGGCCAAGTTTGAACAGGTCGGCCTGATCTAGGCTGGCCGATCAACGCGAACCTGCACGCCTTTAATAACGGATCTCCTTAATCTAGCGGGGACGCTGCTACGTGGAAGAGACGCCTATCCATTCGCCATATAAAGTCCTGATCGTGGATGATTCCGCCATCGTGCGCGGGCTTGTTACACGCATGATGGCCGAAGACGCAGACATTGACGTCGTCGGATCGGTTACTAATGGCGAAGAAGCACTGGCAGTGATGGAAGGCGGCGGCATCGAAGTCGTCGTTCTTGATATCGAAATGCCGGTGATGGACGGGTTGACGGCCTTGCCGAAACTGTTGGAAATCGATCCGACAGTCCGCGTGATCATGGCGTCCACGCTGACCAAGCGAAATGCCGATATCAGTTTCCAGGCCATGACGCTGGGGGCGGTGGATTACATCCCCAAGCCAAGCTCGTCAAAGGATCTGAATGTTGGCGAGGGGTTCCGCGAAGAGCTTCTCGACAAGGTAAAGGCCTGGGCGGAGCAGCGTCGCAAGATGCTTGAAGTCGAAGAGGCCGCGGCGGCCGCCGCAGCCCTTGAACGCGCACCAGAACCACAGGCT
>NZ_JAAVKI010000008.1 GCF_011806525.1 Thalassospira sp. HF15 | reverse complement strand
GCACAGACTTTAGCGCCATAACGCTGCCCGCGCATCCCTTCCTTCTGATCTACAATGTCAAAGAACTCAAAGGCCGAGGCCTTAAACCGTCCGGTTCGTGTCGCTCACTCATGAGCGCCGCACCCCGTCGGTGGAGGCGGGTTATAGGCCCCACTCCCAAAAGTGTCAAACCCTTTTTTGGAAAAAAACGCCGGAAAAATACAAATTTGTGAAAACAGGCCAAACAGTACAGAACCAGCGGAATTCACCCCTCATCCCGCGGTTGAGAAACAGAGTTCAAACATGGATTGTACCGTTTTGGGTCTGACGACACGAGAAGCACTCTGGACACCCGAAAATAAGTCTGCTGCCCCGACCGCGCGACGAACGTAACAGGCGACCTATATATATGTGTTATTTCAGGCCCGGAATCCGTCCCGTTGGTGAAGAGGATTACAACCTGTTTTTGTCTGCCTTGTTGTTGCCATTCTGAACTGGCACATCATCGCCGCCCACCATATCCAAGGCAGCAGAAAGCCTTCAACGGTTCGTAAAGGAAATCGCGCCATTATGGTTACGAAGGGTTCCACTCTCACCCGTGGCAATTCGCATTTCACATCGCCTGAGCTTTTATGTATAAAGTCTGAGGCGATGTTGCCGGAAAGAGCAACGGCCCGGGTGAACTGAATATTGGCTTTTTAGGGGAGTTCTACGGCGATGGCCGGAAGAGACTTGGTTTCTATTGCAAGCGTGATGGTTATTCTGGGGGGAACAACCGGATATCTGCTATCCGATCATTATTCCAACGCCTCGGATACGGCCCTGTCCGCCAGTGCTGCCGAGAGCCATACGATGGACGGTGATAGCAACGTCACCGAGACTGCCAGCATCCCGGATCCCGAAACACGCCGCAAAACGGTTGTCCTTGAGAAAGGCTCCAACCTGATGGCAACCCTGACGGCGACCGGTCTTGAGCGCACATCTGCATATAATGCGATCGAAGCACTGCGCGATGTCTTCAATCCGCGCAAGCTGCGCGCCGGACAGGAATTCGATCTTGTTTACGCAGCCGACCCGCAGGACGATTTTGAACTTCTTGATCTGATGAGCTTCCAGCCGGACCCGGAAACAATTGTATCGGTGTCGCGCACCGATGAAGGATATCAGGCGTCCTCAGACAAAATTGAACTGACAGCTGCACGTAATGTTGCGTCGGGCACGATTGAACAGAGCCTGTTTCTGGCCGCCGAGCGCAACGGCGTGCCGATCCCGGTTCTGATGGATCTGATTGAGCTTTATTCCTATGAAGTCGACTTCCAGCGTGACATTCAGCCAGGCGACAGCTTTGAGGTCATGTATCAGGAGCTGACCAATGATGCTGGCGAACGGGTACGCTTTGGCGATGTTCTTTATGCCAGCATGACGCTGAGTGGTCATGAGGTTCGGCTTTATTCCTATACCGACAGCAATGGCGAGACCGACTTCTATAATCAGAAGGGTGAGTCTTATCGCCGTGCGTTGATGCGGACCCCGATCAATGGTGCCCGCCTGTCATCGGGTTACGGCAAACGTAAGCACCCGATCCTTGGATACACCAAGATGCACAAGGGCATCGACTTTGCCGCCCCGACCGGAACGCCGATCTTTGCTGCCGGTAATGGGACCATCGCAAAGATTGGCCGAAATGGTGGCTATGGTAACTACATCCTGATCCGCCATAACGATTCCTATGATACGGCCTATGCCCACATGAAGGGCTTTGCCAAAGGCCTGCGTCAGGGATCACGCGTTAAGCAGGGCGACGTTATCGGCTATGTCGGTACCACTGGCCGCTCAACCGGCCCGCACCTGCATTACGAGATTCTTAAAAATCATGTTCAGGTCAACCCGATCCGCGTGAAGATGCCAAGCGGCAAGACCCTTAAGGGTGATGAGCTGGATCGCTTCCTTGCAGACTCTGACGTACTCCGCCAACAATATGCGGAACTTTCGATTGGTAATCGGAAGATCGCCAGCGCCGAGTAAGATTAAAAATCAAACAGCACTTTCAAAACCCGCCCTTGTGGCGGGTTTTTTGTTTTCTGGCAGAACGGATGACAGAGGCGCCGCGCACCTATGTCACATGCTTATGTTGCTGAGGTAGGTTGCAATGACTGACTGCTATGAGAGTTGGCCGGGAAGCTACTTACAAGATCGCTGTGTCAGAGCATCCGGGGACAGGATAAACTGCTATGGCTCAGGCAGCGTCGCGATCAAACTGCAATTTGGCCAAGCGGCCATAGAGCGGGGAGCTTTCGAGCAACTCTGTATGCGTGCCGATAGCAACCAGCTTACCATCATCAATCACCGCAATGCGATCTGCATGCTGGACCGTGGCCAGACGGTGGGCAATCACGAGCGTGGTGCGCTCGGTCATGATGGTTTCAAGCGCCTTTTGCACAACCTGTTCACTTTCGGCATCCAGGGCACTGGTTGCTTCATCAAGCAAAAGGATCGTCGGATTGCGCAGTATCGCGCGTGCGATCGCAATACGCTGGCGCTGCCCCCCCGACAGGCGAACGCCCTTTTCACCGAGGAAGGTGTCAAAACCATCAGGCAGTCGATCCAGGAACTCACTGGCATGAGCAGCATCGGCAGCGGCCCGCACATCGGCGTCACTGGCCCCCGGTCGACCATACCGGATGTTATCCCAGGCATTGGCCGCAAAGATCACCGGATCCTGCGCCACAAGGCCAATGCGTTCACGCACTGCAATCGGATCGGCCGTTTTGATATCCACCCCGTCAACCCGGATCACGCCGCTTGCCGGATCGTAGAAACGCAACAGCAACTGGAACACAGTGGTCTTGCCCGCCCCTGACGGGCCAACAAGTGCAACAGTTTCACCCGGCTTGACTGACAGACTGAGACCTTCAAGCGCTGAGCTATCCGGGCGCGCCGGATAATGGAAGGTGACGTCTTCGAAACTGATATGCCCCTGATGGGGAACCGGCATTGCAACCGGGTTTTCTGGCGCCTTGATTTCCGGTTCGGTTGAGAGCAAAGCAACAAGGCGCTCGGCCGCACCGGCCGCACGTTGCAGATCACCGATCACTTCACTGATCGCACCAACAGATCCGGCAACGACCACGGCATAAAAGACAAAGGCAGATAGTTCGCCTGCCGAGATTGTGCCATCAAGAACGTCATGACCACCGATCCACAGAATGGTCCCGACCGCCCCAAACACCATGACGATGACAATCGCCGTCAGGAGCGCGCGCGCCGAAATACGCGCAACAGCTGTTTTGAACGCCCCTTCGACATGGCCGCTAAAGCGTTGGCTTTCGATTTCCTCGTGGGTATAGGCCTGAACGGTGCGCAGTGCATTCAGGGTTTCTTCGGAAAAGGCACTGACGTCGGCCACACGGTCCTGGGATTCACGCGACAGGCGCCTCACACGGCGACCATAGCCGATGATCGGGATCACGACCAAGGGTACGACCAGCAAAACCAAAGCCGTCAGTTTGGGGCTGGTAATCGCCAGCATCGTCAGGCCGCCGACAAACATCAGCGCATTGCGCAGCGCAATGGAAACACTTGAGCCAATAACCGATTGCAGCAGCGTCGTATCGGTTGTCAGGCGCGAGAGAACTTCACCGGTTCGGGTAACTTCAAAGAAGGCCGAATCCAGTCGAATGATATGACGATAGACAGCCGAGCGGATATCGGCCACCACACGTTCGCCAATCCAGGAAACCAGAAAGAAGCGCATGTAACTTGCGCCAGCCAACAAGAGTGTCACGGCAAAGAGCACAAACAGGGCGCGATCAAGCAACGCACCGTCGCCTTCGGCAAACCCCTCATCAACCAGCATGCGCAGGCCGTTGCCAAGCGCCAGCACTGTGCCTGATGCTGTTACCAGTGCAACCAGAGCACCAATCAGCTGCAAGCGATACTTTGTGACAAACGGCACAATGGCGCGGAGCGACGAGAGGTTCCGGCTGGTTTCACGATCGATGAGTTTTGCAGAAGAAGTCGGTGTACGCGCCAAGGCACTTTATTCCATATGCAATGCGAACCACACGGCCAATCAAAGATCAGCCAAGATCAAGTTTGTTACCGGTTTTGACCGCAAGATCAGCCGAAAGCTGATCATGAAGCGTGGTCGATCCGCGGGTCGAGGTCCAGGTTTCGTTGTCTTCGTCGAAATCATAGTGGCTGGCACCACTGACGGGTGAAGACAACCAGACCTGACGGTTGGGCCCGTGCTTATTGATGATGAACTGTTCGCCCGAATCGAGTTCGATGGTCAGGATGCCCGACTGCAGATCGACGTCAAGGTCATCGCCCAGTGCATCATCAATAACGTCAGAGAGCGTTTCGATGGTGTCGTCTGCAATCTGATGGAAGCGGGTTTCCTCAAGGGCCACAGTCTGTTCTCCGTCTGTCATCGGGGTCGTACACCCCGGTAAGGCGACAATCAATTGTTGGCGCACCATACTATATAAAGAGGCCTGTGCAAGTATGCATAAGCACGGGTGCGAGAAAAGCTTGAAACACGGGCCAAGCACTGCTAAACGACCGCCAGATCGCTACTGCACTCCCCTCATTTGGCGTTAATCGGATAATTCCCGGTTACAGGGGTTGCGCGAGCCGATTTTTTACACTATACACCGCGCTTCAAATTCCGGAGTGATAGGCGATGAAAAAAGATATCCATCCCGATTACCATGAGATCACCGTTCAGATGACTGACGGCAGTACCTTCACCACGCAGTCGACCTGGGGCAATCCGGGCGATGTGTTGAAGCTCGACATCGATCCGAAAAGCCACCCGGCTTGGACTGGTGTTCACCGTCTTCTGGACAGCGGCGGGCAGCTTGCGAAATTCAAAAAGCGCTTCGCTGGTTTCAATATCGGCAACTAAGCAAAGAACACATCTTTGTGTTCTGTGGGATCAGCGCCCGTCGCATCTTCTTGATGCTGCGGGCGTTTTTCTTTGTCTAAACCGACAATCTGCATAGCTGAGCACGCTAAAAACTGTAGTTAAAACAACTCTCGGCTGTTATTGAGCATATCTGATGGTGATTTCGGCATTTTTTTGCCATAATCCCATTCGTTAGGATAAGGCAGCGTTGATTCTGCAGCCCTGTTCTGCTTGCACGCATCACCAGGCTCTTAAATGAATCAAGTGACAGCACGTAACCAGGTTAGCTATGAGGTCTACGTTAAAGACCGTTCAGGCCGGTGGCAGATCCACGGTCATTTTTCTGGTGCGCAAAAAAAGCAGGCCGAAGAAGAAGCCAAACAGATCGAACGTGCGAACCATGTATCGGGTGTGAAGGTCATTCGCGAGGTTTACAACCACGCAACCAATAGCTCTGACGAATATGTTGTCTATGAAACGCGCGGTCAGGGCAGACTGGAAAACACCAACCCACAGGCAAAGCCAAAGCGTTCGTCGGCTTCCAAACCGCAGGGACCAGCTCCGACCCATTCGCCCGCACCATCGCCTTCCAGGACTGAAAAGTCCGATGACAAGGCCGATACCCAGGCATCGGCGGCAACCCAAAAAAACTCACCGGTAAGGTCATCCAGTGCTCTTGCAGAAAGCCAAAGCCTTGTTGGCCTGGGTCTCAAGATGGTGGTTGCCTTCTGTGTTGCGATTGCCGTTGGCCTTGCAACCATGCTGCTTGCCGCCAAAGGGCTCGAATTCTTGCCGGGTATGGGGCTCAGGATCAGTCAGGGCTTTTATGACAAGGCCAACTTCCTGTCCTTTACCGTTGGCTTTTTGGCCAGCGTCGTCCCGATGTTGATGGCGCTGACCAAAAAGTTCAAGGGCCGCGCCCGCAGGCCATCAAGCACCTCTCCGCGCCAGGCGCGTTCCAAAGCGCCACGCCCGGGCAAGAACCGCGGCGCAGAAACAGGCGCGAGTTCTGATGTTCGGCGCAAAACCGCGGCCGAAATGGCGGCTGAAATCGAGCGTGAAGATAACGGCGAGACCATTGACGACGCAGAAGCGGCGGACGATCAACCTGACGAAGACCCGAAGGAAGAATCCCAGGCCCCCATCGACGATACGCCTGAAAAGCCAATGGTCGAAACGCGTGAAATGCGTACGACCCGCGAACAGATGCGCGACTTTATCACAGGATCGATAGAGGCAATTCAGCGCTCGGTCCCGTCACTTGACGCGTATCACAAGTTTGGCGTCAATCTGTACGTTGCCGGTGCATGTGACGCATGCAGTGAAAAGAACGCCCTTGATCAGAAAGACGGGCGCTTGATCCTGCGTGATTGTATTTCGGCGTTGGGTGCAAACAAGAGCATGGCCGATACATTCTGCAAGAATGTCGACGACTACATTCTGGAACCGAAATACAAGGATATGTACGGTGCCGGTCGTGAGTCGATGGATGCCTATATCAAAAACGATAAGAGCATCAACTCATCGGTATCCAAGGCAATTGCAGACTGGAGCGAAAAGAACGCCGCTGGCCCGCAAGGGGCAGGAGGCAAGAAGCTCCACGCCCTGATGTTTACCGATATTGTCAATTCCACCGCCAAGACCCAGGAACTGGGTGATCATGGCGCACAGCAAATGGTGCATATTCACAACCAAATTGTGCGCACAGCCCTGATCAACAACTATGGCAAGGAAGTCAAACATATGGGCGACGGCATCATGGCCGTATTCCCGTCCTCGGCAAGCTCGGTCGAAGCTGCGATTGAAATCCAGAAGAACATGGCATCGCACAATGCCAGTCAGGACCTGAAGTTCCAGATCCGCATCGGCATCAATGCCGGTGAGGCGATTGCCGAGGAAAATGACCTGTTTGGCAGCGTTGTCCAGCTTGCAGCGCGCGTCTGCGCACAGGCCGGTGGAGACGAAACACTGGTTTCGGACAACGTCAAGAACACCTATAGCGGCAGCCGTGCGAGTTTTGTCTCGCAGGGAACCCGGCAAATGAAGGGCTTTTCCGAACCGATTGAAGTTTTTCAGGTTCAGGCCCGGACGTAACCAGCCAGCCCTTTGGTGTGCAGCCTGACTGCACCGTCTAAGACCAAACTTTCAAAATCATCATGTTTCAGTGATACCCGTGGCGGTGATCAACCATTACTGCGCGCGGCAACCTGAAGCTCCATGCGCGCGGCACGCATGTAAAGTGCGTGTGCCCGCCCCATCAGATCAAGTAGCCCAGGTGAAAGAAAGCCGCATTCTTCGCCACGATCTGCTGTACAGATGCGGATATCAACCATCAGATCATCGATATCGACCGCTTCGTCCCAGGCAATCTCGCCGTCTTCCACGGCACGCACGGCAAGAAGCCACGCCATTGCCCGGATCAATCGCGTGGTCATGCGCATTTCTTCTACGCATTGTACAACAGCCTCGCGGTTTCCATGTTTCTTGCTTTGTCCACGATTTGCCGAAAGGTAGTTTCGGGCCTCTACCAGCAGGGTAAAAGCTTCATCGTAGGTTCGCGAAAAATGAACAACCGAAAAATTGCCATGATACGACGCCTCATTGGACGCCGGTGGATGCTCGTACGTCATCTAAAATATATTGGGAAGGCGGTATGCGGCTTCAAGGCAGGAAGATGTCCAAATAGAAAGACCGCCCACTTTCTGGGCGGTCTCACCTCAACCTGCTAAACTTGCCGGACTTTTTTTGGTTTTGTTTTTTATTGTGCGCGAACTTTAGCCAGCGGTTCACAAGCGGTCAAGGCTATTCATGGCACAAATGTGACAATACGTATTAACCCGTACCCTTTTGCAGATTAATACCTGTCTTCAGCCCCGATCCGCAGGAAAGCCGTTGCCTTAAGTGACTGAATAAGAGGCATAAAGAAAAAGAACCGCCCAAAAATGGGCGGTCCAGTTTAACAGGGAGGCATCGAAACATCACGTTCGACAAGGGGGTCATCAGATGACCCTCTATCCCACATATAAGGCGGCAAGTTTAATTTTCAATTAATCTCAGGTTTAAAAACACCATCCTCACGTCTAGTATTTGGCAACCTACCCTGACGCGATTGTGTCAGATATCAGTTTTTAAACAGGGCTTCCGCCCCTGCGACAGCACCTTTGCGGTGCGTTAGCGCCTCATCCACATGTTTAATTTCGCGTTCCAGTGCCGCGCGATAGTCTTTCAGACTGTCGACTGACATGCCGTCTAGTTTGCGCGGCAGACCAAATTCACCACCCTTGAAGATTGCGCCATCTTCTTCGTCCACGGTCATCCTCCATTGTTTCCGCCTTGGTCTCGGTCATTGAATTTCCTAGAGAGCCTAGATAGGTATAGAACGCAGTTTTCGCCAACGAGGTCCCTATGTCCAACCCAGATTTTCCAGATCGCATGAAAGCCATCGAGATTACCAAGGACACTGACAAGCCTGCCCTTGTGGCTGGTGATGTCGCGGTCCCGGAATATGGGCCCGATGATGTGTTGGTAAAGGTTGCTGCAAGCGGTGTGAACCGGCCTGACCTGATGCAGGTCGCTGGCATGTATCCACCACCCCCGGGGGCATCCGAAATTCCGGGGCTTGAACTGTCGGGTGAGGTTGTGGCTGTTGGCGCAAATGTGAGCGCTTGGAAAGTTGGCGATAAAGTCTGTGCGCTTGTCACAGGTGGCGGCTATGCAGAGTATGCTGCTGTTCCGGCCGCACAGTGCCTGCCCGTCCCTAAAGGTCTCTCTATGACGCAGGCTGCCGGGTTGTCTGAAACCTTCTTTACCGTCTGGCACAATGTCTTTGACAAAGCCGGGCTGCAGGCAGGGGAAACGTTTCTGGTACATGGCGGCACGTCAGGTATCGGAACCACCGCCATCCAGCTTGCCAAGGCATTTGGTGCCAAGGTTATCACGACGGCTGGCACGGATGACAAATGTCAGGCCTGCCGCGATCTTGGCGCCGATGTCGCGATAAATTACAAAACAGAAGACTTCGTCGAAAAGGTCAAGGCGGCAACCGATGGCAAAGGCGCGAATGTTATTCTCGACATGGTCGCTGGCGATTATGTCAGCCGAAACTTCAAAGCGGCGGCCTTTGAGGCCCGCATCCTCATCATCGCATTCCTGCGCGGTCCCAAGGCGGAAACAAACTTTACCCCCCTCTTGCTGAAACGTCTGACTTTGATGGGGTCGACGCTGCGCGCACAGCCGGTCGCCAACAAGGGCGCGATTGCCGACGCCCTGCGCGAAAAAGTCTGGCCATTGATCGAAGCGGGTAAAATCGCGCCCGTGATCTACAAGACATTCCCGCTTGCGCAAGCATCGGAGGCACACGCCATATTGAAGGGTGGCGCGCACATCGGAAAAGTGATACTTGAAGTCGACTGATCATATGGACGAAGGTCTGATATCTTTTATCTGACCAACCCATGGCAACATGAGTATGCTTGCAGCACGAAAAGAAATATTCTTTTCAGAACGCCGCAACAGATTGTTGCATTTACCCGCACATTGATCGAAAAGAACGCAATGGCGGGTCCGATGATGCGCAGCAACCCCTGCGGTTGACCTTGCAGCATTGCCGGACCACCAAATGAGATTATATTCTGGGGCATACATTCCCGCGCTTTTTGGGCCTTATACCCATCGCCGGTCTCCAGAGAGAAAGAAGGAAACAGGAGGAAATATGGCACAGCCCCTCATGCCCAAAGCAACCGCTGTATGGCTTATCGACAATACCGGCTTGTCGTTCCGACAGATCGCGTCTTTCACCGAACTGCACGAGCTTGAGATTCAGGCCATCGCAGACGGTGACGTCGGCCAAGGCATTGTTGGCCTTGATCCGGTCGCCAATGGTCAGCTGACCCACGAAGAAATCGAACGCTGCGAAAAAGATCCGCGCGAACTTTTGAAAATGGCGAAATCCGATCTGCCGCGCCCGCGCGCGCAGTCCAAGGGTGCCCGCTACACCCCGGTTTCGAAACGTCAGGACCGCCCGAACGCAATTGCCTGGCTTCTCAAACATCATCCGGAACTTTCCGATGCTCAGGTTTGCAAGCTGATCGGTACTACCAAAGACACCATTGGTAAAATCCGTGACCGTTCGCACTGGAACTCGGCCAACCTTGCGCCGCGCAACCCTGTGACCATGGGCCTTTGCACCGAGCTTGATCTTGAAAAACAGGTCGTGATTGCGCGTTCGAAGAACCCGGAGAAAATTGCCAAGGATGTCGAACCGGATCCGCTGCCAGAAGAGCTGCAGATCAATCCGGAACCTGATTATCCGGGCAAAAAAGGCGAAGACAAGAAAGAAGAGCCAAAAACTTCCGACTACATGGAAGCGGCGGAAAACCTCTTCAAATCCTGATCGAATTCAAAAGGCCGCCAGTTGGGCGGCCTTTTTCATTGGGTACGCAAACAGAAACACGTAAGGTTTGTTTCACAGGATTGCAGCGAAACGGTAACGTAACCGACACGGATGCCCAATACCATTCGCCAGCTTTTCAAATGAACAACTCCGAAGAACGTTTACATGCAAAAACGTCCAACCGAACGCCAGGCTGGTATTGTCGAACTTGTCCGTGCAGATGGTTTTCGCACCATTGAACAACTTGCTGAACGCTTTGTTGTAACCCCGCAGACCATCCGACGCGATGTCAATGCACTGTGCGATGAGGGCCTGCTGCGCCGCCGCCATGGTGGTGTTGAACCGGCCCTTGAACATGAAAACATTGCCTATCGGGCGCGTAAGGTGCTCAACGTCAATGACAAGCGCAAGATTGCTGCACTGGTCGCACGCGAAATTCCCAATGGCGCATCGCTGTTCTTTTCAATTGGCACCACCCCCGAACTGGTTGCCAATGCGTTATTGCAACACCGCGACCTTCGGATATTTACCAACAACCTCAATGTCGCTTATGTCGCGGCCACCAATGACAGTTTTGAAGTTACCCTGATTGGTGGGCGCTTGCGCAATCGAGACCGCGATGTTCTGGGCCCTGAGGTCGAGGCATTCTTTAACAGCTACAAGGTTGATTACGGTATCTTCGGCGTTGGCGGAATTGACCCGGACGGAAGTCTTCTGGATTTCGATGAACAGGAAGTCCGGGCCCGGTCGGCGATCCTCAAGAATGCCCGAAAATCCTATCTGGTCGCCGATCATACCAAGTTTGGCCGTAACGCGGTTGTCCGGGGTGGTTCCATTCTTGATGTCAGTGCATTCTTTACCGACTGCCCGCCACCAGATCATATTCAACAGATTATCGAAAAATCCCGTGTAGCCCTGCATGTGCCGGAACCAGGTTCAGACTTCCCCACATTCGTCATTCCCGATGATCAGGTCTGATCAAAAAAACACCCGCTTTTGAAACCAAAAGCGGGTGCAAGGCTGCTCCATTAACAATGGGAGCGGGAGTTTGCATCTGTGATGGACAGGCTATCTATTTTGCATAGCCAATCTCTTTGAGAACTTCGGCGATTTCGGGAAGGATCGCCGGATCGTCAATCGTTGCCGGGGTGTTATAGTTTTCACCATCGGCGATGGACCGCATGGTCTTACGCAGGATTTTGCCCGATCGGGTTTTGGGCAAGCGGTCAACCACGGTCGCCTTTTTAAAGGCAGCGACGGGACCGATCTGATCGCGGACCATGGCAACGATTTCGGCCAGAATGGCGTCATGTGGGCGAGTAACCCCGGACTTCAGAACGATGAAGCCAAGCGGCAATTGCCCCTTAAGATCATCATGCACGCCAATGACGGCACATTCGGCAACATCGGGATGCCCCGACAGGACTTCTTCCATGCCGCCGGTCGACAGGCGATGGCCGGCCACGTTGATGATGTCGTCGGTACGCGACATGACATAGATATAGCCATCTTCATCAATGAAACCGGCATCACCCGTGGCGTAATAGCCGGGGAATTCTTCAAGATAGGATGACTTGAAACGGTCGTCGTTCTGCCAAAGGGTCGGAAGTGTCCCCGGTGGCAGCGGCAACTTGGCCGCAAGCGCGCCAATCTGACCGCGTTCAAGCGGTTTGCCAGCCTCATCAAGGACCCTGACGTCCCAGCCACAAGCGGCCACAGTCGGCGAACCGTATTTGATTGGCAGCAATTCGATCCCGCGCGGATTGGCACAGATCGACCAGCCGGTCTCGGTCTGCCACCAGTGGTCAATTACCGGCACACCCAGGCTGTTTTCGGCCCACTGCAGGGTATCGGGGTCCGAACGTTCACCGGCCAGATACAATGCCTTGAGACAGCTCAGGTCATAATTGGCCATATGAGCCGCCTTGGGATCATCGCGTTTGATCGCACGAAAGGCCGTCGGTGCAGTGAACAGGACCTTGACCTTGTGTTGGGAAATTACGCGCCAGAAGGCCCCGGCATCCGGGGTTCCGACCGGCTTGCCTTCAAACATGACCGTGGTGCAGCCCGCCAGAAGCGGCGCGTAAACAATATAGGAATGCCCGACAACCCAGCCAACATCCGATGCCGCCCAGTAAACGTCCCCGGCCTCAACATCGTAGATGTTTTTCATCGACCAATGCAGGGCCACCATATGGCCACCATTGTCACGGACAACGCCCTTGGGTTGCCCGGTCGTACCCGAGGTATACAGGATATAAAGCGGGTCAGTTGCATCGACCGGCACGCAATCAGACGGAGCTGCCTTGGCACATTCGACTTCCCAGTCGTAATCACGTCCATCGATCAACAACGCATCACTTTGCGGGCGCTGGTACAGGATGACGCTTTCGGGTTTGTGATCAGCCATTGCGATGGCCTTATCAAGCAGTGGCTTGTATTCAATAACGCGCGATCCTTCGATGCCGCAGCTTGCCGTCAGGATGAGCTTTGGCTTGGCGTCGTTGATACGCGTTGCCAGCTCGTTGGAGGCAAACCCACCAAACACCACAGAGTGGATTGCACCGATCCGCGCACAAGCCAGCATCGCCATCGCCGCTTGCGGGATCATCGGCATATAGATGATCACCCGGTCCCCTTTGGTCACACCGCGCGCATGCAGCGCCCCGGCAAGACGGGCGACATCATCGCGCAGATGGGAATAGGTAATTGACTGAACCGTATTGGTGACGGGGCTGTCATAGATCAGGGCAGGCTGGTCGCCGCGACCGTCTTCGATATGACGATCCAACGCGTTGTAGCAGGTATTGACCTTGCCACCGCTAAACCATCGATAAAACGGGGCGTTGCTGTCATCCAGAACGCGGTCCCATTTCTTGTACCAGGAAATGTTCTCAGCAGCTTCTGCCCAGAAGCCTTCCTTGTCAGCGATCGAACGTTCGTAGATTTCCTGATAGCGACCGGTCATTGGCGAATTATCCTCCGCGGCGTTTGGTCTGGCATCCAAGCAGGAGCCATCCGTAGCGTTGTGTTCTTAAATCGGCATCATAATACCGATTTAATTTACACATACCCCTTAGACATTGGTAGAGCCCTGCAATCCCTTGTTTTCTGCGGATTACAATTACTCAAAACAGATCAACGATTGATCCCCCGGAGCGGAGGATTCGTATCTGTTTGCATCGATAGAATTAATGTGGGAAGTCGCCGATGGTTTTGAAGTGCGGACATAAAGTTGCCGCCTCACGCGTGGGCGACAATATGAGGCGGCAAAAGCAAGAGTTAGGAAATCTGTGAGGTCTTCAAGCCGTTCGCATGGGAGATCGCGCGTTCTTGCTCACGCGTTTGGCCATGCCAGAACGGCTAATGGGTTATTCGGTTTATCTCGTCCTTGATTTCAAGCTTGCGACGTTTAATGTCTGCGACAACGGAATCGTCGGGCGCCGGGCGGCGCGTCTCGAGGTGGAGTTCCTGCTCAAGTGCAGCATGTTTGGCAGTAAGAGCTTCGATATGGCTTTGAACGCTCATTCGCCTACTCCTTATATCTGACATTGCCCACAAGAAGATGGTATTAATTTCGTAACATGATTTCCAGTGTTTCGATCAAGATCGTGAACAAGAACACAGTCTGGCAAGGAACGGCATGACGCAAAAAGATCGACTTATCATTGGCATAACCGGCGCATCCGGAGTGATTTACGGCATACGTTTTTTACAGCTGCTGAAAAATGCGCCAACCGAGACTCATCTGGTTCTTTCAAAAGCAGCCGAGCGCACCATCGCCTATGAAACCGATTTTAAAATCCGCGAAATCAAGGAGATGGCGGATATTGTTCATGATAATGCCGACATCGGTGCCCCGATTGCATCGGGTTCCTTCCGCGCACGCGGCATGGTCATCGCCCCCTGCTCAATGAAGTCTCTGGCCGAGGTCGCAAGCGGAGTCGCAGATAATCTGATTGCCCGTGCAGCAGATGTGATGCTGAAAGAACGTCGCCGGCTGGTCCTGATGGCGCGCGAAACACCGCTGCACGCGGGCCATATCCGCAACATGGCGCAGGCCACTGAAAACGGCGCGATCATTGCCCCACCGGTCCCGGCATTCTATGCCCGTCCACAATCACTTGATGAAATGGTGACGCAAAGCTGTGCCAGGGTTCTGGATCTGTTTGATATCGACCTGCCCGAAACAGCACGCTGGGGCGATCCCGAGGCCGCCAATTCGATTCCGGTTACCGGCAAACCGAAAAAGCGCGACTAGGACTTCCAAACGCTAGGCAATTCCCATCAACCGGGTCAGTTCGCCAAGCGCGTTGTCGCAGGCCTGCTGATCCATTTCAAACCGGTTGGGCGAAAGATAGGCATGGGCAGCGGCAACCGGATCGTCACTTGGCACCGTTTGGACCGCTTCGCACAGGATTTGCTGTTCGATACGTTCGGCTTGAAGTTCCTCTGTTTTGACCTTCTTACGCAGATCCTGAGCACTGGCACGTGGATCATGGCGCAGGTGGCGCCGCGCATGGCGGAGAGGCTTGATGACGTTTTCGCGCCAGTCGTGAACAGCCGCTTCAAGCGCGGAAATGCTCATTGGTGCCAAACCCTTTTGGCCCAGAAAGAACATGAAAAGCAGCATGTTCACATCAAGATCACAGCGTTCCTGAAGGTCGAGGCACAGTTTGGCCACGCCGTCGCGACCATACATCGCGACCGTAAAGGCCCAGACTTCTTCCTGATCCATTCCCAACCTGCTTGTTATGATTTTAAATCAGACGGTTTTTGCCGTTCTGGCGACTTTTGGCGGATGGCCCATATAGGCCCCAAGCCCTTTGGCAGTCGAGACCATCGTGCCTTGGGTATCAACCAGTCGCGGGCCAACAATAACATCTTCCATCGCCACATCGACGACTTTGCGCTGCTGCCAGGCGCAGACCCGATCAAACTTGTTCTCTGCGATCAAATCCACCGCATGCACCCCAAAGGCAGAGGCAATCACGCGGTCACGCGGTGATGGCGTCCCGCCGCGTTGCACATGACCCAAGACAGTCACACGGGTTTCCCAGCCAGTCCGTGCCCCCAGCTCATCGGCAAGCCAATGACCAATCCCGCCATAGCGGACCTTTTGCCCGTCATCCCCCTGCGTGACGGCCGATCCATCATCGCGTTTAACGGCTTCGGCAACGATGACCAAGGCATGATTACGTCCACTTTTGCGAATATTGAGGCAATGCTGGCTTAGCTCATCAAGGTCATAGTCCATTTCAGGGATCAGGATGACATCGGCCCCGCCCGCAACCCCGGCAAACAGGGCAATATGCCCGGCATCGCGCCCCATGACTTCAAGGATCATGATCCGCTCATGTGACGCTGCGGTTGGCTGCAGGCGATCAAGCGCATCGGTTGCGACATTCACTGCCGTGGTAAAACCGATGGAATATTCGGTCTGGGCAAGGTCGTTATCAACCGTCTTGGGAATACCGACCAGATTGATGCCGCCCATCTTGGCCAGACGATGCAGGATCGCCATGCTGCCATCACCGCCGATTCCGATCAGGGCATCAAGTCCCAGCTTGTGATAGCCGTCAATAACTTCACTAGAACGGTCGGCAAAACTGCCATCTGGCATCGGGTAATGGAACGGATCGCCCTTGTTCACCGTGCCAAGGATTGTACCACCAAGGCGCAGCAAGCCGTCACTATTGACCTGATCATTGAGATCAATTGCCTGGGGCGGGTCCTGCATCAGGCCATGCGTGCCCTGTCGAATGCCAACAACATCCCACCCATAGCCCAAAACCGCACGACGAACGACCGCAAGAATAACCGCATTCAATCCGGCGCAATCGCCGCCACTGGTCAAAACTCCGATCCGCATCTGTTTCCTTCCCAATCGTGCCAATATTGTTTTACAGGGTGGTACAAATCATATGGGTTGCCAATATGATATCTGGTATTATCAACATCCCCTCGCATTGGTTATTAAGCTGGATCAAAAATGGACGAAATCAATCAGATCGAGATTGAAAAGAAACTTCTATCGCTCCGCGAGGAACACCGCGATCTGGATGTCGCCATCGAACAAATGGTTCAGGCACCTCATCATGATCAGCTGCGTCTGGGCCGCATGAAAAAGCGCAAATTGGCCCTTAAGGACGAGATTCTCTATATCGAGTCGCAGCTGGTGCCAGACATCATCGCCTGATTTCTGATTCGCGTGGCGGCCTGCTGCGCCTTCTATACACATATTTTATCGCGTTCCGGACTGTCCGAAACCTTTCGCGCGATACGCGATCACAGCAGTTTATCGATGATTGTCAGATGCCCTGCGGAATGCGGGCAAGTTGCGCAAGATACATTTCCTTGTGCGCACGTAAGGCCGTATCGGCCGCATTCAGTGCCGAACGGGGCGTATCACCGCTATGGGCATGATGAAGACCAAAGACCGGCACAACCGAAATCGGCTGATCGTTATGGACAAAGGGATGTTGATCCAGCCATCGGGTAATCGCGTCGACGCGCTGCCAGATGTCTTCCTCGTCAACATTGTACATCAGTGCCGCAAAGTCATTGCAGCCGAGATACCCCAGATGATGCGGTGACATGATAAAATCTGCCATGATACGGCGGACATAGTTGAACAGGCCCTCTTTGCAGTCCTGACCGTGGCGCTGAAGGATTTCGTCAATATCGGCCAATTCGCACAGCAGCAGCGTGCGGTTTGTACGATCAGCCCCCACCAGCGCCATTTCATTTTCAAGTATCTGCATGAATGCCGGGCGACTGATCGCACCGGTAAAGGGATCACGGCCTTCACTGCGTGCAAGATGCGCCTGACGTTGCTTAAGTTCGCTCAGATTTTCAGTCAGCCCGTTGATCCGGACCATCAAACGACCAATGGCCTGTTCGACCGCAGGTGTTACCTGATTATCGGGAATGCCCAGCACGTTTGCCATATCGGGGGTATGGTAGGGTGCCTCTTCAACCGCGTCTGGAACATCGTTGGTATCAATATCGACCTGATGGTCCTGATTGGGCGCACGACGACGGCCAGAATCCTTGCCATAGGCAAAGAGTCCGTAGGGGCTTGATGGATATCGCCCATCCCCGCCCCCCATCGAGGGTGTCATTGATCCGGGCCTTGTGACTTTCATGTCTGACCTTCCCGTGCTACCTGCACAGTTATATGAGGCAATAGTAAATAATAGATCAAAAACGCAATCAATTCACCAAGATTTTCAATCCAGAGTGACATAGACCGCTATTTGTCCATATTTCGGATATTTCTTAATAAGATATTACTGATATACAAGGCTTTTCCCAACGATACAATCCCTCAAGCAGGCTTGCATGATAGGGCTTGCTGCATATAATGCGGGCCTTCATGAAACCGCCCGAAAACGGAGCCGCCAATATGAGCGATCAAACCCCGGTCATCGGCATTATCATGGGAAGCCAGTCCGACTGGGAGACCATGAAAAATGCGGCTGATGTCCTTGATGCGCTGAACGTCGCGTATGAGACAAAAATTGTCTCTGCCCATCGCACGCCTGATCGCTTGTATGATTATGCCAAAACGGCAAAGTCACGCGGCCTTAAGGTCATTATCGCCGGTGCGGGCGGTGCCGCCCATCTGCCGGGCATGGCCGCGGCCATGACGCCGCTTCCGGTTCTGGGTGTTCCGGTTCAAAGCCGTGCGCTTAAGGGGCTTGATAGCCTGCTTTCCATCGTTCAGATGCCCGGTGGCGTGCCAGTCGGCACCCTTGCCATCGGTTCCGCCGGTGCAAAGAATGCCGGCCTGATGGCGGCCGAGATCATGGCGCTGATGGATGACGGCCTTGCCGCCCGTCTTGATGACTGGCGGGCCGCGCAAAGCGCATCGGTCGCAGAAGAGCCCGTCGACCCGGCACCATGATCTTGAAAAGGCGCGCCCGACGGGGCGCGTTTTTGTTTGATTGCATCCATTTGACGATTGCCCGACATACGGCATCCTTTCCCAAAGCGGAAAGCATTTGATCGAGGATTACATGACGCAGGATTTCGACACGCGCATCATCGCCCCGGGCAGCACCATTGGCATCATGGGCAATGGCCAGCTTGGCCGTATGGCTGCCCTCTGTGCCGCGGAGCTTGGCTATAAGGTCCATGTGTTTGGCCCCGGTGCCGACAGCCCGACCGAGCAAGTCAGCGCCAAGGCGACTGTCGCCGATTACAGTGACCTTGATGCACTGCGCGCCTTTGCCGAGGAAGTCGATGTCGTGACGTTTGAATTTGAAAACGTCCCGCATGACAGCGTCAAACTGCTGTCCAGCCTTGTGCCGGTCCGTCCGGGCTGGAAATGCCTGCACATTTCACAAAACCGCCTGCGCGAAAAGACCTTCTGCAACGATCATGGCATCGGTACCGCCCCGTTTGAGGCGGTTCGCTCGCTTGCCGACCTTGAAGCCGCTGTTGCCAAGCTTGGCCGTCCGTCCGTTCTTAAAACCACCGAACTGGGTTATGACGGCAAGGGGCAGGTCAAGATTGCCGCTGATACCGACCTTGCCGAAGCATGGGCTGAAATGGGTGGGGCCGAAGCCATCCTTGAAGGTTTCATCTCGTTCGAACGCGAGATTTCGGTGATCGTCGCACGCGGCGTTAAGGGTGACACCGCTTGTTTCTGCCCGGTTGAGAATGTGCATACCAACCATATTCTTGATGTCACGGTCGCCCCGGCCGAAATTGCTGACAACCTTTCGAAAAAGGCCGAGGACGTCGCAATCAAGCTTGTCAGTGCGATGGAATTTGTTGGGCTTCTGGCGGTTGAAATGTTTGTCACCAGCGATGGCGATATTCTGGTCAACGAAGTCGCCCCTCGTCCGCACAATTCCGGTCACTGGACGATAGATGCCTGCATCACCAGCCAGTTCGAACAGTTTGTCCGTGCTGTGTGCGGCCTGCCGCTGGGCGATCCGGCGCATCATTCAAAGGCGCGCATGAAGAACCTTCTGGGGGATGACATCAATGACTGGCAGGCAATTTTGACCGAGCCGAATGCGAAACTGCATCTTTATGGCAAGGCCGAAGCAAAGCCGGGCCGCAAGATGGGCCACGTGACGTGGGTTCTGCCGAAGTAACCCTGCCACCACCGTAACCCGAAACAATAAAAAGCCCCGGATACCACGTGCATCCGGGGCTTTTTCGTAAGCTTGTCATAGCGTTACGCGAAAGATCATTCGACTGGCATTTTATGCCCAGTCGATTGGCATCCGGTTTGCTGTTGGTAGGACAGGAAACTCTTACAGGATGACATGTGATGAAAAAACTTCTGATCATTCTTTCTTTGACGCTTGGCCTGATCGCCGTTGAAAGCCGCACGAACACCGCCTTGGCGGTGCCGGGTGCAGCTGGCTTCCCCGACGTGATCGAGGGCGACAAGCTGCGTTTTGGCAACCTGATTGTCGAACTGTTTGGCATTCGCGCGCCGAAACCCGGCATGATCTGCCGGGCCGGGTCGGTGGAATTCCAGTGCGGAGCTGCGGCAGCCCAGGCGCTTGATCGCATCATTGAAAATTACGCCATCAAATGTCAGCAGGTCTCGGACGTCCAGCTGTTCCCGATGCTGACTGAATGCCAGATGGGTCAGAATGACCTGAACCGTCTGATCCTTCGCGCCGGCTGGGCCATGGTTGATATGGTCAGCTGCGACAGCCATCCGAGTTGCACCACCTATCTGCGCGATCAGCAATTCGCCAAGGACAACAAAAAAGGCATCTGGATGGGCACCCCGCCATCCGAACTGGTTGCCCTTGCTGCCAAACCGACCAAGCACGACCTGCAGGATACCGATGATGCCAACGAGCTTAAAAACATGCTCGATGACGTATTCGAGCCGCAGCGCGTTGAAACCCCGATCAAGATTGATCTGGCCTCTGAACTTGAAGAAGCCAACGCACCGGACCCAACCTTGCTGAGCTTCCTGACCAATCAGTTCTGATCCGGGCGACACCCGACATCGAAAAGAGTTTCCTTCCCTCAAAACTCAAAACGCCACCGGCAGAATGCACGGTGGCGTTTTTGTTTTAATCGAAAAGCTTGGCTACGTATCAGCCGCCAAACTGACGGCGCATACGGCCCGGTGTTGGCATACAGCGCGCGATTTTTGCGCCCATCTTGAACGGGGCGGCGGCAAACTTGCCTGCCTTGCCAATCTTGGCCGTGATTTTCGGGATTTGCATGACATTGGCGATCCGGCGATCCAGAAATGCCCAGCTATCGGCATGGCCCTCTGAGGTATCATCAAGCCAATAGGTCAGGGTCGATCCATACACACCAGCCAACAGCATACGCTTGGTGTACCAATTATGGTCGGTCGATGTATCGCCAGCCGCAACCCACATCTTGTCCACCGTGCCATGGGTCAGCTTCAGACCAAGGGCGGCATTTTGAGGCAAAGCCAGATAGGAAAGGGCTGCACGCACGGTATCTTTCTGATCCTCGACCAGATCAAGGCGGGTTTTAACCGCAGCCGCAATGCGTTCACGAATTTTCAGGTTTTCAAGGCCCATTTCATCAAGGGCCGCGACCATCTTGCGATCCGTCAGCTCGACATAGGTTTTGATGGCCTGACGAATACCGTTGGGCAGAAGACGATCAACTTCACCCGGCGCAAGATCAAGGTCTTCGGCGCCGGCCTGAAGCGCCTGTTTGGTCCAGCCATCGAACGGCACATGTTCAAGGGCTGCCTCGACCAGTGCTTCGCGCTGGGCTTGCAGGCGGGTCATGCTTTCAGTGACAGACATTCAGGCCTCCTCGTCATCTGATTGGGCGTCGGTCGCAGCCGACTGCCTAAAGGTAGTCTCGGGCGGGTTTTCGCGCAATTCCTCGTTAAAACCAAGCAACGTCATATCTTCCATACGTTCGGGATACATCACCCCGATCAAATGATCATATTCGTGCTGAACGACGCGCGCATGGAAACCACCGGCGGTGTATTCCACAGTTTCGCCCTTCTCATTTAACCCGCGATAACGGATTTTGTTCCATCGCGGCACCACACCCTGCAGGCCGGGAATCGACAGGCATCCCTCCCAGCCATCAACGATTTCATCGCCAATCGGCTCGATTTCGGGATTGATCAGGACACTGAGCGGCACCTCGGCATCGTCCGGATCGTCGCTTTTGCGCAAGGCCGGAACGTAATAGACCATGATCGCCAAAGACTGAAACACCTGCGGGGCCGCAAGGCCAACGCCCCCGGCATCCTTCATGGTGTCCTTCATATCCGCAATCAGGCGCTGGATTTCAGGATCAAGCGGGTCTTCGACCCGGTCCGCAACACGGCGCAGAACCGGGTGGCCCATCCGGGCAATTTTCAGAATCGACATCCTTGTCTTTTAACCGAAAATGGACAGGTTGGCGACGCGATGGCTTCGATATATCCCCGGATTGCCGTTTACACCAGCGCAATTCGGCAAATTCCCGCCGCGCATAAACGTCAAAGGCGAATATCCCCTTCCCTCTTTTCTTTTTGGCTGGTTTGCACTATATACAGCCCACGGTCAGTGTGACCGTAAATCCAACCGGGGGGCATTCCGCCACTCCGGGTGTTTTTGTTTTTTTGAAAGGAGCGTGGTTTCCGTGCAGGTAATCGTTCGCGACAACAATGTCGATCAGGCTCTGAAAGCGCTTAAGAAAAAGATGCAGCGCGAGGGCATTTTCCGTGAGATGAAACTCCGTCGCCACTTTGAAAAGCCGTCGGAGAAGAAAGCTCGCGAAGGGGCGGAAGCAATCCGTCGTGCCCGCAAGCTGGAGCGTAAGCGCATCGAGCGCGAAGGCTTCTAGTCTTTTTCACTTTCGGGGTATCTCGAACGTGACTGTACGATCGAATTTAGTTCGCTAAATTCGGACCCGTGCGCCAAACCCGCCTCGGAGCAATCCGGGCGGGTTTGGTTTTTTATACCCACTCCCAATCCCACCCCAGGGTTTTAAATCAGGAATAATTCACGTGGTCTAACGCGTTGAAAGCGGGTAAAAAGAATACGGGATGTTGTCATTGACCACCCATCAATGACATCACTTGGGGAACGATCCATGTCAGGTTTGCGATCAAAAGCACGGTTGATGGTCCGCATTTTATGCGTGACAGCGCTGATGCTTGCGGGTGTGTCGCACAAGCTGGCGTCGTTTGGACCTGTTCCCGATGCGGATATTGCTAATTTTGCCCTGCCTGATGGCACACTTCCCGTTCTGTGCCTGAGCGGCCAGGCAAGCGATCCGGACAACAATACAGGATTGCTGGAGACCTGCGAATTCTGCCGTATCGTTGCGGCGGTTATCCTGCCCGATAACCCGTCTGTCCCGACGCGGATCGAATTCGCAACACGTGTGTTCGCCCACCTGCCCAGACGGGTCGAGCTGCGTCTGGCAATCCATGCCACACCCGCCATACCGCGCGCCCCACCCTTTATCGTTTGATCTGCCCATCATTTACCGCAGTGATTTCACGGCATTAGCGCCGCTTGCTGTGGTTCTTTGTGCATTTCCAATGAAAAGGTATATCTCCATGACAAAGCAAGCCGCTTTGGCGGATGCGGCTGTTCGTGATCGCGAACAGCGCACGGTTGCACGCAAATTCTATATGGCTGCATGGCGCTGGCATTTTTATGCTGGCCTGTATGTCGTCCCGTTCCTTTTGATGCTGGCTGTGACCGGCCTGATGATGATGTATTTCAACGTCATCGAAACACGCTTTGGTGACCGTATCCTTGCCTCGGACGGTCAACATCAATCCCTGACAGCACAGGCCAAAGCCGCTGCCAACAGCCTTCCGGACGGATCAGTCAGCCAATATATCGCCCCGCTTGAAGATAACCTTGCCACCATGTTTCTGGTCGATAGCGGCGGAAAGCAGCATGTTGTCACCGTTGACCCTGTCACCACCGACATCCGCGAAACCATCGTCAAGGATGACAGTTGGTTTTATTGGGCAAGTGAAGTCCACGGTGAACTTCTGATTGGTGATCTTGGTGACCGCTTGATAGAAATTGCCGCCGGGCTGGGCATCGTTCTGATCGTGACAGGGCTCTACATGTGGTGGCCGCGCAATGGCAAAGGCCTTGGCAGTGTGCTTTGGCCCGATTTTTCCGCAACGCGTCGGACATTCTGGAAAGAACTGCATGTCACATCAGGCTTTTACATATCTGTCGTTCTATTCTTTTTCCTGATTTCAGGCCTTTCTTGGGCTGGAATCTGGGGCGGTCAGTTTGTTCAGGCCTGGAGCACCTTTCCCGCAGAAAAATGGGATAATGTTCCACTATCTGACGATATCCATGCCGATATGAACCATGGCGCACTGCATGACGCACCTTGGGGCCTTGAACAAACACCGATGCCCGCATCCGGATCAGACGTCGGCACAACCGGCCTTCCGGCGGGAACGGATATCAACCTTGACAGCATGAATGCCTTCGCGCGCTCCATCGGGTTCAGCGGCCAGTACCGCATCAACCTGCCAAGTGGCGAAGACGGCGTTTACACTCTTTCCGCCGACAGTATGAGCGGCGATAGCGTCCCACCCACCGGGGACCGCACCATTCATGTCGATCAATATAGCGGCAAGGTATTGGCCGAAGTCACCTATGATGACTATTCGCTTGGCGCCAAAAGCATGGCCGTAGGGATTGCTCTTCATCAGGGTGATCTGGGGTGGTGGAATATCATCGCCAATACGCTGTTCTGCCTGACTGTCATCTTCCTGTGTGTCAGTGGCATTGTAATGTGGTGGCTGCGCCGTCCGGCAAATGCGCAAAGTTTGCGTTTAACGCCACCGCCGCTTCCCAACAATTTGCCGCTGTGGAAGGGCGCAGTGTTCCTCATGCTGGTTCTGTCTCTGGCCTTCCCGCTTACCGGAATCACTCTTGTGACAGTGCTGGCACTTGATGTCCTGATCCTGTCGCGCGTGCCAGTCCTGCAACGTGCCTTTGGCTAAATCGAAATCCCCCTGCCAAAACGCACTGGCGGGGGGATTTCTTTTTTACGCTGCCTTGCAGATCGAATTTCCGCCATCCGCCAGCATCGCTGTTCCGGTAACAAAGCTTGAGTGATCAGACGCCAGGAATAAGGCGGCTTTGGCAATTTCAACCGGATCGGCGATCCGGCCAAGGGCGTGGAACTTTTCCACCATTGCCCGTGCTTCCGGATCATTGGCATAGCTTGCCGCCATCGGGGTATCTGTTCCGCCCGGCAGTAACGCATTAACCCGCACATTGGCCGCGCCATATTCGACGGCCAGACATTGCGCCATACCGATCAGGCCCATTTTGCTTGCCGCATAAGCCGTCATTCCCGGCAAACCAATCGTATGGCCAACAAATGTCGAGGTGAAAATCACCGATCCACCGCCACGCTTGGCAATTTCGGGCATCTGATATTTTGCCCCGAACATGGCAGACGTCAGATTTGTGCGCAGGGTTTTCTCCCATTCCCCAACGTCAATATCCGTCAGCGCACCGGGGGACCCGAGTGTCCCGGCATTGTTGAAACCAACATCAAGCCCGCCATACGCGTCGATGGCCGCATCGACCAATGCCTTGGCAAAAGCCTCGTCACAGACATCCCCGGCAAGGGCAAATGCCTTGCCGCCTGCCCCATTGATTTCCGTAACAACCTGATCAAGCCGGTCTTCCGAGCGCGCGGCCAACACAAGCCTGGCGCCCTGTTCAGCGAACAATTTGGCAGAAGCAGCCCCGATCCCCGAGCTCGCACCTGTGATGATAACAACCTTGTCTTCAAGCAACATGATCCATCCAATCCATCTGGCAACAGCCCTGCGGATTGAGCTGTGCGGTTAACGATGGAAAAAGGATATCGGCGGCCATCAGATGTTGCTCGCCGGTTTCGGACCTGACGTTTGGAGATCACAGGGGCAAAGGATCAGTTGCCCGAAACCCATGCTTTGATGTCATCAAGCATCGTCGGTTCATAGCCAATCGGATCGGGCATAGGTTCGGACCGCACGATGATCCCTGACTGGGTCCGGTAGACGGTATAAAGCGTATCTTCTGCGATATCGGTAAAGGTCGAACTGCCATATTCGGCATCGACCAGGAAATTCCATTCCGCCAGATAGTTCACCAGATCAAGCGCATCACCCTGCCCCAGATCATAGGCCATCTTTGGTTTGGTATTTTCATCCTCGGTATCGCGATAGCGGCCTTCAAAACGCACCAGCTTATAACGCGCATCCATGCCCATCACATTGGCCCAGGGCTTCAGCTTGATGAACTCGGCATCAATCCGCCACTGATCGCCGTAAATCTCATAGATTCCAACATCTCCACCAGCATCTGCTGCTAGATGCGCTTCAAAAACATCCTCACCCAGCGGTTCGAAATACAACTTGGCAATCGGCTCCTCGGCGGTCAGGCGGACATAGGTCAGGATCGTCAACCCCATGGACGCGACCAACGCCACGGACAAGATAACTACCAAAAGCAGGGAAACCCTTACCAAACGAAACATATGACCTTCCGAATTAAAACTTCAGGGCGACGCATAACCGAACTATAAGGCGTTGTACCGACGAAAAAAAGGCGGCCCATCGGGGGCCGCCTTTTGTCACTTCAAACCAAATGGTTTGATCAGTTATCGAGATGCATGACGATTTCTTCGCACATCTTTTTGGCATCGCCGAACAGCATCATGGTGTTGTCCTTGAAGAACAGTTCGTTCTGGATGCCAGCGTAACCCGCTGACATGCCGCGTTTGACGAACAGGACCGTTTTGGCCTTTTCCACTTCAAGGATCGGCATGCCGAAGATCGGACTTGCCGGGTCGGTTTTTGCGGCCGGGTTGGTGATGTCGTTGGCACCAATCACAAAGGCCACGTCGGCCGATCCGAAATCACGGTTGATTTCGTCCATTTCCATGACGTCTTCGTAAGGAACGCTGGCCTCGGCCAAAAGCACGTTCATGTGACCTGGCATACGTCCAGCCACCGGATGGATAGCGTAGCGGACATTGACACCCTCGGATTTAAGGATATCGGCCATTTCGCGCAGCGCATGCTGGGCCTGTGCGACGGCCATGCCATACCCCGGCACGATGATGACGTTCGAGGCATTCTTCATGATGAAGGATGCATCGTCGGCCGATCCGGATTTGACCGAACGGTCGCCATCGCCACCGGGACCAGCGGCTGCTTCGCCCTCGGCCCCAAAGCCACCAAAGATGACGTTGAAGATTGAGCGGTTCATGCCCTTACACATGATGTAGGACAGGATCGCACCCGAGGCACCGACAAGCGCACCGGTAATGATCAGCGCGCTGTTTTGCAGGGTAAAGCCGATGCCACATGCCGCCCAACCCGAATACGAGTTCAGCATGGAGACAACAACCGGCATGTCCGCCCCGCCAATCGGAATGATCAGCGTGATGCCCAGAACAAGCGCAAGCGCAACCAGGATCCAGAAAGCCATATGGCTTTCGGTCACCACCAGAATGATGCCAAAGACAACAATGCCAATCCCGATGGCAAGGTTGAGCATATGCTGGCCCTTGAACCGCACAGGCGTGCCCGAAACGATGCCCTGCAATTTACCGAACGCCACCAGCGAGCCGGTAAAGGTGATCGCACCAATCGCAACACCAAGGCCCATTTCAATCAGGCTGGCCGCACCGATATTGCCCGCCGTCCCGATGCCATAGGCACCCGGCGAATAAAGCGCAGCCCCCGCGACAAACACGGCCGCGAGACCGACGAGCGAGTGGAAGGCCGCAACAAGCTGTGGCAGTGCGGTCATCTGGATCTTGAGCGCGATGACCGTCCCGATGGCCCCACCGATCAGGATACCGACGATGATGGTTGTGTATGACAGCACGGCCGGGCTTGCCAGCGTGGTAAAGATGGCGATTGCCATACCCACCATGCCAAGGATGTTCCCGGTACGGGCCGATTCAGGTGACGAAAGTCCGCGCAACGAAAGAATGAAGCAGACCGAGGCCACCAGATACAGGAAAGCCGATAGGTTTTCCGACATTGTGTGTTCCCCCTACTTCTTTTTCTTGAACATATGCAGCATGCGCTGGGCGACGATGAAGCCACCAAAAATGTTGACCGAAGCCAACACCACCGCAATGAAGCCCATCATCTTGGAGAAGTTCATCTCCACCGGGCCTGCTGCCAGAAGCGCACCGACGATAATCACCGACGAAATGGCGTTGGTCACTGCCATCAAGGGTGAATGAAGGGCCGGGGTAACTTTCCATACGACGTAATAGCCCACAAAGCAGGCCAGCACGAAAACGGTCAGACCAAGGACAGTCGGGCTAACCCCCGATCCCTGGACAGCGACGGCGGCATTGCCCGCCGCATCAGACGCGTCACTTGCCAGACTATCGGCAAGCTGAGCCGCCTTTTCCGCAAGGCCAAGTGCGGCATCGCGGAGTTCATTTGCATTCTGGGCTACGGATTGATCAGCCATTTGCGACCTCCTCCCCGCCGAATTTCGGATGAACGACCTTTCCATCGTGGGTCAGGCGCGTTTCGACAATGATCTGGTCTTCGCCATCAAACGCAAGCGTGCCTTTGTCCGTATCGACGGAAAGGGTGATGAAGTTCAAAAGGTTCTTGGCGTACATCGCGGTTGCGTCGGTTGCAACGGAACTGGTGATGTTTTCAGACCCGATCAGCTTGACACCATTATCGGTCATCACCGTTTCACCAAGCTTCACACCGGCAACGTTGCCACCGCGTTCAGCAGCCAAATCAATGATCACCGAGCCCGGCTTCATGCCAGCCACCATGTCGGCGGTGACGATTTCCGGCGCGGGACGGCCGGGAATAAGGGCCGTGGTAATGACGATGTCGGTCTTGGTCAGAACCTCTTTAAGCTTTTCAGCCTGTTTCTTTTTGTAGTCGTCCGACATTT
Source organism: Thalassospira sp. HF15 (assembly GCF_011806525.1). Taxonomy (GTDB): domain Bacteria; phylum Pseudomonadota; class Alphaproteobacteria; order Rhodospirillales; family Thalassospiraceae; genus Thalassospira. The sequence continues at coordinate 243,980 of NZ_JAAVKI010000008.1, read as the reverse complement.
CCTTGGCATAGCCACCCGATGTTTCGGCATCAGAGGCACCATCGTCTTCGACTTCAATAAAGGTCCCGCCAAGCGATTGAACCTGTTCCTTGACCGCCGGGCGCACATCAAATGCCGACACAACGGCACCAAGGCGCTTGGCGGTGGCAATTGCCTGAAGGCCCGCAACACCGGCCCCGACCACGACAACGCGTGCAGGTGCAAGTGTCCCCGCAGCTGTCATCATCATCGGATAGATACGGCCAAATTCATGGGCGGCATCAAGAACCGCGCGATAGCCCGCAAGGTTGGATTGCGATGAAAGCACATCCATTGACTGCGCACGCGAAATACGCGGCATCAGTTCCATGGAATAGCCATCAACACCGGCCTTTGCCATCGCCTCGATCAGGTCCTTGCGATCATAAGGTTCCAGCAGGGCCACAACCGCAGCCCCCTTTTTATAGGCGGTTAATTCGTTGGATTTGCCATCAATGACAGGTGGGCGCACCTTGAAGATGACATCGGCATCCTTCACGGTGGTTTTCATTGTTTTGGCAATGGTTGCACCGGCATCGACAAAGCGATCATCCGGTATGGCTGCGTCTATTCCGGCACCAGCCTCAATTGCAACGTCAAACCCCAGAGTCTTGAGTTTCTTGACAGTCTCTGGCGTGACGGCAACGCGCTTCTCTCCGGGCCATATTTCCTTTGGAACGGCCAGTTTCATCGCGTTAGACCTCCTTCCCTTGTGATTTGGTAAGCACGGTAATTCTTTTTCTTGATTACAAAGCAACCGGTTCCAGAACGTCGTTCCGCGTTCCTTTCGGACCGGTCACGGGGCTACCCTTGTCCAGTTCAGGTCTTTCGGGCCAACACCACAGACCCGAAAAAGAAAAAGGCGGTTCTTCAGCAATCGCAGAAGAAACCGCCCACTTTCCCACCACGCATTACAAGGCAAAAACCTTGCTGACATGTCAGGTCCCACCCGTCATTGGTGCTCAGGACAAACAATCAATGACGCCCCGCATGTCTGCGTTGAGAGCAAGATGCGATTTCTCGCCGACAACCACAATCCGAAAAAACGACAAAAAAACAGTTTAACTTTATATTGGTTAAATTCATTAAAAATCAAATATGTGCGAAAATTCGCACACTTAATTTCCACTGTGGAACAGGTTCTTATCCTGTATGTCACACACCAGATTATTGATTTTTCGCAGTTTCCCCTGTTTTTACCCCACGTTGTAAGTGAATATTATCTTACAAACAAACGCCAGAGTCTTCATTTAATGGTCATCGATCAACCAATACGTAACGCGCCAACCACAAAAAGGTTCGCGCGATGCTTCCTGAATTTTTCGGATTTGTTTGCGGTTAAGTGCACCAAATTCGGGTTTTAAGCCCGAAACTTCCATCAAGTGATCACGTGATTCCACTTCAAACGATCGACTCGCTTGGCCTGGTTACCACTGGCTTACGCGTCGGGCCGCTCCAGCCCGATCTGATCAAGGGCTTTTTTCTGGCGGGCTTCGAGTTGCGTGACATCAAAGTCGCCGACAAGGTCGTTGAACAGGCGATACCAGTTTACCTGTGCATCCAGACGCAAGAATACCGCCCCCAACCCGACAGCCGCCCGGTCGACCAGCACGAATTCGCGCGGCGGTTTGACGCCCCCTACTCGACGCAGTTCCTGATGCACCTTGCCAGCCACTTCTGCGCCATAGGCAACCGAGTTGGTTTCACCCATCTTGCGTTCGCGGTCATCAAGGATCGGGCCATAAACAAAGCTGGCCCAGATATTAAGCACATCAATCAATTCACGTGACGGGTTTTCAAAGCCCCAGCTTTCATAAGCTGAAACCGCCTTTTCCTCGTCCTCGTCGCGGAGTGCTTCATAAAGCGTAATCACCGCCTTGACGAAGTCGGGTTTGAAAATGCGGATACAGCCAAAATCGAGAAGATTGACAGACAAGTCATCACGCAATGTGTAATTGCCAAGATGCGGATCCCCATGGATCACACCATAGCGATAAAACGGCACGTACCATGCCCTGAACATATTAAGCGCCACCGCATTGCGCGCATCCTGATCGGGATTGCTTTCGATGAGCTCGCGGAATTTCTGCCCCTTTTGCCAGGTCATGGTCAGAAGTCGGCTGGTGGTCAGTTCATCGACCGGCTCTGGCACATGAACGCACGCCTCATCGGCCAGCATATGACGATACAGGCGCATATGCTTGGCTTCGCGTTCGTAATCAAGTTCTTCACGCAGGCGGGCGGCAAGTTCTTCCTGAATGTTTTGTGCATCAATCGCACTGTCATAGCGCTTGTAGATCGCAAAGGCAGCACGCAGCTGTTTGAGGTCGGCCTCAACCGTTGCCGACATGTCGGGATATTGAAGCTTGCACGCGACGTCACGCCCGTCGGGCAGTAAGGCCTTATGCACCTGCCCAAGAGAAGCAGCTGCCACCGCATCATGGCTGAATTCGGTAAATCTCGATTGCCATCCCGCACCCAGTTCGCTGCGCATGCGACGTTTGACAAACAGCCACCCCATGCTGGGCGCATCGGCCTGCAGTTCCGCAAGCGCTTGGGTGTATTCCTTGGGCAGGGCATCGGGGATGGTTGAAAGGATCTGGGCGACCTTCATCAACGGGCCCTTGAGCCCCCCCAACGCCGAGGTCAGTTCGGCGGCGTATTTAGCGTGATCGACCTCGCCGCCGAACATTTTTCCCGTGGCAAGGCGCGCGGCCAGCTTGCTGGCCGATGCGCCTACCCGTGCATAACGACGAACCCGCCCGCCAAACCTGTTTTCCTCGTTTGCGGCGGTGTAATCATCGTCGTTATCACTCATCTCAGGAAAGCTCCTCCAGCTCGTCGATCATGCGCTTGATCATATTCAGGCCCCGTTGCCAGAAGGCCGGGTCCGATGCATCAAGTCCGAACGGTGCCAGAAGTTCCTTGTGCCGTTTGGTGCCACCAGCTTTCAGCATATCAAGATACTTCTGCTGGAAGCCGTCTTCAGCGCCCTGGTAAACATCGTAAAGCGAGTTCACCAGACAATCGCCAAAGGCATAGGCATAAACATAGAACGGCGAATGGATGAAGTGCGGAATATAAGACCAGTAGTACTTGTATTCATCTTCATAGCGGATGGCATCGCCCAGACTCTCATGCTGTACGGCAATCCAGATGTCGCAGATCTCATCAACGGTCAATTCACCTTCGCGGCGCTTTTCATGAACGCGTTTTTCAAACTCGAAGAACGCGATCTGACGCACGACGGTGTTGAGCATATCCTCAACCTTGCCCGCCAGCATGATGCGCTTCATCTTCGGATCCGTTTCCGAACGCAGCATCGACTGGAAGGTCAGCATTTCACCAAACACCGACGCGGTTTCGGCCAGCGTCAGCGGCGTATCCGACAGGAAATAGCCCTGCTCACCTGCCAGAACCTGATGCACGCCATGACCCAGTTCATGGGCAAGCGTCATCACATCGCGCGTCTTGCCGTGATAATTCAGCAACAAATAAGGGTGTGCAGACGGCACGGTCGGATGGGCAAAGGCCCCCGATGATTTACCGGCACGCGGCGGCACATCAATCCACGGATTATCAAAGAACTTCTGACCAACCTCGGCCAGTTCCGGTGAAAATTCGCCGTAGGCCTTCAAAACGGTTGAACGCGCCGTATCCCAGTCGATCTGACGATCATCATCATCAGGCAGCGGCGCATTGCGGTCCCAGTAATCAAGCTGATCGACACCGAACCATTTCGCTTTCAGGCGATAGTAACGATGTGACAGATCAGCATGGCTGTTTTTGACGGCGGTATTGAGCGCATCGACAACGTCATCTTCGACCTGGTTGGACAGGTTGCGCGAAGAAACCGGTGTTGCAAAGCTGCGCAGGCGGTCATCAATTTCCTTGTCCTTGGCAAGGGTATTGGTGATGTGCGCCAGAAGCTTGATATTCTTGCCCAAAACGTCACCAATCGACTTGGCAGCCTTCTTGCGGTCTTCAACCTTGTTCGAGGACAGCATGTTGGCCGCATCTGACATGGTCAGCTCTTCGCCATCAATCGGGAAGCGCAGCTCGGCCATGGTCTGATCAAACAGGCGCACCCATGCGGCCGATCCGGCAACACGACGTTCATGCAGGACCTGTTCAACTTCATCGGAAAGCTGATGCGGGCGGAAGGCACGGTTTTCATCCAACCACGGACGATAGCGACGCAGGGCTTCGCTTTGTTCGTACTTGGCATCCAGCGATGCTTCTTCGATCCGGTTAATTTCAAGACCAAAGAACAGCGACAGGCTGGAAATGCCGGTCATTTCTTCCTGAACGAACTGATAGAACTGGCCAATCGCCGGGTCGGAGCTGTCACCGGCATACATCAGTTGGGCGAACGATCCGATCTTGCCACAAATCTCGCTGATGGCTTCGTATTCGGCGATGGCCGAAGCCAGCTCATCACCGGACAGATCATTGAGCTTGCCCTGATAGCTTTGCTGGAATGCCTGAGAGCGGCTTTTGGCATCATCAAGATCGCGCCGGATATTCGGGTCTTTCAGATCGTTATAGAGATCGGTCAGATCCCAGGTCGGCAAATTCTTGTTGATCGCGTTCATTTGTCCTCCAGACAGTGTCTTTAGATCTTGTGTCCGATCCGCGAAGCAAAGGGCGTATCCCCTTCACATTCAAACTCCAAACCCGATATATAGCCCGTCAAAGCCATAGCACCAGACCCGTTCACAGATACGGTTTCAAATTGCTGGGTCGATCATATCGTTCCTTGTATAATCGACAACAGCAAAGCGCCCCTGGAACCCAAATAGAACAGGATTTTGCGCGGGCTGACACCGGAACAAAGCCAACAATCACGCGTTGCTGTGACATCGGTGACAGATCGGTCTTTAAAATGTCATTTTCAGGCTGCGCAATGCTGCAATCCCTGATAACAAATTCATCTTGGAACGTTCGTTTTTTTCCGATCTGTACCGCGTTTATGTCGGTATAAAGATTGAGGACAACGTCCCCAGCAGGGCAGCGCAAAGATTGCCCGTTCACGGGAACAGACAGTGATGCAAGGAAACGCCATGACGAGTTTGCAGGATTATGCCGATTGGCAAAACTTGCCGACCATGTTTTTCGACAAGGCAAAGAAGCATGGCGACAAGCCGTTTCTTTGGACCAAAAACCCCGACACCAAAGAGTTTGTTTCCACCAGTTGGCAAGAAGCCGCAGATCAGGTGCGTGCACTTGCCCGTTCCCTTTATGACATCGGCGTGCGGCCCGGTGACCGGGTGCTGCTGGTGTCGGAAAACCGTACCGAATGGGGCATTGCCGATCTTGCCATCATGTGTGTTGGCGCCATGACCGTTCCGGCCTACACCACCAATACCGAGCGCGACCATCTGCACGCGATCGAAGACAGTGGTGCGGCGATTGCCATCATCTCGACCAAGAAACTTGCCCAACCGTTCCTGCATGCCGCCCTTGATAGCGGGCGCTGCCGACATGCGATCATGATGGAAGAATGGGGACAAAGTTTTGTTGGCGATATCACAATTTCTCGCTGGGACGATCTGATTGCCAAGGGGCGCGGTCTGTCCCATGACGTTGATGCTTGGATTTCAGCAATCAATCGCGAAGACCTTGCCTGCCTGATCTACACGTCAGGCACCGGCGGATCGCCCAAAGGGGTGATGTTGAGCCACGGGGCGATCCTTTCGAACTGCATGGGTGCGTTTGACATTATCGAAACACTTGGCATCGACAAGGAAATCTTCCTGTCCTTCCTGCCACTGTCGCATTCCTATGAACACACCGCCGGCCTTTATTTTCCGATCAGCATTGACGCCCAGATCTACTACGCCGAGGGGCTTGATAAGCTGGCTGCCAATCTGGCAGAGGTCAAACCGACCATCATGACCGCCGTGCCGCGCCTTTATGAAATGTTGTATCAGCGCATGAGCCGCATGGTCGAAAAGGAAGGCGGGCTGAAACAAAAGCTGTTTAACCTGACCCTTCGTTTGGGCCGCAAGAATTATGAAGGCGAACGTCTTAACCTGATCGAGAAATTCCAGAACCTGGCCTGTGAACTGCTGCTGCGTCGCAAGCTGCGCCAGCGCTTTGGCGGACGGATAAAGGCGATGGTATCAGGTGGCGGCCCCCTGAACTATGAGCTGGGCGTATTGTTCGTTTCATGCGGCATCCGCATTCTGCAGGGCTATGGCCAGACCGAGTTCGCCCCGGTGGTATCTTGCAACCGTGCTGAAAATAACAAGCTGCGCACCGTCGGCCCGCCAATGGTCGGGGCGGAGGTCAAAATCGCCGATGACGGCGAAATTCTGCTGCGCGGTGAAAGCATGATGAAGGGTTACTGGAACCTGCCTGACGTCACGGCTTCGACCATTATTGACGGTTGGCTGCATACCGGGGATATCGGCAAGTTCGATGAACAGGGCAGCCTGATGATCACCGACCGCAAGAAGGACATCATCGTCAATTCCGGCGGCGACAATATTTCGCCCCAGCGGATCGAAGGCCTGATGACCCTTGAAACCGAGATTTCGCAGGCGATGGTTTATGGCGATGACAAGCCATATCTGGTGGCGGTTCTCTGGCCAGACGAAGACTTCATGCGCGAATTTGCCCGTGACAACGGTATTTCCAATTCCATCGACGAACTGGGCAAGAACGACGAATTCCGCAAAGTCATCCGCAACGCCATTGACCGGGTTAACAAGCGCCTGTCGACAATTGAGAAGGTGCGTAGCTTCATGTTTGCCGAAACCGCCTTTACCATCGACAACGAAATGCTGACCCCATCAATGAAAATCCGCCGCCACAAAATCCGCGAGGCCTATGGCAAGCAGCTTGGCGGCCTTTATCAGCGCAAACGTGGTGGCCAATAAAAGCCCACACTAAAAGCCCAACGATTGACCACAAAGAAAATGACTCGCCCCAAGGAAATCAAACAAACCCTTACGCTGGTCCGGGGCCTTCCCGGATCGGGTAAATCAACGCTTGCCAAAAATCTGTGTCAGGCCACCGGTGCCGTTCATCTTGAAGCCGACATGTTCATGGTCGACGACGAGGGCTTTTACGAGTTTGACGGTACCCGCCTGTCACAAACGCACGCACGGTGCGAGGCCGAATGCCACAATGCGCTGTCGGGTGGACACGACGTTGTCGTATCCAACACCTTCACCCGTTTTTGGGAAATGAAGGCCTATATCGACATGGCAGAAAAGCACGACATTCTGTTGCAGATTGTCGAATGCCATGGCCGTTTCGGCAGCATCCATATGGTACCCGACGAGACGTTTTCCGATATGCGTGACCGTTGGGAACAGCTACCCGAAAAATATCGCTAAGCGCCGATGGCACCTCAGTTCACGCTGGAAAATACTCTTTTGAGGATGTCGGTGGTCCAACGTGTCGGGTCGCTTCGAATGTCGGCTTCCTGCACAGCGATATAATGGAAGAGCACCTCCATCGCCTTGTCTGTTGCATGATTGGTCAGCGACGCCTTGAGATCTGGCACAAAAGGAAGCTTGGCATATTGACCAAGCATCTGATCATAAATTGACAAGGCACCGGTGTCTGACAGGGCATCGGTGATCATCGGGCGCAGGCGGCCCTCGATATCACTGCCAGATACACGTCGCAGATACTGGGTCGCGGCATCATCCGGGCCTTGTAAAATCCCCTTGGCATCTGCAACCGTCATCTGACTTACCGCATTGACCAGAATATCCCCGGCATCCTGCATGGTCTGCTCAGCCGCCCGGTTCATGCGTAGTTCGATTTCATCGGCATAGCTGCCCAGCCCTGCCGCGCTCAACAATTTCTGTGCCGTTTCAACTTCTTCGGGCAAGGGGATATGCGCCACAGGATCGGCATTAAAGCCATCAACCGCGCCAAGCTGATCGGTAACCAGTTCCACTCCGATATCAAGCGCCTGTTTAAGCCCCTGTTCGACCGTATCTGATGAAAGTGCTGAAACCGCCGAGCCACTGCCGCCGGAAGCACTCCCCGAGCCAGACGAGTTCATCGCATCACCAAGGGCTTCCTTGGCCTTGTCAAAGAAGGACTGGGCATGAACAGGTGTTACGAGATTGCCAAGAACAAGTGCAACAGCACCGGCTTTGAGAAGGCGATTGGAAGTACTGTTCTGCATGCGCGTTCCTGCCGTTTTGGTTAAGGCGTCCTGGAGCCAAATATAATGAAAAACAATCATGGCCCGAAAAAGACAAAACCCCGGTTAACCAACCGGGGTTTTGTATGTGAGATGTCAGGTGACCTTAGTCAACAACATCGACTTTTTTGCCGTTGAGCAAAAGATCACCGCCTTTCGCCGAGACCGGGACCTTATCCCCATCGGCAATCCCGCCTTCGAGGATCTGCATCGCCAGCGGGTTCTGCAGATAACGCTGGATCACGCGTTTAAGCGGGCGCGCGCCATAGACCGGATCATAACCCTTCTCGGCCAACCACTCCTTGGCGGCATCATCCAGGGTAAGCTCGATCTTGCGATCAACAAGAAGCTTCTCAAGACGGCCAAGCTGGATATCTACGATCTTGCTCATCTGATCGCGATGCAAACGATGGAACAGGATGGTTTCATCCAGACGGTTGAGGAATTCCGGACGGAACGATGCCCGAACGATTTCCATGACCTGCGCACGGACTTCCCCGCTGTCATGACCCGGTTCCTGATTGGCAAGGATTTCCCCACCCAGGTTCGAGGTCAGAATGATCAGCGTGTTGCGGAAATCCACAACCCGGCCTTGGCCATCGGTCAGACGCCCTTCATCAAGAACCTGCAGCAGGACGTTGAACACATCTGGATGTGCTTTCTCGACCTCGTCAAACAGGACAACCTGATACGGACGACGACGCACCGCCTCAGTCAGTGAACCACCTTCTTCATAGCCGACATAGCCCGGAGGCGCACCGATCAGGCGGGCCACCGCATGCTTTTCCATGAATTCGGACATATCAATCCGGACCATGGCCTGTTCATCATCGAACAGGAACTGCGCAAGTGCTTTGGTCAGCTCGGTTTTACCGACACCGGTCGGACCAAGGAACAGGAACGAACCGATCGGTCGGTTTGGATCCTGCAGCCCGGCACGCGCACGGCGTACAGCGTTGGAGATCGAGCGCACCGCATCGTCCTGACCAACAACCCGTTTGCGCAGCGTGTCTTCCATTTCAAGAAGCTTTTCACGCTCACCCTCGAGCATCTTGTCGACCGGAATACCGGTCCAGCGCGAGACCACGGATGCAATGTGCTTTTCGGTGACCGCTTCTTCCTTGATGCCGCGCGACGGATCGTTTTCCGCCTTTTCAAGCAACGTCATCAGAGCCGGGATTTCTTCGTATTGAAGCTGCCCGGCACGATCAAGCTTGCCATCACGCATCGCGCGTTCCAGTTCGCCACGGGCCTGATCAAGCTGTTCCTTGATGTGGGTCGAGGCTGCAAGTTCCTTCTTCTGGGCTTCCCATTTCGCGGTCAGCTCAGCTGATTTTCCTTCCAGCTCGGCCAGCTCCTTGTCCAGACGGCCAAGACGATCCTTGGATGCGCTATCCTGCTCTTTCTTGAGCGCTTCACGCTCGATCTTGAGCTGGATGATACGACGATCAAGTTCGTCAATTTCCTCTGGCTTGGAATCAAGCTCCATACGCAAGCGCGATGATGCCTCATCCATCAAGTCAATTGCCTTATCGGGCAGGAACCGATCCGTTATGTAACGGTTCGAAAGTGTGGCGGCTGCCACCAACGCGGCATCGGCAATACGCACCCCGTGATGAAGCTCGTATTTGTCCTTGATCCCGCGCAGGATCGACACCGTGTCGGTCACTGACGGCTCGTTGACAAAGACCGGCTGGAAACGACGGGCAAGTGCCGCATCCTTTTCAATATGCTGTCGGTATTCATCAAGGGTCGTCGCACCAACGCAGTGCAACTCACCGCGTGCCAAGGCAGGTTTAAGCAGGTTCGATGCATCCATCGATCCCTCGGCCTTGCCCGCACCGACAAGCGTGTGCAACTCATCAATGAACAGCACAACATTGCCGGCCTCGGACTCGATCTCGCTCAGAACGGCTTTGAGGCGTTCTTCGAATTCACCACGGAATTTCGCACCAGCAATCAGGGCACCAAGATCAAGCGACAGAAGTTTCTTGTCTTTGAGCGTTTCAGGCACGTCACCCTTGACGATACGCAGCGCCAAGCCTTCGGCGATTGCGGTTTTACCCACACCGGGTTCACCAATCATCACCGGATTGTTCTTGGTCCGGCGCGACAGAACTTGCACGGCACGACGGATTTCCTCGTCACGACCAATGACCGGATCAAGTTTGCCTTCGCGCGCGGCCTCAGTCAGGTCACGGGCATATTTCTTAAGCGCGTCATACTGGTTCTCGGCACCGGCACTATCGGCCGTACGGCCCTTGCGGATGTCATTGATCGCACCATTAAGGCCCTGTGCCGTTACACCGGCATCGGCCAATACCTTGCCCGCGGCTGACTTTGGATCAAGTGCGATCGTCAGAAGCAACCGCTCAGCCGTGACAAAGCTGTCGCCAGCCTTTTTGGCGATTTCCTGTGCCTGGTCGATCAGGCGGGCAAATTCAGATGAAAGATAAATCTGACCATTGCCGCCCGATACCTTGGGCAGCTTTGCGAGTTCTTGCTCACACCGATCAAGGGCAACCTTGGGCTTGCCGCCGGATGCCTTGATCAGATTGGCTGCCAGACCTTCTTCGTCGTCAAGCAGCACTTTAAGAAGATGGATCGGAACAAATTGCTGATGATTTTCACGCAGCGCAAGCGACTGAGCCGACTGCAGAAATCCTTTTGACCGGTCCGTAAAGTTTTCGAATTCCATTCCTGTCACTCCTTGAGCCAACAGTATTCAAACGATGTGGACCTTCTTGGAAGCGTCCACGGCATTGGTGTCATTACCGAATTTAAAAATTATAGATTATTTCGACAGCGACAACATTGATATGTCTCAGTCTAGCCTGTTTGCAACCATATACCCCTACAAAAGTTGCAAGAATTAATTGTGCACCGCAGCACGACTTTCTGGCATTATTCCAGATAACAGGCGACCGTCCTGAATTTCGCGTATTGCCATTGGGCCTGCTTGGGGGTTGCCCTTGGCAAAACAACGTTCTAACGTCGCCCGAATATGCATGCCACTCGTCCCGCATATCCTGGCATGTCAAAGCGCCAAACAGGAACTCAGATCATGACGATCGAACTCAAAGCCATCAAAAGATACCCGGTCAAGGGAATGCGCGGTGTTGATCTTTCAGAAGCAAAGATCAACGCGCACCACATGATCACTGATGATCGCCGCTTTGTCATTGCCACCCAGTCTTCGGTCGGGCAGGAAGGCGTGCATGAATGGGCTCGTAAAAGCAACTTTCTGCAGTTGGTCAACACACCCAAGCTGGCAGAAATCGGTACGGATTACGATGATGCCACCAGCACCCTGACCATCCTTAGAAATGGTCGCGCAATCTGCAAAGGCAAGCTTGATGACAGCATGGGCAGAACCGTGGTCGAGGATTTCCTCAAGGCATTTCTGAAAAACGAGATCGCTGGTACGCCAAAAATCTATTCCGTACCTGATACCAATTTCGGCGACATGAAAGAACCGTTCATATCGCTGCTTAATCTGGCATCGATCCGTGATTTCAGTACCCGCATCGTCCAAAGCGAAATCGACCCGATGCGCTTTCGTGGCAATCTTCTGATTGACGGGCTGGAACCCTGGAAAGAGCTGGAATGGAACGAAGACAAGATCATCAAGATCAATGATATCTCGTTCCGCGTTGTGCACCCGATCACCCGCTGCAAGGCCACCAGTGTTAATCCTGATACCGCCGTTGCCGACATCAACGTTCCGCTGATGCTGCGCAAGGGGGTCAATCACCTTTACATGGGTGTTTACCTTGAGGCGCTTGAAGACGGCACGATCACACCGGGCGATAAACTGACGATCGCCTAAGAGCGGTCAGTCATTGCCAGAGCTGAATGTCGGGGCGTGAACTGCCATGCCCTTGAACATTTCGTCATGATACCAATCAAGGCGATGTGCGCGAATGGGCGGGCATCCTTTCCGGAACAGGATTTGCTCTTCCTTGGGAAAACGGGCCACCTCGGCTGATCTAAGGATCGGCTGATTGTCCTGTGAGCGCAGATGCACCGGTCGGCTGGTATCTTTGCCGCCGCCGGTATCATCAAATTTCGACATTGCCGTCAGACCTGAAACCCAATCAAGGTTAAAGGCTCCTTCCTGGCTTAAAACCGAAATGGCATCGACACGGCCCACCACATTTTCCCAGTTCAGACAAACATCCATCAGGCCACTGACCCCTGTGAAGCCGGGCCAGACGATCATCCCATCACCATAACCACCGCCCAACAGGCGCTCGAACAACGGCATGCGACCGACACTTTCAATTCCATCCAGAAGCACAAGAAATTCAGGATCACCGGATTTCCATCCACGCTGATTGATCAGGTTCATCATGCCCGACAGCATCACACGGCTAAAGGATGGCTGAACTTCCGGGTTGTCACCGCCAAGTTGACCGATCACGAAGATCGAAACCGGGCCACTTGTAATGTCGTCGAGCGTAAAGCTGCTTTTACTGACCAGTCGTGAGATCTGCGGATTATCGAAATCCTCGGTTGCAGCCCGGCAGGCCTCGATGATTTTCATGCGCTGATCTTCGGTCATATCGAGGATATTCAGCGCAACCTCGGAGATGCGGCCATCAGCGGACTCAATGCTCATCAGTTCTTCAAGGATCTTGTAGAAACGATGTGATGGCATGATCAGGTTGCGACGCACTTCCCCAAGATTGCGGTCTTCCTTGGCACTTCTCTGGATCGTAAAAACAATAAAGCCCTGAAGAAGGGTTCTTGCCGTGCGGACTTCCTGTTCATCAAGTTCGTTGACGAACATCGGCGCGAGAAGCGTGTCGGCAATAAAGCCAGTATCGGTAATCAGGCCTTCGCCTTGCTGGCGAATGAAATCGAACGGATTGAACTGCTCGGTTTCCACACCGGTCTGCTTGTGTGGGTCAATCACAATCAGTTTTTGACCAAGTTTGGTCCGACGGTCATGAATGGCGCGAAAAACGCTGCCATAACGCTCGTAAACACACAGGTTTCCGGTATGCAAAAGGGCGTTCGGCTCTGCCGATGCACGGTAATATTCCTCCGGCTTGGTCGCAAAGGTCAGAACACGCTTCAGGCCATTGGCACCAATCAAACGCTTGTCATCACCCCAGCGCCCCAGAACAAATGCCGGATTGTTTTCCAGCAGTTTTCGCGCATTAAGATCTTCCACAGTCGCCCATTCGTTGTCGGCTTTCATCCGGGAACCTTTGGCCCCGAGTTTGGGTTTCTTTGATTTCGCAGATGATGCCGGCTTCATGCGGTTCAGGAGGATGACAACCAGCGGAATGAACATCGGGACGATGAAACAGACAGCCCCTAACAAAGCCAGTTCATAGTCACCATTAAACAGCCCAAGGGCGATAACCATACCGCCAAGCGCCCATAGCAGAACCATGACGACCCGAAATAAGCCAGTCCCCATCTAATACTCCCCGAGAATGCGCTTGTACTGTGAAATGACGTCGGCTGGTTTATACCGATCTTTGGTTTCACAGTTTTATGTGTATTTTGTCCCAGAACCCACACAACCCATAATCAAAGATTGCACGGAATAATCAATTATACGCTTATACAATTTCGCATCGATTAAAGCACTGCGTCTTTGGGGGAATGACCCAGTTTTCAAAACTGTTCAAAACGACAACACCCCCACAGGCGGTCCGCCTGCGGGGGTGTTTGTCATGCTGAAAGACCATTTCTGATCGGATCAGGCCGAAACCGGTTCGGACCCTTCGTCAGAAGTAGCACCTTCTTCGTCATCACGCCCGGCTGCACGGCTGCGACCACGACGTGCCGTCGGATGGCGACCGCGAGTGCGCGCAGAACCGCTTGCCGCGCGGCGCGTTTTCTTTTCGCCATCTTCGCCCTGATCGCCGCTATCGGCATTTGCCGACGCGTCATCGCCAGATGCGTCTGCCGTTGCAGCTTCATCCGGGGCGGCATCATCGGATTTCCGAGGACGCCCACGACCCGTTCCCCGTGCATCCGAACGACGGGCACGCGGAGCGCGTTTTGGCTTGCCACCATCATCTTCTGACGTTTCAGCAGCATTTTTGTCTGCTTCTACCGGGGTGTTGTCATCAGCATTGTTTGACGCATTTTCTGCGTTTTCGCTGGTGTCACCCTGCTGGTCGTCGTTCTGATTTGACTGGGCGTCGTTGCGGTCATCACGACCACGGTTGTTACGCTGGCGATTGTTATCGCCGCGTTCTTCCCGACGCTGATTTTCCCATTCCTGGGCGGCCTGAAGGATGCGCTGATAATGCTCTGCGTGCTGATAATAGTTTTCAGCCAGCACAGGATCATCGGTGCAGTCTTTTGCCAGAGAAACGTATTTCTCATAGACCTGCTGGGCATTGCCGCGTACGCGGCCGTCCGGCCCATTGCTGTCAAAATTCTGGAATTTTGGATTTACTGGACGTTTATTAGACTGTTGCCGTCCGCGCGGACGTTTATTGTTATTTCTCATATCAACATGACTTTGGTGTTGAAGGACAATCCGGCGGCATCATCGGCCCCGGAACCACTCCGTCTGAAAAACATATTTCCCGCTAAACAGCGCCCATCACGGCATTAATACAAACCTGCCGGGAACCTTGAAAGGAACGGAGATTGCTGACTGTTTACAGGGGAACACGGCGCTTTCATAAGCGCGTCGGGCACCCGGCCCGTTCAATTCAACCTATATGGCTTGGCGCCTTATTCCAACTGTTTTTTTCACTCCCGGATGCTTTTTTTACATCACAGGCACGGATTTATCAGATTATGCACCGCCCGACCGAACAACGGGTTTTCTTTGCTGCGACGCAACGGACAATTCCATTCAGATCTTCCCGGTATTCAACCCCGACAAAACCGGCCTCGATCAGCAACTGGCCAACATCGTTTTCCTGACCGCGACCGATCTCGTAAATGACAAACCCGCCGGGCTTTGCCAGATCAAATGCAATTTTTGACAAGGCGCGGTATGCGGCCAGTCCATCGCCTTCATCGGTTAAGGCAAGACGGGGATCAAATTTCTGCACCTCTGGCGATAGCGTATTCATCTCGTCTGCGGTGATGTAGGGCGGGTTGGACATGACAAGATCAAACCCCTCAGCCCGATCTGCATCACCAAGTGCGCTATCCCAATCAGAAACACGAAATTCGACTTGATCTTCAAGCTCAAGCAAACGTGCGTTTTCCCTTGCGCAGGCCACGGCCCCTTCGCTTAGATCAAGTCCTATTCCAGTCGACCCGGGCAAATCACCAATCGCGGACAACAACAGGCAACCCGTGCCGGTACCGAAATCAACAATCCTTGGGGCGTCAGCATCCTCAAGAAAATCAATCGCCCATTCGACCAGTGTTTCGCTGTCCGGGCGCGGCTCCAACGTTTCGGGCGACAGCTTGAAAGTATGGCGCCAAAAATCACGCTCGCCCAGAATACGACCGATTGGCTCATGCCCGATGCGGCGCGCGATCATATCGCGGAACATCTCTGCCTTGTCTGTGGCAACACCATCTTCGGGCCACGCACTGATCCGACCGCCATCAACACCCGCAGCACGTGCCAGCAGAATGCGCGCATCCATCCGCGCGTTTTCAATACCCGCGTCCGTCAAGGCCGAAACGGCCTCGGCCATCAGGGCGCCAAGGGTTGATGACGTGTCAGAAGACATAATCAGCTTTCAATCTCGGCAAGCTTTTGCGCCTGCTCCTCGGCGATCAGCGCATCGATCATTTCATCAACCGCAGGACCACCGGCGATGAAATCATCCAGGCGATAAAGTGTCAGGTTAATGCGATGATCCGACACTCGCCCTTGCGGGAAGTTATAAGTGCGAATGCGCTCGGAACGATCCCCCGACCCGACCTGTGATTTACGGTCCGCCGCGCGTTCGCTGTCCTTGCTTTCGCGTTCCTGATCATAAAGACGCGACATCAGCATTTTCATCGCTTTTTCTTTGTTCTTGTGCTGCGACTTCGCTTCCTGGCTGGCCGCGACCACACCGGTTGGAATATGGGTAATACGCACGGCACTGTCGGTGGTGTTGACGTGCTGACCACCCGCCCCCTGGGAGCGATAGGTATCAATACGCAGATCCTTGGGATCGATCTTGATATCGACATCTTCGGCTTCCGGCAGCACGGCCACGGTTGCGGCGGATGTATGAATACGACCACCACCCTCCGTCACCGGCACACGTTGAACGCGATGCACGCCACTTTCAAATTTCAGGCGGGCAAACACGTCCGTTCCAGAAACGTTGACAATCACTTCCTTGAAACCGCCAAGGTCGTTTTCGCTGGCATCCATCTGTTCAAACTTCCAGCCACGGCCTTCGGCATAGCGCTGATACATACGATAAAGATCGGCAGCAAACAGGGCGGCTTCTTCGCCACCGGTGCCGGCGCGAATTTCAAGGATGGCGTTTTTGGTATCTGCACTGTCTTTGGGGATCAGCATCAGTTTCATCTGACGCTCTGCCTCGGGCAGCTTTTCCTGAATGTCGTATTTTTCAGCTTCGGCCATTTCGCGCATATCGCGATCACCATCCGCGTCCGCCAGAATTTCCTCGGCTTCCTTCAGGTCGTTCAAAAGCTTCTTATAGGCTTCAATCGCCTCGACCACCGGGGCCAGTTCGGCATGTTCGCGCGACAGCTTGGAAAAGCCTTCGCCGTCAAGCTCCCCGCTTGAAAGAAGCGCGTTGAGTTCGTCGAACCGGCGTGTAACGCCTTCGAGTTTCCCAAGGTCCAAACTCACTCTTTATTCTCCTGTTCAGGGTCGCTGGGCGCGTTATCGGTCCCATGCGGCTTGTCTTCAAGTTCAAACAGACGCGCCAACAGTTTCTGGGCCTTAACCCATTCCACGGTGCCTGCACCGTCTGTTGTCGTCGCCAAATCTTTCAATGCCTGTGTTGGCGCATGCAAAAGGCGATTGATCAAAAGCCGGGTCGCCTTTTCGGCATCACCCTGACTTTCACTGAGCGCATCAGCCCGCACAGCTTCGAACCGTTTACGCAGATCGGCAATCGCCGGAACAGCGGCGCGCTGTGCGCGATCACGGACAAAGTTGTCAAGCTCTGCCTCGATCAGCGCCCAGGCCTGATCGGCTTTTTCTTCGCGACCACCGCGCCCTTCTGCTGCAATCTTTTCCAGATCTTCGATCCGGTAAAAGAACACCTCGTCAATCTCGTCGACTTGCGGGTCAATGTCACCGGGTACTGCGGTATCAATCATCAGGACCGGGCGGAACCGACGGCGTTTGACCGCCGCCAAGGCACGATCCTTGTCGATCATGTAACGCCGCGATCCGCCAGCCGTCAGAACCAAATCTGCCTCGGCCATAAGGCGGTCAAGATCATCGATCTCAGACCAGTGACAATCCAGTCGCCTTGCAACCAGACGGGCACGCGCGGTCAGCCTGTCTGTTACCAGAATGCGGCCAATGCCACGTTCCGCAAGCGATGCAGCGATCAATTCGCCCATGTCGCCTGCGCCTGCGACAAGCAGCGTACAGTCGCCAAGATCACCATGCAGATCACGCGCAACCGATTGCGCCGCGGCGGCAATAGATACGGCCCCCTGACCGATCCCGGTCTGATTGCGGACCTTTTTGGCAATGCCATAGGCGGTCTGATAGACCAGTTCCAACTCACGCCCGACAAGGTTATGCCGTCTGGCAATGCGATGGGCGTCCTTGACCTGGCCAAAGACCTCCGGCTCGCCAATCACCAGACTATCGAGCGACGCCGAGACGGCAAACATATGGCGCAACGCATCCCGGCCAGACCGGATGTAAAGTTCGCTCGCGAGCTGGTCACGATCCAGATCGGCCCAAAGCGACATCAGATCAATCAGGCGTTCGCGCCCACGTTCAGCCTCTGACGCCAGCAGATGAATTTCGGTGCGATTGCAGGTCGAAACAACAACCGCCTGCCCGAGACGGGCTTGCTCGATTACAGCAAGAAATTGCGGCAACCGGGCTTCGTCGATGAACAGACGGTCACGGGTATCCTCGCTGGAGCGCCTATGATTGGTGCCGATCACCATCAGGCGATCCAGCGGCCAATCCCCGGCATCCTCATGCGAAATCCCGTCTGTCACACCATTCTCACTTCTTGCCGATCACATCAGCCAGTTGGTCGAGTGCCACTTCCTGTTGCTCGCCACTATCAAGGTCACGCAACTGGGCAACACCATTGGCCAGTTCATCATCGCCAAGGATCACCGCCAGTTTGGCGTTTGCCTTGTCGGCACGCTTCAGGCGCTTTTTCATATTACCTGAATAACCAAGCTCAACCGAGACGCCTGCTTCGCGCAGGGTCTGCGCAAGGGCACGACATTTGGCTTCGGCAGCATCGCCCATCGGAACAAGCGCCACCGGGCGCGCACCAGCCGGTGCTGCGCCAACCATCAGGGCCAGGCGTTCAACACCAGCTGCCCAGCCCACGCCGGCCGTCTGCGGACCACCCATGGTCGAAATCAGCCCGTCATATCGACCACCGGCCATAACCGTGCCCTGGGCACCAAGGGTGTTGGTGGTGAACTCGAAACAGGTGTGGCAGTAATAATCCAGACCACGCACCAGACGCGGGTTCAGTTCATAGCTGATGCCGATATCACCAAGCCCCTCTGTCAGGCCCTTGAAGAATTCCTTGGAATGTTCGTTGAGGTATTCGGCAAATAGTGGTGCATTGGCCACCAGTTCGCGGTCACCTTCATCCTTGGAATCAAGGATCCGCAGCGGGTTCTTTTCAAGCCGAGCCCGGCTGTCTTCGGACAGTTTGTCAAAGTGGCCCTTGAAGTAATCGACCAGCACATCGCGATATGCCGCACGACTTTCAGGATCACCAAGGGTGTTGAGTTCCAGCGTGATGCTGTCCCAAAGACCAAGCGCCTTGAGGATATGCGCGCCATAACCGATCATCTCGATATCGCCAGCAACCTGTTCGACGCCCAGCAGTTCCGCACCGATCTGGTGGAACTGACGCTGACGGCCTTTTTGCGGGCGTTCATAGCGGAACATCGGGCCATAATAGCTGACCTTGACCGGGGACATCTGCTGCATGCCATTGGAAATATAGGCACGCGCGATACCGGCCGTTCCTTCGGGACGCAGCGTGATCTGTTCGCCACCGCGATCTTCAAAGGTGTACATCTCCTTAGTCACGACATCGGATGTGTCGCCAAGGGTGCGGGCGAAGACCTCGGTAAATTCGAAGATCGGCGTGGTCATCCGATGGTAGCCATACAACTCGCCGATTTCGCGTGCGGTATTCGCGATGTAATCCTGCAGACGGTTCTGTTCCGGCAGAAGGTCGTGCGTGCCACGGACGGGTTGAAGCGATGCCACTTTGGGTCTCCGATCTAACTTGAATTCCAGATATTTGCGCGAAACATCAATGGGCGCAAACACATGCGAACATGAAAATAGCTTTCCGCCGGTGTGGCGGAAAGCCAAAATTAGTCAATACTGCCTAGCTATTCCGCCGCGGTTTTCTTGGCGGCTTCTTCGGCTTCGATCTTGGCCGCACGTTCTTCGACCAACTCAACGATATGGTCGACCATTTTTTCCGTGCTGACATTGTGATCCGGACGCCCGGAAATATACATCTTGTGGTTCCCACCACCGCCACCGGTCAGGCCGATATCGGTTTCACGCGCTTCGCCCGGACCATTAACGATACAGCCAATAATCGACAGCGAAATCGGGGTTGAAATATGCGCCAGACGTTCTTCAAGGGCGGCAACGGTTTCAACCACGTTAAAGCCCTGACGTGCACAGGACGGGCAGGAAATGATCTGAACACCACGGGTGCGAAGTCCAAGTGACTTCAGAATATCAAACCCGACATGGATTTCCTCGACCGGATCAGCCGACAGTGACACACGCAGGGTATCCCCAATCCCGGCCCACAGCAGGTTGCCCATGCCGATGGATGATTTCACCGTACCACCACGCAGGCCACCGGCCTCGGTAATGCCAAGATGCAGCGGATAGTCACAGGCCTCGGCAAGGCCGTAATAGGCCGCAACAGCAAGGAAGACATCGGACGCCTTGACCGAAATCTTGAATTCACGGAAATCCTGATCTTCAAGAACCTTGGCATGGTTCAGCGCGCTTTCGACCATCGCTTCCGGGCAGGGTTCGCCGTAGCGTTCGAGAAGTTCCTTTTCAAGCGACCCGGCATTCACGCCAATTCGCATCGAACATCCATGATCCTTGGCCGCCTTGACCACTTCACGCACGCGGTCGGTCGACCCGATATTGCCCGGGTTGATGCGCAGGCACGCAGCCCCCGCCTCGGCAGCCTCGATCGCGCGTTTGTAATGGAAATGGATGTCGGCAACGATCGGAACATGCACCTGCTTGATGATGTCTTTAAGCGCTGCCGTTGATTCCTGATCCGGACAGGACACACGAACGATATCCGCACCCGCCTCTTCCAGCCGATGGATCTGCGCAACTGTCGCGTTCACATCGGTGGTCAGGGTGTTGGTCATCGACTGCACCGAGATCGGTGCATCCCCGCCGACTTCCACGTCACCGACACGGATTTTGCGGCTTTGGCGGCGTTCAATATCGCGATATGGGCGGACGCTCATTTCCGGTTCCAAAATGTTTTAGATGTCTTGGGGGAGTATATAGCTTATCAAACGCGGATTAGAAACCGTTCGCTAACAGATTTTCCGCCAGATTTCGCATAGCTGTCACGAAAAAAGGCGACCCGTCTGGATCGCCTTTTGCAATTTGTCTGTTTTGATCGCCGCCTAGCCTGCGCCAAACCTATTGAACGGTTGGTTCCCCGGTCTGGGCAAGATCGCCGACATCAAGCGAGAAATCCGAAATCACTGCGCCATACTCGCCGACCGGCTGGGCTTCTGCACCATCGATGCTGTAGGTCAGCGCACCGGCATTACCGACTTCTAGTTTCAAACCGTCACGATTCGGAACCTTGTAGGTATCACCGGCCGTCAACATCCGGGTCAGAAGGACATTACCGTCTTCTTCGCGGATGCGGACCCAGCTGGTTTCCACCGCAGAGATGGTTACACGGCTATCAACATTGACCGCGCCAAAGACACGAGCACCACCGGCGTCATCTACGTCCGGTGCAGCCGGAACCGATGCAACTTCCGCAGCGGGGGCAGTTGGTGTTTCGGCGACCTGCTCTTCAACAGGTGCTTCTGCCACTTCGGCGACAACCGGTGCTTCTTGTGCCGGCTGTTCGGTGGCAGTCACCACTTCTTCAGCAACCGGCGTAGCTTCCGGAGTTGCTTCTGCAACGTCCTCGGCAAGGGCAGGTGCTTCGACCGATTCTGCCGGTGCTTCCGCGACTTCCGTCGCCGCTTCAGGTACAGCCTCTTCAACCGGGGCTTCGGAAATCGTTGTTTCCTCAACCGCCGCCTCTGGCGTAACCGCGCCTACGCTTTCCGGTGCGCTGGCAACTGATGCGACGGGCTCGGAAATAACTGCTGCCGGTGTTTCCACCTCAGCCTCAGCAGCCTGTGCGTCAGCCGCGTTCTCAAGCGTGCGCGGTTCAGCTTCTTCGGTTGCCGTGGTCGAATAGCTTGCAAGCCGTTCTGGCAACGGATCGACCAGGTCAGCAATGGTTTTGCCCTGGCTCGACAGATAGTACCAACCGCCATAGGCGCCCAGTCCCAACATGACTGCAATCAGAAGAACCGCACCACCCGGCACCCGGCTTTCCTGAACCGGTTTCGGGAAGGACAATTCACTACGCACTGCAGGTGCGTTGCTTTCTTCACGGAAGCGGCGCGCAATTTCCGCACCATCCAATCCGAGATGTTCAGCATATGCTTTTACGAAGCCAAGCCCATAGGGACCGTTCGGCAGAACCGAATAGTCGCTGCTTTCGATGGCTTCGATGTAAATTTTGCGAATACGAAGCATGCGGCAAACGTCTTCGACTGTTTGCCCCAAACCATTACGGGTCGCCTTAAGCAAGCTCCCGACTTCGGTGTCGCCACCGATCTGGTTATTCTCTGCGTCCATCACAACATCATTTGACGCATGATCCCCGGACAAAGGCCTGAAACGAAGGCGTCCACGGGTTTCATCATCCAAATGATCTTCCTTTCGCTTTTTGATCGCCAACTCCGCACCCCCACGTTACGATCTAGCAATAAAACTAGCAGATATCCCCACCAAAAGCGATTGTTTTTAAAGTTTTACACCATGATCTATTGCGAAAGCCTTAAGACGTGACCGCAGTGATCTGGTTGGATTATCCATTATCGTCAGAATATATCGCTCGACTTCAGACTTGCACATACTTCTGACCATTTCCTTTACAGGGCCGACAGAAGCTGGCGCCATCGACAAACGCTTGATTCCCAAACCGATAAGGGCCATCGCTTCGAGCGGCCGCCCCGCCATTTCGCCACAAATGGTAAGGCGTACGTTCCGTCCGTCACACAATGTCACCAATTGACGCATAAATGCAAACACGCTTGGCGACAAGGTATCATACCGGCCTTCAATACGCGGGTTCCCGCGATCCGCAGCAAACATGAACTGCAAAAGGTCATTGGTACCGACCGACAGGAAATCAACCCGGTCAAGCAGCGCCGGAGCCTGCCAGATCAGGGCAGGCACTTCAAGCATCGCCCCAACTTCGACCTTGCGCGGGACAAACCCGCGCGCGGCTTCACGTTTCAGCTGTTCATCAAGAACCGCCTTGGCCATGTCGAACTCGGCAACTTCGGCAATCATCGGGAACATGATGTACAAATCACGATCATGTCCGGCCCGGATCAGCGCACGAAGCTGATGAACCAGCACCGCCGGACGATCCAGCGTGATCCTAATCGATCGCCAGCCCATTGCCGGGTTCTCTTCTGTCATATCCTCCCAATAAGGCAGCAGTTTGTCACCGCCGACATCAAGAGTTCTGAACACCACCGGCCTGCCTTCGGCCTGCTCGAAAATGCGGTCATAAAGCCGGGTCTGGTCGGTAATATCGGGCATGGCAGAGCGCACCATGAACGGAATTTCCGTCCGGTACAGGCCAATGCCGTCCGCACCGCTTTCAATTACATGCGGCACATCAATCAGAAGTCCGGCATTCACATTCAGCGAAATATCTGCCCCGTCCGTCGTGCGGGCGGGCATATCACGCATCTGTGCGTAAAGGGCTTTTCGCTCGGCACGGGCGCGCAATGCGCCATCAATGACCGACCGGACATCCTCACTCGGGCGGACGAAAAGCTGGCTGTTATCTGAATCCACAATCAGTGGATCACCGGCCTCGACCTTATCAAGGACACCTTTGACCCCGCCCAGCACAGGAATATCAAGCGCACGCGCGACGATTGCCACGTGTGAAGTGTGCGATCCCTCTTCAAGAGCGAGGCCGCGCAAACGGGTATGGTCGTAATCAAGAAGCTCTGCCGGACCGATATTGCGCGCGACCAGAATGATGTCGTCAGGCAAATCACCAAAGGCCGGTGACTGATACTGCCCGGAAAGGTGCTGCAGCAACCGGTTGGCGAGATCCTCAAGATCATGCAGGCGTTCACGCAGATAGGGATCGGTCACCTGCGCCATGCGCGCACGGGTATCATCATGGACCTTCTGAACCGCTGCCTCGGCCGTAAGGCCGGTATGGACGGCTTCGGTGATCCGGTTAAGCCATCCGGTATCCTGGGCAATCATCCGGTAGGCTTCCAGGATATCCCCCGGATCATCACCTTCATTCATGCCATCAATGCCCGAAACGGCTTCAAGCATTTTATCCAGATGGTTTTGCAGGCCATGCATGGCCTCGCGCAGGCGCGAAAGCTCTTCTTCCGGATCGTCAGACACCATACGGTCAATGACGATGCGCGGCTCATGCAAAACAGCAAGGCCCTTGCCAATACCCGGTGCCAGACGTGCACCGCCCAGACGCAGTGGCAACAGCGCAATACCATCCGCCGGGATCAGTTCTTCGCGGCTGACGAGTTCACCAGCAGCCACCATCTCAGCCAATACCATGGCGACGTTTTCAAGCGCTTCCTGCTCATCCTCGGAATACTGGCGCTCGGTCCGGTTCTGCACTGCGAGCACACCAATGATGCGGCCGCCGCGCAGGATCGGCACACCGATCATGGAATGATAGATTTCCTCACCCGTTTCCGGGCGATAGGCAAAGTTCGGATGGCTTTGCGCGTCCTTTAGGTTCAAGGGCCGCGCATGTGCTGCAACAAAACCCACAATCCCCTCGCCGACGCGAAGACGGGTCAGGTGAACCGCCTCTTTGGACAGACCGCAGGTCGCAAACAGTTCAAGCACCTCGCCCGCACGCATGACATAGACCGAGCACACCTCTGCCACCATATCGGCAGCAATGATGGTCACGATCTGGCCAAGTCGTTCTTCGGCAGTCCCCGGTCCAGCCATGACGTCGCGGACGCGCTTTAAAAGGCGTCGCGGACCAGAGACTGCGGCGGACGGAATGCTCATGTGACTTAGCTGTCTCTCTTAACGAGGGATTGAACGGCCTGTTCGACCAACTCTTCGAGAATTTCGGAAACCGGTTGTTCTTTCTTTACCATACCAACCGACTGCCCGGCCATAACCGATCCGCTTTCGACGTCCCCGTCGATCACGGCACGGCGCAGCGCACCGGCCCAGAAATGCTCGATTTCAAGCTGGGCTTCGCCCTGATCAAGTTCGCCTGCGCGGAACTTCTCAATCACGGCACGCTGGGTATCGCGGAACTCTTCGGTACCCTTGTTGGCAAGGGCACGCACCGGAATAACCGGGAAGCGATCATCAAGCTGCACAGTGGTGACGGCATCGCGTGCACTTGCACGGATAAACGCCTTTTTGAAATCCGGATGGGCAATGCATTCTTCGGCGCAAACAAGACGTGTACCAATCTGAACACCCGATGCACCCTGTTCCAACAGACCGGTAATCGCTTCGCCGCGGCCAATACCGCCAGCGCAGAAGACAGGGATATCGGAAACATTCGGCAGGATTTCCTGCGCCAGAACCGTCAGAGAAACCGGACCGATATGACCACCGGCTTCGCTGCCTTCGATCACCAGTGCATCGGCACCCGAACGCGCCAGTTTCTTGGCAAGAACCAGTGCCGGGGCAAAGCAGACGACCTTGGCAAATTCCTTGGCCTTTTTGATCGAGGCGGATGACGGCAGACCACCGGCCAGAACCACATGACCAACGCTCTGTTCGCGACAGACGTCAATCAGCTCATCAAGCTGCGGGTGCATGGTGATCAGGTTGACGCCAAACGGCTTGCTGGTCATTTCCTTGGTGGCGGCGATTTCTGCCGACAGCAGATCCGGGGTCATCGACCCGCAGGCAATTACACCAAAACCACCCGCATTCGAGACCGCCGAAACAAGGTGACGCTCAGAAACCCAGGACATGGCGCCAGCCATGATGGCGTAATCGGTGCCGAGGAATTCCTTGCCAGATGCCCACAAATTTTCGAGGCGCGCCCGTGCGGCGTCAATTTTCGGATCACTCATATTGTCTGTACCCCAAAGCAGAAACGCAGGGAACCTGTGGTTCCCTGCCATTTCATCACAAAGGCCGAAACACATTGTTCCAGCTAGTATGTAGTATTACAGGTAATTTAACAGCGACTTAATCGTATAGGACAAGCCACACTGTTGAGTTTATTCAGCATCCAAACCGTATGCCGTGTGCAGGGCACGAACGGCAAGTTCGGTATATTCTTCGGCGATCAGCACGCTGACCTTGATTTCCGAAGTCGAGATGACCTGAATGTTGATGCCCTTCTCTGCAAGGGTTTCGAACATCTTG
Source organism: Thalassospira sp. HF15 (assembly GCF_011806525.1). GTDB lineage: Bacteria > Pseudomonadota > Alphaproteobacteria > Rhodospirillales > Thalassospiraceae > Thalassospira. The sequence goes on along the minus strand of NZ_JAAVKI010000008.1, from coordinate 217,998 downwards.
CGGGCAACACCCACGTGGGATCGCATGCCCACACCAATGATCGAGACCTTGGTGACATCAGAAGTGCTGAGCAGTTCCTGATAGGCGATCTGCTCTTTGTTCTTTTCGATCACCTGAAGCGCACGCTGGAATTCACCCCGCGGAACGGTAAAGGTCATGTCCGTACTTTTGCCGTCTTCAGACACATTCTGCACGATCATGTCGACATTGATATTCGCATCAGCCAGCGGGCTGAAGATTGAAGCGGCGATGCCAGGCTTGTCCGCAACTTTTACCAAGGTAATCTTGGCTTCATCACGGCTATAGGCAATTCCGCTGACGACTTCCTGTTCCACGATCTCGTCCTCGTCTACAACAAGTGTTCCTTCTGCTTCGCTAAAGGTAGAGCGGACCTGCACCCGGACGCGATGGTTCATCGCCATCTCGACAGAACGGGTTTGCAGAACCTTCGCACCCAGCGAAGCGAGTTCCAGCATTTCTTCGTAGGTAATTTTTTCGATCTTCTGCGCCTTGGGCACGATGCGCGGATCGGTGGTGTAAACACCTTCAACATCAGTGTAGATGTCACAACGATCCGCATTGAGTGCCGCAGCAAGGGCCACCGCTGACGTGTCCGAGCCACCACGACCAAGCGTGGTGATACGGTTATCAGGGGCGATCCCCTGGAAACCGGCAACACAAACGACTTCGCCACCATTCATGCGCTTGTCGAGTTCTGTGGTATCGATTTCCTGAATACGGGCCTTGGCATGCGCGCCATCGGTCTTGATCGGGATTTGCCATCCCAGCCACGAACGTGCAGGCACATCCATGCTCTGCAGCGCCATGGACAGCAAACCGACAGTCACCTGTTCACCCGACGATACGATCACGTCATATTCACGTGCATCATACATCGGCGAAACTTCCTGCGCCCAGCCAACCAGCTCGTTGGTCTTGCCCGACATGGCAGACACGACAACAGCAACCTGATTGCCTGCATCAACCTCGGATTTCACCCGGCGCGCGACATTTTTGATTTTATCAACATCGGCGACCGACGTGCCGCCAAATTTCATGACAATACGGGCCATGAAGTATCCCCGCTATGCTCGCCGTCCATCGGCTGTCCGAACGTGACGGCATGTGATCCGGTCCCGTCTCAGGAAAGCATGCCATACATACAGCGCTTCCCCTGATCCAAGCGGCGTAATCAATACTGCCATAATCCCTGCGAAACAAGCGTCAAGGATGCCGATAAATTGCGTCAGAGCATTTTTTTTGACCTGAAAATGTCCCAAGCCCCCCAATCACAGCAAATTGCATCGCATATCCTGCGAAAACTACCAAATATCCCTGAGAATCTTCAGTGATCTTGCCAACGCGTGATAACCGCCAAATGAAACCCGAAAATATGGTGTTTGGTGTCATTTGGCAGCGGAGTATTGCCTTGGCGTTCGCGCGCGCGTAAACAGGGCATCACACTGCAACGTTGTTTTACGCCTTCGGAGCCACACCATGTCGGAAGCATCCGCACCAACCAGCCGCACCGCCAATGCTGATGAGATCGCACGTTTTTCTGCGATGTCAGAAAAGTGGTGGGACCCGAACGGTGTGATGAAGCCGCTGCACAAGTTCAATCCGGTGCGCCTGCAAATTCTGCGCGACAATATCTGTGCGCATCTTGGCCGCGACCCGCAAACCATCGAACCGCTAAAAGGCATCGAAATCATCGATATCGGCTGTGGCGCTGGTCTGTTGTCCGAGCCGCTTGCGCGCATGGGGGCAAAAATGACCTCGATCGATGCTTCCGAAAGCAATATCGAAGTCGCCAAAATCCATGCGGCCCAGTCGGGCCTAGAAATCGATTATCGCTGCGCGACGCCCGAAATGCTGGCCGATGAAGGCAAGCAGTTTGACATCGTTCTGAACATGGAAGTTATCGAGCATGTCGATGACCCGCAGTTCTTCATGCAGGCTTGCGCATCGGTTCTCAAACCCGGTGGCTTGATGTTTGTCGCAACCCTGAACCGCACCATCAAATCACTGGCACTGGCCAAGATTGGCGCTGAATACATCCTGCGTTGGCTGCCCGCAGGCACCCATGACTGGCGCAAGTTCGTCAAACCGTCGGAAATGTCGGGATATCTGCGCGGTGCAGGTCTTGAACTCTGCGACATCACCGGTGTCGCATATAACCCGATCAACGATACCTGGTCGCCCGCCCCGCGTGATCTTGATGTGAATTATATGGTGATCGCCCAGAAACCGGAATAATCGCCCAAAAGGAGGGAAACCGGCGCACTGCCCTGTTTCTTATCCCGCAACGATCCGGTTACGTCCATAATCCTTGGCCTTGTACATGGCTTGATCTGCTTCATTGATCAAATCATCAAGCAGTGCATGCTCTGTCCCTTGGCGGTGAAGCATGCCGATGCTGATGGTGGTACAGATATCAGCGGCATTCGGAACAGCAACACGAAGGGCTGCGACTTTGTCGCAGATGGTCTTTCCAAGACGCTCTGCGTCGGCACTTGATATATCAGATGCCAGAACCGCGAATTCTTCCCCACCCAAACGCGCCACCAGATCATCAGACCGCACATTATTCCGGATGACCTGGGCGACTTCGACCAGAAGACTGTCGCCAATCGCGTGACCGTGGGTGTCATTGATCTGCTTAAAGCGATCAAGGTCCATGACCAGAACAGCAAAAGTGCCCTTTCTCGCAGCGGCATTATCAATACGTCTCTGGCCCAGCTCCATGAACGCACCACGCATTAACACCCCTGTCAGGAAATCATGCTTGGCAGCATGTTCAAGCCGCCCAAGAAGATCTGATCGCACCTGATCAATGGATGCCACGGTCAAGGGACCAATCACCAGCATTGCAATGCCAATACGTGTCGACATGATGCTGAACATCGGGTCTGCCCCTTCTGGCAAGGACATCAAGAGATCATGCTCCAGATTCACCATCACCAGAACCGACATCACGATCATCAAAAATGAAATCTGATTAAAGCGATAAGAAAGCGCACACCACAAAAGGGCTGGAACCGGAAACACGATCGCGCCCGGGCCGCCAACCAGATCAGCCATAAGAATGCTGGCCAATAACGCCACCGCGGGCAGCAGGTGCCAAGATGCTTTCCAGTTATCCCTAAAGGCTGCAAACGCCTTTTGAAAACCGTCAACAATCACGGGCGCGCGGGCAACTGTCATGGTAAACGGCAAGATCACGACATAGCTGGCAAATTCCGTGACCACCCAATATATCGCAGTTCGCACCGGATCCGGATCGGCGAGAATTAGCCCATAGATCAGGGCAAAACACCCGGCACTCAGGGCCGCTGCCGCCGCTCCAAGGCCCAGATGCAGGCTGAACGGGCGCTGGGGGGTGTGATGCTTACGGGGAAAATGCCTTAGCACCAAAACAGCGGCTGCCACGCCAGCCATGTTGGTTAAAGCGAGCGATACTGCTGTCGCAAGGTCATTACCTGTCAAAAGGTCGGCTAAAACATACCCGCCAAGCGCCATCATCCAGCCGACGGGGTTGTTCACAACCGGCAAACGAAGAAGCAGCGCAACAAACACAGAATTGGCTGGCCACAGAACCGCCAGCATCCCTTCCGGGCGGGTCAGAATACCTAAAAGCGACATTGCAAAGACCAATGCGCCAACACAAAGAAACAAAAGCAAATGGCGCAAAGGGCTAATACCACCCGAAGTCAGTAAGCTAGACGGCACATTTTTATCCTTGCTGGCACAACCAAACAAACGGCTATTAGACGATGCCCCGCCCACTGCCAATCTTAAATCGAAGGCCGGAAAATACCGCAGTTTACCATGGCCATCGCAAAAAGTTTATCTGAACCATTTCGTCTATAACGGTCGTCGCAAGAAGAAATGGCTCCCAAAAAAAACCACACTCAGCCTCGATGAGCCCGCATTTCAGTTTGCAGAGATGGAAAATTCAGACAGCCGGACAGACTAGTTCTTTTTGGTCTCGTCATCCCAAGGCAGTGCCATGACATCGATGCCTTCATCAACCAGTTCTGCGGTTTCCTTGACCGAAGCCTGACCATAAATGCCGCGCTTTTCGGTTTCGCCGTAATGAATTTTGCGCGCTTCTTCGGCAAACTTGTTGCCGACATTCTCGCAATTGCTTTCAACCTGTTTGCGAATTTCGGCAATTGCGGCCTGAGTTGCTTCGGCAATTGCCTTTTGCTGCTGCTTTTCGGCGGCGACTTCTTTTTGGCGCGACGTGCGCAGACGCGGCGCCATCAGCGCCTTGCCAACATTTGAAGTACCACAAACCGGGCAGGACAAATCACCGCTCTCGGCCTGCGCCTCATAGGTTGCGCCGTCCTTGAACCAGCCTTCAAATTCGTGATCGTGTTCGCATTTAAGCTGAAATAGAATCATGATGATATGTCGAGATTCCGAATCAATCGCCTGACGAAAAGAAAATCAGATACAGATTATATGGCCTGTCCCGGCGCATATCGCCAGCCACAGGCGTCACACTCAATAACCAAGATTTACAAAAATGTCATCCCAATTGCCATCAAACTGGATCACGCAGCACAGTCCGATGCCCAAGCCCAACCGTAATCAGGCACTTGATCTAGCCTGCGGCAAAGGGCGGCACAGCTTTTGGCTTGCCGATCAGGGTTGGCAGGTAACGGCAATTGATCGTGATCTTTCGCGAACAGATACCGAAACCAACCACGCAGTTAACTGGAACGAAGCAGACCTTGAAACCGGCGACTGGCCATTTGGCAGTCAGCAGTTCGATCTGATCGTTGTCGTCAATTACCTTCACCGGCCCCTGTTTCCATATCTTCTTGATGCGGTGCGGCCGGGCGGCATCCTGATCTATGAAACGTTCATGATCGGGAACGAGGCGTTTGGTCGCCCGCGATCACCTGATTTCCTGCTCCGTCGTGATGAACTGGCAGATACATTTTCCGACTGGCACATCCTTGCCCACCGACAAGGCCCGATCCACTCAACAAATGGCGATGAAATTACCGCAGTAAAACAATCTCTTGTCGCACAGAAACCCTCATAAAGCTGACCGCACAGCTGGGTAAAAGCGATTGCAACAAATCCGTAACATATTGTTTTTGCAAAAAGAAACACAACTTTCACAATTAAAGCGTGTCGTTTCTGGCATTTTCCCAGTTGCCGTTTCAGGCAAAGGCACTTTGAGAGAGAAAAGCCATGAGCGATAAATACGAAATCATCGAAGATAGCGACGATATCCCGTCCAACCCGACCAACAATCCGCGCATCGACGATCTGATCAATGCGCGCCTTTCCCGCCGCGGCTTTTTCAAAGGCCTGATGGCGACCTCGGCTGTTGTGGGTGCCGGCATTGCGACCAGAGGCGTTGCCAAGGCAGAATCCGCCTCAACCCTGACCTTCAAGTCGATCCCGCAGAAAATCACCGAGACCCATGCTGTTGCCGACGGCTATGACGCCAGCGTGCTGATCCGTTGGGGCGACAAGGTTGTCGCCGACGCACCGGCATTTGTCCCCGGTCAGGTCGACGCCGCCGCTCAGAACAAACAGTTCGGCTATAACAACGACTTTGTGGCCTTTATGCCGCTGCCGGTCGGATCGAAAAATTCCGATCACGGCCTGCTTTGCGTCAGTCACGAATACACCAATGCCGAACTGATGTGGCCGGGCCTTGAAGACGGCATGGGTGCCAGCAAGGAACAGGCCCTGCACGAAATTGCAGCCCATGGTCATTCGGTCATTGAAATCAAAAAGTCCGGCAATGCTTGGAATGTTGCTGACGGCTCCAAGTATGCCCGTCGCATTTCCCCGATTGATACCGAAATGCAGATTACCGGCCCGGTGGCTGGTCATGACCGCCTTAAAACCAACACCGACCCGACCGGAACGCGCGTGATCGGTACACTCAATAACTGTGCCGGTGGCAAAACCCCGTGGGGCACGGTCCTGATCGCCGAAGAAAACTTCAATGGCTACTTTGGCGGCGACATTGCCAAAACCAGCGAAGAACGCAATTACAAGCGTTTGGGGATCAGCAAGGACAGCTGGTATTCTTGGGTGAAGTATTTCGACCGCTTCAACGTCGAAAAGGACCCGAACGAGCCGAACAAATTCGGCTGGATGGTCGAAATCGATCCTTACGATCCGACCTCAATGCCGAAAAAGCGCACCGCCCTTGGCCGCTTCAAGCATGAAGGTGCAACCGTCATCCTGAACAAGGACAACTCGGTTGTTGCCTATTCAGGTGATGATCAGCGCTTTGACTATCTCTACAAATTCATTGCCGCGAACAAATACAATCCGAACGACCGCGCAGCAAACATGGATCTTCTGGAAAACGGCACGCTGTATGTCGCCAAATTCCATGATGACGGCAGCCTGGAATGGATGCCGTTGATCTTTGGCGAAGGCCCGCTGACTGCTGAAAACGACTTCCATAGTCAGGCTGATGTTCTGATCGAGACCCGCCGTGCGGCCGACCTTCTGGGTGCAACCCAGATGGACCGTCCGGAAGACGTTGAACCGAACCCGGTCAATGGCAAGGTCTATGTCATGCTGACCAACAACTCCAAGCGTAAGGAAGGCAACGCACCGAACCCGCGCGCAGCCAACCCGCATGGTCACGTGCTTGAACTCACCCCGCCGGGTGGGCGCGGCAAGGATGCTGATCACACTGCAAGCCGCTTTAACTGGGACATCATGATTGCCGGTGGCAACCCGGCCGTTGCCGATGACAAGGCGGTTTACCACCCGGCAGCTGAAAGCTGGGTTTCCTGCCCGGACAATATGGCAATCGACCATCGTGGCCGGCTGTGGATTTCCACCGATGGCGCACCGAAGTCCGACATTCCTGATGGCATGCATGCCACCGATGTTGATGGTCCGGGTCGAGCTCTGACCAAGTTCTTCTTTGCTTGCCCGGTTGGCGCGGAAATGTGTGGTCCGGAATTCACCCCGGATGGAACAACACTGTTCCTTGCCGTTCAGCACCCGGCAGATGGTTCGACCTTTGATACGCCAAGCACACGCTGGCCGGACTTCCAGGCCGCATTGCCGCCACGTCCGTCAATCGTGGCTGTCACCAAAAATGATGGCGGTGAGATCGCGGGCTAATCCCCTGCCACCGTCCTGAAATGCAAAACGCACCGGTAAAGTTGCCGGTGCGTTTTTGTCTCATCTGGCCTTACGCCAGATCGATCACTTAATCGGAGCGGCCATATCATAGGTGCCATCATTATCGGAAATTGCCATCCAGCTCTTATCCGATGCCGATTTGCTTTCAAGGCCATTCCAGTTACCGTCGGCCTTGTTGATATTGCCTGAAATATCCTCATTCCAGAAACCGACCACAGCTGGTGTGATGTTCAGGTAAAGCTGCCCCTCGACAATCCGCCACAGGTTCGGGTTGGCAGGCACCTTGCCGCCCTTGGCAACGCCATAGGCACAATGGCCATCAAAGGCCGGCGCATATTTCGCCGGATCGGCCAGGAACATGTCGCGGTTTTCCTCGGATGCAAAAGCCCAGGTGGCACCATTATATTCCGCTGTGATGTCTGCGCGGCCCGGAACAGCGTGGGGCTGCATCATGCCGACATCCTTTTGCGGCAAATTGAAATAGGCCACAGCATCATAACCACTGATCGCAAAGCCGGTTTCATCGACATATTGCTCGCCCGCAAAGGCCGCACCCGACAGACCAAAAATTACTGCCGAACTGATCAAAAACTTTTTGAACATCATCGCTGTTTCTCCGGTTGAAAATCCCTGATGAACCGAGTTTGCCCGTAAGCATGTTCAAAGCGAAATGACGTTGCGACACTGTTTCGTGAGATCGCGTGAGAATATTCAAACGCGCTGCAGGATACCTATATCAATCAACGAGAATTGCCTCTTGACCTGAACCATAGTTGAGGAATTACCAAGGATGGAAATCAGAGGACAAACGCATCCAGAATAAGGAAAAGCCATGACTACTGCATTTCTCGAACATGTGAACTTTACGGTCGCCGACCCTGCGAAAACCGCCGAAAACCTGCATAACTGGTTTGGCTGGCACACGCGCTGGCACGGGGAAGCCATTCACGGCGGGCTGTCCTACCATGTCGGCAATGACACAAGTTATGTCGCGATCTATTCCCATGGCACGCCAAAGGATACAAAGGAAAACTCCTATGAGACCATCGGAGGCCTGAACCATCTCGGCATAGTTGTTGATGACCTTGACGCGACCGAGGCAAAGATCAAGGCAGACGGCATCGAGACCTTTAACCATGCTGATTACGAACCCGGTCGCCGGTTCTATTTCCGGGATGAAAACGGCATCGAATTCGAAGTTGTCAGTTACAGCTGACCACTTCGATCATAGCCATACTTCAAGCCACCCTTAACAGGGCTGATAGTCCCGGTCATTGCCAAGTGACGGCACCATTCGGCGGATTTCATCAACCCGTTCCAGATCAATCTCGGCGGTGATGAACCCCGGATCGGTGCCGCCATCAGCCAGAACCTGCCCCCATGGATCAATGATCAGGGAATGACCAAATGTCTGACGATCCCCGGGGTGATCCCCGCATTGGGCAGCGGCAATCACAAAGCAGCCGTTTTCAATCGCGCGTGCCTTTAACAGGGTATGCCAGTGCGCCTGCCCGGTTGTGCGGGTAAAGGCCGCCGGGATACTCAGGATTTTCGCACCCGCCTTGGCATAGTCACGAAACAGATGCGGGAACCGCACGTCATAGCAGATCGAAATCCCGACCTTGCCGAATTCGGTCTCCGTCACCCGGGCAGCATTGCCGGGACGGAATGTTTTGCTTTCGCGGTAACTTTCACCGTTGGCCAGATCGACATCAAACATGTGGATCTTGTCATAGGACTTGATGACTTTGCCATCCGGGCCAATCACGAAGCACCGGTTCGCCACACGATCCTCGCCCGGCACTTTGACATGCAGCGATCCGACAATCAGGGTCGACTTCAGTTCTTCGGCCAGATCACAAAAGAAAACCAGACCGGGATGCTCATCCTCGGGAAAGGCGGCGGCACGGACATTTTCACCACCAAAAGACATCATGGATACGTTTTCAGGAAAGGCGATCAACCTGGCCCCAGCCGCATGGGCATCACGGGCGTACGTTGCCGCACGCGCAAGGTTATCAGACATCACGTCACGTGAATTGACCTGCACGCAAGCCGCAATGAAACGGGTCATGACCAAGGCTCCTTTTTATCTTTATCGTTATCCGGTTTCATGATGCGGCGCAGACCCATTTCGGGCAATAGACAATTGGGATAGCGCGCCCTGTGACCCGGCTCAAACGTGCCGGTTTTCCTTTGGTTTTGACCGAAATGACACGCGGTCAGGATTCAGACTTTTCAAAGTTAAAATTAGTGTATACAGTATTCCGTACACCTAACGAGGATCGAAGATGGAACCTCTTTCCGGCCGAAAAAGTCTGACTGACGAAGTGCATGACCGCCTGGTTGATGCCTTGTGTTCCGGTGCACTCCCTCCCGGGACACCTTTGCGTCAGGAAGCTCTTGCCGAGGAACTCAATGTCTCGCGGCAACCAGTGTTGCAAGCTCTGGGGTTGCTGCGTCGTGACGGACTGGTCGAACCCATGGGGCGGCGTGGCTATCGCGTTGCGCCGGTCGACGGCAAGCTGGTCCGTCACGTTTATGACCTGCGAGAAGCATTTGACGGGCTTGCCGCCCGTCTTGCTGCAGAAACCAAGGCATCGGACCGGGAATCGGCTTTGCGGGCTGCTATTTTACAGGGACACCACGCTCTGGGCAGCGGCGACACCGCAGAACTTGTTGCAGCCGACGTCGCATTCCATCAAACGATCTACCGTTTGTCGGGCAATCCCCTGTTGCCCGAAGCATCAGCCGCAGTCTGGCTTCAGATCAGGCGCGTGATGCATGCCTACCTGCAGATCGGGTACCCCCGTAATCCGATCTGGACCGAACATCAGGCCATCGCCGATGCAATCTGTGTCGGCGATGGTCCTCTTGCGGAAAAACTGGCCCGCGATCACGGACGCAACGCCCGGGAACGTCTGGTTTCACGCATGGAACAGCCTAACTGAACACCCCTCGCTGCCACCAACAGCATCCCCCTCGCACCACCAATCCCAACCGACGCCCCATAAATCTGCCGCTGACCTGCCCCTGTCGGCAAAGGCAGAACCATATAAAAACGACACGTTTCCTGTCTGGGAGGAACGCCTATGAACCTTGATACAAAGCTGCGCAAACGCGCGGATGCTGGCAACCCTGTCCGGGTAGGCATCATTGGCGCTGGTAAGTTCGGATCGATGTTTTTAAGTCAGGCGGGGCACCATCCTGGCTATCACGTTCTGGGCATTGCCGATCTCAGCATTGATCGCGCCAAGGCCGCCTTGCGCCGTGTCGGCTGGTCGGATGATCAGTTCGCGGCCATGGACAGTGCATCGGCTTATCGTGACGGCACCACGTGGCTTACCGAGGATGCCGATGCCCTGATTGCCGCCGATGGACTTGAAGTCGTTATCGACGCCACCGGCAGTCCCGCGGCGGGAATTCGTTTTGCCCTTAAGGCCATCGAACATGGTCGTCACATCGTCATGGTCAATGTCGAGGCCGATGTCCTTGCTGGGCCACTGCTTGCCAAACGGGCAGAGGCCGCAGGCCTTGTCTATTCCATGGCCTATGGCGATCAGCCTGCCCTGATTTCGGAAATGGTGGATTGGGCGCGTGCGATTGGTTTGCCGGTAACCTGTGCAGGCAAGGGAACCAAATACCTTCCGATCTATCATCATGTTACCCCTGATGACGTCTGGCATCATTATGGTCTAACACCCGAACAAGCCCAGGCGGGCGGTATGAACCCGCAAATTTTCAATAGCTTCCTGGATGGCACCAAATCGGCCATCGAAATGGCGGCTGTGTCGAATGCCTGTGATCTTGTGCCGCAAGATTGCGGGCTTCAATTCCCGGCTTGCGGGGTGGATGATTTGCCGCGCCTGCTGTGTCCGCGCGAAAGTGGCGGTATCCTTGACCGCAAAGGCACGGTCGAGGTGGTTTCAAGCCTTGAACGCGACACCCGTCCGGTCTTTCGCGATCTGCGCTGGGGCGTTTATGTAACGTTCGAAGCCCCCAGCGATTATGTCGCCCGCTGCTTTAACGAATATGGCCTTCTGACCGATCCAAGCGGGCAATATTCCACCATGTACAAACCCTATCACCTGATCGGGTTGGAGCTTGGCATTTCGGTTGCCTCCGCCGCCCTTCGCGGTGAGGCGACAGGTACATCGCGCGCATGGTCTGGCGATGCGGTCGCCACCGCCAAGCGGGATCTTAAACCCGGCGAGATGCTGGATGGTGAAGGTGGCTACACGGTTTATGGCAAACTGATGCCTGCACAGGCGTCAAAATCCCGCAATGCCCTGCCAATCGGGCTTGCCCACCATCTGAAAGTCAAACGTTCCGTCGCGATGGATCAAACCCTGACCTGGGATGATGTTGAATTTGATATCAAGGATCCCGCAATTGCGTTCCGCAAGGAAATGGAAGCCGCTTTCGGCTGATACCTTAATCATCAGACCAAAGAAAAACCCCGGCCAGATTTGCCGGGGTTTTGTATGACTATTGCCATTAATCAGCCAAGGGACGATCAGGCAGAGAGCTTGCTTTCAAGCTTGTCAGCAGCTTCGAGCGCCATCAGCTCGTCGCAGCCACCAATATGTTCGTCATTGATGAAGATCTGCGGCACGGTGTGTTTACCGTTGGCGCGATCCATCATTTCCTTTTTGCGGCGCGGTTCCATCATCACGTCGATGAGCTGGTATTTCGCACCCTTTTCTTCAAGCAGCTTGCGGGCACGCTTGCAATACGGGCACCATTCGGTGGCATATACTTCAACTTTTGCCATGAGGCAGTCATCCTTTCTTTGGCAACCGATCATCGCTAATGCCCCGGACTATCGGGTCTCATGCGTCTGATACGGTGCGGAATTTCAGTCAGATGACGGCTATATAACAGAAATCTTGCAGCGCGTCATCGCACGACACGTGCAACCGTGATCACAGATACGTGCATGGCGCCTGATCGCTTCAACGCCCGGACACAGGCATTGGCCGTCGCCCCGGTGGTCAGAACATCATCAATCAGCACGACACGCGCCCCGGCAAGGCTGCATTTCTGTGCGCGAACATCGTCGACAACAAATGCCCCACCGACCTCACGTTTGCGCGAAGACGGACCAAGTCCGCCAAGACTTCGTGTATTGCGTGCACGCCTCAGAACCAAACCATCCCACGGCAACCCCGTCATGCCAAATAGCTTTGCCGCCAAAAGCCCCGACTGGTTATAGCGCCGCTTTAGCAACCTTTGGCGATGCAACGGCACCGGCACGATCAGATCGGCTTGATCCCAAACGGCCCTGCCCGCCTGATAGACCCAGCGCGCAAGAAGCGGCGTCAAATCGCCGCGGTCCGCATGCTTGAAGCGCAAAAGATATTCGCGACTGTGATCATCATAAACCAATGCGGCCCGTGCCAAATCAAAGGCAGGCTTCTTTTGCAGGCAGGTCGCGCACAGCATCTGCCCGGCATCACTGCCAATCGAAGTGTCGTCAGTCAGCTCAAACGGATAGCCGCAACAGGCACATTGCGGGGCAGTGATAAACCGCAAACCCGCCCAACAATCAGCACAGACCGCATGGGTAGTATCGGTGATCTCGCCACAGCCCCCACAGCGCGGCGGCAAAATGGCGTTGATGCCCAAGGTTGCAACAGTGCGAGCCCATTCGATCATCTGCGATGCTATCCCATCACTTCAACAAAGAGCCAGCATAGCACACGCGGGGATTGAATTAGCCAAAATCCAATAACGGATTTGAACGCAAGGTTTCCGCCGCCATATCGATAAAGGCGCGAACCTTCGCCGGGGCATTGCGGCCTTCGGGATGAACCAGGTGGATCGGCACCGGATCAGGAGCATAATCCGCCAGCACCGGCACCAAGCGACCATCTGCAATGAAGGGTGCTGCCTGATAGGACAGCATTCTTAAAATACCCCAACCATCAAGGGCCGCGTTACGCGCCGCCTCAATCGAATTGGTTTGCCACCGGGCATCTGGGGAAAGATTGATTTTGCGTCCGTTATCCGGTGATTTGAAACGCCAATCCAGCCGTGCGGACGAGCCGGTGGTGGCAATAATACGATGCGCACCAAGCTCGGCTGGTGTTTCTGGCATTCCAAACCTGGCGAAATAATCCGGCGATGCGCAAACGGTCTGACCAACCTGGCCGACTCGCACGGCACTGAGTGATGAATCAGCCAGATCACCAATACGCACGGCAAGGTCAATGCCCTCCTCGACGATATTGACGATGCGATCAAACAGCAAAAGGCGTGCGCGCATGTCGGGATATTCATTGAGATATTTGCCGACAATAGGCGCCACATGCATCTGCCCGAACTGAACCGGGGCCGTGATGGTCAGCATCCCGCTTGGCCTGGCATAGGCTCCGCCAGCCGCCGCCTCGACCTCTTTGAGGTCCGAGAGCAACCGTTTGCAATCTGCCAGATAACGAACCCCGGCATCGGTCAAGGTCACCGAGCGTGTTGTCCGCACCAACAGGCGCGCGCCGATGATCTCTTCAAGCTGGGCAATGGTGCGTGTCACCGCCGCCGGGCTGATATTAAGGTTTCGCGCAGCAGCCGCGAAACCCTGTTCCTCGGCAACACGCACAAAGATATTCATCGCATTGAAACGGTCCATTTGCGTGGCCCTGTTTTCGATTAATTATTACAATAATCGGAATAATAAATTGTGTATTTCGATTATTCCATAATTTTATCGAAACAGCCATCATCGTGTCAGTTCCCGCATACCAAGGAAAGCTGACATGAAACTTTATCACCATCCGATTTCCGGCCATGCCCACCGCGCCCGCCTTTTTCTGGGGCTTTTGGGTCTTGAACATGAACTGGTCGAAGTCGACCTGACCAAGGGCGCGCACAAATCGCCCGAGTTCCTGAAACTGAATGCCTTCGGACAGGTTCCTGTTTTGCAGGATGGCGATACTGTCATCACGGATTCCAACGCCATCATGGTCTATCTTGCCAAGAAGACCGGCGCGACCAAATGGCTTCCCGAAGATGCCGAAGGTGCTGCCCGTGTTCAGCGCTGGCTTTCGATTGCCGCCGGTCAAATCGCCTTTGGCCCGGCTGCGGCACGCCTGATCACGCTATTTGGTGCGCCGTTTGATGCAGATGAAGTCATTTCACGCGCCCATGCAGTCCTTGGCAATATCGAAGACCATCTGAAAACCAATAGCTGGCTGGCGGCAGACCATCCGACTATTGCCGATGTCGCGCTGTATAGCTATGTCGCCCGCGCGCCCGAGGGTAAAGTTGACTTGGCCGCATATGGCAAGGTGCGCGACTGGCTGAAACGTATCGAAGAGCTTCCGGGCTTTGTACCCTTCATGCACGCACCGGAAGAGATGCTGGCATCTGCCTGATCACCTTCCGACAATCACGCCATCAACCACCTTGCGCCCGAACACAAAGCTGATCCAAATGCCTGATCATTTTGATACGACAGATCCTCGCGCTACCTCCAAAATGCCAGAACGTGCCCCGTCGCCCTGGCATGCCGGGGAAGTGCGGCTTCAGGAAATCCTGGGGGTTGATGCCCGTATGGAAGAGGTCGGGCGCAAGGTGCTGCGCGATCACATCATCGAACAACATCGCCTGTTTTACCCGCAATTGCCTTTTGCCGTGCTGGGCACGGTCGATGGTGATGGCAATCCGTGGGCAACCCTTCGCGCCAGCGGTCCGGGCTTCCTGTTTGCGTCTGATCCCTATCACTTGGCAGTAACTCTACCGCGTGATGGAACCGATCCGGCGGATCAGGGGATGAAGGATGGCGATGCCATCGGCCTTTTGGGCATCGAGCTGCATACGCGACGCAGAAACCGTCTGAACGGGACAATTTCCCGCCAGAACGAGACATCCTTTGCCATCAAGGTCGGACACAGTTTTGGCAATTGCCCGAAATACATCCATCCCCGTGCCCTTGCATTCGCCACAGACACAGAACTTGGTAACGCCCTAGATGCAAAAGACGCCATGCAGTCAGGTGCGGCATTAACCGATGAAGTACGGGACTTCATTGCGCGCAGCGATACGTTCTTTATCGCGTCCTATGTTGATAACGCCGCCCCGGATCGTGGTCGTGAAGTCGACGTTTCCCATCGCGGCGGCCCGCCCGGCTTTGTTACAATTGACGATGATGATGCGTTGATTATTCCCGATTATGCTGGCAACCGTTTTTTCAACACGCTGGGTAATCTTCTGATCAATCCGCTGGCAGGTCTGGTGTTTGTTGATTTTGCCAATGGCGACATGTTGCAAATCACCGGCACAGCGGAGATTATTCTAGGCGGCGCCATGGTGTCGCAGTTCATCGGCGCCGAACGCCTGATCTCATTCGTACCGTCACGCTGGGTACTCCGTCGCGCGGCATTCCCGATGCGCATGACGGGAAAGGACGAAGGTTGATTGCGCCAACCGCCAAGAGGCTCTATCTAGGTCGTAATATCTGAAACGACTTTTGCCGGAGCTTCCCGCCCCATGGCCGATCCGATCACCGTCTTTGATCGAGACATCCTGAAACTGCGCCGCGACCGTGCGGCGATCAAGGCGCAGGACTTTAACTTTCTGTTTGCCGAAACGGCCGAACGCCTTGCCGATCGCCTTGACGACACCACACGCAAGTTCCCGCTGGCGGTTGATCTTGGCTGCCACAGTGGCGAGCTTGGCCAGATCATTGGCACACGTGGCGGTATTGAAACGCTGTATCAGAGCGACATTTCGCGCGGCTATGCCATGGCCGCGCGCGCCAATAACAGCAAGGGCACTCTGGTCGCAGACGAGGAATTCCTGCCCTTTGCCGAAGGATCGCTTGACCTGATCCTTTCCAACCTGTCGCTTCACTGGGTCAATGACCTGCCCGGCATGCTGCTTCAGGCGCGCCGCGCGCTCAAACCTGATGGACTTTTTTTGGCCTGCTTGCTGGGTGGTGAGACGCTGAAGGATTTGCGCGAAGCCCTTATGACAGCCGAGGCCGAAGAAGAAGGCGGCGTTTCACCCCGCGTTTCGCCGTTTGTCGATGTGAAGGATGCCGGGGCGCTTCTGCAACGCAGTGGCTTTGCCCTGCCGGTTGTCGATGCCGATGATATCTATATCGACTACTCCGACGCGCTTAAACTGATGCGTGATCTGTCGGGGATGGGCGAAAGCAACCTGATTGCCAAGCGGTCCAAAAAGTTCACCAAACGCAGCACCCTTGCCCGCGCAGCCGCGATCTATCACGAACGCCATGCCCGTTCTGATGGCCGCATCCATGCCAAGTTTCAGGTGATCTATCTGACCGCCTGGGCACCGGATGAAAGCCAGCCCAAACCGCTGCGCCGTGGATCAGGTCAGGTCAGTCTGGTTGATTTTTTGGGTGATGACGCGAAAAAGCAGTAGTGCCGGATCAAGCTGGTATCACTTCCCCGCTTCGACCATCTCACGGATCTTGGTCGCCTTTTCAAAATGATCAAGCTGGTGGGTTTTGATCCACCAGCTTGCGGCCTCCATCAATGTTTCCGGATCATCATTGCGATTGGCGAAAAACGCATAGAATGACAGGCCGACATCTGGCCCCTTCTGCGCGATTTTCTTGTCACACACAGCAATGATTTTCTCGCGCAGGCTTTGACGCATGATGGCTCCGTTTTAGGGTTTGGGCTTCCAGGGGTTGATGTATGGCCTGTTTGCCGCGAAATTGGCAGTCTGATAGCGCCCATCACATGACAGTTTCTGTCAGGACAGATTAGCGAAAGGCCCCAGATGCATCTTCCAAACCCGCTTATCCACGGTAAGCTGATCAAGCGTTACAAACGGTTTCTGGCCGATGTCGAGCTTGATAGTGGTGAAGTGATCACCGCCCATTGTGCCAATCCGGGCGGGATGATCGGGCTTAAGGAGCCGGGGATTGATGTCTGGTTGTCGCAATCGGATAATCCGAAACGCAAACTGAAATACAGCTGGGAACTTTGCCAGATCGGAGATGCATGGATCGGCATCAATACCGCCCACCCAAACGCGATTGTCGAAGAGGCGATCCTCGCTGGCAAGGTGCCCGAACTTGCGGGCTATGAAAACCTGAAACGCGAAGTCAAATACGGCAAGAATTCGCGGATCGACATTTTGCTGTCCGATCCGAATAAGGGCCTTTGTTATGTCGAGGTGAAAAACGTCCACCTCAAACGGGATGACGAGGTTCCGGGTTTGGCGGAGTTCCCTGATGCGGTCACCGCACGCGGCGCAAAGCATCTGGACGAAATGGCCGACATGGTTGCCGAAGGCCACCGGGCGGTGATGTTTTATCTGATCCAGCGCACCGATTGTGATCGTTTCACACTCGCCACCGACATCGATCCGCATTACGGCGAACGGTTCAAGGCCGCACGCACAAACGGGGTCGAAGCCATTGCCTATGACTGTTCGATTGATACCAGTGCGGTAACGGTGCGGTCATCCTTGCCGATTGTCGGGTTATAGGATGGCAGTCCCAAAGCCCGCGCATATCAGCCAATCCTTGCCAATTATGGCGTCTGGCTTTATGTCATTGGGCTAACAGATCGACATCAATACAGCCGAGTTTAAGGAGATTTTCGGGTGGCGAACGGAACAGTCAAAATTCACGGCCCCGAAGCATTTGAAGGCATGCGCGCCGCTGGCAAGCTGGCAGCAGAAGTGCTTGATATGATTACCCCGCATGTGGTTCCGGGTGTCACGACGGGCGAATTGGATCGCCTGTGTGATGAATATATCCGCGACCACAATGCGATTTCGGCCTGCCTTGGCTATCGCGGTTTTCCGAAATCCACCTGCACATCGATCAACCATGTGGTCTGCCACGGCATCCCCGGCGACAAGAAACTGGCCAATGGTGACATCATGAATATCGATGTCACCGTCATTCTTGATGGTTGGTACGGCGATACATCACGTATGTATGTTGCGGGCACGCCGAAAGTCATGGCGCAGCGTCTTGTTGATGTGACCTATGAGTCGCTCTGGCGCGGGATCAATGCCGTCAAACCGGGCGCGACCCTTGGCGATATCGGCCATGCCATCCAGTCCTATGCGGAAAGCGAGCGTTTTTCGGTGGTGCGTGATTTCTGTGGTCATGGTCTGGGGCAGGTGTTCCACGATGCCCCGAATGTCTTGCATTACGGCAAGCCGGGCGAAGGTCTTGTTCTGGAACCGGGCATGATCTTTACGATTGAGCCAATGATCAACCAGGGCACCTATGCGTGTAAAATTTTGCCCGATGGCTGGACAGCGGTGACACGAGACCGCAAACTGTCTGCACAGTTTGAACATTCGCTCGGCGTGACGGAAGACGGGTTTGAAGTGTTTACCCGATCCCCCGCCGGTCTGGAAAAGCCGCCCTACGATCTTGGCAAAGCCGCCGAGTAACGGGCACGCAACAAGGGGAAGCAGATTTGAGCGAAAAACAAGATCGCAAAGCTGCTTCCAATCCTGTCCAACAGGCATCATCGGAAATTGATGACGGCACGCGGGTTTTTTTTGATCAGGCCCGCACCGCGCATGTGTCAGACGCAAACACTGCGTCAATCAGTGACGCGCCCCAATCTCCAAAACCCAAATCCGCAAAGCCGCATTATCACGGCCATCGCCAACGGTTACGTGATCGCTTCATCAAGGGTGGCGCGACTGCCCTTGCCGATTACGAATTGCTTGAACTGATGCTGTGCATGGCGATGCCGCGCGGTGATGTGAAACCACTGGCGAAATCGTTGATCGCGCAATTTGGCAGTTTTGCCAATGTTCTGGCTGCCCGCCCCGAAGACCTTAAAACCGCCAAAGGCCTTGGCGAAGCCGGTATTGCCGCGATCAAAATTGCCGAGGCAAGTGCCCTGCATCTGTCACGGGAACGGGCCATGGAATTGCCCGTCATTGCCAGTTGGGAACAGCTGATAGATTATTGCCGGGCGCGGATCGGACATCTCAAAAACGAGGAACTGCACCTGCTGTTTCTGGACCGCAAGAACCGGCTGATTGCCGATGAATGCCATCAGCGCGGCACGGTCGACCACACGCCGGTCTATCCGCGCGAAGTCATCAAGCGTGCGCTGGAACTGCATGCCTCGGCACTCATTTTGGTCCATAATCATCCCAGCGGCGATGCCACCCCGTCAAAGGGTGACATCGACATGACCCGCAAGATCGTTGAGGCGGCCAAGGCGATGGAAATCATCGTTCATGATCACATCATCATCAGCCGCGCCGGATACAATTCATTCAAGACACTGGGCCTGATTTAACCCGTTGACCTCAGAAATTGTAAACCAGCACCAGACCGGCACTCAGCACATAATCATCCTCGATGATCGAACTGTCTGTATATTCATCGGGCAGGAAACGCACACCGCTGGTCCCGACCACGGCAAACTGTTCGGTCACCGGATAGGTCACGCTGAAATCAAGGTGCGGGATAAAGGCCGCATCCGGGGCATAGAACCCACGATCACTGCGTACTTCGCTTCGGCGCACGCCGACATTGTAATCAACCAGTTCTTCGCTTTGCCAGGTAACACCGCCGCCGAAATTAAAGCGGAATCTTTCATAATTGGTCGGCAGGTAATAAGCGACATCGACCTCATGCCCGCCATAGGCGTCGTTAAGATCGGTTAGATAGTTCGCGCGAAGTTCGCCGCGCCACAAACGCAACAATCCCCCAACACCAGCCTCAAACGCCATGTCGCGATCTTCAAGCCCGTTGAGATAACTTGAGTCATCAGGATCAAACGGTTCCATCCGGACGTTGCCAAGGATTGAGACGCTGGCAAACTCGTTCTTGAAGACTTTGGCATCAATCCCATCAAGGCCGATATGAAGGCGTTCAGCATCATAGGCCAACGCCGGAAGTGCACTGAGATCGGCACTGTCTGCGCCGCGATACGGGTTGCTGCTCACCCGACCAAGTGCACCGATCTGCCAGTTACCGCCCAACCAGGGTTTAAGCGCGTCTTCAGTTTGCGGATTGACCTGCTCGCGGATGATCTCCCTTTGTCCCGGATTTGCGGTCTGGGCATGTGCGTTGCCGCCAAGCATGATGATGATGGCCGCTGTACAAATGCCA
The DNA here is from genome assembly GCF_011806525.1 of Thalassospira sp. HF15. Taxonomy (GTDB): domain Bacteria; phylum Pseudomonadota; class Alphaproteobacteria; order Rhodospirillales; family Thalassospiraceae; genus Thalassospira. Next base: position 197,780 of record NZ_JAAVKI010000008.1, on the reverse strand, counting down.
AGTCCGCCCAGCACCATCACGTCGCCCAAACGGCGCGACCAAAAATGCGATACCATAATGTCTAAACATCCCTATTGAGTGGTTGATGTCGTGACATTGCCCGAACCCTCCAAAGAAAGCGTCCGGCTTTATAGGCTTGTACGTATAAACCACAGCAAACAGGTACGAATGCGCATTCGAACGTCTTATGCCTTTGATTCTGTATAATTATTCTTGCGATAAACGCTTGGCGTCTGACCGGTGATTTTCTTGAAGGCCTGATTGAAAGTCGATTTGGAATTGAAGCCGACCTCGGTCGCGATATCGAGGATCGTACGGTTTGGTTCTTCGATCAGCAGGCGAGAAGCCGCATCAATTCGGACCTCGTTGACAAAATCAAAGAAGCTTTTGCCCAGATGCTGGTTCAGGACAAAGGAAAGCTGATTGGGAGTTGCTCCGACGGCAGCGGCCAGTTTGGGCATGGTTAGCAGTGGATCAAGTATCACATCACGGTCTGAGACAATCCTTGTAAGGCGGGTGTGAATGCGGGCAATACCGGGATCATCAATGATTGCACGCGGTATCGGGTCCTGTTGCGCATCGCCCCCTTGGTGAGTTTCTTGACGCCCAGGCAATTCGTCCGGAACAACGTCTGCGGTTTCCTTTTGCACAAAGATCGCCGGGTTCTGCGCTATAACCTGACACATGCGGAAGAACACAAGAACAAACCCCGCCTTGACACCAAGAGCCATCCATTCCGCGTGAAAGACAAACAGATCCAGCAGATTGGTCAGGGTGAAGACGGTGGACAACACCGTCATCCCGACAAGAAGTTCAATAATCCAGCGGCGCATCCGTCCACTATCGGCCTGAAGTTGCCTATTGGCTTGTCGCAAATAACGCCGCGCAAGCCGCCATATGCCCGTCATGTAAACAACAAACAGCACGCAAAACAGGATGACAATCGCCAAGAGCAGCCAATCACCAAGTCCTTGCGATGAAAACGCAATCTGCAACCCGACATCACGCAGATGATCCTGATTGGCGACCATACGCGTGCTTTTCAGGTAAACCATAACCCCGATTGCTGCGGTTACCGGAATCAATACCAGAAAGTGCCGGTAGGGCCGGGACACCGGATTTCCGGAAACTTCCCGGAAATACAAATATATCGACGGGATAAAGGCAAAAAAGAAGGGCGCAAAAACCGGCACAAGATACAGGTTAACAATCGGACTGATGAAGGGGTCGAACGTATCGTCGATAAAACTCATACCGATCGAAAACCCGAACACCATTAGCCAGCGATTGGCGCGAAAAGAACGCTTTCCTTCGTCCAACAACAAGACAATCAGGAAAATCGCCTGCGATACGCCAAGAACCGAAACGATCAGAAAAAGAATGTCGAATGTTTCAATCATTCCTGCGCCTTCAGTGGCGGTTTCTGTTGGTGGGATATGCGTGGCCGGGCAGAACGCAGGGCCGGTAACAAACGAACTCTACGGAAATACGCGACTATCAGCCACGCTGCAACCGGGATTTACTGGAAGGGTCGCAACGCCATGTGTGCAAGCACTTCCATTACACCTGCAAGAATTGCGCGATATCGACGTCATCGCGCTGATCTTCGCGCAGATACTTCCGCCCATATTCCTGATAGGTGCCGCTCGTCAGGAAAAGTTCGAACAGGTCGCTGTCGATCTGTCCCTTGTCGCTCATATCGGCAAGGATCGAGATACATTCAGACAATGTCTTTGGCCGCTTATAGGGACGATCCACCGCCGACAGGGCCTCGAAGATATCGGAAATCACCATCACCTTTTCGAGGATGCCCATATCATCCCCCGTCAGGCCCCGCGGATAGCCTGAACCGTCCATCTTTTCATGATGGTTGCCCGCAATCGCCGGAATGCGTTGCAGCTCCTTGGGATACGGCAATTGGGCCAGCATATCCTGGGTAATGACGACATGGTCATTAATGACCTGACGTTCTTCAGACGTCAGGGTGCCGTTCGGGATGGAAAGGTTATAGACCTCACCACGGTTAAAGCCGCCATAAATATCGGCTTCGCGATCCATTAGAAGACTTTCAGTACCTGATGCGCGCAACTCGGCCAGTTCAGTATCGCTCAGCCGTTCATGCTCCGCCCAGGACAACCCGATTGTTCGGTCAAAGTAGCGCGTCCATTTCTGTTCCCCTATGTCGTGTAGGGCAAATATGGTGTCGGTATCAAGTTCCGTATCACCGATATTGGCATCAGCCACCATGGCAAACTGGGTTTCAAGTTCTGCCACCCGGCGCTCAAAGTCCGCTTCGCACTGATTGGCCTCTTCGCCATCAAGTTTGCGTTTGAGCATCTCAATCTCGGCATCGCGCCGCAGCACCTCAAAACGGGTGCGAACTTCGTGAATGCGGTTATGGATGGTTTCAAGCTTGGTGGCTTTTTCCATGACATGATCGGGCGTGACGATCTTGCCGCAATCATGAAGCCATGCCGACAGATCAAGCTCGTACCATTCCATATCCGTCAGATAGAAATTGGAAAACTTCCCTTCCCTGTCATCGACGGCCGCCTGGGCCAGCATGCGGGCAATGATTGGCACCCGTGAACAGTGGCCTGCCGTATGTGGTGATTTGGCATCAATCGCGTGACCAAGAACACGCACGAAGCTTTCCATCAGATCGCGTTGTGCAACGAGCAAGCGACTGTTTTCAATGGCAACCGCGGCCTGACTTGCGAGCGCATTGATGATCGGCTCAATCGCCGGATCGAAGGAAATGACATTGCCTGCGTCATCGCGCGCATTGATCAGCTGCAAGACACCAAGCACCACACCGCTGGTATTTTTAAGCGGCACGGTCAGGAAGGATTTGGATCGGTAACCCGTTTTGGCATCAAACGCCCGGGTACCGGTAAAGTCGAACCCTTCGGCAATGTAGGCGTCTTCGATATTGATCGCCTTGCCGGTCAGCGCGACATAGGTCGCGATATTGGCATAGTTGGGCCGGCCTTGTTCGTCATAAAGCGGCAAGGGTGGAAACGGCTTTTCGTTTTCCCGGCCCGAGACAAAGAACGTATCAAGGGTATCATTCACCATGATACGGAAATGAAGTTCGCTTTCCTCGCGATTGACGAGGTAAAGCGATCCCCCATCCGCATTGGTGAAGTTCCGCGCGGCCATCAGGATTTTCTGGTTAAGCTCTTCGCGGCCTTGCGACGCCGAAAGCGCAATGCCCAATTCCACCAGTTCCGCCAGATAGTTTGCGTCTGTCTTGCCGACCTGTGTCACATCTGTCTGGTGATTTTTTGCCCTGTCGCGTTCACGCGCCATAAAAATTCCGTCCACTTCGCATTCGGATCAACCGCGACGTCGCAGATACGCCCCGCCTGTTTACACGGTATATATCTAATAAGTTGCTATTTTTCTAACGGCGCACAAGCTTTGGCACAGTAAAATCGCTTCACAAGCCTGCCATACCCGTCTGCAGGGTTGCCAATTCGCCCGGAATGGACTATCCGACCCCGTGAAAGCGTGCCGGCGCCGTGATCGGGCAATTGATTGCGCAATCCGATCATCGAGATCCTTTTCCGGCACCCAACCATATTGCCCGGAGGCGACCGCATGATCCCCCGTTATTCCCGTCCGCAGATGACCTCTATCTGGGAACCGGCGAACAAGTTCCGTATCTGGTTCGAAATCGAAGCCCACGCTGCTGATAAACTGGCCGAACTGGGTGTTATCCCGGCAGAATCCGCCAAGCTTGTCTGGGAAAAAGGCGACAAGCCCTACACTCAGGACCGTATCGACCGGATTGATACCGTCGAAGCCGAAGTCAAACACGATGTGATCGCGTTTCTGACCGAACTGGCCGAACAGGTTGGTGAGGAAGCCCGCTTTGTTCATCAGGGCATGACGAGTTCGGACGTGCTTGATACTTGCTTTAACGTGCAGCTTGCCCAGGCAACCGACATCCTTCTGGAAGACATGGACAAGCTTCTGGCAGCCCTTAAAAAGCGCGCCTATGAAACCAAAGATGTCCCTTGCATGGGCCGTTCGCACGGCATCCACGCAGAGCCGGTGACCTTTGGTCTTAAGCTTGCGACTTTCTATGCGGAATTCAAACGTAACCGCGACCGCCTTGTTGCTGCGCGTGACGAAATCGCGACCTGCGCAATTTCTGGTGCGGTTGGCACCTTTGCCAACATCGATCCGAGCGTTGAGGAACATGTTGCCGAGAAGCTTGGCCTGAAGCCGGAACCGGTTTCGACCCAGGTGATCCCGCGTGACCGTCATGCCGCCTATTTCGCAGCCCTTGGCGTGATTGCATCCTCGATCGAGCATCTGGCGACCGAAATCCGCCACCTGCAGCGCACCGAAGTCCGCGAAGTAGAAGAATTCTTCTCCAAGGGGCAGAAAGGCTCCTCGGCGATGCCCCACAAACGCAACCCGGTTCTGACCGAAAACCTGACCGGTCTTGCCCGTCTGGTGCGTTCGATGGCAATCCCGGCAATGGAAAACGTTGCCCTTTGGCACGAGCGCGATATTTCGCACAGCTCGGTCGAACGTAACATTGGCCCGGATGCGACGGTAACGCTCGACTTCGCCCTGATGCGTTTGACCAATGTTGTTGAAAACCTGGTTGTCTATCCCGAACGCATGGACGAGATCCTCAATCAGATGGGTGGCCTGGTGTTCTCGCAGCGCGTGCTGCTGACCCTGACCCAGCATGGTGTTTCGCGCGAAGATTCTTACCGCATCGTTCAGCGCAACGCGATGAAGGTCTGGAATCGTGAAGGGGATCTGCTGTCGCTTCTGAAGACCGATGAAGACGTGACCGCGAAAATCCCGATGGACAAGCTCGAAGCACTGTTTGACCTTGGCTACCACACCAAGCATGTCGATACGATCTTTGCCCGTGTGTTTGCGGATTAAGCCAGACACCAAAGCCTGCCTTCAAAGCCCCGGTCAGTGACCGGGGCTTTTTCATTTTGGGGTACGGCATTCGCGTTCTTTGACATTGCATGCCATTGATGCTGAGCTATATCGATAAGCAACAACCCACCCAAAAGCGGCAATCACAGGAAAGGGATGAAACATGAAACTGAGCATCGAAGGATGGGATGACGGCGCACCGATCCCGACCAAGTTTGCATTCGGGAAAATCCCGGCAGAAGGCCGATTTGAAACCTCAGACAATATCAGCCCGGCCATAAGCTGGTCGGATGTGCCTGCCGACACCAAATCCTTTGCCCTGATCTGCCATGACCCGGATGTCCCGTCATCGGGCGAGGACGTCAATATTGAAGGCAAACAAGTCCCGGCCAGCCTGCCGCGTGTTGATTTCTATCACTGGGTGCTGGTCAACATTCCGGCCTCGACCACAAGCCTTGCCGAAGGGGTTGGCGCAAACGGCATTACCCCGAAAGGCAAGCCAGCGGGTGTGAAAGCACACGGTGAAACCGGCCTGAATTCCTATACGGACTGGTTTGCGGGTGATGCCGATATGGGCGGGAACTACGCCGATTATGACGGCCCCTGCCCGCCATGGAATGATTCGATCATTCACCACTATCATTTCACGGTCTATGCGCTTGATACCGAGAAGGTTGATCTCCCGGAAAACTTCACCGGTCCGGACGCCCTTGCCGCCATCGAAGGACATGTTCTTGATAAGGCGAGCTATATGGGCACCTACACGATGAACCGTGATCTGTAATCAGACCGTATCATCGCAATTGCCAACCCCGGTCGAAATCTCTCGGCCGGGGTTTGTTATTTAACACCAAGATCGCCAGCCTCGCTTAAAAGCCAGTCGCGGAATTCCTTGACCGGGGCGCGGAGTTCCCGGTTTTTGGGCCATATCAGATAATAACCTGAAGGTACTTTCACGACCTGATCGGGAAACAGGTGGATCAGCTTTCCTTCCGAAAGGTCTTCCTCAGCCAGAAGCGGATTGGCCAAAACGACGCCCTGTTCATGAATGGCAGCTTCAATCGCCATGGATGTCTGATCAATCTCAACCCGCTTGATCCCGTGAATTTCGTTGGTGGAAAGCCCGGAAAACGCCCCCAGCCATTTTTCCCACCAGGGGTGCAGGATGTCATTTAGTAACGTCGCACGGACAAGATCATCAGGCGTATTCAGACCCACCCTGTTGCGGTAGGCAGGGGCGCAAAAAGCTGCTGCCTGCCCCTGATAAAGCAACACGGTTTCAAGGCGTTCATCCTTGCCGTTGAAATACCGAACCGCCAGATCGACCGGATCGTGGTCGAAATCCATCTGGATTGATGAGGACCCAACATGTAGCGAAGTTTCAGGATGCGCGATCAGAAAGCGCGACATCCGTTTGGAAAACCACTTGGCGGCAAAGCTGGGGGGCATCACAAAGCGCACAGCATGATTTGACCGATCGCGCAATTGATGGCTTGCATCGCGAATCTGCTGCAGGGCCGGGGCAATACGGGCGGCATAAGCCAGACCATCAGCCGTTGGCGTGATCTGACGGACAGAGCGCGCAAACAGCTCAACACCAAGCCATTCTTCAAGCTTGCGAATTTGCTGTCCGACGGCACCCGGCGTGACATTCAATTCGTCGGCAGCCAATGCAAAGCTTTTCAGGCGCATCGAAGCCTCAAACGCGGGCAATGATTTCAGTGGTGGATACGATCCCATGATGCAGTTTTTCTATTTCATAGACTAGATAGTATGATTTGTGAAAAGTACTGGAAATTATGACAATAGGCCATGTTTTTTCCAATTTGGTACGCCACCATGAAAAACAAATCCTATATCGTATTCGGACTGCTTGCCCTTCTCTGGGGTTTGACTTTTCTGTTCAATAAGGGCGCAAGCACCCTGATCAGCCCGATGCAGATTGCAAGCGTTCGTGTCTTTATGGGGTTTCTACCGGTTTTTGCCGCAGCCCTGATCGGGCGAAAACTTAAATGGCAACATCTGCGCTATGCCCATCATTTCATCGCGATGTCGATCCTTGCCGGCAGCCTTTATTATTTCAGCTTTGCCAAGGGCATTCAGCTTTTGCCATCAAGCCTTGCCGGGATGCTGAGCGGGGCAATCCCGATGATTTCCTTTGTCACAGCAGCTGTCTTTTTGCGGAACGAGCCGATCAATCGTCGATCTGTGCTGGGATTGTGTGTCGGCTTTGCTGGTATTGCGATGATCGCCCGTCCCTGGGATGCGAGCATCTCGACAAATGATCTGGCCGGGTTCGGCTTTATCGGCCTCGGATCACTTTGTGTCGGGCTTTCCTTTGTTTACGCACGTCGGTTCATAAGCCCGCTTGGCATCTCCCCGCTTGCGCTTTGCACCTATCAACTGGGTATCGCCGCCGTAACGTTCCTGTTCATTGCCGACTTTGATGGTGCCTTGGCGATCTTTGACAACGGGTGGATTGCACTTGGCCTGTTCTTCGGGCTTGGCCTGTTTGGCACTGGCATTGCCTATTTGTGCTATTACCTCGTTGTTGAAAACCTCGGCGCTGTCAAAGCCGCGAGCGTGACATATATCCCGCCGATTATCGCTGTTCTGACCGGATCGCTTATTTTGGGTGAAAACGTTCAGTTGCAGGAGCTGATCGCGATGGCCGCAATCCTGACCGGGGTTATTGTGATGCAATCGGGGCGCACCCCAGCGATGCAAAACCAACTGACAGCCGCCCCTTCACGCCAAATCTGATAATTTATCCCCTGCACACCGCGTGTGCAGGGAGTTTCAAAAGCCTGTTGCACTGCTGGAGCGCTAACGAAGGGGCGCCCAATGTATGGTTTTCATCACGAAGTACTGCCGCTAGGGCGGAAACGCGGTTGCCACAAAAAACGGCCCGTGAAATCACGAGCCGGGATTTGAGCGCCAAACTGAGCTGCCTTTGACCAACGTCCTACAAAGTGCCGGACCGCGCCATATCTTCCAGCGCCATTTTCACGGCCTGTGCACGGTTCGAAACGTTCAGTTTGCGATAGATGTTTTTCAGATGGTATTTCACCGTGATCTCACGCAGATCAAGGTGACGGGCGATGTCCTTGTTCGGACGCCCTTCTGACAGAAGAGCAAGAACTTCACGTTCACGCGGTGTCAGACGGGCAAAGTCGCCCTCGTTGCCAAATCCACCAGCAAGGCGATTTTCACCATCACCGGACCCCGACATGCTGTCATTCATATCAGTCAGAATCGACGATGGCAGGTACTTGTCGCCTGCAAGCACAAGTTGCACTGCATTTGCCAAGGCCTGTCCACGCAGGGTTTTGGGAATAAACCCGTGTGCGCCAGCTTCGATAGCCTTGCGGACATCGTCGCTGCGATAGGCCCCGGATAGCAGAACCACGAAGGTCGAATCGGCCACTTGCTCCAAAGTGCGTTTCAGACCTTCGAGGCCATTCATGCCCGGCATGCGCAAGTCAAGCAGAACCAGATCGAATGTATTGTTCGCTGCTATCAGCTCAAGCGCGGGGTCTAATGCCCCTGCTTCGGCCACTTCACAGTCATCAAAATACTGTTGAAACAGTAGCGAGATTGCCTCACGAACCAAGTCGTGATCGTCCGCCAACAGGATACGCAATGCTTTCGCCTTTCATCTACCTATTCGGCTCCTTCAGCTACCTGCGAAGGATACCACACCAAAAGGTTGCACCTACTCAATTTTTCGGTCTGGGGAGGTCAGGATACGAAAGCCAGCACGCATTAGCAAACGAGAAGTTTTCCAAGCACATGCAACATCGTCAAATCACGACAAAACCTCTGCGCGCGCAACCGGACGTAGTTCGTCAAGTTTCGCATTAAGTGCAGACGCCGTGACATCAATATTCTTGCTGCCAAAGTCAGCAAGCAGCAGCGCAACAACACCATTTTCGCGCGGGTTGGCAACAACTTCACCAATAATCTTGCGCGTATAGTCCTCACATTCTTGTGGGGTCATGCCCATCTGTTCGCCGGCCCACTGGACCAGCATCTTGTATAAATGAGTCTCAACGCGGAAATCCTGTTCAAGATCAAAGCTGTATTTTGCCTCGAACCCGCGTTCACGCTCATTAAAGCTGCTCATTTCCATCCCTCCTGATATCTGATCCAAATGCAAGTGGTGCTGAGGCTTTCAACCTAGTGTCGATCATAACCTTTTATATGACAACAAACGATCCCGTTTTCACCCCTTTGCTCGACACTTTTGAATTTGACAAAAAGTGCTTTGGCACGCTTTGATCTGCCTCATGTGCACAGTTATTATTTTACGCCGTCCCGACCATGACTGGCCGGTGATCATTGGCGCCAACCGCGATGAAATGAATAACCGTCCCTGGAAAGCGCCAAAACGCCACTGGGAAGACCGCCCCGATGTCGTTGCAGGGCTAGATGAAACCGCTGGCGGAACCTGGCTTGGCGTCAACGAGGATGGCGTGGTTGCTGCCGTTTTGAACCGTTATGGCACCCTTGGGCCGCAGGACGGCAAACGATCCCGGGGCGAATTGCCCCTTGAAGCGCTTGATCATGCCGACGCGATTGACGCCGCACAGGCGCTTGCTGAACTGGATGGCAATGCCTATCGCGATTTTAACATGGTGATTGCCGATAACCGCGATGCCTATTGGCTGGCAAACCGCGGCACCGGCAAAATCGGTATCACTGAAATCCCGGAAGGTTTGTCGATTCTGACCGCCCATGACCTGAATGACACGCAAAACAGTGCGCGCACCAAACGCAATCTGCCGCGCTTTATTAGTGCCCCGGCACCGAATCCCGAAGCCGATGACTGGTTTGCCTGGCAGGCGCTGCTGGCAGATACCGGCACAGAGGCCCCCGACCCGGATCACCATGATATTCGTGCTGATGCCATGTTGGTACGCAGCAATATCGGATTTGAGACCGTCTGCTCCTCACTGATCGGGCTTCCGGCGATTCCCACAAGCGAACATGAACTGCCCAGACGCCCGGTGTGGCTTTTTGCCGATGGACAGCCCGACAAAACCCCGTTCCATCCCGTCGATGTTTAGGATTGCTGACGGCAAAACGACAGGTGAAATCAACAAGTTACCTGAAACGTCGGGGTTTCTTCTGACGCAGATCCCGACGGTTGCAAATTTCGATTATCAAGTTTGCATAAATAGAGCTTAAGCGACAATTGAGTTTCTCGCCAAGCACTGCTATACGGAGGGCGCGAATTTCAGGGTGCCCGCTGCGTCGGACGGTGGGCCTAGATGTGAAAGATCCCGCCAATGTCCAGAAAGCAGCCCATCTACGAGGGTAAAGCAAAGGTTCTTTACGAAGGTACGGAGCCCGGAACGATCATTCAGTATTTCAAGGACGACGCCACAGCGTTCAACGCCCAGAAGCGCGGCACCATTGCCGGCAAGGGTGTCCTGAATAACATGATCACCGAATTCGTCATGACCCGTCTGGCAGAAATCGGCATCCCGACCCACTTCATTCACCGCCTGAACATGCGCGAACAGCTTTGCAAGAAATGCGAAATTGTCCCGATTGAAGTCGTGGTCCGTAACATCGTTGCCGGTTCAATGGCCAAGCGTCTTGGTCTTGAAGAAGGCGAACGCCTGCCGCGTCCGATTGTCGAGTTCTATTATAAAGACGACGATCTTGGCGATCCGCTGGTGTCTGATGAACATATCCTCGCTCTGGGCTGGGCTGGTGCTGAAGAGCTTGAGGAAATTGTTGGCATGACCCTTCGCGTCAACGACTACCTCTGCGGTCTGATGCGTGGCATTGGCCTGAAGCTGGTGGACTTCAAGCTTGAATTCGGCCGCGTCTGGGAAGGTGACTTCCCGCAGCTGGTTCTGGCCGATGAATTCAGCCCGGACAACTGCCGTCTTTGGGATGCGATCACCAACGAAAAGATGGACAAGGATCGCTTCCGTCGCGATCTCGGCGGTGTCGAAGAGGCCTATCAGGAAGTCGCACGCCGTCTCGGTGTCCTCCCTGAGTCCGCCGAAATAGAGCAGCTTAAAAAAGACGAAACCAAATAACCCCAAGGCCGCGTTCGCGCGGCCTTTTCTTATGTCTGGTCGATACCCATTCCGTCGAACAGCATCTTGTTTGCAAACAGAACCCCGCGCGAGACCCGCGCATGCGAACTTAAAGGAGCTTCTCGTGAAAGCACGTGTTCATGTCACCCTGAAGAACGGTGTTCTTGACCCGCAGGGAAAGGCCGTTCACCACGCCCTTCAGGGCCTGGGCTTTGATGGTGTCAATGACGTCCGTCAGGGCAAGTTCATCGAACTCGAACTCGATGGCACCGATGCCGCCAAGGCCGAAGCCGAGGTCAAGGAAATGTGCGAGAAGCTTCTCGCCAATACCGTGATCGAAGATTACAGCATCGAGCTGGCCTGATCACCTGGACGGGGCTTTGCCAAGGCACGGCCTTTGTCTATCGGGATTAAGTAACGGACACTAATCAAGAGACGGTATTTCATGAAATCCGCTGTCATCCTGTTTCCCGGCATCAACCGGGAGAATGACGCCATCGCAGCCCTCAAGCAGGCCACAGGCATCGAGCCGACCCTGGTCTGGCATGGCGACACCGAACTCCCCAAGACCGATATCATCATGGTCCCGGGTGGCTTTTCCTATGGCGACTATCTTCGTTGTGGCGCCATGGCCGCCAAATCACCGATCATGCGTGCGGTTTCCGAACGTGCCAAACAGGGTGTGACCACCATTGGCGTGTGTAACGGTTTCCAGATCCTGACCGAGGCAGGCCTTTTGCCCGGCGCTCTGATGCGCAATGCCAGCCTGAAATTCATCTGCAAGAACACCCACCTGAAGGTGGAAAACGCGGATACCCGCTTTACCAATCTTTATGGCGCAGGCGACGTTGTCGAATATCCGGTTGCACACCACGACGGCAACTATTTTGCTGATAGCGACACGCTTGACCGCCTTGAAGGCGAAGGTCGCGTTGTCCTGCGCTATTGCGATGTGGATGGCAAAATTGATCCCGCGACCAACCTGAATGGGTCACAGCGCAACATTGCCGGCATCATCAACGAGGCGGGCAACGTCCTTGGCATGATGCCCCACCCCGAGAACGCAATCGACCCGATGCACGGTGGCACCGATGGCCGTAATCTGTTCAAAAGCATGGTGGAGGCAGCATCGTGAGCACCAACGATTTCAACAGCACCCCGATCACGCCGGAACTGGTCAAGGAACACGGCCTGAACGAGGAAGAATACAAACTCGTTCTCGAAATCATGGGCCGCGAACCCAACATCAACGAGCTTGGCATTTTTTCGGTCATGTGGTCAGAGCACTGCTCCTACAAATCATCGAAAAAATGGCTCAAAACCCTGCCGACCAAGGCCGACTGGGTCATTCAGGGTCCGGGCGAAAACGCCGGTGTCATTGATATTGGCGATGGTCAGGCCGCTGTCTTCAAGATGGAAAGCCACAACCACCCGTCCTTTATCGAACCCTATCAGGGGGCCGCAACCGGTGTTGGCGGCATCATGCGTGACGTCTTCACCATGGGTGCACGTCCGGTCGCCAACCTGAACGCGCTTCGTTTCGGCGAGCCGGATCATCCCAAAACACGCCATCTTCTCAGCGGTGTTGTCGAAGGCATCGGTGGGTATGGCAACTGCATGGGCGTTCCGACCATCGGCGGCGAAACCAACTTCCATGCGTCCTATAACGGCAACATCCTGGTCAATGCGATGACCGTGGGTCTGGCCGATACCGATAACATCTTCTACTCAGCCGCAGCTGGCATCGGGAACCCGGTTGTCTATGTTGGGTCGAAAACCGGCCGCGACGGCATCCATGGTGCCACCATGGCATCGGCCGAGTTTGACGATGACAGTGAAGAAAAGCGTCCTACCGTTCAGGTCGGTGACCCGTTCACCGAGAAGCTTCTGCTCGAAGCCTGTCTTGAGCTGATGGCAACTGACATGATCGTCGCCATTCAGGATATGGGCGCTGCTGGCCTGACCTCGTCCTCGTTTGAAATGGCGTCCAAGGGCGGCGTTGGTGTAGAGCTATGGCTGGATAAAGTCCCGATGCGCGAAGAAGGCATGACGCCCTATGAGCTGATGCTTTCAGAGTCGCAGGAACGCATGCTGATGGTTCTGAAACCCGGTTGCGAAGATGCCGCCAAGGCGATCTTTGACAAATGGGAACTCGACTTCGCCGTCATCGGTACACTGACCGACACCAAGCGCATGGTCCTTAAATGGCATGGCGAAGTTGCCGGTGATCTGCCGATTGATCCGCTGGCCGAAGCATCGCCGGAATATGATCGTCCGTGGGAACCGACCCCGAAACAGGATCGCATCGATGCCGAAAGCCTTTCGGGCAAGATGAGCCACGTCGACGCGCTGAAAACCCTGATCGCATCAGCGGACCTCGCATCGCGTCGCTGGATCTGGGAACAGTATGACCATCTGGTACGTGGCAACACGGTTGTTCGTCCGGGCGGTGATGCCGGTGTGGTCCGCGTCGAAGGCACGAACAAGGGCCTTGCCGCAACCACCGACTGCACCCCGCGCTATGTCATGGCCGATCCGGTCGAAGGCGGCAAACAGGCGGTTGCCGAAGCCTATCGCAACCTGGTTGCAACCGGCGCCAAACCCCTTGCGATCACCGACAACATGAACTTTGGCAACCCGGAACGCCCGCGCATCATGGGTCAGTTCGTTGGCGCCTGTCAGGGCATTGGCGAAGCCTGCATCGCACTGGATTTCCCGGTCGTGTCGGGTAACGTATCGCTTTACAACGAAACCAACGGCGTTGGCATCATGCCGACCCCGGCCATTGGTGGCGTTGGCCTGATTTCCGATCTGGGGCACCACGCAACCATCGGTATCAAACGCGATGACAGTGCGCTGATCATGATCGGTGCGGCGACCGGTGAACTAGGCCAGTCGCTGTATCTCAAGACCATCGAAGGTCGCGAAGAAGGCGCAGCGCCGCCGGTTGATCTGGGGGCTGAAAAACGTGCGGGCACCCTGATCCATGAACTGATTGAACTCGGTCTGGTCCGGACCTGCCACGACATCGCTGATGGCGGTCTTCTGGTGACGGTTGCCGAGATGTGCCTTGCAGGCAATATCGGTGCCGACGTTAGCCTGCCAGAAGCTGGCAGCGAAGCCGCATGGCTGTTTGGCGAAGATCAGGGCCGTTACGTGATCGCTACCCGCGATCCGGACAAGGTTCTCAACGCCGCAAGCAGCGCAAATGTTGCGGCCGTCATCGTCGGCCAGGCCGGTGGTGATGCGATCAGCATTGATGGCGGCGACCAAGTATCGCTTTCGGAACTTCGTGAACTGAACGAAGGCTGGATGCCGTCTTTCATGGCTGAAGCTGTTTAACAAGCGTCACTGATTTCAAGATCAAAACCCCGTCAGAGAAATCTGGCGGGGTTTTGTGCTTTGATTTTGAACCTTGTGCAGTTCCGTTGTCGGATCAGAACAATGATCCCATATGAGATAATGCAGGAGTGTCAATGAGGATAAGATGCAAGGACAACGCCGGAAAAACCTTTGGACTTTTATGTGGTCCGTCCTTCTGGGCGCACTGGCACTTTTGCCGGTCAATCCTGCGCAAGCCCTGACGATCTATGTAGATGAAGCCAACCCGCCCTTCATGTATCGCGATCATGATCGTGCTGCTGGAATCTATCCTGAAATCGTCCGTGCGATCTCTGCCCATGCGGGCATAACGGTCGAAATCGTTCCCGTTCCCTGGCGCCGCGCACTTCTTCATCTGGAAAATGGTGATGGTGCTGTCGCGGGAATATACAAAAACCTCGAACGTCAGAAGAAGTATGCTTTCAGCGACCCTGTCCATCGTGAAAGTTTGATGATCTATCGCCCCGCAGGCAAATTCTCCCCCGAAACCAGAATTGAAGACCTGTCGGGCATGAATGTCGGCGTCATTCGTGGGTGGAGCTATGGCAACGCATTCGACAGTGCTCGTGCATCTGGCATGTTTGATACTTCCGAAGCCGCCGGCGATGACCAGAATTTTGCGATGCTGGTCAGCAAGCGGATTGATGCTGTGATTGCTGTGCGCGAAGCAGGAGATATCTGGATCAGGAAGCTCGAACTAGAGGATAAGGTTGTTCGGGGCCAAAACGCAATTTACGAGAATCAGACCTTCATCGCCTTCAATAGAAAATCCCAAGACATTTCACAGCTTGCACGGATTAACCGTGCAATTGCGGAGCTGATCGCTAATGGCACAATGGAAGCCGTGATTGCAAACGCGGTAAATCAGGCAATCGGTTCGGGTTTCCACTGATCAAGCGGTGTTTTGCTTTGTAAGAATGATCATGCCGTTATCCCGTTGGCGACCGCCCTGGGGTAGGATTTCGCCAACCAATCAATAAAGACCCGCAGTCTTGGGGACACATAGCGGTTCTGTGGATAGACAACATGAAACGGATACGGACTGGGCCGCCATTCACTGAGTATTTCAACAAGTTTTCCGTCTCTCAATGCTTCGCAGGCAGCATATGAGAACGTCTGAACAATGCCAAGCCCGGCGATCGCGGCTGCCAGATGGGCATTGCTCTCGTTAACTCCAATCCGTTGTTCGACCTTGATTTCGATTTTCTTATCATTGAGCGCGAACCGAAACGGAAAAGGTCTGCCATCTTGCGGCGACAGATACGCAGTCAGCTTGTGGCCGTTTTTCAGCTCATCAGGATAGGCCGGGACGCCATATTTTTTCAAATATCTAGGTGATGCACAGGTAATCAGTTTGGCATTTCCGATATGTCGGGCAATCAAGGATGAACTATCCAATGGACCGCCGCGGATAACGCAATCGACATTATCACTGATCATATCAACAGCGCGGTCAGATACCCCCAGTTCGAACTGAATATCAGGGTAGCTTTCAAGGAACTCTGGCAATAGCGGGATCAGCACATCCCGTGCGGCGGATCCACCAATATCAATGCGCAGTTTACCGCCGGGATTGCGGCGCGAGACATCGAAAGACGAATCAATGGCCTCGAGATCGCGCAATATCCGCACAGCCTTATCGTAGTATTCCTGCCCCTCCGGCGTCACAGTCACCCGACGCGTTGTTCTTTGCAGCAACTTGATACCCAAATGGGCTTCAAGTTCTTGGACAAGTTTGCTCATTGTGGCGTTGGGAATGTTAATCGTTTCCGCCGCTCGCGTAAAATTCCCGGCTTCAACCACACGCGAAAAAGCCCGCATTGCCAGTAACTGATCCACACACACCTCCGCTGTCGTGTCCATGTTATTATACACACAAGTGAATAGTCATTTTCATTTTGACGTATTTATCAATAAAAAATCCCTGCCTATCATCCACCCATTCACACAACAAAGGACAGAAGAGAGGCCCCACTTTCCCTCACCCAGTGCCTCTGCTTCTTCCCGAACAATGACATGGAGAAGATGATGACTGTTCAACTGAATGGCAAAATTGCCCTCGTAACAGGTGGCAGCACCGGCATCGGTCTTGCGGCGGCGAAAGACCTCGCCTCCAAAGGTGCGCGCGTCTTTATTACTGGCCGCCGCCAGAAGGAACTGGATGAAGCAGTTCTTGCAATCGGCCCCGCCGCAACCGGCATTCGTGCTGATGTTTCCGTGAACTCGGATCTTGATCAGTTATATGCACAGATTTCCAAGGCGGCAGGTAAACTTGATATCCTGTTTGCGAATGCCGGTGGTGGCGACATGCTCCCGCTTGGTGCCATCACCGCAGAACACGTCGACCGCATTTTTGGAACCAACGTCCGTGGTCTTTTGTTCACGGTGCAAAAGGCCCTGCCCCTTTTGACCGAGGGTGCATCAATTATCCTGACGTCTTCAACCACTTCGATCAAAGGTACGCCAAACTTCAGCGTCTATAGCGCCAGCAAGGCCGCTGTTCGCAATTTCGCCCGGTCATGGGCGCTGGATCTCAAGGATCGCGGAATTCGGGTTAATGCCATCAGTCCCGGCCCAATTCGCACCCCCGGGCTGGGTGGTCTGGTGCCTGAGGATGCGCAGCAAGGTCTGTTTGACTATCTTGCGTCACAGGTCCCGCTTGGGCGTCTTGGTGAACCAAAGGAAGTCGGCGAGGTTGTTTCTTTCCTCGCATCTGACGCCGCAAGTTTCATCAACGGCACAGAGCTGTTCGTTGATGGCGGTCAGGCCCAAATCTAATCATATATCAAGAACAAAGGGCTCGGCAAAATGTCGAGCCCTTTGTTCTTTTAAAAATCTGCTTCTGCCAAAGTCCGCGCTTAGCGGAAATTGATCTTGGGGAACAGGCCCTTTTTCTTCGGTGCTTCTACCGGGCCAACCTGCTCTTCGACCGCCGCTGCAATCTTTTCTGCAATCGCACCATAGGCCTTGGCATGATCGCCATCGGGCTCGGTATCGACAATCGGCTTGCCTTCATCAGCACCCAGACGGATTTTAAGGTCGAGCGGGATTTCACCGAGGAACGGCACACCAAGTTCATCAGCCGCCTTGTGCGCCCCACCATGATCAAAGACATGATCGATGTGGCCGCATTCCGGGCATTTGTAATAGGACATGTTTTCGATCAGACCGAACACCGGCACATTGACCTTGCGGAACATGTTAAGCCCCTTGCGCGCATCCAGAAGCGCAATGTCCTGCGGGGTAGAGACGATCACCGCCCCCGTGACCGGCACGCGCTGCGCCATGGAAAGTTGAATGTCACCAGTGCCCGGCGGCATATCGACCACCAGCACATCAAGGTCACCCCAGTCGGTGTCACGCAAAAGCTGTTCAAGCGCGCCCATGGCCATCGGTCCACGCCAGATGACGGGCTGTTCTTCATCGATCATGAAGCCAATAGACATGATCCGCATGCCAAAGGCAGACGGCGGGATCATTTTGCCCTGATGTTCTTTTGACGGGGTCGGTTTGGCATCGCGAAGGCCCATCATGCGCGGCAGACTCGGCCCATAGATATCAGCATCAAGCAAACCGACCTTGAGCCCCTTGGCCACCAGTGAAAGCGCCAGGTTGACCGAAGTGGTCGATTTGCCTACCCCGCCCTTGCCGGATGCCACGGTTACGATGCTGCGCACGGTCGGAAGTTCAAGCGGCATCTGCCCGCCACCCTGCGGACGCTGACCGGGCTGTGCTGGCTGTGACGGGCGGCTTGGCTGTGCCTGTGGTGCAGCTTGCGGACCGGATGCCTTTGCGCGTTCGGCGGTAAGCGCCACACGGGCTGTTGTGACCCCGTTCACAGCTGCTACTGCCTTTTCTGCGCTTTGTCGTAAATCTTCGAGTGCAGGACCGCGTTCAGGGTCGACTGCGATCATAACATTGACGACTTCATCATGAATATCAATGCCTTGCACCATACCCTTGGCTGTGATTGATTGTCCGTCGACCGGGTCGATTACGCTATCAAGTGCGGCAGTAATCTGTTCACGGTTGAGCGATGTCATATTGCGGTCTCCAAATTTTGGCTTAAGTCCGTGGTCACACAGAACTTGCAGGCGCGTATCATTGTTTTGCAAGGCAAGCTGTCATATAAGGCCATAGTGCTCGGTAAGCAAAGATAAACACCGAACGGCAAGAAGAGGAAGAAACTCGATGCCTTGGAATAATCAAGGGGGCGGTGGCCCCTGGGGCGGCGGCGGAAATAACGGTGGCGGCCAGAACCCGTGGGGACAGCGTCCTTCGGGTGGCGGCGGCGGCGGAAGTACGCCCCCCGACTTTGATGAAATGATTCGTAAAGGCCAGGAACGCCTCAAGCGGCTGTTCCCCGGTGGCGGCGGATACAAGGGCTTTGTCCTGATCGGTATCGCTGTGATCGGGTTGTGGCTTTTGACCGGTTTCTACCGTGTCCAGCCGGGTGAGCAGGGTGTAACCCTTCTGTTTGGCAAATGGGTTGGCACCACGGGCCCGGGTCTGAACTACTTCCTGCCGGCGCCAATTGGCGAGGTCATCAAGCCGAACGTCGAGCGGACCAACCAGATCGAGGTTGGCTATCGCGGCGCAGGTACTGTCACATCGAACGGTTCACGTGATGTGCCTGAAGAAAGCCTGATGCTGACCGGCGATCAGAACATTATCGACATCGACTATGTCGTTCAGTGGCGTATCAGCGACGCTGGTGCCTATCTGTTCAATGTTCGCGATCCGGAAAACACCATCAAGCTGGCATCCGAAAGTGCGATCCGTGAAACGATTGGCAAAACCGATCTTGAAGAAGCACTGACCGTTGGTCGTGTCCGGGTCGAGGAACAGACCCGTACCCTTCTTCAGGAAATCATGGATGGTTATGATTCCGGCGTTTTCATTGCAGAAGTGAAAATGCAGAAGGTGGATCCCCCGCGTGACGTTATCGATGCGTTCAACGACGTGCAGCGTGCGCGTCAGGACCGTGACCGTTCCCAGAACGAAGCACTGGCCTACCGTAACGACATCATCCCGCGTGCAAAGGGTGAAGCAGAACGTCAGGTCCTGCAGGCCCGTGCTTACAAGGACCGTGTCACCAAGGAAGCAGAGGGTGAAGCAGAACGCTTTAATTCCATCTACAATTCCTTCCTGACGGCCAAGGATGTGACGACCCGTCGCCTGTATCTTGAAACCATGCAGGAAATCCTGAGCAAGTCCGACAAGGTGATCATGGAACAGAATGGTCAGGGTAATGGCGTTGTCCCGTATCTTCCGCTTCCGGAAGTTCAGAAACGTGCGAATGCAGGAGGCAACAACTAATGGCAAGTCCTAAACTTATTGCCGCTGGCGTCGTCCTTGTTATCGCTGCTGTTGTTGGCTCGATGTGCGTATTTACCGTGCGTCAGGACCAGCAGGCGCTTGTTCTTCAGTTCGGTAATCCGGTCCATGCGGTTTCCGAACCGGGTCTGCATTTCAAACTGCCGATCCAGAACGTTGAATATTACGAGCGTCGTATTCTCGAGCTTGATCCGCCTGTTCAGCAGGTTCTTCTGTCTGACCAGAAGCGTGTCAATGTTGACAGCTTTGCGCGTTGGAAAATCATTGATCCATTGATCTTCCGTCAGCGTGCAACCAACACTGCAAACTTCGTGCAGCTGTTTGGCCAGCGTCTGAATTCGGTCATCCGTGGTGAACTGGCACAGGCCCCGCTTGTGACGCTGCTTTCGGACAACCGCGCCGAGATCATGAACAAGATCCAGGCGACCCTGATCAAGCCGGCAGAAGAGTTCGGTGTTGAGCTGATTGATGTTCGTATCGGTCGTACCGACCTGCCGCAGGAAACTTCGCAAGCGGTGTATAACCGTATGCGTTCTTCACGTATTGCCGAGGCTGCACAGCTTCGCGCAGAAGGTGAAGAGCTTAAGGCGAAGATCCAGGCAGAAGCGGATCGCGAACGTATTGGCATCATTGCCGAAGCCAACCGTCAGGCAGAAGTGCTGCGTGGTGAAGGCGATGGTCAGCGAAACATTATTCTGGGCAAATCTTATGGCCAGGATGCAGAATTCTTTGAATTCTATCGTTCGCTCGAAGCCTACAAAATAGCGCTTGATAACGGCTCGACGATGGTGCTTTCACCAGATAGCGAGTTTTTCCAGTACTTTAATAAGTCTGGACCGGCGACAAGCCGCTAGACAAAACATAAGGGCGACCTGCATATTGTGCAGGTCGCCCTTTTTGTTTTTATAATTTCGTTCTGTCGGACTACGGTCTGAGAGATCACAAAGAAACGCCGGAACGTCCTTACCCATGAAGGAACTTGCAACAGCCATACTTCTGGCCATCGCGTTGGAAGGAATGCTTTACACGCTGTTTCCCGGCGGTCTGAAAAGGGTGATGGAGCTTGTTCAGGAAATTCCTGAATCGCAGTTGCGCGTTGGCGGATTGATCGCCGCTGTCGTCGCCATTGGCGGAATATGGGCAGTCCGGACCTGGCTTTAAGATTGCAATTCTCGTCAGGGATACTGCCGCACACAGGCCTTCGCGCCATGATATTGTGCCGACAATTCCTTGTTTTTTCCCAGTCCCGCCCAAATTCTGCCAAAGTCGGGGTTAAGTTGAGTACTTAAGCGACGGGTGAAATACAGTCCCGCCGCGCGCTGCACAAAGAGAATGACAAATACCGTGAACGCGGCAACGAACAGGATCAGACACATGCTAGATGCATTATACAACCCGGTGCGGACGAAAGTCACCGCAGCACTGGTGATTGTTCTCCTTGGCGTGACCAGTGTTTCGCAAATCGCGAATGCCCGCCCCGCTCCTGAGAGTTTCGCAGACTTGGCAGAAAAACTTCTGCCCAGTGTTGTAAACATTTCCACCAGCCAGATGGTCGCTGAACGTCAGGGACCAGACTTCCAGTTTCCTCCCGGCTCCCCGTTTGAGGATCTGTTCCGTGACTTTATGGAACGCAACGGTCAGGGTGGCCAGGGTGGCGATGCCCCGCAACGCCGCCGCGCGACAGCCCTTGGATCGGGCTTCATTATTTCCGCAGATGGCTACATCGTGACCAACAACCACGTGATTGACGGTGCGGACGAAATTACCGTTCGCCTGCATGATGGTGACACGCTTGAAGCCGAACTGATCGGACGCGACCCGAAAACAGACGTCGCCCTGCTTAAGGTCGAGCCGGAAGAAGACCTGCCATTTGTAAAATGGGGTGATTCGGACAGCGCGCGCATTGGTGACTGGGCGATGGCGATCGGTAACCCGTTCGGCCTTGGCGGTACGGTAACCGCCGGTATCGTCTCTGCACGTAACCGCGACATCAACCAGGGCCCGTATGATGACTTCATCCAGACCGATGCCTCGATCAACCGTGGTAACTCTGGCGGCCCGCTGTTTAACCTTGATGGTGATGTCATCGGCATCAACAGTGCGATCTATTCACCGTCCGGTGGCTCGGTCGGTATTGGCTTTGCCATTCCGTCGGGCATCGCACAAAGCGTTGTCGATCAGCTTAAAGAGTATGGTCGTACCCGCCGCGGCTGGCTTGGCGTTCACATCCAGACCGTCACCGAGGACATCGCAGACTCGGTTGGCCTTGATGATGCAACGGGTGCCATGGTTGCCGGTGTGTCAGAAGATGGTCCGGCACAGGCAGCTGGTATCAAGCAGGGTGACGTCATCCTGACCTTTGATGGCAAGGAAGTTGAATCCATGCGTCGCCTGCCGCGCATTGTTGCTGAAACCCGCATTGGCAAGGATGTCGATGTCGAGATCTGGCGCGATGGTGAAAAGCAGACCGTTCAGGTTGAGCTTGGCGAACTTGAGGAAGACGTCGTAGCCGCAAGTGCCACCAGCAGCGAGGAGCAGGAAGCCCCGGCTGTGGCCGAGGCCAGCATCGATGCACTGGGCATCAAGATTGCCAATGTCGATGAAAGCCTGCGTCAGCGCTTCAACCTTGCCGAAGGCACCGAAGGCGTAATTGTCACCGAAGTTTCCGGTGATAGCTATGCCGCTGAAAAAGGTGTTCGCCCGGGCGACATCATCATCGAGGCATCGCACAGCTCGGTTGATAACGTCGAAGACGTTGTTGATGCGGTCGACAATGCCATTGATGATGACAAACGCACCATCCTGATGTTGATCGAAACATCGGCCGGCCCGCGTTACTTCGGCCTGACCCTGTCAGGCGACGAATAAGCCACAGGCTTGGATAAACATCAAAAAAAGGGCGGCCTGAATATCAGGCCGCCCTTTTTACTTAACCTGTTCGGACCTTACGAGACGAAGTCCGACTTTGCATAACCTTGCAAATACAACAACGCTGTCAGATCCCCGTGATTGATGCAGATACGCGCCTGTTCCTGAACCGACGGCTTGGCATGGAAAGCCACCCCGGTCCCGGCAAGCGAGATCATCTGAAGATCGTTCGCACCATCACCCACTGCAATCGCATCACCAACCGTGACCCCCTGCTTGGCCGACAGACTTTCAAGCGCATCAACCTTGGCCTGACGATCAAGAACAGGCTTCTGAACCTTGCCGGTCAGCTTGCCGTCCTTTTCAATCAGGACATTGGCCTGATCATAATCAAAGCCAAGCTCGGCCCGAACCGCACCGGTAAAGAAATCAAACCCGCCAGACACAAGCGCGGCAAAACCGCCATTGGCCTTCATGGTATTGACAAGCTCCCGTGCACCGCCGGTGTACTCAACCGTTTTCCAAGCTTCTTTCAGCATTTCTGTCGACATGCCATCAAGCAGCCAGACGCGTTCATCAAGGGCCTCTTCGAAATCAAGCTCGCCATTCATTGCACGCGCGGTGATCGCGGCCACCCGGTCCTTGACCCCTGCGAATTCGGCCAGTTCATCAAGGGTTTCGCCTGTCACAATCGTGCTGTCCATATCGGCAATCAACAGCTTCTTGCGGCGCGTCTCGACCTTCTGGGTAACGGCATCGACCGGAAGTTCTGCCTCGGCAAGCGCTGTATCAGCAACATCAAGCGGAATGCCGTCAAACGTCAGATCGCAGGCCTCACCATAGGCAAGCCAGGTCACATCCCCGACCAGTGCCCCTGCCCCGGTCAGCGCGATCGCCGCGTTATCAATGACGGTCTTGGTCAGCGCATCTGAATTCGGGGCGGCAATCAGGGTGAGAACCAATTTCATGGTCGACAGGCTCCTTGGCGGAAAAGGCATAAAACATCGTTGGAGCCTTTATCCGAATTGCATCGGACTGTGGCAAGAGAACTTTCACATTGCCTGACACGATGCAGGTCGTTTCCAACAAAATTTTTGCCGCGTAAATTCCTAGGACTGTCGCCCCAAACCCAATAGACTGGCCGACCTTCATTTGACCACCAAATCCTGAAAGCAGTTTGATGTCGGCCACACAAGCCAACAGTTCGTTTGCCCCTGTCCTGATCGTTGCCGGACCCACCGCAAGTGGAAAGTCGGCATTGGCCCTTGATCTGGCAGAGGCCTTTGACGGGGTGGTGATCAATGCCGATAGCATGCAGGTCTATCAGGAGTTGCGTGTGCTATCTGCGCGCCCCGATGAAAGTGAAATGGCACGCGCACCGCATCGGCTTTATGGCGTGTTGTCCGGGCGCGAGGCCTGTTCGGCTGGCAAGTGGCGCGAAATGGCGATGGCCGAGATTGCCGACTGTCACGCCAACGGCAAAATTCCGATCATCACCGGCGGGACCGGCATGTATCTTAATGCCCTGACCGAGGGGATTGCGCCGATACCGGATGTTCCGGCACGGATTCGCGAAGACGTCACCCGCGAGCTTGAAGAACTCGGCCACGAAGCATTCTTTGCCAAACTTCAGGAGCAAGACCCGGAAACGGCAGCCAACCTTGATGGCAGCAATACCCAGCGGCTGATTCGCGCCGCCGAGGTTTTTGCCCATACCGGACGCGGACTGGCGAATTGGCACACCGAACCGGTAATCACCCCGCCGGAAAACATGAAATTCAAGAAACTTTGTTACATGCCACCGCGGGACATTCTGTATGACCGCTGTAACCGGCGTTTTGATCTGATGATCGAACAGGGGGCGATTGATGAAGTTAAAGGGCTGCTTGCCCTTGAATTGCCTGAAACAGCGCCTGTTATGAAGGCTGTGGGGGTGCGCGAGATTGCAGCTTACCTTGCAGGTGAGATTGATCTGGCCACGGCCAAAGAGAAATCGCAACGCGAAACCAGACGCTATGCAAAACGGCAATTAACCTGGTTTCGTCATCAAATGACGGCCAAGGAAATCATCGACGCGCAATATTCGGAAAGTTTGGCAGCAAAAATGCGTCATGATGTTAACCAATTTCTGTTGACCACGCCAAAGTGAGGCGATAGGTTGGCGCTTCACCCGCCGAAATGGCGGAAAACCGCCATTTTGGCGGATTTTTCAACTCCAATTCGAGGATAATTGGATCATGTTTCAATCACGCGGTTATCACGCGACACGTTGTTGTCGCTAAGTAAAGAGGCTCGAAAATCATGGCAGAACGTATTTTAAGCGGTTCGGAAGTAGTGTTGCAGGCCCTTGCTGATCAGGGTGTGGAAGTCGTGTTCGGCTATCCCGGCGGCGCTGTGCTACCGCTATATGACGAGATATTTAAACAGAATCGGATTCGTCACGTTCTCGTGCGCCATGAACAGGCTGCTGTCCACGCTGCTGAAGGTTACGCCCGCTCGACCGGTAAGGTCGGCGTAGTACTGGTGACCTCGGGACCGGGTGCGACAAACGCCGTTACGGGCCTTACCGACGCGTTGATGGATTCCATTCCAGTTGTCTGCCTGACAGGTCAGGTCCCGACCCACCTGATCGGGAATGATGCCTTCCAAGAAGCTGACACCACCGGCATTACCCGTCCGTGCACCAAGCATAACTATCTGGTGAAAAATCCGGACAAGCTGGCGCGCACGATGCACGAAGCCTTCCATGTCGCTTCAAGCGGCCGTCCGGGACCGGTTGTTATCGACCTGCCCAAGGACATTCTGGTTGGCAAGGCGCCATATCTGGAACCGGGACAGGTTCAGCACCGCACCTATAACCCGGTGGTCAAGGGCGAACGCAGCCAGATCGAAGAAGCCATGGAAATGCTGGCATCGGCCAAGAAACCGATCCTGTATTGCGGCGGCGGTGTGATCAATTCCGGCACGCAGGCCTGCAAGCTTCTGACCGAATTTACCCGCATGATCGGTGCACCGATCACACTTACCCTGATGGGGCTTGGTGCGTATCCTGCGTCGGACAAGCAGTATCTTGGCATGGTCGGAATGCACGGCACTTATGAATCGAACATGTCGATGCATGATTGCGACGTCATGGTTGCGATTGGCGCGCGTTTCGATGACCGTGTGACCGGCAATCTTGATTTCTTTGCGCCGAACTCGCAGAAAATTCAGATCGACATTGATCAAAGCTCGATCAACAAGAACGTTCCGGTCGATATTGGTATTGTTGGCGATGTTGGTCATGTACTCGAAGACATGATCAAGATCTGGAAAGCCAAACAGTACAAAATCGAAGCAAACGCGCTCGATAGCTGGTGGAAAGAGATCGAAGGATGGCGCTCCAAACGCTGCCTGTCCTACAAGCAGTCCAAGGATGTCATCAAGCCGCAACATGTTATCCGCTCGATCCATGCCGCAACCCGTGATCGCAAGACCTATATCACCACCGATGTTGGACAGCACCAGATGTGGGCCGCCCAGCATTTCGGGTTTGAACATCCGTATGAATGGATGACGTCTGGCGGTCTGGGCACAATGGGCTATGGCATGCCAGCCGCCCTTGGTGTGCAGGTTGCCCACCCGGATGCGACGGTTGTGTGCTTCACGGGTGATGCGTCGATCATGATGAACATTCAGGAATGCGCGACGATGACGCAGTATCGTCTGCCAATCAAAACCGTGATCCTGAACAACCGTTACATGGGCATGGTCCGGCAGTGGCAGCAGCTTCTGCACGGGTCGCGTTATTCCGAAAGCTATAGCGAAACCCTGCCCGACTTCGTCAAACTTTCCGAGGCCTTTGGCTTTACCGGACTGACCTGTGACAAACCGGCTGATCTTGATGATGCCATCAAGAAGATGCTGGAAATTGACGGTCCGGTAATTTTGGACGTTGCTGTTGATGACAAGGAAAACTGCTATCCGATGATTCCGTCGGGCAAGCCGCACAATGAAATGCTGCTTGCGCAGGACACCAGCGGCGACGAGGCCATTGATTCCGACGAAGGGATGGTTCTGGTCTGATCCGCACATACCAACTGTGCGCAAAGAACTTATCACATCAAAATGAAAAGGCCGGCGGGCGGCATCTTCCTGCCCCCGACCGAGCCCTAGCGGAGCGAAACCGTGAAAGAAACCGAAATTTCGAAACACACCATATCCGTTCTGGTGGATAACGAGTCCGGCGTTCTGGCCCGTGTTATCGGGCTGTTTTCCGGCCGTGGCTATAACATTGAAAGCCTGACCGTCGCCGAAGTCGACGCCAACGCCCACCAGTCGCGCATTACCGTGGTTACCTCGGGTACTCCGATGGTGATTGAACAGATCAAGGCACAGCTTTCCCGCCTTGTCCCGGTACACAAGGTCAGCGATCTGACCCTTGCCGGGCCAAGTGTCGAGCGCGAGCTTGCATTGGTCAAGGTGATCGCATCGGGTGAAAAACGTGTGGAATCCCTGCGTATCGCCGATATCTTCAAGGCGCGCGCAGTGGATGCGACCAATGATTCCTTCGTGTATGAAATCATCGGCAGCCCTGAAAAAATCGACGCCTTTATCAAATTGATGGAGCCGCTTGGGCTTTCGGAAATTTCTCGTACCGGTGTGGCTGCAATTTCGCGCGGCACACTGACGATGTGAGTTTGCCCTGCCCGGTGATCCGCATCGGGTACGGCATTGGGGCCTGCCCCATAATAATTATTACCATCCGCCACGCATGAAAATCAGCGTGGTCCAACGTCCAGAGGTATCGAAAGATGCGTGTTTATTACGACCGCGATGCAGATGTTAATCTGATCAAAACCAAAAAAGTTGCCATCATCGGTTACGGTTCGCAGGGCCATGCCCATGCACTGAACCTCCATGATTCCGGCGTTAAAGAAGTTGTTGTTGGTCTTCGTGAAGGCTCCGCTTCGCGCAAAAAGGCAGAAAATGCTGGCTTGAAAACCATGACCCCGGCTGAAGCTGCTGCTTGGGCAGACGTCGTCATGATCCTGACCCCGGATGAGCATCAGGCTGCGATCTATGCCAACGAACTGCGCGACAACCTGAAACAGGGTGCCGCCCTTCTGTTCGCACACGGCCTGAACGTTCACTTCGGCCTGATCGAGCCGCGCGCTGACCTTGACGTCATGATGATCGCGCCGAAAGGCCCGGGTCACACCGTTCGTTCCGAATATGCACGTGGCGGCGGGGTTCCGTGCCTTGTGGCCATCGAACAGAACGCATCGGGCAACGCGCTTGAAGTTGCTCTGTCCTATGCTTCGGCAATCGGTGGCGGTCGTTCGGGCGTTATCGAAACCACCTTCCGTGAAGAGTGTGAAACCGACCTGTTCGGCGAACAGGCTGTTCTGTGCGGCGGCCTCACCCAGCTGATCAAATACGGCTTCGAGACCCTGACCGAAGCTGGCTATGCGCCGGAAATGGCCTATTTCGAATGCCTCCACGAAGTTAAACTGATCGTTGACCTGATGTATGAAGGCGGCATGGCCAACATGCGTTACTCGATCTCCAACACCGCAGAATACGGCGACTATGTCACCGGCCCGCGCGTTGTTGATGCATCGGTCAAGGAACGCATGAAAGAAGTTCTTGCTGACATTCAGGAAGGCAAATTCGTCCGTGACTTCGTTCAGGAAATGCATTGCGGCCAGCCGATGTTCAAGGCAACCCGCCGTCTGAACGCTGAACACGAAATCGAAGAAGTTGGTACCAAGCTGCGCGCGATGATGCCGTGGATTGCTGCAAACCAGCTCGTCGACAAAGAAAAGAACTAAGCTCCGCTTGGATCGTTCTTACGCAAACGGCCGTCCCGATGGGACGGCCGTTTTTGCTTTGGGCAGTCATTTTGATTAATCAGGCCCCGTGTTTCATTTGACCCACCGGGAACCTGAGCTCGGTCAAGGCCCAGATCACCGCACACAGGATCGAAACCGCCAACCCAAGCGCCACGACGGCAGGCCATTCGCCCATGCCATAGGACACCGCTGCACTGGCCGAACCAAAAGCCCCACCCAGAAAATAACTGGCCATATAGCCCGTGGTCAGGCGGTTACGCGCTTCGGGGTTCAGGCGGTAAATCTCGCTCTGGTTTGAGATATGCGCGCCCTGAATGCCGAGATCAAGCAACACCACCCCGATGCCAAAGGCAATGATTGACCATTGCCCCCAATACAGCAGCGGCCAGCTTGAGATCGTCACACACAGGAAGCCACCAGTGCTGAGCCGTGCCCAGCCCTTGTCGGCGAGCTTTCCGGCAATGCGGGCTGCCAGAATGCCAATCGCCCCGATCAGGCCGAACATCCCGATCATGGCCTCGGACATCTGATACTGGCGCACCAGCATGAAGGCCATCGCGGTCCAGAAAATACCAAAGACCGCATATTGCAGGCCACCGATCAGGCTGCGTCGACGCAGTACGGCCTCATCACGAAACAGATGCAGGATCGACACATAAAGGGTGCGATAGCTGGTGTTCGAGGTCGGGGCCAGGTGCGGCAACACCCGCCAACAGGCCACGGAATACATCGCCATCAAAGCCGCCGCGACAATAAACACCGACCGCCAACCGGCAAGTTCGGCCATGACACCGGAAAAAGTGCGCGCCAGAAGAATGCCCATTAGCAAGCCGCTCATCACACCGCCCACCGCCGAGCCGCGCTTTTCATCCGATGCCAGATGGGCCGCCAGTGGTACGAGAAGTTGCGCTGTTACACAGGTGGTGCCGACCACGACACTAAAGGCCGCAAGTAACATGAAAGACGGGGCAAGCCCCATCGCCAGCAGCCCCAATGCCGTTAAAGCCGATGTAATGACCAGGAGTTTGCGCCGTTCGTGATGATCGCCCAGCGGCACGACAACAATCAGCCCTGCCAGATAACCCAACTGTGCCAGTGTCACCAGAAAACCGGCATTGGTTTCGCTAAGGCCGTATTCACGGGCAAGAAGTTCGAGCAACGGCTGAACATAATACAGACTGGCAACGGACAGGCCGCTTCCAACCGCCATAAAGGCCAGAAGACCGGTTGTCAGGGTGGGCTTGGCATGCATTTTCGGGTGGGCCTTAAGTCGGTTGGTGGTGCACCTACGATAGCCGCCAAATCAAAGACTTACAATCCAGGTTCAGGACCCATTAATTTGGTTAAATGGGTCCTGAACCTGACGCCTGACACAGGTGCCGTGCCGGTATGGAACCGGTTGATCCCGCCACGCACAGCAGCCATTCGCAAAACCGCTTGCTTTGCGCTGGATTTCAAAGGCCGACCTGTTTAATTCTGGGCTTTAAAACTCTCACTCAAAAACGAGTATGATGAATGTCGGACACTATTGATATCGCCCCCGAGGTCGCAGAAGCCTTTGCCGCAGGCAAGCCTGTTGTCGCCCTTGAATCCACCATCATTTCCCATGGCATGCCCTATCCGCAGAACCTTGAAACCGCGCGCGCAGTTGAACAGGATGTGCGTGACAATGGCGCGATCCCGGCCACCATTGCCGTGATCGGCGGTCGCTGCAAGATCGGCCTGTCCCCCGAAGAGCTGGAATATTTTGCCAAGGGGACCGACATTCTCAAACTGTCACGTCGTGACATCCCCTATTGCCTTGCCAAGAAACGTGATGGCGCCACCACCGTATCGGCAACCATGATCCTGGCCGAAAAGGCCGGCATTCGCGTCTTTGCCACTGGCGGCATTGGCGGGGTGCATCGTGACCTTGCCGGGAACTTTGATGTCTCGGCCGATCTGACCGAACTTGGCAAAACCGGTGTTGCGGTTGTTTGCGCCGGCGCCAAGGCGATCCTTGATATCCCCAAAACACTTGAGCATCTTGAAACGCTTGGCGTGCCGGTTATTGCCTATGGCACCGATGAATTCCCGGCATTCTATTCGGTCGAAAGCGGCCAGAAAGCCCCGTTGCGCCTTGACACGCCCGAAGAACTTGCCGCCTTCCTGAAATCGAAATGGGAATTCGGTCTTGAAGGGGGTGCGGTGATTGGCAACCCGCCAGAAGCCGACAAGGCATTGGCACGCGAAGCGATCGAAGGGGCGATTGACGATGCCCTGATCGAAGCCAAGGAAAAAGGCATTCAGGGGCGTGACGTCACCCCCTTCCTTCTGGCCCGTGTCACCCAACTGACCGAGGGCAAAAGCCTTGAAGCCAATATTGCACTGGTGCGCAACAATGCCCGCCTTGGTGCGAAAATTGCCGCTGCCATGGCAGACTGATCGACGCTTCGTCGTCATTGAACCTCAAAAAAAAACAGGCTGGCGAAGTTGCCGGCCTGTTTTACGTTTAGCTGCGTTGATAACCTTTGCCCTCGAACCCCGGCTTGATCCGGGCATCATCGACTGGCGCACCCCATGTCGTCCTGCAAGGCAGGACACCGGCCCAGACGCCAAGATCATAGTCTTCTTCATCATCAACCGGATCACCGGCCCGGATTTTTGCCGAAACCTGATCAAGGTCAAAACCAATAAACATGGTGGCCTTGAGTTCCTGCTTGTTGGGTTCTCGGATATGTTCCCACCGACCCGGTTCAAGCTTTTCGGTGAACAGTCGGGAATGCTCCATTTTCTCGGCGTCATCGGCCACAAGGGTTCCTTTGCCATAGATAACGACCGACCGGTAATTGGCCGAATGGTGGAACGCGGAACGCGCCATCACCAAACCATCAAGATGGGTGATGCACAGGCAGGCCTCTGCCCCCTCGGCAATGGCTGCAAGGATCCGGTTCTTTGACGCGCCGTGGATATAAATCCGTCCCCCTCCCCGCCAATGAGCGGTCGGAATCATCGCCGGGCGGCCGTCCACGACGGTTCCAACATGACAAATCAGCGCATCATCAATGATGGCATGGACCTGATCGCGGTCATAGGAAGCACGCTTGGCACCCCGGACAACTTTGGTGTGCGGATGGACTTGGTATTGATCAGACATAACAGACCCCGAATTCAAACTTGGTGGCAAAACTGCGCCGATCATGGATCAAATTGGACTTTTCAAAAGGTCCACTATAATAAAAATGACAGGACCAATTTTTCACCGGGGTCGCGATGGTGCGCAGTGATTACAGCTGGATCTATCCAAGCCAGTCGAACAATGCCGATGATGATGGCGGGACCACCGCTTATCGCCGTCTGTATCATGGCATCAGATCCGCCATTCTGGATGGCCGGTTGCATCCCGGTGAACGCCTGCCGGCCAGTCGCGATCTGGCAAAATCACTTGGCATATCTCGTAACACGGTGGTGACCAGTTTCGATCTGCTGACGTCAGAAGGATATCTTGAAACCCGGGTTGGTGCCGGAAGTTATGTTGCCGCTTCCTTGCCGGACAGGGATATGCAGACGGGTCAAAACGCCACAGACAAACACGCCATAGCCCCCGAAGACCGCGATGTCCGGCTCAGTCAAAGTGCCCAGCGCATGCTGACCTATCAGCGGCGCTTTGCGCGCTTTCGGGTAGCCCGGCCATTTAACCCGGCGACACCGGATCTTGATGCATTTCCGTTTGATCTTTGGGCCCGATTGCTGCGCCGGTCGTGGCGTGCGCCAGATATCGACCTGACCATCCCCGATGATCCACTGGGTCTGCCGCTGTTGCGCGATGAAATTGCCAAATGGCTGCGGCAATCCCGCGGGGTCAATTGCAACGCTGATCAGGTGATGATCGTTTCCGGCGCGCAGCAGGCGCTTGATTTGGCCGCGCGCGCCCTTGTCGATCCGGGCGACATCATCGCTACCGAAGACCCGGGCTATGAAGGCATTCGGGGTGTGCTGGCGGCAAGCGGGGCTGTGGTACATCCGATCACGGTTGATGAAGACGGCCTGGATGTCGCAGGCCTTGGCAAAACATCCTCGCCCGCACGGATTGTGGTTACCACGCCATCAAGGAACTATCCGCTGGGCACAACACTTTCACTCGCACGACGCCTGTCGCTTTTGCAATGGGCCCAGGATAACGATGCCTGGATTGTCGAGGATGATTACGACAGCGACTATCGCTATGACGGGCCGCCGCTGTCATCCCTGCAGGGCCTCGATACCGATAATCGGGTGATTTATGTCGGCACGTTTTCACGGGTGATGTTCCCCGGTATCCGGCTTGGTTATCTTGTTCTGCCCCCGGCACTGGTTCCGGCCTTTCGTGGCATTCGTGGTTTTGCTGATGGCGTGCCCGCACCAACAACGCAGGCCGCACTTGGTGCCTTTTTCGCCGAGGGGCATTTTGGCAGCCATGTGCGCAAGATGCGCCTGCGATACGGTGAGCGCCGTTCGCACTTGAAAGACCTGATTGCGGGTGATGCATCCGATATCCTGTCAGTCATGCCATCAGATGGCGGATTGCATCTTTGCACCCGTTTGATTGCGGATCAGGATGATATTAAAATCCAGGAAGAACTGGTGAAGGTCGATCTCGATTGTCGGGCACTTTCATCCTATTTCCATGATCACCGATCAAGAAGTCAGCCAATCCCCGTGCGCGGTCTTGTGCTTGGTTTTGCCGGCTGGAAAAAAGATGTGATTTCGCAAAGTTTCAGTGAACTGGTCAGAACCATCAAACGTATCTCTTGATGTACCCCGAGCCAGAGAGAGTGCTTCGACTTGCCTCTAAATGCTGTCACAGTCGTTTCACTCTCTCCCCTCCGGCATAAAACCCCTCCCCCAGAAGTTCAAAACTTGCAGGAACACAGATGACTGAACGCCCGATCGCCGTTATGTGGTTTAGAAACGACCTGCGATTGGCGGACAATCCGGCCCTTTTGGCGGCCTTGAAATGGGCCAGGGAAAATGACGGCGCTGTGCTTCCGGTCTTTATCCTTGATCCGGTGATTTCAGATCAGTTGGGCGGTGCGACGAAATGGTGGCTGGAAAAAAGCCTTTCGGCGCTCAATAAAGACATCGCAGATCACGGCGACACAAAATCCGATCGGGCACTACGCCTGTTCAAGGGCGATGCGAAAACCGTTCTTGAAGCCGTCGCCGATCACAAACCTGTTCAGGCAGTTTTCTGGAACCGTCTTTATGACCAGCCCTCGACCGAACGCGATATCGACATCAAATCAGTGTTGCAGGACCGCGGCCTGACGTGTGAAAGCCACAAGGCGAACCTGCTGTTTGAACCGTGGGAGGTCAAAACCGGTTCAGGGACGGATTTCAAGGTCTATAGCCCGTTCTGGCGGGCCTGTCAGAAACTGCCGACACCGCGTGAACCCTATTCCAAACCCAAGAGTATTGCGCTGTTTAAGGGTGACATTGAGGGTCAAATAAACATCACCGACTTTGATCTTTCCCCGAAGCCCGTGAATTGGGCCGAAGGCCTCGAGGAACGTTTCACCCCCGGCGAACAGGGCGCAAAAGACCAGCTATTTGAGTTCATTGATGATCGATTGACCGATTACGCAGATATGCGCGACCGCCCGGACCATCGAGTGACATCGGAACTCTCACCCCATCTGCGCTTTGGTGAAATCAGTCCCTATCAGGTCTGGCATGCCGCCAACCATTATGCTGATGCCAACCCGGGCAAAGGCAAAACCGCATCAAAATTCGTCGCCGAGCTCGGCTGGCGGGAATTTGCCCATCATATTCTGTTTCACGCCACTGATCTGCGCACGGTCCCGCTACAGGGCCAGTTCAAGAATTTCCCATGGTCCGAGGACGCAAAAGCCCTTCGGGCCTGGCAGAAAGGCCAGACAGGCTTCCCGATTGTCGATGCTGGCATGCGCGAACTTTGGCATACGGGCTATATGCATAACCGGGTACGGATGATTGTCGGCTCCATCCTTGTGAAACATCTTTTGATCCATTGGCGCGATGGTCTGGCATGGTTTGATGACACCCTTGTTGATGCCTGCCCGGCCAACAATCCGTTTTCATGGCAATGGATCGGTGGATGCGGGGCCGATGCAGCCCCCTATTTCCGTATTTTCAATCCGGTGCTTCAGGGTGAGAAGTTTGATCCCAAGGGCGAGTATGTCCGGCAATGGGTCCCGGAACTGCGCGACATGCCCGAACAATACATCCACAAGCCCTGGGAGGCCTCCCCGCTTATCCTCAAGGCCGCTGGCGTGACATTGGGCACGACCTACCCCGAACCCCTGATCGGCCTTAAGGAAGGTCGTGAACGCGCCCTGGAAGCCTATCAGGATATGAAAAAGGCTGTCGGGTGAACCCGACAGCCCTTGGCATTTGACACGCTGTTTGGCGCTACTTCCAGAAAACCTTCTGATCGATAAAGTCATGCATCGCGTCTTCGATACCCTCAAGACGATGATCGGCGCGCGCACCAAACCAGCCCGAAATCAGACCAACTGCAATCATGCCGTCTTTTGAAAGCTCAGGCGCCAGGGCCATCAGGCGCGCCTCGGCAACTGCGGCGTCCTGAAGCTGGCCGAGGATTTCCTGCATCGTGGTCAGTTTGGATCGGAACTTCTTGACCTTCTTCGTGCCATAGATCGCGCCGAAGAACTCGGTCCCATAGCGCATCTGTTTGACATCAAGGCGCAAGGCGTGAAGCTGTGGCGTGCTGAGCCCCGCAACATGATCACCACGTCTGGTGACACGTTTATAGGCCTGTTCAAGAAGCGGTTCGGCCATTTCTGAAACCGGCGCAGCCATCGCCTTCATCTGCACGGCACTGGCACCTGACGCCCAACGTGAATAGCTGGCCCATGCCCCGAGCAGCAAAAGCAACTGTCCGTATTCCGGCTGATCCAGCATATTGCGCGCGGCACCAAGCGCTGCTTCGCGTTGCTTTTCTGCCGCCTTTCTCAGCTCCGCGATGCCCGCATGATCGGGGAAACGTTGCTCGATCATCGGCAGCGTCTCGGTCAGGAACACATCCCAATCGCGCAGACCATCAAGGCCCTTGCTGCAAAGTTTAAGCAACCGGCGCAGCAAAACCGCCTCGCCCGCTGGCAGGTTTTTCTTGAACAGGTTCAAGGCAACCCGCAGACGCCGCATACCCACGCGCATCTGATGGCAGCCTTCGATATCAAGGTCCTGACGGACACAAACCTCGTTGCTCAGTATCATCCGCAGCCCTTGCGCAATCACGGCCCGAAAGGCTGTTTCCGCCGACATATCCGGGGTTAGCTGAACCGCTGCTGCGCGATAGGCGCCCGGCCCCTTACCAAGATACAGGTCACGACCGCGCGATGCCTTGGATCGCATGCTCAGCAACAGCGGAACGGTGCGTTGAAGTTCGAGTGCAAGGTCAAAAAGGGCTGCCGGATGGCCTTCTTTGAGCTCGAACTCGACCTCGGAAATCGGCACTTCCTTCTCGCCAGAGCGCACAACACCCTGATCAATCGCAAGCTCCATGACCGCATCGCGATACGTCAGATCCACTGCCCCGCGTTTGAGGTCACTCTCAAAGATGCGGTCGATCTTCTTTTTCTTCACAAACTTCTTGAGAAGCTTTTTGACGTCCTTGTCGGTGAAAAGGTCAAGATCAAGAACACCTTCTTCAAGCTCGACCGTCCATTCATTGCGTTCTGGCAGGGCCTCACGCAGGCCATTGGTCGCCTTGACGGTCTGTTCCCAGCCATGGGCGCCCTTCCTGCGCAGGCGGACGGCAAGGCCCTTTTCAGCCAGCGAGAGTTTCGGCGTATCGTGATAGATGGAAACAAGATGCGTTGTCACCAGACGGCGACCTTCCTTGACCTCGCGCAGGACCGGCGCACTTTTAAGGCGCGCAACATGTTTCGGATCGATGCGAAGCTTGAGTTCGATCTCGATCTGCTTCTCGGCCATCTGGTTCTCCCAAGCGAGTTATTATAACAGCGCAACGCACGCTGTTTCGCTACCAAGTAGTAACCAATTTTATGTTTCAGCAGTTTGAAACAGGCGGCAGGAATGATGGTAGCGAAATGCAAAATTTCCGCAACAAAAGGCAGAAATGCTACCGAAATCAAGCCTTAAACGACAGATCAACACTTTGCTCAGACGTTCGTTTTCATTCGAAAGCATTTTGAGTTAATTTTTGCGTGAAAGCAGTAAGGTGGTTGATAATCTATATGCCTACGATCTGGTCTGCATTGATCCAAATCCATCTTGGCGAATCAACAAACCGACTTTTAGTTGCGTTTGTAAAACCCCCATTTTCATCTTGCGATTGCCAATTCATTCCCGCACTAATACCCATGGCAATCTGAACCATTTTTTGTTTCGTTATTTACGTGAAACAAGAATTCGATCATAGATTTTTGTTTTCGGACGTACCTCAAATTCCAAGGCTCCGCGCGAATGAATTTTTTCAAAAGCACTCGGTTTTCAACATTCTCTGCTTTCTTTGGTTTGGTCATTCTGTCGGGCTGCCAAACCGTCGATGTCCCGGATCCCAAATATAATTGGTTTTCATCAAATCGGATGTTTGGCGGCTTTAACGTACCATCAGCTTCAAATGTTCCGGTCAGCAGTGTTTCTGGGGGGGTTCAAGCCGGGAACTTCAGGCGGTCGGCAGAACGATGGGTGCTCAACTGTAGTGCTGGCGATATCATTATTGAGCACGCCTCATTCACCGTTTACGACCGACAAGCATTCGACAGTGTAAAGGACGAGACCAAGTTTATAAAACGCTTCGAAAAGCGCCTGCCAACCCCAGATACTCCTTATCGCATTGAAAAAATAGATCAAATCGGGCCACTCGCAGTCGGACATATCGCATCTTTTGAGAATTTGGAGGGCGAACGCTGCCAACACGGACTTGTAATAATGCGAGCCCGCGACAAGCGGATAGATGAATGGGACTCCGGCTTTGTAGATACATTGGTAGATATTGATTATTGCGGAACGCCAGCATTAGACATCCGTAGTCTGATAGAAAACCTCAAACT
The DNA here is from genome assembly GCF_011806525.1 of Thalassospira sp. HF15. Taxonomy (GTDB): domain Bacteria; phylum Pseudomonadota; class Alphaproteobacteria; order Rhodospirillales; family Thalassospiraceae; genus Thalassospira. Next base: position 160,352 of record NZ_JAAVKI010000008.1, on the reverse strand, counting down.
TGCTTCGGAAATCCAGCCAAGAGATATACCTTCCGAAAATTGGTCGCCCGCTCAATGTCCCTCAATTGCAAGGCACTTTGACTTCGAGAAACCTCTCGACACAAAGTCTTTTGCAAAAATGTCGCTCATCTGGAACGGGAAATCTGTCGAAAACGAAGTTCGCGTCGTCGAATTCAATTCGAACAAACGTGAAGGCTTATTCAAATTCGCCAATCACGAAAATATTCTCTGCAGCGGCACTTATCAATCTGCTACAGACTTCCCAGTCGTTCAAGGCAACTGGAGTGTCATTTGCGACGATGGAAATTCGGCAATCGGAGAGTTCGCAACGTCCAAACCCGGTGTCATTATCGGCATTGGATACGACGCGAATGGCAGAGTGACCCGCTTTGAGCTGACGAACTTCGTTCTGAAAAAGAATGATTTGAAGCTCTCTGAAAACAACGTGAAGTAGCTCTAAGAACTCTGTTACTTACTCAGCAGCGACAAATTTGCGAGAGATCACGGGGTATTGCGATGACGCAGCAGTTACGAAGGGCCAAGAAGTTAGTTGTTGTTTTTGCAATGGCAACTCTCTTTGGCTGTGTCACGAACTCGCCGCCCACCTATCAAAGTCTGGTCGCGAAGATCGACAAACCGGGAATCCCATTCCTTCATAACTATATGACAAAAGCGAAGTTCGAATGGCCTCAGATTGGAAATAACAATACCTACGACATTTGGATTCGTAGCAACGTCGTAGGTGGTAGGTTTTATGTATATGGAACTCAGAATTGTCTCGGCCACTACGCTATGAGTAAAAGCGAGTATGCCGCTGATGGCCATTGGATAATCATTTGTGAAAATGACAGCTTGGCCAAAGGGACACTCATACTGTCCGAGGATCGAAGAATTCTTGCTCGCGGCGAAGATCAGAGCGGGCAGTCAGTAGCATGGCAGTTCGTAGACGTTCGTTAAGCTCACCCTGCTTGCTGGCCCAAATCGCCCACCTAACCAAAGAGCCAATCTCTCCCCACACCTTCGAACAGGTTTCATTAAATTCATAAGTGTTTATCGTGCTCTAAGGACGTAAAACACCGAGGGAAACAATGAAGTCTGAGAATTTTTTGCAGCGTCTTGCTGCAAGCATACCTTTTCTATTGCTGGCCGCGTGTCAAACCACCCCGAATAACAGTTTTTCCGAATGGCAAGAAAAACCACTGATGAGCACTCGGTTCAATGTGCCTACAGTTTCAACGATACCTGTTACCAAGCTGGAACAAAGTGACCGCAACAATGGCCAAGTGCAGAATGACCGCCTACAGTTAGCGTGCGGCCAAGGGTTGGTAATGATAGAATACACCTTTGACGTTTGGTTCACCCAACAAACTGAGACCGCGCTGGCAGATGAAAGCAAGTTCCGCGCAACGTTTAATAATTCAGAAATTTCTGTCGGTGAGATTTCGCCAATCACATCAAACGCAAATGGCAAAGCAGTTGGCTATTACGGAAATGCGAGTTTGAATGGTCAAGCCATCTGCAAAGTTGCTAAGTTTGGTGTTCGTGCAAAGAAGGGGCGCAAGATATACGACAATGACCGGGGCGGCATAGATACAGTTGTAACGGCCTTCTACTGCGGTTTATCTGAATTCGATCTTGAACGCTTTACCCACAACATCGCCCTTGTTGAAGACAAGGAAGCATATGGCGCAAGCATCGCCAATCTAGATACCCCTCAGTGCAAGGCTAAAACTTCAGCGTCTTTATTCCCCGAAAACACCGCCGGATAAGATAAAAAAGGTTACAGGCATAACGACGAAGAGATGTCGTGGTAACTAAATACGTATACTTCGAAGGATGCCCGCTTGATTGCCGGGCATTTTTTTGTTCGCCGAAAACCTACTTCCCGGATCTCATCATTTGCGATGTGCCAAACTTCGCTTAAAGTCACGAAGTCAAAGCTGCATCTGAGGGCACGAATGCACTCTCGAACACAAAAAATTATTATTTTGGCAGGTCTCTGCAGTTTGGTCATTGGCTGCACTAGCAAGTCGATCCCCCGCTACGAGGATTGGCATCCCCGGCAAGAGCTCTCCAGCCTGCCATACTCCACCAATGATACAGTGCAAATCGACTTGAACTGGTCTCGCATAGGTCCGTTTTCAAAGTTAGCCACACGCCTTAGCGCGAACGTCCTCGGTGGGGAAATGGAGTTATACGGCGCTCAATTCTGTCGTGGCCAATTCGTGCGGAACGATAACATGCTTCCCGCGAATGGATGGTGGGAGATCATTTGCGCAGATGGAAGTTACTCCGCTGGAAACTTTCGCGTTGGACAGAATGGTGACATCCGCGGAACAGGCGCAGATACCAACGGCGAACACGTATCCTTTGATCTTCCACTGCCGAAGTAGTTCGCAAACCAAACAAAAACTACAACAAAAAACCCGGCCAAAAGGCCGGGTTTTTTTGGCTACCGAAAGATGGTGCCCAGGGGCGGACTCGAACCACCGACACGCGGATTTTCAGTCCACTGCTCTACCAACTGAGCTACCTGGGCAAATCCGACTTTCGTCTCCGTTTCCGGAGTGTTCCCTGCGGAACGAGCGGGGTTATACAAACTCCTTTGGGGCTTGTCCAGCCTCAAATCGCATTTTTTTTGTGATCCCGCTACGGATTAAAATTCTTCTTCATCTTCAAGGTCTTCGAGATACTCGGGCGGTTCGGCGGCGGGGATGGCGTAGCTTTCGTTCATCCATTTGCCAAGGTCAAGATCCGCACAGCGTTTGGAGCAAAACGGCTTGTATTTTTCATCAGCCGGTTTGCCGCAAACCACACAGTCGGAGCTGGCTGTTTTCGTTATCTTTTTTTCACTCATACTCGTTTTTCTCCAACCGATAGGCATCGTCTTCAAGGCCCGGGTCCGTGACAATTTTTGGCGCACCCCCAAAAGCATTTGTCAGGATTTGGATCGCATCCGTCCGATCCGCAAGTGCCTTTGCCACGCAGGGGCTGACAGACAGAACCATCGCGCCAACCATCCCGTTTCGGATTTCCGCCACAACGTTGCGAAGCATAGAATTCAACGCAGCATCGGTCAAAAGCGGTGCGTGTTCCCGCTTGGTAAACAGGGTAGCATGAAGCGATTCGCCCGCCCGCTGACGACTGAATTCATAAAGTCCCAATCGCGTGAAGCCACCAATCTGGACCGCACCATCAAGTTCCGCGCCAAAGGCTTCGCGAATTGCCGCATCGAACTTGTCGCGCCCGGCGCGTGATTTCATCCGCAGCGGATCAATCACCACAAGCCCGCCAATGTTGCGTAGACGGATTTGATGCACGATCTCGTTTGCGGCCCGAACATTGACTTCAACAGCGCGGGTTTCGCTATCGCGTCCAGCCTCTGCGCCGGCGGCGTTCACATCAATCGCGCATAGTGCAGTTGCCGGCTCAATCGCGATCCAGCCGCCCCCTTGCAGTTCGACACGGGGGGCGAGCGCAGCGGCGATTTCGTCCTCGATATCCTGATCGTTAAATAACAGTCGGCTGCCGGTATGACGCACCAGATTCCCGTCGGACCGACCAAGCATCGTCAGCAACCCACGCAGTCGCACGAATTCGTCGGTTCCGTCGACAATACATTCACCACCGGCCATCAGATGCCGTTCGATCACCTGATCGGTTTCCGATTGTGCCTTGCTGACCAATCTGGGCTTGGAAGCCTCAGAGAGCGCCTTTTGAGCCTTTTGCCATTGCGATTTCAGAAGTTTGTATTCAGCGGTGATCGCATCACGCGTCCAGTCCAACGCGACGGAGCGGAGCATAATGCCGTCCTGACCGGCCTGAAGGGACGTCAACAGATCAAGCAGTTCGGTGCGCCTTGCCCCGTCCTTAAGCTTGCGAGGCAATTCAATATGGTTCGCAACGGGTCGCAGGATCATCCCGACACCTTCAATCGCAATCCGGGCCGTCAATTTCACGCCCTTGTCTTCGAAGCCAAGGCGGGAGATTTGTACCAAAACCCATTGTCCTTCGTGGAGTGGGCCGTTATGGCGATCAAAAGGAAGAAGTCCGTCGGGTAAACCGTCAAGAGCAACCATGGCCGCAGCCATTTCCGGCATCATCTTCGAGACACGGCCAAGATGGATATCAAAGCGTGCGGGTCCACCGCGATCAATCCACAGCCGTGTCAGGCGATCATTCTCGATCAGGGCAACCCTGCGCTCAAGCGCAACGGCATCAATCAGCAGGCGGGTAAGATGTTTGCCGCCAACTGCCATGATCAAACCTCTTTGGGATAATAGCCAAGACCGCGCAACAGACCGTCCACCTCGCAAAGCGACAGTCCGACGACATTGGAGTACGATCCCGAGATCGCCTTAACAAAGGTCGCAGCAAAGCCCTGGATGGCATAGGCCCCAGCCTTGCCCTGCCATTCATCATGGGCAAGGTAACGCTTCAGGTCATCCGCGCCAAGAGTACGGAACTTTACCTGTGTCTCGATCACTCGGGACCGTTCGGTACCATCGGCTGCGATCACGCAGATGCCACCATAGACACGGTGCCGACGCCCTGAGAGGAGCTCAAGAAACTTTCGCGCCTCTGCCACGTCTTCGGCCTTGCCAAGCGCACGTCTGCCGCAAGCAACAACCGTATCAGCCGCAAGCACAAAAGCCCCGCCATTGCTTTTGGCAACGGCACGGGCTTTTTCCTCCGCAAGGCGAAGAGCAAGCCTGCGCGGGCTTTCATCCGAAATTGGCGTTTCATCGATATCTGCGGGAACAACCTGATCTGGCACAATTCCGATCTGCGCAAGCAGCTCAAGACGGCGCGGCGATGCAGATGCCAGTATCAGTTTTGACAAAATGTGGCTCCCGGATATCCGTCCCAGACCGTTTCAATCAGAAATGTGATGATTACTCACATTTCCAGACGAGCAGCAAAAATGCGCCCTCACGGCAAGGGTAAACGCCCCGCCAGACAAGGTCAATTTGCGCTTGGTCGTGGTTTCAGATTACTTGAAACGGAAGGTAATACGACCTTTGGTCAGGTCATAAGGGGTCATTTCGACGCTGACACGGTCACCGGCGAGAACGCGGATACGGTTCTTGCGCATTTTACCCGAGGTATGGGCAAGGATTTCGTGGTCATTGTCCAGCTTCACGCGAAACATCGCATTGGGCAGAAGTTCAACGACAGTGCCCTGAAACTCGATAACGTCTTCTTTAGCCATGTGACTCCTAGCTTTCGTATTGCAATATCAAAATACCGGTGGGCCGCAAACTGCTCTGAACCGGGCAAAAGGTCAAGTCCTTTCACGCGCAAGGCGTGGCGTTACAGCACTGCGTAAAACGAATGGCCTGACAACAGGCTCTCCAAATCGCGCCAAAATGGATCATTCAAACAGAATACAGCTTGATCCCTTTTCGAACACCTGCTTGCCCCCTAAGATGTTCACTGAAGATGCCTGTAACTGAAAGCGCTCACTTATGACCAACCCGGACTTCACTGAAATTCGACGTGCCCGACGCGAAGACGCACCGGCACTCCATGCCATGATCTGCGAAATTGGCAAGGCGACCGGATGTGCGGACAAAATTGCCAGCACACCCGATGATCTGGCGCGTGATGGATTTGGTGAAGATCGCGCGTTTGATGCCCTGATCGCGATAGCAGAGGACACACCAGTCGCGATGTGCCTTTTCTTTCCAAGCTATTCGACCTTTCGGGGGCGGGCCGGGCTTTATATTCAGGATCTTTATGTTGCACGAAGCCATCGTGGCGGCGGATTTGCCCGACGCTTGGTTGGTGCTGTTGCGAAGCACGCCCGTAGCAGCGGGAAATCCTATATCCGGCTATCGGTTGATGTGGACAACATGACCGGCCAACGGTTTTACGAGAAGCTTGGCATGCGCCATGCCGAGGATGAGAAAATCTATATCCTTGATGGCGCTGCGTTTGACGCACTCACCACATCGGATTGACGCACGGGATCACATGGTTGGTGCCGGGCCGATCGGGAAACGGTCCAGAATGCGTTTTTTGATTTGGTCGCGCACCTGTCTATAGGCTTCAAGTCGTATTTCGCGCGAACCTTCGACAATCGTGGCATCAAAGGTATTCCAGAATTCCACATCACACGCCATCGTGCGGGTCATTTCGACCGCACGGTGCTGGGCTTCGGGTGACATGGTGATGATCAAATCAAAGAACCCGTCTTCAAGCTGATCAAAGGTTTTGGAATTATATGAGGAAATATCAAGGCCAATTTCCTCCATCACAGCAACGGCAAACCCATCAAGGTCACCCGCACGCACCCCGCAACTTTCAACATAGATGCGGGTTCCATGATAGTGACGCATCAAGGCAGCAGCCATCACCGAACGCACGGCATTATAGCTGCAGGCAAAAAGAACCGAGCCGGGGAGTTCTTCTGCCACCGTGCCTTAACCCCGGATGTGAAGGACACAAATCAGCGTAAACAGGCGACGGGCCGTATTCTCATCAATCGTCACCTTGTCAGCAAGCAGTTCGCGCAGCTGTTCGGAGCCTTCGTTGTGCAGACCACGCCTGGCCATATCGATGGTTTCGATTTGCGCGGCACTGGCCTTTTTGATGGCGTCATAATAGCTTTCGCAGATCATGAAATAGTCTTTGACGATCCGGCGAAACGGCGAAAGCGGCACGGGAATGGTCGTCAGGTTTTCGGTATCGTCATCGCCGCGCACATCCATATAGATGCGGTTATCCTCGATGCGCATATGCACCGAATATGGCCCTTCAAACCCGCCAGCCGGCTCGAAGTGATTCTCTTCCAGCAGGTCATAGATCGCCACCGCCTGCTCGTGCTCGACCTCAGGACGGCGCCTTACCTTGTACTTCTCGTCAAGATAGATACCGGCAATACACTGGTTTTCTGCCATGGCTCTCTCCCTGCGGTCCCCTCACACGCTGCATTGCAACAGCTTACATCTGGTTTGAACGGATCGCTACTGAAAGTCCATGCGCCTGCAGACCTTCGCTTTCTGCAAGGGCGATTGCCGCCGGGCCGATCTTCGCCAGACTTTCGGGTGTGCACTTGATCAGCGATGACCGCTTGATGAAGTCCAAAACCCCAAGACCGGACGAGAACCGCGCCGAGCGGGCCGTCGGCAGGACATGGTTCGGGCCGGCAACATAGTCGCCAATGGCTTCGGGCGTATAACGTCCCAGAAAAATGGCACCGGCATGATGAATGTCTTCTGCCAGTGCATCCGGGTCGTCTACCGCCAGCTCCAGATGTTCCGGTGCGATCCGATCCACAAGGGCCGGAGCCTGCGACAGATTTTCGACCAAAACAATTGCACCAAAGTCGCGCCAGCTTGCCCCGGCGATTTCCGCACGCGGCAGTTTTTCCAGATGCGCATCAATTGCCACCTGCACCTGACCGGCAAAGGATGCATCGTCAGTGATCAGGATCGATTGCGCCACCGGATCATGTTCGGCCTGCGACAACAAATCTGCGGCCACCCAGCTCGGATCGTTGCTGCCATCGGCGACCACAAGAATCTCGGACGGACCAGCAATCATATCAATGCCAACCTGCCCAAACACACGGCGCTTGGCCGCAGCAACAAATGCGTTGCCCGGGCCAACGATTTTATCGACCGGCTTGATGGTCTCCGTCCCATAGGCAAGGGCAGCGATCGCCTGCGCACCACCAATCCGATAGATCTCGTCAACACCAGCAATGCGGGCAGCGGCCAGAACCAGCGGGTTCATTTTGTCATCCGGGGTTGGTACCACCATAACGAGGCGTTCAACGCCGGCCACCTTAGCCGGAATGGCGTTCATCAGAACCGATGACGGATAGGATGCCAGACCGCCCGGCACATAAAGCCCTGCGGCCGATACCGCACGCCAGCGCCAGCCAAGCTCGACACCACTTTCATCCGTGTAGCGCTCATCGGCCGGCATCTGCTTTTCGTGATAGGCATGAATGCGCTTTGCTGCCAGTTCCAGTGAATTCAGAAGGTCGGGATGAACATCGGCAATGGCCGCATCAACCTCGGCAGCGGTGACAGCCATGCCCGAAGCGTCGATATTCAGACGGTCAAAGCGATTGGTATACTCACAAACGGCTTCGTCACCGCGCGCACGGACATCAGCAATAATGTTAGCAACGGCCGCATCAACGTCTGCATCCGATTCCCGCTTCATGCCCAAGAGCTTGACGAAATCTTCCTCGAAACTGGCGTCAGTAATGGAAAGCTTAAGCGGCATTGAGCACCTCGGAGAAACGGTCGATCCATGGCTGGATATCGGTCGGTCGGGTCTTGAGCGCGGCACGATTGACGATCAGTCGCGATGTCACATCTGCAACGTGTTCAATTTCACGCAGTCCATTGGCCTTAAGCGTATTACCCGTGGAAACAAGGTCAACAATACGGCGGCAAAGACCAAGGGTCGGTGCCAGCTCCATCGCACCATTCAGCTTGATGCATTCAGCCTGCACGCCACGCTTGGCAAAATGGGTACGCGTGATGTTCGGGTATTTGGTTGCCACCCGCACGTGCGACCAGCGCGACGGGTCATCGCCTTCGATCATTTCCTCGGGCTCTGCAACGGCAATTCGGCAATGACCGATATTGAGATCAAGCGGTGCGTAGATATCGGGATAATCAAATTCCATCAGGACATCATTGCCGCACACCCCGATATGCGCAGCGCCAAAGGCGACAAAGGTTGCGACGTCAAAGCTGCGCACGCGAATGATATCGATATGCGGATGGTTGGTTGAGAACCGAAGAGCGCGGGATTTCGGATCATCAAATGCCGCTTCGGGTTCAATCCCGGCGGATCGCACCAGCGGCATTACCTCATCAAGAATGCGCCCCTTGGGCAGGGCTAGCACCAGCTTTTCGTCACTCATCAATCAATCGCCTTACGCGTTTTTCAGTTGTCCGGTAGCCTTGATATCAGGCCGGAACCCGGACACGTTCGATCTGCGCCCCGCAGGAGCTCAGTTTTTCTTCAAGCCGCTCGTAACCGCGGTCGAGATGATAGACACGGTTAATAACCGTCTCACCCTCGGCTGCCAAGCCTGCAAGCACCATGGAGACCGATGCACGCAGATCGGTTGCCATGACTTCCGCCCCGGAAAGCTTCGCACTGCCACGCACAATTGCCGAACGGCCATGTACGTTGACATCAGCCCCCATACGGCTCAGTTCCGGGACATGCATGAAACGGTTTTCGAAAATGGTTTCGGTAATCATCGACGCACCGTTGGCAACCGACATCAGCGCCATGAATTGCGCCTGCATATCGGTCGGGAAGCCCGGATAGGGTTCGGTCATCACGTCAACGCCCTTAAGCGTTGCACGGTTACCACGGACTTTCATGCCTTCGTCGGTTTCTTCGACTTCAACACCAGCTGCACGCATGGCATCAACAAGGCTGTCGATCAGTTCCAAGCGCGTGCCGGTCAGCTCGATCTCACCACCGGTGATGGCTGCCGCAATCGCGTAGGTGCCAGTTTCGATCCGGTCTGGAACAACCGAGTATTCCGCCCCGTGCAGGCGCGGCTTACCGGTGACTTTAAGGGTATCCGTGCCAATACCTTCGATCTCGGCCCCCATGGCAACAAGGCAACAGGCCAAGTCGGAAACCTCGGGCTCACGGGCTGCATTGCCAATGGTGACAACACCGTCAGCAAGCGATGCCGCCATCAGGGCGTTTTCAGTGGCGCCGACCGAAACCTGCGGGAATAGGATATGGCCGCCTTTGAGGCCTTCGGGTGCGCGGGCTTCGATATAGCCCTCGGTCAAATGGATTTCCGCCCCCATGGCTTCGAGCGCCTTGAGGTGCAAGTCAACCGGACGGTTGCCGATCGCGCACCCACCGGGCAGCGACACACGCGCCACACCACAACGCGCGACAATCGGACCGAGCACCAACACCGATGCACGCATCTTGCGCACCAGATCATAGGGTGCCGTGGTTGAAGTGATTTCCTTGGCGGTCATTTCCAGAACGCGGCCATTATGCCCGCCATTGGGAGCATGCCCGTTCAGATGCAACGCAACACCATGCTGGGCCAAAAGGTTGGCCATTGATGTGATATCTGCCAGATGCGGCAGGTTCGACAGGGTCAGCGTTTCATCTGTCAGCAGGGATGCTGCCATCAACGGCAGAGCCGCGTTTTTGGCACCGCCGATTGCAATTTTGCCCTGCAGGCGGCGACCACCGGAAATCTTGATCTTGTCCATTCAGTCCTCATTTGTGCTGTGCGCATTGGCACAGCAATCGCGTGTCTTGGTGTATCACCACCAGATTTCTGCCATCCCTTTATCACAGGCGCGGCAATGTGACACCTTTTTGGCCCATATATTTGCCTGCGCGATCCGCATAGGAGGTATCGCATTCACTTTCCGCTTTCAGGAAAATGAACTGACAGGCCCCTTCATTGGCATAAATGCGCGCCGGAAGCGGTGTGGTGTTGGAAAATTCAAGGGTCACATGCCCTTCCCATTCGGGCTCCAGCGGTGTGACATTGACGATGATGCCGCAACGGGCATAGGTCGATTTGCCCAGACAGATCACCAAGGTGTCGCGCGGTATGCGGAAATATTCCACCGTGCGCGCCAAGGCAAAACTGTTGGGCGGGATCACACAGACATCTGTCTTGCGATTGACAAAACCGTCATCGGAAAATTCCTTGGGATCGACGATGGCCGAGTCGACATTGGTGAAAATCTTGAACTCGTCGGCGACGCGTGCGTCATAACCGTATGAGCTGACACCATAGGAAATCACACCATCGCGTTTGAACCCGTCAACGAACGGTTCGATCATTCCTTTTTCCTGCGCCATCTGGCGTATCCAGTGATCCGGTCTTACCGACATCGTGCACCCCTGTTTTTGCTAAATTCCCAACCACGTTCAGTACTTACGGTTTTACCCGCCCGTTGGCATCGAGATCAACCAAACGATGCGCGTGTCGACCACTAGGATAGATGAAATAAAGACCGGCTGTGATCAGTCCTCGCTTTTTTCATCCTTGGCGGACCCGCCTTGGTCATTTTTACGCGTACGTTGCTGTTGCTTGCGCTTGGCCAGGTTGGCACGCAAAGCTTCCGCTTCACGCTTTAAGCGTTCCTCGTTCACGGCCGGACGCATATCAGATTTTTTGGCAGTCATGGTTCCGTCAGATTTGTCCGAGTTGATTGATAGCCCCGTTATAAAACAGCACGCGAAAAATTACAGCCGATCTTGACGAAAACAGGGCGAAAAGCCCTGCCACGGGAACAATCGAAAAACTTCGTATAATTCAGGCTTGACCAATTACTGATACGTGGCCTATAACCCGCCCGCACCGCAAGGGCTCATGCTGCTGTAGCTCAGGGGTAGAGCACTCCCTTGGTAAGGGAGAGGCCGGGAGTTCAAATCTCCCCAGCAGCACCATTGCCCACCGGTCAGCCTGATTATCGGGCTGCTGTAGCTCAGGGGTAGAGCACTCCCTTGGTAAGGGAGAGGCCGGGAGTTCAAATCTCCCCAGCAGCACCATTTTCCAATGCATTCCCCTTTTACATTCGCAATCCATCACCGCATTACATTAGGTAGCTAATGGTATAGAACCGTATTCCGTAGAGTGCGCTAACCATTATCCCAATAACGGACAGCGGAATAAGGACCGTTGGGCAGCCAATCGCCCACGAGTAAATCTCCCGGCCGCCATTCAAAAGCGCAAGACCAAAGCCCTTACGTCGATCGAGTAGCTCAATAGCCGTGGCACCGAACAGGGTTCCGACCAGCATTGCTGTGACAGCCAAACCTCCTGACATCCCCGGCGATTTTCCCTCAACAAAGAAAAAACACAAAAACACCAAGAAACCAGCGAGAACGGCATCTGAATGCGACTTTTCGTAGCTACCCCGCAGCTTCCCCAACAACCCAACCGTCGCAATGGCGATCAAAGAACTCACAATGATCGCTTCGAATCCCCACAAATCGAGCAAGTCATGATAGCCCCATAATGATGGCACCAACATTCCTAAAACCCATGCCAGAAGTGCTATAAACAGAAGAAAAACCGCATTGTAGACCACCGAACAAGCGTACGCAGTTAAGCGGCAAGAAAAATCGCCAGATGTTGTTGGGACGCTGCCTTTGTGCTGGAACTGGAGTGCCGCGGAAAAACTGGCGAACGCGAAAACAAAAAACAATGCGTCTGAAATTATCGCCCCCAAAAGAATCAACGGCAACATTAGATAAACCAACACATAACACCACTTTTTGTGGTTTTCGCGTCGACTGAAGCCTTGGAACTCAAGTATCCGAGCCAGCAAAAGAGGAAGGGACAAGCCCCCCAGCAGGATGAACAAAAACCCAATATGCTCCAACTCGAGTCTGTCGCCTATGAGACCTATCAGAACTACCAAGAAAACGAATGATTGCTTTCTCCAATAGAGATTTTGGCTATTCACGGGGCGGAAAATCGTGTGCGACAAACTTGCCTTCATCGAGACCCATGCAAGGGCACGTCTTTTGAATTTGTACCCAAATTCGATTTGGTCTGCTCGCCACGCCAGCAAGCATATCGGGAACATGAAAAAGAAGATTACAGGCAATGGAGACCACGCTCCTTCGCGGTTCAACCAATAAGCCGAGACATACAACGCCACATTCCAGTCATCTCCCCCGAGGAAAACTTGTGCACCGATGGGCGCAGCCAAACAAAGAGCAATGAGCAGGAGCATTCTTTTTGCGTAAAGTCTTCGCGCCAGCAGTGTGAAAACGCAGGTGAGAACGATTGAAAGCCATAACCACGAGGGGTCCACTTCATTCGCAGAAGAAGGAAAATCCTGCGTCAGTTGACACCAAAGCAATGCTGAAACAATTAAGCCAACAAAACCATATATGGCATCTCGCCGGGTGGGATGAGCTGAAAACGAATAAACCCAGAAGCCCAGGACCAACGAAAAGGCGAAACCGAAAACACTGACGGTTACCGAATGTGAGCGCCCCGGAAAAACATCCATCCAATTAATGTTGAATGCATGTAGTACACCAAGACCCTCAATAACGGCGCAGATGGTCCAAAAAATCGACAATCCGGCAAAGACACGTGAAGTGAATTTGTGGACCGGCTTACCAAGCCATGACGATACATCGTCTGTATGTGAACTCTTTTTCGAACGCATCCCGGACACCTGCAATCTGAAGTTGACCAGATAATCGAAGACAAGCTGAGAACCTGCAACGAAAAAGTGGCCAGCCGGAAACTATGAGCTCACAAGTAGAGTTGGAAATCTCCGGGCAGATTATCCGTAGAAACTGCGATACCATTCAACGAAATTACCGATACCGGTTTCGATCGAGGTCGCCGGCTTGAAGCCAACAGCATCGGTCAGCGCATCGACATCGGCATAGGTTGCCGGAACATCGCCATCCTGCATCGGCAGCATGTTTTTCTCTGCCGTCTTACCGATTGCCTTTTCGATCGTATCGATCATGTACATCAGCTCGACCGGGCTATTGTTGCCTATATTAAAGACCCGATAGGGTGCCGAACTGGTTGCAGGATCGGGGTTGGCCGAATTCCATTCCGGGTTTGGTCGGGCGACGGTCGAGATGCAACGATACACACCTTCGACAATGTCATCGATATAGGTGAAATCGCGGCGCATCTTGCCTTCGTTAAAAACGTTGATCGGCTTGCCTTCCAGGATCGCCTTGGTGAACAGGAACAGCGCCATGTCCGGCCGTCCCCATGGACCATAAACGGTAAAGAAGCGCAGTCCTGTCGTCGGCAGTCGGTAAAGATGACTATAGGTGTGGGCCATCAATTCGTTGGCTTTTTTCGATGCCGCATACAAGCTGATCGGATGATCGACATTGTGATGCACGGAAAACGGCATTTCGGTATTCATGCCGTAAACCGAGCTGCTGGATGCGTAAACCAGATGCTTCACATTGTTGTGCCGGCATCCTTCGAGGATATTGGTGAAACCAACAAGGTTTGCATCAATATAGGCATGCGGATTTTCGATCGAATAGCGCACACCGGCCTGTGCCGCGAGATTGACCACATAGGTCGGCTTCTCGGTGGCAAACAGATCAGCAATGCCTTCGCGGTTTTCGAGGTCCATGCGGACGAATTTGTAACCCGGTTTACCTTCCAACCGCGCAAGCCGCGCCTCTTTGAGATTAACGTCATAGTAGTCATTGACGTTATCAAGCCCGACAACAGACGATCCTTGTTCCAACAGTTTCAGGCAAAGGTGGGAACCGATAAAACCGGCTGCACCTGTGACAAGCACCTTTTCATTGGCCGGGATGATAAAGTCGGACATGTGCGGCGGGATTCCTGATTGAATTACAGTTCTCGACGCTTGCAGCGTCGTTGGAAAATTTGGAATTTCTGATACCAGCAAGGATGCGGGTGCGCAAGTCATCATGCGTAACAATACAAGTGCGAAACCCTGTATTATCAGGGACGTTTTGCAAACGAGACTCCGGCCCTATTTTCTGCTATGGTGGGGCGTTATATAAAGATCATTCCGATGCAGAGTACGACGTAAAGTCAGATGATTTCAGCCGGTCAAACCATAGCCAACCCAAATGGGGGTGGATTGGGCGTTATCCTGAATGTTCGGGAAATCGCGCAAACCGCCGATGGACGCGTTTTGGCCGAATATGAAGCCATCGAAGTCCAGCGTCAGGGCGGCAACACAACCGGCCTATCGCCCTATGCGGTTGCAGGCACCGGACCTGAGGGCGCGCGCACCCGCATCGTTGATCCGCGTACCCTGACCGAAGCACAGGCTGTTGCCGGTGGCATAAGTCGCGCGGAATACCGCGAAGCCAGGGATGCCAGCGAAGAAAACGGCACCAACCAAGGAAGTACTTCAGCCAAAAGGGATCTCGACCCGGCAGAAGAAGCTGTGGTTAACCAACTGCGCGCCAGAGATTCTGCCGTTCGTCAGGAAGAAGAAGCGCATGCTGCGGCAGCCGGACCTTATGGCTCCGCCCCGCAATACACCTATCAGATTGGCCCGGATGGTAATGCCTACGCCATTGG
Source organism: Thalassospira sp. HF15 (assembly GCF_011806525.1). Classification (GTDB taxonomy): domain Bacteria; phylum Pseudomonadota; class Alphaproteobacteria; order Rhodospirillales; family Thalassospiraceae; genus Thalassospira. The sequence goes on along the minus strand of NZ_JAAVKI010000008.1, from coordinate 145,309 downwards.
TGGTCATGTTGATGTCAGTGTTTCGGTCTCCGGTAGCGCTGAGGATCGTGATCGCGCGTTGGCAACATTGCAGAACGCAGCGCTTGCCCCCAATGCACCATCTGGTGCGGATATGGCAGCTTTCCGCAAGGCCAGCCTGCAAAGAGCAACCAGTGATAGTATTGAACCGGTGAACACTACCAAAGAATCCGTGCAAAATGGGGCAACGGCTCGAAACGGCGCACAACAGAACGTATCAATTACCGTGTAATTTTTACGCTCGCAGTTCTCTCTGATCCCCTGATATACTATTCGACGTGCGACAAAATACTTACCCTTGTGTCAATATACCTATTCACTCGGATAGTTACCGCTATCAAAAACTATCCTGCCGTTTGACAGGGACACGGTTTTGTTGAATGCTGCGCTCGCGTCCGGGGGGGACGCTAGATTGAAAATATCAGAATCGCGCGAAACCGTATTTTTATTGCGGATTGCGTTTCCGAGGTCACTCGTCCCATTTTTGCAGTGAGCTTTGGACAAGAACAGGTACGGCATAAAAATGAACATCCTGCTAGCAGACGATCACGATCTCGTTAGAGACGGGATCACTTCCTTCCTAAAACTCGCAGCGCCGGAAGTTGAAGTCGCGCAGGCGAAAGACTTCGCAGAAGCACTTTCCGTCGTGGACGGAGAAGGCAATGTCGATCTGACAATCCTTGATTTGAACATGCCTGGCATGAATGGATTGTCCGGTTTGACCGTCATGCGCCAGAAGCATCCGGAAATTCCTGTGGTCATTCTTTCTGGCTCTGTCAAACGCAGTGACGTTCTCAATGCGCTCGAACATGGTGCTTCGGGCTATCTGCCCAAAACACTTTCGGGCAAGTCACTGATCAACGCGTTGCGTTTGATCCTGTCTGGTGAGAAATACATTCCGTCGGCATTGCTTGAAGACGATGGCACACAAATGCGCCCTGGCGAGATTGATCTTGATGGTCTCGCTCCCGACAATCCCTTGCGGCAGCTTACAAACCGTGAGCGCGAAGTCCTTGGCCTGTTGACCAAGGGACTGTCGAACAAGGAAATCGCCAAACAGCTGACGGTTCGCGAAATCACCGTGAAAGTGCATCTGACAGGCATCTTCAAGAAGCTTGGCGCGGCCAACCGCACGCAAGCAGTCAAAATTGCCATGCAGTTGGGGTGGGAAGCCTGATCTCTGGCAAAAGTATTGAACCAGTTTACGAAGAAAGCCCGGCATCAAGCCGGGCTTTCTATTTTTCACAGTGTATCATTGGCTTAGGCCAAACGCGCAATGGCACCTTAACTAAGCCGCCACCACTTCACACAGTTCGTCAAGCGTTCCCAAAAGCTCCTTAAGGTTCAGTGGCTTTGACATCACCATGACCGGTGCGTCTGTGCCCTCTTCATCTTCTACAGGCTTTTCTGCGTCTCCTGGGTGTCCCGTCATGACAATGACGGGCAATGACGGATTACGTTCACGCAACTCCTTTACGAGTGTATTGCCGTCCATTTGAGGCATGCGAATGTCTGTAATCAGGATATCGGGCGGGACAATGCCCGCAATCGCCAGCGCGTCTTCACCATCGCTTGCTGCGGACACATTAAAGCCCTGTGCTTCGAGATATCCCGAAATGATTTCCATTGCATCGAGTTCGTCATCAACCACGAGAACGCGTATGTTTCCACGTGCCGCCGCATTTGCTGGGGTTTTGGACAACCAGTCTTCATCAGGCATATCATCGGCAAGGTCTTCATCCTCCGTCAGGACGATCTCGGCAAGCGGAAGGGTTATCTCAAAACATGCCCCGTCACCCTCGTTTCGCACATCAATACGTCCGCCCATGGCTTCGACGATGCCAAAACTTACCGAAAGTCCAAGACCCGTCCCCTTGCCCACGTCCTTGGTCGTGAAGAACGGATGGAACAAGAGATCAATTGCAGCTTCGGGAACCCCACCGCCATTGTCGTTAACGGCTAGCCTCAGCGTTTTTCCAGTCTCGTCCACCATTGCACTTACCCGGATCAACCCGCCAATGCTTCCGGCATCATCACCATTTTCATTGATGGCATCACGTGCATTGCTCAGCATATTGACCAGAACTTGCTCCAACTGAACCTGGCGACCATTTACAAAGCAGCGTTGGCGCGGCGGCACAACATCAATGGCAATGCCCGACAAGCGGCAATCATGCTCGACCATGTCCACCGCGCGTTCGACTGCATTCATGACGTCAAAAGGTGCAAAGTCATCATCGTCCGGTCGGCTGTAAATTTGCAGATGCTTGATGATTTCGGACATCCGCTCTGTCTGAGAACTGATTAGCGACAGTCTTTCGCGCTGGAAGGCCGGTTTCACCGCATCCAGATCATATTGCAAGGCACAGGTGTCTGCGGCCATCCGGATGACGTTAAGCGGCTGGTTCATTTCGTGCGCCACGGACGCGGCCATTTCGCCAAGCGTTGCCAATTTGGAGGTCTGCACGAGTTGGCGCTCAACTTTACGCTTTTCAGTAACGTCCTCCGCCAGCATCAGCATCGCCGGTAAACCTTCATGGGTGAAGGCGATGGCCGAGACTTCCAACTCGACATTCTCACCTTCCGGGCGCTGGCAAATAATCGTGAAATCCGCACGCCCCGGATAACCGTTGCGGTAGCGCGAGATATATTCTTCGAGTGTCTCTCGGCTTGAGGGATGCACCATTTCCATAAAGGACCGACCGACCAGCGCATCACTGTCGCCCGCACCCAGTATGGTCACGCCCTGCTGGTTCATATAGACGATCTCATCCCCGCTCAGGACAGAGATCAGCTCGGGCGCAAGCTCAACCAGCTTGCGGTAGCGTTCTTCGCTTTCTTTTAGCGCACGCTCGGCGCGTGAACGTTCAATCGCATAGCGGATCGAACGGCGAATCGTACGACCATCAGGAAATTCCTTGGTCAGATAGTCTTCGGCACCATGTTGAAGAGCTTCAAACGCAAGTTCTTCGTCTTTGTGACCCGTAAGAACGACAACAGGTGCCGGGTTGGCACAGCTGCGCACACGGCTGATGGTTTCCACGCCAGATGAGTCGGGTAAAGTCAGATCCAGCAAAATGACGTCAAACGCAGCCTCGGCACCATCGTCGTTCAAAACCGCCATCGCAGACGCAAGATCGCTTCGATGTTCGATATCAAACGGTTCACCGGTTTCCTCCAAAAGCGTGCGCACCAGAAACGCATCCCCCGGATTATCTTCAACAAGAAGAATTCGGAACCGTTGTTCAGGCATTACATTCATTTCCAACTATCAGAGACACGGGTTTTCGGCCTGTTTGGCGCCGGTCGAAAACCCGTTGATTCTGTATGGTTTTGCAGATGTTAGCAATCCTGCACATCAACAAGCAGACGTCCCTGTACCTGACCTTTCAGGATCTTTTCGCCCCACGGCAGGATATCAGAGAGTGCAATTTTGGTGGTTGCGGCTTCCAGCTGATCTTTCGGCAATTCTTGTGCAAGCCGTTGCCATGCACGAACACGCTTCTCATAGGGGCACATCACCGAATCAATCCCGATCAGTTTCACACCGCGCAACAGGAACGGTATTACCGTTCCGGGCAGGTCAGGGCCACCAGCAAGCCCGCAGGCCGCGACAACGCCATGATACTTCATTTCGGAAAGAACGTGGGCAAGCGTGGTGCTGCCAACACTATCTATTGCCCCAATCCAACGTTCGGCCAGAAGCGGCTTGCTGGTATCGGTAAGCTCATTGCGGTCAACAATAGTGCTGGCTCCGAGATCGCGAAGATACTGATGCGTTTCCGCACGCCCTGTCGAGGCGGCAACCCGATAACCAAGCGATGAAAGGATAGAAACAGCGACCGATCCAACGCCACCAGCGGCCCCGGTCACAAGCACCTCTCCGTCCTGGTCTTTTGAAACGCCCTGCTCTTCAAGCGCCATAACGGCAAGCATCGCGGTAAACCCGGCTGTTCCAATCGCCATCGCCTGTGATGCTTCAAGCCCATCCGGCAACGGGACAAGCCAGTCTGCCTTGACGCGCGCAAGCTGGCCGTATCCGCCCCAATGCGCCTCTCCGACCCGCCAACCCGTAAGAACAACATTGTCGCCGGGCTTGTAACGGTCATCGGTCGATGAAACGACTTCGCCAGAAAAATCAATGCCAGGAACATGTGGGTAATTTCTTACAAGCCGCCCCAAACCGTTCAGGACCATGCCATCCTTGTAGTTGAGGGTCGACCATTTGACCCGAACCAGAACCTCGCCGTCAGGCAAGTCATCTGTGGTCAGGTTCTTGAACTCTGCTGAGACGCCTTTTTCTTTCTGGTTAAGCACCAGTGCGCGGAATGGTTCAGTCATGGGGTCCTCCCGATCTATTCGATTTCTGGATCAAGAGTATGGGGTGCTGTTGATTACGTCAAACCCGGACGTGCCTTCCAGACAAATACAGGCATTCAATCAAGGACAGGACCGTGCGCCGGCTCAAATGCAGCATTTCCTCCACCCATCAGGGCAATCAGAATCACGGCAACCGCCAGAATGCTAAGATAAACAAACAGCCTTCGAGACGTATTCGCGCTTTCGGGGTTATTCGGCACAACGTCGCCTTGCACCTCGACCGGTAGGCTGCGATAGGACAACCAACCCAGCAAAGGAACAATCACAAGATCATCCAACCAACCGAGGCCGACGATAAGATCGGGCAACAAATCAACCGGACTGATCAAGTAGACCAGTCCAGCAAGAAGCAAAAGTTTGGATTTCAATGCAACATCCTTGCGCAACAGGGTGCGCAACAAATTTGGGATGATCATCCAGACTGATGCATTTTTCACAGTATTGTTCCGTCTTAACGATGCAGTGGCGTGACATGAGCCGTATAGGCAACCCGCATCGCCTGTGCGAACTGCTCACGCTCATTGGCGGCATATCGCGGCTCTGCAATGTTTTCACCCAGTGAGGTGCACTTTCCCGCACATTTTGCGCGAACAGCCGATGGTAGTTTAAACTCATATGTTGCGCCCAAAGCAGCAGCCCCCTTCAAGGGCATCGCTTGGATCGATCGCGCATGCAAATTACTTGGCGGCACCGTCATCCATGCCAGACCCAATGCAAAACCAAGAACAGCCAGCATTGCCAGTTTATCAAGATACAGCATTTTAACGTCCCAACAGCATTTCTGTTAATTGTTGTTCGCAATTAAGAAAGGCCGAAGGGAGCGTTTTGTTCCCGCAGAAGTTAATAGGCGTTAACTTTTCAGACGCCTTCGAGTGTCTCGAACACATCGCCCCCCGGCGCATGGCCCAGAACATTTGCCTGATGCCACAGCGCATAGAACAGCAAATGCCAACAGGCCGCACCTTCGCGTTTGCCTGGGGTATTGAACAGCTTCTCGACACGCTCAGAGTCGGCGATTTCAACAATGCCAGCCTGTCGGGCGACCAAGGGACCAAGCTGTTGGCCTCGTCCTGATATCCACTCCGCGACAGGCACCGTGAAACCTCGTTTTTTGGCAAATGGTTCCGCCATTGGCAGGCAGCGTTCCAACCATTTACGCAACAGGAACTTGCCAACACCCTTCCTGACCTTGAGACGGTCGGGGAGTTGATAGGCGAACTCTGCCACAACGGGATCGAGGAAAGGCGTCCGCCCTTCCAATCCATGCGCCATCAGCATGCGGTCGAGTTTTAGGAGTAAATCATTTGGCAGCCAGTCAGAACAATCAACGGCCTGCGCGACCGAAAGGCGTGAACGTTTCCCACGATTTTCACGACTTTCCGAAGCAGCGATCCCATCACGCCAACCGTCGAGAACACCTGGACGCAATACATCAATCTTGTCAAATGTCCCCTTGGAGCGCATCACACGGCCACCAAGCAACAAGGGTCGCATGACCGAACGATAGCGGCCATAGCCGCCAAACAATTCGTCACCACCTTCGCCGGACAACACGACCTTGAAATCGCGTGCAGCTTCCTTGGCAAGTTTGTAGGTCGGCAAAATCGCATAATCCGCCGCCGGATCATCCATGCGTGATGCGACCTCGGGCAACAGCGTCCAGAAGTCCTTTTCAGAGAACATCACTTCGACATGATTTGCGTTGCATGCCTTGGCGACATCACGTGCAAGTTCGCGCTCGTCGTGGACGCTACCAGCCTCAAACGCCGCCGTATAAGCCGTTACCGGCCTTTCATTCAGGCGGTGCATCATGCCAAGCAAGGATGCGCTATCAACCCCGCCCGACAGGAACATGGCGTAGTCAACATCGGACCTCTGATGCAAACGAACTGTTTCTTCAAACACCCGGTCCCACTCGTACAGGGCATTGTCCAGACTGCGGCCAACAGCGGCGCTGTCACTCAACACCTGACGACGGCGACGATCAACGATACGTCCGTTCTTCAAGACGATGGTTTCGCCCGGCTGCAATCGCTTGATCCCATCAAGGATCATTGATGATCCAGTGGTGAATTGAACTTGAAGAAGCTCTGAACGGGCATCCTCGCGCACTTCCCGGCCAACAAGGCCCGCAGCGACCAACGCCTGCGCCTCGGACGCGAAGGCAAAATATTCTGGGGTTTCGACGTAATAAACCTGCTTGATTCCGAACGGATCGCGGCACAGCACCACCTGATTGTCGATCACGTCATGGATTGCAAAGGCATACATGCCGCGCAATTGATCAAATCCACCAACACCGTCGCGCGCGAAAACACGCAGGGCCGTTTCGCAATCAGAATGGGTTTTGAACCCCTCTTCGCCGAGATCTTTTCTAAGTTCGAGGTAATTATAGATCTCGCCATTGGCGATCAGGGCACTGCCATTTTCATGATAAAGTGGCTGATCACCGGTGTTCAGATCGATAATAGCAAGCCGGGTCTGAACAAATCCGACAGGCCCTTTGACATAACACCCATCGCCATCCGGCCCACGATGCGCAATTGCATCACGCAGACGGTCCAGTATTTCGGGGTCAAGGGTTTGCTTGTCCTTGGCGATATAACCGGCAATTCCGCACATTAAGATGCCACCTCGTCAAAGAAAGCCTTGTACCTTCCAACCACAACTTCCTCAGTAAAGTCTGCTTCAAATGCGGCGCGACCATTTGCCAAAAGTTTGCTTGAAAGTGCCTTGTCATCAAGCACCGTGCGCAAATCAGACGCCAATGCAGAAACGTCTTCAAGCGGCGATAGTAATCCACTTTCTCCAGGCTCAATCAACTGAACAGGCCCCTGACTGGCCTGTGCAACGACTGGCTTACCATGCGCCCACGCCTCAATCACCATATTGCCAAGTGGCTCGTGTCGAGAAGATGCGCAAAAAACGTCACAAGTCGCAAACAGATTGGCCACATCCCTCCGCCATCCCAACAACCTTACACGATCCGCAACACCGCATTCACCAGACAGCCTCAACAGATCTTCCCTGAGGTCGCCAGCACCCGCAATCCAAAGGTAAGCACTTGGTACATCGACCAAAGCCCGGATCAATGTATCGAAGCCCTTGTTTTCATGCAGGCGACCCAGACCAAGAATTAGTGGTACATCGTTTGGGGTGTTGAATTCGGACCGATCAATCGGAGTGCCAGGTTTTGCGTCTACAAAGTTCGGCAGATAGTGGGTGCGATCCTTTGGCCAGCCCTCTCGAACCAGATAATCACAAATATCGCGCGTATTGCCGATCAGGTGATCACAATCACTGAAATTCTTGAGCTTGTAATAGCCGCCAAGCCGGGCAACCTTGGTGAAATTACCAGATGGTGTCATTCGGCTGGCACGGTTCATCCAACTCAGAACGATTTTTGGTCTATGCTTTCTGATCTGCTGACGCAAAGCCCAAGGTGTTCGGAAATCAAGTCTTCCGCCAAAAGGCAATTCATCAAATGAGACACCATTTTCGGCAAGAACCGCATTTCGCCCTTCATTTGCTCGGACAACGCAATGCTGATCAATCCCGGCGCGCTGAAAGCCGCATGCCAGACGCACAAAGAACTCCTCCGCGCCGCCGAAAGGGCTTCCGGCCATGGTTTGCAGCAGCATGGTCATCAGCAGTTCTCCGGCACATGTAAGTTACTCATCGTCATAGCGTGCCTTGAGGTACGACACCATCGGGAACAATGCAGCCAGCAACGCAATCAGAAAGCCCAATCCACCTTCCTTGTATCCCTTGCGGGAGACAAAGCAACGCCAAAAGCGTGAGATGATGCGTCGGAAGTTATGTGCAAAACTTCCAATCTTGCCCGCCGCACGCAGATCGTTGGCGCGCGCGCTGGTGTAACTGTCAAACCGGCGAATCATATCGGAGATGTTGCGGTCCACAAAATGAACCAAGGCACCTTCAAGCCTAGGGCCTTTTTTACCAGTCAGTTCGAAGGAAGGATGGACCCGTTCGTTCCCCCAATGCTTGCGGCCTCTGCGATAAAGCCGCCAAACAGCCGACGTTCCAAAAGAAGCCCCCCATCCGTGACGAACAAGACGCTTTCCGACATAATTGTCGACCGGTATCAAGTAAGAGTCGAACTCATCAGACAGAACGGCTTCGGGAATCGCTGCTGCAAGCTCTGCATTTACATGCTCGTCTGCATCAAGCTCGAATATCCAGTCACCCGTTGCCTCTGCAATAGCGCGGTTGCGACGCTCACCTTCGATGTCCCAACTTCCCAAAACGGTCTTTGCGCCAAAGCTCTTGGCGATGTCTTCGGTTTTGTCTGTACATTTGTCACAGATGACCACGATTTCATCTGCGAAGGATAACTTATCGAGGCATGAAGGAAGTCTTTCCTCCTCGTTATGGGCACAGATTACAACGGAGATGCGCGGTTTTTTGTCACTCATAGCCAGTTTCCTGCAAGCGATAGTCTTTAAGAAGTTGAACTGCCGCTGCGACAACTTTCGCTACCGACAAAGTTTCCATCAAATTCTCTTTAGACAAGTAACTTTCGCGGTTTGCCATGATTTTATCAAACGACCAATCCGTACGCACCGCCCTTCCCCATCTCGAGTAAGGGCCGTAATGCTCCTCACGGGATGGGCCAAAAAGCCCGAGTGTAGGTCGCGCAGACGCCGCCGCCATATGCATCAACCCGGAATCATTGCCGATATAGAGATCTGCCTTTTTAATACAGGCCATAACGGTCAGAAGATGCTCTGTCCCAAATATCTCTACACGTCTCTCTAAGGGGATGCTCTCGATAACAGGCAAGGATGTATCACGCTCATTCGGTGCGCCGACAAGAAGCACACGAGCATTTTCAAGCACAGCGCCTGACTTGGTCAATTCCCCTATTGTTTTCTCAAAGCGTTCGGGATGCCAAGTCTTGCCAACCCAATTCGCAGAAGGTCCGACAGCCAACAACGCCCTACCATCATCCGGGATAAGGGTCTGAGCACGTGCCTCATCCTCCGGGCGGGTCCATATCATTGGCAATGGAGCCGGCTCAACACCGATCAGTTTTCCAAGTTGCGCGACACGGTGCAAATCATCATCATTTCCCGGCAAAACCACCCTTTTTCGCCCCAGCAAAACATAAGCTGTCGCACTGCCGCGCAAATCAACAATGATGTCCCACCAGTTCATGACAACTGATTTCCAAAGTTTCCACCAATGGCCGCCGCGCTTTTGCTTTGGCATTTTGATGATGCGTTCGAGGTTCGGAACACCTTCAAAAATTGGGGCTGCAACCGGCCCGCAGGCCACCGTCACACGGATACCCGGATAGCTTTCGACATAATGGCGCAGCACCGATGTTGAAAGCACCGCATCGCCCAAGCGGTTTGAGGTAATGAACAGCAGGCGCACGGGTTACAGTTTCTCCAGCTCACCAGCGACATGAATCCATTCGCGGCGATCATTGCGTGCGGCTTCGGATTGGCTGGCAAAGAACGACCGATCGGTCAGAAGCTGGGACGTGATATTCCCGAACGCGGCCTCATCAGGAACGATGTAGCCCGTCTTGCCATCCTCTACCCGGTTTTTGGCAATACCGCCATAGGACACAACCGGCGTTGCTGCGCCCAACGCATCGACGATCCATTGCCCGACATGATCCGTGCCGTACTTGCCGTGATGCAGGAACGCACGGGCATTGGCAACGGTTTCGGCCATATCGGCTTCGGGTTTGGGATGATGGACCCGAACCCCCTTGTCGATGGCAGATCGGACCATATCAAGCAGGTCGTCCGACACACTGTCATTTTCACCTGCCATGGCGCTGAACAGGTCATAAGCGTAGACTTCAAGGATCGCATTCGGCGCCTTGGGCGCGACATAGGTTTCCCAAATGCGAATGATCTGGGCAATTCCGGTCGAACTGTTGGCAACGGTGACGGCCAATTCATCGCGCGATTCAAACGCCCAGTGCATGTTCGATGCCATGACAAAGGATGTTGTTGCACCTGGCTTGACCACCATCGGCTTTTTGGCAAGTTCGGCATCAAAGGCATTTGCCTGCGCATCATCGGTAAAGATGACCTGAACTTTCTTTTCCTGCAGAACCAAACGTACATCATCGGCATTCAGCCGCGCCGGATCACCATCAAACCACAATGCCACGGTTGCACCATCTGGTACCGAGACGTGGCTTAGCAATGCCGGATCGCGCCAGACAATCACGGTATTGACCGCATCGCCACCGAACGGCGGCAATTCGGCATCAAGCTGTCGCCAGGCAACACCGTGCATGTCCTTGTCGATGCCGCCATTGCGGCGCGCCTCGACCTTGTGACCACGGGCAACAAGGGACTCTGCCAACGCAATGAAAGCACGCTGACATGTTCCGAGCGGACGGGCTTCGCGATCCTTTGGATCAAAGCCGATAGACTGATCAAGCATCAAGATTTTCATAAGTTTGGTTCTATCCGTTCGACGGCGTTTTATGAAGGGTTTTCTTATAACTTACATGGCCTTTATCCGCACAGACAGGTCTTGCGAAAATTCGACTATTGCCCCACATTTCGCCCAACAATTCCGATTTACCGGAGCCATAAATATCATGAGTGAGACTTTCTATGCCCTTTTACCGGATCGCGCGGTGATCCGTGTCAGCGGCCCGGACCGGGTCAGCTTCCTGCAAGGGCTGGTATCAAACAATATCGAAACCATATCGGCCGAGAAATCGGGTTATGGCGCGCTTTTGACGCCACAGGGCAAATTCCTGTTTGATTTCTTTGTCTATCACCAGGATGAAGACAGCCTGCTGATTGAATGCGAGCGCGGCGAAAATGGCGCGCGTGCGGCCGACCTGTTCAAAAAGCTTCGTATGTATAAACTACGCGCGAAGGCAGAACTGACCGATGTCAGCGACAGTTATGAGGTCATAGCCGTCTTTGGCAAGGATGCCCTTTCCTCCCTGTCACTGGATGCAACACCCGGCGCAACCGCACACATGGCCGATGGCATCAAGGCAGTTGACCCCCGCCTTGCCGCGATGGGGGCGCGCGTCCTTCTGCCCAAAAATGCGCTTGCCGAAATGGCCGCAATAGGTGCGCAGGAAAGTGATGTGGAAACCTATCACCAGATGCGTGTTTCGCTTGGCGTCCCCAATGGCAGTGAAGAACTGGAAGTCGAAAAATCCATCCTGCTTGAAAGCGGCTTTGAAGAGCTTGGCGGTATCGATTTCAAAAAGGGCTGCTATATGGGTCAGGAGCTTACAGCCCGGACCAAATATCGCGGTTTGGTGCGCAAGCGCCTGTTACCTGTCAAGTTCGATGGTTCGGCACCAAATGTTGGCGACGCCATCATGAATGGCGACAAAGAAGCCGGGATCATTCGATCTGTCCATGGTGACGTTGGCTTGGCCTTGATCCGGCTTGAGCGGGTTGAAGACGATGCGGATCTGCGTGCTGGTGATGCCAAGGTCACGGTTTCTGTACCTGATTGGGTTCAGTTGCCGGAAAATGCGGCCTGATTTCGACGCCCAGAACCAAAATTTACGTTTCAAACGGGTTCCGCGCTGCCGGGCCAGTTTTTCGTTAAAACCTGTTGCAACGCACCAACAGTCCCTATGTTAGAAGAAAAGAAAAATTGGGAACTGCGATGAAACTGTGGAACGGGGTCCTTTTTGTCCGGGGCTTGATGGCCGCGCTTTGCGCGCTTGCCATGCTGCCTGCTATTGCCGCGGCACAGCAACGTGCACCCGATTTAAGCGACGTCGCCGTTTCCGACATGTCAATTGCCGAGGCCGAAAAGGAACTGGCCACAATCACCGAGGCCTATAATCGCAAGGGTCACCAGATCAAGCAGATGGCGCTTGGTACACTGCTTCGGTTCTATCCGCAGAAAATTGTTCCGTGTGGCTCAATTGTCACCAATGTGCGCGACTGCATTGGAAATTATTGGCCTGACCTTAAGGACTATCCGGGTCATTTTCTTGGCCCGGAAGAAAAACCGGCACTCAGACCGACAATCGAACAAGCCCGAAAGACCGAGGAAAACTACCTTGATGCGGTTGATCGGTTGAACATGTTGTTGCGTGCTGTACGCTACGAAAGCACGCTTGCGCCCGAAGAACGGTACCGTGCGCAGCTTGATGCCGTGATTGCACATCTTACAGAATTGCGCGAGGCGGAGTATCACGACCGTCTTCTTTATGAAAAGCTCTTCAAGATTGGCGGCATTATCCTGCTGCTTCTGGGGCTGTCGGTTGGCGGCATGCTGGTGATGAAACACCTTGCCCAACGCAACGATCCATCAGCACCATCCGGCAAAAAATAACGGCAACGGGACCTCCCGTTGCCGTCTTTGTCTTCGCTCACAGTTCGATATTACCTGTGACGATTACTTGCCAAGGGCTGCCTGTGCGGCGGCAAGGCGTGCAATCGGCACGCGATAGGGGGAACATGATACGTAATCGAGTCCCTGTGCCTCACAGAAGGCGATTGATGCCGGGTCACCGCCATGCTCACCACAAATACCAAGCTTGATATCAGCGCGCGTTGCACGACCGCGTTCAGCAGCGATACTGACCAGCTCACCAACCCCTTCCTGATCCAGTGACACAAACGGATCACCGGCAAAGATATCCTTGGAGATATAAGTATCAAGGAAGCGCGACGCGTCATCACGTGACAGACCAAAGGTCGTCTGGGTCAGATCGTTGGTGCCAAAGCTGAAGAATTCGGCTTCCTCGGCAATTTCACCGGCCCGAAGGGCAGCACGCGGCAATTCGATCATGGTGCCGACCAGGTATTTCAGTTTGGCACCTTTTTCGTCTTCGACTTCGGCTGCGACCTTGATGATTGCGGCTTTCAGGATTTCAAGCTCCTTCTTGCCGACAATCAGCGGGATCATGATTTCCGGAATGACCGGGTCACCACCGTCTTTTGAAACTTCAATCGCGGCTTCAAAGATCGCGCGCGCCTGCATTTCATAGATTTCCGGATAGCTGATCCCCAAACGACACCCACGGTGTCCCAGCATCGGGTTGGCTTCGGCAAGATCAAGCAAACGGCGCTTGACGACGGCCTCAGACACACCCGCGGCATTAGCCACTTCGGCGATTTCAGCATCCCCGTGGGGCAGGAATTCATGAAGTGGCGGATCAAGCAAACGAATGGTAACCGGCAGTCCGTTCATGATCCGGAACAGATCAATAAAGTCCTGACGCTGATAAGGCAGAAGCTTTGCCAGTGCCGCACGACGGCCCTGCTCGGTTTCCGCCAGGATCATTTCACGCATGGAAATGATGCGTTCCGGATCAAAGAACATGTGCTCAGTCCGGCAAAGACCAATACCTTCGGCCCCAAAACCACGGGCGGTTTCCGCTTCTTCCGGGGTTTCGGCGTTGGTGCGGATTGTAAGGCGGCGCAATGCATCCGCCCATTCCATAAGTTGCGAGAAATCACCTGAAAGATCGGGTTTCAGCGTTGCAACTTCGCCCAACATGACCTCACCAGTGGCGCCATCCAGGGTGATCACGTCCCCTTCCTTAAGGGTGACACCGCCAGACATCATGGTTTTGTTGGCATAGTCGATCTTGACCGCACCAGCACCACAAACACAGGGCGTACCCATGCCACGTGCAACCACGGCAGCGTGGCTGGTCATGCCACCGCGCGACGTAAGGATGCCCTGGGCAGCATGCATGCCCGCGATGTCTTCCGGGCTGGTTTCGATACGCACCAGAACCACCTTGCGCCCCTTGCCAGCCCATTCTTCGGCGACTTCGGCAGAAAAGACGATCTGGCCGGATGCCGCACCGGGTGATGCCGGAAGACCCATGCCGACAACTTTGCGGGCGGCATCGGGATCAAGGGTCGGATGCAACAGCTGGTCAAGCTGTGCGGGGTCAACGCGTCTGATGGCGTCTTCCTTGGAAATCACACCATCGCGGCACATTTCAACCGCGATGCGCAAAGCTGCCTTTGCCGTGCGTTTGCCCGCGCGGGTCTGGAGCATGTATAGCTTGCCGGACTCGACGGTGAATTCCATGTCCTGCATGTCTCGATAATGGGATTCAAGTTTTTCGCGGATATCGCAAAGTTCCTTGAAGACAACCGGCATCGCGGCTTCCATCGAAATCAGGTCCGAACCGGATTCCTGTTTTTCAATTTCGGTCAGCGGGGCCGGTGTGCGAATACCGGCAACCACGTCTTCGCCCTGCGCATTAATCAGGTACTCGCCATAGAACCGGTCTTCGCCGGTCGACGGATTGCGCGAGAAGCAGACACCCGTGGCACAGTCGTCGCCCATATTGCCAAAGACCATGGCCTGCACATTCACCGCCGTGCCCCAGCTGGCCGGGATGTTATGCAAACGGCGATAGGTGTTGGCACGTGCATTCATCCAGCTGCCAAACACGGCACCAATCGCGCCCCAAAGCTGTTCGCGCGGGTCTTGCGGAAACGGTTCGCCGAGTTCGGTTTTGACTTTTTTCTTGAAGGCCTCAACGACTTCGGCCCAGTCATCGGCACTCATGTCGGTATCAAGGGTAACGCCCTTGTCTTCCTTGACGGTCTCAAGGATGTCTTCGAAGTGGTAATGGTCAACACCCAGAACGACGTCGCCATACATCTGAATGAAGCGGCGGTAGCTGTCATAGGCAAAGCGACGGTCACCCGAAACGCTTGCCAGACCTTCGACAGTTTCGTCATTGAGACCAAGGTTCAAGACCGTATCCATCATGCCCGGCATAGAGGCACGGGCGCCGGATCGCACGGAAACCAGAAGCGGGTCATTGGCGTTGCCGAATGTGCGGCCGACGATTTTCTCAACGGCAGCGAGGGCACTTTCGACCTCGGCATTCAGACCATCCGGGTAGGCACGGTCATTGTCATAAAACGCCGTGCACACTTCGGTTGTAATGGTAAAGCCGGGCGGGACAGGAAGTCCGAGGTTGCTCATCTCGGCAAGGTTCGCACCCTTGCCGCCCAGAAGTTCACGCATATCCGAACGGCCTTCGGCACTACCGCCACCGAAACCGTAAACCCATTTGGTCATCTTGCCTTTTCCTCATCTGATCGAGGCCCCGATGGGCCTCCCCGGATGGGGAAAGCCCCGCAACCTTGACCTGTTTTATGATTCGATCTTCGAGAAGTCGGCAATATCGTGCAATGCCGTCCGGATCTGCGCCAACAGCTTCAAGCGGTTGGCACGTTCGTCGGCATTGTCACTATTGACCGTGACCTTTTCGAAGAATGCATCGACCGGTTCACGCAAGCGCGCGAATTCGGTCATTGCCGCGGCATAGTCCTCGTCACGGAGTAGTGGCAAGGCCTTATGCCGGACATCAATGAGCGCCTCATACAGCTTGCGTTCTTCTTCCAGGCTCAGAAGATCCGCGGAGACGTCCGCGTCATAGGACATATCGTCCTTTTTCTCTTCGATGCGCAGAATGCTAGACGCACGCTTGTATCCGGCCATCAGGTTGACGCCGCTTTCACCGGAGACAAAATCGGAAAGCGCTTCAACACGGGCCAACAGGCGGACAAGATCGTCCTCGCCATCCAGTGCAAACACGGCCGACACCAGATCATGGCGGACACCCTGTTCACGCAGATGGACTTTGAGACGGTCGGCAAAGAAGACCAGAAGGTCTTCGACCGCCCCGTCACGACGAATATCTGCCGGGTACTGGGAAACCGCAAAGGCAAAGATACGCCCAAGCGGCAAACGCAAACCGTTTTCCAGAACCAGACGAATGATACCCAATGCCGCACGACGCAATGCAAACGGGTCTTTTGAACCGGTCGGCTTTTCATCGATCGCAAAGAACCCGGCAAGGGTATCAAGTTTCTCAGCCAGTGCCAGCGCAACTGAAACCGGTGCGGTCGGGCACATGTCCGACGGACCAGCAGGTGCATAATGCTCGGCAATGGCATTGGCGACTTCCGGGGCTTCGCCGTCATTTTCGGCGTAGTATTTCCCCATCAGTCCCTGCAGTTCGGTGAATTCAAACACCATCTGCGATACCAGATCGGCCTTGCCGATTTCGGCTGCGCGGTCGGCAAGTTTGACATCACAATCCGGAATTTCTGCTGATACTTCACGCGCAAGACCGCGCAGACGCAAGACGCGTTCGGCCAGCGACCCCAGCTTGGCGTGGAAGACGATGTTATCAAGTTTCGGCAGACGCGATTGCAGCGTCACTTTCCGGTCCTGATCCCAGAAGAACTTGGCATCATGCAGACGGGCACGCAGAACACGCTCGTTCCCGGCAATGATCTTGGCATTGTTGTCTGCTGTGATCATGTTGGAAACCGTGATGAAGCGCGCGGCAAGTTTGCCGTCCTTGTTTTCGACCACGAAATATTTCTGATGTTCACGCATCGAGGTCTCAAGAACCTCGCGCGGGATGTCCATGAACTCGTCATCGACCTTGCCCATGACCGGCACCGGCCATTCCACCAGACCACAAACTTCTTCAAGAAGGCCGTTGTCTTCCAAAAGCTCAAAGCCTTCGCTTGCGGCAAGTTTCTTGGCACCCTCAAGGATGACCTGCTTGCGCTCTTCACGATCAAGCATGACCTTGGCGCTACGCAGCTTTTCCTTGTACTCAGCAGCATTGGCAACGCTGAATTCTGCCGGGGCAAGGAAACGATGACCGCGCGTGCTATCGCCTGCGGCGACCGGACCATAGCTCACCGGAATAACCTTGCCATCAAACAGGCAGAGAATACGATCCAGCTGACGCACCCAGCGAATTTTCTGATCGGCCCAACGCATTGATTTCGGCCAAGGCAGTTTGTTCATCGCTTCTTCGATGATGTCTTTGATGACATCCGATGCCGCACGGCCTTTCTGTTCAACAATGGCAAACAGGAAGACGCCCTTTGGCGTTTCGCGCTTTTCGCACTGATCAAGCGTCACACCGTTCCCAGCAAGGAAGCCATTGATGGCTTTTTCCGGTGCATTGGCACGCGGACCACGGCGCTCTTCACGCAGGTCGGGCTGCTTTTCCGGCAGACCGTCAACAATCAGGGTCAGGCGACGCGGGGTCACCAGTGCTTCGACCTTGTCAAACGCCAGATCGGCCGACTTCAGGCCATCGGTAACCAGTTTTGAAAGGTCTTGGGCCGCGCGCGCCTGCATGCGGGCCGGGATTTCTTCGGAAAACAGTTCAAGCAGCAATTCGGCCATGACTTATGCCTCCTCTTTCAAATGGCCGCGCGAGCGCAGCCATGCTTCGCAGCAGGATTTCGACATGTCACGAACACGGCCGATATAGGCCGCACGTTCGGTCACGGAAATCACACCGCGCGCATCAAGGAGGTTAAAGAGATGGGACGCCTTCATGGCCTGCTCATACGCCGGCAGGGCCAGACCGCGTTCGATATTCACCGCACATTCGGCTTGGGCATCCTTGAAGTGCTGGAACAGCATTTCGGTGTTGGCGACTTCAAAGTTATAGGTCGACTGTTCTTTTTCATTCTGCAGGAACACATCGCCGTAGCTTACACCTGCGCCGTTATAATCAAGGTCGTAGACGTTCTCGACACCCTGAATGTACATCGCCAGACGTTCCAGACCATAGGTCAGCTCGACCGGGACCGGGTTGCATTCAAAACCACCGACCTGCTGGAAATAGGTGAACTGGGTGACTTCCATGCCATCAAGCCACACTTCCCAGCCAAGGCCCCAGGCACCCAATGTCGGGCTTTCCCAGTCATCCTCGACAAAGCGGATGTCATGGGCCATCGGGTCGATGCCCAGATGTTTGAGCGAGCCAAGATACAGATCCTGCGAATTGGCCGGTGACGGCTTCATCAGCACCTGGAACTGGTAGTAGTGCTGCAGACGGTTGGGGTTCTCGCCATAACGACCATCGGTCGGACGACGGGACGGCTGAACGTAGGCTGCATTCCAGGTTTCCGGGCCCAGCGCGCGCAAGGTTGTCGCGGTGTGGAAGGTACCGGCACCGACTTCCAAGTCATAGGGCTGCAGGATGACACATCCCTGATCAGCCCAATAGCTTTGCAGTCGAAGAATGATTTCCTGGAATGAAGGGGGACGTTGCGACCCGTCGAGCGCCATGGCGCGAACTCTCTATTTCTGTTGTCTATGAATTTATGGCGGCAAGCTACCGCCCTGCCCCCGCGCGGTCAAGAAGGCAAAAGCCCTGAGATGCGCTGAATTTGCAACCCTTGTATCCTGCCGACTGCCACGATGCCGCATTGCAGCAACATAGTTCATGGATAATCGGGAAAAATCCAAGACAAATTCGCGTCGCTGCCCCCAAAGTCGAATATCATCGGGTAGGCGGGTCAGGCAAAGGCTTGAGCGTTAGGCGAGAAGACCTTAACTGTCGCAGCGATGTGCGTTGCCTTCGGCATGGTAAACGCCGCAGTTCGGGCATTTTTCCAGCTCGTGGGCAATCGGCTTGGACTGTTTTTTCTTCTCGTGGCCGGTTTGTTTGGGTTGCTCGTTATTTGACACCTGTTTGCCGCGATTAAACAGTTTGAAGCCCTGCCAGACGACAACGACGACAAGCGCGGTGAATAGGATTTTCGAAAAACTCAGCATATCAGGTCCCAAAGCACGGATTTATCTGCAACATCTGTCACAGTCATCCCGTCCTTATATTGAAGTTCTAACGATTTAGAAACCGGGCAATGCCATTGGATTGCGCAAAAGAACATCTGTTTGCGGCAAATAGGCTCCGTCCTCGTCGTGCAGAACGATCCCCCGCCGCATGGTCAGCGGCGATGCAACGCCTTTGCGCGCAGACACAATAACGCGCAAGGGTGCGTCTGCATCAGCCTTGCTCCAGATCGGATAAACCGTCATATCCCCGGCCCGCCCATGCAAAAGGCCAATGATCCGGTCCAAATGATCGGCGCGATGCACCAGCGTGATGCGCCCCTTTTGCCGCACCATCTTAAGACAAAACGCAATCCAGTCCTTGAGGTCTGCGGTGCCTTCCTGATGGGCCTTGGCCCGGCTTTCGTTGCTGGGCCGCGTGCCCCCGGCATAATAAGGTGGATTGGAAATGACCTGATCAAAGCTTTCAGCCATCAGCGGCAGACGACCATCATTGATATCGCCATGCACCGGCGTCACACGGTCAGCCAGATCGTTTTCCAACACGTTGCGGCAAAACAGAGCATAGAGATCGTCTTGCAACTCAACACCAGTTACCTTGGCCGTTGTCAGGCGGCGGGCAACGCACAGCCCGGCCGAACCAACAGCTGCGCCGACGTCGAGTACCTTTTCATCGCGACGGGAATTGATCGAAACCGATGCCGCCAGCAAAACAGCATCGACCGCCGCCCGATAGCCATCAACTGGCTGCTTGAGCACGACAGACCCACCGAGGAGATAATCATGACTGATCCGCTCTTCGGGGAAATCGGGCACCTTAATGCTTGTCGCTGCACTCACGATCAATTGTCCTGAATATCATTTTGGTCTGATTGAATTGCTACTCGGACGCCACCGCATCCGAAGCATCGCCCTTGGCGTTATGCGCATCTAGTTCGCGCCTGGCAACATCAAGAACGTATTTGGCTCGACTTTCCTCTTCACCATCGACCATCAGACGCCTAGGCAGTGCCCCGATGGATCCCTCGATGATGCTGGCATGATAGTCAAAGATGTGACTGTCGATACCTTCATCAGCCAGAACAGCCTGCGCCCAGCTCAGTTCGATGGGATCGTTACTGCGAAAAAGTTCGATCATCTGCATTTTCCTTCAAACTGTGATCTGGTGAGGGTCAGGACCTATTCATACGTTTTGAAACACGAAGAAATCCAAAAAACGATAATATCTCTATAATGTAGGGTCTTGCAGTGGTGGTTTACAAAACAAGCTGCATAAACCCTGAATTATCTGAGGTTCAAGCAGGACCGTAACCGCATTTGTCCACTTGACCACAACAGCTTGGCCTATCTATGTTGAGGCCGCCTGCTGTTATTTGCAATCTTCGCCCATGCAGGCAGCGAAGATGACATTTGAGAAGTCGGAATACAGCGTGACCAATACCGCACCGCAGCCACAGACCGAGCCAAGCCTTGATTCACTGGTCAACCTTGTTGATGGCGACATGAAGCGCGTCAATCAGGTGATCATCGACAATATGCACAGCGAAGTCGCCCTGATTCCGCAATTGGCCACTCATCTTGTCGCTGCCGGCGGAAAACGCATGCGTCCGATGCTGACACTGGCATCGGCACGGCTTTGTGGTTATGGCGATGGGCCACATGCCGTCGACCTTGCGGCCTGCGTCGAATTTATTCATACCGCAACCCTTCTGCATGATGATGTGGTTGATGAAAGCCAGTTGCGCCGTGGTCAGGCATCGGCCAATGCCCTGTTTGGCAACGAAGCCAGCGTTTTGGTTGGTGATTTCCTGTTTGCCCGTGCTTTCGTCGTCATGGTCAAAACCGGATCGCTGCGCGTTCTTGATATTCTGGCACAGGCATCTGCTGTCATTGCCGAGGGCGAAGTGCTTCAGCTTTCGACCGCCAATGACATGGGCACATCCGAAGAAGCCTATCTCGAAGTCATCACCGCCAAAACCGCGGCCCTGTTTGGCGCGGCATCGCAAATTGGTGCGGTGATTGCCAACCGATCGCCTGAGGACGAAGAAGCGCTTCGTCTTTATGGCATTTATCTTGGTACCGCCTTCCAGCTGATTGACGATGTTCTGGATTATTCCGCCAATCAGGCAGCCCTTGGGAAAACCGTTGGCGATGATTTCCGCGACGGCAAGGTGACGCTTCCAGTGATCATTGCCTATGCCAATGGTGGCGATGAGGAAAAAGCGTTCTGGCGTCGTTGCATGGAAGAACAGGACTTCCAGGATGGCGATCTGGACCGCGCACAGGAACTGATCCGCAAATATAATGCCCTGGATGCATCCATGGACCGAGCCCGTGAGTTCGGCCAGAAGGCGATCGATACCCTGACACGTTTCGAAGATGGCCCCATCAAGGATGCCATGGTCGAGGCTGTCGAGTTCTGTATTTCGCGCCCATATTAACCGATATTCCCTTTGCGCATGCCGGGGTCACTCGGAAACGCACAAAAATATCTTGCGTCGATTGTGATAAACCATTATCACCCGGCTTCGCAGAATGACGGAGCGTAGCTCAGCCTGGTAGAGCACTGTCTTCGGGAGGCAGGGGTCGGAGGTTCGAATCCTCTCGCTCCGACCATCATTCAAAGGCCCTGAAACGGTTATTCGTTTCGGGGCCTTTTGCGTTTCAGGCCTCCAATTGTCGCGCTCTGATCATGATCCCATCAATGATTTTCAATCAGGTCGTCATCCGCCCGGGTCGTGCGCCGACAAAGGGACTTTTTTTAACCCGAAACGACCGGTTTATGCTTGATCCGCGCCGAAAGAAGAGCTAAACCTCCGCCCACTGACGGAGCGTAGCTCAGCCTGGTAGAGCACTGTCTTCGGGAGGCAGGGGTCGGAGGTTCGAATCCTCTCGCTCCGACCATCAGTCGGGCGGTCTTTCTTTGAAAGGCCGCCCGTTTTCATTTTCGCCGGCTTTAAACAACACGTCCGAGTGCAAAATCTGCTGCATCTGCGCTATCGCATGACAACATGACAGTGCAAAGACGCATTCCAACCGCAACCGTCATAACATTCACGAATGACATCGAATCCCATACTTAAATGTAGGGTCATACGGGAATGGATACCTAAATCACGGGTATCATGTGACTTTTTGACCTATAACTTTCGGACAAAATGAAAAAGCGCCAATTGCGCATTCCCGTGCGGAATTCCTGCTTTTGCGCCAGAAAGCAAGTTGCGTTTTTGCGCTGCAATAAAGATATTTTCTTTCGCCAGCGAGGAAACAAACTTGCTCATCCTTGCGAAATACGCTTATGCTTCGCCCTGCAACATAAAAATCGGGGAGAAAACCGCCCAATAATAAAACCAACAGGCGGTGGTCGGCCTCACGTGGTATTACCAATTTCGGACTTCTTAGGGAGGAAGACGAATGACTTTTTCTAAAGTGCTTAAATCGGCAACTTGTGCTGCCGTTATTGCTGCGGCTGCTTTCACTGCAGCCCCGACTGACGCGGATGCCCAAGAGCGCGTTCGCTGGAAAATGGGCTCCACCTATCCGGGCAGCCTGACCCAGCTTGGTACGCTTGGCAAACGCGTAGAAGAAAAGATCGAGCAAGTTTCCGGCGGCAATGTCCGCATCAAGTTCTATGAGCCAGGCGCGCTTGTACCGGCGCTCGAAGTTTTTGATGCCGTTTCGACCGGCTCAATCGATGCTGCCTACTCCACGCCGGGTTACTGGGCAGGCAAGGTTCCGGCACTGCAGCTGTTTGGTGCTGTTCCGTTCGGCCCACAGGCTGGCGAATATCTGGCATGGGTCAAATTTGGCGGTGGCCAGGAAATCTTTGACAAGCTGTATGCCGAACATGGCATCAAGTCGCTGTTCTGTGGTCTGATCGCACCGGAAGCATCGGGTTGGTTCTCCAAGGAAATCAATTCGCCAGAAGACCTCAAAGGTCTGAAAATGCGCTTCTTCGGTCTTGGCGCGAAAGTCATGGAAAAGCTCGGCGTTTCGACCCAGCTTCTGTCGGCTGGCGACATTTACCCGGCGCTTGAGCTTGGCACCATTGATGCCACCGAATTCTCCATGCCGGCAATTGACCTGAAGCTTGGCTTCCATCAGGTTGCCAAATACTACTACTTCCCGGGCTGGCATCAGCAGTCGACCCTGTTCGATCTGATGATGAACAAGGAAAAGTGGGACGCATTGTCCGAGACCCAGCAGGCCCAGATCGAATCAGTATGTAATGACAACCTTGCATATGGTTTCGCAGAAGGCGAAGCGATCCAGTTCAACGCCCTGAAAGAACTTCAGGAAAAAGGCGTTCAGATCAAGAAATGGTCGCCAGAGATGCTTGATGCCATGCGTGGTGCTTGGCAGGAAGTCGCAACCGAGCTTTCGGCTGAAGATGCGAACTTCAAAATGGCTTATGAAAGCCTCCAGAGCTTCCGCGAAGACTACAAGATCTGGAAAGACATCGGTTATCTCGATTAATCCAACAGGTCTGAAAGACTGTTGAGTCAGTCGACAAAAACAAGTCTCGGCAAGGCCGGGTGCTCCGTGCCCCGGCCTTGACCGCGATAAGAAGACCCGGGAGACCTTCTATGGAAGCGCTACTGAAATTTAGTGACGGCATCGACGCCATCGTAACCCGTGTGGGGAAGTGGGCCAGCCTGCTTGCGATACCGTTGATGATGGTCATCCTTTATGACGTGATTCAACGTAAATTCGGCGGTCAGGGATCGATCAAGCTTCAGGAGCTTGAATGGCACCTCCACACTGGCCTGTTTATGTTGTGTTTCGGCTTTGCCTATATTCGCGACTCACATGTCCGTATCGAACTTATTCGCGATAACCTTCGCCCCCGCACCCGCGCGATCGTCGAAATGCTCGGCGGACTTATTTGCGTTTTGCCATTCTGCGCGCTGGTGCTGTATTTCGGATTTGATTTTGTTGTCCGTTCCTTTGAAAACCACGAAGTTTCGGCGGCTACGACCGGCCTGACCCATCGCTGGATCATCAAATCGACCATCCCCATCGGCTTTGGCCTTCTCGCCATGGCGGGGCTTTCGATCTTCCTGAAATGCTTCGTCTATGTTTTTGGCCCGACAAACCTGCACAAGCGTGCCGGGTACTATGTCGGTACCCACCATCTTGAAGACCTTGGCTCAGCCAAGCTCGAAGACTGAGCGGAACGGGGATAATTCCAAATGGGTAACTTCTATATCGAAGACTGGTTTCCGCTGTTCATGTTTGCCTCGCTGGGCATTCTTGTCTTCACGGGACTTCCGGTTGCATTCGTCATTTCCGGCATCGGGATCGCCTTTGGCTTCCTGGGCATGGCGTATGACGTTTTCTCCTTTATCGAATTCTTCAATATCGTTTCTCGCATCTGGGGCGGCATCTCCGAAAACATGGTGATGGTTGCTGTGCCGATGTTCATCTACATGGGTACGATGCTTGAAAAAAGTGGTGTTGCAGAAGATCTTCTGGAATGCCTGAACATGCTCCTGCGCAAGGTGCCGGGTGGTCTGGCCCTGTCGGTAACCTTGATGGGTACCATCATGGCGGCAACCACCGGGATTATCGGCGCATCGGTCGTGATGATGACGCTGCTGGCCCTGCCGGTCATGATGCGCCGCAACTATGACCCGTCGCTTGCCACAGGTACAATTGCCGCCTCGGGTACGCTTGGTATTCTGATCCCGCCATCCATCATGCTGGTTCTGATGTCCGACCTTCTGTCGGTATCGGTCGGCAACCTGTTCCTGGCGGCCATCATCCCTGGCCTGATCCTGGCCAGTCTTTATACCGTTTATATCTTTGTGCGCTGTCAGCTCAATCCGTCACTTGCCCCACCACTCCCCGAAGGCGAAGCAGTTCATGGCAAGGACCTTGTCATGATGGTGGTGCGCAGCTTCCTGCCGCCTGTCTTCCTGATCGTTCTGGTTCTGGGGTCGATCTTTGCCGGTTTCGCCACTCCGACCGAAGCTGCAGGCGTTGGTGCCGTTGGTGCGACCTTCCTTGCACTGGTCAAGGGACGCCTGAAATGGCCGGTCCTTAAGGATGTTTGCGAACGTTCCGCCCTGACAGGGGCAATGCTGTTCTTCCTGTTTGCAGGGGCAACGGTCTTTTCCTATGTGTTCCGTTCGCTTGGTGGCGATGACCTGGTGATTGATCTGGTCGAAGGTGCAGGTCTTGGACCATGGGGCGTCTTGCTCTTGCTGATGCTGATCGTCTTCATCCTTGGCTTCTTCTTTGACTGGGTCGAGATCACCCTGATTGTTCTGCCGATCTTTGCACCGGTCATTGCCCAGCTTGATTTCGGTCATCACCTCGATATCGGTGGCCTTGAAGCAACCGAAGCACAGGTGCTGACATGGTTTGCGGTCCTTGTGGCGGTGAACTTGCAAACAAGCTTCTTAACGCCCCCCTTCGGGTTTGCACTATTCTACCTAAAGGGCGTGGCGCCGAAGTCGATCACCATTCAGCAGATCTACAAGGGCATTATACCCTTCGTGCTTCTGCAGGTCCTGGGCCTGATACTGGTGATGTATTTCCCGGAACTGGCCCTATGGATGCCAAACACGCTTCTTGAATAGCAAGAAGCCAAACAATCGGCAAAAAGGGCGCTGTCAAAGACGGCGCCCTTTTTTTGTATGACACCAACTGCCCAAAAGAAAACCGCCCGATCATCGATCCGGGCGGTTTTGTCTTTGTTTTGAATGCGACGGGACGTTTGATCAGTGATGCATCGCCCGTTCGCCGGGAAGCTGCAACATACGGCCCATCAGGTAATCGACATCGTCTGAGTCGAACTCGACACCGAGGTCCCCGTACTGGGTCAAAACCCGTTCAATCATCCGGCGGGAATAGCGTTCCTTGTCATGCTCTTCGCCATCAAAGGATGTCTCGCGCGCCACTTCGATGGCCGCACGTACACCCGGGAAGAAGTGCTCGGGCATACCGGCCTTATTGTAAATTGCTTCCAGACCAAATGGCCCACTGTCATGGATCAGAATGCGGGTATTGATCAGCGACACACCGGCGCGTTTCGCCAACGCGGCCTCAAAGAAGGATACGTCACCCATGCAAAGGGCACGCAGGATCAACCCACTGGTCAGGCGATTGTTGGTGTAAAGGTGTTCAACAAGCAATTCGACGTCGCGGTCTTCAACCCCGTCGCCGAGCAAGCCAATGGTCGCACTTTCCTGCGACTGGGTCATCACGGCATTAACGATGCCTTCGGGGATGTGTCCACGCGAAATAAGTTGCGAACGCATCCGTTCAGACACCAGCGTCACCATGCGTTCCGCGATCGTGATCGGCAGATGGTTGCGTTCAATCATCGGTTTCTGGATGCGTTCGTTGTCGCCGAAATCATCGACGACCTTTTGCAGGGAAACCTCGCTGATTTCCGCGCCCTGGTTCGACATAAGATCGACCATTACGTCTTCATGGCCGATATCGACCAGCGTTGCCGACACAACTTCGGAAACATGAGCACGCGAGGCAATTGCGCGCTGCTTTTCAACACTGTCTGCATTATCACCAATGATATCGACAAGATCGTCATCATTGAGAACTTCGGAAAATTCAAGAACCGGTAGCGCAACATCATCAACATCGCGCGCCAGTGTTGCGGCAACATCGTGGGGCACCAAAGGTGTCTGTGCGAGGTTCTTGGCAAGCGCCTTGCGCACACGGACTTCCGCGTCCCTGATCATCAGACGGAAAATATCCTCGGCCAGAACACGTTCGCTATCGGTCAGGGTTTCGGTCGTGAATTCACGGCTAATCTTTTCGGCCGTGTCGGCACGGTTTGCCCCGGACGGGTCCTGAACCAGTTTGCTCAGATCTTCTTTGGTGATACGTGGCAATAGATATCTCCTGGCACGCTTCTCACATGGCTGCCAAATTACTGCCCAAGATTATACTTCTGGCAGGGAATCGACAAACATATTTTCCTTAATTGGGGCACAAGGTCCTGATTTTCAACCATCCTATTGGTCGACACGCCACAGGGCTGTCCGCCCCAATAGCTTGACGCATAAATCCAACCACATGCCGCCATAGCGGAAACACAGTATTTCAGCCGTAATTTATTTGCCAGCAATCAAAAGTGGTGAAATCTGGCAAATTCCGACAGCTGTTTGAAAAATTGACTAAACTCAAATTCTTCGGGATCACTATATGATAAATCTGGTTACCAGTTTTTGAAGATCAACCGGTGTCGCACCATGTAATATCGCGACAAGACGCCTAAGTTGACCTTGCGGTTACCCACAGATGCCCCAAAAAGCGGTGCATTATCCCGTCCATCGGGAACTTCGAAATAAGAGAGAGGCTCCATAATGACGTTTTCGCGCAAACTGGTTCTCGTTGCCAGCTCCCTCGCCTTCCTGTCTGCGGCACCTGCAATTGCCGGTGATGCGGCAAAAGGTGAAAAACTGTTCAAACGCTGCGCTGCCTGCCACAGTCTTGATGCGGGTGTAAACAAGGTCGGACCGAGCCTTGCTGGTGCATTTGGTCGCGAATGCGGCACGGTTGAAGGTTTCAAATATGGTCGTGGTTATCAGGCGGCCTGTGAAAAAGGCTTCGTCGCTGATGAAGCGTTCCTGACCGACTATCTTCAGGACCCGTCCGCGAAACTCAGCGAAATCGCCGGTTCCAAACAGCGCTCCAAAATGGCCTTCAAACTCAAGAAAGAGTCCGATATCGCCGACATCATCGAATTCCTGAAATCGCAGTAATTTCCGTTTTCCTTTGAAAACGCAAAATGGCCGGTAGCAACATGCTCCGGCCATTTTTGATTTGGTGATAGTGTTCTGTACAGGTTGCTGGACGTGTGTGCGTTATGCGGCCTCACGCCGACGCAGTAACTCTTCACCCACGGCGCGCATGTGGTCGACCGTCGCCACATTCAAGGTCGAGGTTACTTCCAGTTCGCGATCCTCATAGACATCACGATCCGGGTGTTTTTCCATCCAGTTTGCCACAGCCTGATCCCGCTCGCGGATCAGCTTTTCAATCTGCGGGCGGAAAAGCACCATCATACCCGAGACCCAACGATTAACCGGCCAGGATGGCTGCGCATGGTCGATCACAAACCCGTCAAGCATGCCAACGACATCTTCTGCGTCATACCAGACCTCGCCGGTGACCCAGCGGTTGGTCGTAAACAGACGCTGACAGAAGCCAAACTCGTCCATCGAAAACGCAATCAGATGCGAAAGGGCATCATTTGGGCCTTCGGGATAATCGAAGCCGTCAATCTGTTTGGGTTTACAACCATCAGGCATCCCGCGCGGGCGCAGGAATGTATGGAAATGGCCGTGTTCGTCCCAATCCCGGCGTTCTTCCTTGGGGTGGGCGTGGTAATAG
This sequence comes from Thalassospira sp. HF15, assembly GCF_011806525.1. Classification (GTDB taxonomy): domain Bacteria; phylum Pseudomonadota; class Alphaproteobacteria; order Rhodospirillales; family Thalassospiraceae; genus Thalassospira. The sequence goes on along the minus strand of NZ_JAAVKI010000008.1, from coordinate 116,968 downwards.
AACTGCGCATGAGACTGGCGATCATAGACATCGCCTTCGGGATAGTGCGTCCATTCATAGAATGTACCAGCCCCCTTGATCAGCTCACCAACGATGTTATCGCCCGTGGCAGTCAGCACCCGATGGCATTCCATCACGTCACGCCCGGCCGCCAACATCTTTTCAAGCTGATCCGTCGGGATCGAGGCCAAATCAAGTGTGTCTTCAGTCATGTGTTCACCAACATCGTTTCGATCCACCCATCATTCCACTTGGGCAGATTAAGGTGGCTTTTGACCGATCACGCCAATGAAACCCTATCAACAGTTAGTGATTTCAAGACGCTTTGCAACAAGCTTTGGTTCAGGGCGCAGAACGTTCGCGCAAGACAGATGCTTCTAACCGGATATGCGCAGATCTAACGGTCGCGCATCACCCGAAAACCGATCAGGATATGTTTGAGAAACTCCGGCCGACCGTGCCGCGCTGCCGGGCGACACACACCGCAGCCGCGATCATCCCATGATCCGCCTTTGACAATGCGGTAGCCCGCCTGCGACGAAGAAGACGTCCATTCAAAGACCTGTCCGACACCATCCTGAAGGCCATACGGACCTTCTTCAAACTGGCCGACCGGCATCGTATCAAACGGACCGTTATCCGCACTGTTCAACTGGCTGGGATCAAAGATATTGCCCCAAGGATAAAAAGTTCCATCGGGTCCGCGCGTGGCTTTTTCCCAGTGGAGCTCGTCTGGAAGGTGCCAGCTTTCGCCGGTTTTTTCACTCAACCACGCAACATAGGCATTGGCATCCTGCCAGGAGACAAGAACAACAGGGTGATCACCACGCCCGCTTGGCGGCCGGTCCTTGTTCCACACGAACGGCATGATGGTATCATATGTATAAATCAGCCCCTGACGTTCCCAATCTTCCTGGCTGATAGTGGGTGCCGGGTGGCCGGTTTCTTCGATAAAAACGGCATACTGATCATTTGTGACCGGCGTCTTGCCGATATCGAAGCCGTAAAGATGGACACGCCATTTATCGCTTTCGAGATCGTACCAGCGATTGCGGCGACTGATGTCATGGCCATAGACCTGCTCATCAATCTGATAGGCATATTGGCGTTCGACGGAATCGGATCCCTGCCAGAACCAGCCGGACGGAATATGAACCATCTCGGGAATTCCGCCCCCAGCTGCCTGCGCCTGGGAGACCCCCATCAGGCACGCAACCGCGCAGAATTTCCAAATATCTGAGATACAGTCCCCGACTTTCATACACACTTCCGTCCTGATCGGCGATGCGTCTCACACTTTCTTCAAGCAGCTCCGCATTTCAAATCGCCCTTCCACCTGGCACCAAGATGCGGAAATTTCATCGCGTTTTCAATCGGTTTGACCAAGGAATGTCAGTATTTTTGACATTCTCTTTAAGAAACAGGGTTCTAGTAGGATGGCTGCAACGTGTCGTTCGAACACGTCGGACTCACACAACAGTGAAACCATGTGACGCCGCATCAAGGACGAATTGGACCATAGTGCCTTCACCGACGGGCGATGGAACGCCCGGGTTTAAATTTACCGGACCTTCAGAGAGGCACGACATGAACAAGAAATCCATGACCTTCACCCAAAAGGCACTGATCCCGGCAATGGCGATTGGCACCAGCCTTGCCATGGCAACCCCGATGGCGATGGCAGCACCGCTTCCGACCCCGACCGCCGAAGTTGCCAGCTGCGCACCTTGCAGCCCATGTGCTGCTAACCCGTGCGCGGCCAATCCGTGTGCCGCTAATCCATGCGCGGCCAACCCTTGCGCTGCAAAGAAAGTTGTAAACCCTTGCAGCCCCTGCAGCCCTTGCGCCGCCAACCCCTGTGCTGCAAACAACCCATGTGCAGCCAATCCGTGCGCTGCTAACCCGTGTGCAGCGAACTGATCATCTCGTCCGTCCCAACGGCAACGGGGGCGATGCCATGGCATCGCCCCCGTTTCTTTGTTTAACCGGTTGCACAGTCAGGCTTCAGTCGCGAACGACCATGACTGAACATTCCGCATGACGCACAACGCGTGCCGCGTTCGGACCCAGAAGATAATCTTTGAGTTCCGGGCGATGCGATCCGATCACAATCAGATCGCAATTGGTTTTCTTGGCCATCTGCAAGATGACCTCATAAACCGTCCCCTGCCCGACGATATGCTGCACTTTAATGTCCGAGGGGATGTGCTCGGACACAAACTTGTGCAGGCGTTCGTTATAGGCTTCCAGAACCTTGGTCTCGTAGCCCTTCGGGAAGAACTGACCGACCATCGACATCCCCACTGTGGGCACCACGGTCAGAACATGAAGGCGCGCACCAAAGCTTTGCGCCTGCTTGATCGCGACCGGAACGGCCTTCTTCCAGGAAGACTCATGCTCAAGATCTACTGTGACCAGAATATCCTTGTACATCTTCACTCTCCCTGTCAGGCCGTACCAAGCGCGTCTTCACTGCGCTTGCGTCGGCGTTGAAGAACAATGATCCCGCCCAGCAACAGGAAGGCCGGGATAAAGAAGACTTCCTTGGGCGGACGATCAGCTTCGACCTTTACAGCCGTGATTTCAAAATCGAAATCAAGTCCTGCTTTCTCTGCCGGACCGGCAAAGACCAGATCATCGATATAGATGCGCCCGTCCTCATCGCGAATGCCGATACCGGCATTATACAGACGATCCTCACCCGAACCTGCCGGACCAAGCGGCAGCATCACGGATTTGGAAACCTCGTCGCCTTCAATGCTGATCCCCTCAACATCCAGCAGAATGCTGGAATCAGGCGGCATGTTGGCAGCGTCTTCGACGATGGTTGTCGCTGGCAGGTTCTCATAAGGCGGCGCAATCATGTCGAGCCAGAACCCAGGACGGAACAGGGTAAAGGCGATCAAAAGCAGTGCCGCACTTTCCCATAGCTTCGAACGGGCAAAGAAGTAGCCTTGCGTCGCTGCGGCGAAGACGAGCATGGCGATTGTCGAGACCACGATGACAACCATCACATCGATCGGATGATCAAGACCAATCAGCAGCAATTCCGTATTGAAGATAAACAGGAAAGGCAGAACCGCTGTGCGCATTGAATAGAAGAACGCGACAAAGCCTGTCTTCATAGGATCCGAACCCGAAACAGCGGCAGCAGCAAAGGATGCCAAGCCGACCGGAGGGGTCACATCGGCCATGATGCCGAAATAGAAGACAAACAGATGCACTGCGATCAACGGCACGATCAGCCCGTTCACTGCCCCCAGTTCAACGATCACAGGTGCCATCAGGCTTGAGACCACGATATAGTTCGCTGTGGTCGGAAGCCCCATGCCCAGAATTAGGCTGATAACCGCAGTGAAAACGAGGATAAGAGGAAGACTACCACCCGAAATCAGTTCGACGAATTCAACCATCACCTGACCGATACCGGTCAATGACACCGTACCGACGATGATCCCTGCAGCCGCCGTTGCAACACCGATGCCGATCATGTTCCGCGCACCGGTGGCAAAGCCGTCAATGACGTCAATGACACCAAGTTTCAGGTCATTGGCAAAATCGGGTTTCTTTCGGAAGAAGCCCTTGGCCGCATGCTGGGTCAGCATGATGAAAATCATCAGAACCGTCGCCCAGAAGGCCGACAGACCAGGTGATTTCAACTCGATCATCAGGAACCAGACAAGCACCACAACCGGCAGCAAATAATGCAGCCCGGCCTTTGCGGTTTCGCCAAGAGCCGGGAGTTCCAGAACCGGTTCGTTCGGATCATCCATTTCCAGATCAGGATATTTTGCCGCGTAATAAAGCCCGGCAAGATAGATCGCCCCGCATTCGACCGCGACAATCCAGCCAACTGCGTCACCAAACAACTGTTTCTGGAACACGATGGCGTAATACACGAGACCGGAAAGCACCACGAGCGACAGCACGAAGAGAAGCGACCTGATCAAGGTCTGACCAAGGGTCGAGGTGACCCGTTTCGGCAGACCCTTCATGTTCGCCTTAAGCGCCTCAAGGTGAACAATGTAAATCAGCGCAATATAGGAAATCGTTGCCGGCAAGAAGGCATGCTTGATGACTTCCGGGTATGGAATGCCGACATATTCGACCATCAGGAAGGCTGCTGCCCCCATGACCGGCGGCATAATCTGACCATTGACCGAGGATGCCACTTCGACCGCCCCGGCCTTCTCGCCAGAGAAGCCGACACGCTTCATCAGCGGAATGGTAAAGGTTCCGGTCGTCACAACATTGGCAATCGAGGAGCCGGAAATAAGACCGGTCATTGCCGAGGACAACACGGCTGCCTTTGCCGGACCACCGCGCATGTGACCAAGGGCCGCAAACGCGACCTTGATGAAATAGTTACCTGCGCCCGCCTTGTCGAGAAGCGATCCAAACAGGACAAACAGGAAAACAAAGCTGGTTGATACGCCAAGTGCGATACCAAACACGCCCTCGGTGGTGATCCACTGATGCGACATCGCCTTGGAGAAGCTTGCCCCGCTCCATTGCAGAACATCCGGCACCCACGGTGCATTGCCAAAGAAGACATATGCCAGGAAGATCATGGCAACGATCATCAGCGGCGGGCCAAGGGCCCGGCGGGTTGCTTCAAGCAACATGACTAGGCCAACACCAGCTGCAACAAGATCAGCCGTGATCGGCAGCCCCGGACGATCCGAAAGTTCGCGATAGAATATGTAAATATAAGCCGCACAAAACGCACCAACCGCAGCCAGAACCCAATCGACGATCGGGATGTAGCTACGTGGGGAATTCTTGAAGGCCGGATAGGCCATGAAGGCCAGGAAAATAGCAAATGCGAGATGGATCGACCGTGCCTCGGTCGAGTTCAAAACGCCAAAATTAAAGATAAACGGCAATGGCGAAGCAAGCCAAAGCTGGAACAGTGACCATGCAACGGCAAGCCACAACAATATCTTCGCCGTCAAACCACTTGGCTGACGGGCCCCTGTATCATTTTCCGCAATCAGGTCCTGCAGCCCCTGATCAACGGACGGATTTTCCGTTTTTTTCTCGTCAGTCATCACAAACTCCCGGTCACTACGAAAGCCAATTGAACTGGTGGTCCAGATACAAAAAGCCTCCGTCGACACACACCCGGTCCCCCACGGAGTACTCCAACACCACAATGACGGCGTTAAATTTATTCAGTTTTTGTGAGCAAACCCGTTGGGCGCAAAAGAAAAACGGAGGGCGAAAACGCCCTCCGTCCCGAGGCTGATTACATCAGGCCTGCTTCTTTGTAGTACTGTGCTGCGCCGTCATGCAGCGGAGCCGACAGACCGTCCTTGATCATTTCTTCTTTCTTCAGGACGCCAAATGCCGGATGCAGCTTTTTGAAGTCATCGAAGTTTTCGAAGACGGCTTTGACAACGTTGTAAACGATGTCTGCATCAGTGTTGGTCGAGGACACGAAGGTCGCACCGACACCAAAGGTGGTGACATCATCCGGGTTACCACGATACATGCCGCCCGGAATGGTGGCTGCACGGTAGTAAGGGTTGTCAGCGATCAGCTTGTCGATGGCCGGACCGGCAACTTCAACCAGAACAGAATCACAGGCAGTGGTTGCTTCCTGGATCGAACCGGACGGGTGACCAACGGTATAGATCATTGCGTCGATCTTGTTGTCGCAAAGTGCCTGGGACTGTTCAGCCGGCTTCAGTTCGGATGCCAGCGAGAAGTCATCAAGCGTCCAGCCCTTGGCAGCAAGAACGATGTCCATGGTGCCGCGCTGACCGGAACCCGGGTTACCAATGTTCACGCGCTTGCCTTTGAGGTCGTCAAAGGTCTTGATGCCGGCATCTGCACGGGCAACAACGGTGAACGGCTCCGGATGAACGGAGAATACGGCGCGCAGGTCTTCGAACGGGCCCTGGTCTTCGAATTTCGAAGTCCCATTATAGGCATGGTACTGCCAGTCAGACTGGGCAACACCCATGTCCAGCTCGCCGGTACGAATGGTGTTGATGTTGTAGACCGAACCACCGGTGGATTCGACCGAGCAACGAATGCCGTGCTCTTTGCGATCCTTGTTCACCAAACGGCAGATCGCGCCGCCGGTCGGATAGTACACACCGGTCACGCCACCGGTACCGATGGTGATGAAACGGTTTTCCTGTGCCGAGGCCTGACCGGCAAACAGCGAGGCGCCTGCAATTGCAGCGACTGCACCCGCTACAGCGATAAGTTTTTTCATTAGGATTCGCTCCCTTTTTACACCCTGTTATTAGGCATTTCAGCGTTCGACATCGAACCACTGAATTAAACGGAAACATCAGATAAATCAGATGTTTCGACGATGGGGATTATAGTGTCCGACATGGCGGAATAAAACCCTATAACCCCGAAACCTCCTGACGAATTTACGTGTTTTTGCGTATTAGTTGTTTCGTTTTGCCCCTCCTACCACATGGGTTGCATAATCTGGCGGGCCTGTTCGCCTGTGGCGACCTGCCGCCCCATCAGGATCGAACCATCATGTGCCTGGGCAATAAGCTCAGCATTGTTCGAAGCGGGCGATCCGTCAACCCTAAGGTGATTATTCTCAAACCCGATCCGCGCATGCCCACCCAATCCTGCACCGGTAAGAATGCAGGCATTTTCATATGCCCCGAAAGCACACAACATCCATTCCGAGACATACGGACTGGATTCTATAAATGGCAAAAGATCAGAAGGCTGAGATACCTGACCAGCGGTGTAGCGGCCCAGCACGAACAGAACCGGGAACTTGTCACCAGGCAGAACACCAATTTCAATGAGCTGATTGAACCGCGCAACATCGTCAGGCGCATAAAGGATCAGCTGCGGCGAGATCTTTGCCTCGCGCATGAAGTCGAAAAACGCTTTCAACGCATTGAGGTCCGCGTCGTCTGGTGCAATTTCACGCACGGCAATGGAAACCGCTTCGGGCACAAGACTTCTGATCATCTCCATCTGCTGTTGGGCCGAATACATGCCAACAGCTTCGGTCGTGACCTGCAAAAGCATGTCGTCGCCGACGGCCGATTTCACTTCGGCCAGCATTTCGCGATAGCGACCAACGTCCAGGCTGTGCCTCTGATCATCATCACGAACATGCAGGTGCATCATCGACGCACCTGCAGCCTTGCATTCAGACGCCGTTTTGGCGACTTCGGCTGGCGTAATCGGAATGTTTGGCAAATCCGCCTGTGTCTTGCGTGCGCCATTAGGGGCGGATGCAATCAGAAACGGTTTCTCACCATACTCCATTACGCCAGCCCCTCTGCCTTGAACACGTCATCAAGTGCACCAGCAAACAGGTCGACGATCTTGGCGACATCGTTTTCATCAATGATGAAGGCCGGGGCAAACAACACATGGTCGCCGCGAACACCATCAATCGTTCCACCCATCGGATAGGCCATCAAACCACGGGCAAAAGCGGCCTTCTTGATCTTGGCATTGATCTTAAGGGCCGGGTCAAACGGATCCTTGGTTTCGCGATCCGTCACCAGTTCCACGCCGCGAAACAGACCACGTCCGCGAATATCACCCACAAACGGGTGCTGACCCAGTTTTGCCTGCAGCGCGTCCACAAGGTTCTCGCCCTGCTTAACCACATTGGCCAGAAGGTTGCGTTCCTTGATGGCGCGTTGGGTCGCAAGGGCAGCGGCACAGGCCGTTGCATGCCCCTGATAGGTGTGACCGTGCTGGAAGAAGCCAGATCCTGTCGCGATGGCATCATTGATTTTCTTGGAAACAAGCACGGCACCAATCGGCTGATATCCGGCACCAAGGCCCTTGGCGATGGTTTGCAAGTCGCCCGAAATGCCTTCCTGTTCAATCGCATGCAGCGTGCCCGTGCGGCCCATACCGCACATGACCTCATCAAGGATCAACAACACGCCATATTGGTCGCAAATCTCACGCACGCGTTTGAAGTAGCCCGGCACTGGCGCCAACGCGCCTGCCGTTGCACCGACGACCGGTTCAGCAACGAATGCCGCGACGTTTTCTGCACCCAGTTCAAGGATCGCCGTTTCCAGTTCATTGGCAACACGAAGACCATAGGCCTCTGGCGTTTCATCATCACGCTGGTCGCGATACTGATAAACAGGTGCGATGTGGCTTGCGGTGATCAGAAGCGGCTCAAACTGTTTGCGCCGCCACATGTTGCCACCAACCGAAAGCGCCCCAAGGGTATTGCCGTGATAGGATTGACGACGGGCAATGACGTATTTGCGTTCCGGCTGGCCAATTTCCAGAAAATACTGGCGCGCCATTTTAAGGGCAGCTTCCGTGGCCTCCGACCCGCCGGACACAAAATAGACCTTATCCATCGCCGCAGGCGCTGATGCGACAAGTTCATCAGCCAGTTCTTCCATCGCATCGGATGAAAAGAAACCTGAATGGGCGTAAGCGATCTGATCAATCTGGGCATGCATTGCTGCCCGGACGTCCGGATCAGAATGACCAAGGCACGACACGGCAGCACCGCCGCAGGCATCCAGATAACTCTTACCGTTCTGATCAAAGATGTAGATCCCCTCGCCCCGGACTGCGCGCGGCGGGATAGACGTGCTCGTGCGATGCAGGACGCGGGTTCCGGCATTTGGAACAGAGGCAGGGGAATGGGCAGAGTTTGACGCGTTGGTCATGATCGGAAGTTCCGTAAAAAAGACTATTCTTCGAGATATGTATCGAAGCGTGCCAGTTGTTCTTCTGCAGCGGCAATCCGTTGCAGGGCCTTATGACCACCCCGTGCGACAAGCAGGGCGACAAGCGCCTGCATCATGGAAAGGGAGGCGGTAAAACTTTGAAAAAAGGACTGTGACGTATCTCGCACCACAAGCTTGCAAAGAGCATCGGTTGCAATTGGGGATACATCAGAATCCGTAACAGCAATCACCGGGCAATGCTGAGAGCGGGCAAACTCAACCGCACGCACCGTATCGCGGATATAGGGTTTTGCCCCGAGTGCAATCAGAAGGTCCCGTCGACCGATCCCGCGCAACTCATCGCCAAAGGTACCGGAATGGCCGTCCACCAGAACGCCATTGTCGCAAAACAGTCGATATGCATACGCAAACTGGAATGCTGCCGGATACGCAGCCCCGCGTCCAACAATGAAGACCTGCCGGGCATTTTCAATCGCCTCGCAGGTTTCGATCATTGACGAGACCATCTCGGGCGTAAACGCCGCACTCAGATTATCAATTTCAGTGCGGCAAATGCTTTCAAGAAGATGCTCGTCCCGGTTGGCATCATTTTCCGTGCGTTGCGTTTCCCTTGCGCGCTGGGCATAGCTTGCAGGCTGGTCGAGCAGTCGATTCTGATAATGGTCGCGGAATTCCTGCCAGGTCTCGACACCAATCGCGCTCATCAGGCGTGTAACTGTACTTGGTGGAACGTTGGCCGAACGCGCAACGGCACGCATGGACCGCAGGGCGACATCACTTGGATGATCGAGGATATAGCGCGCAGCCTTTTGCATTTGCGGACTAAGCTTGGCGTAGTCCGAAATCAGTTTTTCACGCAAATCAGTTTGCACACCCATCACCCGGATACCCGTGAATCCTCAAGGAAGACGTGATTACGACACAGGTCACCCCAACACTCAACAAATGTTTCATAATTCCGCTATCTGAAACATATGTTTCGGTGTTTTGTTTCATTTGAATGCCGGACACATTTTGTGTGACACCGAAAAAACATGGACTTATTAGAAAAAACTGTAAAAATACCTGAGTTCAAAGATGAAACCTTTGCGTTTCATACAGCAAACCAAAAAGTGCTTCTTGGTGGAGATCAAGACACCGAATCGGTGGATACCCCATGGAAACGAAGATCATTGAATCCCTTAAACAGGCGCAGGCAGGCATTGCGCTCTTTGATGCAGACGAACGGATTGTCTTTGCCAATCCGGCGTGGGAACAATTGATCTCGGGTGTTGCCGAGGAAGACCTTATCTTCAGTGAAACCGAACTTGCAGATGGCGGCATGATTTCTGTCTGCTTTGTCAAACCGCAGGTATCACAGTCCGAACGCCCTGATCTTGCGAATTCGGCCAACGACGCCAAGATCGGTACGGTGATCATTGCCGATGACAGTGAAAGCAACCGCATGGTCGCGCGGCGTATTCTTCAGTCCGAAGGATATGGCATTGTCGAGGCCAGCAACGGCCAGACAGTATTGAACATGCTCAAACGTGGCGTGAATGCCGACCTGATCCTGATGGATGTCGAAATGCCCGATATGGACGGCCTGCACACCACCCGCCGGATCCGGCACATGAGTGGTCCGGTGTCGCGTACGCCGATCATTGCATTATCCGCCCATCAGTCTCGGGACTGGAACGTCATTGCCCGCCAGTCGGGTGTTGATGATTTCATCAACAAACCCATTCAGCGGCAAAAGCTGATCGATACCATGCAGGATCTGATCGCACGACGCAGCGGAACTAACGGTGACCCGAATGCGCTACAGAAACGCAGTAAGGGTGCGCGAATTGGCCGACCTTCCCGCCCGGAATCGCTGACAAGTCCGGTTCTTGATGTCCGCATTCTAGAACAGCTTTATACCGACGCTGGCGATGAAGGTGCCGGATGCGGGATTGAAATCTTTATCAACGAAACAGAATCCCGTCTGGTCAAGATCGACAAGGCCCTGTCCGAAGACGACATGACCACCGTGCGCAACGAAGTCCATGCGCTTAAAAGCACGTCGGGCACCTTTGGTCTGCGCCAGCTTTCTGAACTGTGTGAAACAACCCAGACCGTCTTTGAGGACAATGAGCCTGACGAAAGCCGTTTGCTATCGCTTTCACGGCAAGTGGTGCAACTCGCACCAACGGCATTGACCGCGCTTAACCTGTATCGCCGGTCACGCAGTATCAGCAGTGCGCCCAACGCCTGATCCATCCAACTCACGCCAGATCTGCCAGACCATCAGCGCCCAGACACTAAGCGCCATATCCAGATCGTTACCTGATATTGCACGCTTCCAATATTCCGCCCTGGCCTCTTGCGAAATCTGAGCATCCTCAAAGACTACGGCAAGAATGCGGGCCTCATCCCCCCACAGATATCTGGAAAGCTCCGAAAGCCACTTTGCTACTGGTGGATTGAACCCGATCTTACGGTTTTGAGCATGCCCTGCTGGCAGGTACGGCGCGATGGCCTGCCGCCACAGTGTCTTGGCGCCCTGACTAAAATGCCGTCTCGTTGGTGCTGACGCTGCAAGGCGGACAACATCATGCCCCAAAAGCGGCAGCCGATATTCCAGTCCGTGCGCCATTCCACAGCGATCAGACATCACCAACTGATTGCCCGGAAGTGTCACATCCCGGTCAAAATCCATCATGGCTTTGGTCAGTCCGCGACCAAAATCTGGTCGCGCTGTTAGTTGGGATTTACATTCTGGAATGGCACAGCGGTTGTTCCATATGGCAAAGGCATGGTCGCGCCCTTGTGATGCGCCCGAGAGAAAGCGATGAAGTTCCCTATGATGATTGCCAGCCCCAATTAAGCTTGCCAGCAAGCGTCGTAAGGGTGCTGGAACATGCCGCCAGTATTTCTCGTACAGCTGTGCTGCCCGATATCGTGGATAGCCGCCAAACAGCTCGTCCCCGCCATCTCCAGACAGGCAGACTTTGACATGTGCGCCCACTGTTTTTGAAAGACGGCGTATCAAAACAATCGATGGGTTGGCAAAAGGCCCGCCGACACTGCGCAAAGCCTCGACAAGCTCCTGATAAATTTCCTCCGGCTTTGTTGGTGCCTGAACGATTTGCAGCTCTTGCCCGAGATGGCGACAAAGGTTTTGAGCAGCAGACGTTTCGTCAATCGCCGGATCATCAAATCCCATGACAAATGCCTTGGGAGCCCTTTGTCCGCGTTCGCGGGCAATGTCACACGCCAATGCCGAGACACCGGCACTGTCCAGACCGCCTGAAACCAAGCATCCAACCGGGCAATCAACATCCATCGCATCGGCAACCGATTGCCGCACGGCTGACAGCAATGTTTCTGTTTCTGTCACCTGCCCTGCCTGGCGCACGGGATGGGCAATCTTCGCCGTCGTGACCTCGCCCGCCCGCCATCGCAGGATCGTTCCGGGCGGAAGAAGCATCACGTCCTCTGCACCCGTCTTTGGCGCTGGCACGAACAGATGCGCAAGATATGCCGCATTGATGGTTTTATCAGGGACCATCGGCGCAACAGCCGAAAACGCAGCCATCTCAGACGCAAATGCAATCTGCCCATCTGGGCGGTTCAGAACATATAATGGTTTGATACCAAGCGGATCACGCGCCAGCCACAAACTGGATTGCGTCTGATCCCACAAGGCCAGTGCATACTGCCCGGACAAGCTTTCAAGTATGTGAGCGGGGCTACCTCCGCGCTGGATCTCGTTTGCCAGCAACTGCAGAACAAGTTCCGCATCGCTCCGTGTTTTGAATGTCAGTCCACCGCTGGTGGCATCGCTGATTTTACGACGATGTCCGGCGATATAGCCGTTAAACACCATAACAAATCGATCATCGGCGGTGACAAGCGGTTGATTGGCCACCGCATCCAGATCAGTTGTGGCAAGACGCGCGCATCCGAGGGTGATTTTTCCGCCCGGATCAGCCCAGATATCATTGCCATCCGGCCCGCGATGGGCAAGGCGTTGCAGCATGGCATTCACAGTGCTTTGATCGCCGGGTTCTGTTGCGCCTGCAATGCCACACATCGATAGGGTGCCTAAACGTGATCGTCAGGGCCGACTGCATCAGACCGTTCATCGTCACCATCCGCCGCCAACCGATTTTGCAGATCACGCAAAACGAACAGGCGCAGGGCACTCGATAGATTGCCCTCGCGGTCCGTGTCGATTTCGACAACCAGTTCGGCCAGCGTCATGTCGCGGCGCTGTGCGATGCCGACCAACTCTTCCCAGAAAGCATCTTCGAGCGAAAAACTGGTCCGGTGCCCGGCAATTGTCACGGATCTTTTACGAACGGCATCATCCATCAGCGTTTAAATCTTTAATTCCAGTGCAAAAACGACCATGATTTCAAAAGCTTTCCGCCATGATAGGGCATCGACATGAAATTCATACATCTTTCCGACCTTCACATTCTGGCGCGAAATGACATATCGCGCCAACCTGATGCGGCGGCCACCCTGCGTAAGGTGATTACCGAAGTGAACACCTATCACAGCGATGCCGAAATCTGCATCATCACTGGTGACATTACCCATCGCGGCACCCCGGAACAGTATGAAAACGCGGTCGAAATCCTTTCAAACCTTGCCATTCCCTATCTGATCATTCCGGGCAATCATGACATCCGCGAAGCATTTTGCGATGCCTTCCCAACCACCGAAACCGACACCCGTGGCTTTGTCAATTTTGGCCAAACCTTCAATGGGGTGCGTTTTGTCATGATGGACAGCATTGTACCCGGCCATCACCACGGCACATTATGCCCGCACCGACTTGACTGGTTGCGCGATGAACTGACCGCACACAAGGACACGCCCACCTTCCTGTTCATGCATCATCCACCAATGGCAATGGGTCTGCCCTTTATGGATACCATCCGTCTGGATGCAGAGGATGCGCTGGGTGAAATCGTCTCGGCCAATCCACAGATCAAGCATCTGTTCTTTGGCCACCTGCATCGTCCGGCCACCGGCACGTGGCTTGGCGTGCCGTTTGTTCTGGGCAACAGCACACAGTCGGGCGAACCGCTTGATTTCAGACATGAAAAAGAAGAAGAGCTTGAAGACCCCAACCCGCTTGGACCGGGCTATGGCATTGCCTTTGCCGATGAAAAAGGCGGGCTTCGATATCACTTTAATTTCGTGAAGTTCGATATGTAAAATTGATCAGGCGGTTCTGGCCGCCTGATCCCATTCAGCCAGAACCGTCGGATCAGTCTCGGCTTTCATCCGGGCGTTCATTAGGTCTGTAAATTCTGCTGCGCTCATCAACTGTGACAGGGCCCAAACGGCACTTGCGCGGATCAGCGCACTTTCATCATCAAGAAGGCGTTTAATCCGGCCAACCAGATGGGGTGCGCTGCTATTGCCCGCCGCAATCAAAACATTGCGCAGGAACTTTGCCCGACCAATCCGCTTGATCGGCGACCCAGTGAAGAACTTGCGAAACGTTTCGTCATCCAGATCAAGGAAATCGGCCAATCTTGGCGCGGTCAGTTCGGCCCGCGGGATAAAGGCAAGCTCTGCCGTCCGGGTGGCAAACTTGTTCCATGGGCAGACCGCCAGACAATCATCACAGCCATAAATTCGATTGCCCATGGGTTTGCGGAATTCGACCGGGATCGGTCCATCATGTTCGATCGTCAGATACGAAATGCATTTGCGCGCATCGAGCTTATAGGGGGCAGGAAAGGCATCAGTTGGACAGGCCGACAGGCATTTTGAACAGGACCCGCAATGATCAATCTCGGGTTCCGCTTCGGGCAGATCAAGGGTCGTAAAAATCTCCCCCAGAAACAGCCAACTGCCAAATTCGCGCGAGACAAGGTTGGTATGTTTTCCCTGCCAGCCAATGCCCGATGCCTGCCCTAACGGCTTTTCCAACACCGGGGCAGTATCGACAAACACCTTGACCTGTTCTGTCCCACCTGACTGCTCAACAACCCAGCGTGCCAGTTGCTTCAGGCGCTTCTTGATCAGGTCGTGATAATCCTTGTTCTTGGCATAGACGGAAATCATCGCCCGATCCGGATGATCCAACAGTGCCATCGGATTTTCGGCAGGACCATAATTGCTGCCAAGGACGATCACTGATCTGACATCGGGCCAAAGCATTTCCGGATCACGCCGACGCGGCAGGCGTTCGGGATCATTCATCCAGGCCATCGACCCGTATTCACCCGCGGCGACGAATTCATCGAGACGTTCCTGATTGCGAGCATCCACCTTTGGACGCGCGACACCACAGACATCAAAGCCGATTTCGCGGGCTTTGGCCTGAAGCAACTCAAACGTAATGTTTTCGCGCGTTTTGGTGGTCATGGCATCGGCTCAGTCATTTGGCCTGTTTGTTCTTTGGCGCGTTATATCGCGTTCATATGATAACGCAAAAGGCCGCAACATGATGCTGCGGCCTTTTTAACAAACTCATAAGCGCAGGTTCTAGCCGCGGCCGCGATAGGGTGCCACGCCCTGCTCGGGGATCCAGACACCTTCGGGTGCCGGGCCGGTCTGATAAAAAACATCAATCGGAATGCCACCGCGTGGATACCAATACCCCCCAATGCGCAGCCATTTAGGATCAAGCGTTTCGACTATGCGCTTGCCAACCTTGATCGTGCAATCTTCGTGGAAAGACCCGTGATTGCGGAACGATGTCAGGAAAAGCTTCAGTGACTTGCTTTCGACCAACCAGTCACCGGGCACATAATCAATCACCAGATGGGCAAAATCCGGCTGACCGGTGATCGGGCAGAGGGATGTGAATTCCGGCGCGACGAACCGCACACAGTAATCGGTTCCGGCCTGCGGGTTTGGTACGCGCTCCAGAACCGCTTCGTCTGGTGATGCTGGCTGTTTGGTATCGCCGCCCAGCATGGTCAGGTTGTCGTAAATGGTTTGATCAGCCATGACTTAGTCCTCGATAATCGGCACCGGATCGATATCCCCGCCTTCCTGTCCAGCATGGAAATCTCGCGCGAACGCATCCATGCGGCCTTCGGCAATGGCTTCGCGCATGTCGCGCATCAGATCCTGATAATAGGCAAGGTTATGCCAGGTCAGCAGCATCGCCCCAAGCATCTCACCCGATTTGATCAGATGATGCAGATAGGCGCGCGAATATTTCGTGCAGGCCGGGCAACCACACTGATCATCAAGCGGGCGGTCATCATCACGATGGCGGCCGTTTTTAAGGTTCAGCGTGCCACGATGGGTAAAGGCCTGCGCATTGCGCCCTGATCGGGTCGGCAGCACGCAGTCAAACTGGTCAATCCCGCGCATCACTGCACCGACAAGATCAGACGGCTTGCCAACCCCCATCAAATAGCGCGGCTTGTTGGCAGGCAGCATATCGACACAGAAATCAAGCGTATCAAACATGATCTGCTGGCCTTCACCAACGGCAAGTCCGCCAACCGAATGGCCAGGAAGATCAAGTTCAGCCAGCTTTTCCGAGCTTTCACGACGCAGGTTTTCAAAAACACTGCCCTGCTGAATGCCATAAAGCGCATAGCCTTCGCGTTCGACAAACGCATCCTTGGACCGCTTTGCCCAGCGCATCGACATCTGCATGCTTTCGCGCGCCTGCTGTTCGGTCGCCGGGAACGGCGTGCATTCATCAAACGCCATGGTGATGGTCGAGCCCAGCAAATGCTGGATTTCCATCGAGCGTTCCGGTGTCAGGTTGAACTTGCGCCCATCGATATGACTTTTGAAGGTCACACCTTCTTCGGTGATCTTGCGCAATTTCGCCAGCGACATCACCTGATACCCGCCACTGTCGGTCAGGATCGGCTTGTCCCAGTTCATGAATTTGTGCAGGCCACCCAGACGCGCGATACGTTCAGCCCCCGGACGCAGCATCAGGTGATAGGTATTGCCCAAAAGGATCTGCGCCCCCGTGTCCGCAACGTTTTCCGGCAACATGCCCTTAACGGTCGCGGCTGTGCCGACCGGCATAAAGGTTGGCGTATCGATCACGCCATGTGCGGTGTGAATGCGCCCCAGACGGGCCTTGCCATCCTCGGCAAGCAGTTCATAGCGAAATTCGGTCATCGGTTCTTATGTCCGTGCATCAATTTTGTTGGCGCATTCAAGCAGGCTGCAATCGCCATAGGAATAAAAACGGTATTCGTTGTCGATGGCGTGGCTATAGGCCGCCTTCATCCGATCAAACCCGGCAAAGGCCGATACCAGCATAAACAAGGTCGAACGCGGCAGATGGAAGTTGGTCATCAGCATATCGACCGCGCGGAACTTGTAGCCCGGTGTGATAAAGATGTCGGTTTCTGCCTCGAACGGTTCAACCACACCATCTTCGCGCGCGGCACTTTCAAGCAGGCGAAGCGACGTGGTGCCAACCGCGATCACGCGACCACCATTGGCGCGCGTCTCGTTGATCAGATCAGCGATTTCCTTGCTGATCGATCCCCATTCGGCATGCATCTTGTGATCATCGGTGTCATCAACCTTGACCGGCAGGAACGTGCCCGCCCCGACATGCAGGGTAATCGTGCGGCGCTTGATCCCGCGCGCATCAAGATTGGCCAAAAGTTCCGGGGTGAAATGAAGCCCGGCCGTCGGTGCGGCAACGGCACCGTCCTTTTGCGCAAAGATCGTCTGATAGTCTGATTTGTCCTGATCATCACCACCCGCCTCGCGGCGGATATAGGGCGGCAAAGGCATTACGCCAAATTCTTCGAGTGCCGCAATCAGATCTGCACCCGATTTGTTAAAGCGCAGGGTAACCTCGCCGCCATCCTTCTTATCAAGAACCTCGGCTTCGAAGGTATCGTTGACCTTGAAGATTTCCCCAATGCGCAGCTTTTTGGCCGGTTTGGCAAATGCCACCCAGGTGCCAAGACCTTCCTGCTTGTGCAGGGTGACTTCAACCTTGGCTTCCCCGCGTTTGCCAAACAGGCGGGCCGGGATCACGCGCGTATCATTGGAAATCAGCAAATCACCGGGGCGCAAAACATCAGGCAATTCGCGCACGATACGGTCAACTGTGCCGGAACCTGACAGATCAAGCATACGGGCGGCATCGCGCGGATTTGCCGGATGTTCGGCAATGCGGTCGCGCGGCAACTCAAAATCGAACAGATCGACTTTCATGGATCAGGACAATTCCGTTCAATGAACAAACAAATGAAGGGGCGTCTTATGCGCCCCTTCAGAACAAACCACAAGGTCGGGGATGGCATATCTGATCGCCTTTCCCCTGCAACCCTGTACCGGCCGACATTAGCCTCGGGCCGGTTCCGTATTGGTACGCGGTGTAACCACAGTCATCAAAAGACGGAAGGGTGCCAAGCAAGTCAGGGCCATGATCATCTTGGCGGCAAAATCACCCATCGCCCAAGTATCCCAAGGAAGACCTGTGCCGGCGAACGCGATTGAGAAGAAAAGCGCAGTATCAACCGCCGACCCGATACCAGAGGACACCAGTGGTGCTTTCCACCAGCTTGCACGGCGCAGTTTGTCAAACACGGTGACATCAAGCATCTGGGCAATCAGGAATGCCGAACCCGATGCAATCGCAATGCGCGTATCAGCAAAGATCAGCGAAAGAACCACTGCCAGTGCAAAACCGGCCAGCACCACAACCCGTGCCGCTGCGGCGCCGCGTGCGCGGTTGGTCAGGTCGGTTACGAGGAAAGCGACCGGATAAGTAAAGGCGCCATAAGTCAGCCAGTCAGCCAGAACGCCCGGCAGGGGATATTCGACCAGAATGTTCGATGCGACAACGGTCACCGCCATGGCGAAGACACCGAAAATGATCGCTTTCATGTTTTAGCCCTTCTAAGCAAGTGAACCCACGCATAACAAATCTCGCGGCCCACCGAACTGGGCGACGATCACGAACGGATTCTGTGTAACTTTGGTGCGGCTGTTTACGCGCAGACCAAAGGCTGGTCAAGGAAAAACGGCGATCAGGAAAACCTGATCGCCGCTGCAGATCGCTGCAAGCCGCCCCGGGGAAAATGGGGCGCCGTGCCGCGAAACTATATTCTTTTGCGATTACAGCATGATGCCGCGAATGGTGAAGAACAGCAAAGCCCCAAGGAAGGCACCGGCCGGAACCGTCACCACCCATGCGGTTGCAATCGTCACGGCATAGCGACGACGTACCAGAAGGCGTTTGCGGAATTTTTTCTCGGCCTTTTCGGCCTCATTCGGGTCAATCTGACGTAGCGCCTCGATATGATCGTCTGCCTGCGCGCTTTCAGCACGGTCGACCAGCATCGGCGGTGCGATCTTGCGACGACGATGCGAAAGGCTTTCGCGCAGGAAGCCAACCCCGAATACAGCACCAACCGCAATGTGGGTCGAACTGACCGGAAGCCCCAGCGCAGATGCGACAATCACCGTAAGTGCGGCGGACAAGGCGACAGTATAGGCGCGGATCGGATCAAGCTTGGTAATTTTCGAACCAACCGTCTTGATCAGTTTTGGACCAAACAGGATCAGACCGGCAGAGATACCGATCGCGCCAATCACCATCACCCAGATCGGGATCGGGGCCGAGGTGACAATTTCACCGCTATCAACGCCGGAAACAATGGCTGCCAGTGGGCCAATTGCATTGGCAACGTCGTTTGAGCCATGCGCAAAGGACAGAAGAGCTGCTGAAACCACAAGCGGAATACGAAACAGCGATGCAATCTCCTTGCGACGACCGCTCATGCTTGCCGATGCCCGGAAGACGGCCTTGCGTACCGGGATCACCGTCAAGAAGAACGCCGCGATCCCAATTGCGATGACAACCGTGGTGTCGGCCTTCCAGACTTTTTTCACACCCTTCATCATCAGGTACATCGAAAATGCCGAAACCATCACGCCAACAAGGATCGGAACCCATCTACGTGCAGCCGTGACGCGGTCTTCGGTATAAAGGATGCGGAATTTGATAAAGGCCAGAAACGCAGCAGCGATTAAGCCCCCCAGAACCGGGGAAATCACCCAACTTGCGGCAATCTTGCCCATGGTCGGCCAATTCACAGCGCCAATGCCAACAGCAGCCATGCCCGCGCCCATTACACCACCAACGATGGAGTGGGTGGTTGAAACCGGAGCCCCAAGCCAGGTCGCCAAGTTCAGCCACAAGGCCGCCGCCAAAAGGGCAGCCATCATGGCCCAGACAAAAGTCTGTGCATCAGGCATCTGGGTCGGATCAATAATACCGTTCTTGATCGTGCCGACAACATCGCCACCAGCAATGATCGCACCAGCCGCTTCGAAGATGGCGGCGATCAAAAGCGCACCTACCATGGTCAACGCCTTGGAGCCAACCGCCGGGCCAACATTGTTGGCAACATCGTTGGCGCCAATGTTGAGCGCCATGTAGCCGCCGATAACGGCAGCGGCGATCAGAAAGCCACTTTGCGGTAAACCGCCCATGTGGAAGGCGACAAACGCACTACAGGCAAGCAGGAAGACAAGGGCAAGACCAAGCTTTGCACTGATCGACGCTGTTTCACCCAGCCCCGCATCCATGCGCTTTTGCCACCTGAGATCCTTATCCAGAGCAGTTTTCTTTACCGACATAATCAACCGTTACCATCAAAGGGAATCGACGGGCGGATCATGTCGAAGCCGGACCTCTTTGTTAAGGTTTTTTTGCTGTTTTATGACAATCCAACATCAACTTATTGAACTGAAACAAAAACGGCCCCGCAAAGCAGGGCCGTTTTATCAAAATCACATCGGTTAAACGCCTTAGCGACCGAACTGATTGAGCAAACCTTTTAGCAGGCCTTTCGCCGCATCTTCGGCGGAACCACCGCCAGAACCGGATGAACCATCACTCGATCCGTCACCACCAAGGGCCTTGTCGAGGATGTTATCAAGAACCCTGACAGCAACCTTGTCCATGCGTCCGGTAATGGCCGGATCATCAATTTTGCCTTTGGCATAGACGCTAAACGGCGGCAGTTCTTCGATCTTTTCGGAGAAATCAAAGTCTGCCTGCGTATCCATGACCCAACGCGGCAGATCAAGGGTTGCATCCGCATCAGCAGTCCCAACCCGTGAAACAGCCGCCACACGGGTGGTTTTGGCAATCCCGTTGGTGATTGTCATATCGGCTTCAAGCGACTGCAACAGATCGTTATTACCAACCCCTTCAACCACCATTGCCTGTGGGCCCTGACGCAGCAAGGCTTCGATATTCAGGCGCGGATCCGTTGAACGCTTGTCGGCATTGCTAAAGCGCACATCATTCAACACAAGATTGGCCGTGCCGTTCAGGGCGGACACCAGACGACGCGATGTGTTGCCATTGGCCTTCACATCAAATGTCAGGCCCGCACCACCAAGGATGGTGTCATTGGCCACCCGGATCGGAGACAGGCTTTCAATCCGTGCGCCATCAAGGCTGCCAGCAAGTGCCAATTGCGGCACATCGCTGTTACGCGCATCAAAGGTTCCGTTGACGGCAAGGTCGCCCTGCCCCAGAAGCCCGGTAAAGGACGGAATGGTCAAAAGGCCATTAACCAGATTTGCCTTCAGGTCGGGATTGATCAGGCTGTAGGTATCAAAATCAAGCTGATCCAAGGCGATGGCGACATCAGCATCGATTGAACGCAGGGCCGAAACATCAATCACATTATCGTCCCACGGCGTGCCATCGCGGGTATCAACACGGGTGACATTCATGGTTTTCGGCAAATTAAACGCCGCCTTGCGCGGGCCACTGCCAATACCGGGCATCAGACTTGCCCGTTCTGCTGCCGGCAGGAACGGATCAACCACAAGCTTGCCACCAGAAAGGGCAACAGACACCTTCGGCTGCGCCTGTGCTCCATTGAACTTCACTGTTCCGGCGGTTTCGAACGCCCCGACAATCAGCTTCAAGCCGTCAATTGCAACGTTTTGCGCATTACCATTCACGTTGCCCGAAACAGCCAGTCGCCCGAGGTTACCAGACGGCGTGTAATCAGGGGCCAGAAGCGCCAGTGCGCGGTTAAGACTTGATGCCTGCACCGCAAGTTTGCCATCAAGGCCCGGATTGGCGCCAAGCATTTCCGAAACAACACCGTCAAGGGCCAGTTGAATCTGCGGGTTGGATACATCAACCGCAATCGTCGGTCCCGTGACCGGGCCATTCAGGCCAAGATTGGCCTGCACACTTTTGTAACTGCTGGCCGGTGCCGGCAGCGTTATGCCCGTAAGCTTGGCCAGCGGCTCAAGCGTTTTGGCTGTCACCCGCAGGGAAAATCCATCGAATGCCGGCACACTGCCAGAACCGTTGAAGACACCCTTTGCACTGGCCGAAAGACCCGCAGCATCAGCAATTGCAAAATTGGTCAGTGTGATGTTCGGGCCGCTGATGCTGCCATCAATTGCAATACCACGTACCGAAACACCAGATGAGATGATCTCATCTGCTGCCAGACGATAATTTGCCGCCAGTCCTTCAAGCGGGGCCAAGGCATCCTTGATAACCTTAACCATATCGGTCTTAGCGGCCGATCCAGATGACGCAGTGCCTGCATTGCCTGATGAAGCAGTTTCATCAGCATCAGACGTCGTCGAGACCGAAACTTCGGCATCCGGTGTTGCTGCGACATACTGATCAAGGTTGATCCGGTCCAGTTTCAGACCAATGCCCAACGCTGGCAGGCCCGATCCGCTAAGATTGGCAACAACCGCGCCACGAATGGCGGTGTCGTCAACCCGCATATCAAGATCGGAAATATTGAGCTGCTCGGAGGTGCCTTTGATGCCCCCGGTCAGCGAGAACCGACGCAATCGATCTGCACGAACGCCATCGATATCCACCCCCAGCCAACGAATGACCGCACGGATGTTTTCCGAGGCGACTTCATAACTCAGCTCAGCACTTGGTTTCGGTGTTTCACCGGAAATGCTGCCAAAGACGGCCACGTCCGTTCCACCCGGCAACCCGGCGGAAACTTCGTTCAGCGTGACTTTGCTGTTGGCGATTGCCGCATTGATCCGCGCATTATGAACCGGTGTCTGATTATAGATCAGGGTTTCGACTTCAAAATCGATCGAGGCGGTCAGATCTGCAGGAATGGCCGGTGCATTGGAGGCACCGGATTTCTTGACAGAGCTTTGTGAAGGAATTGACTGCGCACCATCGGCACCATCGCTTGACGCTGTGGACGTCGCCTCGTCACCGTTGGCTGCGGGCGATGCAGCATCCCCCATATCGGCCAGTACCAGAATGCTATCAAGATCAAGCTGATTGAAGCGCAGCGCAACATCTGCGCTCAGGCTTGGTTCCTGATCAATGGCAATCGCGCCCGAACCACGGGTTTCACCAAAGCGGATCGACAAATCATTCAGCGTGACCGATTTGGCATTGGCTGTAATGTGCCCGCCAAGATCAAACGGCTTGGCCGCGATATCAGGGATATCTGCATTGTCACCGGCAATCCGAAGGGCTGCTTCGCGCAGATCATCGAAATTGCCGTCAATTTCACCATCAAAACCGGGGTTTTCGGTTGAAAGATCGACACGCCCGGCGACGGTAAATCCACCATCAACCTCATCAATGCCCAGCTTGACACTGACGGGGAACGGAGCGGTCTGGCTGATTTGCCCAACATTCAATGCAAATGTCAGCGGAATACCACGATAGAAGACATAACCTTCACCCTCAATCGGACCGTTCAGGGTTTGCGCCGACACACCAAGGGTCAGGCCCTCGATCCGTTCTTCGGAACCGGGCGCGCGGTAGATGATCGTCGCATTTTCAATTTCAAGCCGGTCAACCTGAATGGTGCTGGCGAAATCACTCTCAGAACTATCGGCTGAAGCTGCTGGCGGGGTTGATGCGCTATCTGCTTCACCCGGCGTGGTAATCAAGCCTGCATCGGGGCCGGACCGTGCGGCCTGATTGGGATCAAACACCAGATTGTTGGTGCCGTCTTCAAAGGTCTCGATCGAAATCACCGGATTGATCAGGCTGACTTCGGTAACCTGCACATTACCGGTCAGGAGCGGCATCAGGGCAACGGAAACCCGAACCTCGCCAATTTCGACCATATCGGCATCTTGCGCGCCCGCCACGTTGCCCAGACTGACATCCGTTGCCGTCAGGGAAGGCGACGGGATCAGCGACATTGAAAGATCACCCGCAAGATCAAGCTCGCGGCCGGTCGCATCGCGGACAGCCTGACTGATCTGTGCCTTGTAGCCATTCCAATCAATCAGGGATGGAATGATCAGCAACGCGGCAACAAGAACCACGAGAATTGCACCAAATGCGGCAAGTATTTTTTTCAACAGTCGGGCTCCGCTAAATCGCAAGATCGCCAGCCAAATCTGACAGCGTCTTTCAAAGGTTTGATTTTATGTCCGAAAGCATAAGGCTCGTGCTGGCTCTCGCAACAGAAAATGGCCAAAGATTGTAGCTTATTTCGGGCAAGCTTGATCCATCAGCAACGCTGCGATCACACCCTATGTTCCGTTCGCACCATCTTCATGTGTGCCAACACAGCCACGGGATCAAGCATCACGTTGATATTGCATTGTTTTGAAACGTTAAAAACACACCCGGAATCCACGGAAAGAAAACCATTAACGCCGTTTGCGAATTTACCAAATGGCGAAATACGTAGTTTAAAATCAATTAGATGGTGGAAAACAGCCTTTGAAATGATACATTTTATAAAACAGAAAAAGAATTCAATCCTGACTTTCATTCTGACCAAATGATCGTTGTACGCAATCGCGACAGGGAGGATAAAATGACCGATACAACAATCGAAACGCCTGAAAAAGCGGTCGACCCCGGTCAGCGCGGAATCGCTGTACGTAGCATTACCACCGACCAATCTGGCGCCTGGCTGCAAGCCGGATGGCGTGATTTCAAACGAACACCTGCTATCGGCCTGACCTATGGCGCGCTTTGCACCGTTGCCGGCTGGCTCATCGTGCTCAGCATTTTCCAATCCGGGCAACCCTATTTGACCCTGCCACTTGCTGCCGGCTTCATGTTGCTTGCGCCACTGGTGGCCGTTGGCCTTTATGAGACCAGTCGCCGTCTTGAAATGGGCGAAAACGTCACCCTTTGGCATAGCCTGAACGGGTTTCGCCGCAATCCAGGGCAGATTGGTGCCATCGGCGTGCTTTTGATGCTGTTCTTTTTGGCCTGGACGCGCATTGCAATGTTGCTGTTTGCCCTGTTTTACAACGGAACCATGCCGTCGCTTGATGTTCTGGTCTGGGAAACCTTCTTCTCGCGCGATGCGATTACCTTCCTGATTACCGGTGGTCTTATCGGTGGTGTGCTTGCCGTGATTGCTTTTGCCGTCTCGGTGATTTCAATCCCGCTTCTGGTGGATCGCGATGTTGACGTGATTACTGCGGTCATCATCAGTGTTTCCGCCTTTCGGAAAAACTGGAAGGTCCTGATTGGCTGGGCAGCAGTGATCGCCATCCTTTCGGCTTGCGGTATGGTTTTGTTCCTGTTCGGACTTGCCGTCACAATGCCGCTTCTGGGCTTTGCCAGCTGGCATGCCTATCGCGGCATCATTGATGAAAGTCAGGCAGATGTCGCAAGACTGCGCCGTCAAGTACCCTGATCATTCCGGACTCTGATCAAAGACAAAGCGACCAAGTCGCAAGAAGTAAGAAGAAGATGGGCGGGGTTTCGCAAATGCAGAACCCCGCCCTTAATTTGTAAATAACAGAAAATGAATCGGCAAATTGCGTTTCAATATCCCCGGATATTTAAGATTCCATCTTCAAATTATTTGCAAATTCAGAGTTACGTTATTTCATAATGCTGAATAAATTTATTATCGATATATATAAAAACCACAAAAATGGGATATGGTTATTTTAAATTGATTAATTACATATGATGTTAAAAACAAACATAAATTGTGAAATCCAAATAGGTGGCATATTCAATAGAATCCGTAATTAACAAACTACGCTGCTACATTGATCTTGATGACAGCGAGTGGGCAGCATTGCGTGCGTTACCTGAAAAAATGATCGAACTTGAAACCGGTCATGAAATCGTCCACGAGGGACAAAGTCATCACAATGCCTTTATCCTTCTGAATGGATGGGTATCATCTTACAAAGTTTTGCCCGACGGCACTCGGCAGATCATAGACTTTCAGATTCCGGGTGATTTTCTTGGCCTTCGCAGCCTGCTTTTGCGCACCTCTGACCATAGTTTCGAAGCAATCACCGCCGTTACAGTCGCCGAAGTTTCATCCAGAAAAATGTTTGAGGCCTTCAACAAATCACCCAGACTGGCAACTGCGGTTCTTTGGGCCGCATCGCGCGATGAAGCCATGATTGTTGAACATCTCATCAATATCGGCCGACGCTCTGCAATTGCGCGAACAGCTCATTTCCTGCTGGAGCTTGGTGCCAGACTTCGACTGATCGGCGTCGGATCCGAGGAAGGTTATCCTTGCCCGTTATCGCAGTATTTGTTGGCCGATGCACTCGGCCTTAGCGCGATCCATGTCAATCGGGTTCTACGCGAGTTACGCGAACGTAAACTGCTGACATTTCAAAAGAAGAGAGTTCGGTTTGATAACTTCGACAAACTGGTCGAACTGGCCGAGTTTCAGACTGCATACCTGGACCAGAGCGGCCCGATCATGAAGTCAAAGCCGCATTTTTCATAAATCTATTGCGACACATGGAAACAATCCACGACATTGCGCGTATATGGTAATTATGCAAATCAGAATTAACTGTGTAACACTACGCCATAAATTGGGCTAAATCAGAATTGAAGTTGCACTAAGAGCCCGACAAAACGGCGGATTTATTGAGAAAAGCTTAGATGCCCAAGCCAAAAACTGTCATTTCGACCAAAACCACATTGTTTGCAATGATAACATTGCTTGGAACAGTCGAAGTCGCAAACGCGCAAACCAATACGGCAGATGGCCCGCAGTCTACCCGCACACCAGACGACAAGTGGGGTGTATCATTGTCGGTCGAGAACGATCTGTTCACACCGACAAACAGCGATCAGCACTACACGAATGGTGTGCGCCTTGCCTTTATCTCACCAGAAGATAACGCCCCGGCAAGTTTTCTGAACGTTGCCAAGAAAGTCCCGTTCTTTGCGTCAGAGGGCCGTATTCGCACCAGTTATTCCCTGGGCCAGACAATGTACACGCCCGACGACATAACAGTAGCTACGAACCAGCCGGACGACCGTCCGTGGGCCGGGATGCTCTATGGCACTGCCGGGCTTTTGTCTGATACCGGCCTTAAGCAAAAGGGATCGGACAGCAACTATTCGCGCATTGATACCCTGGAACTGACCCTTGGCGTGGTTGGCCCGGCATCCCTTGCCGATGAAACGCAGTCATTCGTCCATAAGCAGATCAACAGCCCCCACCCCGAAGGCTGGGATAACCAGATCAAGAATGAACCGATCATTGGCCTGACCTATGAACGGAAATATCGTGGCTGGTTCGAAGCTGATCTTTTGGGTGTCGAATTTGACGCCACCCCGCACGGCGCGCTGACGCTGGGCAATGCCTTTACCAATGCGGAATTGGGCACAATGTTCCGGATGGGCTTTGACCTGCCGGCCGATTACGGCCCTCCGCGCATTCGGCCCAGCCTGCCGGGATCAGATTTCTTTGTGCCCGATACGGATGGCTTCCCGCTGAGCGGTTATGTCTTTGCGGGCTTCGCAGGGCGATATGTAGCGCGCGACATTACCCTTGATGGCAGTACGTTCGCCAACAGCGCCTCAGTCGACAAGGAACCATGGGTGGGCGATCTGCAGATTGGTCTGGCGGTGATCATTGATCAGGCCCGTCTGACCTACACCCATGTCTATCGCACGCCGGAATTCACTGCCCAAAGCGGGGCAGATCAATTCGGGTCGCTATCGCTTTCCTTCCGGTTCTGATCTGCAAACAAAAAAACGGGGCAGAATGCCCCGTTTTCAATTAGATAACCCTATTAGTCTGATGATTTCAAAGACCGGGGATCAGCTTGCCCGGATTCATCAGACCTTTGGGATCAATTGCATTTTTGATCGCGCGCATCATCGCAATGGTGTCTTCGCCATGCTCGGTCACCATGAAATCAAGCTTGCCATAGCCAATGCCATGCTCACCCGTGCAGGTACCACCCAGTTTAAGTGCGCGTTCGACCATCCGCTTGTGCAGACGGTTGGCCTCTTCCATCTGGGCCGGATCTTCGGGATCCAGCAGGATCAGGGTATGGAAGTTACCATCGCCGACATGGCCAATGATCGTGCAGGTCAACGGGCTGGCATCGCAATCGGCGCGCGTTTCAGAAATCGCCTCGGCCAGTTTTGAAATCGGTACACAAACATCAGTCGGCATGCCAGCCTTCCCCGGTTCAAGCTGCAAGGACGCATAATAGGCCTTGTGACGTGCAGCCCAAAGCTTGTTGCGGTCTTCCTGGCGGGTGGCCCACTGGAATTCCTCCGCACCAAATTCCTCGGCGACCGATTGCACGAACTCTGCCTGTTCCTTCACACCGGCTTCAGTACCGTGGAATTCAAAGAACAGGGTCGGCGCTTCTTTGTGGTCCAGCTTGGAGTAGTTGTTGACCGCGCGCACCTGTAACGGATCAAGGAATTCAATACGCGCCACAGGAATACCGGCCTGAATGGTCAGGATGACGGTATTAACCGCGTCTTCGACTGTCGGGAAAGAACAAACAGCCGCCGACATTGCCTCTGGGATACCATAAAGCTTCAAACCGATTTCCGTAATCACACCAAGCGTGCCTTCGGAGCCAACAAACAGCCGGGTCAGGTCATAGCCCGCCGATGATTTCCGCGCACGGTTGGCGGTCTTGATGATTTTACCATCCGGGGTGACGACGGTCAGGCTCAACACGTTTTCACGCATGGTGCCATAGCGCACTGCATTGGTCCCGGATGCACGGGTCGCGGTCATGCCGCCGATGGAGGCATTCGCACCCGGATCAATCGGGAAGAACAAACCGGTATCGCGCAAATGGTCATTTAGTTGTTCGCGGGTCACACCGGCCTGAACGCGGCAATCAAGATCCTCGTTATTGACCTCAAGGATCTGGTTCATTTGCGACACGTCGATGCAAATCCCACCGCGAAGTGCCGCGACATGGCCCTCAAGCGACGATCCGGTGCCAAACGGCACAATCGGTACATCATGAGCTGCACACAGCTTTACCACCTCAGCCACTTCCTCGGTCGAATGCGCAAACACCACCGCATCGGGCGGGGATGACTCGTGCCAGCTTTCATCCTTGCCATGCTGTTCAAGCACGGATGCGGCCGTTGAAAGGCGATCACCAAGTATCTCGCGCAAGGCGCTGATCAGACTTTCCGGGGTTTCGATACGTTCATACTGACGAACTGACATGATGTTTACTCTTTCGGCCTGTGTGGTCCTGATGGCGGTCGTCCGGCTGCGGCCTTGAACTGTGGGGGAAGACAGCACCGGACAGAAATTTGGCAGACACCCTACGCCGTGATGCCCGGAATTGGTATTACCTTTTGCCCACGAATTGCAAAAAATTGTCGCTGTGGGGATCTGCAAAGGATGCGGGAATATCGCATAGCGCCTGATTTTGGCGATACCCCCGCCACCTTGAACACCACAAAACGGTATTGGGGTCAGTTCTAGCCCTTGTTGCGATCCTGCGGCAGGGCAGCCGCAATCCGATCGGCCAGACGCGAGAATGGCAGGCTTTGCAGCCACACAGTCCCCGGCCCTTCGAGGGTGGTAACAAAAAGCCCTTCACCGCCAAACAGCGCATTGGTGAAACCACCAACAAACTTGATCGAATAGTCAACGGATGGCGTCATGGCCACCAGCGCACCGGTATCCACGCGCAGAGTTTGGCCCGGCTGAAGGTCCTTGCGAATGATCGTGCCCCCGGCATGCATGAAGGCCATGCCATCACCGCTCAGACGTTGCAGGATAAAGCCTTCGCCACCAAACAGTCCGGCACCGAGTTTTTTGGAAAAGGCGATGTCGATATCAATGCCCGCAGCTGCGCACAGAAACGCATCCTTCTGACAGATGATCTCGCCACCATGTTCGGTCAGATCAAGCGGCACCACCTTGCCCGGATAGGGCGCGGCAAAGGCAACATGCCCCTTGCCCGACCCTTCATGGACGAAGCTTGTGATAAAGAACCCCTCGCCAGTCAGCATGCGCTTGAACCCGGAAAACAGGCCGCCGCCGGTTCCTGTCTGCATGGCAATGCCATCGCCCATATACATCATGGCTCCGGCCTCGGCCCGAACTCCCTCGCCCGGGTCGAGTTCGACTTCAACCAACTGCATCTCTTCGCCATGGATTGTATAATCGATCACGTCTGCCATCCGGGCGTCTCCTGTTTTTCTGAATTAATCGGGTTTATCGAGCAAGTTTGGAACCTGTGGAATTCATTCGCAAGAAAAAGGGGCAAAAACACGACAATCGCACTTGAAATCGACCGAAGCGGTATAATCTCTCACGACTATACAAAAGATTAAAGGCATCCAATCAAGATGTTGAAGTGAAAGCATTTTGTTAAGACGTTTCCGATAGTCCTAATAGTACTATGCTATAATGTATATTTGGACGGTCAGGTTGACTGATCGGCTTCGGACAAAGGCACTTGCGATGGTCTTGCTTAGGAAAGTTGACTGGATCAGTCAGGACGATGCCATGAAGGCGTCGCTTGAGAAATGGCAGCGTGTTGTCGACCTGATGACACAGCTTCTTGGTGCCAGAGCCGGTTATGTCGTCGAATATAACGGAAAAATCGGTTTTCGTGAGGCCCTGACAAGCCGGAACCCCGAAAACCCATTTCCCAAGGTTTCCAAAAAGCCGCAGCCTTTGGACTGCAACATCTATTGCCGTCGCGTGGTCGAAACAAAGCACGCCTTCTATGAAGCCGATGCCACCGGCAAAGCCGAATGGGCCGATAATACCGAACTGACCGAAGCGGGGTTTGTTTCCTATTTCGGTGTGCCGCTGTTATGGCCAAACGGCGATGTTTTCGGAACACTTTGCGTTTTTGACACCAAAGCCACGCAATATGAAAACACCCTGCAAGAATTGATGGAGGTCTTTCGCGATCTGATCGAAGGCGACTTGCGCCTGTACGAGCAGTACGAAGTCATGCGCAACCTGTCGATGACAGACCCCCTGACCGGCATGAACAATCGTGCCGGGTTTGAAATGCTGGCGCACCAGAAAATCCGCATTGCCAAACGGTATCATCACAATATCGGGATTATCTTTATCGATCTTGATGACATGAAACACTGGAATGACAATTACGGTCATGCTGCCGGGGATGCCGCCCTGCGCGCAGTTGGCAAGGCGATCACCGAGAGCATCCGTGAAGTCGATATTTGCGGACGCATCGGCGGGGATGAATTTGCCGTTCTGGGTTATGTGCGCAATCGCGGTGATCTGACAACAATCGTCACCCGGGTGCGCAACGCCCTTGATCACGTCAAGCTGACCGTGCCGAATTCAAAATCGCCAATCCACGAAACACCACAAATCAGTTCCGGGGCATCGGTCTTCTTCGAGCCGCTTGATAAAAGCCTTGAAGACATGATGGCAGTGGCGGATCTTGAGATGTATCGCGACAAGAAAATCCGGCGCAAATAACGGCCTGCCAATCCCAAACCAAGTCACACCAGGTTATTAAAAACGCCACTCCGGCCTTTGGCGGCTGCGTGGCATTAACCTCCCGGTATTCTTTTTGGGTGAAACTCAAGTCAAAGGGTCTGACCCAAAAGAACAATGACTTAGAGTTTGTCTCATGCAGATACGCAAAGGTACCACAGACGACCTTCCTGATGTGCGTGCGATTTCGGAGCGCACAATTGAGGTCGGTTGTCTTGCCGAGAACGTTGATGAGACAACGAAAGCCTATGCGCATAACTTGATCGAAACGGCGATTGATGCGTTTTTGGCAGGTGTTCCGTCTGACAATCACTCTGTCTATATCGCGACACGTGATGATGTTGCGTTGGGCTATGTTGTCGCCATCCACGATGCGCCCGAAATCTGCTGGATCGTGGTTGATCCGTCTGCCCAAGGCGGCGGTGTCGGCAAGGCGCTTATGATTGCCGCCCTTGATGCCTTGGCTGAAAGCGGGGTACGCGGCAATGTGCGCCTGACCGTACCGGTCACCAATGAACGCGCCAAGGCGTTTTACCGCAAATTCGGTTTCATGGTTACCGGCCCGGTCAATGACCATAAAATACCAATGATCGAAATGCAGCGCGCGGCTTGACAAATGCGCGCAATCGGACAAATTTGCGTCCGAACCTTACTCGGAGATTTTATGTCAGAGTCCCGGCACAGCCGCTGATCGCGGTTTGACAGCCAAGAGCCTGTTCCAATTTGTTGGACCGGCCCGACTTCCAGACCGCTGATCAGCAGATTGGACCGCCTGCCCGACCACTAATCGGGTGTGCGTGACCGGTACTGTTGTGCCTGTCCCGATCGGAAACCTCTCTACTTGCTGGTTTTCGGACTTTGACCGATGAATATTTCAAAAAATGAACAGCGCGTGTTGCATGCACTCGCGCAAGGCGGCCTGATCAAAGTGATTAAGGACGACAAAAACCATGTTCTTGAAGCAGATTGCATTACACGCGACGGCTGGTTTCTGACCGCTTGTACCCTTGATGTCTTCAAGAAACTGCGCAAACGCCGTTTTATCCGCTCACAAGGGGGTGCACCCTATCGCATTACCCGGGAAGGATTGCTGGCGGTCCGCGCAGAACTGTGTCAACGCTAACAGCAAAGCCCGGCTGCTTTTGCAGCCGGGCTTTGTGTTGTTTATCCGAGTTTTTGTCTCTCGCTATTGCGCAGCTTTTTCTCCCGCAATGGCCTTTGCCCGTTTATAGGGCCCGAACGGGATTTCCTTGGGATCGAAGGTTTCCGGTGACGCACGTTCCCAGCGCGAATGCCAGTCATGAAGTTCGTCGATCTCTTCGCCTGAGATCAGGAAGCCTTCGGGCAGGTAGGGATACGCTTCGTTGCCATCGATGAATTCGTTGTCTTTCTGGCGCACCATGAAGTGATAGGGCATGAATTTACGCGGGTCGGTCAAACCGGCAGCGCCGGTGATTTCAGCCAGAGCATGCATGGTGTTTTTGTGGAAGCGGGCAACACGTTCGCTTTTGTCACCGGGATGAAGGGCGCGCTGGCGGATTTTATCCTGTGTCGCGATCCCGACCGGGCAGCAGTTAGTATGACAGCTTTGGGCCTGAATGCAGCCAAGAGCAAACATGAAACCACGCGCGGCATTCACCCAATCGGCACCAAGGGCCAGTGTACGGGCGATATCAAAGGCCGAGACGATTTTGCCTGCTGCCCCGATCTTGATCTGATCGCGGATACCCGCCCCGCGCAGGGCATTATGAACAAAGGTCAGGCCTTCCTGCATCGGCATGCCGACATGATTGGCGAACTCGACCGGGGCCGCACCGGTGCCGCCTTCCTTGCCATCAACAACGATGAAATCCGGGGTAATGCCGGTTTTGAGCATCGCCTTGATGATCGACATGAATTCGCGACGGTGGCCAATACAAAGTTTGAACCCAACCGGCTTGCCGCCCGAAAGATCACGCAACCGACCGATGAATTCCATCAGGCCAATCGGGGTTGAAAAGGCACTGTGTGCCGCAGGCGAAACGCAATCCTGCCCCATCGGGATGCCGCGCGCCTCGGCAATTTCAGGGGTTATTTTCGCAGCAGGCAGCATCCCGCCATGGCCGGGTTTCGCCCCCTGGCTCAGCTTGACCTCGATCATTTTGACCTGCGTTTCGGCCGCGGTTTTGGCAAATTTTTCCTCGGAAAACGTACCGTCTTCGTTGCGCGCCCCGAAATAGCCCGACGCCACCTGATAGATCAGGTCGCCCCCACCTTCACGGTGATAGCGTGAAATACTGCCTTCGCCGGTATCATGGGCAAAGCCGCCCTTCTTGGCCCCCTTGTTCAGCGCCAGGATCGCATTGCCTGACAGGGCGCCAAAACTCATGGCCGAGATATTATAAAGGCTGCAATCATAGGGCTGCTTGCAGTGCGGGCCACCGACGCGCACCCGGAAATTGGTGTCTGTTATGTGCTTGGGTGCCACCGAATGGGTAAGCCAGGAATAGCCGGATTTATAGACTTCGGCGATCGTGCCGAACGGGCGTTTGTCTTCGGCACCTTTGGCGCGCTGATAAACAAGCCCGCGTTCCTGACGGCTGAACGGGATTTCATCCTGATCGCTTTCAAGCAGGTATTGGCGGATTTCAGGACGGAAGCTTTCAAGGATAAAGCGGATATGCGCACTGATCGGGTAGTTGCGCAGGATGGAGTGCTTGTTCTGATAAAGGTCATGAAAACCAACCAGCATAAGCGCCCCGAAAAGCGTCGCCGGAACCCAGAACCAACTGTCAACCGACAGCGCCGCAATCATCGATGCGAGTGCCAGGACAAAAACACTGGTGATCACGAAATAGCGCTGATTCAATATGAAGAATTTCACGGTGCTCTCATTCTGTCTGTTCAGACCGACTTTACTAATCCCGGACGATCACCTACGGGCAGGCAACAACACCCCGGTCTTGATAGCAACAATGCCTTGATCATCCCTGATTTGGGCACGGGCCTCAATGGCAATGTCTTTGATATTGAAAGAAACCCCTTTGATAAGTGCATTTGGGGATGATCGTGGCAACATCAAGAAAAAGCCGCCTTGCAACAGGGAGCAAGGCGGCTTTGGGGACCGAAAACATCAGGTGGTTAAGGGGGGAACACGTTCCCGGTCCGCGAGATCTGGTAATGCAGGGGCCGATCAGGCCTTGCCGTATCCCCCGCCGCCCGGTGTTTCGATGACAAAGACATCACCGGCGTGCATTTCCGCACCGTCTGTGCCCTTGAGCTCAATCACCGTGCCATCGACGCGTTCAACCGCATTGCGGCCAAGTTTGCCGGGCTCCCCGCCCTGGCAGGCCTGAACCGGCACGCTACGGTGGTTGGACAGGATTGATGCAGTCATGTCTTCAAGGAAGCGGACACGACGGATCGCACCATCACCACCCTTGTGTTTGCCATTGCCACCCGACCCTTTGCGGATTTCAAAGCTTTCAAGCAGCACCGGGAAGCGCCATTCGAGAACTTCCGGATCGGTCAGGCGCGAGTTGGTCATGTGTGAATGAACAGCCGCCGTGCCATCAAAGTCAGGCCCGGCACCGGTCCCGCCACAGATGGTTTCGTAATACTGGTGCGTATCATTGCCCCAGGTGAAGTTGTTCATCGTACCCTGACCGCCCGAAAGCACACCAAGGGCTGCATACAGCGTGTCTGTGACATGCATGCTGGTTTCAACGTTCCCGGCAACAACAGCGGCCGGATAACGCGGATTAAGCATCGATCCTTCTGGCACGATCAGATTGACCGGCTTCAGGCACCCGGCATTAAGCGGAATGTCATCATCAACAAGCGTTCTGAAGACATAGAGAACAGCCGCACGGGTCACCGCAGATGGCGCATTGAAGTTGTTATCAAGCTGATCGGACGTGCCGGTGAAATCGACCGTCGCCGAACGGTTTTCCTTGTCGATGGTGACCTTGACGCGGACGACCGCGCCATTGTCCATCTCGTAAGCGTATTCGCCGTCCTTGAGAACGTCGATCACGCGACGCACGCTTTCTTCGGCATTGTCCTGAACGTGCTGCATATAGGCATGCACGACATCAAGGCCAAAGTGTTCGACCATCCGGCGCAGTTCCTGCACACCCTTTTCATTGGCCGCAATCTGTGCGCGCAGATCGGCAATGTTCTGATAGGGGTTACGTGCCGGATATTTCGCACCTTCCAGAAGTGCTGTCAGGCCTTCTTCGTCAAACGCCCCCTGATCAACCAGTTTGAAGTTGTTGATCAGAACACCTTCTTCTTCCAGAACCCGCGAATTCGGTGCCATGGAGCCCGGCGTAATGCCGCCGACATCGGCATGGTGCCCACGCGAAGCGACATAGAACAGCACTTCCTTGCCATCATCGCCAAACACCGGGGTGATCAACGTAATGTCAGGCAGGTGCGTGCCGCCGTTATAGGGGTCATTGAGCATATAAACATCGCCCGGCTTCATATTGCCGGCGTTGTTTTTGATCACGGCCTGAACAGACTCTCCCATCGAGCCAAGGTGGACCGGCATATGCGGGGCGTTGGCGATCAGAAGACCTTCCTGATCAAACACCGCGCACGAGAAGTCCAGACGTTCCTTGATGTTGACCGAGTACGAAGTGTTGGCAAGGGTCACACCCATCTGTTCGGCAATGTTCATGAACAGGTTGTTGAACACTTCAAGCATCACCGGATCAGCCTGGGTGCCAATCGCCTCAGTACGTTTCATTGCGACAACACGGGTCAGGATCAGATGATCAAGGCCATTGACCTTGGCTTCCCAGCCCGGGTCGATCACGGTGGTGCCGACCGGTTCGACAATGACGGCCGGGCCGCGCACGGTCGCACCGGGCTTGAGGTTTTCGCGTTTGTAGAACGGGGTTTGTTCGGTTTTGCCATCAAACACGACCGGACGGGTCGCAAGCGGCTTGAGCATGACTTCCGCACCACCGAGTTCGGCGGACGACGCAGGAAGGCTTTGGGTTTCGCCGATGGCCTCAACCGCGACGGCTTCGACCACCAGCGGTTTTTCGCTCATGACAAAGCCGTAACGCTGTTTGTGTTGTTCTTCGAACTGCGCCTTGATGGCATCGACATCGCCGAAATCAACGATCAGAGGGGTGTCGGTGCCGTCATAGCGCAGATGCAGGCGTTTCAGCAGGCGGATCTTGTCATCGGAAATGCCCTGTTCTTTCAGTTCAGCCAGTGCATCGACGGCCAGAACATCAAGCTGCGCATCAAGATCAGAAAGACCTTCGGCGGCAAGTTTGCCTTCGACGGCCTGTTCGCGCATTGCACGGATATCGGCAAGCCCCATACCGTATGCCGACAGAACACCGGCAAACGGATGGACAAAGACCTTGGTCATGCCAAGCGTGTCAGCAACCTGACAGGCATGCTGACCACCAGCACCGCCAAAGCACTGCAGGATATAGTCGCTAACGTCATAGCCGCGCTGCACCGAGATCTGCTTGATTGCATTTGCCATGTTTTCAACGGCAATGCGCAAAAAGCCTTCTGCGACTTCTTCGGGGGTGCGGATCTGGCCAGTGTTCTTTTCAATGTCAGCCGCCATTTCCTCAAAGCCCTTGCGAACGGCCTCGGCATTGAGCGGTTCGTCGCCTTCGGGCCCAAAGACATTCGGGAAGAAGTCCGGCTGAACCTTGCCCAGCATGACGTTGATGTCGGTCACCGCCAACGGACCGCCACGGCGATAGGCCGCCGGGCCGGGGTTTGCACCGGCACTGTCCGGGCCAACACGGAAACGCGCACCATCAAAATGCAGGATCGAACCGCCACCGGCGGCAACGGTGTGGATTTTCATCATTGGCGCACGCATGCGTACACCGGCGACCTGGGTTTCGAAATCGCGTTCGTATTCGCCGTCATAGTGCGAAACGTCAGTCGACGTGCCACCCATATCGAAACCGATGACCTGTTTGTAGCCATCCATTTCAGCAGTACGAACCATGCCGACAACACCACCAGCCGGACCAGACAGGATTGCGTCCTTGCCCTGGAACTTGGCGGCATCCGTCAAACCACCGTTCGATTGCATGAACATCAGCTTCACGCCGCCGAGTTCACCGGCGACCTGATCAACATAACGACGCAGGATCGGCGACAGATAGGCATCGACCACCGTGGTATCGCCACGTGATACCAGTTTCATCAGCGGGCTGACCTGATGGCTCACCGAAACCTGGGTAAAGCCGATATCACGGGCAACCTTTTCGGCCGCCAGTTCGTGTGCCGTATAGCGATAGCCATGCATGAAAACGATGGCGCAGGCGCGAATGCCACTGTCATAGACCTTCTGCAAATCGGCCCGCAGCGCATCGAGGTCCATGCCTTCGAGTTCTTTGCCCTGCGCGTCAAAGCGGCCTTCGGCCTCGATCACAGTTTCATACAGCGTTTCGGGCAGGATGATGTTGCGATCAAACAGGCGCGGGCGGTTCTGATAGGCCAGACGCAGGGAATCACGGAACCCCCTGGTCGTGACCAGA
Source organism: Thalassospira sp. HF15 (assembly GCF_011806525.1). GTDB lineage: Bacteria > Pseudomonadota > Alphaproteobacteria > Rhodospirillales > Thalassospiraceae > Thalassospira. The sequence goes on along the minus strand of NZ_JAAVKI010000008.1, from coordinate 79,138 downwards.
ACAGTGCGATCGCCTTTGCGTTCGAGCAGGGCATTGGTCGCGACCGTGGTACCCATCTTGACGGCCTCGATTTTCTCAGCCGGGATTTTCTCGCCGTCCGCAACCTCAAGCAGTTCGCGGATGCCCTGAATGGCGGCGTCCTTGTAGCGCTCCGGGTTTTCCGACAGCAGCTTGTGGGTGACAAGCGCGCCATTGGGTTTGCGGGCAACGATATCGGTAAATGTGCCGCCGCGATCAATCCAGAACTGCCATTTTGGCTGTCCGGTGGTCTGCGAGGTGGGCGAATTTTGGTCGAGCGGTGCCATGATGCGCACTCCTTAAGGCATCTGTAGTCAAACAATTCGGATAGTTTATTCGGTTCAAAACTTGAACCTTAGCCACTCATTTGCGTTGGCAGCCACGTCACAATCCCCGGGAAAACGGTAATCATCAGGGCGGCAAACAACAGCAGGAAGAAGAATGGCAAAGCAGCAACTGCAATCTTGAACAGGTTCTTGCCCGTCAGGCCTTGCAGAACGAATAGGTTAAAGCCAACCGGCGGTGTGATCTGCGACATTTCGACCACCAGCACCACATAGATGCCAAACCACAGAAGGTCGATGCCTGCGGCCTGAACCATCGGCAGGATTACGGACGTAGTCAAAACCACCACCGAAATACCGTCAAGGAAACATCCCAGCACGATAAAGAAGATGGTAAGTGCACCAAGCAGGGCATAGGGCGACAGCTCCATATGGGCAATCCATGCCGCCAGTTCACGCGGCACCCCGGTAAAGCCCATGGCAACCGTCAACACAGCCGCCCCTGCAAGAATAAAGCAGATCATGCAGGACGTGCGGGTGGCCCCCATAATACCGTCAATCAGACTTTCCTTGGAAAGCGATCCACTCAGCGCTGAGAGGATCAGCGCACCGACAACCCCAAAGGCCGCAGCCTCGGTCGGGGTAGCCACCCCGCCATAGATCGAACCGATCACAGCCGCGATCAGAACGATGACCGGGATCAGACGCCCCGATGCGCGGATTTTCTCGGCAAACGGAATGCTGGGCGCGGCGGCTGGCATCTTGTCCTTGTTGATCGTCGCCCAGATGCCAACGAAGCTCATGAACATGACGATCAGCATGGCGCCGGGAATGACGCCGGCAATGAAAAGACGGGCAATGGAAAGCTCTGCCGAAACACCATAAACAATCAGAATGATCGATGGCGGGATCAGAAGACCCAGCGTCCCGGAACCGGCAAGGGTGCCAAGGATCAGACTATCGGCATAGCCCTGTTTGCGAAGTTCGGGGATCGACATACGACCGATGGTCGCCGCCGTCGCAGCCGAGGACCCCGATACGGCCGCAAAGATACCACATCCCAGAATGTTCACATGCAGCAACCGGCCTGGAAGCTTGTTCAGCCACGGGGCAAGTCCGGTGAACATGTCTTCTGAAAGGCGGGATCGGAACAGGATTTCACCCATCCAGATAAACAGCGGCAGCGGTGCCAACGACCAGGTCGCCAGACTTGACCATGCCGTGGTTGCGATGATCGGACCGGTTTGCGCGCTAGTGAAGACATCCATGGCGAAAACGCCGATGGCGAAAAGTGCGAGTGCAACCCATAGACCAGCACCCAGAAACAGGAACAGCAGGCCCATCAGGATAAGACCGATTTGAAGTACTTCCATGACCGCCCCCTACTCGTTCAATTCGTTTGCTTCGCCGCTGACAAAAGCGGGTTCGCGGCCAGCCAGAAGATCAACAAAAGCTTCGAGCAGAGCGATGGTAAAAACAACAAGTCCAAAGGCCATGGCGGTCTGCGGGATCCACAGCGGGAAGGCCAGAACGCCGGGCGACGTATCGCCATAAGAAAAGCTTTCCTCGGCCAAGACGGCCATCCACCATGCGAAGTAACCGGCAAAATAGATCGCAGCCAGCAGGGTGATTGCTTCCATTGTCCGTCGAACACCGCCTTTGAGGTGGGACAGGACGATCATGACCCGAATGTGGGTCCCGGCACGCAGGGCCGGACCAAGGGCAAGGAACGTACCGGCAGCAAGCGAGAAACCGGCCAGTTCGTTGGCGTCATGAACGGCAATCCCGACAAGCCGACCCAGGGACTGGGCCAAAATCAGCAAAGCAATGATTACCAGGAATGCTGCCGCCAAAACGGCACTGAATTTGAATAAATAATCTAGCAGTCTGCGCACAGCAGTCCCCCTTTCCGCCAACGATTATCCCCAAGGCGTATCGTACCAACGGACAGTAACATTAAAATGTGCGGATTGTCCGGGACCGAGCGGAGGACGACAACCGCCCGGCCCCGACAATTGGCAAGAACCAGCTATCAGTTCTTGAACGCGTCGATGATGGCCTGGCCTTCATCGCCGGTTTTTTCCAGCCATGCAGCGACCATCTTGTCGCCAGCTTCTGCCAGACCGTCTTTGAGTTCTGCACTCGGTGCAGCGACGTTCATGCCGTTTTCAGCCAGAACTTTCTTCTTGGCTTCGGCTTCTGCCATGCTCATTTCCCAACCGCGGGTCTCGGCTTTGGCCGCAGCGTCAAGAACAGCTGCCTGAACATCAGCAGACAGGCCGTCAAATGCGCTTTCGCTTACGACGACCATGTTTTTCGGAAGCCATGCCTGAACGTCATAGAAGTTCGAAACAAAGTCCCAAGCCTTGGAGTTCGCACCGGTCGACGGCGAAGTGATCATCGCTTCGACAATGCCGGTTGCAAAGGCGGTCGGGATTTCAGGAACTTCAACCTGCGTCGCAACCATGCCGGTCAGGGACGCCAGTTCGGAAGTGGTGGCGTTGTAAGCACGGAATTTCACACCTTCGAGGTCAGCAACGCTGTTGACTTCGTCTGCGGTGTAAAGGCCCTGTGCCGGCCACGGAACAGCATAGAGAACTTTCAGACCGTCTGCTGCCAATGCAGCCTCGATACCGGAACGCGAAACTTCCCAAAGCTTCTTGGCGTCTTCATAAGACGTCGCAAGGAACGGGATCGCGTCAACGGTGTAGATGGGGTTTTCGTTTGCCAGCAGCGAAACAAGGGTTTCGCCGATCGGAATCAGACCACGCTGAACCGAACGTTTGATGTCGGCATGCTTGAACAGCGAACCACCGGAATGAACGGTGATATTCAGTTCGCCGCCGGATGCTTCGTTCACGTCCTTGGCAAATTCAATGATGTTCTGAGTGTGGAAAGTCGCGTCAGGATACGGCGTTGCCATGTCCCAGGTTTCTTCAGCGGACGCAAATCCGGCTGACATGGTGATCGCTGCAACAGCAACCGTCGAAAGTGCTTTTTTCAACATTTTTCAAGTCTCCCTGTGTGTGATGCAAGCCGATACACGTAATCGCGTACCGAGACTCCAAAGTAGCCTCCCGACACATTGATTACATTTTACCGACAAATTGTCAAATTCATTTCATAGCAGATATGCAGAATGCGGGAAACAAACCGGTAAATGAGTCTGCGGAAGTCCGCACATGAATCTGCGGAACCCCGCACAAATCGGCCCTTAGACTGATATTTTTGTTGTCATTGTTGCCCGCCGAGGCCATTCACATAACGGTCAAAGAAATAATAAATGGGGAAAGGTCCACATGCATAATCTATCGGGGAAGTCTGTCTGGATTACGGGTGCCGGCAGCGGTATCGGCGAAGCGATTGCCAAATCCCTTGCCGCGGCCGGGGCACAAGTTGCCCTCTCGGCGCGGCGCGAAGAGACACTCATGCAAGTCGCAGATGACATTGCGGCAAGCGGTGGGAAAGTCGAAATTCACCCGCTGGACATCAGTGACAGCGACAAGGTTCTTGAAGCAGCGCAAAACATCAAAAGCTCGATGGGGAGAATTGATGTCCTGATCAACTGCGCTGGTGTTAACACACCCAATCGGCACTGGCGGGATCTTGATATTAAAGACTGGCAGCGTATCGTCGCGGTCAATCTGAATGGTGTCGCGAACACCGTTTGCGCAACCTTGCCAACAATGCGCGAGCAACAAGACGGACTGATTATCAATATTGCGTCCTGGGCCGCAAAGCATGAGTTCCCGGTCGCAGGCCCTGCCTATATTGCATCCAAGCGCGGTGTGGTGGACCTGTCGCACAGCATCAATCAGGAAGAACTCGATAACAACATCCGCTGCTGCTGCATTTCCCCGGGCGAAGTTGCCACCCCGATCCTGCAGCAACGTCCCGTCCCGCTGGAACAGGAAGAACTCGACCGCCTTTTAAAGCCAAGCGATCTGGCGGAAATCGTAACTTATGTGGTTTCGGCACCAGCGCGGGTTTGCTTCAACGAGATCGTGATGTCGCCAACCCATAACCGCACTCTTTTGCCTATCAAGCCCTAGGCACCGATTTTGGATATCGGGGATATCAGACAACGTCGCAGCGCGGTTTACATCGCGCTTGCTGCACGTGATGCCTGATCATAGACGCCGGAAATCGCACGGAGCGTCTTGGCAACATCCCCGACTTCCTCGCTATTCACACCAAGCCGCTGGAAAGTTTCAACAAGACAGTCTTCGCGGACCTGACGGTATTTCTCGCACATTTCACGTCCGTCTGCTGTTGTTGCGTAATGCACTTCCTTGCCCCGCTTGACACCCTCAACCAGGCCAAGTTTGCGAAGCTTCTTAAGGGAATAGTTCACAAGGTGGCTATCCTCGACATTAAGGACAAAGCAAACCTCAGACAGGCTTTTTTCCCGTTCGCGGGAATTGACGTTGTGCAAAACCAGAATATCGAGAACAGACACATCGGGCATGCCTGCCGCACGCATGCAACGCACCATCCAGCGGTTAAATGCGTTGCCAGACAGGATCAAAGCAAATTCAAGCTCCGACAACTCGGCGGCGCGTTCCGACACAAGATGAGATGAAGAGACGATACGTGTTTTATCAGCCATCCGACGTTCCCTGTAATGCAGCTTTTACGGTCACAAATGCAGTTTTCGACCGCCTTCATTGGAAGTTTGTCGGAATTTTATCGTGATAAAGGCGACAGAGTAAAGCCCCTGCCGCCTTATACTTATCGGCAATTCGTCATTAAAGTGTACGCATCCGTTCAAGGAAACCATCAATCTGGGATCGTAAGTCACCGCTCTGCTGACCAAGGTTATTGGCCGATGAATTGACATTGCCGGCCGCTTCATTGGTCTCATTCACGGCAACAGACACGCCTTGCATGGCCGACGAGATTTCCTCGGTCCCTGCGGCTGCCTGTTCAACGTTTTGCGATATCTCGCTTGTTGCAACGGTTTGTTCCTCCACCGCGGCGGCAACGGCGGCTGCCCGTTCACTGATGTCTGAGATCATTTTGACAATCTCGTCAATCGCATCAACAGCAACGCTTGTCGCTTGCTGGATATCGTTGATCTGGGATGTGATTTCCTCGGTCGCCTTGCCGGTCTGATTGGCAAGGTTTTTCACCTCGCTTGCGACAACTGCAAACCCCTTGCCCGCATCCCCTGCACGCGCTGCCTCAATCGTCGCATTAAGCGCAAGAAGGTTGGTTTGTTCGGCAATATCGCTGATCAAGCTGATGACTTCGCCGATCTTGATCGCGGAATCATTGAGCCCCTGAATATTGTCGTTGGTATTGCGCGCACGCTCAGTCGCAGATTGCGCCATACTTGACGTTTCGGTGACTTGACCTGAGATCTCGCTGATAGAGGCCGAAAGTTCGGTCGCCGCGGTGGCAACAAGTTGCACGTTCGAAGAAGCCTCTTCTGCGCCGGATGAGACAGCCATTGATTGATTGGTCGCTGTTTCAACACTGTTGCGCAATACACCTGACACCTGATGGAGCTGCTCGACCGCGGCCCCGACATCGGTCATGACGGCCACGACGGCCTGATCGAACTCCTGGATGTAACGTTCCTGTTTGTCCATCCGCTTGCGGCGTTTTTCGTCTTCCGCCTTTTGGGCGGCTTCAAGTTTAACGCGCTCGATACCGTTTTCGCGGAAAACCAGAACAGCGCGGCCCATCTCGCCAATTTCATCGGCCCGGTTCACTTCGTTGATATCCACATCAAAGTCGTTTTCGGCCAATCGGGTCATTTTTCCGGTCAGGCCGGTAATCGCCCTGACAATGGCTCTCGCCAACAGGAACGTCAGGCCCATCAATGCCAGAACACCAACTAAATACATGATGACCGTGACCATCAAGCTGGTTTCGGCAATCTTTTCAGCCCGGTCCTTTTCAGTCTGTGCAATTTGGCCAATCGACTGACTGATCTCATCAAGGATCGGTTCAGCCTGGGCATAATAGTCAGATAAAAAACCCAGTTCGGACTCTCGCTGAAGGATTTTCTCAGACAGAGCTTTGAAGTCAGCGACATACGACTTCATTAAATTGGTGATTTTTTCCTGCTCGGCGGCAGGAATGCTTGATGCGGCCAATGCTGGCCCAAACTCGGCAAGGCGGTCATCAATCCGACCGACATACTTTGGATCAAGGCGGGCCAAAAAGTCTTTCTCGTGGCGGCGCATCATCAACATGATGACAGTCAGGTTGTCCGCTTTATATTTCTTGAGCGCTTCTTCGACATTGTGCACCGACTTGCGCAACCGACCGAGAAGACCTTCTTCCTCGTTGAGTCCGATTTCTCGCTGCAAACCGACAACCACGGCAAACTTCGCATCGTAGTTGGCAAAGGCTGTCGCGATTTCCTGAAGCTGCGCGTCAAACGCTTCCAGTTCAGGGGCTTGCTCAAGCTGCTCAAGCCCCGCATTGACGTCCTCCACGACACTGTCATGTTGAGAAACATATTTCTCATCCATGCGCAGAAGGAAATCCTTTTCGCGTCGACGTGCATTCAGGAATTCACGAGAAACAGCGTCAGCGATCAGCTTGTTCCCCAATGCACTCTCGGCGACTTCTTCGGCTGACTGCCTTTGTTGCTCAGCAATGAACTGCACTGTACCAACGACGATAAAAATCAAAAGCGCCATGCCGCCGATCAGCGATATTTGATAGAGAAGCTTCATCCGGGAAAGAAAATTCATCTTGGCCCCCAAGCATTTTGCCGCGCCTGTGCCACAGCTGCTTGCCCAATGGCATCAGCGCAGGTTTACATTCAACAACGAAATGAAGACACCTATCGCGCCCGCCAGTCCAAACCGGGACATCTTGCCCCGTGTGTCGGGAAACCATCTCGGCCTCTTGGCCGTGGCAAGACATTCATGATGCTTGCCGGGTGCCTGTTTCTTACTCAACTGAGTCACATTTGGTTTCAGGCACAATAAAACAAGGGGAAAGATCACTCTTTCCCCTTATTCTAATTTCAATATGGAATGATGTCTTTTGCTGGCGGCCTATGAGATTGAGCGCATTCTCTCAAGGAAACTGTCGATACGCTCGCTCAGACTATCACTTTGACGACCCAAGTTATCGGCTGATCCACGAACATCGTCAGCAGCCTCGGTGGTCTCGGCAACAGCAGTTGAAACGCCCTGCATGGCATTTGAAATTTCGGTGGTTGCCGATGCAGCCTGCTCGACATTCTGGGAGATTTCGCTGGTCGCAACGGTCTGTTGCTCGACCGCGGCGGCCACGGCCGATGCTCGTTCACTGATCTCCTTGATCATGTGAACAATGCTATCAATCGCGTCGACTGCCGATTGCGTGGCCTGCTGGATATCATTGATCTGGCTTGAAATGTCTTCTGTCGCCTTGCCCGTCTGGTTGGCAAGGTTCTTGACCTCGCTGGCAACCACGGCAAAGCCCTTGCCGGCATCGCCCGCACGCGCCGCTTCGATCGTGGCATTGAGTGCCAGAAGGTTTGTTTGTTCGGCAATATCGCTGATCAGATTGATGACTTCACCAATGCGCACCGCCGCCGCGTTCAGGCCCTGAATGTCATCATTGGTGGTTTGAGCACGGTCACTGGCCGTCGCTGCCATTTTTGACGTGTCACTGATCTGTCCAGCGATCTCATGAATGGAGGCCGACAGTTCAGTTGCCGCCGTTGCGACAAGCTGAACATTCGAAGATGCTTCTTCACTACCGGCAGAGACGGTCGTCGATTGTTCGTTGGCAGTGACCGCACTATTGCGCAGCACCTCGGATACAGAATGAAGCTGCTGCACTGCTGTGCCAACCTCGCTCATCATCGCGACAACGTCATCGTCGAACTCCCGAATATGACGCTCTTGCAACTCCAGGCGCTGACGCTGCTGTTCATCAAGTTCACGCTGCTGCGCTTCAAGCTTCTGACGCTCCAGACCATTTTCGCGGAACACCACAACCGAACGACCCATTTCGCCAATTTCATCTTTTCTGTCTGCTTCATCAAGTTTGACATCAAAATCGTTCTTGGCCAAACGGGCCATCTTGCCCGTAAGGCCGGTGATTGCCCGAACAATGGCGCGCGCCAGAATGACCGACAGAAGGATCATGATGATTGCGCCGGCGATGAAAATGCCAAAGGTGACCTGGACACCGGTATGGGCGATTTCCTCGGCACGCAGTTGCATGTTTTCCGCAACCGTTCCGATTTCTTCGCTCAGAGTTGCAAGAATGGGTTCGACCGCCGAATAGTACTCACTCAGGCGAGCAAGTGACTCTTCGCGTTCAAGTGCTGCGGCGGCCAGTGTCTTGAAATCCGCCACATAAGAGTCCATCAGCTTGCCAAGCTGCTCTTTCTTTTCGTCCTGAATACTGCCTGCTGCTGCAAGTGACGCAGCAAACTGCTTCGCTGTTTTCTCAACACTCTCGACATAGGCGGGATCAAGGCGGGCAAGGAAATCTTTTTCGTCCCGGCGCATTTGCAGCACGGCGATCGACAAATCCTTGGTTGCAGACAAGCCCAGCATCGCTTCAAGCTTTGCAACTTCGCCAAGGGCAGATTCAACCTCGGAGGCCGCATTGCGCATCTCGCCGAGCAGGCCGGAATTCTCATCAAGGCCAACTTTGCGCTGTAACGCCACCACGTTCGCAAATTCAGCCACATAGTTATCGACCGCAGCTTGCGCCTGCGCAATCTGATCGAGCAAATCGCCAAGCTCTTCGCGCTCGGACAGTTGGTCCAGCCCGGCATGGATCATGGCCGCAGATTCAGCATGCGCGGCGACGTATTCCTCGCTGCGGCGAATGACAAAGTCTTTCTCGTGACGGCGGGCATTAAGAAAAGCCCGCGATACGGCACTTACGGTAACGGAATCCTCACTGGCGGACTTGGCAATCAGCTGTGCCGATTGACGCTGTTGATCCGCGACAAACTGTGTGATCCCGACAATGGCGAAAATCACCAAAGCAACAATGCTCAGCAACGAAATCTGGTAAACCAGCTTCATACGCGACAAAAAAGACATGTTTCCACCCCACTCTTCAGGTTCTTGGGATTATTTTTGTTATTTCAACACCATAAAACATTCTACTATCAGTAGATATATAAAGACTAAAGTATAGACTAATTGCTAATCTACTCTACCTTTGGACATTGATCACGAAAAATAGTCCATTCCTTTTCGCGGGCTGCGCATTATGTTTGTATCTTCCGCCTGAACGGCACCTATGCTTTCAGCTAAATGCCGCACCGGAAGACAACAAACAGGATGAAATTCACCTATGAGCATTTGGGGTAAGATTATCGGCGGAACTGCGGGTTTTGCCTTGGGCGGACCGTTGGGCGCAATCCTTGGTGCAGCAGCCGGCCATGTTGTTGACAAGTTCAAAAACAGTGCACGCGGACCGCAGGCTGGCGGACATGATCCCCGCCAGATTGCCTTTGCAACCGGTGTAATTGTGCTGGCTGCCAAGATGGCCAAGGCGGACGGTCATGTCAGCCGCGATGAAATCGATACCTTCAAACGCGTGTTTCATATTCCGCCGGGCGAAGAAAAGAATGTCGGGCGCATCTTTGATATGGCGCGGAAGTCTTCTGACGGGTTCGAGATCTATGCCCGCCAGATGGCCACCATGTTTCGCGGCGAACGTGCGATCCTCGAAGGCGTGCTTGAGGCACTCTATCAAATCGCCATGGCTGACGGGAAACTTCACCCGGCAGAACAGGACTACCTGAAAAAGGTCGCGCACATCTTTGGCTTTGCTGATGTCGACTTTGATCGTGTCCATCATGCCTTTACCGCTTCAAACGGCCCGGATCCCTATGAACAGCTCGGCCTGACCCGTGATGCCAGTGATGATGACCTGAAATCGGCCCATCGCAAACTGTCGCGCGAAAACCACCCAGACACCCTGATGGCCAAGGGCATGCCGCCCGAATTCATCGAACAGGCCAATGACAAGATGGCGCGGATCAATGCCGCCTGGGATCAGATCCGCAAGGAACGCGGCATCAAATAACCTCCCCAGCTATGATCAGGCGATCTGACATACAGCCCATCAACAGATGATTTCCCTTGCAACAGCGCCTGATTTGCTGTTTGCAGGGGGCCGGTCATTTCGACCGTATTTACATTCTCAAGCTTATCGGTTTTCTCATGGCGCCACCGCTGATCAATATAAATGACATTCACCTGACATTTGGCGGGAACGATCTGTTTTCCGATGTGTCCTTTGCCATTGGTGATCGTGATCGTCTGTGTCTTGTCGGGCGCAATGGTGGCGGGAAATCGACTTTGCTTAAAATCATCGCCGGTGAAATCGAACCGGATGGCGGCGAACGGTTTGTTCAGCCGGGTTGCAAGGTTGCCTACCTTAATCAGGAACCCAAATTCGACGGCTATGACACCGTCGAGGATTTCGTTCTTTCCGCCCTTGATGACCATGAACAGGACTATGCCTATCGCGTTGACATGTTGTTGGCATCGGTCGATATTGATCCGAAATCCGACCCAAAACAGCTTTCGGGTGGCGAAGGCCGCAGGGCCGCAATTGCGCGTGCGCTGATTGCCGACCCGCAGGTCTTGTTGCTTGATGAGCCGACCAACCACCTTGATCTACCGACGATTGAATGGCTTGAAGGCGAAATCAAGAATTTCCGTGGTGCCGTTGTCGTCATCTCGCACGACCGTGCTTTCCTGAATGCCGTATCGAATGGCGTCCTGTGGCTTGATCGCGGGATCATGCATCAGGGTGCGATCAACTTTTCCCAGTTCGAAGAATGGTCCGAGGAAATCTATCGTAAGGAAGCCGAGGAACGCGCCAAGCTTGATAAGCTGATCGCACAGGAAACCGTCTGGTCGGTTCAGGGTATTTCCGCACGCCGCAAACGCAACCAGGGCCGTTTGCGCCGGCTTTATGACATGCGTGCACAGCGTTCCCAACAGGTTGACCGTATTGGCAATGTGTCGCTTGCGGCTGACGCCGGTGAAACATCCGGCAAGGTGGTGATCGAGGCCACCGACATTGCCAAATCGTTTGGCGATCGTCCGATCATCTCGGACTTTTCCACCCGCATCATGCGTGGTGACAAGGTCGGCATTATCGGCCCGAACGGGGCGGGCAAAACAACCCTTCTGAGAATGCTGACCGGTCAGATCGAACCCGATAGCGGAACGATCAAGATCGGCACCAATCTGAACCCCAGTTATTTCGATCAGAAACGCGCAGCCCTTGATGACGACAAAACCCTTTGGGACACGCTGTGTGACGTCGGTGGCGATCAGGTGATGGTGCGCGGCAATCCCCGCCATGTCGTCAGCTACTTGCGTGATTTCCTGTTTGACGAAAAACAGGCGCGAAGCCCTGTTGGCGCACTTTCGGGCGGTGAACGCAATCGTTTGTTGTTGGCCAAACAATTGGCAAAGCCGACCAACCTTTTGATCATGGATGAGCCGACCAACGATCTGGATATGGATACGCTAGATCTGCTGCAGGAAATGCTGAGCGACTACGAAGGCACGCTGCTTCTGGTCAGCCACGATCGTGATTTCCTGGATCGCGTTGTCACATCCTCAATCGTGATGGAAGGCGATGGCACGGCCATCGAATATGCTGGCGGTTATTCCGACTACATCGCCCAGCGCAAACTGTCGCACGCCGAGGCGGCCAAGGAAGAAAAGGCTGCTGCCAAACAGGTCAAGAAAACCGCACAAGCAAGCGCACCTAAGTCCAAACCATCCGGCAAGCTGAGCTACAAGGATCAGCGCGAATATGACAATCTGCCGGGTGCCATGGCCAAGCTTGAAGGCGAAATCGCAACTCTTGAAGAAGCGCTATCGGATAGCAGCCTGTTCACCAAGGACCCGGACGGTTTCCAGAAAAAGGTCGACCGTCTGGATGCGGCACGTGCAGAACTTGAATCCTCCGAGGAACGCTGGCTTGAACTTGAAATGCTACGCGAGGAACTTGCTTTGCAGTGTTAACCTCTTGTGATAGTACGTGTTGACTAACCAAAAGAAACTATGGATAATACACTTAATTAGTTAGGAGGGTATGTCGTGCTTAAAATGATTGAAAAATACCCAGGAAACTCGTTGCTAAGTGCCGTTATGGTAATCAGCACTTTGGCGAGTTCTATACTATTGCTTACGCAGTAGACTATTAGATTTATGTATCAGAGGAAGTTGTCTGATACATAACAGCGACAATCATGCCCAAATATATATAGCCGAACAAGGCTTCAGCAGCAGCCAAAATGCGAAGGTGGCTAACGGGCTGAAAATCTCCATATCCAAGTGTCGTAAATGTCACTATTGAGAAATATACTGCATCCAAATACCCACTATCATTTCCCTGTAGTACAATAATTTCTCCGCCCGAAAACAATCCGCTAACATAGTGCACATTAGCGAACGACAACAACGAAACAAGCCCGCATAGCACAATGGCAGGTATCGCGACGACATTATTTACTGCGTGATGAGAGTAAGCGTTGAACGATACAAACACTGGCATGCAAATACTACAAACCAGCAAAACAAGCCAAAAGCCCAAATCTGAATAAGTCTCAATATTTAGCGTTACTAAAAACGTAATGCTGATCATAAAAAGAGGCAACACAGCAAAGCTTATTACATAGATATGAGCAAGAAAGAGAATCCGTAATTTAAGCCAAGCCCCACTCATTACGCACACCTAGATCACAGACAAAACACATAGACCTAAATCAACTATTACACGAAAAATATCACATGCCAATAAAAGCCTTGCTTATGGCCTTTTCCGTCGCTGTAATCTGGGGCGTGAACATGCTGACCGTTAAAGGCGCGGTTGGTGAAATCCCGCCTTTTATCCTGACTGCAATGCGTTTTGCGGCTGTCGCGATCCTGCTGATCCCATTCACACAGGTTCCGCGTGGCCGTTTCGGCAAGCTTGCCCTGATCTCTGTAACTTTTGGTGGTCTGCATTTCGGGGTTCTGTTTTACGCCCTTTCGATGATTGATGCCGGGCCGGTTGCCATCATCATTCTTCTTGGCGTGCCATTTTCATCAATGCTTGCGACCTATTTCTTCAATGACCGGCTGGGCTGGAAACGGCTATCGGGCATGGCACTGGCCTTTATCGGTGTGACGATCATGTTCTGGGACCCGACCATGACCGAGTTGCAAATACCACTGTTGCTCGTGGTATTTGCATCTTTCATGTGGGCGGTTGCCAATGTCATGATCAAAAAACTTGGCGATATTGACACCTTCCAGCTTAATGGCTGGATGGCGTTGATGGCCGCACCACAGCTATTCATCCTTTCACTGATCTTTGAACCACATGCCTTTCAAGCGGTTGCCAACGCAAGCTGGGTAGCGTGGGCCAACCTAGCTTTTACCGTGGTGATGTCTTCCATCGTTGCCTATGGCTTCTGGTATCATTTGCTGAAAACGCAGGATGTGAACGCCGTTGTCCCTTGGATGCTGCTGGCGCCGGTGATCAGCGTCATCGGATCTTTCCTTGTATTTGACGAGCCGTTCTCGTTGCTTAAAATCATCGGCGGCGCTGTCGTTCTGTGCGGTGTCGCAGTGATTATGCTCCGCAAGCCGGTTCAACGAAAAGTACAGGGGATGGATTGATCCGCATGGGTGAAAAGGCCACCAAAGCGCTATCAGCGGAAAACATCATTTCGCATCCTTCCCCCAATTTCGGCGACCGTCCGGATGGTTGCCCGATTGATATTCTGGTACTGCACTATACCGGCATGCAATCGGGTGACGCAGCCCTTGAACGCCTGTGTGATCGGGAAAGTTCTGTTTCCAGCCATTACCTGATCGAGGAAGATGGCCGCATCTTTCAGCTTGTCGACGAAGAAAAACGCGCATGGCATGCCGGGGTTGGCCACTGGCAAGAATGCGACGATGTGAATTCCCATTCCATCGGGATTGAAATCGTCAATCCGGGGCATGAATTTGGCTACAGCTCCTTCCCCGAAATTCAGATCACATCCGTCATCGCACTTTGCACGCAAATCCTTGCCCATCATCACATCCCGGCCAGCCGCATCATCGCACATTCTGATATGGCCCCCGACCGCAAGGAAGACCCGGGCGAATTGTTCCCGTGGCGACACCTCGCCGAAAACGGCATTGGGTTATGGCCCGGATACCAAGGCGTTCCTGAAATCATGTCTGACGTGGCAGGAAACCCTGGCAGCCCGGATGAGTTTCATCGCCTGCTTGAGACAATCGGCTATGGCCCGGCGGACAGCGACGAAGACCAAACCAAACGCACCATCGCCTTCCAGCGTCATTGGCGCCAGACCAACATTTCAGGCGAGGTGGATGAAGAATGCTTTGCCATTGCCAAGGTTCTGGCAAGCGTGATTACGCGTTAGGCAGCTTTGCCTTCACCGCTTTTTCTTGACGCCACCGCTGATGTAACCTAAATCCCCGTTCACCAGATGGCCGGATGGCTGCCCTGATTGTTCGCAATCGGGGAGGAAAGTCCGGGCTCCACGGAAACACGGTGCCAGATAACGTCTGGCGGGGGCGACCCTAGGGAAAGTGCCACAGAGAGGATACCGCCGGATCGCGCAAGCCATCCGGTAAGGGTGAAAGGGTGCGGTAAGAGCGCACCGGTCCTTCAGCAATGCGGGACGCATGGTAAACCCCACCGGGAGCAAAACCTAATAGGAATGGTCGGCCGGATGCTTCGGCATTGTCGGCAGGTGGGTTTTCGCACCACCATTCGGGTTGGTTGCAGGAGGCGTTCGGCGACGGACGTCCCAGATGAATAGTCATCCAGTGCGGTTCGCCGCATGGACAGAACCCGGCTTACAGGCCATCTGGTCTTACTTTTTTGAAGACACACAAAAGCGTTCAGTCATACGCGCCCGATCAGCCACGCTCCGCGATGGAATTGGCAAAATACCTGTCTGCTTCTTCCTGGGTGCTTTCGGGGATATCTGATGATGTCTGATCCTTGATCATCTTGCCCAGTGTTGGCAGCGTTTTGCGCTCGATCCGGGTTTCAGGCTCCCACAGCTTGGAACGCATCAACGCCTTTGCACAATGCAGGAAGGCTTCTTCTACCTTGATCTTGATCGCGGTGACCGGCGCCTTGGGTGTATCGGCAAACAGTCCCATCAGTTCCGGGTCAGTGCTAATTTCCGCAATACCATTGATGCGCAGCGTTTCGTTCACACCCGGTACGAAAAACAGCATTCCGACTTTCGGGTTATCGACAATGTTTGACAAGGTATCGACACGATTGTTCCCCGGTCGATCCGGCATCACGATGGTTCTGTCATCCAGCACTTTGATAAATCCCGGCCCATCTCCACGCGGGCTGACATCTGCATCCCCGTTAGGCCCCGCCGAGGAAATCACCGCAAAAGGTGCGAGTTCGATGAAACGCTTGCAGTGCGCATCAAGACTTCGCAGGCACTTGGCAACGGCGATGTCCATCGGTGCACCATAGATCGCACGAAGCTTTTCCTGAGTATCAATTTTGGGCATTTTGGGCACCTTTTGCGGGAGTCAGACGACGAAAGTGCGTCAGCTGCAAACGAACGTCAATTGCTGATCAGCCAGCTATAATCTCATCGACATTTTTGACAGCCGCGAACTCGCCATTCAGGCTGGCAAGCGCCACATCATGGACCAGATCAGCCGGGAAAACCCGCCCATCCGGAAGGCTGCGATCAAATGTCGCACAGGCATCAGCGGCAATGGTCGCGTCAAATCCAAGATTCCCGGCCATGCGCGTGGTCGTATTCACGCAATGGTCGGTCGTAATCCCGCAAAGCACCAACTTCGAAATCCCCCGCGCGCGCAGATCGGCCTCAAGCTTCGTCCCGATCAGGGCGGAATTGACATTCTTGCCATAAACAGGCTCACCATCGATGGGCTCAAACCTCGGCTTGAACGCATTGCCCGGATGATCTGGATGGAGGCGCGATTGCGGTTCGGTTGAATCGTGCTTTGCATGAAAAACCGGCCACCCTTTATCGCGCCAGTGCGCCAGCAGTTTCTGCCCATTGGCTTCAGCGTCGGGATTGTTTCGATTTCCCCAATATCTGGCGTCATCAAATCCTTGCTGCCAATCAATCAGGATCAGGGCGGTCTGGCTCATTGAGGGGCTCCAAATTCGGAAAAAAACGCACGGATCAAACTAACAGCAGACAGTCAGCTTAAAAGGACAAAATCCCAACGATTATCGACAAGTAGCCTATAGCCAGCCCTTGCGTTTGAAATAAAGCAGCGGCAGAACAGCAGACAGCACCATCAGTCCAATTGCCACCGGATATCCGAACTCCCATCCCAGTTCCGGCATGAATTCGAAGTTCATGCCATAGATGCTGGCGATCAGTGTCGGCGGCAGGAAGGCGGCGGCGGCGACCGAGAAAATCTTGATGATGTTGTTCTGCTCAAGATTGATCATGCCCAGGGTCGCATCGAGCAGGAAGGTAACCTTGTTGGCGATGAAATTGGCGTGTTCGGTGATCGAGACAATGTCGCGCGACAGGATTTTAAGCCGCGCCTTGGCATCCTTTTTAAGACGCGCCTGTGTCGTCAGGAACAGTCCCAGCCGATGCAGGTTCAGAAGACTGTCCTTGGCCTTGCCCGAGAGGTTGCCGGTACGCCCGATTTGACGCAGGGTTTCACGATGATCGCGGTCAGAGCCCTGATCGTCCGGACTGATGAAGACCTGATTGGACAGATTTTCAAGATCGGTCGCGGTTTGCTCCATCAGATCGGCCAAACGATCAACAATCTGTTCAAGCAGACCAAACAAAACAGCCTCGGCACTGTTGGCAAGCGAAGGGCTCCGTTTCACACGCCGGATAAAGGTTTTGAACGGTACCGGTTCGGCATATCGCACCGTAATCAGGGTCTTCTTGACCAAAATGAACGTGACTGCGGTCGTTTGCGGTGCGTCGGTGGTTGCCCTGGTCAAGACCGAGATCGTCATGAACAGTGCACCGTCCTCTTCATACAGGCGAGATGACAGCTCGATTTCCTGCATTTCTTCGCGGGTGGGCATTTCAATGCCAAAGCGTTGTTCGATCTCGTGAATTTCTTCGGGTGTCGGAGAATGCAAATCCACCCAGACCGGAGGCCGTTCTGTCGTTACCGACGCTGGTTTTGCGTCGACATGGTCCACGGAGGTCGAAGCTCCAGCAGCACTGCCACCAGCAGCGTCATCAGATATCGCCGGAGCAGCTGCAGTGCCGTCGTCACCGCTTGTGCGCATCGGGGCATAGAATTCGTTGGTATCCATGAGCCTCTCCGTCTCTTCCGGCTTGCCGATGGTTACGGATGCCAGTTTATCTGTTGCTTGTCATGTGATGAATGCGTTTCGGATCAAAGCGCCCCTAAAACGGTAGCACCGTCTGGAAGGCAAACGGATCGATATCAGGATCAGACCCACGTTTTTCATCATATGTCGTGTGGGCTTTTGCCATGAACTCTTCCTTGGTGATCATCTTGTCACCATCGCCATCGTAATCGGGAAACAACAGAACAAGTCGACGGCTTTCTGTACGCAATCTTTGGCGATTGGCATCCGGTGAACCGGGCAGTTTTTCAACAGCGGCGAATTCACGGGCGACCAGTACATTATCCCCATTGATATCGCGCCTGCGGAACATCCAGCTTGCATACGCAGCAGCCTCGTCAGCACTAATCCGGCCATCCTGGTCAATATCAACTGGATGATACTGTTCACGATAGACCTTGACCTGTTCGGGTACGCCCAACGGTGCAACACCCGTTCCACCATTTTGCTGGGCAAGGGCCTTTGCAATCGCCTCGCTGAGACCGGGAATATCTGCGCCCCCATCGCCAGTCATTCCGGGCACACCTGTGGCCGAAGTCGCCCCATCAAGGCCGTTCAGACCGGAAAGTCCGCCAAGACCAAACTGCGACATCAGTTCCGGATTGTTTTGCAACTGCTGCATGATCAAGGGCAGCAATTCACGCATTTGCGGCGATGAAACTTCCGGCGAGTTTGATCCGCCACCCGCCGGATCCAACGATAATCCTTGCGCCATCGCCACCCCGCCCGCGACCGGCTTAAATCCGGGGACCAAGGCAGCACACGAAAATGCGCAACCCATTAATAGAATGGCAGCTTTTATCCGCAACAATCGCTTCCTTCGTTTCACTGACGCTGCCCCGCGCCAGAAGAGGCTGCCCCGCTCGGGGCTGTTTTCATTCATGATGGTCGAACAAAACCATCAAAGTTCTTTCTGACATTTTGCAGGAGTTTGCCCGCGCATCAAACCCGATTGGCCATCAAATCGCAAATTGTCTTCGACAAGCCCATGCAAATCCAAATCATCAACATGTCCATCAAAACCCAAATTCCGGTTTTTAGATGGTCTTCCCATGGGTCCCCATGGAACTGATTTGGGATTTTATGGGCAGAAGATGGAATGCTGCCGGTTTTCCGGCATTTTTGGCTGAATTCAGCCTTTTTGCATATAGCGCAGAAACCCTTGAGAAGCGCTGAAACATCATAATTTTGCCCATCAAATCCCATTGACCCCCATCATTTCCCATGGTACCCCATAAAGAGGCACAAATTCCGTGCCATGCGGGGCATATCCATTTCAGACACCACACCGTCGCAAGACAGCCCGACAGGGGCCCGTGTTCTGAAATCGGATTTTTGATCAGGGGAATGGCGACGTGCTGTTCACAGGGACGCACATTCACAAGCTGGACCGGAAGGGACGCGTATCCGTCCCCAAGCGGTTCCGTGCGGCCCTCGACAACGAAGAATTCGCTGGCATCTACCTGTATCAATCCCACAAGGAAAGCGCGCTTGAAGGCTGCAGCCACAGCCATATGGAGCGCATTGCCGCTTCGCTTGATGAACTCGACATGTTTTCTGACGAGGCTGACGATCTGGCAGACACCATCCTTGGTTCCTCGCATATGCTTCCTTACGACGGCGAAGGCCGCATCATTCTGCCCGCAGAACTGATCGAATTTGCCCGTATCGAAGATCAGGTCGCCTTTGTCGGCCGTGGTCGCACCTTCCGCCTGTGGAACCCTGACATCTTCAAGCCCCTGCAAGAAGCCAGCCGGACCCGCACGCTCAATCGTGGTGCGACATTGAAGCTCAAACCGATGGCAGAACTCCCCAAAGGTGCACGTCCCGGCACCTCTGACGAGGAGGACGCATCATGAGCACGAATGACCTGAGCTTTGCCACCGAAGATCGCCCGCACAAGCCGGTCCTGCTTCGCGAGGTCCTAGAAGCCCTGGCACCCGCCGACGGCGAGATCATGGTGGACGGTACCTTTGGCGCAGGCGGTTACTCCCGCGCCATTCTTGATTCTGCCAATTGCGAACTCTACGGCATTGATCGCGATCCGACTGCGGTTGAAACCGGCAAAAAACTTGAAGCAGAATATGAAGGCCGCTTCCATATGGTTGAGGGCTGCTTTGGTGATATGGGACGTCTGATCCCAGCGGCCGGAGCCGAGCAGGTCGACGGCATCGTTCTTGATATCGGCGTTTCATCCATGCAGCTTGATCAGGCTGAACGCGGCTTTTCATTCCGCGAAGACGGTCCGCTTGATATGCGCATGTCGATGTCGGGCCCGACAGCGGCCGATTTCGTCAACACAGCCGAAGAAGAAGACATCGCCAATGTCATCTATCGCTATGGCGAGGAACGCGCATCGCGCAAGGTCGCACACAAGATCATTGAAATGCGCGCCGAGGAACCCTTTGCAACGACATCGCAACTTGCCCGTGCGGTGCGTTCGGTCGTGCGCAAATCCAAGGATGGCATTGATCCGGCGACCCGGACGTTTCAGGCGCTTCGCATTTACGTCAATGACGAACTTGGTGAACTTGAACGCGCCATGGATGCCGCTGAAACGCTTCTGAAACCGGGCGGGCGTCTGGTGGTGGTGACCTTCCACTCGCTCGAAGACCGGCAGGTCAAAACATTCATGAAGGCGCGCTCTGGCGATCCGAACAAGATGTCACGCCGCCTGCCGGGTGAACCGGAAGTCACCATTCCGACCTTTACGACCATCACCCGCAAAGCCGTTACGGGTCAGAAAGACGAGATCCGCGCCAATCCGCGTGCGCGTTCGGCCAAGCTGCGTGCCGTTGCGCGCAACGAACAGCCCGCATCACCGCAGGGAGGTCGCAAATGACCCGTGCGGTAACCATCATTGGCCTCGTTCTGACCATTCTGATCGGCACTGGCACCTACTGGGTCAGCCACGAGGTGGAACGCCTTGAAAAGCGTTATGCCGAAATCCAATCCGACATTCTGGCCGAGCAGGAAAGTATCCACGTCCTGCAGGCAGAATGGAGCTATCTGAACAATCCGGAACGTATTGAACGCCTGTCCCGGCAGTATCTGAGCCTTGACCAGATTGACGTGCTGCAGATGGCAAGCATCGACGATCTGCCCGAAGACGCCGATCTGCATCAGTATCGCATCGACAAGTTCGGCGAGGCGGTTGCCTTCATGCCGCCACCCCGCGCCCGTCCGGGTGACCTGATGTATGACGAGGCGGCTGACTCCATGATCATTGATGCCCCGTCCGTCGCAACAGGAACGGGGGGCGCACAATGAGCCTGACCCGTTTTTCATATTGGCTGCGTGGCGACCGCCCGGAACTGGGCCCGGATCAGCGCGAACGTCTTGCCCTTGAAACCGCGCGCAACCGTATCTTTATCACCGGCACGATGTTCATCATCGGTTTTTGCTGGATCACTTATGGCCTGGTTGACGCATCAGTCCTGCGTCAAGGCAATGAACCGGCTGTGGCATCGGGTACTGACACACGCGAACTCAAGACAGAGCGCGCCGATATCGTTGACCGCAACGGTATGTTGCTGGCGACCGATCTCCCGACCAATTCGCTTTATGCCGATGCCCGTGTCGTCAAGGATCCGGTTGAGTCGGCTGACCTTCTGTTGACCGTGCTGCCCGATCTGGACCGCGATAGCCTGATCCGCCACCTGAGCTCGCGCAAGGCATTCGTCTGGCTGCGGCGCAACCTGACACCCGAACAGCAATATGAAGTCAATTCGCTGGGTATTCCAGGTTTGAACTTCCAGCGTGAAGAACGCCGCGTTTATCCACACGGTCGCCTGCTGTCCCACGCACTGGGCTTTACCGACATCGACAATAACGGCATTGCCGGTGCGGAGCGCGAGTTTGACAACGAACTGCGCATCAATAACGGCCCGCTGGAACTTTCGCTTGATACCCGGGTGCAATACGCACTTGAGGAAGAAGTCGAAACCGCGATGGAAACCTATAGCGCGGTTGGGGCTGCAGGCCTTGTGATGGATGTCTATACCGGCGAAGTCATCGCCATGACGTCACTTCCGAACTTTGATCCGCACCGTCCGGGTCAGGCACCAGCCGATGCACGCTTTAACCGTTCCACGCTTGGCGTTTATGAAATGGGCTCGGTGTTCAAGCTGTTTAACACAGCCATTGCCCTTGAAACCGGTACATCCACGCTGAATTCGGTCTATGACGCGACGGAACCGCTGGCAATTGGCGGTTTCAGAATTCGCGACTATCACGCTGAAAACCGTTGGCTGACTCTGCCCGAAATTCTTGTTCATAGCTCGAATATCGGATCAGCCCGCATGGCGATGGCCTTTGGCGGCGAGAACCAGCGCAAGTATCTTAAAAAGCTAGGCATGCTCGACAAACCGCAGATCGAGCTTCCTGAAGTCGGCGGGCCGCTTGTGCCCAATCCGTGGCGCGAAATCAACACCATGACGATTTCGTTCGGCCATGGTCTGGCTGTCACCCCGCTTCAGGTTGTCAGTGGCATTTCCACCATCGTCAATGGTGGCATTCGCCGCCCGGCGACCATCCTTAAACAGGATGGTGCACCGGCAGGCGAACGTGTGTTTTCCCAGAAAACGTCGGATCTGATGCGTCGCCTTATGCGACTGGTCGTAACCGATGGTTCTGGCAAGAAGGCCGAAGTGGCGGGGTACTTCCTTGGCGGGAAGACCGGCACTTCGGAAAAACTCGTGAACGGGCGCTACGTCAAGAACGCCCGCATGTCGACCTTTGTCGCCGCCTTCCCGATGCAGGACCCGAAATATGTGGTTCTGGTGACGTTGGACGAGCCCAAAGGCACTAAAGAAACTTTTGGATTTGCCACAGCAGGTTGGGTGTCCGCCCCTGCCGTTGGCAAGGTTGTGACACGTATTGCTCCCCTTTTGGGCATTGAACCGGCGAATGCGAAGGCGCCGGCGATTGAGCAAGCGCTGCAGATCGAACTTCGCAAGGGGGAGCGCAAACTTGCGTCTTTCTGAGCTCATGGCAGGTGATCAGGCGGCATTGAAACATGCCGAAGGACAGGACCCGGATATCACGGGCCTGACAGCAGACTCACGTACTGTGAAGGATGGCTATATGTTTGCCGCCCTGTCCGGTGCGCGTGATGACGGATCCAAGTATATCGCCGATGCGATCAAGCTTGGTGCCGCAGCCATCCTTGCAAAGGACGGAACGCCAAGACCGGCAGCCCCAACGGTTCCGCTGATCCCGGTGGAAAACCCGCGCAAACGTTATGCCCAGTTGGCAGCCCGCTTTTATGGTCAGCAACCGGCAAACATTGCAGCGATTACCGGTACCAACGGCAAGACATCAACCGCGATCTTTACCGAACAGCTCTGGACGATCCTTGGCAATATGTCCGGATCGATCGGAACACTTGGTATTCGCGCGGCTGGCGCAAAAATCCCCGGTTCGCTGACGACACCGGATCCGGTCGCACTTCACCAAAGCCTTGATGAAATGTCTGGCATCGGGGTCACCCATGTCGCGATGGAAGCAAGTTCTCACGGGCTTGACCAATATCGTCTTGATGGCGTGAAGGTCACGGTTGCTGCCTTCACCAACCTGTCGCGCGATCACCTGGATTATCACGGCACGTTCGAAAAGTATTTCGCCGCCAAAGCCCGCCTGTTTTCCGACCTTCTGGTTGCAGACGGCACGGCCGTGCTGAATGCCGATATCGAACAGTTCAACCTCCTTAAAGAAGTCTGCGCCAAGCGCGGTGTGAATGTTCTGTCCTACGGACTGAATGCCGATGACATCAAACTGATCAAGGCAACACCGGACAGCACCGGCACCAAAATCCGCCTTGCGGCGAACAAGGGCGAATACAACATTCACCTGCCGCTGATGGGAAGCTTCCAGGTAATGAATGCGCTGGCCGCGCTTTCCATTGTTGTCGCATCCGGTGCCGATCTTGATCAGGCGGTTCTTGCGCTTGAAAAACTTGAAGGCGTGCGTGGACGTCTGGAACTGGTCGGCAAAACAAGCTTTGGCGCGCCGGTATTCGTTGATTACGCCCATACACCAGATGCGCTTGAAACCGTAATCAAGGCCGTCCGACCGCATTGCAAAGGCCGCCTGGTTTGTGTATTCGGGGCCGGTGGAGACCGTGACGTCGGGAAACGCCCGTTGATGGGACAGGTTGCCCAGGACTTTGCCGATATTGCCATCATCACCGATGACAATCCGCGCAGCGAAGATCCGGCCACCATTCGTGCTGCTATCAAGGAAAAGTGCGAAGGTGCCGTCGAAATTGGTGACCGCGCTGAAGCCATCAAACGCGGCATTGGCATCCTTCAGCGCAACGACGTCCTTATTATTGCCGGAAAAGGCCATGAAAGAGGCCAAATTGTCGGTGATACGGTTCTTCCATTCGATGATGCATCTGTTGCCCGCAACATCCTTGCAGGTGGCAACTGACCTTAATTCCCGTTACGGCGCTTTGGTCGTAATGGTCTGCTCGAAAAGAAAGTGACGTTATGACGAAGGCTGTTTTATGGACCGCACAGGATGCCGCAACCGCAACCGGTGGCAAAACCACAGGTGACTGGACGGTAACCGGCATCTCGATTGACAGCCGCAAAGTCAGCGAAGGCGATCTGTTCATCGCCCTGAAAGGCCCGAATTTCGACGGCCACAAATTTGCCCAGGCCGCCCTTGATGCAGGTGCCCATGCCGTCATGGTTTCAGATGACCGTGGCATTACCGACACTGACAAGGTTCTTCTGGTTGATGACACGATGGCCGCCCTTGAGCGCCTTGGCATTGCCGGACGTGCGCGCAGCAAAGCCAAAATCGTTGCCATCACTGGCAGTGTCGGCAAGACCGGCACCAAGGAAGCCCTTAAATACGTGCTGTCCCAGCAGGGAAAAACACATGCCAGCCCGGCCAGCTTCAACAACCATTGGGGCGTACCGATAACACTGGCGACACTGCCGGCCGATGCCGATTTTGGTGTCTTTGAAATTGGCATGAACCATCCCGGTGAAATCAGTTCGCTTGTCAAAATGGTCAAGCCATCTGTGGCGCTGATCACCACGGTGGTTGGTGCGCACACCGAATTCTTTAAGGATGAAGCCGAAATCGCCATGGCCAAGGCCGAGATTTTTGAAGGCCTTGATAGCGACGGCACCGTCATCCTGAACCGAGACAACCTGCATTACTTTGCCCTTGCCCGCCGTGCCAAGGAACTTGGCCTTGGCAACATCAAATGCTTCGGCACGGATGCCGTTTCGAATTATCGCCTGTTTGAAGCCAACATTGTCACTGATGGCAGTGCTGTCCGTGCGCGGGTCGGCGGTCAGGATCTGGAATATTTCATCGGGTGCCCTGGCGAACACTGGGTTCTGAATTCATTGGCCGTTCTCGGCTGTGTCGATGCGATTGGGGCGGACCTCATCAAGGCCTCCAAGGATCTGGCCGATGTCACACCACCTGCCGGGCGCGGTGAAACACACACCGTCAAACTGCCATCTGGCGAAGGCACATTTACCCTGATTGATGATGCCTATAACGCCAACCCGACCTCGATGATGGCCGGGATCAAGGTATTATCCCAAACCAAACCGGGAGAAGGCGGACGCAAGATTGCAGTTCTCGGTGACATGCGTGAACTTGGCGACAGCGCGACCAAGATGCATGCCGATCTCTATCACCCGCTGACTTCGCTTGAGATTGATCGGGTTTATTCGGTTGGGCCTCTGATGGCCGAGCTCGACAAGACTTTGCCTTCCGAACGCAATGCCGGCCACTTTGACACCGCCGAAGACGCGATTGAGCCGATCAAGGCCGATTTGCGCGATGGCGATGTGGTTTTGCTCAAAGGATCGCTTGGCATTTACGTTTCGAAAATTGTATCGGCACTAAAATCCTGTGGCGTGTTGGAAAAATCCACAACCGCAACAGAGTAAGTCGCAAAAGGAACGACCAGAGCAATGCTCTATAATCTGCTTTATCAATTTGCTGATCAGATGCCGGTACTGAACCTGTTTCGGTATATCACCTTCCGCACGGGCGGTGCGATCATCACATCGCTTGTCCTTGCCTTTGTGATCGGCCCGCACCTGATCAACTGGTTGCGTTCCAAACAAAGCGAAGGTCAGCCGATCCGTGAAGATGGCCCCGAAAGCCATTTGTTGACCAAAAAAGGCACGCCCACCATGGGCGGGCTTTTGTTGTTGCTATCAACGTCAATTGCCACCCTGCTGTGGGCCGATTTGACCAACCCCTATGTCTGGGCGGTCTTGCTGGTAACCATCGGCTATGGCTTCCTTGGTTTCCTGGACGACTTTCTGAAGGTTTCCAAACGTAACACCAAAGGTCTTCCGGGCAAGCTCAAGCTTCTTGGACAGTTTTCGATTGCTGCCCTTGCTGCCTGGTGGATTTCTTACAACACCGCCGATCCGCTTTCGACCGCGCTGGCCTTCCCGTTCTTCAAGAACTTCCTGCTGGATCTGGGTTGGTTCTTTGTGCCATTTGCCATGTTTGTCATGGTTGGTGCTTCGAACTCGGTGAACCTGACAGATGGCCTTGATGGCCTTGCCATCGTGCCGGTAATGATTGCGGCAGCAAGCTTTGCGTTGATCACCTATCTGATCGGTAACGTTCAGTTCGCGGAATATCTGCAAGTCCATTACGTTGCCGGTTCTGGCGAATTGACCATTTTCCTTGGCGCCCTGGTTGGTGCAGGCCTTGGCTTCCTTTGGTACAACGCACCGCCTGCAATGGTGTTTATGGGCGATACGGGCTCACTGGCGCTTGGTGGTGCGTTGGGCGCGGTTTCGGTTGTCACGAAGCACGAACTGGTTCTGGCGATTATTGGTGGCCTGTTTGTTCTGGAAACCCTGTCAGTGATCATTCAGGTCGGGTCATATAAACTGACCGGCAAGCGCGTATTCCGCATGGCCCCGCTTCATCACCATTTCGAGAAAAAGGGCTGGCAGGAAGCGACCATCGTGATCCGCTTCTGGATCATTGCCGTCATCCTCGCACTGGTTGGTCTTGCAACCCTGAAACTTCGTTGAGGACAAACTGAGGTGATTGATCTTTCGCATCTGCGCGGCAAAACCATCGCGGTTCTGGGGCTTGGGAAATCCGGACTGGCCAGTGTGAAAGCATTGATCAATGCAGGCGCAATCGTCTGGGCATGGGATGACACCGCGTCATCGCGCGAACAGCTCGAACCGCTTGGCCTTGTGCCGATCAATCTGGCGGAATGTGACTGGTCAGAGCCCGAGATGCTGGTGATCAGCCCGGGCATTCCATCCACCTTCCCGTCCCCGCATCCGGCCGCCGAGAAAGCACGCCGTGCGGGCAAGCCGATCATTTGCGACGTCGAACTGTTGTGCACGGCACAGCCTGATGTCCCCACACTTGCCATCACCGGCACCAACGGCAAATCAACCACTACAGCCCTCACCGCCCACATCATTGGACAGGCCGGGATCAAAACGCAGGCCGGTGGCAACCTTGGCAATGCGGCACTCGGGCTTGAGCCATCGACGAGCGACGATTGCCTTGTTCTTGAACTGTCATCCTATCAGCTTGAACTGCTTGAACATGCGGCCTTTGATGCCTGCGCACTTTTGAACATTACGCCGGATCATCTTGATCGCCATGGCGGGCTCGATGGTTATATCGGCGCAAAGCACCTGATCTTTGCACGTTCCAAAGGCCCCAAATGGGCAATCATTTCCATTGATGATGAGCCATGCGCGAAAATGGCCGTTGAACTGGCCCGTGAAGGTGGTCGGCACATCATCGAAGTATCGGTCAAACAACCGGTCGATCACGGCATCTATGTTGATGCGGATGGCTGGTTGATTGACGACATGACCGGCGCACAGACCCGTATTCTTGATCTTGCAACCGTCACCCACATGCCCGGACGCCACAACTGGCAAAACATTGCCTTTGCCTATGGACTGTGCCGTGTGCGTGGGATCGATGCCACCCGGATCATTGATGGCATCATGTCCTTCCCGGGTCTTGCCCACAGACAAGAACTTCTGGGCAGCATTGATGGCGTGGTATTTGTCAATGACAGCAAGGCCACCAATGCCGAGGCATCGGCAAAGGCGCTTTCGGCCTATAAGAACATTTACTGGATTGTGGGTGGCAAACCCAAGGAAGGCGGGATCGAAGGCCTGCAGGAATTCTATCCCCACATCAAGAAAGCCTATCTGATTGGCGCTGCGACCAATGAGTTTGCCGAAACCCTTGGCGATGATTTGCCGTGGGAAAGATGCGAAACCCTTGATGTCGCAACCCGTGCCGCGTTTACAGACGCCAAGGCAAGCGGTGATGATAAACCGGTCGTGATGTTAACCCCTGCCTGCGCATCTTTTGATCAGTTCAAAAGCTTTGAGGCACGTGGTGACGCATTCAGGGAAATCTTCGCCCAACTTGGGACATCCGGAAAGGTAAGCGCATGAAGTCCCTGTTTGGTCATAACACGCATATCGCCTTTTCGCGCGCCGACACATCAGTTCTGGGAATCTGGTGGTGGACGGTTGATCGCTGGTTGCTGGCCGCCATCATCCTTCTGATGGGGATTGGCGCACTTCTGGTGATGTCAGCAAGCCCACCGGTTGCCGATCGCATCAATGTTGACAGCTTCCACTTTGTGACCCGCCAGTTTGTCTTCCTCGGTATGGCGACGATCTGCATGTTTACCATTTCCCTGTTACCGGTGAAATGGATCAGGCGGCTGGCATCGTTCATGTTTCTGGGTGTGATCTTCTTGCTGATCATAACCCCCTTCATCGGATCAGACATCAAGGGTGCGGTGCGTTGGATCAACATTGCCGGGATTAACCTGCAACCTTCGGAGTTCCTCAAACCGGCCTTTGCAGTTGTCATTGCCTGGATGTTTGCCGAAGGACGCCTGAACCCCAACTTCCCGGGTTATATCGTTTCCAGCCTGATGCTGGCACTTTGCATATTCCTCCTGATGATCCAGCCCGATTTTGGTCAGACCGTTGTGATCACCTCGATCTGGTCAGTGCAGATCTTCCTGGCTGGCCTTCCGATCATTCTGGTGTTCTGTCTGGGGCTCGGCGCGGTTGGGCTGGCGGTTACCGCCTATCTGATCCTACCGCACGTGCAGTCGCGCGTGGATCGCTTCCTTGATCCCGCATCGGGTGACAGCTATCAGATCGAACGATCCATGGAAGCCTTCATGAATGGCGGCATCATGGGCCGTGGACCGGGTGAAGGCTGGGTTAAGAACTCCATCCCCGATGCCCATTCCGATTTCATCTTTGCCGTTGCGGGCGAGGAATTCGGGCTTCTGTTCTGCGTGCTGGTTGTCGGTGTCTTCACCTTTATCATCATGCGCGGTCTTTCACGCCTGATGGGGGAGCGCAACCTGTTTGTGGTTCTCGCGGTCACCGGCATTCTGGTTCAGTTCGGCTTGCAGGCCGTCATCAATATGGCCTCCACCCTGCAATTGGTCCCGCCAAAAGGCATGACGCTGCCGTTCGTTTCCTACGGTGGGTCTGCAACCATCGGGATTGCAATAGGCATGGGATTTGTTCTGGCGCTGACGCGTAAGCGCCCCGGCGAATAACCAACAATCGACCACAAAAACTTTCTGCATCAAAACGACAAATTCGGGCCTTATTCAGTGACCGGTTTGAAGGGATATTAACCTTTGTCGGGTTCTGATGGGGGTAACTGTCAGGGACCTTCCCTGCACCGCCGCCGTTTTACATGTGGACAAGATGACTGACTTCGCAAATCCAGAATTTTCTGCCGCTGAAACACCGCTGGCAGGTCAGGTGATCGCCGTAACATCCGGCGGCACCGGCGGACATATGTTCCCGGCGGTTGCCTTGTCCAAATCACTGGTCCGTCGTGGCGCACAGGTCCTGTTTTTCACCGATGCCCGTGCCGCACGCTACACCGAGGGTGTAGAAGGTGTCGAAACCGTCATCCTTCCTGCAGGCGGGATTGCCGGCAAAGGCATCAAGGGCCGCCTGATCGGTGCCGCCCGTCTTGGCCTTGGCACACTAAAAGCCCGTAAACGGATCAAAAAAACCAAACCATCAGCTGTGATCGGCTTTGGCGGCTATGCATCCATCCCAGCGACCATGTCGGCGAAGTGGCTGGGTATTCCCTATGCCATACATGAACAAAACGCGGTTTTGGGTCGGGCGAACAGACTGGTAGCGAGTAACGCACAGCGGATCGCCACGTCCTTTGCCAAGGTCACGATGATTGCACCTGGTGACGAAGCCAAGGTGATCTGGACCGGTAACCCGGTGCGCGCCGAAGTCGCCGCCCTTGCCGCGAGCGAATATGACGCACCCACCAATGATGGTCCAATACGCCTTCTGATAACCGGCGGGTCACAAGGGGCACGCATCCTGTCCGAGGTGCTGCCGACTGCACTTGTCAATCTGCCAGAAGGTCTGCGTAAACGTCTGGTCGTCACCCAACAGGCCCGCGAAGAAGATATTGATGCGGTCCGCAAGACTTACGATGGATCACAGATAGACGTCACACTGGCATCATTCATCGATGACATTCCCGAACGTCTGCGTGATTGCCATCTGGTGATAGCCCGTTCGGGTGCCTCGACCGTTGCCGAACTGACAGCAGCCGGTCGACCGGGTTTTCTGGTGCCGTTGCCCCATGCCATCGATGACCACCAGCGCTACAATGCCCAGCAGGTCGAAGAAGCAGGTGGCGCATGGTTGATGCCACAGGATCGTTTCAGCAGCGAGGCTGTAACAGACCGTTTGGCAAAACTTTTGACCAATCCCGCTGCCCTAACCCGTGCTGCGAAGGCTGCAAAAAGCAGTGGGCGTGCGAACGCCGCAGAGCGGTTGGCAGACATGGTGCTTGATATGCTGGGCTTGAACCCGGCGGGAAGCCCTGACAACAAGAACATGAATGAAGACCGAGGAGACACGCAATGAACACCCTGCCGCTCAACATCGGCACCATCCACTTTGTCGGTATTGGTGGCATCGGCATGTCCGGTATTGCCGAAATCCTGAATAACCTTGGTTATTCGGTGCAGGGCTCGGACATTTCCGACAATGCCAATGTGCAGCGCCTGCGCGCCCTTGGCATCAAGGTCTTTGTCGGCCACAAGGCGGAAAATGTCGAAGAAGCCAAGGTTGTTGTGATCTCAACGGCGGTTAAGGCCGACAACCCCGAAGTGATTGCTGCGCGGGCTGCGATGATCCCGGTCGTGCGCCGTGCAGAAATGCTGGCCGAACTGATGCGCCTTAAGGCCGCGATTGCGATTGGCGGCACGCACGGTAAAACCACGACAACATCGCTTGTCGCCACCATGCTGGATGCCGCCGGATTGGACCCGACTGTGATCAATGGCGGCATCATCAATTCATACGGCACCAATGCACGTTTGGGCGAAGGTGACTGGATGGTGGTCGAGGCAGATGAATCTGATGGCACGTTTGTAAAAGTGCCGTCCACGATTTCAGTCGTCACCAACATCGATCCCGAACATCTCGACCATTGGAAAGATTTCGATCAACTGCGCGAAGCCTTCAAGAACTTCGTTCAGAACATCCCGTTTTATGGCTTTGCCGTGCTGTGTATCGACCATCCCGAGGTCCAGGCCCTGATTGGTCGGGTAACGGATCGACGCATTTTCACATTCGGTTTCTCGCCGCAGGCCGATGTACGTGCGGTCAATGTGCGTACCAATATCGGCGACAGTGTCTTTGACGTTGTCATCCGCGAACGGGTCGATAGCGAGGAACGTGTCATCAAGGATGTTCGCCTGCCGATGGTCGGTGACCATAACGTATCGAACTCGCTGGCGGCGATCACCGTTGCCCTTGAGCTTGGCATCCCCGACGAGAAAATCGTCTCCGCCTTTGACGGGTTTACTGGCGTAAAACGCCGCTTCACCAAAACCGGCGAAGTCGACGGTGTCACTATCATTGACGATTACGGTCACCACCCGGTTGAAATCAAGGCCGTGCTAAAAGCCGCCCGTCAGGCAACGCGCAACAACGTGATCGCAGTGGTTCAGCCGCACCGCTATTCGCGCCTGCATGACCTTTTCGAAGATTTCTGTACCTGCTTTAACGACGCGGACAGCGTAATTGTCGCAGATGTATTCGAGGCCGGTGAAAGCCCGATTGAAGGTGCATCACGTGACGCCCTTGTCGAAGGCCTGCGCAACCGTGGCCATCGCCATGTCAGCGCACTCGAAGGACCTGAGAAACTGGCGGAAGTGATCAAAAACGAAGCCGAGGCAGGCGATCTGGTCGTTTGTCTGGGTGCTGGCTCAATCAGTGCATGGGCCAATGCCCTGCCCGCCCAACTTGAAGCAATCAAGAACTGAAACAGATATGAGCACGCCGGAACACCATACGCCCCTGATCGACCGCCTGCCGAAGGTACGTGGCAAGCTGCGTGAAGGCGCGCAACTTGCCAAAGTCACCTGGTTTCAGGTTGGCGGCCCGGCCGATGTGATGTTTCGGCCCGCCGATGAAGCCGACCTTGCCGATTTTCTTAAAGGCAAGCCAGCAGACATGCCGGTAACTGTGATCGGGGTTGGGTCGAACCTTCTGGTGCGTGATGGCGGAATTCGCGGGATTGTGATCCGTCTGGGCCGTCCGTTTACCGAGGCCAAGATCAAAGATGGTGATCTGCATGTCGGCGCCGGGGCGCTTGATTTGAACGTTGCCCAGACCGCTCAGATGAACGGCATCGCCGGTCTTGAATTCCTGTCAGGTATTCCGGGCACAATTGGCGGGGCCCTGCGCATGAATGCCGGTGCCTATGGCACGGAAATCAAAGATGTTCTGGTTTCTGCCACTGCGATTGATGACAAGGGCAACATACACAATGTCACGCCCGATGAAATGGATATGTCCTATCGCCATTGCGGTGTCCCGGAAGACTGGATTTTCACATCCGCCGTCTTGCGCGGCACGTCAGGTGATCCAGCAGATATAGCCAAACGCATCGATGAAATCCAGCAGGCGCGTGCCGGATCACAACCGATCAAATCGCGCACAGGCGGGTCGACATTTGCAAATCCGGTTCCGGCCCGAGCATGGGAAGTCATCGATGCTGCCGGCTGTCGCGGACTTAAGATCGGCGGCGCACAGATGTCCGAACAACACTGCAATTTCATGATCAATACGGGCGATGCCACCGCCCTTGATCTTGAACAGCTGGGTGATGAAGTCCGTAAACGGGTCAAAGAACATAGCGGCGTAGAGCTGCGCTGGGAGATTCGGCGCATTGGCGAACGCCTTGGCCACTCGATCATAGGAAAAGACGCATGAGCAAACATGTCGCTGTCATTCTGGGCGGTTGGTCAGCAGAACGGGAAGTTTCCCTGTCATCGGGACGCGAATGCGCCAAGGCACTACGTGAAAAGGGTTATAGGGTCACCGAGGTCGATGCGACGCGCGATATCGCACGTCAAATTGGGGCAATCGATCCCAAGCCGGACGTGATTTTTAACGCACTTCACGGTCGCTGGGGCGAAGATGGCGCGATTCAGGGCCTCCTTGAAATCATGAACATTCCCTATACCCATTCGGGTGTCCGGGCATCGGCGATTGCCATGGACAAGATGTCTGCCAAGGCGATGTTTGCCGAATATGACATTCCCTGCGCTCGCCACGTCTGGGTAACACGCGATGACATCGCGTCCGGCAAGGCATTGCCACCGCCCTATGTCCTGAAACCCAATAATGAAGGGTCTTCTGTCGGAGTTGAAATCATCCTCACGCCAGAGGAAGAGCAAAACATGCTGGCGCGTGATTGGGATCACGGCGAAGGCGTCATGCAGGAAGAATTCATTCCCGGGCGCGAAATGACCGTTGCCGTCAAGGAAGGCAAGGCGATGGAAGTCATCGAAATCCTGACTGGCAATCATGCCTTTTACGATTTTGAATCCAAATACGCCCAGGGCGGGTCAGAGCATATCATTCCGGCCGACATTGAAACTTCCCTGCGCGACCGACTGCAACGCCACGCCGAAGAAGCCTACAAGGCACTTGGTTGCCGGGGTGTCGCACGTGCAGATTTCCGCTATGACCCGGACCAGGACCGACTGGCGATCCTTGAGATCAATACCCAACCCGGCATGACACCGACATCGCTTGTTCCCGATGCCGCCCGTCACGACGGAATGAGCTTTGCTGATATCGTCGCATGGATGGTGGAGGATGCCTCATGCGAACGCTAGAGGAGCAGGCCCGCGAACGGCGCGAAAAGCTTGATAAACGGCATGGCGTTGCCTCCAACGTCAAAAAGATCGCGCGCGTCATGTGGTGGAGCGGCTTTATTGGGGCCATTACCATCATTCCGGCGACCCTTTTCTATACCGGCAAGGCTGACAAATGGCTCGACATGGCCGAACAGGAAAGCATTCGCCTGTCCGCCGAATTTGGCATGACGGTCAAGAATATCGAAGTATCAGGCCGCGAAAAAACCGACACCAACGCGCTTCTGGCCGCCATTGGACAGAAACCGGGCACGCCGATCATTACCTTTGATGTTGATGCTGCACGTGAACGGGTCGAGGAACTGTCATGGGTGCGCAGAGCAACGGTCGAACGCCAGTTGCCTGATACCCTGATCGTATCGGTTGTTGAACGAAAGCCGCTGGCACTTTGGCAGACCGAAGGTCGTGAACATGTCCTGATCGATGGCGATGGCGAACAGCTTCAGAATTATGAACTGGGGGATTATCTTGATCTTCCGGTTCTGGTCGGCGATGACGCACCAAAAGCCGCGGCTGAAATGCTGACCACCTTGCAAGGCATACCGCATCTCTATGACCAGATCACCGGTGCGCAGCGCATTGGCCATCGCCGCTGGAATATTCAGCTTGCCAATGGGATGTTCATTCGCCTGCCCGAAGAAAACATGGACAAGGCCTGGCAACGTCTTGAATTGCTGGACCGTGACCATGGCATTCTTGATCGCGATGTTCTGATTGTTGATCTGCGTCTGCCGGACCGGACATTTGTCCGCCTGACACCCGGGGCCGCGGAACAAAGACGCAATCCGCCAAAGAAGGAAGGCGCGGTCTGAACTGACCGCCCATCAGCCTTCTTGCAAAACCGCCGCCTTGCAGCCAGCTTGGACGGTAATTTTTGATTACCGATATTTTTTACGCTGTTCTTTCGAACATTCGCATGAAAGATGCGTTATCTGAGGGCCTGCCTTAACCAAATTGCAACCGCTTTTGGTGGAAAACAGGCTTAATAAGGTAGGGTTATAAAAGTCCCGCCACATAACCGATAAAAATTCAGAGCATTCAATTGGCACGCGGCAAAACCAGATCAGGATTGATTGCGGCTTTGGACATTGGAACGTCCAAGGTCTGCTGCTTTATTGCGCGACGTGAAAAAGACCAGCCCCCCAAAATCATCGGCATCGGTCATAACATGTCCAAGGGTCTGCAAAGCGGAACCATCTCCAATCTTGATGCCGCTCAGGAAGTTGTTCTCGCCGCTGTCAATGCGGCCGAAAAAATGGCGGGTCAGACAATCGACTCGGTCATTGTTAACCTTTCTGGTGGCCGTCCTGAGTCTGAAACCCACACGGTTGAGCTCCCGCTCGGTTCCCGCCCGATCGGCAACCTTGAGATCCGAAAACTCAACGACCAGAAAGAAGCCCTTCTGCGTCAGGCCGGCGATGAACTGATCCATACGGTTCCGCTGGGCTTTCGTCTTGATGGTGCCAATACCATGAACGACCCGCGTGGCATGTATGGATCGACCCTTGGTCTTGATCTGCATTTTGTCCGCACCCAGACAGCACCTTTGCGTAACCTTGATACCCTGCTTGCGCGCTGCCATCTTGCGATTGAAGAAACCGTTGTCACCCCGCTGGCATCGGGTCTTGCTGCGCTGACTCCTGATCAGCGGGATCTGGGCGCAACCGTGATCGACATGGGCGCCGGTACGACCAGTGTTGCCGTGTTTAACGCCGGTCAGGTGGTCTACACTACATCCATCCCGGTGGGTGGTGCACATGTGACGCGTGATATCGCCTATGGCCTCAACACGTCGCTTAACCATGCAGAACGTATGAAAACCCTGCATGGCAGCGCTTTGACGTCCCCGTCTGATGATCAGGAAATCCTTGCGGTTCCGACCATTGGCGATGAAGACGAAAACAATTTCAATCATGTCCCGCGCTCGATGCTGATCAACATCATCAAGCCCAGGCTTGAAGAAACCTTTGAATTGATTCGCGATCAACTTGAAGAGCATGGCCTGACCCAGATTGGCGGCCGCAGCATCGTTCTGACCGGTGGCGCCAGCCAGCTTAACGCCATTGCCGATCTGGCCAGCCAGATGTTTGAACGCCCGGCTGCCATTGCCCTGCCACACGGTGTATCGGGCCTTGCCGAAGCAACTGGCGGACCCGCCTTTTCCGCCTGTTCGGGCCTGCTGTTACGCGCAGTTTCGCAACAGAACGACCCGCTGAGCGAGGCCATGGCGCAAATCCGTCAATCCGGCGGACGTTGGGGCCGATTGGGCGCGTGGTTCAAAGAGAACTTCTAGTACGCAAATCAAACGTACTTTTTTCTCCGATTTCCTGAAAACTTTTAGCCGTATTAAGAAGGCAATAACTCTTTGCCCGCTAAAACGAACTTGGAGGTCTTTGTGTCCGATGTGATTTTTGCACACACAGGCAAAGGGAAGGCTTGTGATGGACCCTCAGCTCTAAAGCGCGGAGAGGAAGAGCAAACAATGAGTACAATCAATTTTTCCGTCCCGGAGACGGAAGAAAACCTGAAGCCGAAGATTACCGTTATCGGTGTCGGCGGTGCCGGCGGCAACGCCGTTAACAACATGATCGCATCCGAACTCGAAGGATGTGACTTCGTTGTTGCCAACACCGATTCTCAGGCCCTGACCCAGGCAAAAGCAACACGTAAGATGCAGCTTGGCCGTAAAATCACCCAGGGGCTGGGTGCAGGCGCACGTCCTGATGCAGGCAGTGCCGCCGCTGAAGAATCCATTGAAGACATTCAGGCACAGCTTGAAGGCAGCCACATGGTATTCATCACCGCCGGTATGGGTGGTGGTACGGGTACCGGCGCCGCCCCGGTTATTGCACGTGCCGCCAAAGAGGCTGGCATCCTGACCGTCGGGGTTGTTACCAAGCCGTTCCATTTCGAAGGCACGCGCCGCATGCGCACGGCCGAACAGGGCATTGAGCAGCTTCAGCAGTATGTTGATACCCTGATCATCATTCCAAACCAGAACCTGTTCCGGGTTGCGAATGAAAAAACCACCTTCGCAGATGCCTTCCAGATGGCTGACGATGTTCTGCGCAACGGTGTGCGTTCGATTACCGACCTTATGATGGTTCCGGGCCTTGTGAACCTTGACTTTGCCGATATCCGCACTGTCATGAGCGAGATGGGCAAAGCCATGATGGGCACCGGCGAAGCATCGGGCGAAAAACGTGCACTTGAGGCTGCCGAAGCCGCAATAGCCAATCCGCTTCTGGAAGATGCTTCGATGAAAGGTGCCCGTGCGGTGCTTATCAACATCACCGGCGGCATGGATATGGCGCTTTACGAAGTTGACGAAGCCGCGAACCGTATCCGCGAGGAAGTCGCATCCGAAGCCAACATCATCTTTGGTTCGACTTTCGATCCGACCATCGAAGGTGCACTTCGCGTTTCTGTCGTCGCAACCGGTATCGATGCCGAAGAAGTTCGTCGTCCGCAGCCGACCACCGTTTCCGTGGCTCAACCCTTGGCACAGAAACCGGCTGAACAGCCAGCAGCAGCGCCGTCCTTCGCCCAGCATGGCGCAGGCAACGCAGCAGCCGCTGCTGCAGAGAGCGCCGGTACAGGTGATTACGCTGGCGGTGGATCGGTTGACCATATTCCGGCTGATCGCTTTGCTGCGACAGGTAGTGCACAGCAACCGGAAATCAGCCATCAGGCTGAAGCACAGGAAACCGGGTCGATAGAAATGGGCCAGACGGTTCTCAAGCCGAAACCTGTTCTGCGCGCTGACAAGCCGACCGAGAAGACCACCAGCAACGGCGACATGGCGTTCATTCCGCCGCGTGCTGTAAGCCCGAGCGAAGCTGAGCATAAACCGCACAGCCCGGATGTCTTCGAGGCAGCTGATGCCCAGAATGCAACCTCGCCGCGTTCGGTTCTGAGCAGCCTGTTTGGCAAGAATAAAACCGCCAAGGAACCGCATCAGCATGCGGAACCGAGAGTCTCGCAGCCACAGGCACCGGCACCGCGTCAGACCGAAATGCCACTTGGCGAAGATGGCGAGCATGTCACCAAGAAGGAGCCCGCTTCCCGGGGCAAGGCGCCCGGCGCGTCTGATGACCTTCTTGAAATCCCGGCCTTCCTTCGTCGTCAGGCCAACTGACGACGACCTCCGCGCGAAGATGGGGAAGGCTGGTGGCCTTCCCCTTTTTTTTGAGTGTTCAACCTTAGATGACGCAACACATCAACGATTGTGATCAAAGGCCCAGGCCCGGATTATGGCACAGCACCTAAATCGCAAGACGAAACTAGATTTTATTGTTTAATTTCAGATTTCTACGAAGTTTACAAAGCGTAACAAAGAGTGATTTGAGTGATTGTTCAATCATCAGTAATGTCTGAAACTAACAAAGCAGGGGCCGATGGATTTGAAAATGGCCTTAAACATGCTTTGACTGTGATTGATTATAAACTGACTGACCTGATTTGGGGGTTCCTGTGAACAATATTGCCGATCTTGGTTCTGCTATCTCGCAGACAGGTATGTCCGGCGACGGTTATGTGGCCCAGCGCACATTGAAAGCCTCCATCGGGTGTGCCGGTGTCGGTTTGCATTCAGGTCAGAAGATCCGCATCACCTTGCACCCCGCACCTACTGATCATGGCATCGTATTTCGCCGCACGGACCTGGATGACCAGCCGCTATTTCCGGCACGTTACGATCGTGTGATTGATACCCGTCTTTGCACTTGCCTTGGCGATGCGTCCAAGGGCATCAAGATTGGCACCATCGAACATCTTATGGCCGCCCTTGCCGGATCACGCATTGATAACGTTCTGATTGATATCGATGCCGACGAAGTTCCGGTCATGGATGGCAGCTCTGCGCCGTTTAATTTCCTGATTGATTGTGTTGGCATCGAAGAACTTGATGCCCCGCGTCAGGTCATTGAAGTCCTCAAAGCGGTTGAAGTCGAATATAACGGTTGTACCGCCCGGGTCGAGCCGGCCAACGGCTTCGAAATTGATTTCGAAATTGATTTCGCCAGCAAAGCCATCGCCAACCAGCGGATGTCGGTAAAATTCGATGATGGCGTGTTTGTTGCTGATATTTCGCGTGCACGCACCTTTGGTTTCCTGCACGAAGTCGAAGCCATGCGCTCTGCCGGTCTGGCACGTGGCGGATCACTTGATAACGCTGTTGTTCTTTCCGGTGACGAAGTCATGAATGAGGAAGGCCTGCGCTACGAAGACGAATTTGTCCGCCACAAGATCCTTGATGCACTTGGCGATCTTTACACTGCGGGCAAGCAACTTCAGGGCAAGGTCACGGCCTACAAATCGGGTCACCACGTCAACAACCTGCTGCTGCAGGCCTTGCTGGCTGATGAAAGCGCCTACCGGGTTGTTCCGCTGTCCAAGGCGTCCCTGCGCGGTGTCTCCGAACCGGTTCTTGCCACCGCCTGAGAACAGGCAAGTTTGGCATTTGAATTACAACAATGGCGACCTTCATGGTCGCCATTGTTGTTTCTGGCCCATGTTTTGTGATTGCTGATCAGGGTCAAAGCATTCAACATCGAATAAAAGTCGACAAATGGCGACACAACTACTTGCCCAAGCACGCCCTTCACATGATATAGTCCGGCGAATTTTCCGGTGAGTGCGTCACAAATTTCGAGGATACGTCACAGTGCTAAGTACCGTTCGCGCCAAGCATCTCATTGCCACTTTCGGCCTGTCGCTAATGCTTGCGGCATGTTCAAGCAATGAGGCACCGGAATATGTCGAACGTCCGGTTTCCGAGCTGTATAATGGCGCGCAGGACCTGCTTGACGCCAAGGAGTACAAGCAGGCAGCCGAGGCGTTTGACGAAGTGGAACGCCAGCACCCCTATTCGGTCTGGGCGACCAAGGCGACCTTGATGTCGGCCTATGCCTATTATCAGGACAACGAGTATGACGATGCGATCAATGCACTGGATCGCTTCATCTCGCTCCATCCGGCGAACCCGGATGTGCCTTATGCCTACTACCTCAAGGCGCTGTCC
Source organism: Thalassospira sp. HF15 (assembly GCF_011806525.1). Classification (GTDB taxonomy): domain Bacteria; phylum Pseudomonadota; class Alphaproteobacteria; order Rhodospirillales; family Thalassospiraceae; genus Thalassospira. The sequence continues at coordinate 39,252 of NZ_JAAVKI010000008.1, read as the reverse complement.
TATTACGAACAGATTTCCGACGTCGGCCGTGATCAGCAGATGACCCAGCACGCGATGGACGCGCTTGATGACGTTATCCGCCGTTTCCCCGATAGCAAATATGCCCGCGATGCAAAGTTGAAAAAGGACCTTACGGTCGACCACCTTGCCGGCAAGGAAATGGATGTCGGGCGTTATTATCAGGACCGCAACGAATATCTGGCCGCGATCAACCGCTTCAAATCCGTGATCGAAAACTATCAGACCACCACCCACGTGCCAGAGGCCCTTGCACGCCTGACCGAATGCTATCTTTCGCTTGGTCTGGAAGGCGAGGCAAAACGCACTGCAGCCGTGCTTGGCCACAACTTCCCAGGCAGCGAATATTACAGCGAATCCTATAGCCTCATGCTGGGCGAAGAAGCCCCAGAGCGTGAAGGGGAAAGCTGGTGGGATTCAACGAAAAACTCCATCTCCAGCCTGTTCTGAGTTCAGATAGACGAACCTTCGCAATTCCAACGGTTTGCTTGACAACCAGCCTTGCGACAATATAGAACAAAAATAGAACAACTTGCGGTTAGCATCTGAAATCACTGCACTTTGACCAAACATTGTTGTCACGACTGGATTGAAAGTTGTTTCGCCGTCGCAAAGCTTGCAAGGCAGTGCGGGATTGGGCACTCTGCAAATTCAACAACAAGTTTGGCTGTACCTGTCTGCTGCTCCGTTAACAACATCAGTACCCAGCAATGCTTCGACGCCTCAGCATTCGGAATGTAGTCCTTATCGACAAACTGGATCTCGATTTTCACGATGGGCTTAGTGTGCTCACGGGTGAAACCGGTGCCGGGAAATCGATCCTGCTTGACTCACTCGGACTTGCATTGGGCGCGCGCGCCGACAGTGGCCTTGTTCGCCATGGTTGCGACAAGTGCAGTGTCACGGCGACCTTTAATCTGCCGCAGGGACATCCCGTTTTCGCGTTGCTTTCCGATCAGGACATCGACCTAGAAGGCGAAGACCTTGTCGTCCGACGCGTGGTGACATCTGATGGTCGGTCACGTGCCTACGTAAATGATCAGTCCGTTTCGGTTGGTTTGCTTCGCGATGTTGGCAATTACTGCGTTGAAATTCAGGGCCAGTTTGACCAACACGGATTGCTGGACCCGACAACCCACCGTGCGACGCTTGACGCCCATGGCAATCTCGGCACCCTTGCGATGACCGTGCGCGATCACTGGCGCGCCTGGCGGGAAACGCAAAAGGAACTCAATGCTGCGCGGGCGCGCATCGATAAGGCGCGCGAGGAAGAAGAGTGGCTGCGTCATGCCGTGGATGAGCTTGAAAAGCTCGCCCCCGAAGAAGGTGAGGAAGAACGCCTTGCCGAAGAACGCCAGTTCCTGATGCATGGCGAAAAGCTGGTTGCGGCCCTTAATGATGCGGGATCCGAACTATTACGCGGCAAGGGGGCAGAAAGTGCGCTTCGTAGTGCCCAGCGCTGCCTGGAACGCGAACTTGAAAAGGCAGATGGCCGGTTTGAGCCGATCATCGAGGCCCTTGATCGTGCAGCCATCGAACTTGAAGAGGCCAGCCGATCAATCTCGGCGACCCTTGCGGATCTTAACCTTGATACCGGCCATCAGGAAAATGTCGAGGAACGCCTGTTCGCCCTGCGCGCTGCGGCCCGCAAATATAATGTTCCCGTCGACGGGCTGAATGCCTTGATGAAAGATTTCCGGTCCCAGATTGATCAGCTTGAATTCGGTGAAAAGGAACTGTCGCGCCTGACCGTCGCGGTTGACCAGCATCGCAAAGCCTATATCGAAGCAGGCGAAAAGCTGCATGCTGCCCGCCAGGAAGCCGCGGCCAAGCTTGATGGCGCAATTAATGCCGAGCTGCCACCGCTTCGCATGGAGAAGGCGCGCTTTGTCACCGATATCGCAGAACTTGAAGAAGCCGACTGGGGCCAGGACGGTATCGACCGGGTACAGTTTACCGTCGCAACCAACCCAGGAAGCCCGCCCGGCGCCTTGAACAAGATCGCATCGGGTGGCGAGCTTTCACGCTTCTTGCTGGCCCTTAAAGTCGTGCTCGCACGGGTTTCCGCTGTCCCAAGTCTGGTGTTTGACGAAGTCGACAGTGGCGTCGGTGGGGCAACAGCCGCCGCCATTGGTCAGCGTCTGCATCTTTTGGCAAAGGAACGCCAGATCCTGGTCATCACCCACAGTCCACAGGTTGCCGCACGCGGCCGCACGCATTTTTATATCGCCAAGCGCGAGGCAGACGGCACCATGGTCACACGTGTGGATGCGCTTGTTGACGGGGCACGGCGCGAGGAAATCGCCCGTATGCTGGCCGGGCATTCCGTGACCGCCGAGGCCCGCGCGGCGGCCGACAGCCTGCTTGAACAACCCAATTGATCCCGACGCCAACATGTCGGCCCAACCTTGAATACGGAACAAAAAGAATATGAGCGCCGAACACGCGTCAAACATGTCCGATCTACCCGAACTGCCAGCGTCCAGCACCGAGGCGCGCAAACAGCATGCGGAAATTTCCGAACGTATCCGGTCTTACAACGAGGCCTATCACGTCAATGACGACCCGCTGGTTTCGGATGCGACCTATGACGCGCTGTTCAATCGCCTGATCGAACTTGAATCGCATTATCCGACGCTTAAGAAAAACAGCCCGACACAGGACGTCGGTGCCGCCCCGGCAGAAGGATTTGCCAAGGTCAAACATGCCCGCCCGATGCTGTCGCTGGGCAATGCGTTTTCGCGCGAGGACATTGTTGATTTTCTTGCGCGTATTCGCCGCTTCCTGAACCTGACAGCGCATAGCCCGGTTGAAGTGGTCGGCGAACCGAAAATCGATGGCCTGTCCCTGTCGCTGCGCTACGAGAACCGCAAACTTGTCACCGCTGCCACCCGTGGTGACGGGTCAGAGGGCGAAGACGTGACTGCCAATGTCGCCCATATTGACGACATCCCCAAAACCCTGCCCGATGACGCACCCGATGTGGTCGAAATCCGTGGCGAGGTCTATATGGCGCGTTCGGCGTTCCAGAAACTGAACGCAACCCAGGCCGAAACCGGCGGCAAAACCTTTGCCAATCCGCGCAATGCGGCGGCCGGGTCACTCCGCCAGCTGGATCCATCGATCAGTGCCAAGCGCCCGCTTCGTTTCTTTGCCTACAGCTTTGGCGAGTTGTCCGAAAGCCTTGCCCAGACCCAATGGGATTTCCTGCACAAGGTTGAAGGATGGGGCTTTGTTACCAATCCACTGACCCGCTTGCTGCATGACGCCGATGACATCATAGCGTTCTATGACGAATTGGGCACACAACGCCCCGATCTTGATTACGACATTGATGGCATCGTCTATAAGGTCAATGACTTCGAACTTCAGCTTCGACTTGGTTTTGTCAGCCGGTCACCGCGTTGGGCGATCGCGCATAAATTCCCGGCTGAAAAAGCCCGCACACGTTTGAACGCGATTGAAGTCCAGGTCGGTCGTACCGGCGCATTGACGCCGGTCGCGCGGCTGGAGCCCGTCACGGTTGGTGGTGTCGTGGTTTCGAATGCCACCCTTCATAACCGCGACGAGATCGAACGCCTTGGTGTTCGGGTCGGTGACATGGTTGTTATTCAACGTGCCGGTGATGTCATCCCGCAGGTGGTTGAAGTCATCCGCGATGAGCGCCCGGAAGACACGACCGAATATCAGTTCCCCGACACCTGCCCGAAGTGCGGCAGTCACGCCATGCGCGAAGAAGGCGAAGCCGTCACGCGGTGTACCGGTGGCCTGATTTGCCCGGCACAGGCGGTTGAACGCCTGAAGCATTTCGTATCGCGCAACGCCTTTGATATTGACGGGCTCGGCGCCAAAAATGTCGAGGCGTTCTTTGAATTGGGCTGGCTGAAGTCGCCTGGCGATATTTTCCGCCTCGAAAGCGATCATGGCGATGCCATCCGCAAGCTTGAAGGTTGGGGCGATAAATCCGCCGCCAAGCTGTTTGATGGCGTCAATGAACGCCGCACCATTGGTCTGGACCGGTTCATCTATGCCCTTGGCATTCGCCAGATCGGGCAAGCCACCGCCAAGCTTCTGGCGCGTCACTATGGCTCACTGGGCGAATGGCGCAGTGCCATGGTCGCAGCAAACGAGGCTGACAGCGAAGCCCTGCGCGAACTGATCAATATCGATCAGATTGGTCCGGGTGTTGCCAAGGACCTGATTGAATTCATGGCCGAAGATCACAATCGTGAAGTCCTTGATGATCTCCAAGATCTTTTGACCATCACCGATGTCGAAGCGCCCACCGTCAGTGACAATCCGGTCAACGGTAAGACCGTCGTCTTCACGGGCAAGCTTGAGCTGTTTTCACGCAACGAAGCCAAGGTCAAAGCTGAAAGCCTTGGCGCAAAGGTGGCGGGTTCTGTTTCGGCAAAAACCGATTATCTGGTTGCGGGACCGGGCGCAGGCTCCAAATTAAAGAAAGCAGAAGAATTAGGTGTTACAGTTCTTGATGAACAAGGATGGCTTGATCTGATCGCTGCTGAATAAAAATGTTCTTACTGGGGAAGTGTGCTGATGGAAGACCTTGGAAATTTCTTTCGCCGTTATGTCGACGCCCATCTCAAGCTTGAAGACAACGCGCTTGATGACTTCTTCCACTTCCCGTGTCTGATCAACGACTTGTCCGGTGTTCAGGCGATTGCGAACTCTTCAGACCTGCACAAGTATCACCAGTCGTTTTTCGAAGAACTGAAAAACGCCGACCTTGCCATGGCCAAATCCATGGTCGTTGAACAGCATTCCGCCCTGCCCGGTGGCGCGCGTGCGATTGTATCTTTCCGCTTTGGCAATTCGGACAACAACCTGATTTTTGATTGCGACTATGCCTTTGCGCTGCTCAAACAGGATGATCAGTGGAAAGTTATCTTCGCGCAACTTGATGAAATCAGATACAGCGACCTGTATTGAGGCCCGCATGGTGCCCGCCCTTCCCCAATACCTGATCAGACTTGGTCTTGCCCTGATGCTGGGCTGCATTCCCGGCTTATCAAAGGCTGATCCGGACTTTGACACCCTGTCAGGTCGTGCACGCGCGATTGACGCCGACACCCTTGAGTTTGGTTTCCGGCGGGTCGATTTGTGGGGTGCAGATGCGATGAACCGGTTTCAGAAATGCCTGGTGAATGGTCAAAGTACCGCCTGCGGGGCCGAGGCATGGCAGCTAACAACAAACCTTCTGGTTGCCACCCCGATCACCTGCGAAGTGCGCGGCAAGAACCGATATCACCGGAACATGGCCGTCTGTCGCAATGCCAACGGGGTTGATATCGGCCAAAGCCTGATCTTGCGCGGGATGGCAGTTGCACGTCCTGATCAGATGCCGGAATACGAAGCCTATGAAAATCAGGCCCGCCAGGCACGGAACGGCGTTTGGGCCGGCGATTTTATCGATCCGCTCAAATGGCGACGCGGCGAGCGCCTGCCGGAACATGAAATTGAAATCCGCCGCTGGCAACGCGACGATTAAAAGCCAAACCTCTTAACGTTGCGACGGTCCGCCAGACGACGCAAACGGGCGCGCCATCAACCTGCCCAACCCTGCCAGGGTGAAACTATTTTTGAGCGAAGCCACACCTGCCGTAACCACCACAAACCCGATCAACTGCGGAATTGTCAGCATCTCGCCAAGGAAAAGCCAGGCGGCAAAGAATGTCATGGCCGGGCCTGACAGTGAAATCAACGACGCCTGCGTTGCCCCGACCCTTCGGATGCCCTCATACAGCAAGAAGAACGGAATGACCGTGCAAAAAATGGAAATTCCTGCGGTCCACAGGATACCCGCGAGGTTCAAATTGAGCGCGTTCTGGGCAACCAGTTCATAAATCACCATGCAAATGCCCGCCATGGTGTTGATCAGCGCTGCAAAATGCATGGATCCTATGACCGTAATCATACGCTGCCCGAAATAGAGATAAATCGCATAGGTCAGTGCAGAGCCAAACGCCCACGCCGCGCCGTACCACAAGCTATCCGACACTTCGCCAAACCCGTCAGGGGCCAAAACCAGAACCAGCCCGACATAGGTTACGACAAAGCAAACAATCTGCCGCAAGGGCGGGAATCGCCGCTTGTGGAGCGCCTCCAGGATCATTACGACCGCCGGGAACGTGAACAACACAATCCGCGAGACCGTGACATCAATCAGCGAAACGGCGGTAAAATCAAACAGGGCTGCCAAGAAGAACATCCCGCCATAAAGTCCGCCCCAAGCCAAGTCAACCGGTCTCATCCTGCGTTCACCGGGTCGGTTCTTGCCAAATAGAACCACACCCAGCCAAAAGAACGGCATGGCAATCAGAAACCGCAACAACAACAGGCCATCCACTGTCATGCCTGTGGCATAGACAAACTTTGCCAGAAGCCCTTTCATGGCCAAGGCAACCGTTGCCAACAAGACAATGGTCAGGGCAGAGCCCGCCGGCGACACAGAAGGCACGACTGACGGAGCAGACACGTCGGTGTCTGCTGGCAGAGCAGTCTGTTGCTTGGGTTCTGAAGGTGACGATGGTGGCGTCATGAGTTTCTCCGATCCTCTCGTGGTTGCCATAGTCACCCGCAAACTGCCATTATTCAATTCGAATTAATTGCTATCAGATATCAGCTTTGGCTATATCTGTTTATCTTATCAACGCAGTAACCCTGCGCAGGAACGCGACGCATGGATATCAAACAGCTCAGAAGCTTTGTCCACATTGCAGAACTTGGAAGCCTGTCGCGCGCGGCAGAGCGCCTGAACCTGTCGCAGCCTGCGCTCAGTCGGCAGCTTAATCTGCTTGAAGAGACCCTTGATACCAAACTGCTGGAACGCACCGGTCGCGGCGTCAAACTGACAGAGGCGGGGCAGATGCTTGCCGAACGGGCGCGTGTCATCCTGGCTGACCTTGCACGGCTGGAGGCTGATCTTTCTGCCCGCAGCAGTCAGGTCACCGGTCACGTCCATGTTGGCGTGCCACCAAGTGCGGGGATCGTAATTACCGGTGCGTTGGTTGAAACCCTGCGTGATCGTTACCCTGATCTGAATGTGACAGTTGCCGAAGACCTGACTGGAGATGTGCAGGAAGGCTTGCTTTCAGGGCGGCTTGATATCGGCATTCTTCATGACGGCATGATTTCGCGTAGCCTTCATGCCGAACCGCTCTGGCGCGAAGACCTGTTTCTGATTTCCCATCCGTCCCAGGTAGGCGAACAGGAAACCGAAATCGCCTATGAGGATGTCCTGTCCCTGCCCCTGATCATGCCAACCAACAAGCACGGACTGCGCGCCATGATGCAAGAAGCCGCATTTCGGGCCGGACGTCCGCTCACCCCGGTGGTAGAGGCCGATGCCCTTCGTGTGCTGGTCGACCTCGTGACGCGCAACGTCGGGCACACTGTCCTGCCGCGCAGTTCGCTGGTACAGGAACTTTCCACCGGACGCCTGATGGCACGACGGATCACGAACCCGGAACTGTCGCGCAAGGTTATGCTGTCCTGGCTCCATGACCGCCCGCTGAGTGCCGGCGGCAAGGCAGTAGTGGATACTTTGCGTGATCTTGCCGGAACTGTCCCGATGGCCAATCAATAGGCTGACTTGCCTTAAACAAAAACCCCGACCGGATCATGTTCCGGCCGGGGTTTTCATCATCAAACGGGCCCCCTGATCAGACGGGTGCCTGACTGTCTGAGGACTTCTGCCAAAGGTTGATGCCAGCATCACCGGCATATTTGTCGATCTCTGCCAATTCGTCGGCGCTGAATTCAAGGTTATTGAGCGCATCAAGGCTGTTATCGAGCTGCTGGACATGGCGCGCCCCGATCAGTGCAGAGGTAACCTCTGGACGGCGCAGCACCCAGGCAATTGCCATCTGCGCCAAGGTCTGCCCACGTCGTTTCGCGATTTCATTGAGCGCGCGAACGCGATCAAGGTTTTCGTCCGACAACATGCCCGGCTGGAACGATCCTTCCAGTGCGGCACGGGAATCTTCCGGTACACCGTTCAGATACTTGTTGGTCAAAAGCCCTTGGGCCAGCGGCGAAAAGGCAATGCAGCCCATGCCAAGCTCTGACAAGGTATCAAGCAGGCCGTCCTCGACCCAGCGATTGACCATCGAATAGGACGGCTGATGGATAACGCACGGAGTCCCCATGTCTTTGAGGATTGCATGCGCTTCGCGGGTCATTTCCGGTGAGTAGGACGAAATCCCGACATACAGCGCCTTGCCCGAACGCACGATCTGATCAAGTGCGCCCATGGTTTCCGCAAGCGGCGTGTTGGGATCAACCCGGTGCGAATAGAAGATATCGACATAGTCGAGCCCCATCCGCCTCAGGCTTTGATCCAGGCTCGAAATCAGGTATTTGCGTGATCCCCATTCGCCAAACGGTCCCGGCCACATGCGATAGCCCGCCTTGGTCGAAATCACCAATTCATCACGATGGCTTTTAAGGTCTTGTGCCAGAACCTTGCCAAAGTTTTCTTCGGCCGAGCCCGGCGGCGGGCCGTAGTTGTTGGCAAGATCGAAATGAAACACGCCGCGATCAAAGGCACGACGGATCATGGCGCGCTGGGTTTCATAAACATCCACGCCACCGAAATTCTGCCACAGACCAAGTGTGATTTTCGGCAAAAGCAATCCGCTATGCCCACAACGGTTCCAGTTTTCGTCGTTGTAGCGGTCGGGATTTGCCATCCATTGGGCTTCGACTTCAGCCATATGTTCCTCCTGCTTTCAGAAGCGGTTTGCCGCTTTCCTTGAATCGATCCAATGCCATCTTCTTACGGCATTCAATCCTGTTTGTCAGCGCCGGGGCAAAAAGCCGCGTCGAATTACCGACGCGGCCCTTTGTCAGGTAAATGGACTTCACCCGCAGAAATCAGTCAGATTTCTTTTTGATCGGCGCGGTCGCGTTTTGCAGCCATTCACGATGGTCGTCATCAAGATCATCGGCATACATCGCATAGACCTGTGCGTGGTAATCGTTAAACCACTGCAACTCGTCCTTCGTCATCAGTTCCGGATCGATCAGCTTGCGCTCAATCGGCGAGAAGGTCAGTGTCTCAAAGCCAAGCATCTTGCGGTCCGCCCCGATGGGGGCATCAATTTCGATCACCGCGATCAGGTTCTCGATCCGGATGCCATATTCCCCTTCCTTATAAAAACCCGGCTCGTTTGAAACGATCATGCCCGGTTTAAGCGCCACCTTGTTCGGGGCCTTGGAAATGCGTTGCGGCCCTTCATGCACACCAAGGTAACTGCCAACGCCGTGACCGGTACCATGGTCAAAATCAAGTCCGGCTTCCCAAAGCGGCATGCGCGCAAGCGTATCAAGCTGCTGGCCGGTCGTGCCAACCGGGAAGACAGCGCGGGCCAGTGCGATATGCCCCTTAAGCACGCGGGTAAAACGGTCACGATGTTCCTGTGTTGGTTCGCCAATCACGGTCGTTCTCGTGATATCGGTGGTGCCATCAAGGTACTGCGCACCGGAATCAATCAGAAAAATCTCGCCTGGGCTCAGGTTGCGGTTGGTCTCTGGTGTGTTCCGGTAATGGCAAAGTGCGCCGTTCGGACCGCTGCCGGGAATGGTTTCAAAACTGGAATCGCGGAACAACGGATCTTCGGTACGCATCGACAGCAACATGTCCGCAGCCGCGCGCTCATCAATATCGCCGTTAACAGCAGATTCATCGAGCCACTTGAAATAACGAATGATTTTCTCGCCGTCGCGTTTGTGGGCCTTGCGTGATCCTTCGAGTTCGACCTCGTTCTTGCACGCCTTGGGAATGGCGACCGGATCACGCCCGACGCGCACGATTGCACCGGCCTCGGACAGTTGCATGCGCAACCAGTCAGCGGCCGTAGCTTCATCAAGACGCACGGACTGATTTCCCATCGCCTGCAAGGCATCGGCAAGCTCCCCCGGTGCACGCAAGTTTGCTTCGCCAGACAGCCATGCAACGGTTTCAGCCGCAACTTTTCGTTCATCCATGAAAAGATCGACCGAAGCATCCCCGTAAATGATCGCATAGCCAAGAGCAAGTGGCGTCTGCGGCACATCTGCGCCGCGGATGTTCAAAAGCCATGCAATGCTGTCAGGGGCCGACAAAATGGCGCTGTCACATGAAATGCGCGACAAGATTTCAGCAACCTGGGTACGTTTTTCGAAACTGGATTTACCGGCATATTCCATCGGGTGCGGTCGCACCGGCCCCAGCGGCAGATGCGGCTGGGCATGCCAAATGGCATCAATCGGGTTGGTATCGATGGCAACCAGTTCTGCCCCGGCGGCCTCACAGGCAGACCTCAAATGATTGGCCTGCTGCACGGTATGAAGCAATGGATCATAGGCCAGTTTTTCCCCGGGATTCAGACTGTCATGCAACCACCCCACCACCGGCTCCTCGACCAGGTGGCGATATTCAAACAGATCACGATTGACTTGCTGACGAACCTGAATGGTGTAGCGACCGTCAACAAAAACTGCAGCCTTGTCACGCAAGACAACCGCAGCCCCGGCTGATCCGGTAAAGCCGGTCAACCATGCCAGACGTTCTGCGCGGGCCGGAACATTTTCACCCTGATGTTCGTCCGCACGCGGGACAACAAAGCCATCAACCCCCTTGGCTGCCAGATAGGTCCGCAAGGCATCAAGACGACCTGGTGCATCGAAATCATCCTTGGCCATTTTGAAAAGTGTCTTGCGTTCGTCACGCAGTGCCAGCAATTCGGCACGCAATTCGTCATCCGGAGATTGGCAAATCAGATCAATCCAGTCTTCTCGCGTGCTGCCTTCGGCTGCGGCCAGAACACCATCGATCAGGTCGATGACAGCGCTAACATCCTTGTCGACATTGGCGGCTTCGAGCAGTTTGGCAAGTTGAGCATCACCGGAAATGGCCATGAAGGTCCTCTTAATTCGTGTGGGGCATCGGGCGGGCGCTATGACTTATGTAAGGGTTAGTGCCGACATCGCGCAAGCGTCAAACATCACATCGGCATGCTACGCCATTTTTGACTCCGGAAATACCAGTGCATGCATAGCGCGAATGAATGCGTTGCAAGGTTCGCAATGCACATTAGTCAAAGCTTAACGTATTACAGGTCCGTGACAAAAAGATGGCCCGTCGGGACGTCAATTTGCTGGAGACCATGAACGGTGATCCGTTTTCCTATTACTGCCTTGAGCGTCATACAATCTCGTCGTCGCCAGACGGCCTATGACGGCCTTGAGCGCCTGACCCTGGGTCAAAAAGCTGCGCTCGGTCTTGATACAGGCCCTGCCCATTTGGCAGACGACATTGCGGACCGGGTTACAAGCCGTCCGCAAGATGCCAAGGATAAGGAATAACGGATCAATCCCGCCCGGGTTGGTCTGACATCAAATGACGACGCGCAGGATCACGGTTCATGATCCTTGCGGCATTTTTGTCTTTTTCCCTCTGAAACGGCCCTGCTTCTCCACAGCAGGGCCGTTTCTTTTTGACCGGTCCCGACCTTGCGCGTCATAGTGCCCCAAACAATAAATCGAGATGCGGAGTGGAAATGGCCAAGACAGTTCTGATTACCGGTGGATCGCGTGGCATCGGACGGGCAACCGCCGTCTTGTTCGCATCCAAGGGCTGGAATGTTGCGCTGAGTTTTGTCGGCAATCAGGACAGCGCCGCCGAAACCTGTGCGATGTGTGAACGGACCGGATTAACTGGTAACGCTATGGCCCGCAAATGCGATGTCCGCGACGAGGGCGATGTCATTGCCTTGTTTGCGGCCGCACGCGAGCGGTTCGGTGGGATTGAGGGTGTCGTCAACAATGCTGGTATCGTTGCCCCGCAAAGCACACTTGCCGATATGGATATTGAACGCATGAAGGACGTATTTGATACCAACGTGCTTGGTGCCTATCTGGTCGCACGTGAAGCTGCGCGAACCCTCCATTCCGGTACGGCGATCGTTAATGTTTCATCCGTGGCTGCAAAGCTTGGATCGCCAGATGAATATATTGATTATGCTGGTTCAAAGGGCGCGATGGATACTTTGACGGTTGGTCTTGCCAAGGAACTCGGCCCAAAGGGCATTCGCGTCAACGCCGTGCGCCCGGGCATTATCGAAACCGCCATTCATGCCAACAACGGTCGCCCCGAACGGATTACTGAACTGGGCCCAATGTGCCCACTGGGACGCACCGGTGCCCCAGAAGAAGTCGCCAAAAGCATCTTCTGGCTTATTTCCTCTGACGCGTCCTACGTTACAGGCAGCATCCTCGACGTGTCAGGCGGACGATAAGGGATCTTCGCTGTTGGTTACTCAACCGGTTTGGCGTCGATATCAGCATCTGACAACTCTGCAGGGTCGGTTGCCAACTTCCCGGCTTCGTTGTCCTCATTGAACACAGCGGCCAAGCCATCATGCAACTCCATGATGTCGAGCGGCTTGGATAGAATACGCGAAACACCAAGTGCCTTGAAAGACGCCGTCGCCTCGTCCGAGGCATAACCGGTCATGACGACGACGGGGATGTTGTTGCCAGCTTCGCGAAGTTTCTCGGTCAATTTCTGACCGGTCATGCCGGGCATTGTCTGATCGGTCAGAAGACCGTCAAAATTCGCACCTCGTGCGGTAAGTGCCTCAAGCGCCTTGGCAGCGTCGTTAAAGGTTTCGACGGAATACCCGATACGCTCCAGCATGCGGGCACATAGCTTAAGGTTCTTTTCCTCATCATCAACGACAGCAAGGTGCCCGCCAGCACTTGCCAACAGGCTGCGGGCATCGCGTGTCTCATCGATGACTTCGCGATCATGTTCTGGCAACAGGATGGAAAAGCGCGTGCCCTGTCCCAACCGGCTATAGACAGAAACTTCACCTTTGTGACCCGCCACAATTCCGTGCACGGTCGACAAACCAAGGCCCGTACCCTTGCCAGGTTCCTTGGTGGTAAAGAACGGGTCAAAGATCTTCTTGGCCGTTTCCGGCTCCATGCCAACCCCGTTATCCACGACACTGATCTGAATATAGCGCCCCGATGCCAACAGAGGATGCATTTCCAGACTATCTTCGGTGACCTCGAAACGGCTGGCCTTGACACGGATTTCCCCCTGATCGCCAACAGCATGATAGGCGTTGGTGATCAGGTTCATTAGGCACTGGTCAAGCTGCGTAGCGTTGCCCATCACCGTCATTGTTTCATCACCCAGTTCAACACTGATCGAAACACTCGATGGCAGAGAACCACGGGCGAAACGAACAGTTCCCGTGATCATGGAGCCGACATCAATCGGGGACCTTTCTGTTTCTGAATTCCTGCTGAACGCAAGGATTTGGCGTACAAGGTCCCGTGCACGATCCGCGCCCTGACGAATTTCCATAACATCATCACGCAGCGGAGAATCTTCAGGCAGATCTGTATAGAGTAACTCTGCATATCCACTGATCGGTTGCAGGATATTGTTGAAATCATGCGCAATACCGCCAGCCAGAACACCCATTGTTTCCATCCGCTGGGAATGACGAAGTTGCTGTTCAAGTTTTTCACGTTTGCGGTCGGACTGCAGACGTTGAAGTTCGGCAGATGCACGCGATGCAAAAACCTCGACAATTGACTGCGCCAGATCGGGATCGCCAATTGGCTTGTCCGAGACCGTCACCAGAATACCAATCGGGTTTCCGTCGCTGTCATAAAGGGCTGCGCCGACATACCCAACGACATCAATATCGGTAACCCTGCTGACGTCATGCATGACGCTTTGGAAGTTGTTCTTGCAGACAAAAAGTCCTTCCTTCAGGACGCGTTCAGCAGCTGAACCCGCCAAGGCAAAATCAAGCCCCCCACGGCCTTTATCGGGAGAGTAATAGGCAACTGACTTCACCCTGTCGCCGACGATCTCGGCAATATGGCAAAAGGACATATCAAGCGTTTCGCACAGAACCTTTGTCAGATTCTCAAAAAACCCGGTCCCAACCTGATATTTGATCCCGCGGTAAATCGATTCCAGCGTACCCTGATGGCGCTCGCGCTCGGTAATATCCAATGCGAAACTGGCGATACAATCCAGCTTACCATTGGCATCAAAGATCGGGCTTTCATACCATTCGCAGATGATACGACTCCCATCCGCTTTGACATTCTCGAACCGATTATTGACGCTGTTTTTCGTCTCCATGATCCGCTTGATCAAGGTACTCAGTCGCCCGCGATCTTCCTCTGGAATCAAAAGCTCCAGCTTCTTGCCAACAATTTCGTCTGCGCCATAGCCAAACAACTGACAAGCGGTTTCATTGACCTCAATAATCGTTCTATCAGGCGTCCAATAAAACACACCGATTTTCGCATTGTTGAAATGTGCTCGAAGACGCCTTTGGTTCGCCTCCAGATCACCTTTGGCGACCTCAAGATCATGGCGATGCTTGATGCGTTCGGTAATGTCGCGACAGCTTATCCGAACCCCCATGTTGCCGCCGTCACAATCAGCAATCGGTTGCCAGGAAATATCGATACCGACTTTTCGACCATCCTTGTGAACGCCATAGAATTCGCGATCACTACCGGAAAGACCATCAAGCCCCTCATTGATATAGTGGCGAACCCGATCGCGATCCTCTGCTGAAACCAAGGACAGCGGATAGTCGTCAAGCGCCATACATTCATCGACCGTGTATCCCAGAACACGTTCAATTCCGGGATTTACCCAAATCAGTTTGCCATCCGGTGCGATCCAGCTTTCCCAGCCATACGTGTAATTGGCGACCGCCTCAAAGCGGCGGCGAGAGAAACTAAGTTCGTCATTGGCTTCCATGACGTTTTTCATGCCTGCCGCTGCTGCCAACAAGCCACCTGCCATATGGGCAAAGACGATCTCATCAGGACGCCAGGATCTGGTACGTCCGACAGACTCAAAACACAGAATTCCCATGCGACCCGCCGCCGAGATCAGCGAAACATCAAGGATCGCCTTGATATTCATCGGAATAAGATAGGAATCTTTCAGCTCTGAGGTGCGTGGATCTTCTACAGCGTTATCCGCGTCCAGAATCTGCCCTGTCTCAAGGGCTGAGAAATATCGCGGCAATTCGGCTCGTTTCAGAAGCATGCCATCATGCTTGGCATCAGGGTTATTGGCATCAAACAAGCCAACGCATTCGACATCGCCATCTTCTTTCTGCAGCCAAAGGCTCGTTCGCTCGCAATTCATCAGATGCGCAAAACGTTTAAGTGTCGGTCGGAAGGAGGCATTTTCAATGCGATCAAGGGATGAAAAATGATTGGCAACTTCCGACGCGCTCTCGCGGATTTGCTCGAGGAACTTTTTGCCCGACATCAGTTCGTTCTGCGAACGCAGTTGATCGACACTCATCTGCAGAAGTGCCTGTCGCATCCAGACGATACCGACAACAATGGATGCAGTCATCCAAGTGTATCCGAAAAGAACAGATCCCCAGACAGGTAAGGTATGGGGGACCGTCCCGCTATCGGTGATCAGGCCACCATCAAGTTCAAAGACCCGTACCAGCCCGACGCCAATGATCGCCAGGAAACAGAACGCTGCGTATCGCACCGTAATCCTCAGCGACCAAAGCAGTGCGACAAGCACGGTTGCAACAATCATCATCGCCATACCGCTGGCGGGAGAGAATTTGACGATATATAGCAACGACATGCTCGTCATTGCCGCCATGATCACAAGTGACTTGGTTTCGGTTTTGATACGCTTGCGCATCAAAAGGCAGACGAAAACCCCGACAAACACCACAAGATGAAGGGCCTCGATCACCATCGAACGCTGACTTGCTTCACGCAACATGGACGCAACAACTGCAGGAAGCCCCCCGACCGACATGACAAGAAGCATAAAATCCGCAGTGCGGTTTTTGGTCTGACCCAAAATGGCGTTTAGTCTCTGGGGCATCGGCTTTCTGGTTCCCTTGTCAGACCAACTGGTCGGGCATACTGTTATAGATGCTTTCAAAGCGGCTGTGATTTTCGACAAAAAGCCCCAGAAGCATGGGGTCAAACATCTCGGGGGATGTACGATCATCACCTTTGGCAATGATTTCGACGGCCTCAAGGTGTTCGTAGGATGGCTTGTAGCGTCGCGCACTGCGTAGCGCGTCATAGACATCAGCCAACGAGACAATTCGCGCGATGATCGGGATGTCAGAACCAGAAAGTCCTGCACAATATCCCGACCCTTCCCAATGTTCATGATGATAGCGGGCAATCGTTGCGGCCTGTTCCAGAACCGGATTGTCCGAGGCGTTCAGCATGGCAAAACCGATTTCGGTATGGCGCTGCATGATTTTGAATTCTTCGTCGGTCAGCTTGCCGTTTTTAAGGAGCACTTCATCGGGCACCCCCACCTTGCCGATGTCATGAAGAATACCGGCCAGTCGGATCGTGCGCTGAACATCCTGATCCAATCCAGCCATATCGGCCAGCAATTGCGAGTACAAGCCGACACGCACGCAATGCTCGGCAGTTTCAATATCCCTGTACTGCGAAATCAGGCTCAGGCGGTCGATCATTTCCTGTTCGGCACCGCCCAGCTTGCGGGTGATGTCATCAAGGGTCTTTGACTGGCTGATATTTTCA
Source organism: Thalassospira sp. HF15 (assembly GCF_011806525.1). Classification (GTDB taxonomy): domain Bacteria; phylum Pseudomonadota; class Alphaproteobacteria; order Rhodospirillales; family Thalassospiraceae; genus Thalassospira. Next base: position 22,635 of record NZ_JAAVKI010000008.1, on the reverse strand, counting down.
AGTTCAAGCTTGCGAACCCGCTCAACCTCCTGATCACGCGCAAGCAATCGCGCCTGCGCATCCAAAGCAGCACGTTCAAGATCAGCCCGTTCGATCGGTTTGTCCAAGAATTCGCGCACACCGAGACGCAATGCCGTAACCGCATCGGACTTGTCGCCATCTCCGGTCAAAAGAATGAACTCGAAGTCCCGCTTGTATTCATTGATCGCCCGTTTGACGAATTCAAGCCCACCACAATTTGGCATACGCAGATCGGACACCACTAGTCGCAGAGATGCATCCATTCTTACTTTTTCGAGTGCCTCAATTCCGTCAGATGCGGTCACCACATCAAATCCGGCTCGCTCAAGAATACGCGCCAGCAGTTTTCGAATAGGCGGCTCGTCATCAACAACGAGAATGCGGTGTTCAAGCTCGCTCAATCCGTCTCCCCCCTATTTGCTACGAGATACTACCAGCGAATAGAACAAACCTATCCGTTGGTATTGTATATTGCAATATACGCAAAAGATGGCGGAGAGGATTTCAAGCTGCCAGACGGGTTCATCCCTTGGTATCTCTTGGAAATTTCGGAGGAAACCCTTGATTGCAAACGGAGCGGGAAGTTCTGCTTTCGCTGTGCATCGGATCCCTATATCCGAATCACAGCGCGAATCGAATGCGACAAGGCAGAAGGAGCAGAATGCGTTCTGAACCGATATTGATCGGAATTCACAACAAAAAACGGCTGCCCGTCATACTCGAAGGGCAGCCGCGAAAATCGTTTGATTTTAAATTGCTATGCGTTAGCCAACGACCAGTGTCGTCCAGTTTTCGACCTTGAAACGGTTAACCAGAGACAAACCGACTTCACGATAGGCAGAAAGAACAAACTGTTCCTGATGCGCCAGAAGCCCCGACAGGATCACCACACCGCCTTCCGAAAGTGTATTGGTCAAATCATGTGCCATCCCGCGCAGTGGTCGGGCTAGGATGTTGGCGCAAACAATGTCGTAATAACCGCCATCGGCAATGCGTGAATCCTGAAAACCATTTGAATTAATGGCGGTAACGAGATCGGCGACCTTGTTGGTTTTGGCATTTTCGCGTGCGACCCGCACAGATGCAGCATCAATATCAGCCATCATTACCGGGCAACGCCAGGTTTTGGCACATGCCATACCCAGAATGCCCGACCCACACCCCATATCAAGGGCATTGTAGCGCGGGCCACGTTTTGCCAACCAGTCGATTGCCGCCAGACAGCCTTTGGTGGTCTGATGTTCACCTGACCCGAATGCCAAACCGGCATCAACCTGCAACGCGGTTTTAGCGACCGGGAGATCCTCGTCCCAGTGAGAGCCATGCACGAAAAAGCGCCCGACGGAGATCGGCTTAAAGCTACGCAGGTTTTCACCAACCCAGTCTTTTGGCTCATAGGTGCCAAAAGTCACGGTTGGCGTTTCAATGCCCACCGCAGATGCCATGATCGAAACCGCGGTTTCCACCGCACCCTTGTCAAACATTTCGCCGGAAAAACCTTCAACCCGCCATGGTGCGGATGGATCACCATCACGTTCGAAATGCGAAAGCGCATCACAGTAATCAAACAATGCATCGGCAAATACTTGCGCATAGGCGCCATCAACTTCGAACTTGAAGTTATAGCAAAGGACGGGTTCGGTCATATCGCTTCTCACTAGTGTGGGCGGCGGATACGCTCTGCCCGGTTAAATCGGTCATCCGAAACGGTTGGCTGGGGCTTACCCCGGCAGAATGAAGCTGTCGACCACTTTCTTGGTGCCGACAGTTTCGAAATGGATTTCCAGCTTGTTGCCATCCACCGCACGCACCGTTCCCGATCCGAACTTCCGATGACGCACCGTATCGCCCACCTTGTATTTCGATGATTTCGAACTGGTGGAGTAACTGACTTCGCCATCGGGCTTCACATCAATGACGTTCTTGCGCACGCGATCCTGCCAACCGCTTGAGGCAAATTTGCGATCCCCGGCCCCCAATGTCTTGTTGCGGTCCGGTGCACCGTCACTGGCCCAACTTGGCATTTTCATCCAGTCATCGGCACCCCATGCCCCCGGCGAATGGTTGCCACCATGGCCGCCAAGCCCCGTATCGCTGCTGCGTTCGATATGCTCATCGGGCAACTCATCGACAAAGCGCGATGGCAGGGCCGATTGCCACTGGTTATAGATGCGCCGGTTAGCTGCATAACAGATGGTCGCACGCTTGCGCGCCCGGGTAATGCCGACATAGGCCAGACGACGCTCTTCCTCAAGCCCCTTGACCCCGCTTTCATCCATGGCGCGCTGATGGGGAAACACGCCCTCTTCCCAGCCGGGCAAGAAGACATAGTCAAACTCAAGCCCCTTGGCCGCATGCAGGGTCATGATCGTGACTTTTTCCTCATGATCGTTCTGCGCGTTTTCCATCACCAGCGACACGTGTTCAAGGAAGCTGGTCAGGTTTTCAAACTCGCCAATCGCGGAGACAAGTTCTTTCAGGTTTTCAAGACGGCCCGGCGCATCAATTTCCTTGGATGTCCGCCACATGTCGGTATAGCCGCTTTCATCAAGGACGGTTTCGACCACCTCGACATGGCTGCTATTGGCCAGCATTTCGCGCCAGCGTTTGAAATCCCCCAGAAGCCCACCGATGCTTTGGCGCATCTTGGGCTTGAGTTCTTCAGTATCAATCAGATCGCGCGCGGCCGCCGGAAGCGAGATCGCCTGATCGCGCGAATATTGATGCAACGTCTGAAGCGTTGCCTTGCCAACACCGCGCTTGGGCACATTGACAATCCGCTCAAAGGCCAGACTGTCTTCAGGCTGGGCAACAAGTCGGATATAGGCCAGCGCATCACGGATTTCCTGACGCTCATAAAAGCGCGGGCCACCGACAACACGATAGGGAATGCCAAGTGTGATCAGCCGTTCTTCAAACTCACGGGTCTGGAAACCGGCACGCACAAGAATGGCAATCTGCGATGCGCCAACACCCTTGCGTTGCAGGTCTTCGATGTCTTCGCCAATCAGGCGTGCTTCGGCCTCGCCATCCCAGACACCTTTGACAAAGACCTTTTCACCGGTATCCATTTCGGTCCAGAGTTGCTTGCCCAAACGACCGTCATTGAACGTGATCAGCTTGGACGCAGCCGCCAGAATATGCGGGGTAGAACGATAATTCTGTTCAAGGCGTACAACCTTGGCACCGGGAAAATCAGATTCAAAACGCAGGATGTTGCCGACCTCGGCCCCGCGCCAGCTATAAATCGCCTGATCATCGTCACCAACACAGCAAATATTGCGATGGACCATCGCCATCGCGCGCAACCAAAGATACTGCGCGACGTTGGTATCCTGATACTCATCAACCAGAATATAGCGGAAGGTATTTTGATACTGTTTCAGGACTTCCGGGTGCTGCTGGAACAGGGTCAGGCAATGCAGCAACAGATCACCGAAGTCGCAGGCATTCAGAACCTTCAGCCGTTCCTGATAAATCTTGTAAAGATGCTTGGCCCCGCCATTGGCGAACTCGACACTTTCATTGACCCGTTCAGGCGTCAGGCCTTTATCTTTCCAGCGCTGAATGATCCCCATCAGCTGCTTGGCCGGCCATTTTTTCGGATCAATCTGTTCGGCATCCATGATCTGCTTAAGCAGGCGAATCTGATCATCGCTATCAAGGATGGTGAAATTTGACTGCAACCCAATGAGATCGGCATGACGGCGCAACAAGCGGGCAGAAAGCGAATGGAAGGTTCCCAGCCACCATCCTTCAACCGGGCGCCCTAGCGCCTGTGCGACACGTTCCTGCATTTCCTTTGCCGCACGGTTGGTAAAGGTCACGGCAAGGATTTGTTGCGGATGTAGCCGTTCTGTCTGCGACTTGGTTTCCAGAAGATGCGCCAGACGCGTGGTCAGAACCCGCGTTTTCCCGGTTCCGGCCCCAGCCAGAACCAGCAAAGGTCCATCAAGGGATTCCACAGCATCGCGCTGCTCGGCATTGAGATTCTCAAGATATGCCGGGGGTGCTGCATCGGCCAGACGCATTTCGGGACTGGCGGCGAATTCATCAATTTCGAAGGGATCATCCATCATGCAAGCATATATATCACTCTGTGTGGACGGGGCCAGTCTCGTTCCATTTTGACCGGTATATTTTTACATTCTGCACCACATTGCCTGCATCAACCAACCCTTCCGCAAGATCGCTTTTGTCCGCCGGATTCAGGGCAGTAGAAAGTCTTCAAGAGCATGGATGACACGCTCACTGGTTTTTCCATCCCATAACGGAATATCAGCGGGCAAACAAACACGGCTATCGGAAGCAGATAGCGCGGACATCACCGCATCGATCATCCGATCAACCTCAACAAGGCCGTTGGTGCCCTGCGTAATTGTGATCGGTCTCTCAGTCGAGTTGCGCAGCGTCAGACATGGCACACCAAGACAGGTGGTTTCTTCCTGTACACCACCAGAATCAGTAACAACGCCCCCCGCATCCTGCATCAAACTTGTAAATCCGACATACCCCATTGGCGGCAACAAACGCACACCTGCAGCGCGCAGGCCATCTAGTAAACCTAGTGCCGAAAGACGCTTTTCTGTTCGGGGATGAAGCACGAAACAAACATCAGACCTTGCTGCGAGTTCCGTCAAAGCAGCGCAGATCTGCCTCAAACGTGCGGGATCATCGACATTGCCTTGTCTGTGCAGCGTCACAAGAACATAGCGTCCCTTAACGAGCCCGATCTTGCGTGCCGTTTCTTCTTGGGCGATCTGAGTTTTCATCATCACGAGCGTGTCGATCATGATATTGCCGACCAATCTGATCTGCTCGGGCGATATCCCCTCGGCAAACAGATTCTCGTTCGCATCTTTTGATGAGGTCAGCAAAAGATCAGCCCTGTGATCTATCACCACGCGGTTTTGCTCTTCTGGCATCGTGGAATCAAAGCACCTGAGACCAGCCTCAAGATGCACGAGAGGGATACCCATTTCTGATGCAACCAGTGCTGCCGCGCATGATGAATTCACATCCCCCACGACCAAAACCGCGTCTGGTCTGTGAGTGTCACAAAGCACCCCGTACGCCCGCATCATCTCCGCAACCCGGTCACCATTTTCTGACGGTTTCCAGCTCAGCACATGATCAGGGTCCGGCAATCCAAGTTCACGCCAGATCGCCGACGACATCGCCTCATCGGACTGCTGAACCGTATGAACAAATGACGGCCGGATTACCGGATGCTTCATCAATCCGCGCCACAACGGGGCAATCTTCATGAAGTTGGGTCTGGCACCGGCGATAAGGTGGAGTTTCATCTGTTACTGATACGCGTCCTGATTTTGGGAAAGCTCGGCCATCTTCCCATAGCCTAATAGATAAGATCAAATACAGGTAACCCACTTTGGTATCGGTATTTTTTACCGCCGATCACAAAAGGCAGGATGCAAGAAACGCTTCGAATACGGGTCACAGTATCCAACGTTCTTTGCATGTAATTTGCGAACCCTCGACTGCGACAGCCATGGTCTGAAAATTGCTTTGATCTCAGATGGTAGGCATGCCTGACACCCCGGCGATATTGCCGCGGTGTCAGCTGTGCTTTGTGCATCCCATAAGAAAGGTATCTCGAAATGAGTACTATTTTTGGATTGGGTAACGGGTTGCCGATGTCAACCCGGGCCAGTTCTGTGGAACGGTCAGGTGCACACGAAGGTATCGAAGGTTTTAGCGCAGGTAGCGCTGCACCTGTTTCAAGCGTCGCGGCAATCGGATCTGAAAGTGGTTCTTCCAAAAGCCAGCTTTCGGACGCGGTTCAGTCCGTCATGCTTGAATTTCAGGATATCGGAAGCGGGTCATCAAGCTTTGCTGCTGCCATGGACGCAGTCAAAGCCAATGACCGTGCAAACGGTATCAATACCGGCGATGACGTGGTTTCGTCGAATTCTGATCCAGCCAAGGATGATCCTGCACTTGCTGAACAGGATGCTGAGGAAGAATTCAAATCTGCCCTTCGTGACAGTTTGAGTCCGCCAACAAAGGACGAGAAACACAACGAAAAGGCCGAGATTGAGAAACGCCAAGAACGTCAGAAAATCGATGATGCAGCTCAACAGTCTGCAACTGATCTTCCAGAAAACGTCGCCGGTCTCGATAGCCGGGTTGCAGCCCAGGTCATGTCTGGTCAGCCAGCACGACAGCAACCCGCATTGGCCGCCTGATAGCATCGGCCTCGAAACCTTGAACGGAGCAGCGCCGTATGGCGCTGCTCTTTCTTCTTTTTTGAAACGACTAGAACAGCTTGGGCGGCGCATCGCCGCGATCTTCGCTTTGCAGCTCAAGCAATGCGTTGTTGTAGGCCATCATCGCGTCTTTTTCATGAACGAACCCGATGATATGGCGTTCTTCGGCGCTATTAAGGACCGGCAGATGCTCTTCGCCGGTTTGTTCCATCAGTTTGATGGCCTTTTCGATACTGTCGGTCCGATAAAGCACCGGGGGCTTTGATCTGGCCACCTCGCCTGCCGTCACTTCATCACCAAGTTTGGGGTCAAATGCGGCATGGCGCAAATCGGTCAGCGTAATCGTGCCGTGCAATTTGCCCTGGTCATCAATGACAAAAAGCTCTGAATACGGGGCGTTGATCAGTTTTTCTCGCACCACTGTCAGCCCCTCTGTCAATGGGACAGTTTCGTATTCGTGCTTCATGATCTCGGCGACCTTGATCGTACGTAGCAAGTTGACTTCCCGGCCCCAACGGGTCGACACACCGCGACATTTCAATTGCCACTGGAAGAACGAGCCCCCCTGGAACTGGTCCATCACCACCGTTGCCAGAACGGATGCAACCATTACCGCAGCGGTCAGGGCATAGTCGCCAGTCAGTTCAAAAATGATCAAGGTCGTTGAAATCGGCGCACCAAGAACAGCGGCCGCCAAAGCCCCCATGCCAACAAGGGTATAAGCCGAATATCCTGATGAAAGCTCAGGAAAAGCATTGGTTGCGATAATGCCAAATGCACCGCCCAGCATCGCGCCAAGGAAAAGTGCCGGACTGAACATGCCTCCCGCGAAGCCAAGTCCCATGCAGATCGAAACCACAAACCCCTTGGCAATCAGCAACCCGATCAGGAAGGTCAAGTTATAGCTTTCATTAAGCGCATCATTCATCGCCCCGTATCCGACGCCCACGATCTGGGGGAAAATCAGCGCAACCAAACCGACAATCAGACCGGCAACAGCTGGACGCAGCCAAAGCGGCACACTGGTTCGATTTGCGGTTTTTTGTACAATCGGGATGGCACGGACGACCAGCACCGCCGCAATGCCGGCGATAATTCCCAGAAGGGCAAAGGCCGGGAACTCCCAGAAAGACTGGATTTGATGCCCCGGTATCAGGAAGGCGACCTCATCGCCATAATAGATGCGCGTAATGACGGTACCGGTGACAGAAGCCAGAACAATCGGCGCAAAGGCCGTCAGGGCATAATGGCCAAGGGCAACTTCATGGGCAAAAAGCGCCCCTGCCAATGGCGCATTGAACGATGCAGCCACCGCAGAAGCCACGCCACATCCCAAAAGCGTTCGCGATGCCGAACGGCGCAAATGAAGAATCCGCGCCAACCACGCCCCGAAGGACGCGCCCATATGAACCACGGGTCCTTCACGACCAAGAGATGCACCACTCCCAAGAGATACCGCACTGGCAATCGCACTTTTGATCCCGCAACGCGTCGACATCCGGGCATCATGGAAAGAGGCCGCATCAATAACATCAGCGACCCCGTGCGGACGCTTTTCCGGCAGAAACTTGTAAATGAAAACACCGACAATCAAGCCGCCAACCGTCGGCGCAAGAATAAGTTGCCAGATTGGAATTTCACTGAGATGACGGTGAAGGGCTTCTTCCCCCGTTCCAAAAAACAGTGATTGGATAAACAGCAATCCGTCCCGAAACAGGATGGTCCCGCCACCAGCCAACGCCCCCACAATCAATGCCAAAATCGACAGAACCAGCTGCTCGCTTTTGACGATACGGCGCAGACGGTTCAACAGGATGTTCGATTTCAGAAGCTTTTCAGCCATATCAGCAATACCAGGGTTGGCGCGGCGAAACTCAATACGATCATAGGATCACGCTTTCCTGCGAATAAAGGGTAAAGACAAGCACTACCAAGGTTATTTTCGCATTTCTGACATCCATTGATTGATCCCAGCGGATGTGTAACAACAAGTGACCGGGGTTCAGGCCATACCGAGTGCCGAGATCCTGTTTCAGAAAACCGTCATTGCCAAAATCACACGAAATGCCGCATCCTGCGCATATCGTGAGACAGTAATGCCGCCACCAACCGTTCTGATACGGAACCAAGAAAAATGAATGACCCCAGACCAACGGGCACAACGGCGGCAAAGCCGCTTCCCGGACTTGTTGAATTTATCTGCCTGATGGCGATCACCATCGGACTTGTTGCCCTGTCGATTGATAACCTGTTGCCGGCTTTTGGCCCGATCGCGACAGATTTCGGTATCGAAGACGGCAACCGTATGCAGATGCTGATCTATTTTTTCATGATCGCGTTTGGCCTAATGCAGATTGTTTATGGCCCACTGGCTGACAGTTTTGGCCGCCGCCCTACCCTGATTGCCGGTCTTGGCATCTATTGCGTCGGTACAATCATGGCCATCTTTGCCGACAGCTATGAACATCTTCTTGCTGCGCGTTTTGTTCAGGGGCTTGGCGCCGCGGCACCGCGCGTTTTGACCATGGCAATTACACGCGACTGTTTCGAGGGACGCGAAATGGCCCGTGTCATGTCCTTTGTCATGATGGTGTTTATCATTCTGCCCGTGTTCGCCCCGGCATCTGGTAGCCTGATCCTGGCACTGGCCAACTGGCATATGATTTTTGTCAGCACACTTGTCCTCGCGATTGCGATAGTCTGCTGGTATCTGCTGCGCATGCCTGAAACCCTCCATCCCGAATATCGACACAAGCTGTCTGTCCGACGGATCGTACGTGACATCAAGACCACGGTTACCAATCGCCAGACCTTGGGTTACGCCACCGCAATGGGCATGATGTTTGCCTGCCTGATGGCCTATATCGGATCAGCTCAGCAGGTCTTTGAAACCGAGGTCTATGGGCTTGGTGTCTGGTTCCCGCTGGTGTTTGGCATGATCGCCGCCTGCATGAGCGTCTCGTCATTTGTCAACGCGCGCCTTGTACGCAAGATCGGCATGCACAAGATTTCGCATGTCGCATTGTTTGTCATGACAGTCAGCAGCCTGATCAATGTTCTGATTGCGCTTTGGTTTGACGGTCAACCGCCGTTGCTGGTGTTTGGTATCGGCCTGACGACAATCCTGTTCTGCTTCTCGCTGACCATGCCGAATTTCAACTCACTTGCGATGGAACCGGTTGGGGCGATTGCAGGCACCGCATCCTCGATGATTGGCGTCTACAGCACGCTGATCGGGGTCATTGCCGGCGGCATCATCGGCCAGCAGTTCAACGGCACAGTGATCCCGCTTCTGGTAGGTTATTTCTTACTCGGGCTGATTGGCATTGTGATTGTCGGTGTCACTGAACGCGGAAAGTTCTGCCACGCCACACACGAGGCCTGAACACACCAAAGAATAAAGCCCCGCAGAGTGCAGTCTGCGGGGCTTTTCATTGCGACCTGAAAGACGGTTATTTCGCCTGACGCGGATCGTAATTAAGGTTCGGCGCCAACCAGCGCTCTGCCTCTGCCAAGGTCATACCCTTGCGCTCGGCATAGCTTTCGACCTGATCGCGCTCGATTTTGCCAAGACCGAAATACTTTGCATCCGGATTGGCAAAATAGAAGCCACTGACTGATGCAGTCGGCGTCATGGCATAACTTTCGGTCAGCGACACACCGACATTCTTTTCGGCATCCAGAAGATCCCAGAGAATGCCTTTTTCGGTGTGTTCCGGACAAGCCGGATAACCTGGCGCCGGGCGAATACCGCGATATTTTTCGGCAATCAGCTCATCATTGCCAAGCGCCTCATCAGGGGCATATCCCCAAAGCTCCTTGCGGACCTTTTCGTGCATGCACTCAGAAAATGCCTCGGCAAAACGATCACCAAGAGCCTTGACCAAAATGGCGTTGTAATCGTCATGCTCGGCTTCAAGCTTACCGGCGATTTCTTCAACCTCCGGCCCGGCAGTGACAACAAAGGCGCCGATATAGTCGGTCTTGCCACTGTCTTTCGGCGCGATGTAATCGGCAAGGGCCCGGTTCGGGCGCTTGTTGTTTTCGCGGTACATCTGCTGGCGCAGGGTATGGAGCATCACCGGTTCGTTGTGATCGGGTGCCGGGGTGACTTCGATATCATCACCGACCGAGTTGGCTGGCCACAAGCCGACCACCGCTTTGGGCTTGAACCACTTCTCGGCAATGATTTTCTTGAGCATCTCCTGCGCGTCTTCATAAAGTCCCCGCGCAGTTTCACCGACCTTCTCGTCTTGGAGGATTTCAGGGAAACGGCCGTGCAGTTCCCAGGTCTCAAAGAATGGTTTCCAGTCAAATCGCGATACCAGGTCTTCCAGTTCGAAGTCCTCAAACACAGTTATGCCCGGCTTATTGGGAACGGGTGCTTCGAAGTTTTCCCAATCAAGCTGTGCCTTGTTGGCTCGGGCATCGACAATCGAGAACCGCTTTTTCTGTAATTGCTGTGCCGCGTGTTTTTCCGCCATCGCGACATATTCATTGCGGATTTCCGCGGCAAATCGTTCACCATGCGTTTCGGACAGCAATTGACTTGCAACCCCGACCGCGCGCGACGCGTCGATCACGTAAACCACCGAAGATTTCAGGTAGTTCGGCGCAATTTTAACCGCAGTGTGAACCTTGGACGTCGTCGCCCCACCAATCAGAAGCGGGATATCAAGTCCTTCGCGTTCCATTTCGGCCGCGACATAGGTCATTTCTTCAAGAGACGGTGTAATCAGGCCCGAAAGGCCAATCATGTCGACGTTTTCGGCCTTGGCTGTTTCAATGATCTTCTGGGTTGGCACCATGACGCCAAGGTCAATGACCTCGAAGTTATTACATTGCAGAACAACACCAACGATGTTCTTGCCAATGTCATGCACATCACCCTTCACGGTTGCCAGCAGGATTCTGCCGTTGGTTTCGTGCTTACCGTCTTTTTCTTCTTCAATGAACGGAATCAGATAGGCGACAGCCTTTTTCATCACACGGGCGGATTTCACCACCTGGGGCAAGAACATCTTGCCGGCGCCAAACAGGTCACCGACGATATTCATGCCATCCATCAGGGGGCCTTCAATCACATGAAGCGGTTTGTCTGCCTGCTGACGTGCTTCTTCGGTGTCTTCCTCGACATATTCGGCAATACCGTTGATCAGAGCATGAGCCAGACGCTCATTGACCGGCTTTTTACGCCATTCAAGATCTGCCTTTTTCTCTGGCCCGCCGGTTCCTTTGTATTTCTCGGCCACTTCGAGCAAACGGTCAGTCGCATCTGAACGGCGGTTCAAAATGACGTCTTCAACACGCTCGCGCAGTTCTTCCGGGATTTCTTCGTAAACCACCAGCTGACCGGCATTGACGATCCCCATATCCAGTCCAGCCTTGATGGCGTGATACAGGAAGACCGAATGCATCGCTTCGCGCACGGGGTTATTGCCACGGAACGAAAACGAGACGTTTGAAACACCGCCGGAAATCTTGGCATAGGGCAGGTTTGCTTTGATCAGCTTGCAGGCTTCGATGAAGTCGACAGCATAGTTATCATGTTCTTCGATACCGGTTGCCACAGCAAAGATATTCGGATCGAAAATGATATCTTCTGGCGGGAAGCCCACCTTATCGACCAGCACGTCATAGCTGCGTTTGCAAATTTCAAACTTGCGATCAACTGTATCGGCCTGACCTTTTTCATCAAAAGCCATAACCACAACAGCAGCCCCATAGCGGCGCAGCATCTTGGCCTGCGCGATGAAAGGCTCTTCGCCTTCCTTGAGACTGATAGAATTGACAATCCCCTTGCCCTGCAGGCATTTCAGCCCCGCCTCGATCACGTTCCATTTGGAACTGTCGACCATGATCGGAACGCGCGCAATGTCTGGCTCAGCCGCAATCAGGTTGATGAACTTGACCATTGCCGTTTCGGCATCCAGCATCGCATCATCCATGTTGATGTCGATGATCTGGGCGCCGTTTTCGACCTGCTGGCGCGCGATCTCAAGCGCTGCATCGTAGTCTTCATCAACGATCAGCTTCTTGAATTTCAGCGATCCCGCAACGTTGGTCCGCTCACCAATATTGATAAATCTGGAAATGTCGGTCATGGGTGTTTTCGATCTCTTTTCAGCAATCAATATCGGGATTACGCAGCGTCAAACGGCTCAAGGCCGGCAAGACGCATACGTGGCTCGAACTTCGGCACGGTCCGAGGCTTGGCATCTGCGACTGCATCCGCAATCGCCTTGATGTGCGGCGGTGTCGTCCCACAGCAGCCACCAAGCAGGTTGATCATCCCGCTATCGGCCCATTCCTTGACCAGTTCAGCCATCTCGGCGTCAGTCTGGTCATACTCGCCAAACTCGTTCGGCAGACCGGCATTCGGATATACCGAAACGCGGCACTCAGCGATCCGCGAGAGTTCCTGAACATAGGGGCGCAGCTGTGCGGCACCCAAAGCACAATTCAGACCAATCGAGAACGGTTTGGTATGGCGCACTGAATTATAAAATGCCTCGGTTGTCTGCCCAGACAGCGTCCTTCCCGACGCGTCGGTAATCGTACCCGAAATCATGACCGGAACATCTTCGCCGCGCTCTTCAACAACTTCGTCGATGGCAAACAACGCCGCCTTGGCATTGAGCGTATCAAAGATCGTTTCCACCAGCAGGGTGTCTGCTCCGCCGTCAAGCAGCCCTTTGGCCGCCTCTTTATAAGCGTCTTTTAGCTGATCAAACGTAACAGCCCGGAATCCCGGATTATTCACGTCTGGTGAAATCGACGCGGTTCGGTTGGTCGGGCCGATTGCACCATTCACAAAGCGAACATCACCGGGATGGGCTGCTTCCCATTCATCGCAAGCAGCCCGGGCAATCTTGGCACTTTCGTAATTGATCTCGTAGGCCAGATCTTCCATGCCGTAATCGGCTTGTGCAATGGTTGTTGCGCTAAAGGTGTTGGTCCCGTTCAGGTCTGCACCGGCCGCAATATATTGCAGATGAATATCCTTGATGATGTTGGGCTGGGTCAGGGACAAAAGGTCGTTATTGCCTTTTACATCCAGTTTCCAGTCGGCAAAGCGTTCACCGCGATAGTCTTCTTCACTCAGATTATGCTTTTGAATCATCGTGCCCATTGCGCCATCAAGGATCAGTATCTTTTCCTCGGCTCGTTTGCGCAGCAGGGCAATGCGTTCCTTGCGATCATTCATCTTTTTCATCCAATCAATTCTTCATGCGTCCGGGTTACAGGGCAAAAGTACCTTCAGGCAGCTACCTGTTCGGTTCCGCGAATGCCCAGCGCATGGCAGATGGCATATGTTAGTTCGGCACGATTAAGCGTATAGAAGTGGAAGTCAGTCACACCTTCGCTGATCAGACCTTCTACCTGCGAAATTGCTTCATGGAATGCAACCATACGACGGGTATCTGGATCTTCATCAAGCCCTTCGAAACGCCAATGCAAACGCTGAGGCACAGAAGCACCACACATGTTGGCAAATTTCAAGAGCGAGCCAAAGTTGGTCACTGGCAAAATGCCCGGGACAATCGGCGCATCAATGCCCGCAGCCACACATTTGTCACGGAACCGAAGATAGGTTTCGTTATCAAAGAAGAACTGGGTAATCGATCGGTTGGCGCCAGCATCAATCTTACGTTTGAGATATTCGATCTCGAAATCCGCACTTGGAGCATCCGGATGGGTTTCCGGATAGGCCGAAACCGAGATATCAAAATCTGCGATTTCCTTCAGTCCCGCAACCAGATCCACCGCATAGGCATAACCACCTGGCGTAGGCTCGTACTTGTCACCCGCGTCAGGCAGGTCACCGCGCAGGGCGACGATCGAACGGATACCCTCGTCCCAATAGCTTCGCGCGATCTGGTCAATCTCTTCCTTGGTATGCCCGACACAGGTCAGATGGGCCGCCGCCGGAATGCCGGTTTCCTTTTGGATCCGGGTCACGCTGCCATGAGTACGGCCACGCGTGGTACCACCAGCCCCATAAGTCACAGAGACAAAAGACGGATTGAGCGGCGCAAGCCGACGGATTGACCGCCACATGGTTTCTTCCATCTTCTCCGTTTTCGGCGGGAAGAATTCGAATGAAACCTTGAGGTTTTTGCGTACTGCCTTGATTTCTGGAACCGTCATCATATCAATATCTCAATCCTGTCTTCGCTGTCCCTCGGGTTGAGTCCGTGGGTCGGGTCTTATTGTTTTGGTATGTTGGTGAAACGGTGCGCGCTATTCCGCTGCCCTTTCAGAATTCTTTTCTTCTTTGTCTGCCGCCTGACCTTTTGCCGGGTGGGCGGCCCAGATCCGGACTGTCAACGGTTTGCCGGGCAGGCTGATTACATTGTCCGGCTCAAGCTCGTTGGAACGGAACCATGCATTTAGCGACGCATCATCGAAACCAAGGCGGCGATGAGCATGTTCCTCGCGTAGTTCCTCATGCTCATGCTGTGCAAAATCAACGATGATCAATTTGCCCCCCGGGGAGAGAACCCGTGCTGCTTCGGCCAGGGCCACTTCGGGCTTTTCGGCGAAATGCAGAACCTGATGAAGGGTAACCACATCAAACATGCCGCCCGGATAAGGCAACTGATACATATCCGCCTGCCGAACAAGGCAATTGGACAAATCCGCGCGTTGCAAGCGGGCACGAGCCACGGCCAACATTTCGCGTGACATATCAACGCCCACACCTTCTTCAGCATTGCGTCCCAGCAGCTCCAGAATGCGTCCAGTGCCTGTACCGACATCAAGAATCCGCCCGCCAGTCAAATCACCGACAGCGTCCAGCAGGGCTTTTTCAACAACAGTCTCGTCAACATGCAGAGAACGAATCCGATCCCAATCTTCGGCATTGGCGCGGAAATACTCGGTGGCGATTTTCTCGCGCTCGGCCTTCACCTGATCAAGACGGGCGCGATCAAGCGATAGCGTTTCGTCATCCTTGGGCAAAAGATCAAGCACCGGCTGCACAAGATCCGCCCCGGGTCCAGAGTGTGGCGTGCGATAGAAAACCCACGTGCCCTCGCGAAAGCGGACAAGCAAGCCCGCTTCACACAATAACTTAAGATGTCGGGACACACGCGGCTGGCTTTGACCAATGATCTGGGTGATCTCACTGACGGTCAGTTCGCACTCGGCACAGATCGCCAGCAAACGAAGCCGAGTTGCCTCGGCCGCGGCGCGCAATCTTGCCAGAACCTGTTCCATGTCAACGCCCTCCAGATCAATACAAAAGATATAAAGATATGTTTATGTTTGTTCAAGGGCTATTTTCGCAGGAAAAAATGTTGCCCAAATGCCACACCTGCAACCCGCTTGATTACGATCAACTTTTTGTATGCTGGTGTTTAAATTCACCCTATGCTAACCACATGGATATCTAAGGCGTCTGCGTTACATGGTCGCACCTCCAAGCAGGAGGTTGATCGGTAACGTTTTTTGGTGTCTCGCATCAAAAACGTTTTGGGTCAGGGGAAGTCTGTGTATCGAACATCGGTTGGCTAAAAATAATGAAGTTTCGAGCTTTGCTTTCACTTTGTGCCGCAGGGTCGCTGTCTTTGCTGACCGCGTGCGCATCGACAGAACCCGCTCAGGACACGAGCGATTTCGACCCGATTGAGCCGGTGAACCGCGTTGTTCACGGAATCAATGGTGCCGTTGATTTCATGGTCCTGTATCCCGCTGCAATGTGGTACCGCGACATTGCACCGGAACCCGTAAAGACTTCCGTCGAAAGCTTTGTGCGCAACATCAACGAACCGCTGAACTCGTTCAACGCGTTGCTGCAGGGTGATCCGGAACAGGCTGCTGCCTCATTCCAGCGTTTCATCATGAACTCGACGATTGGTCTTCTGGGCTTTAACGATGTCGCCTCGGATTTCGGCATCCCTTATCGCCGCGAAGATTTCGGTCAGACCCTTGCCCATTATGGCATTGGTGGTGGCCCTTACATTGTGCTTCCGCTGATTGGCCCGTCCAACCTTCGTGATACCACAGGCCTTGCCGTTGATTATGTTGCCAATCCGCTGACCTGGGGCGCTGAAAACAGCGACACAGCCGAAGCTCTTTATCTCGGCTCTATCGGTTTGAGCGCATTGCATTATCGTTATGCTACGATCAATCAGCTGAATGAGTTGCAGAAATCGTCGATCGATTATTATGCTGCTCTGCGCAGCCTCTATCGTCAGCAGCGCAACACGCTGATTCGCAATGGTGCCCCGGCACCTGCAACGGCTGTTGAAGACGAAAGTGCATCTTTTGACTTCGACGATGCTGTCGAAGCTGCAAGCGAATAAGAGCCGACCATGGCAAACAGCAAAATCGCCATATCAGCCGCCACGATGATCGCCATCGCAGCGGCTTGGTCTGGTCCGTCGTCGGCAACGAGCCTGTCTTCAAGTGTCGTTGCCGAAGTCGCTGTTGAAACAAGTGCAGCAGAAGTGATTAAGTCCATGGCGGACCACGCCATGAACGAACTTACTGATCAAAGCCTTGCTGATGATGTCCGCCGTAAAAAGTTCGTGTCCCTCATGGACCGATACTTCGAAATGGACGTAGTTTCGCGCTTTGTCCTGGGGCGCTACTGGCGGTCGATCTCCAAGGAGGAGATTGAAGAATTTTCGGTACTGCTGCAAAATTATCTGGCCCTGAACTACGCAAACCAGTTCAAGGAATTTAACGGCGAACAATTTGTCGTCGGCGACCAGACCCAGAAAAACAAGGACACCTTTGTCAATTCGCAGTTTGTCCGCCCGGACGGTCCGCCGATCAATATCGTCTGGCGGATGAGGGTTTTTGATGACAGCTACAAGATCATTGATGTTTCCATCGAAGGTCTGAGCATGGGCATCACCCAACGCGATGAGTTCACATCGGTCATCCAGCAGAACAATGACGATGTCAGCGCCCTGACAGCAGCCCTCAAGGCGAAGACAGGCCTGTAGATTAGACTGTCGAACATCAGAATTGAAAAGCCACCTTCTTTGCGACGGTGGCTTTTTCTGTTTGTTCTTCACCATGCAAGACGAAAAAAGGCCACCCGAAGGTGGCCTTTGATCTTAAACCTTATGAACCGGCTTAGCGGGTCAGGGGCTTGTATTTGATGCGGTGCGGACGGCTTGCCTCTTCACCATAGCGGCGCTTGTAGTCCGCCTCATATTCCTGATAGTTACCTTCGAACCACTCGACATGCGAGTTGCCCTCATAGGCAAGAATATGGGTTGCGATACGGTCAAGGAAGAAGCGATCGTGCGAGATGACCACAGCACAACCGGCAAACTCGAGAAGACCTTCCTCAAGCGCGCGCAGAGTATCGACATCAAGATCGTTGGTCGGTTCGTCAAGCAGCAGAACGTTCGAACCGGATTTCAGCATCTTGGCAAGATGAACGCGGTTACGTTCACCACCTGACAACTGACCGACTTTTTTCTGCTGATCGGCACCCTTGAATGCAAACTGCGACACATAAGCACGCGAGCTCATCGGGCGTTTGCCCAGCAGGATCTCGTCGAGACCATCGGAAACTTCCTGCCAGACGGTCTTGTTCGGATCAAGCGAGTCACGCGACTGATCGACATAACCCATCTTGACGGTTTCACCGATTTTCAGTTCCCCTGCATCCGGTTTTTCACTGCCGGTCAGCATTTTGAACAGCGTGGTTTTACCTGCACCGTTCGGACCAATAACACCCACGATGCCACCCGGTGGCAAACGGAAATCCAGATTCTCGAACAGAAGCTTGTCACCATATGCCTTGGTCAGACCCTCGGCAGTGATGACTTCATTACCAAGACGCTCGGCAATAGGAATAACGATCTTGGTCGAGTCCGGAACTGCTTTGGCTGCTTCGGCAACAAGATCATCATAGGCACGAACACGGGCCTTGGATTTTGCCTGACGGCCTTTCGGGTTCTGACGGATCCAGTCCAACTCGGTCGCAAGCTGTTTCTGACGGCTGCCTTCCTGACGGGCTTCCTGTTCCAGACGCTTTTGCTTCTGTTCCAGCCAGGATGAGTAGTTGCCTTCAAACGGGATGCCCTGACCACGGTCAAGTTCAAGGATCCAGCCGGTCACGTTATCAAGGAAGTAACGATCGTGGGTGACCAGAATGACGGTACCCTGGTAATCTTCAAGATGACGTTCAAGCCACGCAACCGATTCCGCATCAAGGTGGTTGGTCGGTTCGTCAAGCAGCAGGATATCAGGCTTGGCGAGCAGCAGGCGGCAAAGCGCGACACGACGGCGTTCACCACCGGAAAGCTTTGAAACGTCAGCTTCCTTGGGCGGACAACGCAGGGCGTCCATCGCGATTTCAAGGGTACGTTCCAGATCCCAGCCATTAGCAGCATCGATGCGTTCCTGAAGCTCCCCTTGCTCGGCAAGGAGTTCCGTCATTTCGTCATCGGTCATCGGCTCGGCAAATTTGCCGCTGATTTCATTAAAGCGTGCCAGATCGTCAACGATCGAACCACACCCTTCCATTACGTTGCCAAGAACGTCTTTGTCAGGGTTAAGCTGCGGCTCCTGCTCAAGATAACCGACATTCACACCATCGGCAGGCCAAGCTTCACCGGCAAAGTCTTTTTCAATGCCCGCCATGATTTTCAGCAGGGTCGATTTACCTGCGCCGTTGTTCCCGAGAACACCGATTTTTACGCCCGGCAAGAAGGACAGCGTGATGCCCTTGAATAGTTCGCGACCGCCCGGAAGGATCTTGGTCAGGTCCTTCATGACGTAAATATACTGGTAGGATGCCATTAAATTCCCCATCCAAAATTCGTTGGGTCCGCCCCATCGGGCCGGAACACTTCGACACGCCCAAAGCGCATGCCTGAAATACTGTGCCCGTTTGTAACCGACAGGCTGTCTCTTAACAACTTCAAACCGCAGAAGCCCGAAACGACCGGCCCAACTTGGCAAATCTTGCGGCGATTCCGCATCAAGAAAACTGTCAACGGGTACATTCGCGGTTGGTTACACCCTGAAAACGTCACTTTTCTGGCATGAACCGCGCGACTTTTTCAACCTTGAAATGCTGCGTCGCACACATCAAAAACCGACCGGATTCTGTCACTATTTTCAGTTGGCAACCGCGCGTGAAAGCCCCTAACACCCTGTTCTATACGACTAATGATTAGCTTATGGCGAATCCCGAAAGCTGGTATCGACCTTTACAGGCAATGAGTGTGTCCCAATGCATTCAATGCCACTGGTTTACGCGGTCGACAATAATCAATCCAAAAACGATGTCGGCAGGGAAAGTTATCATTTCTAGGAAGGAGACGCGCGATGGATGAACAAAGCGCAGCCTACTGGAAGAGAAACGTGAAACTGGTCTCGGTACTTGTCGCGATCTGGTTCATCGTTTCCTACGGTTTCGGCATCTTGTTTGTCGATGCCCTCAATTCTATCGAAATAGCGGGCTTCCAGCTTGGTTTCTGGTTTGCTCAACAGGGTTCCATTTACGTCTTTGTCGCACTGATTTTTGTCTATGTGGCCAAGATGAACAAGCTGGACCGCGAATTCGGCGTCCGCGAAGACGACGACTGACGCAGTATCTGGGAGACAGACAAGATGGATCTTACTACCCTTACATATATTGCCGTCGGTTTGAGCTTCGCGCTGTATATCGGCATCGCGATCTGGGCCAAGGCAAGCACCACCGGCGAATTCTATGTCGCTGGCAAAGGTGTTAACCCGGTTGTCAACGGCATGGCGACCGCAGCAGACTGGATGTCTGCTGCTTCCTTTATCTCTATGGCTGGCCTCATTGCCTTCCTTGGCTATGGCGGCTCGGTTTACCTGATGGGCTGGACCGGCGGTTACTGCCTGCTGGCAATGCTTCTGGCACCGTACCTTCGTAAGTACGGCAAATTCACCGTGCCGGAATTCATCGGGGATCGTTATTATTCCAAAGCAGCCCGTATCGTTGCTGTTATCTGCCTGATCTTTATCTCGTTCACCTATGTGGCAGGTCAGATGCGCGGCGTTGGTATCGTGTTCTCGCGCTTCCTTGAAGTTGAAATCCTGACCGGCCTGATCGTCGGCATGGGCATCGTCTTCATCTATGCCGTTCTTGGCGGCATGAAGGGCATTACCTATACCCAGGTTGCACAATATTGCGTTCTTATTGTTGCCTACACCATTCCGGCAATCTTCATTGCCTTCCAGTTGACCGGCAATCCGCTGCCGCAGCTGGCCTTCGGCTCGACCGTGAATGGCACCGGCGAATTCATGCTTGATCGCCTCAACCAGGTTGTGACGGAACTCGGCTTCCTCGAATACACCACGACCAGCAAGTCAACGATTGATATCTTTGCGATTACCGTTGCCCTGATGGTTGGTACCGCAGGTCTGCCGCACGTTATCGTTCGCTTCTTCACCGTTCCGAAGGTCCGCGATGCGCGTTCTTCGGCTGGTTGGGCATTGGTCTTCATCGCGCTGCTTTACACCACCGCTCCGGCAGTTGGTGCAATGGCTCGCCTGAACCTGACCGAAACCATCCAGACCGGCGAAGTCGGCGCAGAAGATGGCAACCTTGTCTTTGAAGAGCGTCCGGACTGGATGAAACGTTGGGAAGCCACCGGCCTCCTGTCGTTTGAAGACAAAAACGGCGATGGCCGTATCCAGTACTACAATGATGCCAATGAAGAGTTCGCCGCCAAGGCAGCCGAGTTCGGCTGGCAGGGTAACGAGCTGAAGGTTGACCGTGACATCATGGTTCTGGCCAACCCGGAAATTGCACAGCTTCCGAACTGGGTCATCGCACTGGTTGCAGCAGGTGGTATTGCTGCTGCCCTGTCGACGGCTGCGGGTCTGTTGCTTGTGATTTCGTCTGGCGTGTCGCATGACCTTCTCAAAGGTACATTCACACCAAACATGACAGAAGGGCAGGAACTGATGGCAGGGCGTATTGCCGCTGCGGTCGCGATCCTGATTGCCGGTTATCTGGGCTACAACCCTCCGGGCTTTGTGGCACAGGTGGTGGCGTTTGCCTTCGGTCTTGCCGCATCCTCGTTGTTCCCGGTTATCATCATGGGGATTTTCTCCAAGAAGGTTAACCGCGAAGGTGCGATTGCCGGCATGCTGACTGGTCTGATCTTCACCATGGGCTATATCCTTGCCTACAAAGGTGTGTTCTTCGACCCGATCATTGCAAACACGCCGGAAAACTGGCTGTTTGGCATCTCGCCGGAAGGCATTGGTGCAGTTGGCATGGTTCTGAACTTCATCGTTGCTTTCTCTGTATCGAGAGTCACCGCTGAACCGCCAGAACATATCCAGGTCATGATTGAAGACATCCGTGTTCCGAAAGGGGCCGGTGGCGCGGTTGACCACTAATCGGTTAACCGGTTTGCCAAATACTGTTGCAGGCCCCCGGATCAATGATCCGGGGGCTTTTCTTTTCGATCTTTGTCAGGCAACAATGACATCAGGGCGTGCCCTTGCGGAGGAAAGCAGTCAATGAGCATCGAACTTGAAGAAATTGCAGAGTTTCTGAAACAACATCACCCGTTCGACCTGTTACCCGACGCAGAGATCAATGCGCTGCCCAAACGCCTGCAGGCCCGCTATTTCCGCGCAGGGACCAAGGTTCTCTCACCTGAAGAACAATGCCTGCATCTCTACATTATCCGCACTGGCGGCACAGAAACCCGTGATCCCAACGGACAACTTCTTGCCCGCCTGTCAGAGGGGGAATGTTTTGGCGTACGCGCGATGTATCAGAACGGGCGGGCCGCAAACAACATCACAACCCTTGAAGACAGCCTGTGCTATTTGTTGCCGGAAAAGGATTTCCACGACCTGACCAGCAAATACCCGCAATTTAGCTATTTCTTCTCGCAAATGGGTGGAGATCGTCTGCGCAGCGGCATGCAGCTTCTTGAAAAACGCGATGACGACCAGCTCAAACTGATGAGTGTTATGGTCAGTGACCTGATCGCGCGCGATCTGGTCAGTATCGACAAATCCGCATCAATCCTTGAAGCTGGCAAGCTCATGAGCAAGGAACGCGTATCCTGTCTGCTGATTACAGAGGGAGACGATGGCGTTGCCGGCATCATGACCGACCGGGACCTGCGAAACCGGGTCGTCGCCGAAGGCCGCAGCTTTGATGAGCCGGTTACGGCCATCATGACCGAAAAGCCCATTTCGATTTCTCCTGATCAGTATGCTTTCGATGCGCTTCTGACCATGACGCGCAACAATATCCGTCATCTGCCGGTTATGAAGGATGGCAAGGCTGTTGGCATGATCACGACCAACAACCTGCTCGCACGCCAATCCCTGTCAGCTGTTTACATGGCAGGTCGCATCGGCAAGTTGACCGCCCCGGAAGAAATGGCAAAAGTCATCGCCCAGGTCCCGG
>NZ_JAAVKI010000007.1 GCF_011806525.1 Thalassospira sp. HF15 | reverse complement strand
CGGGGTGGAGCAGTCCGGTAGCTCGTCAGGCTCATAACCTGAAGGTCAGAGGTTCAAATCCTCTCCCCGCAACCAAATAAAAAAGGCGGTCCCGCATGGGGCCGCCTTTTTTATTTGATCACGTGAAGACGCTTTGAACTCTGATCTTCCTGCGTTATGGGCCTGTGCTCATAACTTGAAGGCTGAAGACGTATAGAAAACGTGCCAGTGGCACGTTTTTAGTCTGAAGGTCGAGCACGGCGAAGCCGCGCGCAGACTGCAGAGGTTCAGCCAAAAGCGCCACAAACTCACTCCTCAACCTCCCCATCAACAACACCAGCCTCCATCAGCTCTTCCACCTCCGGGAACCAGATCCCGGTATGCGGGGCGAGGAAGACTTGTTTCAGGAAGCTCTCGGCAATGCCCTGGTTGCGATAGAAGGTGATTTCCTTTTCCTGCTGGCCCTTGATGTCATAGAGCGGGACGGGGTAGTTGAGATCGACCTTGTATTGATGGAAACCAAGACGCCCGTTGGGGCCGAGATAGCGTTTGGCGCCACCGATAAAGGCGGTTGTGCAGGCGGAACTACACGCCTCAAACACATAGGTGTCCAAACCCCGGTTGCGGATCAGGAAGCCGACACCGCGCCCTTCATAGACATGCCCGCCATCACTGTGCAGGACGATGCCGGTCACCCCCGGATTTTGATCGAGCAAGGCGGCCAGCCGCTGCGTCATGCCAAGGGCAAAGATGCCGGTGATGTGAATGCGGGTGTTGTCCGGGCTGAGCGTTAGCTCATATTGGCTGGCGCGGGCATCTTCAAGCTCGGTCAGGTTGACGGGGATAAACTTCTCCGGCGCAAGGGCGCGGAAAGAGGCCGCGATGCTAAGAGCGGTAAAAGCCAAACACAGCCCGATCACCCCATAACTCACAACGGTCCAGATATTGGCAAGAATGCTTGATTGATGTTGGGTGGCGCGCAGCACGCCGACCACCTGCCAGACAAAAACAACGCCATGAAAAACAAGGATAAACGCAACCGTCGAGATCAGTGCCGGGATGCGATCCGGGATATAGGGCGGCAGCGTATAGCGATCGGCAAACATGATCAGAACCCGGATCAGGATCAGGTTGACGGCCAGCGCGAATAACAGCGCGTGCTTTCCTTGCCAGTGATCCCGAATATAGCCCAAATGATCTTTCCCTTAGAAGTTCAGACCCTTTTTCCAAGATACTATTTTATTGCTGCTCTTAATAGCGCCGTGAAGGTTTTTCAGGACAAGGGCTCACACGAAAAATATGAACATAGATATGATAAGGGAACTAGGTATTGGTGGAATGGAGAGGCTTAAAAGGAGACCAAAAATAAATCTGTCCCCTTCTTTTAAGGCTGCGCTAGGGCAACACGTATCAAACTATCCACTGTTAATCAAAAAAGGGGGCTGTCCCCTTTATTTTCATGTCCCCTTTATTTTGAAATTAGTGACGCTTTCTAGAAATTATGTTTGCAACCCTGAATAGTTGCCCGCTAGTATTTCTAGTCCAATGGAGTCAATAAGGGGGGCTAAATGAGTTGTATGAGTGACTTGAGTGATCGGGAGAAAGAAGTATTGGTTTCTGCCGTTTACGGGAAACGTCATTTCTTCTGGATTGGTTCCGGTTTCTCTGCAAACTTTGGGTATCCAGGATGGGGGGATGTTCTAGACAAGGTTAAAGAAAATATTAGTTTTGAGCGAGATCTCCCAAATAATTATCTTCATGCAGCAGAAATATTGCATTCATTCTACGATGAAAAAATAGGTGGTGATGACTTTAATGGGGAAGTGGTGAAATCACTTCATACGCTGAAGGAAGATGTTGATAGCCCAGTTTGGGTTGAAAATTTTTATAATCTTTCGAGTAATATTTTGGTTACAACAAATTGGGATAATGTATTAGAGGATATATTTGATTATTTACCTTCTGTTATTGTTAGAGGAGAGAAGAACATACAGCTTTCAGAAGGAAGAAATATATTCAAGATACATGGAGATTCACGGGATCCAAATAGTATAGTTGTCACTCAGAGTCAGTATACAAAATTTCAAAGGGAAGATACGTACCTTAAAAGCAAGATTTTCACTGTGTTCTCGGAGAATGTTCCGATATTTCTTGGTTATAGTCTTTCAGACCCGAATATATTTTATATATATGATGAAGTGGTTGCGCATCTTGGCGACGACAAGCTTCCATCATTTATGATAGTTCGTCCATCTGGAGATGATGAGAAACTATCTCAAGCTAAATACTTATTCTCGAAGAAAAATATCTGTCTCGTTGAAGCAGAAATTGGTGAGTTTTTAGAAGAGCTTAGTGCTCTTGTTCAAGAGTTTTCTGGTGACGTGATATCGTTTAAGTATGACTTCAATGACGTGTTAACGCGTGTTGAGGACATTCTTGAAAAAGCAGTAGAAGGGAAAAACCCAAGTAAGGAACTTATTCTAAAGTTTACTACAGATGACGGACGTAAGCAGGCAATCAAAGCAATATTGAGGGTTTTTGATAACCCTCAGATATTTAAGGAATATGGCGGCGAATTGTACGGTAAGACGGGTACAATCGCTACAAAAGGAGCCCATGCCCTGTTTCAAGCTATAATTAAATTAAATAATGAACTTGAGATTGGATTGTCTAATGCTGTCAGAGAAAAAATTGGAAAGACAATTTTAGGAACCTGCAAGAGTGATCCTTATCTCTGGGATTTTCATATGGCTAAGACACCGTTGATTGATCTGTTGTCGTTCCATGTAAATCCGGATGGGGATGTGTTTAGTGAGCGTATGCAGTTGGTCAAAAAGTTGCTGGATTTTGGTGGCGACAAATTTGGAGATTGCTGGGCTATCTATCACGATTTCCAAAAGGGGCGTAAAAATTGGCTTACACAGGATGAAATCACTAGTCTTGTATCTATAGCAAGCAACGAACTCGAGCTTGAGCAATATTCGGTAAGTAGTTGGTGGTTGAATGAGCTAGTAGATGCAGAAAATTGCACTGACGAGCTGAAATCCACAATCAGAAAGTTGATCAGAGATATTGATTCACTTTACGAAGATGGGCAAGACTGATTGCTGTGTGTTGATACATAATACGCCCCCACCGGGGGCGTCGTCTAGAGCCCTAAAGCTCCAAATAACATCAGGCTATCCGCACCTCACGCCAGATCAAAGCGATCAGCGTTCATAATTTTGAAGCAAGTCGTTCGAGGTATTAAGAAATTACAGCAAAGCGAGCGAGCACGGTGAAAGTTGAAACAACTATTTCAGTGTGGAAGGTTATTTCTGGCAGCATAAGCTTGATCGTTTCGGTTTTAACCGCGCTATTCCTCTATCAACAAACGCAGCTACAAGAGCTGATGTTGGATATTCAAAGCTCCCAAGGGAGCCTAATTGCGCAACAACTCTCAATCAGTGAGGAAATGGCAAGGCTTGAGAGATATTTGGCTCCGCCAGCGGTTGAATATGTTCGATCACCTTCCTTTTACCTCGACGATAATAACGTTGAAGGTCGCAATCCGCAGGATAAGCTATGGCGTCACTCCTATCCTGACAATGCGAGTTTTCAGACAGGTGTCGGATTTACTTCCATTAAAGGTGTTAGAGCGGTCTATTTCGGCGTGCTTGGCTTGGGGCCAACTTGTTCAGCGAATGACGGCGGAACTTATTGGGTTGACGTTTCTTTCGCGGATACTCTTATAACAGGTGGTTACGGCCATGCTGTAGGCACAATTCCCTCATCCACTTACTACGATGTGATAAATCCAGGCTTGCAAGGGCGCTTGGATGATTTTGCTAAAAGCTTGACTGATAGATTGAAGGCTAACTGCGTTCGTGAAGTACGTGTACGGGGAGCATTTAATGTAGAGTTTGTGGATGTTCGATCCCAGTTGCACCATCAATACTTTACAGGGTCATTGTTCTCGGACATGGCTTTGAGCACTGAGCAGGAATGGGATGATAGTCTGGAACGTTACCTTAAACATATTTGTCATGCAGATTTGAGGGACCAAGCTTTAGCCCAGTGCGCGAAGAATGTTTCTGAGCAATTAGAACAGAAGCAATCGCAAGGTTAAGGCTTTGAAGCGACGTCTTGGATTGCAAAACACCCCCAGCCTCAAGACCGGGGGTGTTCTCACATCATAGCCCAAAAGCTCCAAATCACATCAGGCTAGTCGCCCCTCACGCCAGATCAAAGCGATCGGCGTTCATGACTTTGGTCCAAGCCGCGACGAAGTCCTTGACGAACTTCTCGTGGTTGTCGTCCTGGGCGTAGACTTCGGCGTAGGCGCGCAGGATCGAGTTGGAGCCAAACACCAGATCGACGCGGGTGGCGGTGAATTTGGTGTCGCCGGACTTGCGATCAACGATGTTGTAAAGGTTGTCGCCGGCCGGTTTCCAGCTGTAGCCCATGTCGGTCAGGTTAACGAAGAAGTCATTCGTCAGCACGCCGACACGATCGGTGAAGACGCCGTGCTTGGTGCCGCCATGGTTGGTGCCAAGGGCCCGCATCCCACCGATCAGGCAGGTCATTTCATGGGCGGTCAGGCCCATGAGCTGTGCCCGATCCAGCAGCATTTCTTCTGGCGATACGACATAGTCCTTTTTCGACCAGTTGCGGAAACCGTCCGCCAGCGGTTCGAGGACATCGAAGCTATCCGCATCGGTCATCTCGTCGGTTGCGTCACCGCGGCCCGGTGCGAACGGGACAGTGATGTTCACACCGGCATCTTTGGCGGCCTTTTCGACCGCGGCCGAACCGGCAAGGACGATGAGGTCAGCCATCGAGACTTTCTTGGCAAGGCCTGCCTGGAAGTCCTTAAGTGCCTTCAGGACCTTGGCAAGGCGTGCGGGTTCGTTGCCTTCCCAGTCCTTCTGCGGGGCCAAGCGGATGCGTGCGCCATTGGCACCACCGCGACGGTCCGAGCCACGATAGGTGCGGGCACTGTCCCAGGCGGTATTGATCAGGTCGGTCGCGGAAACGCCAAGACCGAGCAGTTTGGATTTGAGATCGGCGATCTCGGAGTCCGAGAGGGTATAATCAACCGCCGGGATCGGGTCCTGCCAGATCAGGTCTTCTTTGGGGACATCCGGGCCGAGATAGCAGGCCTTCGGGCCCATATCACGGTGGGTCAGTTTGAACCATGCGCGCGCAAAGCAATCGGAGAAATATTCAAAGTCGTTATTGAATTTCTCGATGATGGCGCGATAGGTCGGGTCCATCTTCATCGCCATGTCGGCATCGGTCATGATCGGCATGCAACGGATTGACGGGTCTTCGACGTCAACGGGCATGTCTTCTTCTTTTATGCCGATCGGTTCCCACTGGTTGGCACCGGCCGGGCTTTTCTTGAGCTCCCACTCATACCCCAGCAAAAGCTTGCAATAGCCATTATCCCACTTGGTCGGGTGGGTGGTCCAGGCACCTTCGATGCCCGACGTTACGGTATCGCGGCCAATGCCACGCTTGGTGTGGTTCATCCAGCCCATGCCCTGTTCATGGACATCGGCGGCTTCGGGTTCGGCTTCCAGCAGCTCGGCATTGCCGTTGCCGTGGGTCTTGCCGACGGTGTGACCACCAACGGTGAGGGCTGCGGTTTCTTCGTCGTCCATTGCCATACGGGCGAAGGTTTCACGGACCTGGGCGGCGGTCTTGAGCGGATCGGGCTGACCATTCACACCTTCCGGGTTCACATAGATCAGGCCCATCTGAACTGCCGCCAGCGGGTTTTCCATGGTGTCGGGTTTGGAGACATCGTCATAACGATTGTCACTTGGTGCCAGCCATTCGCGCTCCGCACCCCAATAGGTGTCTTTTTCCGGGTGCCAGATATCTTCACGGCCGCCGCCAAACCCAAAGACCTTAAGACCCATCGATTCATAGGCCATGGTGCCAGCCAGAATGATCAGATCGGCCCAGGAAAGCTTGTTGCCGTATTTCTTTTTGATCGGCCACAGCAGACGGCGGGCCTTATCAAGGTTGGTGTTATCGGGCCAGGAGTTCAGCGGCGCAAAGCGCAGGTTGCCCTTGCCGCCACCACCACGGCCATCGGCCAGACGGTACGACCCGGCAGAGTGCCATGCCATACGGATCATCAGCCCGCCATAATGGCCCCAGTCAGCCGGCCACCAGTCCTGGCTGTCGGTCATGAGGTTTTTGATGTCGGTCTTGACCGCTTCAAGGTCGAGCTTCTTGAATTCTTCAGCATAGTTGAAGTCTTCCCCATAGGGGTTCACCTTGGTGTCATGCTGATGAAGGATGTCGAGGTTAAGCGTTTTCGGCCACCAGTCGCTTACCGATTTGCCGGTCTCGGTCATGCCGCCATGCATTACCGGACATTTCCCTGCGGTGTGTTTTCCGTCCATTTTTTCTCTCTCCGTCGTGGCTGAGATGTTTTAAACAGCTCTTGGACCTGTATCGAGCAGCTGCGGGGTGCGTTGATTTTGACCAAACAACAAAGTGATCTGTTGCTTGTGGCACCCTTTGGTTGTTTCTCCCTGATTTGATTTAACCAAAACCCGCGCGATGAAACCAGAAGTTATCCCTAGGGTTTCATGTTGAAGATGGTGATCAACTCAAAGATCGCAACACGACACGGTTTGTTCAATCCGATGACACGGGCTTCCCCGTGATTGAAAGAAGGTTAGCAACCAGATGCGTAATAGGGGAAATAGTTATTTCATGTGTTTTCGATAGTTTTTATCGATTAATCTGGGTGCTGAGGCGAAAGGGACGGTTTGGCGGGGGTGTCCGCAGGGGCCGTGACATTTGAAACCAGTCGGGTAGACTGTGTTCGAGTTCACAGGTTTAAGGCCTTAAACATACGGGGTTTTTGCAATCCCGGCTGTTGGAAGCCAGAACCATCGCCCCACAAAAAAGCGGAAATCCCGATATGTCTCATTCTTCAAAAGGGGCCATTTACATGGCAGCGGCGGCCAATCTTTTGATTGCCGTGGCGAAGTTTGGCGGGGCGGCGATTACCGGGTCTGCGGCGATGATGTCAGAAGGCATTCATTCGCTGGTGGATACGGGCAATCAGGGGCTTTTGCTTTTGGGATTGCGGCTTTCCACCCGCGAGCCCGATGAAAGGCATCCTTTGGGCTATGGCAAGGAAACTTATTTCTGGTCATTCTTGGTGGCGGTGATGATTTTCGGCCTGGGTGCCGGGGTTTCGATCTGGGAAGGGGTGGACAAGGTGATCCATCCGCATGCGCTTGATGTGCACGTGGTGGCAACGTTTGGCGGGTTTGATATCCGCACCTATCACGTGGTGTTTTCAATTCTGGCGATTGCAATTGTGCTTGAAGGCATGGCGTTTCGCACGGCGTATCGGACGTTTCGGGCGCAGAACCCCGGCATTCCGTTGATCAAGGCCGTGCGCAGCAGCAAGGATCCGACGGTTTTTGTCATCCTGTTTGAGGATTCAGCGGCCCTTTTGGGCCTTGTGGTGGCGTGTGTCGGGATTGCGGCGGCGTATCTTTTGGAGATGCCGGTTCTTGATGGGCTGGCGTCGGTGATGATCGGGCTTATTTTGGCGGTGACGGCCTTTTTGTTGGCGGTTGAGTGCAAAGGCCTGTTGATCGGTGAGAGTGCCAGTCGCCAAAGCCGGAAAATGATTGCCGAGATGGTGGCGGCCATTCCCGGCATCCTCAAGGTCAACGAGATCGTCACCCTGCATCACGGGCCGCAAAGCCTGATGGTCTGTGTCAGCGTTGATTTTCAGGACAAGGTGACCTCAAAGCAGGTTGAAGCCGCCGTCAGCCGACTGGAAAGTGATATTCGTGCGGCAATCCCGGAAGTCTCCAAGGTGTTTATCGAGGCGCAAAACTGGCGTTCGCATCAGGAATTGCTGGATCAGGCAGAGGCCGTCGTAGCAGGTGAACAAACCGCCGAGCATCCGGCGTGATGCTGCATTCTGGCGGATAGCTATTTTTCTGCATTTTGGCATCTCATCGGTGTGCATTGACCGCAGGTCCGCGCAATAGTATGAGGAATAAAACCAACAACGAATTCGAGGGCAGGGTGGCCGCGTTAAATCAGGAACATGGAACGTCTCTGTCGTGGGTAGCGGTTGATTGGGGGACCTCCAATCTCCGGGTCTGGGCGATGGATGATACCGCTAACATCCTTGGCAGCACCGAGAGCCCACTTGGCATGAATGCGATTGCCGGTGACCCCAAACTTTCATTCGAGGCGGTTCTGATCGACCTGATAGACGGCTGGCTGTCACCCGATCAGCGAGGCCTGCCAGTGGTGATCTGCGGCATGGCCGGCGCCAAGCAAGGATGGCTTGAAGCGCCTTATTGCGATGTGCCAGCACGGCCTGCTGATCTGGCGAAGGGTGCGGTGACACCGAATGTGAGCGATCCTCGTATTTCTGTTTTTATCCTGCCCGGCCTGTGTCAGCGCGGTGATTCTGACGTCATGCGCGGCGAGGAAACCCAGCTTGTCGGCTTTATGGCCGAGAACCCGGACTTTTCCGGCTGGGTCTGTTTGCCCGGCACCCATTCGAAATGGGCGCATGTCGGCGATGGCATGATCAGGGCCTTTCGCACCTATATGAGTGGCGAGGTATTTGCCTTGCTGTCACAGCAATCCATCCTGCGCCATTCGGTTGATGATCGTTGGGATGACGGGGCCTTTGCCGATGCCGTGCGCGCGGCCAAACTGCAACCAACAGCGTTTTTGCATACGCTGTTTACGGTGCGGGCAGGCGCGCTTGTTGCCAAGGACGCGGCATCTGTTGCGCCGGGGGCTGCGGTGCTTTCGGGTACCGTCATCGGGGCCGAGATTGCCGATGTCTTAAGTCACCTTGCACCGGGCGAAGATATTGCCTTGATCGGGGCGGGTGAACTGGCGTCGCTCTATCAGGCGGCCCTGGCGGTGCATAACCATAAAGCCACGCCCAAGGATGGTGCGGCGATTACGCTGGCGGGGCTTGGCCGCGCCTATGGCGTTGTCAGTGGCGCTACCCGCTGAAATAACAGAATTCAGGCCTGCTGGGCCCAACAAACAGGAAGACAAAGATGGCAATGCCAACACCGGTCAATGGTCAAATCACCGACAGCGTCACGGGTAAAGCGCATCGCACGTTGATTGCGATCCTGCGCGGGGTGCAAACCCATGAAGCGGCTGATATGGCGCGTGCGCTGGTTGATGCCGGGATCACCATGATCGAGGTGCCGCTAAATTCCCCCGAACCGCTTAAAAGCATCACCGCCATGAAAGACGCGGTTGGCGATGCGGCGATGATCGGGGCGGGTACGGTCCTGACCACCGATGATGTTGCCAATGTCAAAGCGGCGAATGGTGAATTCATCGTGTCGCCCAACTGCGATATCGATGTGATCGCCAAGACCAAGGAACTTGGTATGGGATCGTGGCCGGGTGTTCTGACCCCAACCGAATGCTTTGCCGCGATCAAGGCAGGCGCAGACGGCCTCAAGATTTTCCCGGCCAGCATCATCGGGTCTGAGGGCATCAAGGCCATGCGCGCGGTCCTGCCCAAAGACCTGCCGGTTTTTGCTGTCGGCGGGGTTGGCCCGGATGATTTTAGCACCTATGCCAAGGCCGGCTGTGATGGCTTTGGGCTAGGATCTGGCATCTATAAACCCGGCATGACAGCCAGCGATGTATCCAAGGCCGCGATTGCCTATGTCAGAGCGCATGATGCGGTGTTTGGCTAAGGTCGGTCTTTGCTGTCAATTCGCCGTTTATTCTACGGGCAATTGATGGTGCTAAAGCCTACAGAACCTGTCGGTGCCGCAGCAAAGAAACAGCTACCATCATTGGTCGTGTTCCCGGTTGATGCGACGTTGAAACTTGTTGCTCCGTTGCCAGTAATAACTCTTTTGGTGCCGGCGGTTGAAAGTGAAAACCTGTTGTTGGCAATGGTCGCATTGGTGGCGTTTCCAACAACAATTCCGTTCGTAGTGGCGGTATTGGATGATGCCGATAACGTGTTGTCACGAACGACCAGATTGGTTGAACCACTGGCTGCGATGGCAACGCTACTCGTTGTCCCATCAAAGGACGTAAGTGTGCTGTTTTCGATTGTGACACCGGTTGTGTTGTCAGCGCGAACGGCAAACGTACCAGTCCCATTATTCGAATTGCTGACGGTCATTCCGATCAGTTTGGTATTATTTCTCATCAGCAGTGTATAGGCGTTATTTTGGTTCGTCGCCGCGATTTTGCCGCCAGAGACGGTCAGGACCGCTTCCCGACCGGAAGGCGATTTAACAGTGATATTGCCGGACCCAACAAGAGTTTGACCGGCAACCATATTTACCTGCTTATCTACATCAATTGCCCCGCCGATAATAACAGTGCTGGCACCTGCTGTCGTCAGGGCACTATTCAATGCATCTGTATCGGCCACCGATGAGGCGTTGATAACCGTCAAAGTTTGGCCATCGGCTGTTTCTGTGGCGGTTTCAACCGGGCCGAAGGCGCCAGCTTGGCTGACAATATCAATGTCACGGACCACCGGATCAGTCATGCGCCGTTCCATCGGTGTCAGGCGCTTGCGGCCTGCGCCAAAGAATTGCAGCGGAATGCGCAGACGTGCTGTAACAAATCCCTGAGAGCCACGTGGTTTGTCATGTTGCCATTCGCTGCCAAAGGAAAAGCGCGATCCGTTCCAAAGCCAGGGTACCTCGTCGAATGTCATTTCAGCCCGCAGTCGTGGGCCGGTTATGTCCTCGACTTTATCGGCAAAGAAATGATATCCACCGGCAAACAATCGGATTTGCCGGGGTTCTTCTGGTTCATAGACCGGCAGACGCCAGCCGATTTCGCCATCAAAGCCCGCCATGCTGCGTTCTTCGCCGCCGCGGAAGCTGATGGTTGTGCCCGACAGATTGGCCTCGTTCAAGGCGTTAACATTGCGAACACGGCTTCCCTGCGGGATATAGGCGTTGCTGCGAAAATCCCAGTCGGTTGAAAGCGCCTCGGCACCAAGTGTTACCTGATTGAAGTAGTTGCCCCATTCGCTTTGTCGGCGATCAAAATAGGCAACACCACCCAGATTCCAGCCACTTTCATGCATGTGGCGGATGCCAAGGCCGAAATTGCCTTCGCGGCCGTTACTGTCATCAAATCGGGTGCGCAGACTGGTGAAGAGGAGTGTGTCATCATTTTGAAGCAGCGGGACGAATAAACCCCCCTCGCCAAGCGACCGGTCGGTGCCAGCTTTGCCTTCGACATCAATATGCGCTCCCCATTTGGGTCCGTTTTCTTCGCTGGCGTGTGCTGTGTCATTGCCGAATTCGATTGGTGCCATGACGCAAATCGCCAAGGCCAAACGGCGTAAATTCTTGATGTTCAAATTAAATTACCCAACCTGAATATGCGAGGCGTCAATGATCATGTTGCCGCCAACTTGCGCTTTATTTGCGAAAGGTCCGACGCGTCGTTGCTCGTCACGTGTGATCTTGTGTCACGGATTTATTTTCTTTGGGAATTTACTGAAAGCACAGCAGGCGGGCTACTGCTGTGTTTTATCAATTTGTCAGAAATTATCATTTTCAGTTTTGGACTCCTTATTTGAACGATCGTTCTTTTGGATGCCAAACGGGTTTGACCCGCCCGTCATCGACAGGCTAAATTCCAGCCATTGTCTGAATTCCTGAATATGGGAGGATCCATTGGATCTTGGAATCAAGGGCCGAAAGGCCATCGTTTGTGCGTCATCCAAGGGGCTTGGCCGCGGCTGTGCGATCAAGTTGGCCGAAGCTGGTGTTGACCTTGTGCTCAATGCCCGCTCCGAAGGGCCGCTGAACGAAACAGCGGACTATATCCGCGATACCTTTGGCGTCGATGTCACCACGGTCGCGTGCGACATCACCACCGAAGAAGGCCGTAACAAGGTTCTGGCCGCTGTAGATGCGCCGGACATTCTGGTTAATAACGCTGGCGGCCCGCCCCCGGGTATCTGGTCCGACTGGGGCCAGAAGGAATGGGAAGCCGCTGTTCAATCCAACATGCTGACCCCGATCCTGCTGGCAACGGCGGTTCTGCCGGGCATGATTTCGCGCAAATGGGGCCGGATCGTGAATATCACGTCGGGTTCAGTGAAATCGCCGATCCCGCATCTGGGCCTGTCGAACGGCGCGCGTGCTGGCCTGACCGGCTTTGTCGCGGGGACCTCGCGCCAGGTGGCCAAGGATGGCGTGATCATGAACAACCTTCTGCCGGGCCAGCATGATACCGACCGTATCAATGCGCTGATGACCAACAAGTCCAAGGCAGAAGGCATCACCCTTGAAGAAGCACGCACCAAAACCCAGGCGGGCCTTCCGACCGGGCGTTTTGGCGATCCGCTTGATTTCGGCGCGACCTGTGCCTTCATGTGCAGCGAGCATGCGAAATTCATGGTCGGGCAAAACGTCCTTCTAGACGGTGGTGCCTTCAACTCCACCATGGGCTGATATGTCGCCTTTCGTCACAGGACGGCCTGCAAACGCCCATTTGCTGGGCTTCCGGTGCTCACGTACGTTAAGTACGCTGCGCGCCGGTTCTCGCAAACCGGCATTTTCGGCACGTCCTGTAACGAAATCCAACATATCACCAAGTGCCCAGAACAAAGGGTGGTGCTAGCATGGCGTCATTCACCTTTGTTTATGTGCTGCGCGAACGCGATTTTGTGCCGGGGCAGGGCAAGGCCAAACTGCCCCGAACCTATGTTGGCTGGTCAACCGATGTTGAGGCGCGTCTGGCGACGCATAATAGCGGCAAGGGGGCCAAGACCACCCGCGGGCGGCAATGGGAACTGGTTTATGTCGAACGGTTCCGAACCTTTGGGCAGGCGATGAGCCGTGAGTGGCATCTCAAGCGCGATCGCAAGCTGCGCCGGATGCTTGCCGGTGGTTAGCGTCGCAGGATAGCCCTCAAATCAAGGCTTGCATCATCGCGCCAATTAACAGATATGTCCTTGCAAATATCGAATTGAAACCGGGGTAAGATCAGTCATGGCCGTCGTCCGCAAAAATCCGCTGAAACTCAACAAGCTGCAGCTTCGTACGCTGGTGCTCGCACAGGTGATTGCCAAGGATCCCAATTCGGGCAAGATTGACGAGGCCACCGGCGAAGCAACGCTTTTGCGCGTGCCCCATGCCCATGGCGACCACGTCCATGTCGGGAAGTTCACCGTGGCGGCCCGTGATGCCAGTGGTTTTGACAATCCGTCCGTCTGGGTTGCACTGACCCGTAAGGGGCTGGTCAAGGAAGGCTATCCGGCCAGCATCGTTCTGACCAAGGAAGGCATGGACTATGACACCGGCCTTGGCGATCATTTCCTTGAGGAAAGCGATCACTAGGATCGCTCCTGTATTTTGGCATCAAGTCGGCGCAAAAAAGCCCTGCACAAGCAGGGCTTTTGTTTTTCAAGGATGGGGAAGGCTCAGCCTCTAGTCGACCCGGATGAATTTTCCGTCCTGAATGGCGACGAAGTAAATGTTGCGGTTGCCATCGCCAAAGGCATCAAACTCCAGCTCCTGATGCAGTCCTTGTTGCGGAGGCAGGTTTGTCAGGGCATCTGCCAGCGATTGATCCGGGTGTTTGGTCCGCATGGCCGCAAAGAGAACCGTGGCCGCGTCATATCCCAATACAGCTGTGTAACCGGGAGGACGGCCGAACATCTCGCTGAAATCAGCAATGAATTTCTGGAAACGCGGATTGGTGTCATAGCGGTCATAGGCCTGAACCAGTTCCATGCCTTCGACAGCATCTCCGCCGACCTCAATCAGGGACTGTGAACCGGCCCATTCAGCGGCTGCAAGCGGAATGTCTGGCGAAAGCTTGCGGATTTCCTGTGCCATCAGGGCACTATCTGTACTGTTGGTAATCAGCACGATGGCATCGGGATTGTCGCTGAGCAGTTTGGCTGCGACTTCGGCTTTGGTGACATTGTCGACATTAATCCAGATTTTGGAAATCACCCGCCCGTCAAGCGCATCAAGTTCCAGAAGAAACTCACGATACCAGCTGTCGGCAAATGCCTGGTTTTGTCCGTCAAGGGCAAGGGCGACCCGCTCATATCCCAGATCGATATAGCGCCGTGCATAGGCGCGCGCATTTTCACGTGTCGTGGTGTTCATGCGAAACAGATTGTCACGAAAACCGGCAAAGTCGGCCGCCGAGATGGTCGGGGAGACGGTCACAACACCAAGTTCATTGATGACCGGCAGCATCGCCATGCCGATTGAACTGATGATCGGGCCAACAATGGCATCAACACCAAGGCGCTTAAGCTCGCGCACGTGATTTTGGGCAACTTCGGGGGTTTTCAGATCATCACGCGCAATGATTTCCACCGTGCGACCATTGATCCCGCCTTCGCCGTTGACCTGCTGGGCTGCGAGCTTCAGGGCATCAAGGGCATCTGTTCCGGCATCTGCCCCTGGGCCGGACAAGCCGGCAATGAAACCGATTTTGATCGGGCCTGACTGATCGCAGGCAACGAGCAAAAAGCATCCGACAAGCACAGAGCACAGAAACCTGATTGACCGCATTTTGTTCCTAGCAGTTTTTCTTGTGGGGTCGGCAATACTGGCCCCTGAATACTACCTTATCTTGCCTTGATCGGCAGGAGTTCGGTGACGATTTCGATATGGCAGTTCGCAGAATGCGTTTCAAGCAATTGGCATAACGATATTTGATGCCTATCCAAAGTCGCGGCGGGCCTGAAGCACCCGGCCCATCGTGGTCAGCAGGCACAAGCCCCCGAAAATGGCCGCGATCATGTTAAACCAGAGCGGAAACACACATATGAGGCATAAGACCAGTATGGTCTCGCTGCCCTCGGTTATGCCGGTGAGGTAGAAAAAGCTTTTCTTGCCTTGGGCGGTTTCTGTGTTGCGTCCCTGTTTGGCCGCAATGATCGCATAGGCCAGAAAACTTGATCCCGTTCCGACAAAACAGAAAATCAGGAATGCCGCCATCAGGGCATGTTCGGGTCGACCAATGGCAAACCCCAGAATGATGCCGGAATAAAACAGAAAGTCCGACACGATATCGTAATAGCCGCCAAGATCGCTTTCCTGAGTTTTGGCGCCCGGATGGCGTGACCGCGGGGCGGCATGCCTTGCAACCGCTCCATCAAGCCCATCCATAAAGCGTGATCCGAGGATCAGGGCGAGGGCGGCGTAATCAAGTGTCAAGGCAAGGCAGGCTGCCGCCAGAAGGCCAAGGAAAAAGCCAAACCCCGTGATCATGTTTGGCGTGATGCCCGTGCCCGAAAGCTTACGCGCAATCGCATTCAATGGCACATCAATCAACGGGCGCAGGCGGGCGTCAAACATCAGGGATTTCCATTTAACGTGTTGAGATGGCGACTATAAGCCCAACAACCGTAAAATGAAAATCACCAGTTCGTTTGCTGCCTGGGGCAGAGGGATATTTATTTTTACGCGGATTTCCTAGCGGGTGCGAAAGTCTTCCAGACGTTTGCGCTGCGTGCCTGCGTCATCAAAGTTTTCCGGGGCCAGCCAGGCCTCGAATGCGGCCTTGATGGCAGGCCATTCTTCAATCGTGATGGAAAACCATGCTGTGTCGCGGTTGCGCCCCTTATAGACCATGTGATTGCGAAACGTGCCTTCATAGGTAAAGCCATATCGGGCCGCCGCCTCACGTGACGGCGCGTTTTGATCGTCGCATTTCCATTCATAGCGGCGATAGCCGAGCTCATCAAAGGCGCGCTTCATCATCAGATACATTGCCTCTGTCCCGCCCGGGGTTTTGGAAAGGGCCGGGGCATAATTGATATTGCCGACTTCAACCGCGCCATTGTTTGTATCAATCCGCATGAAGGCAGCCACACCAACGGCCATATTGGTGGTCTTGTCGATGATGGCATGCAGTATCGTGTCGCTTTTGGCGGCCATATCATCAAGCCAGGCCTTGTAAGCGTCGAAATCGGTAAATGCCTCGATCGAAAGATAGGTGAAGCGCGACCCGTCTGGCGCCTTGTTGTTGGCGTCAAAAAGATGCCGGGCGTCGCGCGTGACATCAATCGGGCTGACAATCACATGATCACCGACCATGTCGGTGCGTGGCGGAAAAACACATCCGGTCCAGTTTTCAACCGGATGACCGACGGGTTTGCCAAAGGTATCTTTGTGGGGCGAGGCCATTTTCAATCCTGACTAGGTGTTATTGTGCTGCCAGACTGATATGGAATGGTGCCTTGATGAAGGGCCATTTTTGCCAATCTGACGGGGCCAATTTGTTATTGGGTCAGGGTTTCCTGATCAAGCATGTCAATCATATCACGGTTATAATCCGTGTCATGGCATAACAGCGGCACACTAAACCGTTTCACAGCCGGCAGGTCAGCTGCGATGATATCCTCATGTGTCTGTTGTGGTGCATTCTGGATATGGGACGGATCGGCAAGCAGCGCATCAATTCGCCGAGCCCGCAAAAGATCAAATCCTTGCTTTAAGTTTTGCAATGGCAACCAGTCGACCAGCGTTGTTTCAAGCGGCAGTGCAGGCGGTGGGAACTGCTTCATGCGACCGACAAGAATTTGTGAGCGCGCTGGAAGGTCAGTATTGGCAAGGGTCAACAGGCGCACTTCGAATGTCAGCACGCGTTTGGATATTAATTGCGGATCATCGTGCGGCCAGCCACCCGTCAGGATGCAATCAAGTTGCCCGCTTTGAT
Source organism: Thalassospira sp. HF15 (assembly GCF_011806525.1). Classification (GTDB taxonomy): domain Bacteria; phylum Pseudomonadota; class Alphaproteobacteria; order Rhodospirillales; family Thalassospiraceae; genus Thalassospira. The sequence goes on along the minus strand of NZ_JAAVKI010000007.1, from coordinate 285,868 downwards.
ACAGTTGATAAAGCCGGTCAGATGGCAGGGTTTCGATCCTGCCTGATTTGGTCTGTGCCTTAAGGGCTGCAACGAAGTTTCTGTTCTCGCGCGAGGCATTTTTCGACCATTTCTCATCGAGGATAACATGGGCGCCGATGCGTAAAGCGGGTGTCTGTGCGACGGCCAAGTTTGAATGACCGAAGAACAGCAGCGAAGACCCAAGTAAAAAAATGCACATCAAGACGGGGGGCAGATAGATCCGCATGAACACCTCTGTTTTGCACCATATCATTGATGTTACGTCTGATTGTCGGATTTACAAGATCAGGCGCGTCTCCTTGCGAACACTTAATGGAAATCATGACTGTCGATCTTAAGGCGCTTGTGATTGGCGGTAGAGGACCCGGATTTTGCCCCCAACTGATCCAGATCACCAGAAGTCTGGGATGTCGGGGATGATGCATTGTCCTGTGCTGGCAGGGCCGTGCGCGGACTGGCCCAGCGCAGGTTGCGCGGATGATTGTTGGCATCGCGTGCGATTTTTGTGTTCTCGCTCATCGATTGCAGCATATGGGTCAGATCGACCAGCTTGTCGGCAATGATGTGGGTGATCCCGTCTTCGCGTTGCAGTTTGCCGGTCACGCCCAGCACGGTGGCGGTCATGACTTCGCGGCGGTATTTTTCCATCACCTTGCTCCAGACCACCAGATTGGTGATGCCGGTTTCATCCTCCAAGGTTATGAAAACAACGCCCGATGCCGTACCGGGCCGCTGACGGACAATCGCCAGCCCCGCATGGGTCAGGCGTTGCCCGTCGCGGACATTGGCAATGTCGCTTGCCGTGCAGATGCCCGCCGTGGTCATTGCATCGCGCAGCATCGACATCGGATGGCCTTTAAGGGACAGGCGCAAGCTTGCGTAATCTTCGATAATCTCTTCACCCGGGCCCATGATCGGCAGGTCCACCGGGGCCTCTGCGCCAAATTCGGCCGAAACGCCCATATTGTGGTTGAAGTTCTGGGCTGCTTCGAAAAGCGGCAGGGCGGCTGGGGCCTTGCGCCCCTTGCCAAAGCGGCGCACCGCCCATAATGCTTCGCGCCGCGACAGCCCCAGCGATCCAAACGCATCGGCCTCGGCCAGTTTTTCAAGGGCTGCTGGCGACAATCCCGTCTGGCGCGCCATCAGATAGACATCCTGAAATCCGCCTTGCGGCCGGTTGGCAATCAGGGCAAGGGCATCAAGTTCGCCAAATCCCTTGATCTGGCGAAAACCAAGGCGCACCGAATGATAGCCCGCTGTGCGGCCCATTTCCCGTTCAAGCTGATTGTCCCAGAAACTGTGATTGATATCGATTTCAAGCACGCGCACCCCGTGATTGCGCGCATCATTGACCAATTGCGCCGGGGCATAGAACCCCATCGGCTGAGAGTTCAACAGTGCACATAAAAACACATCCGGGTGATGGCATTTCAGCCAGGAAGACGCATAGGCCAGAATGGCAAAACTCGCCGCGTGGCTTTCGGGGAAGCCATAATCAGCAAAGCCTTCGATCTGTTTGAAGCACCGTTCGGCAAACTCCATGTCGTAGCCGTTTTTGAGCATGCCATTGATGAATTTGGTGCGATGTTCGCCAATGGTGCCGGTGCGCTTGAACGTTGCCATGGCCCGACGCAGGTTGTCGGCCTCCCCGCCGGAATAGCCCGCAGCGACAATGGCGATCTGCATCGCCTGTTCCTGAAACAGCGGCACCCCACAGGTGCGTTTCAGGACGGCTTCGAGTTCCTTTGATGGGTATTCGACCTTTTCGCGGCCCATGCGCCGTTGCAAAAACGGGTGGACCATGCCGCCCTGAATGGGGCCGGGGCGCACAATCGCCACCTGAATGGTCAGGTCATAGATGCTTTGCGGTTTCAGGCGCGGCAGCATGCTCATTTGTGCGCGTGATTCCACCTGAAAAGTGCCGATGCTATCGGCCTTTTCAAGCATCCGATAGGTGGCGCGGTCTTCCTTGGGAAGGGTTGCCAGGTCGTAATTGATGTTCTTGTGTGTGCGCAGTTCATCCAGGGCCTTTCGGATACAGGTCAGCATGCCCAAGGCAAGGATATCGACCTTTAATATCCCCAGCGCATCAATGTCATCCTTGTCCCATTCAATGGTGGTGCGATCGGCCATGGCGGCATTGGCAATTGGCGACAGTTCGCAAAGCGGCCCGCGCGTGATGACAAAGCCGCCAACATGTTGCGACAGATGACGGGGAAAGCCCGTCAGTTCGCCTGCGATATCCAGAACGGCCTTCAGGCGCGGTTCATCGGGATGAATGCCCGACTGGCGCATCATGGTGTCATGTGCGCCCTTGCTGCTGGATCCCCAGATGGTTTTGGTCAGTTTGACGATGGTGTCCTCCGTCAAACCAAACACCTTGCCGACATCGCGCATCGCACTACGCGACCGGTATGAAATCACCGTTGCGGTCAGGCCTGCACGGTCGCGGCCATAGCGTTCATAGATGAACTGAATGACTTCTTCGCGGCGTTCATGTTCAAAATCGACATCGATATCAGGCGGCTCATTGCGCGCATTGCTGATGAAACGCGAAAACAGCAGCTCTACCTCGTTGGGATCGACCGAGGTGACATGCAGGCAGAAGCACACCGATGAATTGGCCGCCGATCCGCGCCCCTGACACAAAATCCCCTTGGACCGGGCAAAGGCAACGATGTCATGTACGGTCAGGAAATAGGGGGCATAGCCCAGCTCGTCGATCAGTTTAAGCTCGGTCTCGATCAGGTTTTTGACTTTGTCGGGCACGCCGTCCGGATAGCGTTTATGCGCCCCTTCCCAGGTCAGGCGGATCAGGCGTTCCTGTGTGCCTTCGCCGGTGCCATCATTTTCATCGGGGTATTCATAGCGCAGCTCATCAAGGCTGAAGGTGCATTGATCGGCAATCTCAATGGTGCGGGCCAGCCAATGCGGGTGATCGGGAAACAACCGTGCCATTTCGCGCGGCGATTTGATGTGCCGTTCGCCATTGGGAAACAAACGGTACCCGGCATCTTCAAGCGTGCAGTGATGGCGAATGCAGGTCAGGACATCCTGCAATGGTTTGCGCGATCGCAAATGCATATGCACGTCATTGGTCACCACGGCGGGAATGCCAAGGTCGGCCTCGACCGCCTCGGTAAATTCAAGCCGTTCGCTATCAAACCCGTCCATGAACCGTCCGACAGATAGCCATAAACGTCCGTCAAGATGGGGCTTCAGGCGGATCAATTCAGCACGGAAGGTGTCATCAGGGACCTGTGGCGGCACGGCAATGAACAGCAATCCGTCACTGTGGGTGAGGATGTTGGCGATATAAATCTCGCACGATCCCTTGGGTGCGCGGCGCTTGCCAAGGGTCAGTAACCGACACAGCCGGGCATAGGATGCCCGATCCGTCGGATAACACAGCAAGGATGGCCCATCCATCGGATCAAGCCGACATCCAACAATGTAATTCAGCCGGTCGGCATAATTGCGGTGTGCCGTATGGCCGCGCACCACGCCAGCCAATGTGTTGTGATCGGTGATTGCAATCGCCTGCAGGCCCTTGGTGGCTGCGGTCAGGACCAGTTCCTCGGCATGCGATGCGCCGCGCAGGAAGGAAAAGTTGCTGCTGACATGGAGTTCGGCATAGGCCGGATGATCAGCGGTGGTGTTGGTGCTGTTTGGTTTGTTCATGACATCATCCGGCAAACAATCCATGTACCGACCAGATATCCTGCCCGGCATGGCCACTGCGAAACAGCCAGATCATCCGGCCTTGCTGATCGCAGATGCGGAAATAATCGCGTGTCATCTGTGACAGGGCGTAATTATCCCGATCCAGATATCCCCACCATTCCGGGCAAATGCGTTCTGGCCCGTCGGCCCGCAAAACCTCAAGGATCATTTTGCGCCAGCGCAGCTTGGTTGGTGCGCCGGTCGCACTGCGTTCGATGACATCGACCGGTTCTGGCGGGTCAATCAACCGCACCGGGCGTTTGGGCAACGGTGCATCCGAAAGCCGTGCCAGTTTGGGCGGGCCGGTCGGCGATTGCCGGATGGCAGCCCGTTCGGGCAGGTGGCTGGCGTGATGGGCCGGGCGATAAAGGATATCCTTCGGCCCCAGATGATGGGCAATGCGATCAAGCAATTGGGCTAGGGCGATGGCATCGCTGCTATCATCGTTTTTGCGATCAAGGCGGACCTGTCGAAAGGCAACATGTTCGACCCACGGGGCATAGACAATCACCTGTTCAATGCCAAAGCCGGTATCAACCCCGGGCATCTTTTCCGCCAGCAGACGCAGGATATGGCTTTCGGACTGGCAGGCTGTGCCGGTGGTGGTGGTGATGGTGTGCGTTTGGCCATCGACCCGGATTGCGCGCACCAGCAATCGCCGCAGACCCAGATTATCAGAGCGCAGCTTTGCGCACAGATCCGCCACCATGCTTTCAATCGCATGTGCCAGCGTGTCCGCACTCCCCAAGGGCTCGCCAAAGCTTTGTTTGATCAGCCAAGGGGCATCGGGCAGTTCGAAATTCAGATGTTCGGGCAGGCGGCCATAAAACTGATCAAGACGATGCAATACATCCGGGCCAAGGCGGGTGGTGATATTCGCACGTGGCAGGGGCGTGATATCACCAAGCTGTTTCAGGCCAAGGCGCGCCAGAACCGCAATGATGTCATCGGATAATCGCAGACACGATACCGGAAACCCGGCCGCCACCCCGTGATCACGTGGCAGGGATAAAATACGTTCATGTGATGCCCCCGGATGGCACCGGGCAGCGGCCCATGCGGCCCCGGCGGTATCGGCAATCGCGGCCCGGGCAGCAGTGCCTTGGTTTTTCATATCGCGCAGTATTTGTTTGATCATGGCACTCTCGCCGCCAAACAAATGACTGCCACCGGTGATTTCAAGCCACATGCCTGCATCACCATGAAGCCCCCGTGCATGCAGGTCACGATCCGGCGCAATCCACGGGCTGTAACGGTCCATGAAACGTACCAGACGAGCAAATTTGCCATCGCACAGTTCAGCATCTTCGGGGCTGTCTTTAAGGTCGGGCAGGATGCTGCGCGCATCCGAAAGCCGCATGCCGCCGTGCAACCCGGCCTTTTGCGCCGCTGCGTTCAAGCCACAGACCAGCACGCCCTTGTGATCGCTGCGCGTGATCACGTGCGGCGTGGCAAGGGCTTCTTGGGCGGTTTTTTGGCTGTCAGCATCGCGGGGATGATCAGGCGTGGGCGTGCCTGTCTTTTGGGATGTCCGCTGACAGTCGGTTTTCCAGTGGGTCAGCCACAGATAAAGAAAACGTTGTTGCATCGGTTTTGACTTTCCAGCTTCCCGGTCGGACCCCGCGCCCCCCGATCAGGCTGAGATAATGATCGTTTCCTGTTGGTCGTCCTGTTGATGGCCCCGGTGATGATAAGGCGTTTACAGGTGTGATTTGCCACCGCGTCCATGCGCTTGAGGTTGGAATGCGCCCATCTCTGGCAAGCGGGCGCAAAACGATGATGCGTGCGCCCCCGCTTTCACAGGCCAGTTGCAGGCGCCTTGCGGTGGTCAGGTCATAGTCGGTGGTTTCCAGGATCACGGCATGGACCTGACCGGATTTTGCCACTTCCTCACAGGTCCAAAGGGCGGTGGCCTGTTGATCCACCGCCATCATCAACGGTTCGGGTTTCATGGCCGCCATCGGCAGGGACAGGGCATAAAACCCGCCCTGATCCAGCGCGCGACGTTGCCGGATCCAGAAGATGCCCTTGGGGACTTCTGGGGATGCTGCGTCCGGGCCAGAAACAGTTGCCAGATACCACGCCAGAAGCGACGCTGCACAATCATCATGCCCGCACAGCACTTCATGCAAGCCAATCGGGGCAAGGCCGCCAATACTGATATGATCGCCCAGAAACGTATCGCCAAAGGCACGCGCAATCACCCCGTCTGCCCCGCCCGACAGACAGGAAACCTGTACCTTCCAGTGCTGCTCGGCACGGGCCAAGGCCGCGCGCGCCTGATGAATACGTTCTTCTGACATGGATTTTGTTCCTATTTTGTTCTCTTTTATGTGATGAAACGAGAACAGGAGTCAAGGCGTATCCAATCAGGTTTATTGAGGTGGTGGATATGTGGCTGAAGCAAAAGAAAACCCGACATTTAGAAATGCCGGGTTTTCCTGAATACATGTCTTTAGACGGCGTCAGATTTCCGGGAACCAGGCCCCGAGAACGCCGAATTCTTCAAGCTTGGAGACAATCGCCTCGGCGGCTTCTTCGGCGGTTTGATCGGATGTGTTGACCGTGATCTCGGCGTTTTCAGGCCGCTCATAGGGGCTGTCGATCCCGGTGAAATTCGCGATTTCGCCCGCACGGGCCTTTTTGTAAAGACCCTTCACATCGCGCTGTTCGCAGACTTCAAGCGGGGTATCGATGAAGACTTCGATGAATTCGCCGTCTTCAACAAGACTGCGCGCCAATTGACGTTCGCTTTTGAATGGCGAGATGAAGGACACCAGCGTGATGACGCCTGCATCAACAAACAGCTTGGCGGTTTCGCCAACACGGCGGATGTTTTCCACGCGATCCGCATCGGTAAAGCCAAGATCCTTGTTCAGGCCATGACGGACATTGTCGCCATCAAGGGTGTAGGTGTGCTTGCCCAACGCATGGAGCTTTTTCTCCACCAGGTTGGCAACGGTCGATTTACCCGCACCCGACAGGCCGGTGAACCACAGAATGACCGACTTCTGGCCTTTCTGATAGGCACGTGCGCCCTTGTTGATGTCCATTTCCTGCCATTTGATGTTGGTCGCACGGCGCAGGGAATGGTTGACCATGCCCGCCCCAACAGTGGCATTGGTGTAGCGGTCAATGATGATGAAACGGCCAGAATGACGGTTTTCGTCATAGGGATCAAAAGCCAATGCTTTATCAGCCGAAATATTGGCGATGCCGACTTCATTCAGCTCCAGCGTTTTGCCCGGTTCGTGTTCAAGCGTATTCACATTGACTTTGTATTTAAGGTCGCTGATCTGCGCATTGGCAACTTGTGCGCCCATCTTGATCAGATAGGGGCGACCGGGCAGAAGATGATCTTCATGCATCCAGATGATGCGGGCTTCGAACTGATCGGCGAAGTCCGGCTTGGCGTCAGATGCGGCCAGAACATCGCCACGCGAAATGTCGATTTCATCTTCAAGGGTCAGCGTAATCGCCTGACCGGCGATGGCAACATCCAGGTTGCCATCAAAGGTGACGATATCCTTGACCTTGCTGGTCTGGCCCGATGCGGTGACGACAATCTCGTCCCCCGGTTTGACGCGGCCAGATGAAATCGTGCCGGAAAAGCCCCGGAAATCAAGGTTCGGGCGATTGACCCACTGAACCGGCAGACGGAACGGTTTTTCAATCGCGTCCTGTTCGACCTGCACATCTTCAAGATGGGAAAGCAAGGTCGGGCCGGAATACCAGGGGGTATTGGCACTCGGCGCGATCATGTTGTCGCCACGAAGCGCCGAAAGCGGGATTGCGGTGATCGAGCTATACTTCAGCTGTTTGGCGAATGCGTTGTATTCGGCAACAATCTGATCGAACTTCGACTGGTCATAGTCGATCAGGTCCATCTTGTTGACGGCCAGCACCACATGCTTGATGCCCAAAAGGGATGTGATGAAGCTGTGACGGCGGGTCTGGGTCAAAATCCCTTTACGCGCATCAATCAGGATCACGGCAACATCGGCGGTCGAGGCCCCGGTTGCCATGTTACGCGTATATTGTTCGTGGCCGGGCGTATCGGCGACGATGAATTTGCGCTTGTCGGTCGAGAAGAAGCGATAGGCAACATCAATGGTGATGCCCTGTTCGCGTTCGGCCTGCAGACCATCAAGCAGCAGGGCAAAATCAATCTCGCCTCCCTGGGTGCCAACTTTGCGGCTGTCAGATTCAAGGGCGGCCAGCTGATCTTCAAAGATAAGCTTGGAATCCCAAAGCAAACGGCCAATCAGGGTCGATTTGCCATCGTCCACGCTGCCACAGGTGATGAAACGCAGCAGGCTTTTTTCTTCCTGAGACTTCAGGTAGCCAAGAATGTCATCAGCAATCAGGTCGGATTGGTGCGCCATTAGAAGTATCCTTCCTGCTTCTTCTTCTCCATCGACCCGGCCTGGTCGTGGTCAATCATACGGCCCTGACGTTCGCTTGAACGGGTCAGAAGCATTTCCTGAATGATCTCGGGCAGGGTGGCGGCCTCGGACTCAACCGCCCCGGTCAGCGGATAGCAGCCAAGCGTCCTGAACCGCACCGATTTCATTTCTGGCGTTTCACCGGGGTTCAGCGGCATGCGGTCGTCATCAACCATGATCAGCATGCCGTCACGTTCGACCACCGGGCGTTTGGCAGAATAATACAGCGGTACAATCGGGATCTGTTCGAGATAGATATATTGCCAGATATCAAGCTCGGTCCAGTTGGAGATCGGGAAGGCACGGATGCTTTCACCCTTGTTGATCCGGGCGTTATAGATATCCCACAACTCCGGACGCTGGTTTTTCGGGTCCCAGCGATGGGTTTCGGTGCGGAAGGAAAACACACGTTCCTTGGCACGCGCTTTTTCCTCGTCCCGGCGGGCGCCGCCAAAAGCTGCATCGAACTTGTATTTGTTCAGCGCCTGTTTGAGAGATTCCGTCTTCATAACGTCAGTATGAAGACTCGACCCATGGGTGAATGGGCCAATGCCCTGCTTAACGCCGTCCTGATTGATATGAACAATCAGATCAAAGCCGTATTCGGCAGCAATCCGGTCGCGAAATTCGATCATTTCGCGGAATTTCCAGGTGGTATCAACATGCATCAACGGAAAGGGTGGCGGGGCGGGATAAAACGCCTTGCGCGCCAGATGCAGCAAAACCGATGAATCCTTGCCGATGGAATAAAGCATCACCGGCCGTTCAAACGATGCCGCCACCTCGCGGATGATATGGATACTCTCAGCCTCAAGCTGGCGGAGATGGGTCAGATTAGGCTGCATTCTCTTTCCTGCCGATCAATCATAACTGTGGCAATTAACACATAATTTGGTGTTTATGAAAGTATTTCACTTGGCTTTGATGGGTAATATGGAATGCCCCGCAAAGCAAGTGTGATTTCTATTTTTACACAAAAAAATGTCGTCGAATTTAATTTAACAGTGTTTAGTTGTTTAATGTGTCAAGTTCTTCAGAGCAAGGATATTTCATGGTTGTTGATTGCAGACAAACTCATTCGGGCATTCCAGAAGTTGTTTATGGTCGGAGACAGGTTTTATAAAATTCTTCAACTAGTTGAATTGTATATAAAATCTTTATAGTCTTTAGGTTGGGGTAGGGCATCTTGGGGAAATCTGACGTGAAGGCACAAAATCCTGACGGTACAGCTTGTCGCGAAGAGAGTAGCCAAGGCCAACAGGAGCTTGGAATCTGGTGCTCGGCGATATCCGCCATCGCTCTAAACAAAATAAGGGTGGCCGTTTTGGTGTTTGCCCTTCTTTTGGTCAATCTGCCTCTGGTTCTTTATCCTCTCTTATTTCAAGAAGGACTGTGGATTTTTTCGAGAATCGTGTTTTTTGTCTCAGCGGGAATAGCGTTTTATACAGGATGCTCTTTGGAGGTTATGGGAGCGAGTGCTCGTCCAAGTAAAAGTGACCTTATACGATTCACGATCAAGGCACTTATTCTTCTCGTGCTGCTGAAGCTTGTTGACGCTTGGTTTTTTTCTGCCAAAGGTAACACTCTGTTTGGTGGGTTTTTGAGACTTGAGGAATTCTGGCCAGAAAGCAGTGTCGGCAAACTGCTTTGGGTCCTTGCGGCAGATCTGACTGAATATCTGTGGATGTTAATGGTGCTGGTTTTGTTCGGTACAGCCTTGCCCGCAGCTCTTTTGCAGCGTCGGTTACCACTTAGGCAAACAGTGAAGCGTGGATGTTTGGCGTCAGGCTACATCATTTCAAGAGTTCTAATTGGTCCTGTTCCGGTGTTTTTGGTCGGACTTGGTTTGACAGTCACTGCAGCAATTTGGATCAAGCTCTTTGGCGCGCAATTTGATTTGCAGTTGGCAAGAGAAATCGGCCATTTATCTTTGTTGGCATTACTTTCGTTTGCCAGCCAAATATTCAAACTGCTGTCATTGCTCATGCTCGGGATTGTTCTTTCGAAAGCTTACCGATATGGCGAAACCCGTCTGTCTAAGCCAGATCGGCAGAGCCAAGAGACCGCAGTGGTAGACGCAGCGTGAAACGCTTATTTCAAGTTGGACTCTGAACAAGCAGTACGGCAAGTTTATTTGCAACAAAGGACTCTGTTCTCGCGGGGGTTATGTGAAAGTCACGACCCAAAGCTGCGCAACTGCCATGCAAGATTGCTGCTTTTGGAACAAGTGTAATCGACGCAAGGTTAAGGCAGACTTTTTGAACTGATTTCAAAAGGATGCATCGCGGTGCGATTTGATTTTCGAAAGCCTGCCGGTCTGTTTTTCACATCCATGTTTGCCGCCAGGCTTGCCGACCAGTTTCTTTTGTTTGTCGTGCCATTGGTGGTTTATCAAACAACCCAAAGCGTTTCGCTTTCAGGTTTGGCTTACGCCGCCGAAACATTGCCACGCGTTTTGTTTTATCCGGTGTGCGGTGTTCTTTCTGATCGGTATTCGCCGCTTAGACTGATGCAGCTTAGTCAACTCGGTCGGGCCCTTGTTTGTGTCCTGGGACTGATCGGTTTTGCCTTGTTTGACGGGCTTGGCTGGGTTGTCGGCATTTCTGCGATTTGTGGTCTGCTGACCACGCAGGGTTTCATGGCACGCGAAGTTCTGTTGCCGCAGGTCTTTGCCAGTGTCCGGTTTGAAAAGATTCAATCTGTCTCGCAAAGTGTCAATCAGGCGAGCATCGTTCTTGGACCGTTGTTTGCCGCCACCCTGTTTGCGATCAGCAACTGGCAAACTGTTGTGGTCGTTGCGGCAGTTCTGTTTGGAATTGCCGAAATTTCCATGATGATCTGGCGTCGCTTTAACCAGACCATGATCACGGCAACGGACGAAAACCCGTCCTGGGTAGCACCGTTTAAAACCGCATTTTCACATCTGATTTGCCTGCCGGGGCTTAAACGTGTGATCGCACTGACGGCAAGCGTGAACCTTGTTTTTGGCATCACGCTTGCGACTTCGGCGGCGATGGTTACCGGGTTACACGGCCAAAGCGAGGAATATTACGCCCTTGTGCAGACTGTTGGTGCGGCATTTACCATTGTGGTTCTGATGCTGGTTGGGGCGAGCCGTCTTTCGGTGGGGCGCATCGGTTTGATATCATTCGCCGGGGTCTTTCTTGGTGGTGTGCTGACCGCGATTAGCCCCGATTACTGGCTTTATATGGTTGGCTTTGCCGTGGTGCTGGGATTTGACGGGATGTTTAACATCTACATTCGCACCGTTCGACAAAAGATCATCCCGGCCAGAGACTATGGCAAAACGACCGGCGTGATTATTTTATTCAACAATATGACACAGCCAGTCGCAGGGCTTCTGGTGGGGCTAACAGGCAGTCTTGCGCAGACCAGCTGGCTGATCCTTGGGTTGAGCTTTGTTATGCTGGTTGCAGGCCTTGTTTTGTCATTGCCGCGCTTCAATGTGCGTGCGCCCGAGAAGCTTTGAAACCTGATCGCACACTATTGCAATTTCACAACAGCAGCAGGGGAGGTTTTCTCCTGCGGCTGTTCTGCCATGCATAAACATTGCGGGTTGCTACTCGCGGCTTTATTTCGCATTCCGGAAATGTGCCGAAATGGCGAATTTTAAGTAATTTTATTTCAAATTTTATCTTCGTATTGAAAATAACTTGATTTTACGTGGTGGAAAGCTCCATTTAAAGGACATGAATACTGACCTAATTGGAAGTTTGAAATGTCTGTAAGCTGGAATGATCTGATTGCGCGGGATGCGCGGGTGCTGGTGGCCTCTGAAATTCGGGATTTGTTGAAAGTGGCGGAGCGCCCGGAAGTCATTTCCTTTGCCGGTGGCGTGCCGGACCCTGATCTGTTTCCGGTTGAGACCTTTCGCGACATTTATGGCGCGATGATGCAGGACGGCGCGCAGGCGCGCCGCAGTCTGCAATATTCGGTCAGTGAAGGTTTGCCCGCCCTGCGCCAATGGATTGTCGATGATTTGGCTGAACAGGGGGCTAGGCGCACGATTGACAATGTCCTGATCACCAATGGGGCACAGCAGGGGCTTGATATCCTTGCGCGTTTATTGCTCGAAGAAGGGCGCGACCTGATTGTTGAAAAGCCAAGCTATCTGGGCGCGATGCAGGCCTTTTCAACCCGCTTGCCAAACTATGTCGGTGTTGATGCCGAGGATGAAGGTCCGGTCTTGAGCCAGTTGGAAGACGCCTTTGCCAAGGGCGCCCGGGTGGCCTATGTCGCCCCGGATTTCCAGAACCCCACGGGCCGATCCTGGTCCATTGAACGCCGCAAGGCCGTGCTGGATCTGGCCTGCCGTCATGGTGCGGTCCTGATCGAAGATGCCGCATACAGCAAGCTGTCCTATAGCGGTGCGGAAAGCCTGCCATCACTGCTTAGCCTTGATGATCAGGGTAGCGACCTGTCATCGGGCAATGTCATTCAGTTGGGGACGTTTTCCAAAACGCTGGCCCCGGCCCTTCGTATTGGGTGGGTCTGTGCGCCGCGTCCTGTGATCGATAAACTGGTTCTGATGATGCAGGCCGGTAACCTGCATGTTTCGACAGTCAATCAGGAAGCAGCGCTGCGTGCTGCGACAAAACTGTTCCCGGCGCATCTTGAAAAACTGCGCACGTCCTATCGCGCCAAGCGTGATGTGATGCTGCAAACCCTGACTGAAACAATGCCCGAAGATGTGTCATGGACAAGGCCCGAGGGAGGCATGTTCGTCTGGCTGACCTTGCCGGAACATATCAATGCCCGTCAGTTGCTTGAAGAGGCGCTGGAAGATGTTCAGGTCGCTTTCGTGCCCGGTCAGGCCTTCTTTACCGATGGCAGTGGCAAGAACACCGCGCGGCTCAGCTTCTCGACCGAGAAGATGGACCGGATCAAGGACGGGATTACCCGACTGGCCGATCTGATTCGGCGCAAGGACAATCAGTAAGACAAAAAAGAACCCGGCAGCGGATAGGGATTGCTGCCGGGCGGAGGGCCTGCTGCCGGGGGCAGCAGGTCACGGGAGTTATATCAAGCAGGTCTTTGCTATGCCTGTCCCATCAGGGCGCGCAGCAACAGTGACAATGCCCCAAGTGACACAACGCCGCCGACATAAAGGCCAATGAACCACAGCCACCTGCGGGCCTTTGGTGATTTAAGACTGATCATTAGTGATACCCCTCATCCCCGGTTTTGCCGCGGAATACCCAATAGGCATAGGCGGTGTAGCCCAGAATGATCGGCAGCAGAACCACAGCCCCCACCAGCATGAAGGCAAGGCTGTTTTCCGGCGCTGCCGCATCGCGGAAGGTGATCACCGGCGGCACGATATTCGGGAAAAGCGTAATCCCGAAGCCGACGTAACTCAGGAAGAAGATCCCAAGCGTAATGCCAAACACGGTTTTCTCGCGCTTCTTGACCGCATGCCAAAGCCAATACAGCAACCCGACGGTTACAAGCGGGATCGGGGCGAGATAGAAGATGTTGGGCGCTTCAAACCAGCGCTGCGCGTAGACCGGATTGACGTAGGTTGTCATCAGCGATACCACGCCAAGATTGGCTGCCATCCAGATCACCGCCGGTTTGGCGAGCTTGCGCAGATTGCCCTGAAAATCGCCTTCCATCTTCATGATCAGCCAGCCGGTACCAAGCAGGCCATAGCCCACCACAACCGCCGTGGCACAGAAGATCGAAAACGGGCTCAGCCAATCGAACGCACCGCCGACGAACCGTCCATTTTCAACGGCAATACCTTCGATAAAGCCGCCCAGCATCGCACCCTGCATGGCGGCCGCAATGATTGACCCGGCTGAAAAGGCAAAGTCCCAGTGTTTCTGATGGTTCTTGCTTTTAAACCGGAATTCAAATGCCACGCCGCGAAACACAAGGGCGAGTAACATGGTGAAGACCGGAATATAAAAGGCTGTCATCAGTAACGAATAGGCCAGCGGGAAGGCGGCATAAAGGCCACCCCCGCCAAGGATCAGCCAGGTTTCATTGCCATCCCACACGGGCGCGACGGTATTCATCATCCGCCCGCGATTTTTCGGATCCTTGATGAAGGGGAAGAGGATGCCGATGCCAAGGTCAAAGCCATCGAGCGTGACATAGGAAAAGACGGCAACCGCGATCAAAAGAACCCAGATCAGTTGATAATCCATGATCATTCTCCTGCCACTGGGGGATGTGCTGCGGTTGACTGACGACCACCCGCGCGCATGATTTCACTTTCTTCGGGAACGTGGGCGCTACGCGGGTCCTTGACCATGGCGCGCAGGATATAGGCCGTACCGACCCCGAACACGATGGCATAGACCACCACAAAGGCGATCAGCGATCCGGCAATGGCCATGGGGGCTACCGGTGATCCGGCCTCGGATGTGCGCATCAGGCCATAAACCACCCAGGGCTGCCGTCCGACTTCGGTGGTAAACCAGCCCGCCAGAATGGCGATAAAGCCACTTGGCCCCATCAAAAGCGCAAAGCGATGCAAGTAACCACAGCTATAAAGCTTCTTGCGCATGCGGGCTACCAGGCTGGCAATCCCCAAAAGCGCCATCAGAACACCCAACGCAACCATGATCCGGAAGGTCCAGAACACAATCGGTGCATTCGGGCGGTCTTCGGGGGCGAAGTCCTTAAGGCCGGTGATCTTGCCATCCCATTCATGGGTCAGGATCATCGAACCCAGTTTTGGAATTTCGACCGCGTATTTGGTTTCCTCTTCTTCCATGTCGGGCATGCCAAACAGGATCAGGGGGGCACCTTCATACGTTTCAAAATGCCCTTCCATTGCGGCGACCTTTGCCGGTTGATGCTCAAGGGTATTCAGCCCGTGCAGGTCGCCGGCAAAGATCTGGATCGGACCAAGAATGGCGGCCATCCACATCGCCATGGAAAACATGACCTTTGCAGCACGGTTTTCGCGATCCTTCATCAGATGCCAAGCGCCAACCGCACCCACCGCAAGCGCGGTGGTGAGGTAAGCCGCCAGCACCATATGGACCAGACGATACGGGAAGCTTGGATTAAAGATCGCATCGATCCAGCTTGAAACAACCACGCGGCCATTTTCGATTACATAACCATCCGGGGTCTGCATCCAGCTGTTGGCCGACAAAATCCAGAAGGCCGAAAACAGCGTGCCGATGGCGACCATGGTGGTGGCGGTAAAGTGCAGTTTCGGACCGACACGGTTTAGGCCAAACAACATGATACCAAGGAAGCCGGCCTCCAGGAAGAAGGCGCTAAGCACCTCATAGGCCAGAAGCGGGCCGACGACACCGCCGGTAAATTCGGAAAACGGTCCCCAGTTCGTGCCGAACTGATAGGACATGACAATTCCGGATACGACGCCCATGCCAAAGGCGAGGGCAAAGATTTTCATCCAGAATTTGTAAAGTGAAAGATAGGTCTCGTCCTTGGTGCGAAGCCAAAGGGCTTCAAGCACGAACAGGTAACTTGCCAGTCCGATGGTGAAGGACGGGAAGATAATGTGGAACGAGACGGTAAAGGCAAACTGTATGCGCGCCAATAGTTCTGCATCAAGCATTGGCAGGGTCCTCTAAGGTGGCGAAGCCTCAGGACAACTCTGCATCTTCCATTATCGGAAGTGCTCCTTGACGGATGCATGTGTCGTTAATGGGTGGCGCATGCACAGGTTGCCCTGTCAGATAGAGCATTAAGAGTGACAGGAAAATGCTGCATTGCGAATGCGCAATTTACATTTGGAATATTTTTAAATTACCGGCGCAAGACAAGTAATGGCGAGATACGTAAGACTGTGTTTTTTTTGGTGGGAGATAAAATAGGTTTGTTTGAGTTTCAGAACTCGCTTATCAGTTGTATGTAGCCGGATTGGTAGTCGGAAAGTCGGGGGAACTTATGACTGAGGATGAAGCTCAAAAACAACCTAAAAATGCCAATGATCCGTATTTTGAGCGCTGGATTCTGCGAGATGCTTGGGATGGGTTTTGGTACAATTTCCCAATAAACCTTCTTATTGTTATCGGGATGTCAGCGTTCAGCGTTGTAATGAGTAAGCTTCAGCTTTCAGCTTTTGATGCTGTTATTGGAACGCCAGACATCGCGCGGATCATAACCGTGAATACAGTTAATTCTGCGCTTAATATTCTTTTTGTCGGGGTCGCTTTCTCGCTAATTGCGTATTTGGTCCACTCCATGGTTTTGAACGGGGTGGTGTGTTGGGCTGCATTCGCAAGAGAACAGCGCCCTCTTATGTTCGGTTTTATTAAGCGCTTAAACGTGTTCGTTTTTATCGGCTTTGGTCTTATCGTATCCGAAGGATTGGCATTTTCCTTTTTGATCCCTTCGTTTCTAGATCGCGGACAGTCGACGCTTCCGTCAATTATGTTTTTAGGGCCTTTTGCTTTACATACATGTTTGTTTGTCGCGTTTATTCTTTTGTTGACTTGGCCTGTCTCTGTGTTTCGAGATGCTGGTCAATCGCTAAGCCGCGCTCTTGCACGTGGTAAAAAAACGTTCTGGTTTTTTATCGGCAAAAATTTGTTGATTGGGCTTGCTTTACTACCGTTTCAGATTTTTTTTACTGCGATTTTGGCGCCAACTATGGCAAAGATCTTCCTGGATAATGTAGAGGCAGGAGTAACGAATATCTCGTTGGGAACGTTAATCGCAATTGGTATCTTCACTGGGATTATGTTCACTTTTTTCTGCTATGTGGAAGCCGTGATCATTTCCAGAGCCTACTTGGTTGGCGAGGCGCGTTTGAATGATACTTTCGGTGGTTCTGAAAGTTTAGAAGCTCAAATCTCAGGAGAATCCTAGTTCGTGGGTAGTCAATTTCTAATATCCTACTGACCTACAAGTCGCCAGTGATGGTCAACTTCTCAAGTGCCAGCGAACTTTGCGTTTGCTGGCGTTCCTTGTGGCGGAGCACCATGAATTTGCGTGGCGGGATCGGGAAGTTGGCGCGTGCAAGGCGGCCCTGGGCGATGAGCGAACTGACCGCGAACTGCGAAACGGCGGTGGCGGCGATGCCGTTTTCAACTGCGGTAATCACGGCCTCGTTGCTGGGCAGGACCAAGGCGATATTAATCCGCGTGGGATCAACCCCCTGATCACGAAGGGCGGTTTCAAATTCCGACCTTGTGCCCGAACCGGCTTCACGCAGGATCCAGTTGGTCTGGGTGATGAGGGCTTGCGGGCTTAGCGGTTTTCCGCTGGCCCACGGATGTTTGGGGGAGACAACAATCACCAGTGCGTCTTCGGCAACTTCGCGTTTGGCGAGCGCTGGTTCATCAATATCACCTTCAATAAAGCCGATATCAGCCGCCCCGCCACGCACCGCGTCGGATACGGTTTTGGTGTTGCCAATCGTCAGGCGAATTTCGATGCCGGGATACTGGTCATGGAATTTCATCAAAAATGGCGGCAACCAGTAACTGGCAATCGTCTGACTGGCATAAACGTTTAATTCTCCGCGCTGCATGCCACCAAGTTCGGCCAGAGTCAGTTCTGCGGCACGTGCACGGGCCAGTGTTGATTTGGCTTCATCCAGAAACAGCCGCCCGGTCTGGGTTAGTTCGATGCGCCGTCCCACCCGATTAAACAGCGCGACGCCATAAAACCCTTCAAGGTTCTTGATCGCCGAGCTGACAGCAGACGGGGTGAGGCCAATCGCCTCGGCCGCGCGGGTCAGATGTTCGCGTTCGGCAACCGCGACAAAGATCTGAAGCTGTTCGAGTGTCATCATGGCCAAGCGCCCAATCATTCAATTTAATCGAATGAAATATGAATTTTTATTCGATGGAAGTAAATGGTCGGGCGTGAGATTTTCCGACTGTGATCAAAACACAGGAAAATCATGTTTTTCTATACCCGCCTCAAACCGATCCTGCCCGGGCTTGCCGTGACCCTTCTGGTGGCGCTTGCCGCCAAACTGGCCGAACAGGCCGAGCATGCGCTGTTTGGACGTGGCTGGGTGGAAAGTTTGGTCTTTGCCATTCTGATCGGGGTGGTGGTGCGATCCGTGTTTGGTCTGGCGCCGCGCTATGTTGCCGGTGTGCGGTTTTGTGCCAAAACCGTGCTTGAAATCGCCATTGTGCTTTTGGGCGCGTCGATCAGTGCGCAAGCCATCGGATCGGCCGGGGGCGGGTTGGTCGCGGCCATCGTTGCTGTGGTCTGTATCAGCCTGTTTGTCAGCTTCCATATTGGTCGCGCGCTGGGGTTATCGCGTCATCTTTCAATGCTGGTCGCGTGTGGCAATTCGATCTGTGGCAATTCGGCAATTGCCGCGACCGCGCCGGTGATTGAAGCCAAATCAGATGACGTTGCCGCCTCGATCTCGTTTACCGCGGTCCTTGGGGTGTTGTTTGTTTTTGTCCTGCCGATGCTCCATGCCGGGTTGGGATTATCGGCAACCCAGTATGGTATTTTTTCCGGCCTCACGGTTTATGCCGTGCCACAGGTTCTTGCGGCAACAGCACCGGCCGGAACCCTTGCGGTGCAGGTCGGGACGCTTGTTAAACTGATCCGGGTCCTGATGCTGGGACCGGTGATCTTTAGTCTGGCGCTTATTGGTGGGCGGGCGCGTGAAACAAGGCTTCCGGTCGCACAGGTCGTGCCGTGGTTCATCATCGGTTTTATCGCCATGATGGTCGCCTGTTCGTTTGGTCTGATCCCCGATATTGCGCGTGCGCCGATCAAAACGACCTCGTCATTTCTGACCATTCTTGCCATGGCGGCCCTGGGACTGAGTGTTGATATCCGCAATGTCATGCATGTTGGCGGACGTGTCGTGATGGCAGCGCTTTTGTCTTTGCTGGTGTTGTGTGCGCTTTCCGCTGGTGTTCTGGTCGTCCTTGGGTCGGCATAAAAAATGCCCGCCGCCTGAAGTGGGGGGAGGCAGCGGGCAGGGAGGAAGAAGCTTCGCATCGATGGGAAATGAGATGGCCTCTTCTTGCGTTTCGCCGGGAAGACACCTTGGGAGGCGATGCCAAAAACGAAACGCCACGGTTAGGTGCAGTTTGCGCGTGATAATCAGGTAATTGGTTCTTTTTCCTCGGCGTTTTTAAGCGCGTTCCATTCATCGTCGCTAAAGATACGTGATCGGGTCAGGAAGCGTTTGCCTTCGGGCCCTTCCAGCGAAAACATGCCACCACGCCCATCAACCACATCAATGATCAGTTGGGTATGGCGCCAATATTCGAACTGTGCCCGCCCGATATAGAACGGGCTGCCTTCAATCTCGCCCAGCAGCACATCCTGATCACCGGTTTTGAATTCCCCGTCGGGAAAGCACATCGGTGCACTGCCATCGCAACAGCCCCCGGACTGATGAAACATTACCGGCCCGTGGATATCCTTAAGCTTCCTGATCAGCGCAGTTGCAGCTTCTGTTGCAACCACCCTGCTGGGAACACTTTCTGATCCGCTCAATGTCACCTCCTTCGTTATGAAAGGTGACCGGACGCAAGACTTTGCCTGCGTCCGGTTGTGAAGATGATCAGATCAGAAGAAGCCCATCGGTTTCGGATCGTAGGAAACCAGAAGGTTCTTGGTCTGCTGATAGTGGTTGAGCATCATCTTGTGGTTTTCACGCCCGATGCCCGACTGCTTGTAACCGCCAAAGGCAGCATGTGCCGGATAGAGGTGATAGCAGTTGGTCCACACGCGACCGGCCTTGATGTCCCGGCCAAAGCGGTACGAACGGTTGGCATCGCGCGTCCAGACACCGGCACCAAGGCCATAAAGCGTGTCATTGGCGATATGAAGCGCCTCGGCGTCGTCCTTGAACGTGGTGGCGGATACGACCGGGCCAAAGATTTCCTCCTGGAAAATCCGCATGCGGTTGTGGCCCTTGAAGATGGTCGGCTGGATATAGAAACCATCGGAAAGATCACCGCCGAGATCGGCCTTGTCACCGCCACAAAGGACTTCGGCACCTTCCTGTTTGCCGATATCCAGATAGGACATGATTTTTTCCATCTGCTCGGTCGAGGCCTGCGCACCCATCATGGTGTCGGTATCAAGCGGGTTGCCCTGTTTGATGCTGGCAACACGCGACAGAACGCCATCCATGAACTTGTCATAGATGCTTTCCTGAATGATCGCGCGCGACGGACAGGTGCAGACTTCGCCCTGGTTAAGGGCAAACATCGCCAGACCTTCGCCGGCTTTCTGACGGAAATCGTCATCAGCGGCCATGATGTCTTCAAAGAAGATGTTCGGCGACTTGCCGCCAAGCTCCAAGGTCACCGGAATGATGTTTTCCGATGCGTACTGCATGATCAGGCGGCCGGTGGTGGTTTCACCGGTAAAGGCGACCTTGGCCACACGGTTGCTTTGTGCCAGCGGCTTGCCGGCTTCAACGCCAAAGCCCTGCACAACGTTGACCACACCCGCCGGGATCAGATCGGAAATCAGTTCCAGAAGAACGCAGATCGATGCCGGGGTCTGCTCGGCTGGTTTCAGAACCACGCAGTTGCCAGCAGCAAGGGCCGGTGCAAGTTTCCAGACCGCCATCAGGATCGGGAAGTTCCATGGAATGATCTGGCCGACCACGCCAAGCGGCTCGTGGAAGTGATAGGCGACCGTGTTGTCATCAATTTCGCCAAGCGATCCTTCCTGTGCGCGAATGGCACCGGCGAAATAGCGGAAATGGTCAATGGCAAGCGGAATGTCAGCCGCCAGCGTTTCACGCACGGCCTTGCCATTATCCCATGTTTCAGCCACAGCCAGCATTTCAAGATTGGCTTCCATGCGATCGGCAATCTTGTTGAGCATGTTGGCCCGTTCCGTGACCGAGGTCTTGCCCCATGCCGGGAAGGCAGCGTGTGCGGCATCAAGTGCCTTTTCGATGTCGTCACTCGATGACCGTGCGACTTCGCAGAATGGCTTGCCGTTTACCGGCGACACATTTTCAAAATACTGACCCTTTACAGGGGCCACCCATTCACCGCCGATGAAGTTTTCATAGCGGCCTTTGAAGCTGACCGGACTGCCGGTGTCATTTGGATTCTTGTAGATCATTTGGGTTCCTCCGAGATAACGGGCGATTGGCCGCCCGCATTTTTGTTTATGACGATCCGTTACCCGCAAAGGTCATGCCACTTGGCCATTTACATACTGATTTGATAGAAACAGTCCGTTTTTCAGACGGTTGAACCATGCCAGTTGAAGGTGCTGTTCTGTGCCAACCGGATCAATGGAACAGGGCGTGTGGCGCAAAATGTTCCAAAAATGGAACACTCGCGGTTTTGGAAGGTTTCACGCGCGAAACTGTTTGGCGTGGGCGGGTTCAAGTGTGGTACGATTGCGCCTGTGATCGGCTGTGGCAAAAGCCACGCACCGGAAAAATCCGGGCCAAAACACCGACACAAGGGAGATAGCGTCTATGTCAGGAAACCTTCCCGGCGGACGGATAGAAGCAGCCCTGCAGCTGAGCGGCGGGGCGCAAAATCGTGCGGTGCTTGAAAGCTGGCAAAGGTGTGAAGAGCGCTTTGGTCTGGCTCATGACACCTTGCGCCGTCCCGAAGTCATATCCGAAAGCCAAACCCGGCAATTGCGTGACCGCAACGGGCGGCTTTATCACCATGCCCACGATCTGGTGCGAACGCTTTATCGCAAGATTGATGCATCGGGTTATGCGGTGTTTCTCACCGACAATAGCGGCGTGATCCTTGATAGTGTTGCGGCCCATTCATTGCTGCCATCATTTCGCACCAACGGTCTTTTGCCCGGCGCTGTCTGGAGCGAGGAGCGCGAAGGGACCAACGGTATTGGCACCTGTATCGTCGAAGGCCAACCGATCACCATCCACAAGGATGAACACTTTCTGGCGCAGCATTCGGTTTTGACCTGTACGGCAGCCCCCGTATTTGATCCCGATGGCAAGGTGTGTTCGGTCCTTGATGTGTCAGCGGTGCGCGAAGATATCAAACGCCCCGATTGCCTGCGGGTGCGCGGCATGGTGGCTGATTATGCCGATGCGCTTGAACGTATCCTGTTCTTTGACGAACGCGCAGGGGATGTAATCTTGCATCTGCATCCCGATGCCCGCCATGTCGGATCAACCCGCGATGCGATGATTTCGATTGCCCCCGATGGCACGATCAGCGGGGCGACATCGACCGCGCGGCGTATTCTGGCCGCAGCCAACAATTCCAGCGACATCTCCGCCATGTTCGAGATGGATGTCGAAAACCTTGTCGCCAGACTGGCAAGCCCCGATGGACAGAGTGCGTCGGCCACCCCGCTTAATATCGCGGGGGGCGGGGTGCTGTTTGGCAGTGTCACCATCCCGGAACGCATGCGCCGCCGCTATGTCGGCCGCTCAACACCGGTCGCGCGCAAGGCGCCTGCATTGCCGACCCGAAGCATGGCCGGCATCCCTGACAAGGACGCTGCCCTTCGGCGTATTTTTGAAATCGGCACACGCCTGCATGCGCGTGACATCAACGTTCTGATGTCAGGCGAAACTGGCAGCGGCAAGGAATATCTGGCGCGCCATATTCATGACGCGACCCTTGGCAAATCAAAGGCGTTTGTTGCGATCAACTGTGCTGCGCTTCCTGAAGGACTGATTGAAAACGAACTGTTTGGTCATGCCGGTGGGGCCTTTACCGGGGCTGCGCGCGACGGTTTTGGTGGTCGCATTCGCGAGGCCAATGGCGGCACGCTGTTCCTGGATGAAATCGGTGACATGCCGCTTGCCGCTCAGGGCCGGTTGCTGCGTGTCCTTGAAAGTCGCACGGTCGAACCGCTTGGCAGCACCAAGGCGGTGCCAGTCGATTTCCGTCTGATCTGTGCGAGTAATGTCGACCTCAATCGCGCAGTGGCCGAGGGGAAGTTCCGCGAAGATTTGCTGTATCGGATCAAGGGTGCGCGCCTTGCTGTGCCGCCCTTGCGCGAACGCAGTGATCTTGTCGATCTGATCGGGCGGCTTATCGCGGCTTTGTCAGACGATTATGTCGAATGCACAGATGATGTTCTGGCCCTTCTGACCGGGCATGGCTGGCCGGGCAATGTGCGCGAACTGATCAATGTTTTGCAATATGCCGCGGTGTTTGCAGAAGACGGTGTGATTGAACGCGATCATCTGCCCGATGATTTCCAGGTCACGCAGGGCGATGAAGCCCCGTCGCCACGCCAGACCATCGCAAGGGCTGAGGCCGATGCCCTGCGTCAGCTTCTTGAAGATCAGCAATGGCATATCAGCAACACCGCCAAGGCGCTGGGGATCGGGCGGAACACGCTGTATCGTCGCATGGCCCGGCTGGGTATTGAGCGGCGCTGATCCGTCTCAGAAGGTCCTGGGTCAAATTTGCGAATGTTTTCATTGTAGGGCGTGCCGTTATTGTTTTAAGTAACGGCAGGGCTTTACAGGATATTTTCATGTGTGGAATTGCCGGTTTATGGCTATCTGATCAAGCTGATGCAACGGGCTTGGGCGATCGTGTGTCGCGCATGAATGATGCGCTGTATCACCGTGGTCCCGATGGCGGTGACGTTTGGGTCGATGATGAAAACGGACTGGCGGTTGGCCAGCGCCGGCTGGCCATCATTGATCTTTCCGACGCCGGCAAGCAGCCGATGCATTCGGCCAATGGCCGCTATGTCATGGTCTATAACGGCGAGATCTATAACGCCCCGGAACTGCGTGAAAAGCTGGCCTCGGCCAACATCACATGGCGCGGCCATTCCGACACCGAAGTCATTCTTGAATGCATTGCCCATTGGGGCCTGCGCGACACCATCAAGCGCCTGATTGGCATGTTTGCCATCGCGCTTTGGGACCGGCAGAAGAAAAAGCTTTTCCTTGTGCGTGACCGGCTCGGCATCAAGCCGCTTTACTGGTCGCGCTATGACGGCCATATCGGTTTTGCCTCCGAGGTCAAAGGGCTGCTGGCAGGCGACGCAATTTCGCGCGAGGTTAATCAGTCCGGCCTTGATGCCTATTTGCGCTTTGGCTATGTGCCATCCGGGCTTTCGATCTATGCCCATGCCAAGATGCTCAAGCCCGGCCATATCCTTGAAATATCATCGCACGATCAGGCGACCGAAACCGCCTATTGGTCGGTCGAAGACGCCGTTTTGAATGGGCAGACCCACGCCTGGAGTGGTGATGATCAAAGTGCGATTGATGCGCTTGAAGAATTGCTGCGTGATGCAGTTCAACGCCGCATGGTGGCCGATGTGCCGTTGGGGGCGTTCCTGTCGGGCGGGATTGATTCCTCGACCGTCGTTGCCCTGATGCAGTCGGTTTCAGATCGACCGGTCAAAACATTTTCTGTCGGGTTCGAGGATGAAGCCTTTAACGAGGCCGCCTTTGCTGGCGAAGTCGCCAAGCACCTCAATACCGATCATACCGAGCTTTATGTCACGCCCAAGGATGCGCTTGATCTGGTGCCGAAACTCTCGGAAACCTATGACGAGCCGTTCTTTGACAGCTCTGCCATTCCGACCTATCTGATTTCGGCCCTGACGCGCAAACATGTCACCGTGGCCTTGTCTGGTGATGGCGGTGATGAAACATTTGGCGGGTATAACCGCTATTTGTGGGCCAGGCAGCTCAGCCGTGCCGCCGGCAGCATTCCATTTGGCAGCGGGCTTGTATCGCGCGGGATGACCATGCTGTCTCCCGAACTTTGGGATACGCTTGTCGGATTGATACCGGGCAAGAGATCGACCAGTGCGATTGGCGATAAAATCCACAAGGCGGCACCGCTTCTGGCGATCCGCGATGACATTGATCGCTATCAGGCGCTGATTTCCCTGTTTGATCCGGCAAAGCTGCGCGGCAATCGCGGGACGGCCAAGAAATTCCGTGTGCCGGGTGAAATGTTCTGTCGCAACCGTCATCTGGATTATGTGTCCTCGATGCAGGCGATGGATACGATGATGTATATGGTTGATGATGTCCTGACCAAGGTCGATCGGGCATCAATGGCCAATTCGCTGGAGGTCCGCGTCCCGTTCATTGATCACCGGGTGATCGAGTTTGGCTGGCGATTGCCGGCACGGCTTAAGATGAATGGGCCGGTGGGCAAATATGCCCTGCGCCAGATCCTGTATAAATATGTCCCGCGTGACCTGATTGACCGGCCCAAGACCGGCTTTGGTGTGCCGCTGGCACAATGGCTGCGCGGGCCGCTGAATGAATGGATGGGCGATCATTTGGCGAATGATGCGCTTTATACCGACTTCGGCCTTGATCGCCGCCAGATCGAGAAACTCCGCGCCGAGCATATGTCGGGCAAGCGCAATTGGGGCCATCAGCTTTGGACGATCTCTATGCTGTCTGACTGGCAGAAACGCTGGCTGGCCTGATCTTTTCACGCATCTTGCGTATTGCGCACTCTTTGGACCCCGTCTGATCCTCAGGCGGGGTTTTCAATTTCGTTCACGAATGAACGTTTTCTTCCTCGCAGTTTTACTGCTTTTATCATCCGTACTTGAAGTGCATGCGTGTTGCTCACGCATGGCTGTGCCGAATAAATGTCACAATTCGAAACTTGAAAATTTTCGAAAATGAACTATTTTGAGCCTCAACGCGTTTTTATTTGGCGATGAGAGGGCCCCATGGCTGGCACTTCGAACTATGATCTGATCATTATTGGCGGCGGCATTAATGGTGCCGGGATCGCACGCGATGCGGCGGGCCGGGGACTGAAGGTCCTGCTGTGTGAAAAGGATGATCTGGCCAGTGCCACTTCATCGGCCAGTACGAAACTGATCCATGGCGGGTTGCGCTATCTTGAGCATTACGAATTCCGTCTGGTCCGCGAAGCGCTGACCGAACGTGAAGTGTTGCTGGATAACGCGCCACATATCATCTGGCCGCTGCGCTTTGTGCTGCCACATCGCAAGGACTTGCGCCCGGCCTGGATGATCCGTCTTGGTCTGTTTCTGTATGACCATCTGGGTGGGCGCAAAAAGCTTCCGGCATCCGAGGGTATTTCATTTGCCAAACATGTTGCGGGCGAACCGCTTCACGAAGACATGACCAAGGGGTTTGTCTATTCCGATTGCTGGGTTGATGATGCGCGCCTTGTTGTTCTGAACGCGATGGATGCCAAGGCCAACGGCGCGGAGATCTTGACCCGCACCGAATGCGTTGGCGCAAGTCAGTCTGATGATGTGTGGAATGTCACCCTGCGCGATCAGGAAACCGGCGAAAACCGTTCGGTTTCAGGCCGCATGCTGATCAATGCGGCCGGGCCGTGGTGTGCCGACCTGATCAATCCTGAAAACGGTGTCGTCAAATCCGATACCAAGGCCAATATCCGTCTGGTCAAGGGTAGCCACATTGTCGTGCCCAAGATGTTCGACCATGATTTTTGCTACATCTTCCAGAACGGGGATGGCCGGATTGTTTTTGCCATTCCCTATCAGGATGACTTTACCCTGATCGGCACCACGGATGTTGATTTCAACGGCGATCCGGCCAAGGTCAAAATTGATCAGGACGAAATCGATTACCTGTGCAAGCTTGCCAGCGGCTATTTCAAGAAATCCGTTACATCCGATGACGTCGTTTGGACCTATTCGGGGGTTCGTCCGCTTTATGCCGGTAATGGCGAAGGTGGCGAAGGCCAAAACGCATCCAAGGTCTCGCGCGATTACACCCTGAAACTTGAATCCAAAGATCACAAGGCACCGGCACTTCATGTGTTCGGCGGTAAAATCACCACCTATCGCAAGCTGGCCGAACATGCGCTGCAGATCATCTCAAACGAACTGGGCACCAAGGATGCACCCTGGACGGCAGATGCCGTGCTGCCGGGCGGGGATTTCCCCAACGCGTCCTATGAGGCAGCCTTTGCAGATTATGCGGCACGCTATGAGTGGCTGGATGCCGTGATGCTCAAACGCCTGCTGCGCGCCTATGGCACGCGGATCGAACAGATCATTGGCGATGCAAAGGCGATGGGCGATCTTGGCAAATGCTATGGTCATGATCTGTATGAGGCAGAGGTCCGCTATCTGATCGATCAGGAATGGGTGCGCGATATCGATGACCTGATCTGGCGCCGTTCAAAGCTTGGCCTGCGGTTGTCGGGCGATCAGATTGCCGTTTTGCGCGAACGTCTGGCACAGGAAAAGCGCGCCCCTCACTCGGTTGCTGCTGAATAACAGCTTCAATCCCGCTTATCAGCCAATTCAGAACGCAGCGCGTCAAGCAGGGCTTTGAGTTCCGGCTTTCGCGCGGGCGTTATGTCGCGCCAATCGCGGTCTTGGATGGCGCCTTCAAGTGCATAGAGATAGTTCAGGCTGATGTTCTTTTCGCTGCCAAAGCGAAACAGCAGTCGGCGTGTGACTTCCGCAATCCCCGTTTCGACAAGTTGATCGCGGCTTTCAATCCCGATTTCACGGAGCTCACGCGATGATGTCGGGCCGATATTGCGCATGCCAAACCTTCCTTTCGGATGTCAAAACCAAAGCCGGGGTGGGGATACGGCTGCTGGCTGACAGTTTGATTGGGTTCAGACCCTAAACTGCGCTATGGTCGGTTTGTTTTCAACCGATTACCTCGACCGGTGCCCATGCCGCCATTTCTGAAATCCATTCTGGCAAGTGCGATCCTGCTTCTTCTGACCATCCCGGTTGCAAGGGCGGCAGACGACGTTGTTCCGCTTGAAACCTGGTCGATGCTTGTCGGTCTGGTGGGCGGGCTTGCCCTTTTTTTATACGGGATGGATCATCTTGCCGGTGCGCTTAAAACCCTTGCCGGGGCACGGCTGCGACGCGTTCTTTCGGGCATGACGCGCCATCGCATTTGGGCAGCGGTATCGGGCGCGGTCATTACCGGGCTGGTTCAATCATCAAGTGTTACCACTGTGCTGGTGGTCGGCTTTGTGTCGGCCGGGTTGATGCCGTTTGCGCAATCGATTGCTGTCATCATGGGGGCCAATGTTGGCAGCACCCTGACAGCGCAAATCATTGCCTTTCGCGTTGATGCCATCGCACCGCTTTTCATCGCCATCGGCTTTGCCATGACCATGCTGGCGGATCGCAAACGCTTTGCCCTGATTGGCAAGGCGGTGTTGGGCTTGGGGATGTTGTTCTTTGGCATGGGCATGATGAGCACTGCCATGGAACCGCTTCGAAGCTACGCACCCTTCATCGATCTGATGAGCCAGATGGGCAATCCATTTCTGGCCATGCTGGTGGCAGCCGCCTTTACCGCGCTGGTGCAATCGAGTGCCGCGACCATGGGGATTGTAATTGTTCTGGCCGGGCAGGGGTTGGTGCCGCTTGATGGCGGTATCGCGCTTGTTTTCGGGGCCAATATCGGCACCTGCGTCACCGCGCTTTTGGTGACGATTGGCAAGAACCGCGAGGCGTTTCGCACAGCTCTTGGGCATGTGCTGTTTAACGTGGTTGGTGTTTTGATCTGGTTGCCGTTTATTGATCAGTTGGTGAAGCTTGTGGAATTCATCACGACCGGTCGCACGCCCGAGACAACAGATATCGCGCGCGAAATTGCCAATGCGCATACCATTTTCAATGTCGTTAACGTCGTCCTGATGATCGGGTTTGTGCCGTGGATTGCGCGCCTGATTGAAAAACTGGTTCCGGCCGAAATCGATACCGAACCACGTCTCAGTCCCGAACCGAAATACGTCATCCATGAACTCAGCGTCGCACCGGCTGCTGCACTGAGCCTGCTGCGCAACGAGGTTGTGCATATGGGCGATGTGGTGATTGATGTTGTGCGCCGTGGGCGTGAAAACCTGCGCAACCCGACGCGTGCGAAACTGGAAAAACTGGCTGAGCTTGATGACGGGGTTGATAGCCTGCAGGATGCGATTGCGCTGTTTGCTGCGAAACTGCACCGGGCTGAATTGCTGCCCGGCGACATCAACCGCCTGCAGAACGAACTGGCCGTCAGCAATCATCTTGAAGCGGTGAGCGATCTGATCAGCGAGGAAATGGTCAAGCTGGTCGGCGAATGGCTTGATATTCGTCATATGCCATCAGACGAAAACCGCCAGAAAATGGCAGAACTTTACGAGATTGCCGAAGATTGTCTGAAACAGGCGATGACCGCTTTTTCGGCCGAAGACATCGAGGCTGCCAACCGTGTGCTGGATCGCAAGGCAGCGTTTAAGACCAAGCTTGATACAACGCTTCGCAAGGTCAGTGATGAAATCGGCCCGCGCGATCTTGATATTCGCCGTTACCGGATCGAGGTCGCGATGGTTGAGCGCATCAACCGCCTTTATGAACGCGCGCGCCGGATCGCCCATGCCTCTATCGCGATTAAAAATGATCAAGAGCCGGCCCCGGATGAACAGAACGCGGCATCGACCATTGCCGATGCCATGTAAATCGTGATCGATCAGCGCTCGGCAGGTGGCGTGTTGATGTCTTTTTGCAAAACGGTGACATCACAGGCGCGATAGCCAAGATGGCGATAGAAATCCTGCATCGCGTGGTTATCGGCGCGCACCATCAATTGCATGCGCCAGACTCCCTGATCGCGCAGCCAGTTCTCGCCAGTCTCCATCAATTTGCGGCCAAGTCCTGATTTCTGAAGGTTTGGGGTGACGGCCATATAGTAGATCCAGCCGCGATGTCCGTCGTGCCCGGCCATGATCGAACCGATAATGTTATCACTGTTATCTTCCCAGACGAAAAGGGTCGCTTCCTTGCTATCAAGGGCGAAACGGACATCCCATTCCGGTGGATTGTACGGGCGATAAAGCCCGGTTTCCTGCCAAAGGGTTGTCAGGGCAGCAATATCATCAAGGGTGGCCGTTCTGGAGGCGGGTTTTGCGGGGGTGCTTGTCATAGGGGCTTCTTTCATGGGGCAATATTTAGAAGCGCGTAACAATGGTTGGAATGCACCGTGTCGTCAAATCCTATTGCCGGGCAAGGTGATGACGTTAAACAGCAAAACGCCCCCAAGGGGAGCCTTGGGGGCGCGCTGCGGGTCCGGGGTATCGGTTGGGGGAAAGTCCCCGGACCGGGGTGGGGACGTGATCAGTGCGCGACGATCATCTGCTCAGATTTAGCTGATCGGGCGGCCGGTTACGCTGCTGAGTTCCATTTCGCGGACAATGTCGCCCGCCTGATTGGTGACGGTAGCACTATAGGTGCCACGTTCGGTTTCGGTGAGATCACCCAGTTTGAGTTCACCCTTGCCAAACCGGATCACCATCGCATTGGCCAGCACCGTCATCTGATCGGCAGTGAATTTGCGATCAAAGCGGGCGTTGTGGCCCTTGTTTGGTTTGCCAACCAGCTTGCGCAGGTCGTGGCGGGTGCCGCGGTCCATACGGCCGGTCTTTTCGTCAAATTTCAGAACCAGGACGACATCACCACCGGCATTTACCAGAAGAACATCAATTTTGCCGTCCTCTTCGGCGGCCATGGCATCACCGGTCGCAAGTTCAGATGTGCCCATTTTCAGAAGCATTGCGTCAACCAGTGTGCGAGCTTCATCCGTGGTCAGCGGGACAGCCCGTGCACGGTCTTTGCCGTACTTGCCATGTTCGCGGTATTCACCGTGTTCACGTTCACCGCGCTTATATTCGTATTTGTCGTCATCATGGTCGCCGCCAAACATCGACCATTCGCCTTTGTGTTCACGTTCGCCAGGCGATGCATAAGAAACCGCAAATGGCGTTGCGATCATGGTGGTCGCGATCAGGGCAGCGGCAATTTTAAGGGTGTTTTTGCGTTTCATGGTCAGCCTCATCAGGTTTGTTGGGGATCAATGTGTTGAAGACCGTTATCGCCTATGATTGTCGCGAAATGATCCCGGAGACCGGCGAAAATGGTCGCAAGATTTGCCAAACGGCCCGTTTGCGACAATCTGATACAAATTGCCGTTTCTGCGATGATGACCAACGCGTTAGGTTAGGCTTAGCAAAGAGTTTTGATTTCAGGACCGCATATGAGCGACCAGCCCCACATCCTTGTTGTCGATGACCATCGTGATATCCGTGACCTTTTGGGCCGGTATCTGCGTCAGCATGAATATCGCGTGACACTGGCGTCCGACGGGCGCGAATTGCGCAAACTGATGGCCGATAACATTGCGCCGGATCTGATCGTGCTTGATCTGATGATGCCCGGTGAAGACGGGCTTAGTTTGTGTCGCTGGTTACGTGAAAATTATGATGTGCCGGTTGTCATGCTGACCGCCCTTGGCGAGGAAACCGATCGCATCATCGGTCTTGAAATGGGCGCAGACGATTATCTGGCCAAACCGTTTAATCCGCGCGAACTGTTGGCACGGATCAAGGCGGTGATGCGCCGTGCGCAAAGTCTTCCGGTCGGCCGCAAGGGGCCGCTTCCGGGCGGACAGGTGCATTTTGACCGGTGGGTGCTTGATCGTACGCGCCACGAATTGCGCGATGCCAATGATGTTGTCGTCCCGCTCAGTGCTGGTGAATATGGCCTTCTTTGTGCCTTTGTCGAACATCCCAATATGGTGCTTAACCGTGATCAGCTGCTTGATTTGACCAAGGGGCGCGAAGCCATCCCGTTTGATCGCAGCATTGATAATCAGGTCAGCCGATTGCGCAAAAAGATCGAACTTGATGCCCGGAACCCCGCCCTGATCAAAACCGTCTGGGGCGGAGGATACATGTTCACCTGCGAGGTGGCCGAGAAATGACCAAGCGCCGCCTGATCAAACGCCTTTGGCCGCAAAGCCTGACTGCGCAGCTTGTATGTTTGCTGCTGGGCGCGATCATCTTCACCCATATTGTGCTTGGTGTGATGCTGGCCGAGGAACGCCGTGATGCGGTGGCGTCTGAACGGCGTGGCTATGCCCTGGCACGCGTGGCCGCGATTTCGCGCATCCTGACGACAACTCCGCGCGATACCTGGGGCGATGTCTTGCGCGTGGCGCAATCGCCACAAAACCGTCTGCGCCTTGTGCCCGAAACCGATCTCCAACCCGGGGATGGGTCTGTATCCGATAGTCTGACCCACCGTTTGAACGAGGCGTTGGACCTTGAAACCGGTATTCCGGCACGGGTTGAAATCCTGTCCGGCGATGAGTGCTGGACCGAACGCAAAGCACTTCGGCACGAAAAAGTTGCCTTTCTGGAACGTGACCGCAAGGAGCATTCCAGCCACGACGATGAAGATGATGATGATTACAAGGACGCCCGGAAGGACGATGATCATCACGCCCGTGATGATGACCACCATGATGATGACGATGATGATCGAAGGGCACCTTGGTCGTTGCGATATCTTGACCGGTTTGATTGTGACACGTCACCGGTGATGCGCCTTTTCGTCCCTATCAGGACCGTTGGCCCGGATGGCACGCCAACCGGTTCAGAACCCGATGTCTGGCTTGAGGCGATGATTGGCGGGGCCGTGGCACCGCCGTGGTTTGTGTTCGATAATCTTTTGCGCGTTCTGGCATCCGGGCTTGTCATTGCTGTGATTGCGTTTTTCCTGGCACGCCGGATTTCGCGGTCCTGGGATGTGCTGACGCGTGCCGCTGACCGTGTCGGGCGGGGCGATTACCCGGAACCGGTCCCTGAAACCGGCCCGATTGAAATCAGGCGGGCGACAAAGGCCTTTAACCGGATGACCGCACGCCTCAAGCGCTTTGTCGAGGATCGCACCCGGATGCTGGCCGCCATTTCGCATGATCTGCGCACCCCGATCACGTCGCTGCGTCTGCGGGCGGAATTTGTCGAAGATCCTGAAAATCGTGCACGCATCATCGAAACACTTGATGAGATGGAACAGATGGTCGAAGCGGCCATGACCTTTGCCCGTGAAGAGACCGCCAACGAGGAAACCCGCAAGATCGATCTGACCGCGCTTGTTGAATCCGCGGTCGAGGATCTGGCCGAAACCGGACGTCCGATCACATATATTGGCGAGGTCGACACCCGCGTTTATCCGTGCCGGCCGCTGTCGATCAAGCGCGCCTTTGGCAATCTGGTGGCAAACGCCCTTAACTTTGGTGATACGGTCGAGGTTGCCGTGCGTGATGCCGATGACGGTGGCTTGTGGATCGAAATTGCCGATGATGGTCCGGGGATTGCTGTTGGACAGCGCGAACAGGTGTTTGAGCCGTTCTTCAGGATTGAACAGTCACGTAATCGTGACACCGGCGGTATTGGCCTTGGTTTGGCTATTGCGCGCACCGCGATCCGGGCGCACGGTGGTGAAATCTATCTCGAAGAATCGCAGAAAGGCGGGCTTCTGGCGCGCATTTACCTGCCACCGGCGCAGCCGCAATAATGGTGCGTTCCGTCGATTTTTATGGGTGTGATTTCTCTCCTGCCACAGTGCGACAGTTTTTTGACAGTTAGCACTTGCAATTTATATGACCAGTGGTCATTTGTTGCGTGGAATTTCACTGTTTCCAAATCAAGAATTGCGAAATTGTGTTGCTGTTCTATTTGAGGTCTGGATTTGATCGCATGGCAATGCAACAATCAAGCATACGAACGGACGGAGCCTACTCATGACCAATAACCAGTCTTCTTCGGGGGTGGTAACCGCACTTCCCGGGACCAATAACGCACAGGCTGCGCGCGGTTTTGTGCGCTCTGTGAATGACTGGCTGATGGAATGCGCGCTGGATGATACCGACATCAGCGAGCTTTTGTCTGGCATGGCAAGCCGTCTGGTTGCATCCGGTATTCCGGTTGATCGCGTCATGGTCGCGTTCAAGACGCTGCATCCGCTATATGAAGGTGTGTCCTATATCTGGACCAAGGAAAACGGGCAGGTTGTGCGCACCACCCATATGG
This sequence comes from Thalassospira sp. HF15, assembly GCF_011806525.1. Taxonomy (GTDB): domain Bacteria; phylum Pseudomonadota; class Alphaproteobacteria; order Rhodospirillales; family Thalassospiraceae; genus Thalassospira. The sequence goes on along the minus strand of NZ_JAAVKI010000007.1, from coordinate 251,940 downwards.
GCGATGACAACAAGGACCGTGACTGGGCGCAAAGCCCGATGAAATGGATGCTCGATACCGATGTCAGCTTTCTGCGCCGTCACTTGATTGGCCCCAGTGCGGTGGTTGATTTCCCAATTCTTGAATCCTTCCGCCGACAAAAGGGCACAGACTATTACGCGCTGATGACCCCGTTCGTGACAGATGCCGACAGCACGCTGAACAGCAACCGCATTTTCATGACCTATCTGACGCGCCGCCCCAGCGGCTTTTCGGACGAGGATCTGGCGATCCTTTCAGGTATTCAGCGCCGCTTTGCCGTGTCGTGCAAAATGCGCATCAACCATGAAGAAACCCGCACCATCCTTGAGACCTATCTTGGTACCGATGCCGGGCAGCGCGTGCGCAATGGCCAGATCAAACTGGGCGACAGCACCAAGACCCGCGCGGTGATCTGGTTCTCGGACATGCGCAATTCGACCTCGGTTGCGACCCATGTCGGCGATGATAAGTTCCTGGGGGAAATGAATGATTTCTTCGGCGCAACAGCCGGTGCCGTGCTTAAGCATGGCGGACAGGTTCTGCGCTATATCGGAGATGCGACGCTTGCGATTTTCCCGATTGATGAAGACGACACCAATCTTGAGACCGCCTGTCATGCCGCGCTTTATGCCGCGGCGGAGGCACAGCTAAATATCGATGCGCTGAATGCCAAGCGTGAGACAGAGGGCAAGCTGCCCTTTGATTACGGTCTTGGCATGCATGTCGGGGATGTGATTTACGGCAATGTCGGCGTTTCCAAACGCGTCGATTTTACCGTGGTGGGGCAGGCGGCAAACGAAGCGGCCCGGATCGAACAACTTACCAAACAGCTTGGCAAACGCGTTCTTGTCAGCTCGACCGTGGCCCGGTTCATTTCCTGCCCGACAGAGGAAATGGGTGCGTTTGAGCTTCAGGGGACCGGTCTTAGCGTCAAACTGTTCGCCCCGGACTTCTCCGAGGCCTGCCATCGTATCGAACTGATGCGCGCGGGCTAATTCATTCAGGCCAGATTATCAAAATCCTTCACGACGCTGCTTGCAGACTCCCCGACGCTGGAAAATGTCTTTTGCGCGTCAGTAACGGCGTCTGTCGCGGCCTTGATGATCTTGGAATACGGATCGACTTCTTTTTTGGCCAACATCTGTTGCATGGCGACACCGGTGGTGGCAGAGGCCATGGACATGATGTTGCGCAGATAGTCTGTTGAATCCTGCACCGCATAGGCCGCTGCCTGGGCGACCTTTTGATAGGCGACCCCGTTGGCACCGGGAACGGCGCCATTCAGAACCGCATGATTGGTCGTGCCGACCGCCTGAACGATTTGCGGGTTCAATGCCGTGCTAAGCGGTGGCGTGCCTGCGGGATTGTCAGGCGCCATAGGGTCGGCGGGGCTTGCGGCCTTGTCGCCATCAGCATTGTCTTGGTTTTCCGCCGCGTCCTTTTTGGCTCCGTCTCCATCATCACCGCCGGCACCAGCGGCATTGGCGCCACCCTGTGCTGCGTCCGGATCGTTGTTTTCAGGTTTCGGATCTTCGTTTGGTTTGTTGTCTTCGTCTGCCATCTGAAACCTCATTTACGACTGGTCGAAAGACTGGTTTGCATCATGCGTGCGGGGTTTGGTCGAAAGTGGCTAGCTGCTAGCCGCTTTCCTTGCCGCCACCACCCATGCCGCCGCCGGAACTATCCAGAATCATTTTGCAGGCACTGGACGTAACGGCATTGCCGATTTGTTGCAGACCGCCCTGGGTCTGCATGGCGTTTTGCATCGACAGACTGATGGAATGAGCCATCGTCTGATACACAAGCCCCATGGCCTGTGCCGGCGCCTCGCCCAGAACCTTGACGTTGTTCTGGGTCACCGCGTCGGTAATTTGTGAATTTACAGGGGTGTTGTCTGCCATTTCACGCCCTCACGTTTGTGACCATTGTCGGTCCAAATGACCGAACCGGTCAGGTGCCTAGCGGCGGGTTGCTGCCAAAATTACAAGAAGTGTCAAAAGTGTATCGCTGGTGTCGGACCGTCCCAGTTTGGCGGTGGCCTGTGCGCCCGCCATGGTGTTGACGGAATACAGCTGCATCACGCCCTGGTTGGTGGCTGCCTGCGAACACATCGACGCCTGTTGCTGTGCCTGAACCGCGTTCTGGAACAGGATCGATGTCGAGTGCGCTGCACTTTGATAAATCGCGCCCATCGCATTGGCAGGCGCAGAGCCAAGAACACTGACCGCACTCTGGGTAATAGAGTCAGTAATCTGACCATTCACCGGGGTTGGAATTGCCATGTTATCCTCCGAAAAAGCGATCGATCTGACCGCACACCTCTAGACGTCGCACGGACGCGATTGTGATCAAATTTGCCAAACCATCAGCCCGCCTGAGCGGTAATCATCGCAACAAGCTTTGACGTCGAGGTGTTGGCGACCTGCTGCATGTTGCCCTGTGTCAGGGTGGCGTTTTCCATGGCAAGGCCGGTGGCATGTGAATGCGACTGCATGGCGATGGAAACCGCCTGGGCCGGGCTTTCGCCCAGGACCTTGACGTTGGTCTGGGTTACGGCATCGGTGACTTGCGGATTGACGATATCACTCATGCTATGACCTCGCTGCTTTCGCCGGTTCCTGCGGAGTTGCTGCCATCACCCGGCTGGGTGGTGCTGCGAAACCGTTCATCCATCTCGCCCCATGCGGATTCATACCAGTGGGCTTCCGTCTCTTGCTGACCGGTGTCTTCACCATCATCCGATGAACCCGCGCCGAGCTTCAGGTTGGGTTGTTGTTGACGTCCGCCGGTTTCTGCGGACGACTCACCGGGGCGGCGCTGGTAAAAAAATTGGGTTTGCTGTCCTGAACCGAAAGGGTCGCCTTGGCGCATTCCATGGTGGTTGCAAGGCTTGCAACCGCCTGTTGCTGTTGCTCATTGACCATATTGGCAAACAGGATCCCTTGCGCCTGGGCCTGCGACAGATAGGACTGCATTGCCCCCATCGCCGGACCATTGGCAATAACCGATGTGTTGGTCTGGGTTACGCTGTCGGTGATCTGTTCGTCGACTTCATTTGGGTTGCTCATCGGGATAATCCTTATTGGTTGCGACGATTCATCATTTGCAGAACGCTTTGGGTCATGGTCGTCATGCCAATCATGGCGTTCTGCTTCTGGGCAGAGACCATGTTCGCCATCAGGATGTTCTGCGACTGCGCCTGTCCCAGCATGGATTGCAGGGCGGCATAACCCGGACCTGCCCCCATGGTGGCGACATTGGTCTGGGCGACGCTGTCGGTGATTTGATCGGAAACCTCGCAATGGCGCATGTCGTCACTTTGTTCAACATGGTTGTGCGGGGGTTTTTTGCCGTCTTGCGCGGGTGGTGCCGATGGCATGTCCGTCTCCTTGGCTGGCGGAAGTGGTGCGTATCGTGATGACGTGCGGCCTTGATGTTTGTGAAAGAAAAAAGCCCGGCAAGCGCATGCATGCCGGGCGGTGTTGGCGGCGAAACCATTCTTGATGTTAAGACACGGCCGTACCGGTCGTTGCCTTGAGAGCCGACAACAGCGAAAGCATATTGTCGGGAACGTCGCTTGCGGCCAGCTTCGAGGTCGCAACAGCCCCCGCCATGGTGTTGACGGAGTAGACCTGAATGACGCCCTGATTGGTGGCCGCCTGCGAGGAAATGCCCACCTGATGCTGACTGCTGACAGCGTTCTCGTAGAGAATGCCATGCGAGTGCGCCAGCGACTGGTAAAGCGAGCCCATGGCCATTGCCGGCGCATCACCCATGACCTTGACATTGGCCTGGGTGACAGCGTCGGTAATCATACCATTGACCGGAGTGTTATCAGCCATTGTGTATCTCCTGATTGCCTAAAGAAGTGCCGATCCCAAATGCAAGGCTTGCAACCGGCCCTTTCCGCATGTCTTGCGGTCAGACAAATGACGGAGGGCTTTGGGTGTTGTGACGCAGGCCTGGTAAAAACTTGGGCCTTCGAAACAGGATGGCCAAACCCGAAACAGGCGGTCGCAGATCAATACAACCGCCTGATCGGAAAATGGCCAGACAGGCCGAAAGATTTATGCTTTCGACCGACTGAAAGTTAGCCTGCCGTCGCGCGAAGCGTTGTGAGAAGCGACAGCATATTGTCTGGGGTATCGCTTTTGGCGATTTTGGCGGTCCCAACCGCACCTGCCATCGTGTCGATAGAATAGATCTGGATGACCCCTTGGTTGGTTGCAGCCTGCGAGGTGACACCGACTTGCTGCTGGGCGCTGATGGCGTTCTCATAAAGAATGCCGGTGGAATGTGCGAGGGACTGGAAGATTGCCCCCATTGCCATTGCCGGAGCATCGCCAAGAACTTTCACATTAGCCTGCGTGACAGAATCGGTGATCTGACCATTGAGCGGAGTGTTATCAGCCACTGTGTATCTCCTGATTGCTTTTGAATGTACCGGAAGGAAAACGAAGGCCTCGGCCAGACCGCTCCCTTTCCGCATATCGTGCGTCCAAAGGTTTGACGGGGAGCTTAAGCCCCTGTGATGCCGTGATGGTCAAAACATGGGGGCTGGAAAAAAAGCACGGTCAAACAGAAATCGGGCGATCGCATCCATCTGCGACCGCCCGATTTGAAACCGGCCATCCGGGCCAGAAGTTTTGCGGAAATCAGCCCTTGGTTGCCTGCAGGGCAGTAAGAAGCGACAGCATGTTGTCGGGTACGTCGCTTTTGGCAATTTTCGAGGTCGCAACAGAGTCTGCCATCGTGTCGACCGAGTAGATCTGGATGACACCCTGGTTGGTTGCGGCCTGCGAGGTGATGCCGATCTGCTGCTGGGCGCTGACGGCGTTTTCATAAAGAATGCCGGTGGAATGTGCGAGGGACTGGAAGATCGAGCCCATTGCCATTGCCGGGGCGTCGCCCAGAACTTTCACGTTAGCCTGGGTGACAGCATCAGTGATCTGACCATTTACCGGGGTCGGAATCGCCATTGTAAACTCTCCTTCGTTACGCTTTGCGGTATGCTGCTTGCTGTTGTGTTTCTATCGTGTTTCTGTCGGGGTTTCGCCGTCCCGTTTTCAGTCTATCGACGCTGGGTGTTTATCGTTGTGACGCGTCTTTTTTGGCCTGGTGATTATTTTTTTGCCCAAGGTATCGCTTATTGAATGCCCGATGCCCTGAGATGTTCACGTGCGAGCTGAACGCGCTTGCGCACGGCACAGTTGCTTAGTCCAAGGGCACTTGCGATCTCGTCATAAGTACGGTCCTGGACACAGCGCATCAGAAGCGGTTTGCGCAGTTTTTCCTGCATCGCCAGAAGAGCCGTTTCAAGCTGATCAAGTTTTTCACCCGCCAGATAGGATTCTTCGGGGCTTGGTGTGATCGGGGCAGTCATGGGGGAGGCCGGCGTATCGGCCGCGCCATGGGTTTCTTCGCGGTATTCCGCCTTGCGTCGGTTCTGGCGATGCAAATCAATGCAGGCATTATGGACAATGCGTGAAAGCCAGGCGCGATGATTGCGGATCTCATCCATGGAATCTTCGAACTTGGTCGATGCCTTGACCATCGCCTCGGACAGCGCATCCTGCGCATCGTCCATATTGCCGGACATCAGTTTCAGACATTGTTTTAAAAGCGTGTCCTGCTGATCAATCCAAAGCGGCCAGAAATTCGGCGCGGCAGGGCCCAAATCGGCTTCTTGCTGCGGGTGGCCTTGCGGTATTGGTTGTTCGGCGGTATCGGGATTTTCCTGTGGCGCTGAAGGGGCCGTTGGCGTGACCGGTGCTTGCTTGACCGGTTGGCGCAGGGCCGGGCTGTCTGCCCCCGGAACAAGACCACGGAGGATATCGAGCGGATCTGTCGGGTTTGCACCCGGCGTGCCCAACGCACCGGCAATGATGTCTTCCGGGCTTGGTCCGGTGCGCGATGGTTCAAGTCCGGGAAAACCGGCCAGCGGATTGAAGTCAGCCGGGTAACCGGGTGGCGGGCTGTATTGTTGTTGCCCGGTATGTGGCGGGCGCGCAGAATTGTCAGGTTGATTGGTCACCGGGGAAGAGGTTTGCTCTGCGTCTATCACCGGTTCTGTCGGTTGGCTGATGGCATGTGCATCAAGCGCGGTATCAATGCTTACCCCTGACCAGTTCGTATCGGTCGACAGCTTGTCCGGATTTTCCGATTTGGCAAGTTTTGCCAGATAGTCTTCGGCGATCCGCGCGCGCTGTTCCGGTTTCAAACGTGACCAGATCGACGTCACCTTGTCATCATCGCCCAACGCCAGCGTAAGGCTTTGCTCAAGCGTTTTGGCAAAGCTGATCTCGGCTTCTGTCAGGGTTGCCTCATCCTGCGGACTGTTCTTTTCATTCTGCACTATGGACCCCTCCGGTTGGTTGAATACAACCATAGGATGATTGGGTTTTGCGGTAATCATTATGACGTAGCCGCAACTAAAATGTGAAGAAAAGTTTTTTTACATCCTAAAGTTGTATCGATATACGCAACGGCACAGCCGTCGCAATGCGGGGCGTAGGACTTGTCGGGACGCGACATCGCGCATTGATGCGCTTGTTATTATTGTTGGTGTTTCGACCATGTTCGGTCGATGGCCCTGCGCCTAGGTTTTCTTGCCTTTTGGTGGTTCCTGTGGCGAAGCGCCGGACGTTTCGGGCTTGTCTTCCTGGTCTGGTTGGCGTGCCGGAAATGCCTCGGCAAGGGCTGTTTCTACTTTTTCAGACAGTGCCTGCATCCGCAAATCGATCTCGAGCGCGATGATGTTGCGGATTTCATTGGCGATCTCGAACATCACCTGCTGACCATTTTGCGCGTTTGGGTCAGACACCATCTGTGGCGCCCCGGCATGCAGGCCCGGTTGTGAACCTTGTGAGGGGGATGCGGTCGGCTGTCCTGTGGTCTGAGCACCAATTGGTGGCTGTGGTGCCTGGGCGCCGGAGCTTACGTTATGGGCATGGCTTGCAATGGTCTGTTTTTGATCAAGCACCTGCGCACGTGCCCGTTCGGCCGCTTTTGACATGGCCTGCTGGGTTGCAAGATATTCCTGATTAAACGCCTTTCTGACGGCATCCTTGCGACCGCTTGCCGTCGTAATATCATTTTGGGCCGGACCGGTCATGAGCTTCCTCCCTTGCTACCGCCGCCAGAGCTGCCCGCATTTCCGGTCTTGCCCTTGGTCGTGCGGCTGATTGGTTTGGTTTCGGTTTGCTTGGGATCGGGCTTGTTGTTTGCATCGCCGTTTGTATCGCCGGACGTATTGTTTTGCGCAGTTGCTTTGGCCGTTGCTGAGGGGGCCTTGTCCGTTTCCAGCATGAAGGCCGGCGGAATAAAGCCGTACTTTTTAAGCTGCGCTGCATCGGGATCATCCGGAAGGCCGGTAAGGCTGGTTTCAAGCCGTCCCCGGCTGTCTGAAATCATGCTTGCCGCGCGGCAAGCCGAATGGTCGTTTTGTGCGCTACAGCTCAGGATCGCTGTCGGGGTGCTTTTGCGGGCCTCGGTCATCAACTGGGCGGTGACGTCAAAACTGGTTTCTGGTTCATAGCGGACCAGAACAACCAGACCAGCGCCCTTTTTGCCCTCGCTGGGTGGGGTGATCTGTACCCAGAACGGAACATTGCTGTTTGGTCCGACCGCGACACTGCCGGCCACAATCGGACTGGGCAGGGTGCCGGTATATTCCAGATGGATCGGCACCGGTGCGTGATCGGCAAAAATCAATCGGATCAGGGCCAGATCAGGTGTTGTTTCGCTGCCTGTGGTGCCAACAGTTTGTTCCAGATGAAGCGCATGTGGCGGCCCGCCATAAACCGGAACTTCTGAAAGCTGCGATGCGGCACCATCCGCATCAGCCGTATCAAACAATAGCGCGCGCAACAGTGACGGGACCGCGTTTGGCACCGTGACCGAAAGTTCTGACTGGCCATCTGGCGATATCCCGACATGTAGCGACCATTTTCGCAAGGATATCGGCGCATCGGATGCCTGCATTCTGGCGACAACAGCTGTTTGGGCCGTGGTCTTTGTCGGCGATTGGGGATGACCCTGTTCCATGCTGATCGACCAGTCCGGCGTGTCAGATCCACCTTCCGCCTTGCCCTCAAGCGATGGCATTGCGGTTCGGAACATGTCATCCCGGATGATCGGGCCGCTCATATTGGTCGTGCTGCCGTCAGCATGGGTGGTGCGGACACCCCATGTGGCATCGCTCACATGCGCCGCGCTGGTGGTGGCTGTACCTTGATGTTCGGTGTGTTCGCCTGGCATGTAACTCTCTCCCAATCCGCCAAATCCCTCGGAATAGCTGCCCGAAGCCAGATCAGGTGTCGGTACAGCGGCATTCACATCACCATCAAGCAAATAGCGCTGAATGATCTGAAATGCGGTTTCCATCGGTTGCGGCTGCTGATCTTGCGTGCCAGAAGAATCTGCGGCAAATCCAGTCATCCCCAAGTTACGACAAAGGGATGCCATCATATCCATGGCAGCTTGCTCGGGACTGCCTGCTGTGGGATTTTCGCTTGGTTCCTGCAGATTGTTCTCGGCCTCTGCCGCTCCGGCTTCGGATGCGTTTTTCCCGTTCTCGGGCTTGCTGCTTGTTTTGCCAGAAGCCTTGGCTGGTTTGGGCGCGTCACTGTCGGTCATGCCTGCACTCCCCAATGGTGCCTTGCAGCACTCAAAAGGGCCGCTATCATGCCGCCCTTGATCTGCAAGAAGTTATAACGGTTCCTTGCAAACAGACGCTTCTAGCCATGGGATGTGAAAAGTTTTGCCAGCAATTGGCGGTTGCAAATTTTCTGGCAGTGCAGAATAAACACAAAACCCCGTCGGGAATGTCCCGACGGGGTTTTGTAAATCAAAATGGTGCTGGCGATAGGATTTGAACCTACGACCTACGCATTACGAATGCGTTGCTCTACCAGCTGAGCTACGCCAGCACGATTCATTTTGTGGCGCGGAAAATACGGACAAACACCGCCCTTGGCAAGAGGTTTGTTATTCTTTTTGCCAACAAATGCCCGACTTTCAGCCATGCCCCGAAATCAGGGCAGAGACACACAATATCACATTGACCATGCTGTAATAATCCGGCTTAGATGTGCGCGATCGAAATCGACCAAAATCAATGTGCGGGGGCAAATCATGTGTCGTTGGCTAAGCTATATCGGGGATCCGGTTTATCTGGAAAAGCTGGTCTTTGAGCCGCGCCATTCACTGGTCGAACAAAGCCTGCATGCCGAACAGGCCAAAACGCCAACCAACGGCGACGGCTTTGGCATCGGCTGGTACGACGAACGCCCGACACCGGGGCTCTATCGTGAAATCCTGCCGGCCTGGAATGATCCGAACCTGCGATCGCTGGCCCATCACATCAAATCCGGTCTTTTCTTTGCCCATGTGCGGGCCTCCACCGGGACGCACACCAGTCGTACCAACTGCCACCCGTTTTCCCATGGCCAGAACCTGTTCATGCATAACGGCCAGATTGGTGACTACCCGCTGGTCCGCCGGTCGCTTGAAATGATGATCGAGGATGAGTTTTATGAAGGTCGGCAGGGATCAACCGATAGCGAGCTGATCTTTTGCCTGATGCTGACCCTTGGACTGCGTGATGACCCGCATCGCGCCATTCGTCGCACGATTGAAGTGGTCGAAAACGAAATGAAGCTGCGCGATGCAAGGGCACCGTTCCGCTTCACCGCCTGCCTGTCAAACGGCAAAAGCGTCTGTGCCATCCGCCATGCCAGCGATGACAAGCCGCCATCACTGTATTGGCGCAAACGCGATGATCACGTCATCGTCGTCTCAGAGCCCCTTGATGCCGAAAGCGACAGCTGGATTGCCGTTGCGCCCAACCATACCCTGCATGTCGAGGCTGATCTGTCTGTCAACGAAGACGCGACACTCGTTTGCTGATCACGACACGACAACAATCTGACTGCGCGCCTTGACGAGTGCGCGTTGCAGGGCGTCGCTTGGGGCGGTGTTGAGCAGCACAGTTTGGAAATCACTGGCGTGGCCGTCGCGACAGAGCGCCTTGCGACCAACCTTTTTCTCGTCGATCATCAGGATCGCGTGGTCGCAGCACGATACGAGCGCACGCCTTGCGCGGACTTCATCCATGTTGAAGTCGAGAAGATCGCCATCATCAGACATCCCGCCAACACTGACAATCCCGAAGTCAGCGCGCATGCTGCCAAAGAAGTCCGCGCTGTCCGCGCCGATGATGTCCAGGTCACGGGTGCGCACCGTGCCGCCTGCAAGCCTTAGCGTGACATTCGGCGCATTTTGCAGGGTCATCACCACATGCAGATTGTTGGTTAACACTGTTAAGTTGCGATGCGATGCCAGATGCTGGGCAGCGAGCTCGGCCGTCGTGCCGGTGCCAATCGCGATTGTGCAGCCCTCCGGGATCAGGTCGGCGACCTTGGCGGCAATCGCCATTTTGCCCGTCCGGTTCCAGACTTCGCGTTTTTCATAGGCCGAGTTATCCGGATCCGGGGCCGGACCGGCAAGGCCGTGACGGCGAAACACGCGGCCCTGTTCATGCAAATCGCGCAAATCGGTGCGGATCGTCTGGACCGAGACGTTGAACCGGCGTGCCAGTTCCTCGACCGCCATAAAGCCGGTCGATTTGACAAGGGCGACGATGCGGTCACGTCGGCGATCAAGGGGCACGGGATCGGGGTTGTTGGACACAGCTGTGCTTTCGTTCGAAAGTTGTTATTTCGCTTATAGCATACTTATAAACAGCGACAAACGCCGCTGCATAGCCCGGTTTTCCTATTGAAACATTTAATTCTTGGTGTTGTCACACAACTGAAATCGAAATCCCGATAGCTTCCGGATCGAAACATTTTCGAACGAAACCTTCTTTCCGATCTTCTAAGGGATGCCGATCATGCGTAACGTTCTTCTTGCTGCGGTTGCCTCAGCCGCGATGATGCTGCCGGTTGTGGGTCAGGCTGCTGAAAAGCTGGTTCTTTATACCAGCCAGCCGACCAAGGATGCCCAGACCACTGTCGATGCCTTTATGGCTGCCAACCCGGATGTTGAAGTTGAGTGGGTCCGTGATGGCACCACCAAACTGATGGCCAAACTGCGTGCGGAAATTGCCGCAGGTGATCCGCGCCCGGATGTTCTTTTGATTGCCGATATGGTGACCCTTGAAGGTCTTAAGCAGGATGGTCAGCTTCAGGCCTACAAGTCATCTGAGGCCAGCGCCTATGAAGACGGCCTTTATGACGGTGAAGGCTATTACTATTCGACCAAGCTGATCACCAGCGGCATTGTATACAACACCGCCGTCAAAGCCCCGACATCCTGGAAAGACCTTGCCGATCCGGCGGTCAAAAACCAGATCGCGATGCCAAGCCCGCTATATTCCGGTGCAGCGCTTATTCATCTGTCCACCCTGACCGAGAACAAGGATCTTGGCTGGGATTACTATCAGGCACTGGCGGCCAACGATGCGCGCGCCAAAGGTGGCAATGGCGGTACCTTCAAGGCGGTTGCATCGGGTGAGAAGCCCTATGGCGTGGTTGTCGACTTCCTTGCCATCCGTGGCAAGGCCAAAGGTTCGCCGGTTGATTTCGTCTTCCCGGAAGAAGGCGTGACCTATGTGACCGAGCCGGTCGCGATCATGAAAAACGCCAAGAACGTTGATGCCGCGCACAAGTTCGTTGACTTCCTTCTGTCCGAAGACGGTCAGGAACTGGTTCTGGATATGGGCTACATCCCGGCGCGCAATGGTACGGATCTTCCGGCTGGTTTCCCGGCGCGTAGCGACATCAAGCTGATGGACTTCAACCCGGCGATTGCGCTGGAACAGGCCGAAGCCAACAAAGAAAAATTTGCAGACATGTTTGGGGCTGAATAATGCAGGCTACAGGTCGCCTTCGCGGCGTTCTGCCTGGCATAATCGCCAAACCAAATGGCAACCGGTCTTCGGACCGGTTGCTCATCTGGTTGGTGGTGCCGGTATTTATTATTTCAATTTTGCCGATCCTGCGCCTTGGTTTTGAAGGTGTGATGGTCGGTGGCGTGCCTTCGTTTGATCATTTTCAAGACGTGCTGGGCAACTCATCAACTTGGCGTGCCACGGCAAACAGTCTTTACACCGCCGGTCTGGGAACGATTATTTCCCTTCTGATTGGCGGCTCTTTTGCCTTTCTGGTCGCACTGACCGATATCCGTGCCAAGGCGGCATTGGTGTTCTGTTTCATGATCCCGATGATGATCCCGCCACAGATCACGGCCCTTAGTTGGGTGCAATTGACCGGGCCCAGCAGTGCGCTTTTGAACGCCCTTGGCATGGCCCCACCGATGGGATCGCCACAGCCGCTTTACTCGGCAGAGGGCATCGCCCTTTTACTGGGCATTCAGCATGCCTCCATCGTGTTTCTGACCTTGCGGGCAAATCTGCGCATGTTGCCGCGCGAACAGATCGAAGCGGCCCGTTTGGCCGGGGCGCGTGGTGGGCGTTTGTGGTGGCAGATCATTTTGCCGCTGACAAGCCCCGGTTTGATTGCCGGTACCGCCATGGCCTTTGTCACCGCCCTTGGCAATTTTGGTATTCCGGCGATGCTTGGCATCCCCGCAGGCTATCAGACCCTGCCAACCTTGATTTATCAGAAGCTTGCCGGGTTCGGCCCGTCTGTTCTGGGCGAGGTATCCGTGCTGGCGATGCTGATCGGGGCGATTGCGATTTGCGGGGTCGCGCTACATCACCGCTTGCTGTCCAAACGCGACTATCGCCTGATGGGGATGGTTGGGCGTCCGTTGGATGTCAAACTTGGTGCGCGCCGGAGTGCGATTGAAATAGCGCTTTGGGCGGTGTTGGTGGCCATTCTGGTCATTCCGCTTTTAGCTTTGTTTGCAACTGCACTGGTTCCGGCCTTTGGCGTGAAGCTGACATTTGCCAACGCGACGTTCGAGGCATTTCGCGAAGTCATGTTCGTACAGCCATCGACCATCCGCGCATTCCAAAACAGCTTTGTTTTGTCAGTGGGGGCGGCGATTACGCTGGTTCTGATGTGCTTGCCGTTGGCCTATGTCATGGTGCGGCGTTCCTCCAACCTGACCAAGCTGATCAACCTTCTGGTCGAAGTGCCTTATGCATTGCCCGGTGTGGTGTTGGCGATTGCCTGCATCTTGCTGTTCATTCGCATTCCGCTGATTGATGTCAGTTTGTATGGCACGCTTGCGATCATTTTTGTCGCCTACCTTGCGCGTTTTCTGGTGATCGCGCTGCGCCCGGTGATGAACAGCTTTACCCAGCTTGACCCGGCCCTTGAAGAAGCCGCCCAGGCCTGCGGGGCAGGATTGTCTCGCCGCTTGCGCGATGTGTTGTTGCCGCTTGCGGCCCCGTCGGCTGCGGCCGGGGCGCTTTTGGTTTTCCTGACCGCCTTTAACGAACTGACCGTTTCGGCCCTTTTGTGGTCTGCCGGGAACGAGACGTTGGGCGTTCTGATTTTCAATCTTGATGACAGCGGCGACACCGTTCTGGCCTCGGCCGTGGCGGTTCTGGTCGTGCTGGTGGTGATCGCGCTGATGAGCTGCTTTCAGCTTGCCGCGCGTCGTTTGCCCAAAGGAGTTGTACCGTGGCAGACATAAATCTTTCGCGCATTACCAAATGCTTTGGCGATTATCGGGCGGTCAATCAGGTGTCGCTTGATATTGCCGATGGGGAATTTGTTGCCCTGCTGGGCCCGTCAGGCTGTGGCAAGACGACCCTTCTAAGGTTGCTGGCAGGCTTCGAAGAACCTGATCAAGGGCAGATTTCACTGGGCGGGCAGGTCATGGCTAGCCCGGAAAATGGCATCATGATCAGTCCCGAGGACCGCAATCTTGGCATCGTGTTTCAATCCTATGCCCTGTGGCCGCATATGACGGTTGCCCGCAATGTCGGCTACCCGCTTGAAGTGCGCGGGCTTAACCGCACGGAGCAGGATCGCAAGATCGCCGAGGCGCTTGATATCGTTGCCCTTGGTCCTTATGCCAATCGCAGTCCGTCGGAACTCTCGGGTGGGCAGCGTCAACGCGTGGCACTGGCGCGCTGTCTTGTCATGGAACCGCGGGCGGTGTTGCTCGATGAACCGCTTGCCAACCTTGATGTGCATTTGCGCGAAACCATGCAGCAGGCGTTTCTGGATTTCCATCGCCGCACCGGGGCGACGATGATTTACGTCACCCATGATCAGTCCGAGGCCATGGCAATGGCCGACCGGATTGCCGTGATGGACAAGGGCCATATTCGCCAGATGGCGGCCCCGGAAACCCTGTACCGCGAACCGGCCGATCTGATGGTGGCGGGCTTTGTCGGGGCAGGCGCGGTTTTGCCGGTGCGCGATATTGCGGTGGGTGACAATGGCACCTGTTCGGTACAACTGGGCGAAAGCAATATTATCGCACGCATCTGCCCCAAACTGGCCGATGGCATGACGAATGCCAATGTCGGTCTTTGCCTGCGGCCCGAAGACGTCTGGGTCAGCGATGACGCACCCTTGCGCGGGCAGGTCGATGATTGCGTCTATCTTGGCGGGCGGTTCAGGCTTTCTGTCCGTATTGGCGATGATCAGACATTGCCGGTCTATGCCAACCGCCGGGCGCGCATCGGCGAAAAGGTTGGTCTCAAGGTCAATGACGGCTGGGTGTTTGATCGCATGTCGGGTGAGGCCGCCTGATGTCTGCCCGTATGCGTGTTCTTTCCGGTCTTGGTGAAAAAGGCCCTGCGTGTCTCAGGCTGGAATTCTTTAACCGCCGCTGGTTGCTTGATTGTGGGGTCGGTCCCGAAAGTGATCAGGGATTTGATCCGGCGTGGCGGAATAAAGTTAACGCTGTTTTCATTACCCATGACCATATCGATCATATTGGTGCTGCGGGCGAAATCGTTGATGCCGGTTTGCCGATCTATTGCACCGAAGTTACGGCAAAGTCGCTTCCCAAGGGCGCCAATGTCATCCCCTTGCCGCCCTATGGGGAAATTCAGGTCGATGGGGTCACCGTCACCACCGGGCGTACCGGCCATTCGTTTGGTGGGGTGTGGTTGCATTTCGAACTGGGCGGCGGGGTGCTCTATTCCGGCGATTTTTGTCAGGAATCCGATTACTTCCTTTATGATACGCCGCCCGATGCTGCCACCGTGCTGCTTGACGCATCTTACGGCATGGATCAACTGACCCAGCAGGTCCGTATTGATAGCCTTTTGACCACCATGACCAAGCTGGATGGGCAAATCCTGTTTCCCGTGCCGCCCAGTGGCCGGGCGGCTGAAATGGCGTTGCTGTTTGAACGCCATGGCCTGACAGACTGGTCGATGGATGATCGCTGCTATGGGCAGGTCAAACAGGTGCTTGATGCCCATGGATCGGATTATGTTGCAAGTGACGCGATCCGCCAGTTACGCAGCCTCAAGGACAAGGCAAAGCATTTCAACCCCGATGCGCGGTTGCTGCTGTGTCATGCGCCATGTGCGACATTCGGCAAGGCGCGCGAACTGATTGACCAGTGGCAGGAATCTGGTCGGATGGGATCAAGCGCGCATGTGATCTTTACCGGGTTCATGCCGATTGAGGCGCGCAAAATGGTTGAAAAGGGCCATGCCCATTTCCGGCGCTGGAACGTGCATCCGCTGGCAAGCCACGTGATTGACCTTGCCAATCAGTGCCACGCCATGCAGGTCGTGCCACTCTTTACCAGCCGACCAGAGGATTTTGGCCTTGTCGACGGGTTTGACGGGCGGCTACAGCTTGCGGATCGGTTCTATTTGTAATGCACAATAAAGGTAATGTCCGGTCATGATCTATGCCGCTGAAAAGTTCGATTTTCCAAAATTGCCGTTTGTTTTCATCCGGCACGGGGAAACCGATGCCAACCGGGCTGGCATCATTGCCGGGTCCAATGAACCGCCATTGAACGAAACCGGCCGCGAACAGGCGGTGGCGATTGCACCGCTGATGGCGATGGCAAAATGGCATTCGGTCTATGTCAGTCCGCAGGACCGTGCCCGCACAACGGCCAATCTGGTCCTGCCTGATTACGAGGCCAAGGTGCTTGATGGCCTGCGCGAACGCCATTGGGGCGATCTGGAAGGGCGTCCGATTTCCGAGCTTTGCCCGCGCTTTGATACCCCACCAAATGGCGAAGGGTTCGATGCCATGTGTCAGCGGGTTTCCTTTGCCATGCAACAGGCACTGGCCGAGGTCAGTGACGACCTGACGGTGATTGTCGCCCATTCCGGGGTGGCGCGCTGCATTCTTTACATGACCGGGTTTGAGGCCGATGGCCCGCGTGTGCCCAACGCCACCCCGATCCTGTTCCGCCCGACCAAAGATGGTTGGGACTATGAAAATTTGACCGATAGTTTGATTAAGGAGATTTCTGCGTGACCGAACCCAAAGCCCGTGATGCGCGTGATGCAGTCGTGTTTGATATGGATGGCACACTGGCGCATTTTGATGCCGATGCTTTGGGGCATCTGGTTCATGGTGTGGAAAAGCAGTGGGATGCGTTCTTTGACGCCATGGATCACGCCAAGCCAATTGAAAATATCGAACGCCTGCTGCGCATCCTGCATGCATCGGGCCATGCGATCCTGATCTGTTCAGGTCGCCCGGCGGGCTGGCAACACCGATCAGAATCCTGGCTGCGTGCACATGACATCCCGTTTGATGGCATGTATCTGCGCCCCATGGATGCCGATCACCGCACCGATGAAGAGGTCAAGGAAGACCTGCTCGCCAAGATCATCGAGGATGGCTTTAACCCGTGGCTGGTGGTCGATGATCGCAGACGGGTGGTTGATAAATGGCGCGATATGGGCCTGACCTGTTTGCAATGTGCGCCGGGTGAATTCTAGGCTTTCGGGCTAATCTTCACACAAATAAAAAGACCGGCCAGATGCCGGTCTTTTTTGTCTGATTATTCGAACAGCTGGCGGTAATCGCCATATCCTTCGGCCTCTAAATCCTCGATCGGGATGAATCGAAGCGACGCGGAATTGATGCAATATCGCAACCCGCCACGGTCTTGCGGGCCGTCGGGAAAGACGTGGCCCAGATGGCTGTCGCCATGTTTGGATCGGACTTCGATCCGGCGCATGCCGTGGGTGTTGTCTTCTTTGGCGATAACATTGTCGGTTTCGACCGGCTTTACAAAGCTTGGCCACCCACAGCCGCTATCGAACTTGTCGCGTGAGGTGAAAAGCGGCTCGCCCGAGACGATATCGACATAAAGCCCGTCTTCCTTGTGATCCCAGAAATCATTTCGAAACGGCGGTTCGGTGCCGCTTTCCTGTGTCACATGATACTGCTCGGGCGACAGGTCACGGATGGCATCCGGGTCTTTGTGATATTTGCTCATATTTCGTCAACTCGCCTTTCTGGTCTTCGGTCTGGCAATTTCCTGTTTCCAAAGATGGTTGGAATATTGCGCTTGTCCAGTGGCTTCACGTTGAAGTGAGGCTGGCTGTGCGGCGGGTCACCACTGACACTTAGCCTTGGCACCAGGGTTGGCGTTTGGTTTTGCCGTCATAGGGTCTCGCAAGCCCCTGATTGATCAATTCAAGGTCAAGCGGGCTGCCATCAATGCGGACGGATGCGACTACGCGCCCGCCATACCGGCCCCATTCCGGTTCACAGAACTGAACAGAACGCGCGGATTTCAGGCGTTGGCGGGCATAGTCGCGGGCCTGTTGGGCGAGTTGCTTTTCGCTTTCACATTTGCCGCGGATTTCCGGGGTGTCGACACCGCGCACGCGCACTGACATCTTGGCGATTTCAGCAGGCAGGCCGGGCAGGGCGACATAGATGGTGTCGCCGTCATAGGCGTAGTTGCCACGATAATCGCGCAGCGGCCAGTCATAGCAGGCAGCGTCGGCGGCAATGCTGGTCAGTATGGTCGCTATCGCCGTGCACGCCATAACGGCACGTTTGGTAAATCGGGATGTGGAGCTCTTTGGCATCATCATGGGGTATTTTTCTTAGAGTTTTAGGCGGGCAAGGATCTGGGCAGCGCGCTGTTCGACCGAGCCTTTGCGGATTTCGACCAGTTCATAGCCGCATTCATGATAGGTCCGGCACAGCACGACATATGTTCTGACGGCCTCGGAGAAGCTTTGTGTTCGTGCCGTATCGTTTTTGTAGATTTCCGACCAGGGCGGCAGGACAAACGCGATCCTGTGATAGCGATAGGTCTTGATCGCGCGCATCAGATCGGGGTTTTCCGGAAGGCCGGAAAGCCTGCGGTGGGCCAATGTATCGGGCAGGCCCCGATCACAGAAAACCGTGCGTGGATGGTTCTGGATGTCTTCCTGCCAGGCGCGGATGGAACGGCGGAACATCAGACCGGCATAGGCATCATTATCATCCCACGGCAGGGCGGTGCCGCCGCGTTCAAGCTGTTCTTCGATGATCGCACGCGCCACCTCGGGGCTGGTGTCAAAGCCCCGGTCATTCAGGTGATTGATTAATGTGGTTTTGCCCGTACCGGGGCCGCCGGTAAGGACAACAAGGTTGGACGTTATCGGTGTTTGCATTCGTGTTCGTATCTCCGCAAGCGCGCCGTTCTGGTCGGGCTTTGCGGCAAGGGGATGGCAATATTGTTGTTGGTTTTGGATAGCAGCGCGTGTCCCGCGCAAGACCGGCCTTTTACCGGCTTGGCGGGGCAAGTCAATGACAAAGGATTTGCAGCAAAGATTTAGCTCGCCGGTTTTTCGATGCGTGCAAGAATATGATCGGAAACAAGCTGTGCCGATGGCGAAAGCCGATGGCCGCGCGCGGTAATCAGGCTATAGGGTTTGATCTCGATCGCCCCGTCAAACGGCAGTTCCGTAATCAGCCCGCCACTGGTCAGAAGGGTCGTGACTTCCTCGGCCATGGGCGCGATGGCGTTGGTATCGGCAAGGGTCGCAAGCGTCACCAGAAGTGATGCCGAGTTCAGGCTTGAATGGGGAAGCGGCAGGTGACGCGAGATAAATACCTCCTCGATCGTGCGGCGCATCAGGTTGCCCGGCGGCGGTAAAACCCATTCGAACTGGGCAAGCTTGTTAAGCGTGATCGGCTTGTTGCTTTCCAAAAGCGGATGGCCGGTCCGCACCATCAAGCGGATTTTCTCGCTTCGGATTTCGCGGATGTTGAACAGACGGGGATCCATATCCTCGGGCACGCGGCCAATGACAAAGTCATGATCGCCGGCCAGCAAATCCTTGATCAGCAAATGCGATGGCCCGACACTTACATGGGCTTCAAGCAACGAGTTAACCGCCTGAACACTGCGAATTGCCGGAACCACAAGATCAACCGCTGCGGCCGTTACGGCACCAATAAAGACACTGCCGCCGCCATGCTTGATATCCTCGATCTCGCGTTCGGCTTCGCGGATCTCGATCAGCATGCTGCGTGCCCGACGCGCCAGAGCACGGCCGGCATTGGTCATTTCAATGCCGCGCGGGCTGCGCACGCACAATCTGGCTTCAAGAATGTTTTCCATCTCAGACAATAGTCTAGAGGCAGCCGGTTGCGATGTTTTGAGCATATCGGCCGCCTGACTGATCTGGCCGGTTTCTTCCATCGCGACAATCATGCGCAGGTGACTGAGCTTAAGCCCGCGCTGGAAAAGGTTTCCGGACCGGAAAAGCAGGGATTTCGCAGAGCTGAGCGGTTGCTGATTTGATGTTTTGGCCATGTGTTTTCCTTCTGCAAACGCCGATTTTAATATATCATTTTTGATATGCAAGTTTCGAAAATGTTTATTTGATTGTTATGTAGCGCCTCTGAATAATGGCGCCGTGTCCTTTGGGAAATAGGATGCTGTATCAATCGAAAACAAAGACACGACATATGCGGGCCAAGCACGCCTGTTAAAGTCGGGCTTAAAGAAAAATGGCTGGTATGCCGTGTCTTTTAGGGAGGATAGCTATGAAACGTCTCGGTGCCGTAATGGCAGGGGTCGCCTTTGGCGCGGCCGCAATGATGAGCCCGATGATCTCCGGCGGTTACGCCCATGCCGATGAAAAAGGTTATGTCGGGATCGCAATGCCGACCAAATCTTCGGCACGTTGGATTTCCGATGGTAATTCCATGGTCGAGCAGTTCGAAGCTGCAGGCTACAAAACCGATCTTCAGTACGCAGAAGATGATATTCCCAACCAGCTGTCCCAGATCGAAAACATGATCGTTAAGGGCGTTGATGTTCTGGTGATTGCCGCCATTGACGGCACGACGCTTTCGAACGCGCTGGAAAACGCAGCCGCTGCAGGCATCAAGGTTTTCGCCTATGACCGCCTGATCGTTGAAAGCCCGAATGTCGATTACTATTCCACCTTCGATAACTTCAAGGTTGGTGTGCAGCAGGCAACCTCGCTGGTTGATGGCCTGATTGCTTCGGGTGAGCCGCCCTACAATGTTGAACTGTTCGGCGGTTCGCCGGACGATAACAACGCATATTTCTTCTATAATGGTGCCATGTCGATCCTGCAGCCGCTGATCGACGAAGGAACCATCGTGATCAAGTCCGGCCAGATGGGCATGGACAAGGTCGGTACCCTTCGTTGGGACGGTGCGGTTGCCCAGGCACGTATGGATAACCTTCTTTCGGCACATTACACCGACGAAGAAATCGATGGTGTCCTGTCGCCGTATGACGGCCTGTCGATTGGTATCCTGTCTTCGCTGAAAGGCGTTGGCTATGGTTCCGGCGACATGAAAATGCCGATCGTGACCGGTCAGGATGCGGAACTGCCGTCGATCAAATCGATCCTGGCGGGTGAACAGTATTCCACCATCTTCAAAGACACCCGCGAACTTGCACGTGTTACCGTGTCGATGGTTGACAGTGTCCTTGCAGGCGAAAAGCCGACCATCAACGACACCAGCACCTACGATAACGGCGTGAAGGTGGTTCCGTCCTACCTGCTTGAGCCGATCATGGTTGATAAGTCCAACTGGGAAGAAATCATCCTTGGCAGCGGTTACTACACTGAAGACGAAGTGAAGTAAGTCGCGACTGTTATTGGAACCCGGTATGCTGTCTTTGGGCAGCTTGCCGGGTTCTTAATTCTACAGACTCTAGGGCAGGCTAGCCCGACTGGTTTTCCAGAAAAACAAAGACCAAGCTAGATTAAGGCGCCGTTGGTTTGCCAACGGCAGTGGGAGGACCGGATGGATACCATCCTGGAAATGAAGAACATCACCAAGACCTTTCCCGGTGTGAAAGCGTTGGATGATGTCAGCCTGAAAGTGGAACGTGGTGAGATCCACGCGCTTTGTGGCGAGAATGGCGCTGGCAAGTCCACCCTGATGAAGGTGCTGAGCGGGGTTTATCCGCATGGAACCTATGAAGGTGACATCCTTTATGATGGCGGGGTACAGGAATTCAAGGATATCCGCGACAGCGAAGAACGCGGGATCATCATTATTCATCAGGAGCTGGCCCTGGTGCCGCTTCTGTCCATTGCCGAGAACATCTTTCTGGGCAACGAAATCAGCGAAAACGGGGTTTTGAACTGGCCGGCGACCTTTGCGCGCACGGGCGAGTTGCTTCAAAAGGTGGGTTTGAAAGAAAACCCGGCGACCCTTGTGACCAATATCGGGGTCGGCAAACAGCAGCTTGTCGAGATCGCCAAGGCGCTGTCGAAGAAGGTCAAACTTCTGATTCTTGACGAGCCGACGGCAAGTCTGCAGGAAAATGACAGCCAGAAGCTGCTCGACCTGTTGCTGGAATTCAAGGCACAGGGCATTACCTCGATCCTGATTTCGCACAAACTGAACGAAATCAACCGGGTTGCTGACCGCATCACCATCATTCGCGATGGCAAGGCGATTTCAACCCTTGATGCGCGCGGTGGCACCATCACCGAAGACGACATTGTCAAAGACATGGTCGGGCGCGATATGGCGCACCGTTACCCGGATCGCACGCCCAACATCGGCACAGATAAGCTGATGGAAGTCCGCAATTGGTCGGCGACCCATCCGCTCCATCCCGAGCGCAAGGTTGTTGACAACGTCAACATCGACGTTGCCGCCGGAGAGGTTGTCGGGATTGCCGGTCTGATGGGGGCGGGGCGTACCGAACTTGCCATGAGCATCTTTGGCCAGTCCTATGGCACGGACATTTCCGGTGAAGTCCTGATCAATGGCAAAGCTGTCGATGTGTCGACGGTGGAAAAGGCGATTGCATCAGGCTTGGCCTATGTCACCGAAGACCGTAAGGAAATGGGTCTGATCCTTGAAGAAAGTATCACGACCAATATCACGCTCGCTAATCTGGGCGGTGTTTCGGAAAACGGGGTTCTCAATGACGGGGCAGAGCGATCTGTTGCCGAGGAATACCGGGAAAAAATCAACATTCGCACGCCCAATGTCGCACAGAAGGTGATGAACCTTTCAGGCGGCAATCAGCAGAAAGTCGTTTTGTCGAAATGGCTGTTTGCAGCACCGGAGGTTCTCATTCTTGATGAACCGACGCGCGGCATCGATGTCGGGGCGAAATACGAAATTTATACGATTATCAACCAGCTGGCAGCCGACGGTAAGGGGGTCATCATGATCTCGTCGGAAATGCCGGAGCTTCTGGGTATGTGCGATCGCATCTACGTCATGAACGAGGGTGAGATCAAAGGGCAGCTTGCAGCAAAAGACGCAAGCCAGGAAGCAATCATGCGCATGATCCTGAAAGCGTGAGGAACGGACAATGACGGATACTGAAACCAAATCAATCGGCTACTATCTGCGCACCCACATTCGTGAATACGGCATGGTTGTTGCGCTGGTCGCCATTCTGGCCTTCTTCCAGGTCCTGACCGACGGCATCATGCTTAAACCGGTCAACCTGACGAACCTGTTCCTGCAAAACAGCTATATCATCATCATGGCTGTTGGCATGTTGCTGGTGATTGTTGGCGGCAATATCGACCTGTCTGTCGGTTCTGTCGTCGGCTTTATCGGCGCACTTGCGGCAGTGATGATTGTGAATTGGGATTTGCCAACCGCCCTTGTTATCCCGGTCTGCCTGATCGCCGGTGCGATCATTGGTGCAGCCCAAGGGTATTGGGTGGCCTATTGGCGCATTCCATCCTTCATTGTGACGCTGGCAGGGATGCTGGTCTTCAAGGGTTTGACACTCGCGCTTCTCGGTGGTGCATCGGTTGGTCCGTTCCCGGATGTATTTCAGGGCATGTCGTCGGGCTTTATCCCGGACTTCTTCGGTGGCTTGATCGAAGGCCGCTTTAACCTGTTTTCGATGACGCTGGGTGTGGCACTGGCCGCGATCCTGCCGATCATTGGTCTGCGTTCGCGTGCCAAACAGGCGAAGTTTGCCGCTGTCGAAGAACCGATGGCAGTCTTTGTCACAAAGCATGCGGTTGCCGGTCTTGCGATCCTGTTTGTGACCTATCTGCTGTCGACCTATCGCGGATTGCCAAACATTCTGGTGATCATGGCGCTTCTGATTGCGATCTTTACCTTTATCACCAACAGCACCACGCTGGGCCGTCGCATCTATGCGCTTGGTGGTAATGAAAAGGCCGCGAAACTTTCCGGTATCAACACCAAACGCCTGACCTTCTTTACCTTTGCCAATATGGGCATGCTGGCCGCCCTTGCCGGGCTGGTCTTTGCTGCGCGTTTGAATACGGCAACCCCCAAGGCCGGTCTTGCCTTCGAGCTTGATGTGATTGCCGCTGTCTTCATCGGTGGCGCATCCATGTCAGGCGGTGTTGGCAAGGTGATCGGTGCGGTTGTTGGTGCGCTCATCATGGGTGTCATGAATAACGGGATGTCGATTATCGGTGTCGGGATTGACTGGCAGCAGGTGATCAAGGGGCTCGTGCTTTTGGCCGCCGTGATCTTCGACGTCTACAACAAGAACAAGGCGTAACACTAATTGACGCGGAACGGTGCCGTTATGGACACACCAATCAACAGCGCCAGTTGATTGCCATGATGGCCCGTTCTCAGTCCCCCATTGCAGTCGCTCAGTCTGCAATCTTGCGGGTCCGTCACCACAATAAGTAAAAAAGGAAAACGGGCATGACGAAGTTCAAACCGGCACCTTGGCCACGCACCTTGCGGTCACAAGAAGGTTGGTTCGGCGGAACCAGCAAGGACAATATCTATCACCGCAGCTGGATGAAGAACCAGGGCCTGCCATCGGATCTGTTTGATGGCCGTCCGGTGATCGGCATTTGTAACACCTGGTCGGAACTGACCCCATGCAACGCCCATCTGCGTGATTTGGCTGAACGGGTCAAACACGGCATTTACGAAGCCGGTGGTCTCCCGCTTGAATTCCCGGTGTTTTCAACCGGGGAAAGCACGCTGCGTCCGACGGCGATGATGTTCCGTAATCTGGCGTCGATGGATGTCGAGGAAATGCTGCGCGGAACTCCGCTTGATGGCGTTGTTCTTATGGTGGGTTGCGATAAAACCACCCCGTCGCTTCTGATGGGGGCGGCCAGTGTTGATATTCCGGCCATCGTCGTGACCGGTGGCCCGATGCTCAATGGCAAGTGGCGCGGGGAGGATATCGGATCGGGTACATCCCTGTGGCAGCTTGCCGAGGCGCGCAAGGCCGGCAAGATCAGCACCGAAGACTTCCTTGAAGCCGAAATCGCCATGTCCCGTTCGCCCGGATCGTGCAACACCATGGGTACGGCATCAACGATGGCCAGCATGGCAGAGGCCCTTGGCATGGCGCTTTCGGGCAACGCCGCCATCCCGGCTGTCGACAGTCGCCGTCGCGTAATGGCGCATGTGACTGGCCGTCGTATCGTGCAGATGGTCAAGGATGACCTGAAACCGTCTGACGTTTTGACCAAGGAAGCATTTGAAAACGCCATTCGCGTCAATGGTGCGATTGGCGGATCGACCAACGCGGTAATCCATCTTCTGGCGATTGCCGGGCGTGTCGGCATTGATCTGTCACTTGATGACTGGGACCGGTTGGGGCGCGATATTCCGACCATCGTTAACCTGCAGCCGTCTGGTGACTACCTGATGGAGGAATTCTTCTATTCCGGTGGTCTGCCCGTGGTTATCAAGGCTTTGGGTGAGGCGGGCAAGCTTCATAACGATGCCCTGACCGTATCGGGTGAAACCATGTGGGATCAGGTCAAGGATGTGCGCAACTGGAACGAGGACGTCATTCGTCCGTTCGAAAAGGCACTGACCCAAAGTGGCGGCATTGCCGTTGTTAAAGGCAACCTGGCCCCGAATGGTGCGGTGCTCAAGCCGTCTGCATCAACCCCGGAACTTCTGACCCATCGCGGGCGTGCCGTGGTGTTTGAGGACATCGATGACTACAAGGCCAAGATCTATGACGAGGACCTTGATATCGATGAAACCTGCATCATGGTTCTGAAAAACTGCGGCCCGAAAGGTTATCCGGGCATGGCAGAGGTCGGCAATATGGGCCTGCCGCCCAAGGTACTGCGCAAGGGCATCACCGACATGGTGCGTATTTCAGACGCGCGTATGAGCGGCACGGCATACGGCACCGTGGTTCTCCATACATCGCCCGAGGCTGCCGCTGGCGGGCCACTTGCCGTCGTGCAGAATGGCGACATGATCGAACTTGATGTGCCCAACCGTCGCCTGCATCTCGACATCAGTGACGAAGAATTGGCGCAGCGCCTGAAAAACTGGAAAAACGCTGTTCCGGTTCCCGAAAGCGGTTATGCCTCGCTGTATTATAAGTCGGTGATTGGTGCGGATCGCGGGGCGGATTTCGATTTCCTTGTTGGCCATCGCGGCAAGGCAATTCCGAAAGACAGTCACTGATTGATCCTGCCGGAATTTGATATACCCGATCACATGTCACTGGGGGGCGGCATGTGATCCACACCAAACCGGTCAGCATGCATTTGCTGGCCGGTTTTTTTGACTTTGGCATCCAGTACGATTTTTACTTCGGCGCGATTATTTTCGTTAAAAAGTAATTTTAAGTTGATGGTCGCGCTTGAAAAACCATACACTTTGTATGGTTGTATCGCGATTGGGGTCGACGTACCGGGGAAAGCCAATGATCATCAAGGGAATCCGCCATCAACTTCGTACGCTCATTGTCGCGGGGGTTGCATGTTGCATTTCGGGCGCAGCCTTGGCGGAAACGTGTTCGGCCTATCGGGACACTCCAATGGTGCCGACGGATGGCAAACTTTGTCAGTCCCTTACCGCAACCGTGTCAGACCCATCAGCCTTGCCACTTGATCAATATGAAAAGGCACTTTCAACTTTCTTTGACAATTGGTGTCACCGCAACACGGATGCTGGCTGGGTGCGCGACAAGTTTGTTCGCGATACCGGTCCTTTTACGGCCAGCCGCGATACAACCGCCATCAATAGCAGTTGGAGCGGGACCTATCATGGCACCCATTCGCCAGTTGTTATCTGGTATTCGCCAGAAATGGTGAAATGGATTGCCAATAACCGTGGTGAAAGCGGGGTACAACCTGACAGGCAAAAGCCGATCCCGGCTGGTGCGATCATGGTCAAGGAGATGTATCCTGCCCCAGCATCGGTGTGTCAGGATAAAGACCCGCTTCATCTATGGCCAACAAGTGGTGCGGCCATCATGGTACGTGACCCCGACGCATCCTATGATGGATGGTTCTGGGGGTGGTATGGATGGCCCGGGTCGGTTTGGAAGGTCGATTGGCCTGCAGGCGATAGTAACGGTCCTGCCAATATGGGATTTGGCCAGTATTGTGTGAATTGTCATGGCTCGGCACGTGAGATGACATTTGCAGAACTTCGCAATATTGAAGGCCAACCGGGCGAGCCGGAAGTTTTCCTGTCGCAGGATTTCTTTAATGGTCAGTTTCTTGGTACGACAGGCGGTGTCGCGCGACAGTTGCCAAAATCGACTGCCGGAAACAGTCCAAGTGGCGATATCCATAATCTTCGGGCCCACAAAGAAGTTGTGCCAGTGCCGTTGGGCAAATCGCGTGCAGATGGTCATCCCGATATGGCCGATGTGCTGACTGTATTTGCTCAGAGGGGAAGTCCGTTTGGGTATGACCTTGCGGCCAAACATGAGATGCCGTCGCAAACCTATGACAATGTCTGGATGCCGGCTTCTGGTCCGACACCGCACAGCCAATTTATGACCAGTGATCAATGTGCAGGTTGCCACGATGCGGGAAGTACCGGGTTACAGTTTGACATGACGATGCCAGACCCGCTTGGAACCAGTCTGCTGAACCTGTCGCCTTATGCAACATGGCGTTCGTCACCTATGGGGCTTGCCGGACGTGATCCGATTTTCTTTGCTCAGCTTGCCAGCGAAGTTCAAACATTCCACAGTCAGGAATCTGACCTGGTTCAGAATACCTGTTTCGGATGTCACGGTATTATGGGGCAGCGTCAGTTCCAGATTGATCAAAACCTTGCAAAGGAAGCCACCGATGCGGACGCGTGCGGCAGTTTCCAACGCACGATGGTTGATGCAATCCCCTATGGCGCGGCACATGGTAATACTGCACATGCCAGTTATGGGGCGCTTGCGCGTGACGGGATTTCCTGCATGTCGTGCCATCAGATGGTGTTGGGATCAGAAGCAACTGCCAAATTCAAGGATGCGCCGCAGAATGCCTGTGTTCTGGAAAGGCAGGCGTTGCTAAATCCGAACGAAAAAGGCTTTGCAAAGACATTCACCGGGAGCTTCCTGGTTGGTGACGCCAACACGCTTTATGGACCGTTCGAAAAGCCGAAAAAACATCCGATGGAATATACGCTGGGCATAACTCCGGCCCAAGGGGACGCCATCAAAACATCGGAAATGTGCGGAACGTGCCATACCGTCCATCTGCCTGTGCTGAAAGATGGAAAGCAGATCGCTTCAGTGTATGAGCAAACGACATATGCGGAATGGGCCTTTAGTGATTTCCGCACTGGATACACAGTTGACGGTGATCTGCCCGGCGGGGCAGGCAAAATGGCGCTCAGTTGCCAGGAATGCCACATGCCAAGCAGCGAGGATGGAAAGAAGTTCCGCAGCAAAATTGCCAGTATTCAGGAATACTCAAACTTCCCGGCAGCCGCCAATACCTTTGGACCGGAACTTCTTGATATGGAACCACGGGACGGCTTTGCCCGTCATACATTGGTTGGTTTGAACCTGTTCCTTGTGGAAATGTTCCAGCAATTCCCCGAAGTGATGGGCGTGCCAACCGCCGATCCGATGCTGGGTGCCAAGGGTTTTGATCCATTGGCCTATACAGAGCGGGCTATGGTTGAACAGGCCCGGTCTGATACCGCGAGTATCAAGATCGAAAATGTAAATCTTGGTTCTGAAACGCTCAGCGCGGATGTCGCCATTGCAAGTTTGACCGGCCACAAATTCCCCTCTGGTGTGGGCTTCCGTCGCGCCTTTGTCACTTTTGAGGTTCTTGATGCCAAAGATGATGTCATTTGGGCGTCGGGAAGGGTGAATGGTGCCGGGGTGATTATTGATGAGAACAATAATCCGGTTGAGGGTGAGCTTTGGTGGGATGCGCAATGCAAGGCGCGTATCGAACCGGAGAAGCGGCAACATCAGCCACATTATCAGACGGTTCGCGAACAGAACCAAGTACAGATTTATCAGGAACTGGTCAGCACGCCGCCTCTTGATGACAGTGTTCCATTTAGTTGCGGGCACAATGTTGCGCCCAAGGGGCAACTGACAACAAGCTTCCTGTCTATTTGTGCCGAGGTCAAAGATAACCGCTTGCCGCCAGCTGGTTATCTTGGCCTTGATGAACGCATTCAGATCGCAAACGCACTAGGTGCCGGTGCCGATCTTGCGGAGGATGCGGGCTTTACAGCGATTGGCGATGATCCTGACTATCGCAACCCGACACCCACCGGAGGCGATAAACTGACCTACAAGATTGATCTTAGGAAAATCAAAGGTGATCCGAAATCGGTCAGAGCAAAGCTGTCATATCAGGCGACACCACCATTCTATCTGCAAGATCGGTTCTGCACCGCCACAGGTACAGATACCGAACGGCTTGCATATCTGGTGGAGCACTTGAACCTTGATGATAGCCCGGCAAAGGATTGGGCGTTTGAGATCGTAAACACCGGTGCCGTACCAATCCGTTAGGTCGGACGCGCGCAGATTGGGCATTAGTGGTATGGGGATTTAGCTCGCTACTGTGGTGATCCCCACGACCGCATTTCGCAAATCGCCATATCGGGTAACCACTGCGTCTGCGCCCAATGAGTTTGCACGGGCAGCATCGACTTCCATGGCAACTACAATTGCTTGAATTCCGGGGGGGGCAAAAGGCTATCCGGGCATGGTAGAGGTCGGCAATATGGGCCTGCCGCCCAAGGTGCTGCGCAAGAGCATCACCGACATGGTGCGTATTTCAGACGCGCGTACGAGCGGCGGCACCGTGGTTCTCCATACCTCGCCCGAGGCCGCCGCTGGCGGGCCGCTTGCCGCCGTGCAGAATGGCGACATGATCGAACTTGATGTGCCCAACCGTCGCTTTCGACATCAGAGACGAAGAATTGGCACAGCGCCTGAAAAACTGGACAAACGCTGTTCCGGTTCCCGAAAGCGGTTATGCCTAGTTGTATTACAAGTCGGTGATTGGTGCCGATCGCGGGGCCGATTTCCACTTCCTCGTCGGCCATCACGGCAAGGCAATTCCGAAAGACAGTCACTGACGGTTGCGGGGATACGCGGGTGTTCTCAATAGCTGGTCATAAAGACTAAACTTAAAAGCGTTTTATCAAACTAGACTGGCAAGCTGGTTTTTACTGTCCAGTCTATTTTGATTGTCAAAGCATAGTTCAAATCAATACTTTGGTTGAAGTATGCAATCGCTATTCTTTATACGGCCTAAGTCTCATAATGCGAAGCAAGGATGGCGTTGTTTACTAAGAAAACCGGAATGTCTTTGAGGCTAGGATATACTAGACCACAAGGCTGACATTTAAAGTTTCCTTCAATCTTATGCAATTCTCCATGGCACTTTGGGCATGCATAAGACGGACCTTGCTCAGAGTTCGAGCAATTTGCGTTTTTCTCAATGAGGACAAGTGCTCCGTGATGGTAAGTGTCGTGACAATAGGGTACGAGCTCGTGCCGTAACACATTGTACTTGAGCTTTTTCACCGCGGGAATGATTCCAAGGTTCCATCCGCGGTTGTAAAGTTTGTTTCGCTGACCTTTTGAACCTAGTTCGTACGAAGCCTCAACAACAAAAACATACTTTCGTGCAACGCGGAACATCTCGCAGATCGCATCACTTTCGAAGCCGCCCAACTCTTCTAGGCAGTAATGGCTATACACAATGTCGATGCTATTATCTGCATATGGCAGTTGTAATATGTTTGCTGCTGACAAACTGCTGAGAGCCACATTTTCTTCTTTAGCAAAGTCGCTGGCGACTTTACATCTTGACCAAGAGATATCCACCCCGCTGTATGAATTTCCGGGGCGGTTTATCTGCTGTGCAACTGGCACAATGGTTGTGCATTCTCCAGCGCCAGCTTCAAGAACGGATCCCGGTTTTGACCCGAGCAGCTCGTCTATCAGCGCGGCTAACCATCTATTGTGCAAATCTACGGATTCACCGTACTTGACTTCTTTAACTTCACCCAGATGATAGCCTAAGGAGACAAGCCCGTCTGCATTGTTGCGATTTCTGTACTCTTCTACATACGTGCCTGAACGCTTGTCATAGGTAACCAATGCGTGCTGATAATGTTCTTTTTTTAAGGCAGAAGGCAGTCTTTGCAACACGTTGAGAGCAGCTGATTTTATCTTTCTTCTGATGATCGATTTTATATTAACCTTGGTGCGATGATCAGCCATTTTAGCCCTGTGAAATATCTAGTTCCCGGTTCAAGACAACTGCGCAAATTTGAGAGTAGCCCAGCACTGATTTCAATATGTTTTATGTAACTATCACGCGCATAGCAACTCTTTCTACATTGGCCTGAATTCGCAGAGTCACAAAGTAGATTTTTGGCAGAATTCAAGTATACCTATGAAATTCGTTGTGACTTGGTTTTCAGGCAGTTGAGGTGTTTTTGACGTAAGTGCCCCAAATCTCACGAATAGATATTGAATTCCGGCATCTATGGCTGCGTTTACATCATTTGCGTGATCGCCGACCATGATTGCGGTGTCAGTGGTTTGATCAAACCCAAGCTTTTCCAGTACAAATTCAAGGAAACGGCCGTCGGGCTTTTTGACTTCAAAGCTATCGCCGCCAGCGATGAAACCAAACAGGTCGGCGACGCCAAGTTCGGCCAAGATTGCCTTGCAAGGGGCTTCAGGTTTGTTCGATGCCAGTGCAATCGTCCAGCCATCTGATTTCAGTTGGCGCAGGACATTTTCGGCATTTTCAAACAGGCGAGTATAGGCATAGTCGGTTTCGGCGTAGCGCGCGTTGAAATCAATATTGAGTTCATCAAGCATATCATCAGATGGCGTCTCACCGCGTGCGGCAAAGGCACGTTTGGTCAGCATCCATGTGCCATCACCGAGCATCGCTTCGATATCATGGCGCACAAGCGGCGTGTGGCCATGGGCAGCCAGCAAATCATTCATCGCAAACAGGATGTCATCGACCCCGTCAATCAGGGTGCCATCAAGGTCGAACAGAATGAATTTTGCCATCGGGTGGGGCTCCTTGGATGTGAATGTGCAGCGGTGGTGACGGGTGCTGCGTGGTTTATTGGAACTTAACGGAAACCGTGCCATTAACAATCGGTAACATCTGCTAACAGCCGGTAAC
Source organism: Thalassospira sp. HF15 (assembly GCF_011806525.1). Taxonomy (GTDB): domain Bacteria; phylum Pseudomonadota; class Alphaproteobacteria; order Rhodospirillales; family Thalassospiraceae; genus Thalassospira. The sequence continues at coordinate 220,184 of NZ_JAAVKI010000007.1, read as the reverse complement.
AAAACGTGATTCTTTATGGACTTTTGCTGCCCGGGAATATGTTTTAAGACTTGCTGCGAATTGGATTATTTGCATCACACATCATCGTGATGGTGCTTTTCAGGGGATGCTGCGAAACGGCGCAGCCAACAGGATTATAAATGTCGCTTGAACTAAGTGTTGTTGTATTGGCCGCCGGGATGGGCACGCGCATGAAAAGCGCCCTGCCCAAAGTCATGCACAAGGTCGCGGGCAAGCCGATGGTGGGTCACGTGATTGATACCGCCGCCCACCTTAACGCGACAAAGACCATGGTCGTTGTCGGTCCGGATATGCCGGACCTGATCAAGGCCGTTGCCCCCCACCCGACGTTTGAGCAGACCGACCGCCTTGGCACGGCACATGCCGTTTTGGCTGCGCGTGAAGGCCTTTCGGGCCTGCGTGGCAATGTATTGGTGCTCTATGCCGACAGTCCGCTTTTCACTGCCGAAACGCTGGCGCGCCTTGTGGCAGCACGCGAGGAAAACGATCATGCGGTCGCGGTTCTGGGCTTCCGTCCGGAAGATCCGACCGGATATGGTCGCCTTGTGACGGATGGTCAGACAGGTGCCTTGACTGCGATTGTCGAAGACAAGGAATGTGACCCAGCACAACGTCAGATCAATTTCTGCAATTCTGGCGTGATGTGTTTTAAGGCCGAAGACATGATCGCAACCCTTGAGGCGATTGATAACGCCAATGCCAAGGGCGAGTATTATCTGACCGACGCCGTCGAAGTGGCCCAAAAGAACGGCCAGAGCTGTACTGCGGTGGAAGTTGACGAAGCCGAAACGCTTGGCGTTAATTCCCGTACACAATTGGCCGTGGCCGAAGCCATCCTGCAAGGCCGCCTGCGCGAAGCGGCGATGGCTGCGGGCGCGACGCTTGTTGATCCGCCCTCGGTGTTCTTCAGTGCAGATACCAAGCTTGGAAGCGATGTTATTGTCGAGCCCAATGTGGTGTTTGGCCCAGGCGTCACGGTCGGCGACAATGTCGTGATCAAGGCGTTCAGCCATCTTGAAAGCTGTGTGGTGGGCGATGGTGCCGATATTGGTCCCTATGCCCGTTTGCGCCCTGGGACAGAAATCGGTGCCGGTGCAAAGGTTGGCAACTTTGTCGAGATCAAAAAGGCCGTCGTCGAAGACGGGGCCAAGGTCAATCATCTGAGCTATATCGGCGATGCCCGTGTGGGTGCCAAGGCCAATATTGGTGCCGGGACCATCACGTGCAACTATGACGGTTTCCGCAAACAGCATACCGACATTGGGGCAGGGGCGTTTATCGGCTCCAACTCGTCGCTTGTCGCACCGGTCGAAATTGGCGATGGCGCGATTGTTGGCGCGGGCAGTACGGTAACCGGTAAGGTCGCGGCGGATGCCTTGACGCTGACCCGTGCGGAGCGGATTGAAAAAGCAGGATGGGCTGCGAAGTTTCGTGAGAAAATGCGCGCCCTGACCGGAAAGAAACAAACCACCTAATGCACATGACCAACTCACAGATGATGGGAAGGCCGCAGCAATGACAAAGTACTATAGTTATCTTCACGGCGCAAAAGATGACCACACATTTTACTTGGTCGCCAACGGAAAATTAGAAACCTATGATAAACCGGTATTCATGTTCTGGAAAAAAGCCAGTTTGGTGCACACTCTTCCGGTCGACAGAAGCTCGGAAATTTTGGAAGAGAGGGTGGAGACAAACGGAAATGGGACAATCAGGCTTCGTTCAGGCAAAGAGGATCGGCAGTACTGGGTTTTCGGCAATGCGAATGCATTCATAAATGCCGTAAAGAGCCAGTTGTAGATTTCGGTATCTCTTGATGCAGATGAGGCAACAATTCCAAACTCGAGATAATTACTAGAGATAATTAACTGGGCGCTCTGATTGCGAAGAGCAGCCAATAGTAAAAGCGATTTGAAGCAGGAAAATACAAGACATGTGCGGCATTATCGGGATTATCGGCAAAGACAGCGTAAGCGAGCGTATTCTCGAAGGGCTCAAACGCCTTGAATATCGCGGTTATGACAGTGCGGGTATTGCCACACTGGTCAATGGCCATATCGAACGCCGCCGTGCCGAGGGCAAGCTGATCAATCTGGCCAATCGTTTAGCCGATGAACCGCTTGCCGGTGATGTTGGTATTGGTCACACCCGCTGGGCTACCCATGGTGTGCCGACCGAAAACAATGCCCATCCGCATACTGACGGCAAGGTCGCCGTGGTTCATAACGGCATCATCGAGAACTTCCAGGAAATCAAGGCTGAGCTTTCTGCCAAGGGGCGTGAATTCGCCACCGAAACCGATACCGAAGTTGTTGTGCATCTGGTGTCCGACTTCCTTGATCAGGGCAAAACCCCGCGCGACGCGGTGGCCGCCACCCTGCATCGCATCGAAGGTGCCTTTGCGTTGGTGATTATGATTGCCGGCCAGCATGACGTTATCTTTGGGGCGCGTCGCGGTACGCCGCTTGCCGTTGGTCTCGGTGAGGGCGAAATGTATCTTGGTTCTGATGCCATGGCTTTGTCGCACCTGACCAACAAGCTGATCTATCTTGAAGAAGGCGACTGGGTCGAAATGACCCGTGACAGCGTTCAGGTGCGCGATGAAAATGACGAAGACGTTACCCGCGAAACCAAACTGTCCGCCGTTTCGGGCGCCATGATGGGCAAGGGCAACTACAATCACTTCATGCAGAAGGAAATCTTCGAACAGCCTGCGGTGATTGGCGATACCCTGCATGCCTTCATCAATCCGGCCACCCAGACGATCAAGCTGCCGGACATGCCGTTTTCCTTTGCCGACGCAACGCGTTTGACGATTGTTGCCTGCGGCACCTCGTTCTATGCGGGCCTGGTCGCCAAGCACTGGGTGGAACGCTATGCCGGGTTGGGTGTGGATGTCGACGTCGCATCCGAGTTCCGCTATCGCTGCCCACCGCTGCCCAAGGGTGGCGTTGCCCTGTTCATTTCGCAGTCGGGCGAAACGCTTGATACGCTGGCCGCCCTTCGTTACGCAAAATCCAAGGGCCAGAAAATCGTTTCCATCGTCAACGTGCCGGAAAGCACGATTGCGCGCGAAAGCGATGTGGTGCTTCTGACCTATGCCGGGCCGGAAATTGGGGTAGCATCGACAAAGGCCTTCACCACTCAGCTAACAGTTCTCGCGTGCCTTGCCGTGACAATCGGGCGTGAAAACGGCACCCTTGCCAAGGATGAGGAAGCCGCCATCGTTAACGCGCTCACCGAGGTGCCGAAACATGCCGCCGAAGTCCTGCATCATGACGACGCACTCAGACAGCTCGCCCTTGATGTCGCCGATGCGCGCGACGTGCTTTATCTCGGTCGTGGTCTTGGCTATCCGATTGCGATGGAAGGGGCGCTTAAGCTCAAGGAAATTTCCTATATCCATGCCGAGGGCTATGCCGCCGGTGAAATGAAACACGGTCCGATTGCCCTGATTGATCAGTCGGTTCCAATCATTGTTATTGCGCCGTCTGACGAGCTGTTTGAAAAAACTGCTTCGAACATGCAGGAAGCTGCGGCCCGTGGCGGACGCGTGATCTTTATCTCGGACGCGCCGGGACTGGCCAAGCTTGGTGATATGGCCTCTGCCACGATCGAGCTTCCCAAGGTCGCCGACTTTGTCGCACCAATCCTCTATACCATCCCGGTTCAAATGCTGGCCTATCATGTGGCGGTCCATAAAGGTACCGACGTTGATCAGCCGCGTAACCTTGCGAAATCTGTGACGGTCGAATAGGGCAAATCGACCTGTTCGCGGAAAGGTGAATTCGGGTTTGGGCGCGGCCGGGTTACCATGTCGTCTTTCGCGACTGTAATCGCCCCATCGCATGATGAAGGCTGTTCATCAGATGGAAGGTTTTCCATGCCCATGCCGCGCTTTTTGTTTGCCGCACTTGCTGTTTCCCTGGTTGCCTTATCGGGATGTACCGGTTTGACGCCCGATATGATGAACCTTGAGTCGATGTCGTGCGAAGATCGGCTATCCTATGTCGATGCGGTGGTGGACGATAAAGCTGTGCAAAATGCGTCGGCGTCCCCGGTTGTCGGGTATCCATTTCTGAGGGCCAATCGAAATTCTGTCTTGATGGCGCGGCAGCTTGATGCAGATGGGGATGGGCAGGTTGATCGCGCTGATCAGTGGGACGCGCTGATTTCGCAAATGCGTGGCCTTGACCGGGCGGCGCGGCAAAGCGAAATCGCCAATCTTCCGGCAGCATCGGGCATTTCGTATGAGGCAGCGGAAAACTGTGCCAACGCCATGGCTGCATCCCTGACACCTGATCAGTATCAGACACTTTTACCCGCTGTCTTTGTGCCCGATGACTACCTTGATTTTCAACGCATCGCCGGTCTGTATCCCTTAACCGCCTTCCCGGCCTATTTCGGCTATGAGGGATGGAAGCAGGAGAACTTCGCAAGCTTTGCAGCCAACGATGATGACCTGATCCATTCCGGGGCATGGCGTGAATATACTTTGGCGTCGTCTGAGCCAGGCCGTTTCGATGTTGCGGATATTGCCCAGGATGCCTTTGGTCAATGGCGGCCAACCGACCGGGAACTTGAAAACATGGCGCGGGCCTACGCACCGGTATTTAGGGTGCGGACAGGAAGTGATAGCGACAAGGTTGGGCGGCCAAACTTGCTTGCCCGTGATGCCTTGGCGATGATCGATACAGATGACCCGACGGTTTATTATCGGCTGAGCCACACCTATTTTGCCGGACGTTGGCGGCCACAAATCGTTTATGAAATCTGGTTCCCGGAACGTCCTGCCACCAGCAGTTTTGATATCCTGGCCGGGCATCTGGATGCGCTGATCTGGCGGGTAACATTGGATAAAGATGGTACGCCGTTGATTGCCGATACGATCCATGGCTGCGGCTGTTACCACATGTTTTTCCCAAGCAACGGTTTGCAGCGGATTAGCGCGCCGGAGGATCACGACATTCGCGAAACGGCTGAAATGCCTGCGGGTTACCTCACGTCATCCATGTTGAGCCGACCCGTGCTTTGGATTGATAAGACCAGCCATTATCTGCTGACCGTCACGGGTGCGGCGACGGATCAGTCGATGGCGGATATCGCCAGACAAACCGCAGTGCTGCGCCCCGCACAGGAACTTGGTCATTTGCCGCTGCAAAACGGGCAGGGAACGGCAAGCCTGTTTGATGAAGCCGGATTTGTGCCGGGTACGGAGCGGTTGGAAAGTCTCATTCTGTGGCCGATGGGGGTTGATAAGCCCGGTGCCATGCGCCAGTGGGGCCACCATGCCACGGCATTTGTCGGGCGGCGGCATTTTGACGAAGCCACACTGATGGATCGCTATTTCCGCCCTGTTGATTGAATGGTTTGCCGTTCTGGGCTGATGCGTGTTCAGCCAGGCTTATTCTTGGATCTGCATTTTTGGGGCAGGGTCTTGGAGGAAGGGTTGCGTTTGTTCGACCAGTGCCGAGAACTTTTCCATGAACGGCGCGTATTCTGCACCGAGGTAGTGATATAGCGGCAGAACAGATACGGTTTTCTCAATCACCGGGGCCGGGGTGTCGCCCAGAATGCCTTTTTCGATCATGTCCTGGATATTGGTGTCCGCAGACAGGAACCGTGTGATCCGCCCATTGGCGTAGGCTTCGTGTTTTTCGGTGTTGTACATCATCGGTTTATGCGTGATGCCGCTTTTGGCGGTGTCGGCATCGACGAATTTTTCCTGCCATGCCACGCCGAGGGTAAAGGCAATTGGCGCGGACGGATCATTGGCGTTTGGATTGTGCCATAGCCGGTTCGAAATCGTTCGCAATGGAACCGATGAGCGCACAAAAGCGCGGGAATAGTTTTTTTCATTAACAATGGCGCGGAGCAATTCGCCATCAACCAGGCCTTCGTTGAAGTGCAACAGTCCGCGACGACCGGGTAGCTTGACTGCCTGCACAGGACAGCCCAGATCCGCATATATCTTCTGCAGGATCACAATCGACTTTTGCGACATCGGTTCGTTTTCGACATAGGCGATTTTTTGCGGGCACTTGAATTCCTGATTATCCGCCAAAGCCGGCGTTGGCGCGGCTGCGCAGAGGACAAGCAGGAAGAGCCCGCGAACTGTCAGGTTCTGCATTCCGCAATGCAGCTGCCACGTTCGGAGTAATGAATTACAATGGTGGGGCATTATCAATATCTACAGATGCTTGTGTCGTTATTTGGAACTGGTTGAAGCTTTTTGAGTTTATACAGCTTAGCGGTGAGAGAGGGATTTTCATAGCCGTTTGAAAACGAGCACTCTGTAGCGAGGGATATGTCCAGCCATCCAAGCTGACCAACAACAAATATCAGCAGTTTTGAGAACCTCAGTTTATTGCCGCGGTGGGCTTGCGCCGTCAGGCTTAAAATGTTTTGATCCGGTCGCACTGAAAAGGGCCCCAATTCTTGCTGCGCCGCACTGGCGCGAATTGGCAAAAATCGTGACATTTCCGCGTCTTTTTTCATCTCCCTATTGACTTTGAGCAGCCACTCCAATAAATGCTGTTAGCACTCGCCGGGGGTGAGTGCTAATACGGGCTCATCCCGGTTAGTCTTAGTTATTAACGAGCCTTAGCTTTAACACGGAGTTGTCTAAAATGAAGTTCCGTCCGCTGCATGATCGCGTCCTGGTACGTCGTGTCGAATCTGACACCAAGACTGCCGGTGGCATCATTATTCCGGATACCGCCAAAGAAAAACCGCAGGAAGGCGAAATCGTCGCTGTGGGTTCTGGCGCTCGCAAAGAAGATGGCTCGGTTGCAGCCCTCGACGTCAAAGCAGGTGACAAAGTCCTGTTTGGCAAATGGTCGGGCACCGAAGTCAAGGTCGACGGCGAAGAGCTGCTGATCATGAAAGAATCCGACATCATGGGCATCATGGAATAAGTCAGCCCGTTTGGGTGACTAACTCCACGTTCATCCGTCTCATAGAGAGGAAAGAATATTATGGCTGCTAAAGAAGTAAAATTCTCCACCGACGCGCGCGCTAAAATGCTGCGCGGTGTCGACATCCTGGCAGACGCTGTCAAGGTGACCCTCGGCCCGAAAGGTCGTAACGTTGTTATCGAAAAATCCTTCGGCGCACCGCGCGTGACCAAGGATGGTGTTTCGGTCGCCAAAGAAATCGAACTGACCGACAAGTTCGAAAACATGGGCGCTCAGATGGTTCGCGAAGTCGCGTCGAAAACCGCCGATCTGGCTGGTGACGGCACCACGACCGCAACTGTTCTGGCTCAGTCGATCGTTCGTGAAGGCAACAAGTCTGTTGCTGCCGGCATGAACCCGATGGACCTGAAACGCGGTATCGACCTTGCAACCGCCAAAGTCATCGAATCCATCCAGAGCCGTGCACGTAAAGTTGCCGGTCGCGACGAAATCGCACAGGTTGGTAACATTTCGGCCAACGGTGACCGTGAAGTCGGCGACATGATCGCTGAAGCCATGGAAAAAGTTGGCAACGAAGGTGTTATCACCGTTGAGGAAGCCAAAGGCCTGCACACCGAACTCGACGTTGTCGAAGGCATGCAGTTCGACCGTGGTTACCTGTCTCCGTACTTCGTAACCAACCCGGAGAAAATGGTCGCAGAAATGGATGCTCCCTACATCCTGCTGTTCGACAAGAAAATCTCCTCGCTTCAGCCGATCCTTCCGCTGCTTGAGTCGGTCGTTCAGTCCGGCAAGCCGCTTCTGATCATTGCTGAAGACATCGAAGGCGAAGCTCTGGCAACCCTGGTTGTCAACAAGCTGCGCGGTGGTCTGAAAATCGCTGCTGTTAAAGCACCGGGCTTCGGTGACCGTCGTAAAGCAATGCTCGAAGACATCGCCATCCTTACCGGTGGTCAGGTTGTTTCCGAAGATCTCGGCATCAAGCTGGAAAGCGTTACGCTTGACATGCTCGGTACCGCGAAATCGGTTACCATCACCAAAGAAGAAACCACCATCGTTGATGGTGCCGGTGAGAAAGCACAGATCGAAGCACGTGTCGGCCAGATCCGCGCTCAGATCGAAGAAACCTCCTCTGACTACGATCGTGAAAAACTGCAGGAACGTCTTGCGAAACTCGCAGGCGGTGTTGCCGTGATCAAAATCGGTGGCGCTTCGGAAATCGAAGTGAAAGAACGCAAAGACCGCGTTGACGATGCCCTGCACGCAACCCGCGCTGCTGTTGAAGAAGGCATTGTTGCTGGTGGTGGTACGGCTCTGCTGTACTCTGTCAATGCGCTCGAAGGTCTCGAAGGTGAGAACCACGACCAGACCATCGGTGTTGACATTGTTCGCCGTGCCCTGCAGGCACCGGTTCGTCAGATCGCTCAGAACGCGGGTGTTGACGGCGCAGTTGTCGCTGGCAAGCTGCTCGAGCAGGATGACGTCGAGTTCGGTTATGACGCCCAGAAAGGCGAATATACCAACCTCGTCAAAGCTGGCATCATCGACCCGGCCAAAGTTGTTCGTACTGCCCTGCAGGACGCAGCATCGGTCGCAGGTCTGCTGATCACCACCGAATGCATGATCGCTGAAAAGCCGGAAGAGAAATCTGCTGGCGGCGGCGCACCTGACATGGGTGGCATGGGTGGTATGGGCGGCATGGGCGGCATGGGCTTCTAAGCCTTACCAACCAACCGACCTATCGCATAAGGGAAGGGGCCTCGCCATCGGCGGGGCCCCTTTTCGTTTGCGCAAAGAAAAGGCCTAAAAAAAGAGCCTGCATAACAGCGGGCTCTTGGTTTTTTCTTTGGCTTGCTCAGCCAAACAGCTTTTTAAGCGTTCGGGGTTGGCAGCGCAGATATTGCGGGGCGGCTTTGACTTCGGCGCCAAGGTTTGCCGCAGCGTGCCAAGGCCAGCGCGGGTCATACAGAATACCACGTGCAAGCGCGATGGCATCAGCCTGTCCGGTGAAGGTGATGGCTTCTGCCTGTTCGGCCTCGGTGATCAGGCCGACCGCAATGGTGGTCATGCCGGTTTCGGACTTGATGCGCGCCGCAAACGGGACCTGATAGTTTGGGCCGAGCGGTATTTGCTGATCGATATGAAGCCCGCCCGATGAGACATCAATAAAGTCACAGCCGCGATCCTTAAGGAGCTTGGCCAGCGCGACGCTTTGATCAATATCCCAGCCACCTTCCACCCAGTCGGTGGCCGAAATACGAATACCCAGCGGATAGTCTGCGCCAACTGCCTTGCGAATGGCATCATAAATCTCGATCACGATGCGGGTACGGTTTTCAAATGATCCGCCATAGTCATCTTCACGCTTGTTGGCGTGCGGCGAGAGGAATTGGTGCAGCAAATAACCATGCGCGGCATGGATTTCGATGGCGTCAAATCCCAGACGCAGCGAACGTTTGGCGGCATCGACAAAGGCCTGAGTGACTTCTGCAGTGCGTGATTTGGACAGGGCTTCGGGGATCGGATCGCCTTCGCGGAAGGGCACGGCTGAGGGGGCGGCGACCTGCCAGCCGTTTTCGTGTTCCGGGGAAAGGGCATGGCCGCCCAGCCATGGCTTTTCGCACGAGGCCTTGCGCCCGGCGTGGGCCAGTTGGACCGCAATCGGCATATCGGAATGGCTGCGCACGGCAGCAAGTGTTTTGGCAAGGGCTGCCTCTGTTTCATCATCCCACAGGCCGACATCACCATAGGTGATGCGTCCTTCCGGTTCGACGGCGGTGGCTTCGATGATCAAAAGGCCAGCGCCGCTTTGCGCAAGATTTCCCAGATGCATGTCATGCCATTGGGTGACCTTGCCGTTGTCGGCTGAATATTGGCACATCGGTGCAATAACGATGCGGTTATCAAGGGTCAGTGTGCCCAGTGAAAGCGGGGTGAACAGAGTGCTCATGAGCGTTCCTTTAATGCGGATGGTGGCGCGGGGGCGCCAGACAATGAAATGAAGCTAATCCGCGGGCGGGATGCGCGCCAGTCTGATGTTCTATTTTTCCAAGGAATGGAATGTCGGGACGGGGTAGGACAAAGGTCTGATCTGAAAAATGCAAAAAATCGCAAAAAAAAAATGCATCGCGATACTTGCGGAATTTTTCACCCGATCTATCTCAAGGTTGGAACGGGGCATGGTGCCCCGATACGCGTCAAGGTTGCGGCCTGGTCTGGACTGATGGCGCAAGATTACTCGTCTGTAATGGAGGGTACTACAATGACTGGTCTTCAGACTCTTAATGGATCCCGTCGTCTGTCTTCGGCACCGGCTTATGGTGATCCTTTTTCTGTTATTTCCCGTGATTTTGACCGCATGATCGGTTCGATCTTTGGCGACCGTTCTCTTGCCGCAGGCAAGGCCTCAGCTGAGGATGGCGAAGTCTCCACGCCTTTGCTGAGCCCGAAGATCGACATCTATGACGGCGAAGATCACTTTGAACTTTCCGCCGAACTTCCGGGTGTAGATAAGGATGACGTCAATGTCGAAGTGCTTGACGGTCTTCTGACCATCACCGGCGAGAAGAAATTCAGCCGTGAAAGCAAGGACGGTGCCCATGTGGTCGAACGCAGCTATGGCAGCTTCAAGCGGTCCTTCCGCCTGAATGACGCCATTGATGCCGACAACATCTCGGCATCCTTCAAGAACGGTGTTCTGGTGCTTACTCTCCCCAAAGTAGCAGAACAGAAGCCAGAGCCGCGCAAGATTGCGGTTTCTGACTAAGCGCTTTGTCTCCTCCCTGAAGAAGCGATCCCCTGATAAGACTGACGGGCGGTTTTACCGCCCGTCTTTTTTGTGTTTGCAGCTTTGTGAGGTGTAGGTCACTTAACGGGGCACTTAACGTCCGGCATAACCACTGCAGTGATCAAGGGGCATATCAAACAGCCCTGTTTCATCAAAGCGTTCAAGAGCCGCTGTCCAAGGCGTCAGGTCGATGTTGTGCGCCTTAAGCCATTCGGGATTGTAATAGGTATCGCAATAGCGATCCCCGCCATCACACAGCAGGGTCACAACCGATCCGGTTTGTCCTGCGGTTTTCATTTCTGAGATCAAGGCCAGGGTCGCAATCAGGTTGGTGCCGGTGGAACCGCCACACCGCCGACCAAGATGCTTTTCAAGGTAATAAAGTGCTGCAAAGCTTGCGGCATCGGGGATGCGATACATGCGGTCTACCACGGTGGGGTTGAAGCTTGGTTCGACCCGGGGGCGACCAATGCCTTCAACGCGTGATCCCTTGTTATTGGTGACCGAACAGTCACCGGTTTCATAGCCATCATAGAAAACCGAGTTTTCCGGATCGGCAACGCACAGTTCGCAGCCCTGACCAAGGCTTCTGCCATAACGGATATAGCGCCCGACGGTCGATGACGTGCCGCCGGTCCCGGCGCCAACCACGATCCAGCGCGGGACAGGATGGGCTTCGCGCTTGAGCTGATCAAAGATGCTTTCTGCGATATTGTTGTTGCCACGCCAGTCAGTCGCGCGTTCGGCATAGGTGAACTGGTCCATGTAATGACCGCCCAGTTCACGGGCGAGGCGCTGCGATTCCTCATAGATCTGACCGCTGTGATCGACCAGATGGCTTTCGCCACCATAAAAGGCGATCTGATCGATTTTCTGCTGGGAGGTTGATTTGGGCATGACCGCGATAAAGCGAAGCCCAAGAAGACGGGCGAAGTAGGCCTCTGACACGGCGGTCGAACCACTGGATGCTTCGATGATCGGGGTGTCTTTGGTGATCCAGCCATTACACAGCCCATAGAGGAACAGCGAGCGCGCCAGACGATGTTTTAGGCTGCCTGACGGATGGGTCGACTCATCTTTCAGATAGAGGCCGATATCGCCAAGCTTTGGCAGATCAAGGCGGATCAGATGGGTGTCGGCAGACCGGTTGAAATCGGCTTCGATCGTGCTGATGGCATCTGCCACCCATTGGCGGTCATAAGGCATGAAACATCCTGACGTCTGGTTGGATCACTCGGCAAGGCTGGGCCCGGCCCGAAATTTCGATCTGTTTAGGGTAATATAATACAAAAAACGACAGTAAAATTGTGCCGATACATTTTAGGATCAAAAGATCGGCTGAAATTGTTTTTCATCAGATTGGGCTTGCTAACACTTTTTTCAAAGCTCACCTTTAAGATACAAAGTTCACGATTCTTTCGATTTGACTGGATAGCGCGAAATCATGGCTGACGACGATAAGGATCCGTTCACAGTACGTATGGGTGCCTCGGACATCGGGGCGGCTTATGATGTGCCTGTGCGCGTCTCAACGGTGATCGGCAAAAGCCAGATCCAGGTCGCGCAACTGATGCGTCTGACCCGTGGCGCCGTGCTTGAACTGGATCGTCGCGTCGGTGAGCCCGTTGATATCTATGTCAACAACCGGTTGGTCGCGCGTGGAGAATTGGTCGTGGTCGATGAAAACCTTGGCGTAACCATTACCGAAGTTGTCAAAAGCGGTATGGTGATCGAAACTCATCACTAAACTGTTCAGGCATTAAATGTCAGTTCGCGGTTGCCCGGCTTAAAGCAGGCGCTCGGCTGCAAGGCGTTTCTCTACCCGTGCGATTTCTTCGGGGCGCAGGCGCGGTTCAAGTTCGGCAATCGCAGCATTCGGGTCCAATGGTTCATCCTCGCCCGCACCAATCGGGAAAGTGATGGTGCCACTTGCTGCACGCCTGAGCCAGTAGTAGGCGTCGGCATAACTTTGTTTTACCCCCCATCCACGTTCAAGCAGGGCCCCATACATGAACTGCCCGGCACGCATGTTTTGCTTTGCCGCGATTTCAAAGTAATGGGCGGCCTCGACGAAGTTCTGCCGCGCACCACGGCCATGAAAATACTGTGATCCGATTATATAAGCAGCATTGCCGTTGTTCGGATTAATCCTTAGTGCGCGCTTGAAGTATTTCGTTGCCTGGAAATGATCATAGGGCACACCAAAGCCATTGAAGTGCATCAGGCCAAGATAATAAATCGCCCCGCCATGATTGGCCATTGCCGCCTTTTGAAACCATCTGGCCGCCAGTTCGTATTCGGGTTTACCCAGATCACCCCGAAAATACATCAGGCCCAAGGCGTACTGGGCATGGGGATCGTTTTCCTGTGCGGCGAGTTGCCATGATGACTGCGCACGCCGGAAGTCGCCGGCCTGATAGGCTTGATAGCCAGTCTGGTATTCCTTGGTCATGGCCTTGGATTGGCCAGCTGCCAGAAGCAGAGCACACACAAGACATGCAAGGGCGAAAAGGGGGCATCGACTGGTGGGTCGGGCCAAAGGGGCGCGCGTCACTTTATGGAACCGTCAGGAATTTGTTTTAAACAGTGGCACGACCTTGCGGGCGCGTTTTTCGATGGCGTCGAGCACGTTGGCGATGTCGGAGCTTTGTTTGATGCGCTCGCCGCTATGCAGGGCAAGAAACTGTCCGGCATTCTTGTGCTCGTTACTCAGCTTGATGATCGTGAAAAGTGGCGTTTCGTGGGTGGAGCGAAATATCGAAAACATCGCCATGCCGTCCAAGTGGTCAATGGCGTAGTCCTTCCAGGCGCCGCTGGCAACCTGTCGGGAATAGGTATTCATGAGTTTCATCAGTTCAGTCCGGTCAAAATGCACAAAGCTCTTGGCTTTGCGGTATTTGGCCAAATCGAACAATGTTCCCATGGGTTACTCCGGCAGCGTGTGTCCGTGGTCGTCCTTGGCCCCGACGGGTAAATGACAACCATGTGACACGGTAGCGCGGATTTACCGATGCCTCAAGTTTCAATGGATGAAAAGCATACCGCCACGTGAGGGGGATTACAGGCTGCGCGAACGGGTCGGCGGCCAGTCAACGGTCTGTGCCCCGGTGTTGTATGGATCAGGCGTGCGATAGCAGCTGACGGCAGCCAATGAGCGATAGCAATAAAGCGGCGTTTCCGGGACCGGATCCTTTTTACAATACGACTTGCCATCAATCTTGCGAATGGTTGAGCAATCCTGACCGGTCGAAAGCGAAACCGCATGGTCAATCAACGTTTTGTCGGAATTGACGATGCTGATCACGTCAAAGGCCAGATACCATTCACCGCCGGTGAAGATGCTGGTGCCGACAATATCAGACATCGTTGTGCTGCAACCCGATACCGTCGTTCCCATCAGAGCGGCAAACAGCCCGGCAAGAATACGCTGTCGGATAATGCGCCGTTTTGCGGGCTGAGTATGTGCAATTTCGCGACGTTTCATTGTGGTCTCCGTCCGCGCACCGGGCAATTATGACCGATGGCAAGTTCAAATCTGTTCCCTTGCCCATACATAAGCAAGCCCTGTGCCGAACTGCGTGCTGACGATCGACAAAGCGATATATGGCAACGATATCGCGCATTTTCAGCCGCTTGCGTGTCGGCCAAAACCCGACAGGTTGCGGTGATGGTGCCGGGAAAATCTTTCAAAGCCGTTTAAAACCGGGGATCGCGCTGCTTATGTTCGGAGCTGGCAGGCAATTCTTTCCCCTTGGGGCTGCGCTGCCCGAATTGGGTCATATGGCGCTGATATTGACCATAAGCCTGACGTTGTAATCACGCGTAACGGTGGGGAGGGTGAAAATAATCATAGGAATGCGGGCAATGGTGTTGAGCAGACTTGACCCTGTACCCGCTGGCGCGTTAAATCCTTGCCAGAATTTTTTCAGATAAGCGGGCTGATTGCCCGCTTTATTGTGACCGGATTGGAGCCGTTTTCGTGGTTGATATTTTCCAGGAAGTCGAAGAAGACCTGAAGCGTGAACGCAGCGAAGAGCTGTGGCGCAAATACGGGAAATACGTGATCGGCGTTGCTGCGGCCATCGTGCTGGGTGTTGCAGGTCGTGAAGGCTGGAAAACTTACGAACAGACCACCAGCATTGAAAACGGAACCCGTCTTGCCAATGCCGTTGAACTGGCACAGGACAGCGCAACTGACGAGGACGCCGCACTGGCCGCCCTTGATGCGATCATTGCTGACGGCAATGCCGATTTTATTGCTCTTGGTCATTTCCAGAAAGCAGCGGTTTATCTGCGGGCCGATGCAAAACCATCTGCAATCAACGAGCTTGAAGCCATTGCCGGAAATTCCGACATTGATCAGGTTTACCGCGATCTTGCCGTTGTCCAGATTGCGATGAACAGTGCCAGCGAAGCGAACGCGCAGGAACTGATCACGCGTCTTGAGCCGATCGCCGTTCCGGAAAACGCATGGTATTACTCGGCACGTGAAATGATTGCGCTTCTACATATTGCCGGTGGCGAGGTGGAAGCGGCCAAACCGCTTTTGACCGAGATCGCCGATGATAACAGTGCACCGGCGGGCATGCGTGCACGTGCAAGTGAAATTCTCAAGGCTGTTGGTGCCTGACATCACCCGGGCAGCACTGGAACGCGTTAAGCGTTCCATATGACGTGAGTTCTTTCAGGGGAAACGGTTTTGACCACACGCGGTATTAAGTCACTTCTTTGCGTAATGGGCCTGACAGGCCTTTTGGCAGGGTGTTCAAGCTGGCTTGGCGAAGCAGAGGACCCGCCACTCCCGGGGGAGCGTATTTCCGTCCTTGCCCTGCAAAGCACGGTTCAGCCCGATGTTGAACTTAGCGACCAGCGTGTGATTTTGCCCGAACCTGAGCCGATGGTCGACTGGCCGCAGAATGGCGGCTATCCGAGCCATGCGCTCCATCACGTTGCCCTTGATAACGACGTTCTTGAACAGGACTGGTCGATTGATATCGGCGACGGGTCGATGGATGACAACCTTTTGCTCAATCAGGCGATTGTTGCACGCGGTGTGATCTTTACCATTGATGCCAGTGCCGAGGTGCGCGCTTATGCTGCGTCATCGGGCAAGCGCATCTGGTCGCTTGAACTCGCCCCGGAAGACGAAGAAGACAGTACCCTTCTGGGCGGTGGTCTGGCGTATGAAGCCGGTGTCATCTATGCCACGACGGGCTTTGCCGAAATCGTTGCCATTGATGCGCCAAGTGCGACGGTGCTGTGGCGCCAACAGGTCAGTGCACCGATGCGATCCGCGCCAACCGTGCGGGGTGGCCGTGTCTTTGCTATCACCATTGATAACCAGACAGTGGCGCTGAATGCACGCACCGGTGAGACGCTGTGGAACCATCGTGGCGCGGCTGAGGGCGCATCCTTTATCGGTGGTGCCAGCCCGGCTGTTGATCAGGGTGTTGTCATTTCTGCCTATTCAACCGGGGAGCTTTATGCCCTTCGTGTCGAAAACGGTCAGGTGATCTGGTCCGATGCGCTGGCGGCTGCCGGGCGGACCGATGCGGTGTCGGCGATTGCGGATATTCGCGGTCTGCCGGTGATTGATAATGATCTGGTGATTGCGACGAGTAACTCCGGCCTGACGACCGCGATTGACCTGCGTACCGGGTTCCGCGTCTGGGAACTTGAGGCGGGCGGGATCCAGTCGCCTTGGGTGGCGGGCGATTATGTATACCTGCTAACCAATACAAATGACCTGATTGCCTTGCGTCGAAAGACAGGACAGGTTAAATGGGTGTCCGTTCTGCCTCGTTTTACCGATCCCGAGGATCAGGAAGGCCCGATCGTCTGGACAGGGCCGGTTCTGGCCGGTGACAGGTTGATCGTTGGTAACGAGCAGGGCGAAGTAATGACTGTTTCCCCTTATAGCGGTGAGATCCTCGGTCAGGATGAAGTATCCGGCCCGATCACTTTGCCGCCATCTGTGGCCGGTGACAGCCTTTACTTCCTGACTGCGGATGCCGATCTAATCGCATATCGCTGATCGGTCAGGAACGAATACAGTTTTCGCAAGGTTTCCTTGCAGGTTTTTGCGATGCGCCGTGGGCCGATATGCCCGCGGCGCATAACGCCTTTTATAACGAGAGTCTGAAAATCAGATGTCGCTGAAAGTTGCCATTATCGGTCGCCCCAATGTCGGGAAGTCGACCCTGTTTAACCGTCTGGTCGGCAAAAAGCTGGCGCTTGTGGACGATCAGCCCGGTGTGACCCGTGACCGCCGTTACGGCAAGGCGCGCCTTGGCGATATGTCATTTGACATCATCGACACCGCCGGTCTGGAAGAAGCGTTTGATAATTCCGTTGAAGGCATGATGCGCCAGCAAAGTGAAATGGCGTTCGAGGAATGCGATGTTGCGCTGTTCCTGATTGATGCCCGTGCCGGTTTGACGCCGCTTGATAACCACTTTGCCGATTGGCTGCGCAAGCGCCACAAGCCGGTCTATGTCATTGCCAACAAGCATGAAGGCCGTGATCAGGACCCGGGGCTTTATGAAGCATACGGCCTTGGTCTTGGCGATGTCGCGCCGATCTCGGCCGAGCATGGTCTTGGCATCGAACTGCTTTATGACATGCTTGAGCCGCACTGGAAGGAATGGAAAGACCGCGAACGTGTTGCCCAGCAGCATGCCCGCGAGGCCGCGCAGGACGCCCTGGAAGATGCCCGTGCCGATACCCTTGCAGGTGACGATTTCGACGATGAAGACGGTTTTGCCGAGGATGAAGGCGAAGTCTTCCCGTCCTATGAAATTGAATTCAGCGAAGACGATGAAGACGAAAATGGCGAACTGATTGTCGAAGGTTCACGGGACAATTCGAAAATCCAGTTGGCGATTGTCGGCCGTCCGAATGCCGGTAAATCAACCCTTCTGAATCAGCTTCTGGGTGAGAACCGCGTGATGACCGGCCCGCAGGCCGGTTTGACCCGTGATTCGATTGCGGTCGACTGGTCCTACGAAGGACGTCCGATCCGTCTGGTCGATACCGCCGGTATGCGCCGCAAGAAGAAGATTGATGATCGCGTTGAAAGACTTTCGGTTGCAGATACGCTGCGCGTGATCCGCTATGCGCAGGTCGTGGTTCTGATGCTTGATGCGACCAATACGCTTGATAAGCAGGACCTGACGATTGCGCGTATGGTGCTTGAAGAAGGTCGTGCACTGATCATTGCGGTCAACAAGTGGGATGCGGTCATCGACAAGAAGGGCGTCATGCAAGACCTGCGTGACAAGCTTGATACGTCCTTTGCCCAGGCCAAGGGGATCCCGGTCCTGACATTCTCGGCGCTTACGGGGCGCGGCACCGACCGTTTGATGCCGACTGTTCTTGATATCCACGATATCTGGAGCCGCCGCATCCCGACATCCCAACTGAACCGCTGGCTCGAAGCAACCACCGAGCGCCATCTGCCGCCGGTCATTTCCGGGCGCCGTATTCGCCTGCGCTATATGACCCAGGCAAAATCGCGTCCGCCAAGCTTCTTTATCAACTGCTCCAAGGCGGCTGAACTGCCCGAAAGCTATACGCGCTATCTGATCAACGGCCTGCGCGAGGATTTCGATATGCCGGGCGTTCCGATCCGCATCTATTTGCGCAGCAGTGACAACCCCTATGCCAACAAGAAAAAGAAACGCTAGTTTCGACTTGTTGCCAAACACA
Source organism: Thalassospira sp. HF15 (assembly GCF_011806525.1). Taxonomy (GTDB): domain Bacteria; phylum Pseudomonadota; class Alphaproteobacteria; order Rhodospirillales; family Thalassospiraceae; genus Thalassospira. The sequence goes on along the minus strand of NZ_JAAVKI010000007.1, from coordinate 201,752 downwards.
AGAAAGCCGCCCGTCGGAAACGAGGGCGGCTTTTTCGTGTTGGTATTGTGTCGGACGCGTCTATTCAAATGCGGCAGAGGGACCGTTATCAATGATTTCCTTGATATGGTCGGGAAGGTCGTCTTCGGTGAAGCCTTCCTGAATTTCGCGGTTCTGGACAAAGGCAAAAATGTCGGCGATGTCCTGACCTGAAAAATCGATCTGATAACCAAGGTCTGCGTTTTGGAGTGCGAGCATCTTTGGCGCGCCGCGCCACATGCGGGCGAAGAATTCAAATGGTTCGCGCGCGATATTCATGTTTGAGGCATCAAGGCTCGTCGCGACGTCGCTGCCAACATTGTTGACCGAGTGACAGATTACGCAGCCACGCTCGGCAAACAGGGTTTTGCCACGCTCGGCATCCATTTCGGCTTGTGCCGGGCTGCTTAGAAAGCCAAGCGTGCCAAGGATGGCTGCAGTGATCAGTGCGACGGATTTGGGCTGTCGGAAGGTCTGTCGCATCGTGGGTCCCTCTGCGTTTTGCAATCTCGTTATCGGCCTCTTGCGGGCATGGTAACGGTGCCGTGGGCTGTTTGGCAATCAATTGATTGCCAAGGCAAAACGGCAATATTTCGCGTGTCCTATTCCATGATGTCGAGTTCTTCGACAATGGCATCTAGCGTATCGGCGCGCTGTTTGACCGACTCTGGATTCTTCCCGGCATAGGCAATGCCCATCAGGCGCAACATGGAGAGCAGTGTCGCGTGTGTTGGCAGCAGCCCGTAGCTTGCAACATGACAGGGCAGTACCACGTCGGAAAAACGTGCGGCCTGTCGTTCATAGCTGTGATCGGTCAGGGTGACGACGCGCATGCGCGATGTGCGGGCATAATTGATGATCGGGCGCATCACCTTGGGTCGCGTGTCGAGCGTAAGTAAAATCAGGGCGTCGCGCGGGCCGACCATGGCCAGATCGCTTGACCAGTCTTGCCCGATTCCCGAAATGTAATGAACGCCATGTCGCAGGCGTGAAAACATCGCCCGACCGGTGCGTGCCACACCGTCCTCTGCCCCGAAACCAAGAAACCAGACGCTGGGGGCTGATGAAACAATATCTATTGTTTCCATCAGCTTATAGGAACTGAGTTCCTCGAAACTGCGGGTCAGGTTTTGCAGTTCCAGTTCCAGATGATCACCAATGGAACGACCCAGTGAAACAGCACTGTCTGAAACGACGGTCTGGCGATAGGGCTGTTTCTGATTGCGTTCTTCACGGGCCTGAAGGCGGACTTCCTCAAAATCGGCATAACCAAGAGAACGAAAAAATCGCGCGGCTGTGGCCTTTGAAACGCCGGACAGGTTGGCGATCTCGGTCGCCGTGTGGGTTTCGATAATATCCTGATTTTCAAGGATAGTTTTCGCTATTTTCTTTTCGCCGCTTGTCAGGCGGGCCTGTTTTTCCTGGATGCGTAAGATCAGTCGAGAGGCCATTTTCGACCCTTGTACCTAGAGGTGTATCAAGAAATACCTTGACGAATGAAACAGTTGTTTCGTAATTTTGAAACAGTGAAACGCATAATTATGAAACGACGCAGGATTGCATCATGTCAACCTCCAAGGTGGTTCGGGAACGAATTTGGTCAAAGCTTCATGACGTGGCGAAGCCCGATACACGTTTTCATTTGAACTTTGCTGAAGTCATTCCGGACTTTGACGGTTCCGAGCAGGCGGTCGACAAGATCGTTGAAACCGAAGCTTATCAGAAATCGGAATTTGCCTTCATCACCCCGGATAACTGCCTTGCTGATCTTCGTCGTCGCATGATCGAGGATGGCAAAACCTTTGTCATGTCGACTTATGGCATCTATCGCGGGTTCCTGCTTCTTGAACCGTCGATGGTGCCTGACGGGGCCGCACTTTACGCATCGTGGCTTGATGGCATGGAGCATTTCGGGCGTCCGATCACGCTTGAAGAAATCGCCAAACGCGGGCGCTTTGACTACATGGTTACCGGTGCGTCGGCGGTGTCGATGAACGGAGTGCGCTTTGGCAAGGGCCATGGGTTCTTTGACCTTGAATGGGGCATGTTCACCGATCTTGGTCTGGTCGATGAAACCACCCCGGTCGTGGCCGTTGTCCACGATGTTCAGGTGGTCGAAGAAATGCTTCAGCCATCTGAAACCGACATTCTTGTCGATCAGATCATGACACCCACCCGCGTGCTTGATGTCGGGCGCCGGGCAAAACGTCCAAGCGGTGTGAAATGGCCGCTTCTGGACCCAAAACAAATAGAGGAAACGCCTCCGCTTCAGGAACTTCAACGTATTCAGGGGCTGGCATAAGCGCAAAAAACGCGCAAGTCCGACCACCGAAACTCATCAGGGAGATTAAGTTATGGATATGAAACTGAGCCGTCGCCGTTTCCTTGGCGCCGCTGCCGCAGGTGCTGCTGCATCCGTCATGCCGTTCGGATCGTTCCGCGCAATGGCCGCATCACCGTTTGCGATGCAGGCATCCTGGATCAATGACGCCGAATTCGCCGGCTACTTTCTGGGCATCGACAAGGGCTATTACGCCGAAGAAGGCCTTGATCTGAGCTATGCGTCGGGGGGGCCTGATGTCATTCCCGAAAGCACGATCATCACCGGACGTGCCGATTTGACCCTGACCACGCCAGATACCACCATCAAGGCGATTTCCGAGCAGGGCGCCCCGTTCAAAATCATCGGTACCCAGTATCAGAAAAACCCGATCGGCATCGTTTCGTTGAAATCCAACCCGATCAACAAACCCGAAGATCTGGTCGGCAAGACCCTTGCGGTGCCGCCGGTCAATGTCATTTCGGTCGAAGCGATGTTGAAGTTGAACGGTATCGACAAGGCCGATGTTAACATTGTTCCGTATGCGTATGATCCGACCCCGTTGATCAAGGGTGAAATTGACGCCAGCCTTGACTTCACCACCAACGTCCCGTTCACGATTTCACAGCAGGGGGCAGAGGCAACTTCGTTCCTGCTTTATGATTTCGGCTTTACCATCTTTAACGATACAGTCGTCGTGACCGAAGAAACGCTTAAAACCAAGCGTAAGGAACTGGTTGGCTGGTTACGTGCATCACGTCGCGGCTGGGAAGAAAACTTTGTTGATCCGACCGTTTGGCCGCCAAAATGGGCCGATAGCTGGTTCAAGGGAACGGGCCGGACCATCGAAAACGAAATCTATTTCAACAAGGCGCAGCAGCCGCTCGTTGAAAGCCCGAATGGCATCTTCTCACTGGCTGAGGACGACATCGAAGCCTGCCTGACTGCCCTTGGCCAAATTGGCATCAATGGCAGCCGCGACATGTTCGATACCACGCTGCTTGAGGAGATCTAGGATGCCCGCGGGCGGGATCACATTCCACGGTGTCTGCAAGACCTTTAGCGGGCGCGGAAAAACCATCGAGGCGCTCAGGGACATGTCCCTGAGCTGTCCTTCGGGGTCGTTTACCGCGATCATTGGTCCGTCGGGCTGTGGTAAGTCCACGGCCATGCGGATTGCGCTGGGTCTTGAGGATGCAGACAAGGGCGCGGTGTTGATCGAGGATCGCGAACCAAAGGATGCGACGCGGGCCGGTCTTACCGGTGTTGCCTTTCAGGATGCGGCACTTCTGCCCTGGCGTTCGGTGCGCCAGAATGTCGAAGTGCCCCTAGAAGTCCTCAAAAAGAATGTCCGCGATTTTGCCCCGGATGTTCAACATTTGATCGAGCTGGTTGGGCTGAAGGGTTATGAAAATGCTTTGCCGGGCGAGCTTTCTGGCGGCATGCGCCAGCGTGTGGCAATTGCCCGTGCGCTGGTCACCCGTCCGCGCGTGCTGTTCATGGATGAACCCTTTGGCGCACTTGATCAAATCTTGCGGCGTCAGATGAATCTGGAATTGCAACGCATCTGGCAGGAAAGTCAGGCGACCGCATTTCTCGTCACCCATGGCATTGACGAAGCCGTCTTCCTTGCGGATCGGATTGCGGTGATGTCGGCCAATCCGGGGCGTCTTTCGGTGATGATTGATGTGCCGTTCGAACGCCCGCGCAAACCCGAGCTGTTTTCCGATCCGGCCTTTCATGCCCTGTGCGACAAGGTTGCCGAGGTGCTACATGGCGGGCAGTAAACAGTGGGCCGTTCAACTGCGCAATATTGCGATTCTGCTTCTGGTCTGGGAGGTCGTCGGCAGACTTGATCTGATTGCGGATGGCGCATTGCCCGGGATCAGTGAAATTCTGATCGGGCTTTGGAATGACCGGTCCGATTATCCGCTCCATGTTTGGGAAACGCTCAAGGCCTCCGGACTTGGGTTTGTGATTGGTAATCTGCTTGGTGTGGTGGCCGGTGTATTCTTTGTTTTGATCCCGGTATCGTTGCGTGTCTTTCGCGGTTTGAATATTGCGATCTTTGCACTGCCCCCCATAGCCATTGCGCCGATCCTGTCGCTGACCCTGTCGGGGTTGACGCCGCGTGTAGTTCTGGCCGCCCTTGGTTGTTACTTCGTGACCATGACGGCAACTGTGATCGGCCTGTCCCAGTCCGATAGCCGGGCGGCGGACCTGATCCGGGTTTATGGCGGCGGTAACTGGCTGATCATGCGCATGGTCCAGTGTAGAAGCGCCTTACCATCCATCCTGTCGGGCTTGCGCGTTGCCGCCCCTAATGCGGTGCTTGGGGCGATCCTTGCTGAATTTGGTGGGGGTGGTCGCTGGGGACTTGGTGCGTATCTTTTGGGGTCGCTTGGCCGGGCGGAACCCGAACGGCTGTGGGGAATTGGCGTTGTTGCCACCCTGATTGCCGGTTTGGCCTATGGGGTGTTTGCGGTGATGTCGCATCGCTTTGTCGGGGCAAGCCGGGCTGTCACCATGAATATGTCCGTGCCCGAAAAGGCAGGGGATGGATCAAGCACACCTCTGTCATCACTGCTGGCCGGGGCGATGGCGGTCCTGTTGCCTTTCCTGTTTTGGTGGGCGTTTATTCGGCTTCTTGAAGTGCCGGCAATGATTTCAAAAACGCCAATTGGTGTGGTCGAATATCTGTTCCTCTCACCCGCGGCGCAAAGTGCGCAGGAACGGTTGATTGCTGCCCTTTGGGAAACGCTTCCGATCACCGGTATCGGATTGTTGTGTGGTTTGAGTTTTGCCTTTTTGCTGGCGATTTCATCACGGCTGTTTCCCGGCTTCTTGCGCGCCTTCATGCCAGTCGCGCTGGTCACCCAGACCATGCCGCTGGTCGCGCTGACGCCGTTGCTGGTTTTGCTGTTGGGTCGTGGCACGTCACTGACACTCTGGGTGACGATTTCGGTCACCTTCTTCCCGGCATTCGTGATTTTGGCACAGGGGATATCGATGGTGCCACGCGCGACCCGCGAACTGGCCATGGCCTATGGGGCGTCTGCGCGGCAGGAATTGCGCATCATCACCATCCCGGCATCGATGCCCTATCTGTTTGCGGCAACGCGCCTGACGGTGCCGCGCGCGCTTTTGGGAGTGATGATTGCTGAATGGCTTGCGACGGGTAAGGGGCTTGGCAATTTGTTGAACCAGTCGCGCGGCTATATGGATTACGGCATGATCTGGACTGTGGCTGCCTTGTCCGTCATCCTGGCTGTTGTGTTCTACCAACTGGTCGTTGTCGTTGAGCGCCGCGTCTTGCAGCGTATGGGAATGAGTACGGCCGAGTAGGTCGCACCCAATCAAACGCAAACAAAAGGCCTTGCTGATGCAGCAAGGCCTTTTTTCAAATTTAAGTACTGTGCGCGGGGCAAGCTCAGGAAGCGTTGACCACTTCACCATGTTTGGTGCAGGACGCCTCTGCCAGATCGACAAATACATCGGTAATGCTGTCTGCGGTCGGTAGGGTTTCGGGATCTTCGCCGGGATAGGCTTCGGCGCGCATTTTGGTGCGGATGCGGCCTGGATTGACGAGATTGACCTTGACCTTGGTTTCTTCGAGTTCCTGCGCGTAGGACAAAACAAGACTTTCAAGCGCTGCCTTGGTCGACGCATAAAGGCCCCAGAAGGCGCGTCCCTTGCTTGATGCGTTCGAGGTCACGAAGATTGCCCGACCGGCGTCAGACAGCTGCAACAGCTTGTCCGTGGTGCGGATCAGATGGAAGTTTGCCGTGACATTGGTGGCATAGGTGTTCTGGAACACCTGTGCATCAATATGGCCGACCGGGGCGATTTCACCCAGAAGGCCAGCATTGCCAACAACGATGTCAAGCTTGCCGAAACGCTCATAGATCGTCGGGCCCAGCATATCGATCTTGTCAAACATGGTCAGATCAAGTGGCAACAGGGTGATCTTGCCACCAGCGTCAGTCACCTCGTCACTTAGTTCTTCAAGCGCGCCGACATTGCGACCAACCGCAATCACATGTGCGCCTTCGGCGGCAAAGCGTTTGGCAACGGCACAGCCGATCCCGTGCGATGCGCCGGTGATCAGGGCAACACGACCTTCAAGACGTTTGGTGTCGGTCATGCAGACTGCCTTTCCACCAACTGGGTGAGCTTGCGGTCCTTGTTTTCGGCATTGTGGTCGGTCAGCTTGATCGGGTAATCGCCGGTGAAACAGGCATCACAGAAGGACGGATCGTCGTTGTCGCGGCCCGGAAGGCCGGTCGCACGATAAAGACCATCAATGGTGACAAAGGCCAGACTGTCAACGCCGATGATCTTGGCCATGCTTTCGATGTCGTGATTTGCCGCCATCAATTTGTCCTTTGACGGGGTATCAACGCCATAGAAGCACGGGTTCATGGTCGGCGGGCTTGTAATGCGCATATGGACTTCGGCTGCACCGGCCTGACGGACCAGATCGACGATCTTGGTCGAGGTGGTGCCACGCACGATCGAGTCATCGACCAGAATAACGCGCTTGCCCTTAAGCTTGCCGGGGTTGGCGTTATGTTTCAGCTTCACGCCAAGGTGGCGGATCTGATCGGTCGGCTCAATAAAGGTACGCCCGACATAGTGGTTACGGATGATGCCAAGCTCAAACGGAATACCGCTTTCCTCGGCATAGCCAAGGGCGGACGGTACACCGGAATCGGGGATCGGCACGACAACGTCGGCATCAACAGCAGATTCAATGGCGAGTTCACGGCCGATATTCTTGCGCACGTCATAGACGCTCGTGCCTTCGACGATACTGTCGGGGCGGGCGAAATAGACATGTTCGAAAATGCAGAAGCGCGACTTTTGCGGTTTGAACGGCTTGATCGAGCGCAGGCCATTATCGGTGATTTCAACGATTTCGCCCGGTTCGACGTCGCGGATGAATTCCGCGCCAACGATATCAAGGCCAACCGTTTCCGATGACAGGATATAGGCATCATTGAGTTTGCCCAGAACCAGCGGACGAACACCGAGCGGATCACGCACACCTATCAGTTTCTTCTGGGTCATGACGACCAGCGAATAGGCACCTTCGACCTGACGAACCGCATCGATCAGACGATCAACAATCTTTTCATACAGGCTGGTCGCAATCAGATGAATGAAGGTTTCGGTATCCGAGGTCGATTGAAAAATCGAGCCACGTTTGACCAGACGTTCACGCACCGCAAGCGAGTTGGTCAGGTTGCCGTTATGGGCAATCGCCAGACCACCGAATTCGAAATCGGCAAAAAGCGGCTGCACGTTGCGAAGGCCCTTGCCACCCGCAGTGGAGTAGCGCACATGGCCAACCGCACGATGGCCGGGCAGGCTTTTGATGACATCTTCTGAACCAAAGATATCGCCAACCTGGCCGGATGCCCGGTGTGCCGGAAAATCTTCGCCGTCATAGGACACAATGCCTGCGGCTTCCTGTCCGCGATGCTGCAGGGCGTGCAGGCCAAGGGCCGTCAGTGCCGTTGCATCGGGGGAGCCAAAAACGCCAAAGACGCCACATTCTTCACGTAGCTTGTCGTCATCAAATGGATTGGTGGTCAGCATGAGTGGGTTCCGCTCTCTCGCCGGTGGCGCACGGAGTTCGTCATCTTTACGAAACCCACACGCCTCACTCGTTAGTGGTCGCCTCGATCAGGCGATCCAAATCATCGCGCGAGGGCCTTGTATACCCGTTTAGGGGCGCGGGTCCAGTCCCTTTTGGTTCCGGACCAAGAAGTTGGCGATAGGTTTTTTCGTTCGCATCGGCCTCACGCTGAGCGCGCTCAAGCTCTTGGGCGGTGGTATCGAAAATTTCGTCAGGTGCCATGCGCATAATGAGGAAGGCACCTTCTTCCAGAACTGGCCGCGTCCGAGCATCGCGAACCCAGTCCGGCTGCGAATCTGCTGGCAGCAACCAGGACAGCGCCAGAAAACCGATACAGACGATCAATGCGCCACGCACAAGCCCAAAGACAAAGCCAAGCGTGCTATCAAGGCTATCAAGACCGGAGTTCTGAACCGCCCGGCCAATCCGCCCGCTGATGAACGAGAAAATCAAAAACGAAATCAGAAACAGGCCAACGCCGGTTGCCAGATCGGCAATCAGTTCGGACGGGATCAGTTCCCGCACATAGGGCCGTGCGACCGGATAACCATAAAGCGCAACAAGCCCGGCACCAACCCAGCCCATCATCGACAGGGTTTCGTGGATAAATCCGCGGAAAAAGGCAAAGATCCCCGAGATCAGCAAAATGCCGACAACAATCAGGTCAAACACATCGCGTGCGCCAAGATCGGGAAGGGCGGAGAAGTCCATTTACTCGTAAACCTTGTTCGTCTGTCCGGTGGCGGGGGCAGTAGGCTTGAAGGCGGTTTAATACATGCCTTCGCGCGGACGCACCTTGTCGCGCACATCGTCGCCGAAGAGGTTTACCAAATCCTGAAGATGTCCGATTTCGGTCTGATTGAGCCCCTTGATCGACATCTTCTTCTTGCCCTGCGTGCCATTCTTGGGGGTATAGGCATTGCCAAAGCCAAGTTTGGTGGCTTCTTTTAAGCGCGATTCGAGTTGCCCGACCGGGCGGACTTCGCCCGACAGGCCGATTTCACCGACAATGACGGTTTCGCTCGGCACAGGCGTATCGGCAACGGCGGAAATCAGGGCTGCGGCAACCGCCATGTCGGCCGCGGGTTCACCAACGCGCAAGCCCCCGGCAACGTTCAGATAGACATCAAACTGGCCCAGTGCCAGGCCACAGCGGGCATCAAGCACGGCCAAAATCATGTTCATGCGTGCGGAATCCCAACCAACGACCGCACGGCGTGGGGTCGCCAAGGCAGATTGCGCCACCAGCGCCTGAATTTCCACCAGCATCGGGCGCGTGCCTTCAAGCCCGGCAAAGACGGCAGTGCCACTGACCGGCGAATCACGATCCGCCAAAAACAGTGCGGACGGGTTGGGAACTTCGACCAGCCCCGCATCACCCATTTCAAACACGCCGATTTCATCAGTGGCACCGAAACGGTTTTTCACCGCGCGCAGAATACGGAATTGATGGCCGCGTTCGCCTTCGAAATACAGGACGGTATCGACCATGTGTTCAAGAACGCGCGGACCGGCAATCTGGCCTTCCTTGGTGACATGGCCGACAAGCAGCACGGCAAAGCCCTTGCGTTTTGCCAGCCGGATCAGTTCCAGTGCACAGGCGCGCACCTGTGACACCGTGCCTGGCGCACTATCAAGGGTGTCGGCATACATGGTCTGGATCGAGTCAATCACCACCACTTCGTGGTTGCTGGCTTCAAGGGTGGTGATGATGTCGCGCAGGCTGGTCGCAGCGGCAAATTCGACCTTGGATTTTTCAAGGCCCAGACGGGCCGCACGCATGCGGACCTGATCGACCGCTTCCTCGCCCGAGATATAGGCGCATTTGTGTTTGGCAGCCATCGCACCGACGGCTTGCAAAAGGATGGTTGATTTACCGATCCCCGGATCGCCGCCCACCAAAAGGGCAGAACCCGGCACAAGACCGCCGCCGCACGCCCGGTCGAGCTCGGCGATGCCGCTGATCAGGCGTTTCGGACTGGCACTTTCGCCTTCAAGTGCGACAAAGTCGATGGTCTTGCCCTTGGCCCCGCCGGCAATGCCGCCGGTGGCCTTTGGTCCGCTTTCAACGCGTTCTTCTTCGATGCTGTTCCATTCACCGCAGGCATCACAGCGCCCGGTCCATTTGCGGTATTCGGCACCGCAGTTTTGGCAGATGAAACGGCTTTGGGTTTTGGCCACAGAATGCTCCGCAGATCAAAGAAGTGTCAGTAAAGAGTGCCGGCCAGCAGACCGTGCTCAAAGATGCTTGAGGTCAAGTTCAAGCGGGCCTTCGATATCACCGGCAACGAATTGTTTCAAATAGGGGTTGTCGGAATCATCGATATCTTTGACCGGACCATCCCAGATGATCTTGCCCTGATACAGCATGGCGACACGGTCGGCGATCTTGCGCGCGCTGGCCATGTCGTGGGTGATCGTCATTGCGCTGGCGCCCAGTTCACGGGTGCATTTGACAATCAGATCATTGATGACATCGCCCATGATCGGATCAATGCCAGTGGTCGGTTCGTCAAAGAACAGAATTTCCGGTTCGGTGGCAATGGCGCGCGCCAGACCAACACGCTTTTGCATGCCGCCCGAAAGCGAAGCCGGGGACATGTTGGCGATATCAGAAGCCAGACCGACATCCTCAAGCCGCGCAATCGCAAGATCACGCGCCTTGGCGGGGTTCATGCCCTGGCCTTCAATCAGGCCAAAGGCGACATTTTCCCAGACGGTAAGCGAATCAAAAAGGGCGGCACCCTGAAACAGCACGCCGGTTTTGGCAAGCATCGCGTCGCGCTGCGCCTGAGATTCGGTGGTCATTTCAACGCCATCAACCTTGATGGAACCCTGATCAGGCGTCAGAAGACCAAGCACGCATTTCAGGGTGACGGATTTGCCGGTGCCCGATCCGCCAATGATGGCAACCGACTCACCCTTTGCGACATCAAGGTCAACACCCTGAAGCACCTTTTTGGGGCCAAAGCCCTTGTGAACGTTGCGAAGCGATATCTTGGCTGTGCTGCTCATGATCCTGTCAACCGGTCCTTATCGCGTGAAGAACAATTCGGTGACGATATAGTTCGAAATCAGGATCAGGATGGAGCTTGAAACAACCGCATTGGTGGTTGCCTGACCAACGCCCTGTGCGCCACCCCGGGAATGATATCCGTGATAGCAGCCCATCAGCGTGATGATGAAACCAAACACCGCCGCCTTCACAAGGCCCGAAACCACATCAAGCTGTTCGAGATACTGGAAGGTGTTGCGGATATAGGATCCGTCATTAAAGCCAAGTTTGTTCACGCCCACCAGATAGCCGCCCATGACCCCGATGATATCGCCGATCAGAACCAGAACGGGCAGGGTGATCAAACCGGCAATCACGCGCGGGACCACCAGATATTTGAAAGGGTTGGTCGAAAGCGTCACCAGTGCGTCGATCTGTTCGGTGACGCGCATGGTACCGATTTCTGCGGCAATGGCGGCACCCACACGGCCCGCCACCATCAGGCCCGCCAGAACCGGGCCCAATTCACGGGTCATGGAAATGACAACGACGGTCGCAACCGCACTTTCGGCCGAAAAGCGTGAGAACCCGGAATAGGATTGCAGGGCCAGAACCATCCCGGCAAACAGGGTGGTCATGGCGACAACCGGCAACGAGAAATAGCCGATTTCACGCATCTGTTTGAAAATCAGGCGGAAATAGATCGGCGGTGTGACCATGTGGCCGATGGTGCGACCGGCAAATACCGTGACGCGACCGACAAGGGCCAAAAAGGTCAGAAACATATGGCCAACCGGCGCAAAGATCGGCATCTGTACTTCGAAGTCCCCTGTTATCGACCGGCCGGAACTGTCTGGCTGGCGCTTATGATTTAGCTTTCTGTATAAACCCGCCGGTAGCGATGTCCAAGCGAAGTTAGAATTTCATAACCGATTGTACCAGCAGCAGATGCGACATCGTCAACCGTCATCTTTTCATCAAGAAGCGGAACCATGTCGCCTGTCTTCAATGGCTTGCCCGGAAGGTCGGTGATATCGACCGTAATGGCATCCATCGAAACACGCCCGACATAGGGAACTTCATGGCCCTTGATGATCAGTTTGCCGGAGTTCGACAATGACCGCAGCCAGCCATCGGCATAGCCAAGGGCAATGGTAGCGATTTTGGATTTGCGTTTTGCCTGCCATGTGCCGCCATAACCGACAGCCTGATTTTCATCGATCTCGCGAACCTGAAGGACCTTGACCTTGAGGTTGACGACAGAACGCATCGGATTGGTGGTTTCCGGCGTTGGGTTGCCACCCCAAAGGGCGATGCCCGGACGGCAGAATTCAAGATGGTAGTCGTCATTGCGGAAAATCGCGGACGAGTTACAGAAGCCGCGCGGGGCCGGGGGCAGGCGGCGGTACCATTTCATGAACAGGTCATACTGTTCCTTGGTGACCGGGTTTTCTGCCTCGTCGGCTGCGACCGGGTGGGTCATGTATCCGGCTTTTTCAAACCCGTACAGCAGCGATGAATAACGATCCACCAGTTCGCTGACGTCGCGCGGTGTCAGGCCAAGGCGGCTCATGCCCGTATCAAGATGGATAAAGGCCGGTGCAGGACGTTCATATTCGCGGCACAGGTTTGACCAGCGTTCGATCTGTTCCAGATCATTCAAAACCGGGATGACGTCGTTTTCGATAAAGAACGCCTCGTCACCGGGCAGAACACCGTTCAGAACAGCAATCCGTCCGCCGCCGCGCAAAAGCGGGAACAGTTCGGCTGCTTCGTTTGCCTGTGCGACAAAGAACAGTCGGCATCCCTGCTTTTTGAGGACCGGTACGATGGTTTCGGCACCCAGACCATAGGCATTGGCCTTTACCACGGCGGCACAGGTGCGCCCGGTGTAACGCTTGGTCAGGGTCTGATAGTTGTCGGCAACTGCTTTCAGATTGATCTGCAGTTCCGCGCACTCGGCAGCACGGCCGACGGCGGGAAGAACGGTCATTCGTAATACCCCGTGGAATCCGTTGTTGGATGGGTGGACGCCCTATCCTCTATTCATGTTCTTCTTCAGTGTGATCAAGATCGCCAAACTTGGTGTAGTTCCCGTCAAAGAACAGGCGCACATTGCCCACCGGGCCGTGACGCTGTTTGGCAACAATAACCTCTGCGGTGTTGTAGACGTGATTCAAGCGGTCCTGCCATTGCGAATAGCGTTCACCGAACTTGTCGGTGGCTTCTTCCGGGCGCTGGGCCGGCTCGGCACGTTCGAGATAGTATTGTTCGCGATAAATGAACATCACGACGTCGGCATCCTGCTCGATCGAGCCGGATTCACGAAGGTCAGACAGCTGCGGACGTTTGTCTTCGCGCTGTTCGACCGCACGTGAAAGCTGCGACAAGGCCAGAACCGGAACTTCAAGCTCCTTGGCAATGGCCTTGAGCATTCGGGTAATCTCGGAGACTTCCTGCACACGGCCATCACCCCGGAAGTTGGTCGGCGGTGCCAGAAGCTGCAGGTAATCGACGACGATCATCGCAAGGCCGTGCTGGCGCTTCAAACGTCGGCAACGTGTGCGCAATGTCGATACCGGCAGGGCCGGCGTGTCATCGATATAAAGCGGAACAGTGTTGAGTTCCTGAGTGGCGAGCAACAGGCGTTCAAAATCCTGCTCGTTCAGGTCACCACGGCGCATGTTATCGCCAGAAACCTCGGCCGCCTGCGACAGAAGTCGCCCGGCAAGCTGTTCAGCCGCCATCTCAAGCGAGAAAACGGCAACCGCACCGGTGCGGATCTCATCGCGGGTGTCTTCGCCCGCGGCACGATTCTGGTGCGAAGCGATGGCGGCGTTAAAAGCCACGTTCATCGCAAGTGCGGTTTTACCCATCGACGGACGTCCCGCAAGGATCAGCAAGTCAGACGGGTGCAAGCCGCCCAGCTTGCGGTCAATGTCGCGCAAACCGGTCGTTACACCGACAACGCGCCCGGCGTTTTTGTAAGCGTGATCGATATTTTCATAAGCCTTGGCAAGGGCAGGGCCGAATGCCACAAAGCCCGATTCTGCTGAACCGGCCGTCGCCAGCGAGAACAGTTTCTGTTCGGCTTTTTCGATCTGGTTGGTGGCGTCGGTATCAAGTTCGTACTGATAGGCTTCGTTGACGACTTCCTCGCCAAGCTCGATCAGTTCGCGCCGCAGATACAGGTCATAGACCAACTGGCCATAGTCACCGGCATTGATCACCGAAACCAGATTGTTTGACAGTTCTGCCAGATATTGTGCACCGCCAATTTCGGCGAGATGTTCATCCTGCTTGAAATAGGCTTTCAGCGTCACCGGGTTGGCCAGCTGGCCGCGTTCGATCAGCTTGCCGCAGGCTTCAAAGATGCGGCCGTGGCGCCCATCTGCAAAATGTTCAGGGCGCAGGATATCGGACACGCGCTCATAGGCGGCGTTGTTATTGAGTATCGCGCCAAGAAGGGCTGCCTCCGCCTCAAAATTGTGCGGCGCCATGCGTTCGAGCACCATTTCGGCGTCGTCACCATGGTCGGGCTCAAGCGGTGCAAACAGGGCATCTAAATTGGGATCTGTCATGGGCGCAAAAGGTAGCAGGCATCAGCATGACCGCAAAGAGCTAATCTCTGATTCTCATAGCCGGTATTCCGGAAGCGCAGGGGTCGCTGGTCGGAAGACCTTTTGAAAGGGTCGGGAAACAGATCACGTGCCATTTGGGCACTGCAAAAGAAAACGGCACATCCTTGCGGATGTGCCGTTTTCGAATGGTGTCGAAGAACCCGCAATTAAGCGTTGGTTTCTTCTTCGTCTTCTTCAGCAGCTTCGAGAGCTTCTGCAACGTCAGCCGGAACTTCTTCTTCGAAGAGTTCTTCAGCGGCTTCCAGAGCTTCCTCTTCTTCCGCTTCCATTTCCTCGATGGTGCCAAGAACAGCAGAACCCTTACGGAGCTGTTCAGCGGCATCTTCTTCGGAACGTGCAACGTTGGCAGTTACTTCAACGATAACTTCCGGGTGCAGGTTGATGCGAACCTGGTGCAGACCAAGGGTCTTGATCGGCTGATCAAGAACGACCTGGGTACGGGCAACAGTGAAGCCTGCTTCGGTTACTGCGTTTGCGATATCGCGGGCAGTGACCGAACCGTAAAGCTGGCCAACGTCGGATGCCTGACGAACGATGGTGACTGCGAGTTCACCCATCTTCTCGGAAACAGCTTCTGCTTCCTTACGGCGTTCCAGGTTGTCAGCTTCGAGCTGTGCTTTCTGTGCTTCGAACACAGAGATGTTTGCTTTGGTTGCACGAAGGGCCATGCCCTGCGGCAGCAAGCGGTTGCGGGCGTGGCCCGGCTTGACAGTGACTACGTCACCCATCTGACCGAGTTTTTCTACCCGCTGGAGCAGAATAACTTCCATCACCGATCCTCCTCATTGCTACGGGTCATCGGTTCTTTCCCCCGCAGCCTGATTAAATGCTCAACAATTCCAAGTCCGGTGATCGCGATAAACGACCAAGTGGACAGAACCGCGACGATGTAAAACACCGTCAGAATTACACGTTTTTGCGGCCATCGGGCTGCCTGCCCATGCACCAGCGCCAATCCCTGAAACAGGAACGGCACTGCCAGTACCACCGCGACGTTGCGCGCCACATAAGCCAGCGAACCATCGGCAAAGCCGACCGTAAACCCGGCCAGAGCAAACGCAAACAGTGACCAGCCAGGCAAGGCAAAGGTTGCCATACTTGGTGTCGGACGCAGGTTTTTGCCTGCACGCACCAAAATTGCCTGTGCGATTGCGGCATTGGCGAACAGCATCAGAAGCCAGCTCACCGCTGCAACCGCCGGGAAGTAAGTCTGGAACATACCAATCAGACCCTGAACATCGGATGTCATAGGGACACCCATTTCCGAGTACATCTGGCTCAGGAACTTCGCGATGAAGTCCTGAATGTCCACACCTTCCGCCGTCAGTGTTCCGGTAACGAAAATCATTACCGTCGCGACCATGACGGCCATGGCGCTTACGACAATTCCGGAAGGCAGAAAGGCAACGTTGCCATCTTTATCTTTCCGGATGACCAGCGCCATGCGGGTCAACAACATCGCCGGTCCGGCAAACACGACCATAAAGACCGTGAAAGGCAGTAATCCCCCCAAAAGAACGAGGGCAATACATGCGGCAAATGCCGCAACCAGCAGGCGTTTGGGCCCTTGCCACAATCCCGTAAGGAAAAGCGGCAGATGCCCGAAGTATGAGAGCAAAAGAGCAAACGGATTTCCTGATAGAACCAGCAGAAACAGAACGGCACTGCCAAGTCCTGTTCCAATCGCTATGAGGGTGTCACGTTGCATCATTTACTCCCGGCCCGAGACCACAAAAGGGTCTCTTGCCGACTGCCTCAGACCTGGTCTGCGTAAGGCAGCAGCGCCAGGAAGCGTGCACGTTTGATGGCTTTCGCCAGTTCGCGCTGCTTCTTGGCCGAAACCGCAGTGATACGGCTCGGAACGATTTTGCCGCGTTCGGAAACGAAACGCTGCAGCAGTTTGACATCTTTGTAGTCAATCTTCGGCGCATCCGCACCCGAGAACGGGCAGGTTTTGCGACGACGGAAAAACAGACGACGTCCAGCCATGATATTATCTCCTCGCTATCTGTTAGCCGTTTTGACGGGGACCGCCACGACGATTACCGCCGCGACCGCCGCGTTCGTCGCGGTTACGCAGAATGGCAGACTGTTCTTCTTCGAACTCGTCAACCTTGACAGTCATCTGACGCAGAACGTCTTCGTTCAGGCGCATCTGACGCTCATATTCCGCGATCGTGTCGTTGTCGGCTTCGATCTGGAAGAGAGTATAGTGGCCTTTGCGGTTCTTTT
Organism: Thalassospira sp. HF15; assembly: GCF_011806525.1. Classification (GTDB taxonomy): domain Bacteria; phylum Pseudomonadota; class Alphaproteobacteria; order Rhodospirillales; family Thalassospiraceae; genus Thalassospira. The sequence continues at coordinate 184,905 of NZ_JAAVKI010000007.1, read as the reverse complement.
TGACACGGTATGCCAGGGAACGCAGGCCCCAATATTCGGTTTTGGCGATTTTGCCGCCGAGACCTTCGATGGTCTGGGTCAGCTTTTCGTTCAGGCTTTCGACCTGTGCGGTCGAGAAGTCCTGACGTGCGATAAACACGCTTTCGTACTTGCTCATAATACTCCTATTACTCCTTTTGGCTTATCTCTTCCTGACATGACCTCGTGCCATGCAGGCATAGCCGGGCAATCCCGGCAAGGAGCCGTGAGACGGCGGAATATACACTTTTCGCCCATGAGTGCAACGCCAAATGCAGCTTTTTACCGTTTACGGGATAGCGGGATCATTTCAGCCTGACCCGCAGGAACCCGAAGGTTTCAGACAAAGCCATCCGGACTGCCGAGCGTTGCGGGTTTGTAATAACCGGCATGGGTTGCTTTGTTAAGACGCCTTTTAAGCGGTAATGAGGTGCAAGGCTGCGATCAAAAGGCCGGAAATACACGGTTTTTCAGGTATATGTATGGCAAAGGGATGGAACGTGCGAATTCACGGGAAATTGTGCGCTGCGCAACACCCAATCCTTCGTAAATGGCGTGAAATATGCCATAAACGCGCGCAGGCAATTGAGAAGTCCGAATGTGTGTACTTTATAATGTGATGCGCATTTTCGGGAAATGAAAAGCCGAACGGACCGCGTTCAAGGGGTTTCAGTTCTTGACAGTCCGCTTGCGCACGTTATCAAGGGTGGCTCAATTTCAAGGGGCCGGTTTTCGGCACAGCCGTCGTAGAAGCTGACAAGGGTATATTTAATAGTATGACACGCGCACTCGTTTTCCCCGGCCAAGGGTCGCAAGCGGTAGGTATGGGCAAGGAACTGGCAGATGCATTCCCGATTGCCCGCGAAGTTTTTCAGGAAGTTGATGACGCGCTTTCCCAACGGCTTAGCGCATTGATGTTCGAAGGACCGGAAAACGAACTGACGCTGACAGAAAATGCGCAGCCGGCGTTGATGGCGGTCAGTCTTGCCGTGACCCGGGTTCTGGAAAACGAAGGCGGTTTTACCCTGACCGACAAATGCGATCTGGTTGCGGGGCATTCGCTTGGTGAGTATTCGGCCCTTGCTGCGGCTGGTACTTTTGCCATTTCCGATGCAGCGCGTCTTTTGAAAACCCGTGGGCAGGCGATGCAGGCCGCGGTCCCGGTTGGTGTTGGCGCGATGGCAGCGCTTCTTGGTCTTGATTACGCAGACGCTGTTGCCGTTGCCGAAGAAGCCGCACAAGGTGACGTCTGCACTGCGGCCAATGACAATGCCAACGGCCAGGTCGTTGTTTCCGGTCACAAGGCAGCTGTTGAACGTGCCATCGAAATCGCCAAGGAAAAAGGTGCAAAGCGCGCCGTTCTGTTGCCGGTATCTGCACCATTCCATTGCGCCCTGATGCAACCGGCTGCTGATCGCATGGCAGAGGCCCTTGCCGCGGTGAGCATGAATGCGCCGGGCAAGCCGGTTGTCGCAAACGTGACCGCCGAAAAAACCGACGATCCGGAAACCATTCGTAAACTCCTTGTAGAGCAGGTTTGCGGCACGGTGCGCTGGCGTGAGTCGGTTCTTTACATGAAAGAGCAGGGCATCACCGATCTGGTAGAGATCGGCGCAGGCAAGGTTTTGACCGGCATGGTACGTCGTATTGACCGCGATCTGAGCGGCACGGCTGTTAATGGTCCGGCGGATATCGAAGCATTCCTCGGCACTCTTTAAGAGTGTTGTGAACACGAACGAACCCAAAGGGAACGAGAATTTATGTTTGATCTTGCAGGGAAAACGGCACTTGTAACCGGTGCGACTGGCGGAATCGGCGGCGAAATCGCCAAGGTTCTGGCTGGCGCTGGTGCGAAGGTTGCTCTGTCAGGGACCCGTCAGGAACGCCTCGAAGCGGTTGCTGCTGAAATTGGCGACAATGCGGTTGTGGTTCCGGGCAACCTTTCGGATTCAGAATCGGTCGATAGCCTGATCAAAAATGCCGAGGAAGCCCTTGGTGGTCAGCTTGATGTTCTGGTCAACAATGCTGGTATCACCCGTGATCAGCTTGCCATGCGCCTCAAGGACGAAGACTGGCAGGCGGTTCTCGATGTGAACCTGACGGCTGCTTTCAAGCTTGCGCGTAACTCGCTGCGCGGCATGATGAAGCGTCGTCATGGTCGTATCATCAACATCACCTCGATCGTTGGTGTGACCGGTAACCCGGGCCAGACCAACTATGCCGCGGCCAAAGCTGGCATGATCGGCTGGTCAAAATCGCTGGCACAGGAAGTTGCTGCACGCGGGATCACGGTAAATTGTGTGGCACCGGGCTTTATCACCACGGCGATGACCGAAGAACTCGGAGATGCCCAGAAAGAAAAGCTTTTGGGCGGTATTCCGGCAGGTCGCATGGGCGACAGCAAAGAGATCGCAGCAGCGGTTCTGTATCTTGCAAGTGACGAAGCAGCTTATGTCACAGGACAGACCTTGCATGTGAATGGCGGAATGGCGATGATTTAACCCGTTGCGGGTTGCCTTCTTTTCTGTTTAAAAGAGGCCGCTATACCAAATATTGAAACTGGCGATTGTTTGTTGCCGGTTTCCGGTTCCCGGGAACTCCTTCAATAGGGGGACGAAACGGGCACCACGTGTACACTAACTGACAGAAAACCTATTGAAGGATTTGAGCTATGAGTGATGTCGCAGATCGCGTGAAGAAGATCGTTGTCGAGCACCTCGGTGTTGAAGAAGACAAGGTCACCGAAAACGCAAGCTTCATCGACGATCTGGGCGCAGACAGCCTGGACACCGTTGAGCTGGTTATGGCGTTTGAAGAAGAGTTCGGTTGTGAAATCCCGGACGACGCGGCTGAAAAAATTCTGACCGTTAAAGACGCGATCGACTTCATCGAAAAGGCGGACAGCTAAGTTTGCTGTCAGACATGGGCGCCAGAGGGCATCCTCAGGCGCCCTTTTCGTCTTTGCTGGATTCATAAAATAAAGGCGTAATGCGGGATGAGACGCGTAGTTGTTACCGGTCTTGGTGCTGTTACTCCGCTTGCAAGCGGAGCACAGAATACTTGGCAGAAACTGCTGAACAGCCAATCCGGGATCAAAGGCATCGATACGTTTGACGTGTCGGATATTCCTGCCAAAATCGCAGGCCTCGTGCCGCGCGGTGAGGGTGACGGACTTTTCAACGCTGAAGATCATGTCTCGATCAAAGACATGAAGAAGATGGATGATTTCATCGTCTATGGCGTTGCTGCTGCCGATCAGGCAATTGCCGATTCTGGCTGGAAACCGGAAACCGACGAAGATCAGGAAGCCACCGGCGTTCTGATTGGTTCGGGTATCGGTGGTCTGCCGCGGATTTCCGAGGCATCCGATCTGGTCAATAACGGCAAGACTCGCCGTGTCAGTCCTTTCTTCATTCCGTCCTGCCTGATTAACCTGGTCTCTGGCCAGGTATCGATCAAGCACGGTCTTAAAGGTCCGAACCATGCGGTTGTTACCGCTTGTTCGACAGGTGCACACGCTGTCGGCGACGCATCGCGCATGATCATGCTTGGTGATGCCGATGTCATGGTTGCCGGTGGTGCCGAAGCGGCTGTTTGCCGTCTTGGCATGGCGGGCTTTGCTGCTGCCCGTGCGCTTTCGACCGGTTACAACGATACCCCGACCGAAGCATCCCGTCCGTGGGACGAAGGCCGTGACGGCTTTGTCATGGGCGAAGGTGCAGGTTGTGTCGTTCTTGAAGAATACGAACACGCCAAGGCGCGTGGTGCCAAGATTTATGCCGAAGTTGCCGGTTATGGCATGTCGGGTGATGCCTATCACATCACCGCGCCGGCAGATGACGGCAATGGTGGCTTCCGTTCAATGCGCAATGCTATTCGCAATGCCGGCCTGAACCCGGAAGACGTCGATTACGTCAACGCCCACGGTACCTCGACTCCGCTTGGTGACGAAATTGAACTGGGTGCGGTTAAACGCCTGTTCGGTGATCATGCCCAGAAAATGTCGATGTCTTCGACCAAATCGGCAACCGGTCACCTTTTGGGTGCGGCTGGTGCGATTGAAGCTGTGTTCTCGATCCTTGCGATCCACGAAGGTGTCGTTCCGCCGACCCTGAACCTGCGCAATCCGTCCGAAGCATGCAAAGGCATCGATCTGGTCCCGCTTGAAGCCAAACAGCGTAAAGTCAATGTCGCGCTGTCGAACTCGTTCGGCTTCGGTGGCACCAACGCATCGCTTGTGTTCAAGGCCGTTTAAACAGCAGACAAGGGTCAGGGCCTACTGATTTTGTTGTAATGGTCAATCAGATTTGCGCGGATACGCGAAGCAAAACTGCAGTAAGATCAATATCTTTCAAGGTTTTGCGACAAAGTAGCCCGCGAAAATCCGATTGATCCAAAGGACAACCGTTATATTTGTGAACTCCCGCATCAAACCCCTTGTTCGGGGTGGCGGCCCGAACAGCGGGTTTTTCCTTGGATTTCACAAATATAACGGTTGCCATTTCAATAAAATCAGTAGGCCCTGACCCTGACCTTAACGGGAGTTCTCCCTTGAAGCGTTTTCTGCTTTTTCTTGGCTTTCTGATCATCACCGCTGCTCTCACCATAGGTGGGGCAGCGGTGTATGTTTATGTGCAATACACTTCGCCCAGCAATATGGCGCAGGAACGCGACATCATTATCCCGCAGGGAACCGGTGTGCGCGGTATTGCCGAGATTTTCCAACGCGAAAACATCATCACCGACCCACTGATCTTCCTTGCCGGTGTGCGTGTCAGTCAGCTTGATCGTTCGCTTCGAGCAGGGGAGTATCATTTCCCGGCCCGGGTCAGTCCGAAACAGGCCGCCGAAATCCTTGCAAACGGGGATACGGTCAAACGGTTTGTCACCATCCCTGAAGGTCTTCGGTCCGGTGAAATTGTCGAGCGGATTAATCTGGTTGATGGGTTAAGCGGCGAGATTGCCGATATCCCGCCAGATGGCACCTTGTTGCCCGAGACCTATCAGTTCTCGTTTGGTGATACCAAGCAAAGCATCATTGATCGTATGCGCGCAGCTCACGACCAGATGGTCGAACAGCTTTGGCCGGGCCGTCAGCAAGGCTTGCCGTTCGACACTGTCGAAGAAGCCGTCATTCTGGCCTCTATTGTCGAGCGCGAAACCGGCGTCGCGAGTGAACGTGCACGTGTTGCCGGTGTGTTTGTCAATCGACTGCGTCGTGATATGCGCCTGCAGTCTGATCCGACCGTTGCCTACGCGATCAGCCCGGACAAGCGTCTCGAACGCCCTTTGACGCGCAAGGACTGGCGTTTCGAAAGCCCCTATAACACCTATGTCACGGGTGGTTTGCCGCCGGGGCCGATCACCAATCCGGGGCGTGATGCATTCTATGCGGTCCTGCATCCGGCCGCGACCGAGGATATCTATTTCGTTGCTGATGGGACGGGCGGTCATGCTTTCGCCCGTACGCTCAAGGAACACAATCGCAATGTCGCCAAGTGGCGGCGTATCCGCGACGGACAGTGAACACGACGAAATGGCTGAGCAAAATGACAAGGCGGCACCAATTTGGTGCCGCCTTTATTGTTGTTAATTGTCGCCCGGGCTATCGGGCGATGATGTCTTTTTCGGTATCTTTGACGCGGCAAGATCAAGCAACCACTGCGGCGTCATTTTAAGCATGCCGATGATCAGGTTCATTTGCCAGGGGAAGGCGATCATGCCCCTGTTACGTTCAAGGCCCCGCACGATTTTGCGCGCGGCCTTGTCAGCCTGCATGAAGAACGGCATGGGGAAATCATTGGCATCGGTGATACGGCTTTTAACAAAGCCTGGGCAGATGACATTGACCTTCACACCATTAGGGGCCAGGGCGCCGCGTAATCCTTCGCCGTAAACCCGCACGGCTGCCTTGCTGGCACAATAGGCCGGGGCAGAGGGCAAACCACGCCACGATGCCTGGGATGCGACCAGTGCGATCTGACCGCGCTTGCGTGCACGCATGATCTTGATCGCCGGATCAATCGTGTTGAGCACACCCGCGACATTGGTGGCAAAGATATCGCGGACCTGCTCCGGGCTTTCGCCGAGGCCGCCGGTGCCAGCCGAAATACCAGCATTGGCAATGACGAGGCTTAGCGGGGCGATTTCATCACAATGGGTGACATAGGCCTCCATTGTCTCGCGCGCGGTGACATCAAGAACGTCGGCATAGACATTTGCCCCGGCAGCACGGCAATCATTTTCCACCAATTGCAGGCGGGTTTGATTGCGCCCGCTGATGAAAAGCGTCACACCGGTGCGGGCAAAATGACGGGCAAGGGCAGCCCCGATGCCAGAACTGGCACCTGTGATCAGAATGGCATTGTACTGAAAGGACATTGTTGCTCGTTTGCGGTTTTGAATTATCAATATCGATTTTTGCGGAACATGCTGCAGCAATAGGGCAGCATTATGAAATACCGGCTATAATTACCATATTGTCGATATCGCGTGGATGATCGGTGTTCACCCTTGGCGGGACAGGGGCCAATCGTTATAAACGCCGAAACATAAAAGCAGATTGGATGAAAGTATGACCGTTTCAAGCATGACCGGCTTTGCGCGCGTTGATGGCGCAGCGGATGGTTTTGGCTGGACCTGGGAATTGCGCAGCGTCAATGGCAAGGGCCTTGATGTTCGGCTGCGTCTCAATGGCGGTTTCGAACGCCTTGAAGCAAAGGTGCGCGACGCGGTTTCCAAACGGTTCAAACGCGGCAATATGGGTGTGACCCTGAATGTGTCGCGTTCCGGCGATACCAATGCCTATTCTGTAAACCGTGAACTGCTGTCCGAACTGGTGCAGGTTGCCGAAGAGTTTGATAATACCAGCAGCCTGTCCTCTGGCACGATTGCCGACCTTCTGAATGTGCGTGGCGTGCTTGAGGCCTATGAGCCGCGGGAAGACGAAGCAACCCGCGAAGCCAATGATGCAGCAGTGCTGGCAAGCCTCAATGAAGCGATCGATCAGATGGCTGCCCACCGGGCCGAGGAAGGCGAAAAGCTTGATGCGATGCTGCGCGGTCATATCGATAATATCGAGGCAACGGTGGCGCGCGCTGAAAATTGCGAAGCGGCCCGGGCTGAGGCGATCAAGGACCGTCTGAAACGTCAGGTCGAAGAATTGATGGATGCTGGCAAGTTTGATCCCGAACGCCTGCATCAGGAAGCCGCCATTCTGGCAACCAAGGCCGACATCCGTGAAGAGATTGACCGACTCAAGGCCCATATCACGGCTGCACGTGATATGCTTTCAAAGGGCGGCTCCATCGGGCGCAAGCTTGACTTCCTGTGTCAGGAGTTTAATCGCGAGGCCAATACGCTGTGCTCGAAGGCCAATGACATTGAACTGACCAATTGCGGCATGGAGCTTAAAGTGATCATTGATCAGCTCCGCGAGCAGGTTCAGAACGTCGAATAAGCGGGCAGGAAAGGTACCCACATGACTGATCCACATAACCGCCGTGGCGTGATGCTGGTTTTCTGTGCGCCTTCTGGTGCCGGCAAAACGACCATCACCCGTCAGTTGCTTGAAAATGATGACAAGATATCGCTTTCGGTATCGGCGACCACCCGCGAGGCCCGTCCGGGAGAAGAAGAAGGCGAACACTACTTCTTCAAGTCGGTTGATGATTTCAAACACATGATTGCCAATGACGCGTTGCTGGAATGGGCAGAGGTGTTTGGCAATTACTATGGCACGCCGCTGGAACCCGTTGACAAAGCCCTTTCGGAAGGCCGAGACGTCCTGTTTGACATCGATTGGCAGGGAGCCCGTCAGCTGCGTGATAAAGGCGGGGACGATGTGGTGTCGGTCTTTATTTTGCCGCCGTCATCTGGCGAACTGGAACGCCGCCTGCGTGATCGCGGGCAGGATGCCGATGATGTCATCATGAAACGTATGGCCAAGGCCGGTGCAGAAATCAGCCATTGGGAAGAGTTCGATTATGTTCTGATCAATGATGATCTGGATCGTTGCATTGCCGACGTTCAACACATTATCGGAGCCGAACGGATCAAGCGCGAACGCCAGACGGGCCTGCCGGGCTTTGTCAAAAAGCTTCTGACCGATTGATATCGACTACGAAAATGGCCGCTTTACGAAGCGGCCATTTCGTCATGGACCTGTGTCAGGCGCACGAAATCTGCGACACTGAGTTCTTCGGCCCGGGCCGTTTCGGTAATGCCGGCCTTTTCAAGTAGCTCACCCACATTGATATTGAGCGTCTTCAGGCTGGCGCGAAGCATTTTGCGGCGCTGACCAAAGGCGGCTTGGGTGATTTTAGCCAGGCTATCAAGATTTATGTCTTTACCGCGATCCGTCTTGGGGCGTAATTGCACGACCGCGGAAGTCACCTTTGGCGGTGGGGTAAAGGCGCTGCGGTGAACATCAAACAGGATGTCACAATCACACAGATACTGACACAGCACCGACAAACGCCCATAGGCCTTGCTTTTCGGGCGGGCAACAACGCGTTCGGCCACTTCCTTCTGGAACATCAAGGTCAGGCTGGCGAACTGATCAATCTGCATCAGCCAGTTCAGCAATAATTGCGTGCCGACATTATAGGGCAGGTTGGCGACGATCTTGCGCGGGGCAGGGCCAAGTGTTGTGACATCGACATCCAGGGCATCGCCATCAATGACGCGCAGTGCGCCGGGATAATGATTGCTGATTTGCTCCAGAACCGGCTGGCAACGCGGATCACGCTCAATCACGGTCAGGTTCTTTGCGCCATTAAACAGCAAAGCACGCGTCAAACCACCTGGGCCCGGCCCGATTTCAATGACGGTCGCATCTTCAAGCGGGGCTGCAGCGCGCGCGATCCGCCCGGTCAGGTTGAGATCAAACAGAAAGTTCTGCCCGAATTTCTTTTGCGCTGATAGGTCATGGGTTGCGATCACATCGCGCAGGGGCGGAAGACCATCATTGGCGAGCTTGCCAGTATTTTCGTTATCTTCTGACACTGTCGTCAGGCTCCTGTCGCAAGGCGTTTGGTTGCCATATCTTCTGCCATCTTGAGCGCCGCGATCAGGCTATCTGGCCGCGCAACTCCCTTGCCCGCTATATTGAGTGCAGTGCCATGATCAGGCGATGTTCGTATAAATGGCAATCCAAGGGTGACATTCACACCACCATGAAAATCAAGTGTCTTGACCGGTATCAGTGCCTGATCATGGTAGGGACAAAGTGCCACGTCATAATTGGCGCGTGCTTCGTCATGGAACATGGTGTCTGCAGGAAGCGGACCGATAACATCGATACCTTCGCGGCGAAGCTGTTCGATGGCAGGTCGCATGATGGTTTGTTCTTCAGTGCCCATCGCACCATCTTCACCCGCATGCGGGTTTAGTCCGGCAATGGCAAGACGGGGCGCAGCGATTCCAAATGCATTCTGCAATGACTGATGCGTGATCCGGCAACGTTCGACAATCAGCTTGGTTGTCAGTCGTCCAGGAACATCCTTGAGCGCGATATGAATGGTCAGCGGCACCACACGCAGTTTGCTGTTGGCCAGCATCATGACCGGGATTGTGCCTGGTCCGGCCAGTTCCGCCAGAAATTCCGTATGGCCGGGATGACTGAAACCCGCTTCATAAAGCGCGCTCTTCTGGATCGGGTTGGTAACAACCGCGCTGGCTTCTCCGTTGGTTGCCAGTTCGACCGCCTTTGTGATGCTTTCGATTACAACCCCGGCGGTTTTCGCCGATGCAGTGCCAGATATAACCTCGGCAGTGCCATCAGTAATCTCAAGAACCGGCAGGGCGTCTTTGAATATGGATGCCGCTTCGCCAATGGTCTTGATGACCGATACCGGAACTTCAGTGCCACTTTGGGCGATGGCGTGTTTGACCATGCCAGCGGGGGTGATCAAGCAGAATGGCGCAACATCATCCTGATTGCGACGCAGCCATGCTTTGACGGCAAGCTCCGGCCCAATGCCGCCGGGTTCGCCGATGGTCAGCGCGATGGGTGCGATTTGTGTCATCCTGTCTGGGCCCTGCCAACCGGATCAGATCCGGATATCAATAAATGCCTGACGGCGCAGTTCGCGAAGTTTGCGACGCGCCAGAATATCAAGGCGTTCCAGGCGTAGACGGTTTTCAATGTCCTGACGGTCCGGCAAATTGCTTTCTTCGGTGATGTTACAGATCATGACCATAAGTGCACCACCATCAACCCGAATGATGTTCGATGGTGTACCTTCATCAAGATTGCCTACAGCCTGTCGGATCGGGCCGGACAGTTCGCCGGGCGAAATACCGTCCATCTTGCCGCTCAGATCAGACCCAAGGTCAACAGCAACATTCGCCATGGCCTCACAGCTATCGGCTGTTTCCCTGGTGTTTTGCAGAACCGCGATTTTGGCATCAATCTGGTCTTGTGGCATATCGCCACTGATCGGCACAAACAACTGATAAAGGTCAAGACGGGTATCTGTGACTGCATCGGTGTCACCCACACGACGATCCAGCAGTTTCAGGATGTAATACCCCCGAATGGTCTGGACCGGATCGCTCACATCGCCGGGTTGCAGCTGGTTGACCACCTGCTGCAGGTCGCCTGCCATCTCACCGGCATAAAGCCAGCCAAGATCGCCGCCATTTGCCGCACTGGCGCTTGCGGAAAACTGCCGCGCCAGCCCCGCAAAATCAGCACCCTGTTTCAAGGCATTGAGGATTTCCTGTGCTGTTTGATAAACGCGCGTACTGTCCTGCGGATTATCGACCGGCAGGAAGATTTCCTGAACCCGGTTACGCGGCTTGTTCTGATTGCTGATGATACGTTCGAGGTTGTCGTCAATCTCGGCTTCGGAAATCTCAACCTCATTACGCATGCTACCCAGAACCTTCTGCCAGGCAACCTGCGGCCGTATCTGGTTTTCAATCGTGCCAGATGCGATTTGCCGCTGCGTCAGATAGGTGTCAAGCATACCATCAGGAAGCCCGGCGTTTTGCTCAATCATCGATTTGCCGCGAGCGATGTCCTCATCGCTGACTTCGATGCCGCGGCGCTCGGCTTCCTGCATTTGCAGCTTTTCATTAATCAACTGCTGTAAAATCTGCGGCGCCATTTCATTGCTGCGCTGGGGCGTCATTTCGATATTGGAAGAGACGGCAACAAGCTTGATGCGCTCCACCAAGTCAATGATCGAAATCGGATCGTCATTGACGACTGCCGCTACGCCGACAGGAGACTGCGCACGAGCGGGTGAAGTCAACATCACCAACGCAACAGCAGCCAGCAAGGTGCAGGTTTTCACATAGGAAGAAATCGAAAGCTTGGAAATCATGTTTTCTTACAATCCGGCTGCAGATGCGAATTCGCCCAATGTCTTGAAGACCAGGCGGAAAAGGAACTCGTCAGACTCGCCAAGGTCCTGATCCTGGTAGAAGGTGCGGCGGACGCGTCCATCAAAGATGAAGCACTCGTCTTCATAAACGAACCCGATACCATATTCCAAGGGATCAGATTGATCGACGTCATAGCGTCCGTATGCACGACCGGTCCAGTACTGGTTGAATTGGCGCTCAGCTTGGAAATAGAACTCCTCACGCTCGTCAAATTCCTCACTCCCCGCGTCATCCGTAAAGTGTACGTAGGATGTATTTATTTTCAGAGTAGCGAGAGAACCTGCGTCCAAGATTACCTGGTTACGCCGTGCAGACAAATCATCGTTATCTAATCGATAACGGTATGTGAGGTCTAGGTACCGGTTCGGCGAGACGGTAACTCGCCCGACATAGTCAGAAAGGTGCTCTTCAAGGCCGGAGCCGACCGCAAAGGTATCATTGTCGTTTGCACGATAACTTTGACCGAACATGGCGCTGGTATAACCACCATCGGGACCATAAACGCCCCATTCAAGACCATAACTGGCCCTGAGACCATCTTCTGCACGATCAAGGCCGCCGAAGCGATCATGAGCGAAAAGGTTAATGTCGTCAAATTCGAAAGATTGAGAGTCTTCGTTTGATATTTCTGCGGGGTTACCTCCATTCGGAGACCAAGCAGCCATTGCTATTGGGGTGATAACCTGATGGTAGGCGCCTTCATTATTGACAAACGGCATTTGCCAGTCGATTGCGGCGAGCGGCAAAATTCGGCCAGCATATCCACTATAGTCGTCTCTTCCTTCACGACTTACATTTGAGCCAATGTAGTTATCGCTTCTTAAGGAGAGGCTGAGTTTAGTCACGTCCCCCATGGTGCCAACATGTGGTAGTTCCCAGCCGGCCTTCGCCGAAAGACGGTGTGAGTCTGCGCCATCTTCTCTTGTCAGGGACAGTGCATCAAGATCAAGCGTTGTGACACTGCCATATTTTGCTGGTGCCGACTGTCCATGGAATTGCATATGCGGAAGCACCATCGGCGTAGTATCCCGATCATCGTCACTTTTCAGACCCTGAAAGTAATACGCGTCCGCGCGCGTGTAACTTGCACCCCGGAAGCCTTCAGTAAACAGGTTTGAGGTCAGAACTGACGGGGATGCAAATCCGTATCGCGAAAGATAGGTTTTTTCAGTTGCCTGTTCCGCATCGAAACCCCACCGCCAAGTTGGGTCAATGTCGAACCGGCCTTCAGCGTCGATATGGCCTTGCCAACTGTCTTCGCTGTCGTTGGTCGCACTGCCGACAACATTCATTTGACCACTTTCAAAGCGCTGCCGATATTCGGTGGCAAGCAAAGGTCCTTCATCCGTTGTGTAGGTCGGGGTGAAAGTCATGTCCTTGCTTTTGTCTATCGCCCAATAATACGGCTGACTGAAGTAGGTGCCGACATGGCTGGTGCTACCAAACGACGGAGCAAGCAGGCCAGATTGACGCTTTACGGTGGGGTCAGGGTGCTGGAAATACGGTGTGTAGAGAACAGGAATCCCGGCAACTTCCAGGCGAGCATCCTCGTATTCAACCGTTTTTCTATTTGCGTCATGCAAGACTCGGGCGGCACGAATACGCCACAAAGGGGTTGCGTCTGTACCATCATCCTCGCAAACCTTGCAGGGTGAGTAGACAGCTTTGGCTATTTCGGTGAAGTTTCCGCCACTACGTCGCGCGCCAGATCCTGCAATTCGGGTGTTTTCATCAAGCAGGACATAGATGTCCTTTACGATGCCCTCCTTGAAATCACCGCTGAGTTCGACGTAGCTCGCGAATGTTACCTCTCCGCTTGGTTCGGTAATGCTTACATTTCCGGAAGCCGTCAAAACATCCTGCGATTGGTCGTAGCTTACGGTATCGGCAAGTAGAATTCGTCCTTCACGAGAAATTTCGACGTTTCCGCGCGCGGTGACGGTCTGAAGGTCCTGATTGTAATCAACCTCATCTGCGCTGAACAGAATGGCTGGTTCTTGCTTAGGGACTTCGGAGGCTGTCGTTTGTGCCTTGGCTGCATGCAAATTCGCCAAACCGCCGACGAAAATCCCACAGCCCAGAATGGTGCCTGTTGCCAGTCTTTTTATCATTCCCCCCGCCATGACCATACGCTAGCCATCCTCAAGATGTAGCAATGTAGTAACACCCAGCAACAAAGATATTCCGGCAGGCGCCCAAGCCGACAAAACCGGCGGAATACCACCGGAAACGCCAAGTGCCGAAATCACGTCCGTGCAAAAATACAGTATGAAACCGGTCGCAACACCTCCACCGATAACAAGCGAGGCCCGCCGACGTCGAGAAAATTTAAGGCAAAATGCCGCTGCGATCAAAACCATTGCACATAAAAGTAAAGGTCTCGACAACAGGCTGTGAAAATGGATTTGATGTCGGGTCGCGTTAAATCCTGCTCGCTCAAGCAAGGTGATAAACGGCTTGAGGTCCCAAAATGACATGGTTTCCGGCGAGGCAAAGCTATCCTGGATTTTCCGAGCAGTCAGGTTTGTCGGCAGCATCATTTCTTCAGAGTAAGTGCTAGCCTGCCCCGGGACAAAGGTCCAAGAATTATAGAAATGCCACGTTCCCGGTTCCAGAACTGCACGCCCGGCATCAATCCGGGTCGTGAAATCATCAGTGTCTTCAAACCGGAATATCGTGACGTTTCGCAAATCAAGCTGGTCACCTTGCTGACTGCTGACCGAACGCGCATAGATGACTGCCTGCCCATCCTGCGTACCCTGACGCAGCCACAAACCACTTGATGAGAGGTTCATCACACTCGCGTTGTTTTGCAGATAGCGCGCTTCGAGTGTTTCGTATTTTTGCAGCAGGATTGAGGACAACGGGTTGAGTGCCCCAACCTGAATGCTGCCAAGCATAATCGCGCAGAGGATCGGTGGCAGCATAAACTGCCACGCGGAGACACCTGCTGCCCGCGTTACGACCAGTTCCTGATTGCCCGTTAACTTCCAGAACGAAAACATTGAACCAAACAAGACGGCAAAGGGCAGGACCTTCTCGGTCATGAACGGAATTCGACTGGTCGCCATTTGCAAGACAATGCCAACTGTCGCATCGGGTTTGTTTCCTGCACGACGAAGCAGTTCGATGACGTCGCCGATCAGAATTAGACCAATCAAAAGTGCCAATATAGACAGAATGGAAATCAGGACATGCTTGCCAAAATACCATGTCAGAAGCGGTGAAATCCTCATGCTTCCGCCTCTTGACTCAGTGCGCGCCGCGCTTTGATCACTGGCCCTCGGAATGTCCAGTAAAGTCCCAACGCAATCGGAATAATCGCATTCATATACATTAGCGGGACGAGGGCTGGGTTTTTGGCTGCCAGGTTTTTCATGGCGATACCGGTTGCTTGGCACAAAACCATGAATCCAATCGCCATCAGAAGCCGACCCGTTTGACCACGTCTTGAGAAGCTGCTTGAAACGAGTACAGCCAATGCAATGCTTGCAAAAGCAATCGCGTTAAGTGGCGAGATCAGGCGGTCGTGTCCTTCTGCCCGAAAGGAGCCCAGATCGTGCGGGGCAATATCGGGTGGGGTTCCGGTCAAAAGGTTATAAACACTGCGCTCACGCGCTTCCTGATATCGAAGGCCTTCCTCGGTCGCGCTGTGTGCAATATCGACCGCATATCGATCAAAATACAGGATCGACATGGTGCCGTCATCGGCATTGACTTCCTGGCGATTGCCGTCAAGGAGAACGATACGTGGGCCCTCGTCGGTTCGCACCAAGGCGCCATGTTTTGCCATCATGGTGGTTTGCGCGTCTGGATCGCGCGCATCATGGACCAGAATGCCAAGCAGCTCGTTTTCGCGACCGACTTCACGGACATAGACGGTCAGACCGTCAAGATCAGTAAAGCTTCCTTCCTGCAATAGAACCGACGAAAAATCATTGCGGATCGAGAATTGCAGTTCCTTGAATTGTGTGTAGCTGTAGGGAAGGTAGAACAATGTCAGGAAATAACATACCGCCGTTGAGAGCAGCGCGACGATTAGCGCCGGTTTTGCCAGAGCCCATTGGCTGAGTCCTGCCGCGCGCATGATGATCAGTTCGCGGTCCTGAATAAGTTTGTTATAGGTAAAGACAATAACGAAAAAAAGTGCGATCGGAATAATGATCGTCAGAAAGCTGGGCAGCAGCAGTGATGTCAGCTGCAAAAATACCGAAATCGACAAGCCCCGATTCACAATCATTTCGACAAAGCGCAAGCTCTGCGACAGCCATATGACACACAGAAGGCCCAGCGTCACAAAGACCATCATGATCAATTGCTGTTTGAGCATATATCGAGTTAAGCGATTCATTGGGCGGATTATAGAGAAGCAATCAAAAACCGAAACAGGAAATTGTCGTCAAATTCGGTCAAATCTTACGGAATTTCCGAATGTTGGGCGGCAATCGCTGTAAAGAACGGCACAGTTGAAAACGAACAGAAGAAAGGACGCACCGTCATGGTCTTAAAACAATCGCGGTGCGCCCCAGACTTGATCAAAAAGCGCGGCGAAAATATGGCTGTGTCTAGAGCAATGCCGGGCTCGTGCAATTTCTGATCTGAGTAGCCATGAAGGCGGCTTCTGGCAGAAGCTGGGCAAAGAAGAACATGCAGCTTTTCGATTTTGCATCATGCAGTTCTTTGGGTATCTCAGGCTGCTTGGCGGCTTCAAGCGCGCGCAACATCAACCATCCCGAAATGCACAGCGCTGCCTGACGTAAATAGGGCGTGGCAAGTGCTTGTGCCATTTCAGCATTCTCAACGCAGCGGCTTAAAACAATCTCGGTAGATCGTTCAAAATCGGCGATGGCTTGCCCCAGTTCATCGCCTGCCAGTGCAAGATCGTCGGTGTCATTGCGGTTTTGAACTTTGGTGATCGCTTCTTTGATCTCCGATAGCAAACTGTGGAGCGCACTTGCCTGATCACGCAGAACCTTGCGTCCGATGAAATCAAGCGCCTGAATGCCGTTCGTGCCCTCATAAATGGGCGCAATGCGGGCATCGCGAAGATGTTGGGCAGCACCAGTTTCCTCGATAAAGCCCATGCCGCCATGAACCTGCACACCAAGCGATGCGTTGTCCACGCCAAGGTCGGTTGCCCAGCCTTTAACCAGCGGGATCAGAAGGTCTGCGCGTGCCTGTGCTGCTGCACGATCCTGTTCGTCCGGAAGATGGTGGGCAAGGTCAAGCTGTGCAGCGGCATAAAGCGAAAGGGCGCGTGCTGCATCGGTCGAGGACCTTATGCGCATCAACATGCGCTGAACGTCGCCGTGGACAGAGATGGGGGCTTCTTCGCCGGTTTTGCTGTCCCGGCCCTGTTTACGGGTGTTGGCATACTCCAGCGCCTGCTGATAGGCGCGTTCGGAAATTGCGACACCTTGTTGGCCAACTGCAAGCCTCGCATCGTTCATCATGGTGAACATGTATGCCAAACCCTTGCCTTCTTCGCCGACCAGATAGCCGGTTGCACCGCCCTTGTCGCCAAACTGCAAGACGGCTGTGGGGCTGGCATGAATGCCAAGTTTGTGTTCTAGCGAAACACAGGTTACGTCATTGCGCGCGCCGATTTCGCCACTGTCCGACACCAGGTATTTGGGAACGATAAACAGCGAAATGCCTTTGACACCGGCCGGTGCATCCGGTGTCCGGGCCAAAACGAGATGCACGATATTTTCGGTCATCTCGTGATCGCCATAGGTGATAAATATCTTCTGGCCGGAGATTTTATAGGTGCCATCATCCTGCGGTACAGCAGTGCTGCGTACCTTCGAAAGGTCTGAGCCAGCCTGAGGTTCGGTCAGGTTCATGGTGCCAGTCCATTCGCCCGATATCAGGCGCGAAAGATACAATTCACGCTGTTGGTCCGATCCATGCGCGATCAGGGCCTCAATCGCGCCAGACGTCAGCATCGGGCAAAGCGCAAACGACATGTTGGCGGCCTGCCACATCTCGGCAACTGCAGCACCAAGTAATATCGGCAAGCCCATGCCACCTTCGCTTTCCGGGGCAGAAATGCCCTGCCAGCCACCTTCGCAGAACTGCACATAGGCATCACGCCAGCCGGTTGGTGTGCGGACAGTGCCGTCATCAAGGAGCTTTGCACCTTCCTGATCGCCCACCCGGTTCAGCGGGGCGAGGACCGAAGCTGCAAACTTGCCTGCTTCTTCAAGGATAGCGTCAACCAGATCCGGACTGGTTTCGGCATATGGCGGCAATGTGGAAACCGTATCGAGACCAATCACGTGATGGATCAGAAAACGGATGTCTGAGATGGGTGGCGTAAAGTCGCTCATGAAAAAAGACGTCTCCCTGAAATGTGAGCCGCCCGCTCGGAACAGTCAGCTTTTTGCCAACCTTGTTTTATTTCTGCGTAGCATAACGATCTGATGGCGCAAGATCGAGTCTGTTTCGTACCGATCGGCAAATGGATGTATCCAGCACTGGTTTAAGTTTTGGTGTTCTGCAGGTTGCCACTGGCGAAAAGCCAAAACGCTTCCGATATGTTGCAAAGCCCCAAGTTTGATCCATCGGTCAGGTAAAAGTTGCGTGATCTGACCTCTATTGCACGCCAAGGGGTCGCCAATCGAAAACAGGCAGGCTAGACTTGCCGTCAAACATGATCGAATGACATCGGGTTATAGATTCGCTCGAAGAAACCGAAGGACAGGAGCAAGCTGTTGCTGCGTAAAGGAATATTGCCAATTTTGTTTGCGGTGCTGATCTCGTTCGCCGGAACAAGACTGGTCGCCTGTGCCGGACCGGCATGGCCAAGCGATGAAGAACGCAGATTTCTTGATGCCTACCGCACCAGCGTGACGGCGGGTGCGAGCGATGAACAGTTTGCCCATGCCGACAAGCTTTACGTCGAAGCACTCGTTATTCTTTCTGAGACCTATGTCGAGAAAATCGACCGTATGGCGTTTATCGATAACAGCATCGCCATGCTGGGCGATCTTGAAACCGATGATACGTCGCCTGTCGGTGTTGTCGGTGCGGTCCTTGATGACAGTCTGCACGATCTCGACCCGCACAGCGCCTATATGACGGATGACATGTTCCGCCGTCTGCAGGAAAGCACGGAGGGCAGCTTTGCAGGTGTCGGGATCGTTATTGCACTGGACGATGAAAAGCGTATTCGTATTGTCTCCCCGATTGACGACACGCCTGCGGCGCGTGCCGGTCTGAAACCCGATGATCGTATCACCCACATTGATGGCCATCATATGGTCGGTGAACCGATTTCCGAGGCTGTGCGGCGGATGCGTGGGCGCGTTGGTGATCCGGTGACCCTGACGATCAAGCGTGTCGAAGACAGCTTTGACGTTACGGTGAAGCGTGCACGCATCGAGGTTCCATCCGTCACGGCAAGCATCATTGATCAGGATATCGGATACATCCGGGTATCACGTTTCGATGCCTCGACACTCGATCAGACGCAGGAATACTTGCAGGAACTTGAAGGCCGAATTGCATCACCGCGTGGGATCATCGTTGATTTGCGCCGCAATCCTGGTGGGCTTCTTGATAGTGCGGCTGATATTGCAGACCAGTTCCTCAGTGACGGGCTGATCGTTGCGACCGAAGGACGTGGCGAGCGTAAATTGCGGAGTTACGAGGCCGACCGGTCTGATTTCTTCGAAGACGTGCCGATGGCGATTCTGCTTGATCGCGGCTCGGCTTCAGGGGCGGAGCTGATGGCAGCTGCCCTTCGTGAAAACGGCCGCGGCATCATCATTGGCGAGCGATCCTTTGGCAAAGGCTCCATGCAGCGCATCATGCCGCTGACCTCTGGCGGCGGCCTTAAGGTCACGACGGGGTATTACACCACGCCGGAAAACCATATCGTTCAGGGCCATGGTGTGATTCCCGATATCGAAGTCACACTGGCAGATGCCGAAGAGTTTGAACGCGAAATCGATCTTGAGCACGCATTGCCGTCGCGCCGTCGTGACCCGCGTCAGTCCTTGGCGACCCTTGAAGCCAAAAGCTGCGAGCAGGATATCGAAATCGAACGTCTTGGAAAATCCAGCCGTGACAATCTTGAAGAAAACCTGACGGAGGGTGAGGAGCCCATTCGGGATTCCGTTCTTGAATGCGCGGTCGGCTATTTCGATAAAGGCCCATTGGCAAATTATCGTAATCAGGTGGAACCACTTCTGCGTGCAGGCCTGTGATCTGGCGTCTGAAACAGTATCCATGAAAAAAGCGCGGCCTATATGGGCCGCGCTTTTTTGTATCGAGTTGCTGGCCGCTTAGCCGCGCGACAGCAGGTCAATCAGGCTTGAGGTATCCCAGCGGTTGCCGCCACGTTCCTGCACTTGGGCATAGAACTGGTCAACAAGGGCGGTGACCGGCAGGCGCGCGCCATTGCGTTTGGATTCTTCAAGACAGATGCCAAGGTCCTTGCGCATCCAGTCAACCGCAAAGCCAAAGTCGAACTTGTTTTCAACCATGGTGCTGCCGCGATTTTCCATTTGCCAGCTGCCAGCGGCACCCTTGGAAATCACATCAAGAACCTTTTCCATATCAAGGCCGGCCTTTACACCGAAATTAACCCCTTCGGAAAGGCCCTGAACCAGACCGGCAATGCAGATCTGGTTAACCATCTTGGTCAGCTGACCAGAACCACTTTCACCCATCAGCTTGCAGGATTTGGCAAAGGCATCAATGACCGGGGCTGCGCGATCGAATGCATCCTGATCACCGCCACACATCACGGTCAAAACACCGTTTTCTGCACCCGCCTGACCACCGGAAACCGGGGCGTCGATAAATGAGATGCCCTTGTCCTTTGCCGCAGCATAAAGTTCGCGCGCAACATCTGCGGATGCGGTCGTGTTGTCAATCAGGACAGATCCCTTGTCCATTCCTGCAAACATGCCGCCATCGCCCAGCATGACACTGCGCAGATCGTCATCATTTCCAACACATGAAAAGACGAACTCCGCACCTTTTGCGGCCTCGGCCGGGGTCGGGGCGGATGATCCGCCATATTCGGATACCCACTTTTCCGCCTTTGCCGCGGTACGGTTATAAACGGTAACGTCGTGACCTGCTTTTTGCAGGTGACCGGCCATCGGATATCCCATGACACCCAGACCGATAAATGCACATTTCGCCATTGTTTGCCTCCCGAAGGTTTATATGAAGCCAGTAAAGGTTGCAGCGCGGGCAATGTCAATGAACGCAAGTGTTACCGAGACAATGTTTTCACGATCTGGAAGACCAGAGGATGAGGTGGCTTGTCAGTCCTCATCAAGTTCCTCGGCCACGCTGTGAATGATCCGGCGGTCATAAACAAGGATTTCCGGGCGCTTTCCGGGGTATTCGAACTGCGACAAGTAAAAACGAATAGCATTGATGCGGGCACGTTTCTTGTCATCGGACTTCACGATCACCCACGGACTGTCCGTGGTGGAAGTATGGAAGAACATGTCGCGCTTGGCCTCGGTATAGGAATCCCAAAGGTTTTGGGAGGCCAGGTCAACCGGGCTGAGTTTCCATTGTTTAAGGGGGTCGGTCTGACGCTGCTTGAAGCGACGTGCCTGTTCTTTCTTGCTGACCGAGAAATAAAACTTTGTCATGTGAATGCCTGACCGGATCAGCATCCGTTCAAGTTCGGGTACGGATTGCAGGAATTCGCTTACTTCAAACATGCTGCAAAAGCCCATAACCCGTTCGACCATGGCACGGTTGTACCAGGATCGGTCAAAAAGGGTCATTTCCCCACCGCTTGGTAGATGTTCGACATAACGCTGAAAATACCATTGCGTCAGTTCGCGGTCATTTGGCTTGCCAAGGGCGACAATGCGCGCACCACGTGGATTAAGGTGTTCGGTAAACCGTTTGATCGTGCCGCCTTTGCCTGCGGCATCGCGCCCTTCAAAAATGATCAGGGATTTGAGGTTTTCCGCCTTGATCCAGTTCTGCAGTTTCAGAAGTTCAATATGAAGCGGCGCAATCAGTTCCAGATACTGCTTGCCGCGCATCTTCTTTGCACGTGCTTTGGGATTCAGGTCGATATCGGGCGGCAATGCATCGCTTGGAATGTTGCTGAGATTTTGACTGGTTGCCTTGCTGGAACCTGACGGAAAATCGTCAAGGCGATCCATCGTCATGTTCTCCGAGTCCAGCAAGAACCTGTCCTTTGCCTCGGTATCGAGTGTCGATAAGGCGTCCGTCCGGTTGGCGGCAGATCGGTTTTTGGCGGTACGTCGCGTTGCAACACCCAAGACATCACTTTCGTCATACTTGGCGAGCTTGTCGGATTTTTTGGGCGCTTTCTTTTCCGCAGTCATACGCCGGTTCCCGTCGGTTGTGGCCAGAGACAGCCATAACTTTGCGGGATTATTCAATTTGCTTCAATGCAATGGATCAAATTATCGCGAATATGAATGTTGATGGCGTGGCGCATGAGAAAACCCGGTCAATGTGAGGGCATTGACCGGGCCAAAGGGGGGCGGTGGCACGAAGGGTGGATCTGTCTTGCGTTTTTCCGTTGGGGCGGGGCAGGACAGATCCCGTGCGGGATTAACGCAGTTTGAAAGACTGCCGGTATTCTTCTTCGGCCTGGGCGCGGGTGATGCCAATGTCCGAAAGCTGCGCGTCAGTCATCTTCAGCAGCATTCGACGTTCTTCGCGGACGGCAAGCAACCGTGCAAAGCGGTTTGAAAAATCATTCAGGCGACCGAAAATGTTGGTGATAAATGGGCGGACATGTGCTTTGGGCTGGCGCTCCACGGCAGACGGAGCAGGGCTGAGTGAATAAGCCATCATTCTCTCCATGAGTTAATATTGCTAATGCAATGTTTGCTGTTGAAACCATATTGCGGCTATATTTTAGGTACGACAAACGAGTATTTCTGATCAGATGGATTAGTAATTCTAATTCATGATTTTGGAGTAATATCCATGCGGCTTCCGCCCTTGCAGTCCGTACGCGCCTTTGATGCCGCCGCCCGCCATCTGAGCTTCACCAAGGCGGCCGAAGAACTCTTCGTGACCCAAGGGGCCATCAGTCAGCAGGTCCGCCAGCTTGAGGAATATATTGGTTTCAAGCTGTTTCATCGTTTGCCACGCCAGATCCATCTGACCGAAGAGGGCGCGCAACTGGCCCAGGCGACCACTGCGGGTTTTTCAAGGATTGCAGACGAGATCGAGCGCCTGATGCTGGTTGAGGAAACCGGTGTGGTGACGGTCAGTGTCTTGCAGAGTTTTGCGGTGAAGTGGCTGGTGCCGCGTCTGGGGCATTTCCGCGAAGCGTACCCGGATATTGACGTGCGCATCCACGCCGATGATCGGCTTGTCGATCTGCGAACAGAGGGGATTGATCTGGCCGTGCGATTTGGCAGCGGAAATTATCCGGGGTTGGTGTGTGAAATGCTGATGCGTGACGAATCCTTCCCGGTCTGCAGCCCCGCATATCTTGAGGCAAATCCGGATTTGAAGGTACCTTCAGACGTTGCCTGTCACCAATTGCTTCATGACGCCACGACCTTTATTGATCATCCGCATGCCGCAGATTGGGAATTCTGGCTGAAGGGCGTCGGTGCCGAAGGGGTCGATGTCAGTCGCGGTCTTCGCTTTAATTCCGGCGATATGGTCATTCAGGCCGCTCTGATGGGGCAGGGAATCGCCATGGCCCGCACAAGCCTTGCCGCCCTTGATCTGGCAGCGGGAAATCTCGTGCGTCCGTTTGCGCAAACTGTTGCTTCAAGCGGGGCGTATTATCTGGTTTACCCCGAGGAGCACCTGCGGCGCCCACGCGTGAAGGCATTTGTGAGCTGGCTTAAAAACGAAGTGGCGGAAACCTTGAGTGAAATTGATTCTGATGACGCGGCCCCGCCTGCAAAGGACTGAGTTCAGATCAGCCCAAGGTCACGCAACTCATCGGCCATGTCATCGGGCAGGGCGTCGGTGTCGCCGCCCAGCTTGTCATCGGGCGGGCATTTGTCATCGGGGAAATAGCGCCATCCCTGAAACGCGCGGTGCGGATAGGGGCGGGTGGCGATCAGTTCGTCATCCAGAACGATGCGGCAGTATTTCGTGCCTTCTTCATTGACGAATTCCTCAAGATCGATGACCCGCTGGCGGCAGCGTACAGCCCCCTTGATTACCCAGTAAATCGATCCACCATCAAGGATCTCCGCCTTGCGCTTTGGCGTCATGCGCGTGGTGTGGAATATTCGCCCGTGCATGGCCTGAAAATAGGTCTGCCATTCCTTGAGGCTTTCGGGGCTTTCTGTTCCGACACTCAGTTTGATGATGTTCAAAGGCATATCAGGAAGGTTTCTTGTGCGGTGGTGTCCAATGACTGATGAGGTAGAACCCGTACGCCAAGCGGTCAATAGCGGATTATTAAAACACAAAAATTAGTGTAATATATCATATTTCACAAAAAAACTTGACCAATAAGAGGTAATCAGCCAAATTCTGGTGCAGAAAAGGTCCATGACAGGGCCAAACCCGAGAGATTTACAGGCTGAGAGAACCGAATGTCCCTGCAAGTTGTCACGGCAAACCGTCTGGAAGACGGGTTGGTGGTGTTCCTGACCAGTGATGGTGGCTGGAGCGAAAACATCAACGATGCCCGCATCGCCGAAGACAAGGAAGCTGCAAACGCGCTTCTGGCTGAGGCGAGTGCGCCCGAACTCGATATCGTGATTGTCGGGCCGTATCTGATTGATGTCGAACAGCAGGGCACGGATCTTGTGCCGACAAAATACCGCGAAGTTCTGCGCACCAAAGGTCCGAGTGTTCGCGAAGACCTCGGCTATCAGGCGGTATAAGGAGAGCCCCGATGTATCGTTATGACGATTTTGACCGCCAGCTTGTTCTTGAACGTACCGAGCAATTCCGCGAACAGGTAAAACGCCGCCTTGCCGGTGACATTACCGAGGAACAGTTCCGCCCGCTGCGTCTGATGAATGGTGTGTATCTGCAGCTTCACGCCTATATGCTGCGTGTTGCCGTGCCCTATGGCACGTTGCGCGCTGATCAGCTGCGCCAGCTTGGCATGATTGCGCGGGTCTATGACAAGGGCTATGGCCATTTCACCACCCGTCAGAATATTCAGTACAACTGGCCAAAGCTTGATGAAATTCCTGATGCGCTGCTTGACCTTGCCAAGGTCGAAATGCATGCCATCCAGACATCGGGCAACTGCATTCGCAATACCACGACCGACCAGTATGCCGGTGCCGCAGCCGATGAAATCGAAGATCCGCGCCCCTATTGCGAACTGATCCGTCAGTGGTCGACCTTCCACCCGGAATTCACCTATCTGCCGCGTAAATTCAAGATCGCCGTGACCGGATCCCCCAACGACCGTGCTGCGGTCAAGGTGCACGATATCGGCCTGCGCATGCATCAGAATGAAGCGGGCGAGACCGGCTTTGAAGTGCTTGTTGGCGGTGGTCTTGGTCGCACGCCGTTTGTCGGCAAGACCATCCGTGATTTCATCGGCAAGAACGATTTGTTCTCTTATCTTGAGGCCATCCTGCGTGTGTATAACCGCTTTGGCCGTCGCGATAACAAGTACAAGGCGCGTATCAAAATCCTCGTGCATGAGGAAGGCATTGATAAGATCCGCGAGCTTGTCGAAGAGGAATGGTCGCAGATCAAGGACGGGTCGTTGCGCGTCGATGATGCCGAAATCGCGCATTACATTGAACAGTTCGCGCCGCCAGCGTTCGAGGCGCTTTCTGACGACGATGCCGATTTTGAACGTCACAAGGCCGAAAACCGTCGTTTTGCCAACTGGGTGCGTTCGAACGTCATCGAGCATAAACAGCCGGGTTATGCGATTGCCAACGTATCGCTGAAACCGATTGGCGGCATTCCGGGCGATGCAACCGATACCCAGATGGAACTGGTTGCCGATCTTTCGGAAAAATACAGCTTTGGCGATGTGCGTGTGACCCACGAACAGAACCTTGTTCTGCCGCATGTCAAAAAGGCCGACCTGTTCGCGGTCTGGAGCGAGCTGGACAAGGCCGATCTGGGCACGGCCAACCTGGGCTATGTGACCGATATCATTTCCTGCCCCGGCCTTGATTACTGCGCCTTGGCAACTGCACGGTCGATCCCGCTGTCGCAAAGGATTTCCGAACGGTTCGGCGATCTTGATCGTCAGCATGATATTGGCGAACTCAAGATCAAGATTTCCGGCTGCATCAATGCCTGCGGTCATCACCATGTCGGGCATATCGGTATTCTCGGTCTCGATAAGCGCGGCAAGGAATTCTATCAAATCACGCTGGGCGGCGATGCCAGCCAGGATGCCTCGATTGGTAAAATTGCCGGTGCCGGTTTCTCAGAAGCCGAAGTTGTCGACGCCATCGAAAGCCTTGTGACCAAATATATTGATATCCGCGACGGCGGCGAACGGTTCATTGACACATACCGTCGTGTCGGCATGGACCCGTTCAAGGAGGTGCTTTATGGCGATCGTTAAGAATGACAGCCTGATCGAACAGGAATGGATCACGGTTGACGCCGAGGGTGACCTGCCATCCAGTGATGAAAACATCATTGTGCCGCTGGCACGGTTCAAGGAAGAGCGTGACAGCCTTTTGGGCCGCAATGGCGGCCTTGGCGTAGAGCTTAATCCGGGCGATACCCCGGAAGATCTGGCTGGTGATATCGATCGCCTGTCGATCATCACGGTTAATTTCCCGGCCTACACAGATGGTCGTGGATACTCCTATGGCCGCGTGTTGCGCGAACGCATGGGCTTTACTGGCGAACTGCGTGCGGTTGGCGATGTTTTGCGCGATCAGATCCTTTTGATGCATCGTTGCGGATTTGATGCCTATGACCTTCAGGTTGACGGTGAAGTCGCACTGGACAAGGTGCGCGCAGCACTCAAGGAAATGACGGTCTATTATCAGCCGACCGGCGATGGACGCGCTACTGCACAGTCGCTGCGTGAGCGCCGCCGTGCAGCACTGGAACAGAAGGCCTCGTAATCCTGCCATAGGATTGCAGCGTCACGGCACTACGGACCAAGCAATATTCTCAGGCTTTAGGGCGCCCTTTTGGGCGCCCTTTTCTTTTGTCGGATGCCAACTTTGGGTTGGCGTTGAAGCTCTCGGCGGGGCCTGCAGGCCGCTTGAATACGCACAAGTAGTAGAATTTTAAGTATATTCTTAAGTATTGAAAATCGTATAAGTGATTATCCAAAAGGGTGTTATTTTGCTGCGTAATTCGATATACACTTAGGGATGTCAATGCGTGGCGTCTGAACAACCTTTGCGGGGAAAATCCACAATTGGTGCCGCCATGTTTCGGACAACAAAACGACGTAACATGCAGTTCTACCGGAATTTCGTGTTTGGTTTGGTTGGCAGGGGTTTTGAATGAAATCAGGTCCGGGATGGATCGATGCGCCAGATGGATGTGTGATTGCGCGGGACTTTACCCGCTATGATCGCAGCTATCATGACAGGGCCCAAAAATACAAAGACCACCTTGGCAAGATGGCGGGCATATTGCGCCGCTTCAGCGAGTTCAGCCGCACCATGCTGGCCTCACAGCAGCTTTACATCTATGCCAAGTGGCTTGCGCGATATACCGCCTATTGGCCGCGTCTTGATGATCTGGTAACTCGGCTTGAAAACAGTTTTGACGACGCCGATCAAAGCTATGTCGCGCGGCAATCCGCTGTCGATGGATCGTGGGGCTGGCAATATACCGAATTTCATCACAAGTTTGATGCGACCATCGTTCGTTTGCACGAACTGGCAATTGAACGACGTGCACCGCGCCATCCACTGCATTTTCTTGAACCGGTCTCGACGATACCCAAGATGCGCGATTATCTTGAAAGCCTTCTGGTGTCGGATATTGCTGCAACCGGGCGCAACAAGCGTGATGAGCTTGGCTCTGTCCTGTGTTGTCTGGCACAGCTTTGCTTTAAGCCGCGTCTACGTAATTTCGCCCGCCAGAATGTCCGTGGTATTGAGCTTGATGACGCCTATATCAAGGCTTTCACGGATTTCCTTGATGATATTCAAAACCCGGAAACCGGATATTGGGGGCCGTGGTATTCATCGGATGGGGCGATCCATCGTTATGATGATCTGAGCTACACATTCCACATTGTTTCCTATCGCAAGGGGGATGTCCGTCATTGGCCCGATATCATTCGAACAACCTTTGATCGGCGTGACGCGGAATACCCGCTTGGTTGGCGTAGCCGCGGGAAGTTCAACAACCACAACAATTACGATGTCGCCAAAATCTTCCGTCACGGTTGGGGCCGCATGACAGATGCCCAGCAGGTATTTGCAGCCGAGCAGCTTGGTCATATGCTTGAATGGTGTCTGAACACGTCGATGCGTGAAGATGGCAGCTTTGTTTTTGACAAGCGTTTCTATAACTCGCTTGAGTCCTGTCACTATTTTGGGGTCTCGTTCCTTGATGAAGTCGGCTATTTCCGGCCACGCAAAAGGTTCTGGACCGATCAGACCTTCCCCGAAGCAGCCACAATCCAGCATCGGGTGATCGGACGCCTGAATGAATTCAGTGCCGATAATCCAAGTGTGATTGCTGCGAAATGGAAGGCCGGAACGGACTTGATGGCGGTTCCCAAAACCAGCGCGCCTGAGGACAGCTTCAAGGGGCAGCAGAATGATGCCCGGTCGCGCCGCCACAAGTTTCTGGCAAGTGCGGATACCTCGGCACGGTCATTCAAGAACGACTGATCGTCGTTTTCGGTGCTGCGCTTTGCACGCAGTCTCTTACCATGTGGACTAACGACAAGACATGTCATTGCAGCCGCAATATTTCGTCAACGGGTCTATCCTGCGCCATATCTTTTCCATGGCGCATACCAGCATGCTTGCGCTGGTGGCGATGGTGCTGGTCGATGCGCTTGATTTGTTTTTTCTGAGCCTTCTGGGCGATGTTGATGTGGTGGCCGGGCTTGGCTTTGCCTGGCCTTTGATCTTTTTCACACTTGCCGTGTCGCTTGGTATTTCGACTGCAATGACGGCCCTTGTATCCCGGGCGGAGGGGCAGGGTGACCGGGAACGCGCCCGTATTCTTGCGACCCATATCCTTGTGTTCGGGCTTGGTCTTTCCGTACTTATGACAATCGTGCTGTGGTGGGCTGCGCCGCACATGTTGACCCTTTTGGGGGCGGATGGCCGCGCGCATGCACTGGGCACCAGCTATTTGCAAATCGTGATGCTGTGTCTGCCGGTTCTGGTGCTGAGCATGTCATCAGGAGCCTTGTTGCGCGCAATCGGGGCCAAGCAACGATCCATGTGGGCCAAGATTGCCGGTGCCGTTACCAATGGGGGTCTTGATCCGATTTTTATCTTTGGCTTCGGTTGGGGTGTTGAGGGTGCTGCCTGGGCAACCGTAATCTCGCGCGTTGTCATCATGGGCATTGCCTT
Source organism: Thalassospira sp. HF15 (assembly GCF_011806525.1). Lineage (GTDB taxonomy): Bacteria > Pseudomonadota > Alphaproteobacteria > Rhodospirillales > Thalassospiraceae > Thalassospira. Next base: position 156,052 of record NZ_JAAVKI010000007.1, on the reverse strand, counting down.
TTACGGGGTGCGCAACGTGCATCACATGTTGGGTCACTTCGATGCCAAGCTGTTTGTGCGCGATCTGGCTGATATCGCCAAGGTTACCGTTCCGGTCGGGTTGGCAAAAATCGGGCCGCCAATGGCCAGCGGATTTATCATGGCATCCGTGGCGAAATATGGTTCTGACGCGGTCGCGGCCATGGCCATCATTGAACGGATCGCCCCGTTTGCCTTTGTCGGTTTCATGGCTTTGCCACAGGCCATCGGCCCCATCATCGGGCAAAACTTTGCCGCAGGCCGAAGTGACCGTGTGCGCGCCATCTGGCATACTGTCTGGGGCTTGATTGTTGTCTATGGTCTGATGGTGTCGGCGTTGTTGTTTTTGCTTTCAGACCATTTGGCCGCGCTATTTCGGGCAACACCTGATACGGCATATTTGCTCAGTGTTTTTTGTACTGCGATTGCACCGCTTTACATGTTTTTGGGGCTGCAGTTTTCATCACACACCTTCTTTAACGTCACCGGGCGCCCGAACCTTGCGATGATTGCCGATCTTGCCAAGGAGCTATTGGGCGTGATCCCGCTGGTATGGCTGGGCAGCATCTATTTCGGGGCTGTAGGCGTGCTTTGGGGGCAGGCAGGCGGGATTGTGTTGTTTGGGCTTTTGACCGGTATTGTGAGTTATCGATTGGCATCCCAGCGCGGATCGTTGAATTCTTCCGTCACAAAGCCCATTCCAGCCACGCAGCAGCCAAAAGTCAGTTAGGCGGGTTTTTCAGGTGACAGCGTCATCAGAAGGCATGGCCCTTCGGCTGTTTCGTATTCCCGTCCTGCGATGAAACCGATGGCCTCGTAACAGCGAATGGCGCGTTCATTTTTGGGGTCGGGATCAATGCCGATCATCGGTGCGCCACGCTCAAACAACTGACCGATCAGTATTTTCAAAAACATCTGCCCATGCCCGCAGCCCATCATGTCCGGCACGCCGATAAAGGCATCCAGACAACGGGTATGTTCAGGCAGGGGATCAAGATGCGCCTGTGGCCATTTATGGGCGTCGTAATGCTGCACAAAGGCGAAAGGCCGATTGCGGTAAGACACAATCAGGGTTGCGATTTCGGCCAGTTCGACATCTTCGGAAATCAGTTCAAGCTGCTCTGCCGGGTCGCCCCACCAGCGGACAACTTCTGGCACGTGCAACCAGCGGCCAATCATCGGCAGGTCGTTTGGGGTTGCCCGTCTGAAGCTGTATTTTGACGGGCCCATCCCTTAGTCCCCGATTGGTGATCTTTTCGCTGCCAAGGCCAGATTGACCTTCGATGCACTTGATTTTCCTATCAAATCACAAATCCAGCTTCCTGTCTCGGCAAGCTTTTCAAGATCAATGCCGGTTTCAATGCCAAGCCCGTTCAGCATATAGACGACATCCTCGGTCGCGACATTGCCACTGGCCCCCTTGGCATAGGGGCAGCCGCCAAGACCAGCCACTGAACTGTCGATGGTGGCGACACCAATCTGAAGCACGGCCAAAAGGTTTGCCAGCGCCTGACCATAGGTGTCGTGGAAATGTGCGGCGAGCTGTTCGACGGGGATGTATTTGGCGACCTCGGTGATCATCGCCTGCGCCTTGGCGGGGGTGCCGGTGCCAATCGTGTCGCCCAGACTGACTTCATAGCAGCCCATGTCATAAAGGGCGCGTGCGACTTCTGCGACCTGTTGCGGGGCAATGTCACCTTCATAAGGGCAGCCCAAAACACACGATACATACCCACGTACCGCAAGTCCCGCTTCGCGGGCGGCATCTGCGACCGGGCGGAACCGATCAAGGCTCTCAGAGATCGAACAATTGATGTTCTTCTGCGAGAAGCTTTCCGATGCCGCACCAAAGACGGCAACCTCGGTTGCGCCTGCTGCAATCGCGGCTTCAAGGCCCTTCATGTTCGGGGCCAGAACCGGATAGGTGACACCGGGTTTGCGGGTGATTTGTGCCATGACATCGGGCGCATCTGCCATTTGCGGCACCCATTTCGGGCTGACAAAGGCGGTGGCTTCGATCACCGATAAGCCTGCATCATTAAGGCGATGAATCAGCTCGACCTTGGTTGCGGTCGGCACCATCGCCTTTTCATTTTGAAGGCCGTCACGCGGACCGACTTCAACGATTTTCACGCTTTGGGGCAGATCCGAAATCAGGGCCATTATTCGGCCTCCTCAATCGCGATCAGCTCGGCACCGTCATCAACCTGATCGCCCACGCCAAAGAACACTTCCTTGACCGTGCCGGTGACAGGGGCGGAGATGGTGTGTTCCATTTTCATGGCTTCCATGACGACAAGCTTGTCGCCCGCCGTTACCGACTGACCGGCCTCAGTCATCACGGCGATGATTTTGCCCGGCATTGGTGCGGTCAGGCCACCACCAGTGCCTTCGGTGCCACCGGCCGCGGCCAGTGGATCGAAAATCTCCAGACGGTCTGAACGGCCATCGCGGAAAATCATCAGACGATTGCCATCGCGCAGGACAGTGGCCCGTTTGCGGACGTTATCAAGCCGGGCAACGATGGCGCCATTTTCATCATGTTCGGCACTGGCGATGATAGCGCTACCATCGGGCATGTCGATGACATAACCCTGCGCGCGATAATGCACCTTCACCAGCAAATCCGACCCGTCATGACGCAGGATCAGGTCATGGTGGTTGTCGTCATTCAGCCGGAAGCCTGCCGTGCTGTGCCAGGGCGAATAGGGATCGCTGCTTTGGGCGGCGTGTTTGATGGCCTCGGCATCGCGGGTCAGCAGAATATCAAGGGCGGCAAAGGCCAGTGCCTCGTTATCGGGGGTGGTGGGTGCCGGGATCAGGTCATCCTGATAATTCGGGATGAAGCCGGTTTCGACTTCGCCACGTTCAAACGCCGGATGACGGGCGATATTGCCAAGGAAGCCTGTATTGGTGGTGACGCCGACGATCTGCACATCATTAAGGGCGGACGCCATACGACGCAGGGCCGATGGACGGTCCACATCCCACGTGATCAGTTTCGCGATCATCGGGTCATAGTGGATGGATACTTCGCCGCCTTCATAGACGCCGGTGTCGACGCGGACATGATCGGTCTCAGACGGCATGCGCATATGCACAAGCTTGCCCGTTGCCGGCAGGAAATCATTCTGCGGGTCTTCGGCATAGATGCGGACTTCAAAGGCATGGCCGTTGATGGAAAGTTCTTCCTGCGCCTTGGGCAGTTTTTCACCGTCTGCCACGCGCAACTGCCATTCCACCAGATCTTCGCCGGTGATCTTTTCGGTTACCGGATGTTCGACCTGAAGGCGGGTGTTCATTTCCATGAAATAGAATGCACCCGATGCATCAAGCAGGAATTCAACCGTGCCAGCCCCCTGATAGCCAATCGCCTTGGCGGCATCGACGGCAGCCTTGCCCATCCGGGCACGGAGTTCTTCGCTCATGCTTGGCGCAGGGGCCTCTTCAATCACCTTTTGGTGGCGGCGCTGCAAAGAACAGTCGCGTTCAAAAAGGTAAACCGCGTTGCCATGGGCATCAGCAAAGACCTGAATTTCAACATGGCGTGGTTTGACGATCAGCTTTTCAATCAGGCAATGGTCATCGCCAAAACTGCTGGCGGCTTCGCGTTTGCAGCTGGCGAGTGCTTCCTTGAAATCAGATGCGTTTTCAACTGCACGCATGCCCTTGCCGCCGCCACCGGCGGAGGCCTTGATCAATACCGGATAGCCGATCTTTTCGGCCTCGGCCGCGAGCAAGTCCAGGTTCTGATCTTCGCCGTGGTAGCCTGGCACCAGCGGCACACCGGCCTTGCCCATGATTTTCTTGGCTTCTGATTTTGATCCCATCGCGCGTATGGCGCTGGCCGGTGGGCCGACAAAGACACATCCGGCTTTTTCCAGCGCGTCGGCAAAACCTGCATTTTCCGACAGGAAGCCGTAACCCGGATGAACAGCATCCGCACCCGATTGCGCGATGACTTCAAGCAACCGGTCTGTGCGCAGATAGCTGTCCTTGGGGGCAGGGGCACCAATATGGTAGGCCTCGTCCGCGTGTTTGACGTGCAAAGCATCGGCGTCGGCATCGGAATAAACGGCGACAGTGGCAATTCCCATGCGACGGGCGGTCTTGATCACGCGGCAGGCGATCTCACCGCGGTTGGCGATCAGAAGTTTGCGCGGCATGTTATTTCTTGCTCCAGTTCGCGGGACGTTTTTCCAGAAAGGCACCGACACCTTCGCGGCCCTCGGCACTTGCACGTTGATCGGCAATGCGCTGCGCGGTGTCATCAATCACGGCGTCTGAAATCGGCTTGTTGGCAACGGCGTAAATCAGGTTCTTGGCGGCATGCATCGCATCCGGGCCATTGGCCAGAAGGAGTTTTGCCATTTCCTGTCCGCGGGCAGCCAAATCATCGGTTGAGGTGATTTCATGCACCAGCCCGATCTGTTGGGCGGTCTTGGCATCAAACCGTTCAGCGGTCAGGAAATAACGCCGCGCCTGATTGACCCCGATGGCCTCGACCACATAGGGCGAAATCACCGCCGGGATCAGGCCCAACTTGACCTCGGACAGGCAGAAACTGGCACGGTCAGACGCAATCACGATGTCACAGCAGGCCGCCAGACCGACACCACCGCCAAAGGCAGCGCCATTGACCAGTGCGATGGTTGGTTTTGACGCAAAATTCAAAACCTTCATCAGCTTGGCAAGTGCCTGTGAGTCAGCAAGGTTTTCAGCATGGCTGTAGCCTGCCATGCGCTTCATCCAGTTAAGGTCCGCCCCGGCCGAAAAGCTTTTTCCGGCCCCGGTCAGAATGATCACCCGCACCGCAGGATCAACATCAAGGGCTTCGATCTTGGCGGTCAGATCGGCAATCAGGACATCATCAAACGCATTGTGAATGTCCGGGCGGTTCAATGTGATGGTTGCCACGCCATTGGGGGCAATTTCACAAAGTGCTGCGTCTGAAATGTTATCGGTGTTTACATTGTTCATGGTCACCTCACATTCTAAAGACGCCAAACCGGGTTTCTTCGGCCGGTTTGTTGAGTGCTGCCGATAGGCCAAGGCCCAGAACCATGCGCGTATCCGCCGGATCAATCACGCCATCATCCCAAAGGCGGGCGGATGCGTAATAGGGGTGACCCTGTTCTTCGTATTGATGGCGGATCGGGCCCTTGAATTCTTCCTGTTCGGACTCAGGCCAGGTTTCACCACGTTTTTCCATGGCATCGGCGCGAATTTGCGTCAGGACATTTGCCGCCTGTTCACCCCCCATGACCGAAATGCGGGCATTGGGCCACATCCACAGGAAGCGTGGGCTGTACGCACGGCCGCACATGCCATAGTTGCCTGCGCCAAATGAACCACCGATCAGAACGGTGAATTTGGGGACATTGGCGGTGGCAACGGCGGTGACCAGTTTCGCGCCATCCTTGGCAATGCCGCCACTTTCATACTTGCGGCCAATCATGAAGCCGGTGATGTTTTGCAGGAACACCAGCGGAATGCCGCGCTGTGCACACAGTTCGATGAAATGTGCGCCCTTAAGCGCACTTTCAGAGAACAGGATACCATTGTTGGCAATGATGCCGACCGGATAGCCAAAGATGCGGGCAAAGCCGGTGACAAGGGTCGTGCCGTATTGCGCCTTGAATTCATCGAACTCGGAGCCATCGACGATGCGGGCGATGATTTCGCGCACGTCATAGGGCTTTTTGGTGTCAGAGGGGACGACGCCATAAATCTCGCGCGGGTCATAGGCCGGTGTGCGCGGTTCGGTCAGCGTCAGGCCGGGATTTTTCGTCCAGTTCAGGTTTTTGACCACATCACGCGCAATCGACAGCGCGTGGCTGTCATCCTGTGCGTAATGGTCGGTGACACCTGATGTTTTACAGTGAACATCAGCACCACCCAGATCCTCGGCCGAGACAACTTCGCCGGTCGCGGCCTTCACCAGCGGCGGACCACCCAAGAAAATCGTGCCCTGTTTGCGGACGATAATGCTTTCATCTGACATCGCCGGGACATAGGCGCCACCCGCCGTGCAGGACCCCATGACAACCGCGATCTGCGGGATGCCCTTGGATGACATGGTTGCCTGATTAAAGAAGATGCGGCCGAAATGATCGCGGTCGGGGAAAACATCGTCCTGCCGGGGCAGGTTGGCCCCGCCACTATCGACCAGATAGATGCAGGGCAGGTTGTTTTCCAGCGCGATTTCCTGCGCGCGCAGGTGCTTTTTGACCGTCATCGGGTAGTAAGAGCCACCCTTGACCGTCGCATCATTGGCGACAATCACGCATTCCACACCTGATACGCGGCCAATGCCGGTAATGATGCCGGCCGCCGGAACGTCCTCATCGCCATACATGCCATATGCGGCAAGCTGGGAAAGTTCCAAAAACGGTGAGCCAATATCAAGAAGCTGGCGAATACGTTCACGTGGCAAAAGCTTTCCGCGTCCGGTATGACGATCGCGTGCGCGTTCGCCGCCACCGAGTTTGACGGTTGCAATCTGGTCTTTCAGATCGGCAACCAGCTTTTCCATGTGGTCGGCATTGTTGCGGAATTCTTCTGAACGAGCGTTCACCGCAGATTTCAGTACCGTCATCGTCCGTTTTCACCGTTTTTGTTGTGGGCAAACCGGCCCGCGTGCAGGGTGTTTATGACTGTTGTTATGGGTGAAGTTTACGTAAACGTCAATATTAAATAGGTATTTCAGTACCGAATTTATGTAAATTATCCTGAATGTCGATACAGAAGCCCTTTTGGTGGTGTTTTGTTTACCTGTATCACATAGGTTTTCCGCAATTGCATTCCGTGGAAATCTTTTCCTTTCGGGGCCTGCCTTAGGGGGCTTGGAGGCTGTAATACTCTCCTGAAATGCGCATATTGTTTGGGAAAAGAACCATCGGTTTGTGGAGTTGGTTTTGAAGGCGACTGGACGAGGAATGTTGTTAAGGACCGCGTTAGGAATTGGGTTTCTGATCTTTGCTGCTGCGGATGTGTCCGCGAACGAGCTTGATCCATTGCACGACATTCACTGGCTTAAGGCAGATGTTCCGCCGATCGGTATCACGAGTGGTCCCTTGGCTGGCAAAGGGCTGCATGGTGGTATTCTCGAAGCCCTTTTGGGGCGCAAACCTGATCCCGATAAGATTGAGGGCCACGCGAATATGGCCCGTTTATATGCCCTGATACAATCAGGGAACTATTGTGTGCCCGGCATGATCAAGACATCGGAACGTGAAGAGTTTGTCTATTTTACCAGCCTTCCAAGCGCCGTGCTTGACAGCAGTCACCTGGTTTATGCCGCCGGCAACAGGAAGTTGCGCGACAAAATTGATGAAGATGTCTCGCTACAGCAATTGCTTGATGATGGCTTTGTGGTCGGGGTCGGGGCCGGCATTTCCTATGGCGACGGCGTTGACGAGGTTATCCAAAACCATTCAGACCAGTCTGGTGTGCTTCTTCATCCGACGCCGAATTTTATCGAGCCGATTTTATCGATGATTGAAATCGGGCGGGTGGATTTTTCACTCGCACCGCCATGGGTCATTACGTGGCTATTTGTGAACCGGAAACTCAAGCTTCAGGATGACCAAACGCCAATGATCGTCACTCATCCGTTTCGCGAGGCCGCCGCGAAAATCAACTATCATGTGGCATGTGCAAAGAACGACTGGGGCAAGCAAGCGGTTGCTTTGCTAGACAAACTACTGGCGCGTAGTGATGTGCGCGAAGCACTTGATCATAATGCCAGCGTTTGGATGTCGGCAGAGAAAGCGCAGCAGCATTTGCTGGATTAGAAGTCTGCGTACTAATCCGAAGGGGTGTCGATCAAGCTGCCTGCGGCCCCCTTACGCAGTGAAATCCACTGGGCCAGTTGATCAATGCGGTCATTCCCGAAGAAGGGTTCGTCTTCATAGAAGAAGAACGGCGAGCCAAAGGCCCCCATATTGATTGCGTCTTCGGTGACAGTGCGCACGTGGTCTTTCCATTTCGGGGATTTGACAGCGGCACGCATTTCAGTGGCATTGATCGAGTGGCGGGTTGCGGCGGCAAAAACATTTTCCGGGTTGGACATATCAAGTCCATCAGCGAAATAGCCGCGATAAATATCCTTGGCGAACTTGCGCGCCAGTATCGGCGAGCGCGATTCAATCCAGTAATAAGCCCGGGTCGGTACCAGGGCCGCATAGGGAAAGTTTTCGGGGATGCTGAATGGAACGTTTTGCAGGCGTGCACAGCGTTCCATGTCGTGACGGAAATAAGGACCGCGGATTGGTTGATCCAGAAGCGGGCTTTGCCCGGTCTGTTTGAAGGCGGCACCTATCATGAAGGGGCGCCAGACGACCGTCACGCCATGACGGGCTTCAAACTCTTCCATCCGTTCGGCGGCCAGATACCCGTAAGGTGACGAGAAATCAAAATAGAAGCTGACCTCAGACATGTTTCTGCACCCGCTTTCTGTAACTGATTCTACCAGAAATTGTTATATGCAGATCTTATGCCTGCTTTTCGGGTGTGATTTTGATCTATTAAGTTGTTGCAAATCAACAAAAAAATTAACAGATCCTAGTTTTGGTTACGGGATGACAATGCCTGGCCGGACTTTCACTTCTTCCATAACGACATATGTATGAGTCTGACCGACACCCTGAACAGAAGACAGGCGTTCGAGGAACTCGCGATAAGCATACATGTCCTCAACGCGTAGTTTGGCAAGATAGTCAAAGCCACCCGCGACCATGTGGCATTCTTCGATTTCAGGGAGCTTCTTGATCGCAGCGGCGAAAACGTCAAAAACATCCGGCGTGGTGCGGTCAAGAATGATTTCAACGAACACGACCAGCGACTGGTTAAGTTTCCGCGGGTCAAGTGTTGCCATATAGCCGGTAATAAAGCCGTGCTGCTCAAGCCGGCGGACGCGTTCAAGGCACGGTGTCGGGCTCAGATGGACCCGGCGTGATAGCTCAACATTGGACATGCGGCCATCATTTTGCAGCTCGCGGAGGATCTGTTTGTCGATCTTGTCGAGGCTTTTGTGGTTCTTCTGCATTATCGATATCCAGCCAGTGTTTATGACTACAGGAATGTAAAAACCGTGGATGATATATCGTATTTTTTGCAAAATTGGCAGCACATTTTTCGAGTGAAATAATATTGTCGGTCAACATAGAGGTGCAACAGGCCCCGAAGCGCTTGAAAAACGTGCGTTCTTCGGAGTTGGCAAAAGTCAGATATCAGGGAGAGGCTTTAAAATATGTTCCGTACCGAACTGCCCCAACCAAACGAAATTCGCCAGACGATCCGCGATTCCTATCGTGCCGATGAAGAGGCTGTCGTTGAGCGCATGATTGAAGCGGCGCGTCTTTCCCCAGAACAGACCGCGCGTGTTCAGGATCGCGCCTATCAGCTTGTCGCGCGCGTCCGCGAGGCCGATAACGGCAAAAGCGGTATCGATGCCCTGCTGCATGAATATGAACTGTCCAGCAAAGAAGGCGTCATCCTGATGTGTCTGGCCGAGGCATTGCTGCGTGTTCCGGATGCGGTCACGGCCGACAAACTCATTCAGGACAAGCTGTTTGACGCCGACTGGCAAAGCCATCTGGGCCATTCCGACAGCTTCTTTGTCAATGCGTCGACCTGGGGGCTGATGCTGACCGGACGGGTGATCAAGTTCGGCAAGGCGGAAAAAGCCGACCCGGGTCGTTTGATCAAACGTATGATCGGCCGTTCCGGCGAGCCGGTCATTCGCAAGGCCTTTAACCATGCGATGCGGATCATGGGTCGCCAGTTCGTGATGGGTCGCACCATTGACGAGGCATCTGAGCGCGCCAAGGCAAACGAAGAAAAAGGCTATCGTTATTCCTATGACATGCTGGGCGAGGCCGCCCGCACGATGGAAGACGCCGATCGCTATTACAAGGCCTATGAAACAGCCATTCACGATATCGGGCGCGTTGCCAATGGCCGTGGGCCGATTGACAGCCCGGGTATCTCCGTGAAGCTGTCGGCGATCCATCCGCGCTACGACTTTGCCAACTACGAACGGGTGATGACCGAACTGACCCCGCGCCTTAAGGAACTGGCACTTCTGGCCAAGAAATACGATATCGGCTTTACCGTCGATGCCGAGGAAGCCAACCGTCTTGACCTGTCACTTGATGTGATTGGTGCGGTTTTTGCCGATCCTGACCTTGATGGCTGGGAAGGCTATGGGCTTGCGGTTCAGGCGTATCAGAAGCGCGCCTATCATGTTCTGGAATGGCTGGCGGATCTGTCGACCAAGGTCGGGCGCAAGATGATGGTGCGCTTGGTCAAAGGTGCCTATTGGGATACCGAAGTCAAATTCAGTCAGGAAAACGGTTTTGACGGCTATCCGGTCTTTACCCGCAAGGCATCGACCGATGTGTCTTATTTGGCCTGTGCGAAATACATGCTGTCGCGGCGCGACGCATTTTATTGTCAGTTCGCCAGCCATAATGCCCATACTGTGGCATCGGTTCTGGAAATGGCGGGCAATGACCGCACCTTTGAATTCCAGCGCCTGCATGGCATGGGCGAGGCGCTCTATGAGCAGATCGTCGACAAAAACGGCGAAAACGTTCCGTGCCGAGTCTATGCGCCGGTCGGCACCCACGAAGACCTTCTGGCCTATCTGGTCCGTCGTCTTTTGGAAAACGGGGCAAACACCAGCTTTGTGAACCGCATTCAGGATGAACAGTTGCCGATCGAGGAAATGATCGCCGATCCGATCGAAAAGATGGCGGCCCTGCCGCGCAAAGGCCATCCGAAGATCCCGGCACCGATTGACCTGTATGGCGCAACCCGGGTGAACTCGCGCGGCATTGACCTGACAGACACCGAAAAGCTGCTGCCGCTCAGTGCCAAGCTTGCCGAAATCAAGGACAAGACCTGGAACGCAGCCCCACTGATTGATGGCAAACTTGTCTCGGGGACGCCGATTGATGTGATGAACCCGGCAAAGCTTGATGAAAAGGTCGGGGATCTTGTGCAGGCGACTGAGGCCGACGTTGAAGCCGCCGTGGTTGCGGCCGTCAAGGGCTATGAAACCTGGAACAAAACACCGGCAAGTGACCGGGCAACCGCCCTGCGTCGTTTGGGGGATCTGCTTGAAGAAAACATGGACGAGTTCATCGCGCTCTGTCAGCGCGAAGCCGGCAAGCTTTATCTTGATGGTGTTGCCGAGGTGCGCGAGGCCGTCGATTTCTGCCGCTATTACGCCAACCGGGCCGAGGAAACCTTCCGCGAAGGCAGCCCGCTTGAAGGTCGTGGCGTCATTGTGTGTATCAGCCCGTGGAACTTTCCGCTTGCGATCTTCCTGGGGCAGGTGACCGCAGCACTGGCAGCAGGAAATGCTGTCATTGCCAAACCGGCAGAGCAGACTTCACTGGTCGCAGCGCGTGCCGCAGAACTGATCCTTGAATCCGGTGTTCCGGGCTCCGCGTTCCAGCTGGTGCCTGGTCCGGGGCGCGTGATTGGCAATCAGCTGATCAATGATCCGCGCATTGCCGGTGTGGCCTTCACTGGGTCGACCGAAACCGCACAGTTGATCAACCAGGCTTTGGCAAAGCGTCCGGGTGTTCCGTTGCCGTTGATTGCGGAGACCGGGGGTCAGAATGCGATGATCGTTGATTCAACCGCACTGCCCGAACAGGTGGTGCAGGATGCGATCATTTCCGGTTTCCAGTCGGCGGGTCAGCGTTGCTCGGCACTGCGTGTTCTGTTTGTTCAGGAAGACATTGCTGACAAGCTGTGTGAGATGCTGGTCGGTGCGATGAAGGAGCTTCGCGTCGGGGATCCGAAATTCCTTGATATTGATGTTGGTCCGGTGATTGACGAGAAATCACGCAAGGTGCTTGAAGCCCATGCCGAACGCATGAAAAAGGAAGCCAAGCTTCTGCATGCCTGCGACACGCTGCCGGAATGCGAAGGCGGGAACTTCTTTGCCCCGCATTGCTTCGAAATTCCGTCGATTGAGGTGCTTGAACGTGAAGTGTTCGGCCCGGTTGTGCATGTGGTGCGTTACAAGGCGCGGGATATGGACAAGATTCTTGATCAGATCAATGCGTCTGGCTATGGCCTGACCCTTGGCATCCATTCACGTATCGATACGACCGTGCGCGAAATCTCCCACAAGCTGCGGGTTGGCAACTGCTATGTAAACCGCAACCAGATCGGTGCCGTGGTTGGTGTGCAGCCATTTGGCGGGCAGGGCAAATCCGGGACCGGTCCGAAGGCCGGTGGCCCGCACTATGTTGAACGTTTTGCCAAGCCGGTTGCACATGCAGATATGATTTCTGCCGATGATGTTTCAGATGATCGCGCGCCGATCATCGTCAAGGATGTAATTGCGACCAACGAATATGCCGCGATGCTGTCTGCTCAGGAAGAATGGCAGGCAACAGATGGCAATGCGCGGGTCAATATCCTTGAAAAGCTGTCTGCCAAGATGGAGGCATCTGGCAATGAGGCCCTGATCGAAGGGGCGGATCATGTTGCGAACTTTGCCGCCCTTTCGGAAAACGGTTTTGTCGCGCCGACCCGGATGCCCGGGCCGACCGGCGAGACCAACGACCTGTATTGTCAGGGTCGTGGAGTTTACCTGATCCAGGCAGACAAGGATGCGCAACCGGCAAAGGTCATCCGTCATCTTGGCGCGGCGCTGGCGGCAAGCAACGCGGTTATTCTTGCTGGCGATCAGAAGTGGCTTGTTGATATCCCGGCACTCGCACAGAAGGCAGGTCTTCCGGCAAAGCTTGTTAAGGCCGTTGGAACCAACACCGGACTGGGGGCGATGTATGATGGTGATATCGCCGGGGTGTCCTGTGTGGCATCACTTGATCGTGTAACCTCATTCAAGCAGCTTCTGGCCAAGCGCGATGGCGCGATCCTGTCGCTGATTTCCGATAGCGGGGCCGAGGATGATGGCGCATTGCCTGATGAAGCGTTCCTGCATCGTTTTGCGACTGAAAAGACGATCACGATCAACACCACGGCCGCGGGCGGTAACGCATCGCTGATGTCGATGGAAGAAGACTGATCTGCCAAGTGGACCGGGAAGGAATTCCCGGTCCATTTTTCTTTATTTTATTCATAATCTCTGATGTAGGATGTGCTCGCCTGAACTCAGGTCGGGCTTTTTTTCGTCAAAATTGGCTGCAATAGATAGTGGCTGGAACAGTTGACGTCCTGCGGCGTTGAAACTGATGCAAGAATAATGATCCATGTCGGGCAGGCATGAACAAGGAGAACAGGAATGATCAAGGTGAACGGTGCTATTGGCCGTGTCCTTAAAACGGTGTCGGTATGTGCGCTGCTGGCGGTGCCGCTTGCGGCCTGTGGGCCGCTGCAGATGCCGTTGGAAGACCGCACAGGCAATGACCAGTGGCTCGATACCCAGATCAAGTCTGGCATCCTTGGCGAGTTCTCGAAGGTCGATCACACCTATCTGATGGATGTGAATATCGATATCTGGGAACAGAATGTCATGGTCACCGGCATGGTGGACTCCAAGGGCAAGTATTACGACGTGATGTCGCTGGTCAAACAGGATAACCGGATCAAGACGGTTTATGACCACCTCGTGATTGCCGATCAGGAAACCATTGATGCCTATCATCAGGCCGAGGACGAATACGGCAAGAACGCCGTTCCGACCGATTCGGCCACCCAGTCTGTGTCCGATGTCTGGATCGAAAGTCAGATCAAGGCATTGTTATTGGCCGAAAAAGGTGTGAGTTCAGTCAACTATCGTTGGCAGGCCGTCCAGAATGTTGTCTACATCATGGGCGAAGCCCAAAGCGATGCAGAGCTTGAAAAGGTCCTGTCGATTGTGCGCCGGATCAAAGGTGTGACCAAGGTCGTAAGCCACATCGCAAAGGCCTGATCATCCTGATCGCCTTGTGATTAAACAGTTTTTTGGAAAATCCCCGCAGGCGTTCGGCCTTGCGGGGATTTTTTTGGTCGGGTTAGATGCAAAAGTGTTTGAAAACCATTCGCATTTATCATAGTGATGGCACTACGTAATTAATAACTGATTGCAATCGCACCATGTATGTCTGCATTTGTAATGCGCTCAAGGAAAAAGACGTCCGCCGTGCTGCCAAGCAGGGCGGGGCGACACGTCCGGGGGAAGTTTTCCGTTTCCATGGATGCGCGCCGCAATGTGGTAAATGTGCCTGCCACATGCGTGCAGAGCTGATGCAGGCGAAAACCTGTGGCAATTGCGATTGTGATGACGCGGCAGCCGTGACAGCAAATATCGAACCGATTGCTGCTGAGTAAGGCGCTTTCGAACATCAAGCTAAACAAAGAAGGCGAAGCCACTTGGGCCTCGCCTTTGTTGTTTGTGCCTGACGTTTTTGATGGGCAGCTTTATTTCTTCAGGCCAAAGCGTTCCTCGGCCAATCTGTCGGCAACAAAGCCGGTTGACTGGTTCTGCTGTTTGGCGCGCTCGAAAATCTCGCGCACGGTTTCACCGATGCCTTCGATATGCTTGTTGGTTTCGGCAACCGTTTTGCCTTCGCGGCCATAGTAAACCTCAATGACACCGCCAGCATTAATCACATAGTCCGGAACATACAGAATTCCGGTTTCGCGCAGCATCTCGCCATGGCGGTCATCTTCGAGCTGGTTATTGGCAGCCCCGGCGATCACGCCGACCTTGAGCGCCTCAATTGATAGGTCATTGATCACGCCGCCAAGGGCGCAGGGGGCCAGAATATCGGCTTCAACCGACAGGATTTCATCCACCGAAACCGCTGTTGCGCCGAATTCTGCGGTGGCGGCCTTGACGCTGGCGGCATTCAGATCGGCTACAATCAGATCGGCCCCGGCGGCATGAAGCTGCCTGCACAGATGGTATCCGACATGTCCGAGCCCTTGAACCGCTACCCTCATGCCGCTAAGGGAATCGCTGCCATGTTTGAAGCGAACCGCTTCTTTGATGCCAATGAAAACGCCATAGGCGGTGAAAGGCGAAGGATCGCCGGTGCGCGCCGGATCCTTGCAGTCATTGATGCCGCCAACATGTTTGGTCTGGCTTGCAATATGTTCCATATCCTCAGGACTGGTGCCGACATCCTCGGCGACGATATAGCGCCCGCCAAGCTGTTCGACGGCACGGCCCATCGCACGGAAAAACTCCGGTGTTTTCTGGCTGCGCGGATCGCCGATGATGACGGACTTGCCACCGCCAAGTGGCAGGTTGGCAAGGGCCGATTTGTACGTCATGCCGCGAGACAGGCGCAGAACATCATGGATGGCTTCCTGTTCGCTGGCATAGGGCCACATGCGACAGCCGCCAAGCGACGGCCCAAGGTTGGTGTTGTGAACCGCGATGATGGTTTTCAGACCGGTGGTTTTGTCGCTGGCAAAGACGACCTGTTCATGATCATCAAAGGCGATATCGGAAAAGACGTTCATCCTTTGCAGCCTCCTGGCAGCATCATTTTTCTGGTGCAGGCTGTTTCCTGCTTATCCCTTGATGTTTGATGCATACGGCGATTGATCAATTTCTAATTCCCGGAATGCAGAAAAAAGATCGTTTCGGTTGAGCAGGATCTGTCGTGTGGAATTCTTCGCAGCCTGCCGGGGCTGTTTTGTAATTTTATTACGCACACTTTGCAGCGCAGCATGACACGCCTGTGAAGGTATGGACCCGCTTTCAAGTTTTCGAGATTCTTTTGGCACTGATTTCAGACGGTTTTGCAGCGTTTCATATGGTGCAGTGCACTTTCTGTGATTTGTCCTGAATCAGGGCAATTATCATGCGGCCATGTCAAATTCGCACTTGAAACCGGAGCAATTAATCTGGAAATATCAATTAACCGGACAATTTACGGCTCGTTAAGGTACGAAACGTAGACTCCAGGTTGGGTATCTTGTGGTTGAGATTCCCGGTTCAGGACAGGTTGGCGTCTGGGCGGCGTCAGCGAACAAAATTTAAGGAGAGCGGCGGAAATGTCTGCATTCACAGACCATCGCCAAACCGTATTTGAAGTTGAACTGCACAATCAGGCTGTGCGCGAATGTGTCAAAGAGAACCGTTCCCACGAACTCTTTGATGACCGCTGGGCTGATGTTCAAACTCATGAAGTTGCGGCCAGCGACGAAACGAAGGCCCTTGCCATGATCGAAAATAGCTATCCGTCAGAAGATGGCTTTGTTGTCGATCACGTCAAACGCCTCGGATAACAGTTACCGACATCATCGAAAAAAGCGTGGTCAGCTTTGCTGCCACGCTTTTTTTGATTTGGTTCTGCGTCGAGAGGCCGTTTTTCGTGCTTTTGGCCTATGACGTCAGTTTGCCAAGCATTTCGCGGCCCTTGGCGACGGCAAATTTCTGTGCCTGCGCAAAGGTCGGATGCGGTGGCATGATCAAGGCATCGGGATCAACCGGAACCTGAATGACGGCTGGTCTATTGCTGGCAAATGCCTGTGACAGCGCGCTTGAGAGTTCCTTGGCATTTTCCGCGCGCAGTCCAAGACAGCCACAGGCCTGTGCAATTGCCGCCATATCGGGGTTGTTAAACCCGATGGCATGTTCTGGCAGACCTTTGGCTTCCTGTTCCAGTGCAATGAAGCCAAGCTTGCTGTTGTCAAAGACAATAGCTGTAATCGGCAGGTCGTATTCTGCCGCGGTCAACAGTTCGCCCATCAGCATGTTAAATGCGCCGTCGCCGGCAATTGCCACAACCTGACGGTCGGGATAGGCAAGCTGCGCCCCATTGGCGCCGGACAATGCAAAGGCCATGGTGCCAAGCCCGGATGACAGCGTGAAACGCTGGTTTCTTTTAACCCGCAAATGCCTTGCAGCCCAGGCTGTGGTCGTGCCGGTATCAACCAGGAAAATGGCGTCATCGGCCGCATGTTCGCCAATTGCCGACATTACGCTTGCGGGGTGAAGCGGGTTCTTGTCAGAATTTTCGATCTTTGACCAATCGTCTTGCTGGTCGCGGACTTTCTCGATCCAGTGTTTGCGCTGCGTTTCAGTATCTTTGGGCGTGATGCGATCCAAAAGGCCCTTTACCGATAGCTTGGCACTTCCGATCAGGGGCGCATCGATATCAAGCCGCTTGCCGATCTGGCTGCGTTTGGTGTCGATCTGGATGGTTTTGGCATCTTTGGGGAAAAATTCCTGATAGGGAAAATCCGCACCGATGATGCACAGCAAATCACACTCTGCGACAGCATCCTGACCCGGTTTGCCACCCAGAAGGCCCAAGCCGCCAATGCAGTTGGGATCGTCATCATCCAACCAGTCCTTTGCTCGCAGGGTTCTGACAATGGGGGCATCGATGCGATGCGCCAGATCAATGACCTCTTGTGCGGCCTCGGCACCGCCAATACCAGCCAGAATGACGGGCTTGGATGATTGTTCAATCAGCTTGGCAGCATGGTCAAGGTTATCGCTTGATGGTGACACCTCGCGGGTGGCAATCAACGTTGCGATATTGATTGGATCATCTGCGCAATCCTCGCTGGCGATGTTGTTCGGAATGCAGACATGTGCAGGCGCGCGGTTTTCAATTGCGGCTTTGCAGGCCTCCTTAAGGATGCGCGGGGCCTGTGCCGGGTCCATGATTGTCTCGGAATAAACTGTCACGTCCTCGAACAGTTTTTTCAGATCAACTTCCTGATGATATTCGGTGCCGATAAATTCCGAGTCCACCTGTCCGGTGATTGCAAGAACCGGGGCATGGTCGTGACGTGCGTCATAAAGACCGTTCAACAGATGGATCGCGCCGCCGCCTGCGGTGCCAACACAACATGAAAGGTTGCCTGTCAGTTTTGCCTGTGCGGATGCGGCAAAGGCGCCGCCTTCCTCATGGCGGACAAGCACAAAGTCGATGTCATCACGGTTTTCAAGGGCAAATGTAATGTCATTGATGGCATCACCTGGAATGCCAAACACATGTTTGACGCCAAGGTCGCTGAGTAAATCGATTGCGAGATCGGCAACTTTCATGGGGAAACTCCTTGGTCTCATGCTTGAGAGAGCCGCAAATTAAGATCACATCAACGGCCTGATTTGATTACGAAAGCCAGAATGCATTCATGGTTTCCGCGACGCGTTTGAAAGACGCCAAGTTGGCGCCGTCGCGATAATTGATGATTTTTCCGTCCGGACTGTTTTCGATACAGTCCTGGTGAATGTTGGACATGATTTCGCGAAGGCGCTTGTCGACGCTTTCGGTATCCCAGCTAAGACGCTGGGCATTCTGACTCTGTTCAAGGCCGCTTACGGCGACGCCACCCGCGTTAGAGGCCTTGCCGGGCGCATGCGGAATATCCGCATTAAGGAACGCTGTCTGTGCTTTTGCCGTCAGTGGCATGTTTGCGCCGTCACACACCATCATCACCTTGTTGTCGACAAGCTGCTTGGCGTCGTCTTCATCCAGTTCGTTCTGGGTCGCACAGGGCAGGGCGATATCGCATTCTAGCCCCCAGGGCTTTTGATCTTCAAGAAACTCGCAGCCCTTGCCACCATCAAAGTCTGACAGTGATTTACGTTGGTTGGTTTTCCAGTCGTCGATTTGGTCAAGCAGGTCGTTGGTCATGCCATCAGCAAAGTGAATGGTTCCTGTGCTGTCACTCAGGCTTATGACTTTGGCGTCAAGTTCGATTGCCTTGCGCGCGGCATGAAGTGCGACATTGCCCGCACCACTGATCGCGATGCGTTTGCCTTTGAGTTCTTCGCTTTGCTGATCAAGCATATGACCCAGAAAATAGATGCAGCCAAAACCGGTTGCTTCTGTGCGGCCCGCACTACCGCCAAAATCGCATCCTTTGCCGGTCAGTGCGCCCGCCCATTGCTGCGTCAGCTTGATATAGTGACCAAACAGAATGCTGATTTCGCGTTTGCCAACCCCGATGTCACCGGCGGGGACGTCAGTATCGGCGCCGATATGCTGATACAGTTCCTGCATGAATGCCTGACAAAACCGGCCAATTTCCTGCGGTGACTTGCCTTTTGGCGAGAAGTCCGCGCCACCTTTGGCCCCGCCCATCGGCAAGCCGGTCAGACTGTTTTTCAGCGTCTGTTCAAAACCCAGAAATTTAAAGATGCTGGTGCTGACTGTGGGGGCAAAGCGAAGGCCGCCTTTGTAAGGGCCCATCGATTGATTGAACTGCACCCGCCATCCACGGTTTACGTGAATTTGCTGTTCATCATCTTCCCACGCGACACGAAATTGCAGCACGCGGTCCGGTTCTGTGCACCGTTCCAGAACGGCGTTCTTGCGCATCTCGGTTTGATCGACATACCAACCGGCAACGGACCCCACGACTTCTTCCACAGCTTGGTGAAATTCCGGCTCGTTTGGCGTTTTTTCCTCCAGGCGGGTCACAAAGTCCTTACTGAAGTCAGATGCGCGTTTTGTCATTTAATTGCGGGCTTTCACTGTTTCTGCTGCTCTGTTTAACGTGTCAGAGTCGAAAAAGTGCCCGCATAATCTTTTGCGTTGCTGAGTTTCAGGTTGGGTGGCGCATGTGGTTTAGGTGTCTTGTTGGAGTTTTCGTTCAACAAAATCAAGGCGATCCTGGCCCCAGAACATCTCGTTGCCGACGAAGTAGGTCGGCACACCAAAAATGTTGCGATCACGTGCAGACTGGCAATTCTCGTCATAGATTTTTGCCGTCTCTGGCAGATCGGCATATTCGAGATATTCACTCGAAAGACCACTTGATATCAGCGCCTCGCGCACGGTGGCGGTCAGGGAAACATCACGTTCACGCAGCCAGATATCCCCCATCAGGGTTTCTGTCAGCGTGCTGACATCCTTGCCGTCTTCCTGAACGGCAATGATGGTGCGTGCCGCCAGTGTTTCATCAGCCGGGAAATGGGCCGGATGGAAGTTGATCGGGATGCCGAGATAATCCGACCAGCGCTTCAATTCGACAAGACGATATTCCTGACGCGGTTTCGGGCGTTTAGCCAAAGGCACCCCACCACCATGTTCCCAGACATCCGCCGCCCGGCAGGGTTTATGAATAATTTCCACGCCATGCTTTTTGGCGATGTCGACAACGCGGCGAAACCCGAAAAAGGACCAGGGTGATTGCACGAAGAAATAATGGATGATTGGCTCGGACATATGGGCCTCCTGGCGCCGCGATGCGGATTATGTTTGTTCTAAACTATAACACTGCCCAAGGAGGCGTACTTCGTCAAATGTCTGTCGCGGTGCGATGGAGGAAATCAGTTCATATGTTTGTGATGATTTTGGCAGGCAATGCGCGTGGCTTAGTAATCCAGCCACCAGGCATATTCATCAATGCCGCCCATCAGGATGCCATCAAAGCCAAGCTTCATGATATTGCCGAGATAACTGTTTTCGCTGCCAAAGATGATGCTTTGCCATTCGCGGGTCCAGTAGTGGACGTGATGTTCCTCACCCCAGCGCGCCAACAGATTGCCTTCGCTGACATACTCAGGATTTCCGGCCCGCCATCCGCTTTGCCAATAATAACGATATGTCTCGGCCGTCGCGATATTGAGATATGAAATCAAGTTTCGCGGCGTTCCGGTCTTCTTGTAACGCAGCCGTTTCATATCATCATAGGTCAGCGGGATGGTGCCACGATGGAACGGATCGATAATCAGTGTGTCGTAGTTTGTCGCAGCCAGCGCTTCGACATAAGCCTCTTTGGTGCCATAGGGCGAGCTATCAAGCACCAGGGCAAAGTTCTTGGCCTGACGGATATTGTCGATCACATGCGGGTTTGACCCAAATGGCGTGTTTGGAACCTTTGCCAGCGATGATAGCTGCATGCCCGGCGGTGGTGCTGCGTAATAAAGCGCATCCAGACCCTTAAGCTTGGCGCGCGCAGTGTCCATGTTGGCCCGGTCTTCGGTATAGTCGACTGCAAGATATTGCAGGCCTTCAAGCTTCAGCCGTTCGAGATAGCCCAGAATGTACTTGGTTTCTTCGGCGTTGGTGGCTTCGCCGTATTTGTCGAAACCATAAAAAGGTGCTTCGACCATAATGCCGTCGAGCGCACGTAGATAGTTTCGGGCAGGCTCGGCAACGCCGCGTGTCGCGAACAGGGTTTTTTCGAGGAACTCGGTCAGTTCCAGACCATTCATCGCAATGATTGTAAAATCACTGCGATAGCTTTTGGCCCATCGGCTGATCGCGATGACGTAATTGCGCATTTCCTCGACAAAGTCTTTTTCCGGTTTGCCAGTATTGATCCCGCCGGCATTACCGCTGCTGAGACTGTTGGGAGGTGGGATAAAGGGTTCGAGTTCCTGCGCATATGCGCCAAGTGGTGTAGTCGCCAGAAAAGCGCCACCAAGCCCGGCAGCACCACTGCCTAGGAACCGTCTGCGCGAGATGGATTTGGGCGTGGCAAATCCATCAGACGTATTTGGTGTCTGTGGGATCTGCCGTGACTTGCTGTGACGTTGCTTGGCCATGCCTTTATCCATCGCTGATTATATTGGCGATATTATGATGCCGCCTGCTTGTCACCTTGCTGTGTGATCAACTCGGTCACCCGGTTGCCGATTGCAAGGGATGCAGTAAGACCCGGCGATTCAATACCATAGAGCATTACAAGACCATTAATCCCGTGCTGTTTTTCATCAGCGATCATGAAGTCATGCGACGCTTCTCCCTGGGCCTGAATTTTCGGCCTCACCCCGGCGTAACCGGCCTGAAGGGCGCTTTCATCAAGGTCGGGATAGTATTTGCGGATCGCTTCGGCAAAGGCTGCCCGGCGTTCTTCAGGCACGTCATAGTTCGGCGCATCAACCCAAGTTACATCCGGACCAAAGCGCGCCTGTCCGCCCATATCAAGGGTCAGGTGGATGCCAAGTCCAGCCTGTTCGGGGGCCGGATAGATCAGGGTGGAAAATGGTGCCTTGCCCGACAGCGTGAAATAACAGCCACGCGCATAATTCTGTGGCGGGACGGACGCCTTTGGCAGGCCTGCAAAGTTCCGCCCCAGTGTTTGACTATGCAGCCCCCCGGCAACGATCAGTTCCGCACAGGTCAGGCTCATTTCCTCGCCGTCGGCATCGGTGGTGCTGACAGTGTAAAGCCCGTTCTCGAAACTGACAGCTGTTACCTTGGTGTTTAGTGCAAGTGTGGCGCCATGATTTTCGGCTTCGCCAAGCAGGGTAACCATTAATTGGTGGCTATCAACAATGCCGGTCGAAGGACTTTCAAGCGCCCCGACACAATGCAGCGCAGGTTCGCGTTCAAGTGCCTCTTCGCGTGACAACCAGACAAGGTCGGTGACACCGTTTTCGGATGCCTTGTCCTTGATGCCTGCCAGTGCATTCATTTGCTCTTGGGCAGTTGCAACGATCAGTTTGCCGGTGCGCTTGTGCTCGATACCGTTTTCTTCGCAATAACGATAAAGCATCTCGCGTCCGGTCACACAAAGCTCGGCCTTCAGGCTGCCTTTTGGGTAGTAAATCCCGGCATGAATGACTTCGCTGTTGCGCGCGCTGGTCTCGGTACCAATCGCATCATGTTGTTCAATAATCAGCACTTCGCGCCCGGATCGCGCAAGAGAACGGGCACAGGCCAGTCCGACGACGCCAGCACCGATCACGATGGTTTGGATATCTGCAGTCATGATATTTGTATCTTGGTTATGGTGGCGATTAGTTGGCTTGTCTGAAATATACAGCCTGTCCCTGATTGTCCTTGCCATTGCCGGTGACAACTGCGGGTGATTCGCTGGTGTAATGTCCGCGCGCAAAGCTGCTGTCGTTACAATAGACATACCAACTGCCAAACGGCAGCGTATTGCTTTGATACGCACCGCCTTCATGGCGCCATATGCCTTCGCAATGGCGTTGGTCATCGTCAAGGATCATTGTGCCTTCGCCCGATGGCTGATCAAAGCGAAGTTTGCCTGTGCCGCGCACCGATTGCCAGTTGGTAACAATATCAATGCCGTCAATCGGTGGCGGTGTGGTTTCACCTTCAGGCTGCTGCAGGACAGTGTCATCACCCGGTCCGGCTACCGCGGCAGCAATCGCCGAATTTTCCGGCAATTCAAGGTTCAGGCGGCCAAAGAACCGGGCGGCAAATTCCTGAGCGTCAATCATTGGCAGGCCATTAAGCGGAGCGCTGTTGCCAGTTGTCGCCTGAACCTGTGTCGGGGTGCAGTAATAGCCAAGCAGGCGGCTGCCGCGTTGCGCGGGTGTTTGCGGATCCCACTGTCCGACAAAGGAAACGCATTGCGATCCATCGCGGGTGAAGGGCGACAGGGCAATGTTGCCATATCGGGTTTCCTGAACAAAGTTCGCGCCATTCAGGCTGCTGCGTCCCTTGAGGGCATCGAACATATCAAGCAACTGCTCGGACGCCATGGCGGTGCTGAACCGAAAGCCGGGTGCTGAGGTCGTATAGACGGTTTCAAGGTAAAGGTCGCTTGCGGCGGCTGGTGATTCGCTTACCGAGCGCGGCGCGTACCAGCGCCCGACGAATACCGTGCTATTGTCGCGATACTGACGCAGGAAGCTGTTTTGGCCCTCGGTAGATGTGGCAAACAGAACCGGGCTTTGGTCTTGCGGGATCTGCTCGAACCCACTGGTTTGCTGTGCTTTGGCGATCTGTGGTGTTGCCAGCAGAAGGCTTGCAAACATGCTGCCGATCAAAGCCGCCCGATACCTCACATTGCGTCCTTTCAGTTTGTTTTCAGGCGCGTTTTTGCGTTGCGCTACCCTTATCTTTACCTTTGTGCTTCTAGATTGGCTAGGGGGCAGTAACCTGTACCATGTGAGCAAGATCGCTTTTACCTTGATTTTTCGTTGTAAACTGGCTCATTGGGGAGGTTGGCCTTGGGGACAAAGCCACTAAGACTGAAGATACGGAGCATATTATCATGACGGTGCAACAGACCGGCGCGGACGGGGACAGCGCGGGCCAACAGACGGCAACGGACAAGCAACCGCCGTCCAATCGCGCCCATGTAATCGTGATCGGCAACGAAAAGGGGGGATCGGGCAAATCGACAACGGCGATGCACCTGATCGTTTCTCTGATGAAGATGGGGTTCAAGGTCGGCTCGCTCGATATTGATGCCCGGCAGGGAACGCTTACCCGCTATGTCGAAAACCGGAATGCCTTTAACGAAAAAAAGGGCCTTTCACTTCCGGTGCCCGAACATCGCCCGATCTATCGCAGTGAATTGCCTGACGCCAACGAAGCCAAGCTTGATGAGCGTGAACGCTTTACGACTGCCCTTGGTGAAATGGTGGTCAGCTGCAACTTCATCGTTATGGATTGCCCGGGCAGTGACAATTACCTGTCACGTTTGGCCCATGCCTGTGCCGATACACTGATCACGCCGATCAATGACAGCTTTATCGATCTTGATATGCTGGCCCGGATTGATCCGGACAGTCTTGATATCAAGGGGCCCAGTATCTACGCCGAGATGGTCTGGGATGCGCGCAAGCGTCGCGCGGCAATCGACGGCGGCAAGATCGACTGGATTGTCATGCGCAACCGTCTTTCGCATCTTGATGCGCGCAACAAGCGCGACATTGCCGAAATTGTCGAAAAACTGGCCGAACGCATCCGGTTCCGTCCGGCGCCAGGCTTTGGGGAGCGTGTGATTTACCGCGAACTGTTCCTGAAAGGTCTGACCTTGCTCGATCTGCGTGAAAAGGGCGTTGGTATCCCGATGAGCATGTCGCATATGGCAGCGCGTCAGGAAGTCAGGTCGCTTTTGGAAGTTATCGGTTTCAAACCGGCTGACGGCGAGGAGTTGCCGATCTGAGGGCATCCGGCCTATATCTTGTGGGTTACGAAGCTCTCCCACCGGATTATCAAGCAGGTAGGTCTCATTGACGCGCAAAGACATCATTCCAGAAACATCCGGCGCCGAAGAAGTTGCAGACTTCCTTGGTAAAGCGCGCGAACTTGCGGTTCATGCACCCTCATCCGGGCCAGCACAGGGGCGTCTGATCTTTGCCATGGACGCAACCGCCAGTCGCCAGCCGAGCTGGGACCACGCCGCTGAAATTCAGGCCGAGATGTTTGATGCCGTTGACGGTGTTGGTGCCCTTGATGTGCAGCTTGTGTTCTTTCGCGGACTGTCGGAATGCAAATCAAGCGGCTGGTGCCGCAATGCCAAATCCTTCCGCGATTATATCACCAAGGTCACGTGTCGGGCCGGTCACACGCAGATCGAACGGGTTCTGGCCCATGTCGAACGTGAAGCCGGGGATAAAAAAATCGATGCCTTGATTTATGTCGGCGACTGTATCGAAGAAAACCCTGATCATCTGGCCCCGATCGCCGGGAAACTGGCGCTCAAGGGGGTTAAGACATTCATGTTTCAGGAGGGTCATGACAGGGATGCAGCGTTTGCCTTTGGCGAAATTGCCCGCATAACCGGCGGTGCCTTCATGCAGTTTGATGCCAGTGCGGCTGGCAAGCTTCGTGATTTGCTCGGTGCGGTGGCAAGCTATGCCGTGGGTGGCCAGTCGGGGCTTTCGATCTATCAGCAGAAAACCGGGTCCGAGGAAGTGCTCAGGCTTGGTCACCAATTGCGAAAGCCGCGTTGATGCAGTGGTTTTTGATTGGCATCGCGGTTTTTGTCGGTGTTGGGTTCTTCATCCGCTGGATGACTGAGGCCGAGCCCAAAGAAATCCGTAAAATTGTCTTATTTCTGATCATCTTGGTGTTGATCCTGCTTGCTGGTTGGTTGTTGCTCACCGGCAAGATTGCGGCGATGGGGGCGGCTTTGGTCGCTGCCGTGCCGTTTCTGGTCCGACTGATGAAGTTCGGATTCCTGTGGCCGATTTTTCGCAGGATCTTTTCCGCGTCACAAAAGCGTGCCCAACCGGGAAGTTTTGGCAATCAAACGGCCGGGGCGGGATCAAGTTCGGAAATTCGCACCGAGTTTTTGCATATGGTGCTTGATCTTGAAAGCGGGCAAATGCGCGGTGGTGTTGTCAGCGGTCGCTATGCCGGGGCCGACCTTGACAGCTTGGGACTTGACGACTTGCAGTCACTTTATGTTGACTGTTGCAGTGCAACCGACCAAAGCCGGGCGGTTCTGGAGGCCTATCTTGACCGTCGTCCTGATTGTGCGGGATGGCAAAACTGGCGCCAGGAAGATCATGGCGAAGACGGGGCACAAAACGGAGGAAACGACCGCAACTATAACGAGCAAGGCCACGGAGGCGAAAGGAGTTCAAGCGCATCTGGCATGACGGCCGACGAGGCCCGTAAAATCCTTGGTGTGGGGCAGGATGCCACCCGCGAAGAGATCAACCGGGCCTACAAGAAACAGATCAAGGCCGTTCATCCCGATCACGGCGGATCTGACTATCTGGCCTCAAAGATCAATGCTGCGCGAAGCCTTTTGTTACGGCTATGTAAAGATTAACGTTGATAATGCGTGCGCTTGCTTGATCCGTGTTCTGTAAATGTGGCAGAAGTATATATGCAGGCAATTCCGATACGGACGGGCATGCAGCGGTTGAAAAAGGAAAGTATTGAATGTCAAAAAGAATCAAGAAGGCAGTTTTTCCGGTCGCAGGTATGGGAACCCGTTTTTTGCCCGCCACCAAGGCCATGCCAAAAGAAATGCTGCCGGTCGTTGACAAGCCGCTTATTCAATACGCTGTCGAAGAAGCCATTGCTGCAGGCATTGAAGAATTCATTTTTGTCACCGGTCGTGGCAAAACCGCGATTGAGGACCATTTTGATCGCTCCGCAGAACTCGAAGCCATCCTGACCGAGCGCGGCAAGGAAGACGCGCTGTCCAAGGCGCTTGAAATGATCCCGGAACATGGTCGCGTAACCTATACCCGTCAGGGTAACCCACTGGGCCTTGGGCATGCCGTTTTGTGTGCCAAGTCACTTGTTGGCGACGAGCCATTTGTCGTGCTGCTGGCCGATGACCTTATTCAATCGGAAGTTCCCTGCATGAAGCAGATGGTGGATAGCTACGGCCGGACGGGTGGCAATATGGTTGCTGTAATGGATGTGCCGCGCGAAGAAGTTCACCGTTATGGCGTTCTGGAAGTCGAAGGCCGCAATGGTCGCCTTGTGAGTGCTTGCGGCATGGTTGAAAAACCCAAACCGGAAGAGGCCCCGTCGACCCTGTCTGCCATTGGTCGTTATATCCTTGATCCGGGCATCTTCGAGGTGCTTGAAAACATTCCGCGCGGTGCCGGCAATGAAATCCAGCTGACCGATGCACTGGCAGCGATGATCGGTCACGTGCCGTTCTATGGATATAACTTTGAAGGCCGTCGTTTCGATTGCGGCAACAAGATCGGCTTCCTGAAAGCCACCATGTCATTTGCCCTTGCCCGTGAAGATATGCGTGACGATGTCCGCCAGCTCATTCACGAATTTGCCGAAGGCGAAGCGGCGCAATAACCAATTATGTCAACATTGACCGACCGGAATAGCCCAGTGATCTGTTTCGGTCGGGACCTACTTACCAGGATAGAACCTCCATGCGCGTAGCTATGATCGGGACCGGATATGTCGGACTTGTTTCCGGTGCCTGTTTTTCCGAGTTCGGTACGGACGTTGTTTGTGTCGACAAGGATGTGGAAAAAATCGCCCGTCTTGAAGACGGTATCATGCCAATTTACGAACCCGGTCTGGATGTTCTGGTCGAAAATAACGTCAAGGCAGGCCGCCTGAGTTTCACTACCAGCCTCAAGGAAGGGGTCAAGGACGCCGACGCTGTCTTTATTGCAGTGGGTACCCCGACCCGTCGTGGTGATGGTCACGCTGATCTGAGTTACGTCTACGCTGCGGCCGAGGAAATCGCCGAGGCGATGGACGGCTTTACGGTTGTTGTCACCAAATCGACCGTGCCAGTCGGCACAGGCCGTGAGGTCGAGCGCATCATTCGTGAAAAGCGCCCGGATGCCGAATTTGCCGTGGTTTCAAACCCTGAATTCCTGCGTGAAGGATCGGCCATTGGCGATTTCATGCGTCCGGATCGTGTGGTGATTGGTACCAGTGATGAACGCGCCCGCGAAGTTATGTCCGATCTTTATCGTCCGCTTTATCTGATCGAAACGCCGATTGTGTTTACCACCCGTGAAACCTCGGAAATGATCAAATATGCGGCCAACACCTTTCTTGCGGCCAAGATCACCTTCATCAACGAAATTGCTGATCTTTGCGAAAAGGTCGGGGCGGACGTCCACGACGTCGCACGTGGCATCGGGCTTGATGGCCGAATTGGCAAGAAGTTCCTGCATCCCGGTCCGGGCTATGGCGGGTCCTGCTTCCCGAAAGACACGCTTGCGCTTGTGCGTACAGCACAGGAATATGACAGCCCGCTTCGCATCATCGAGACGGTTGTCGATGTGAACGCAAAGCGTAAAAAGGCGATGGCAGATCGCGTGATCTCGGCCTGTGGGGGGTCTGTTGCGGGCAAAACCATCGGTATTCTTGGTCTGGCTTTCAAACCCAATACCGATGACATGCGCGATGCACCCAGCCTTGATATCGTGCCTGCCCTGATTGCGGCAGGGGCAACGGTCAAGGCCTATGACCCCGAAGCCATGGAAGAAGCCAAAAAGCTTCTGGATGGCATCTCATACTGTGATAACGCTTATGATACGATTGAAGGCGCGGATGCGATGGTTGTCCTGACCGAGTGGAACGAGTTCCGCGGTATGGACCTTGACCGCGTCAAGGACGGGCTGAAACACCCGATCGTTGTTGATCTGCGTAACGTTTATGATCCGAGCGAGATGGCTGAGAACGGTTTCAGCTATTCCTGTGTCGGTCGTGCATCTATCGGAGGCTAATCCAAATCATGACGAATTCCGCCGGACATCAATTTGATAGCTCTGTTTTGCGCGAATATGACGTGCGTGGCGTTGTCGGCGAAACCCTTCACCCCGCAGACGCGAATGCGCTGGGTAAGGCATTCGGCACCATGGTTCGCAGATCCGGCGGCAAACGCGTCGCACTTGGCCGCGACGGGCGTCTGAGTTCGCCTGAACTGGCCGCTGCCCTTGCCGAGGGCATTCTGTCGACCGGTTGCGATGTGGTCCGTATTGGTCGTGGGCCGACCCCGATGCTGTATTTCACCGTGTATGACGAAAAAACCGATGCCGGTATCATGGTCACGGGGTCGCACAACCCGTCGAACTATAATGGTTTCAAGATGCTGAATGCCGGTAAGTCGGTCTTCGGTGATGCCATTCAGGAACTGGGAAAAATTGCAGCCAGTGGTGATTTCGAAACCGGGCAGGGCACGGCATCCGATATAGATATCGAAGATCGCTTTGTCGAACGTCTTTTGGCCGAGCTTGACTGCGATGTCCCCAATCCGATGACCATTGTCTGGGATTGCGGCAATGGTTCGGCCGGTGATGTTGTCCGTAAGTTGACGGCAAAACTACCAGGCACGCATCACCTGTTGTTTGACGATATCGATGGCAATTTCCCGAACCATCACCCGGATCCGACGGTTGAAGCCAATCTTGTTGACCTCAAGGCGGCAGTTGCCAAGCACAATGCCGACTGGGGCGTTGCCTTTGATGGTGACGGTGACCGGATTGGTGTGATTGACGGCAAGGGCAATGTCCTGTGGGGCGATCAGTTACTCCAGATCTATGCGGCGGATGTTTTGCAGCGTCAGCCGGGTGCTTCTATCATTGCCGATGTGAAGGCAAGCCAGACCCTGTTTGATGAGGTTAATCGGATTGGCGGCAAGGCCATCATGTGGAAGACCGGGCATTCCCTGATCAAAACCAAGATGATCGAGGAAAAGGCACCCATCGCCGGTGAAATGAGCGGGCACATCTTCTTTGCCGAGCGCTATTATGGTTATGACGACGCAACCTATGCTGCTGTGCGTCTTTACCGCATTCTGGTTCAAAGCGGCAAAAGCCTTGCTGAATGGCGTGAAGCCATGCCGATTGCCGTCAATACGCCAGAAACCCGCATCGACTGCCCGGATGATCGCAAGTTCGCGTTGATTGAGGAAGTCCGTGCCCGCCTGGCAGAAGCCGGTGCCGAGGTAAGTGGCATTGATGGCGTTCGTGTCGCCACCAAGGACGGCTGGTGGCTGCTTCGGGCATCGAACACTCAACCTGCCATCGTTGCGCGTTGTGAGGCTGCTGACGCGGCCGGATTGGAACGTCTGAAAGGGCAAGTGACAGATCAGCTTAACAAAAGCGGTTTGTCTTCCGACGATTTCTTTGCCCCGGGCGGTGGTCACTAGACCAAGTCCTGTTAACCAAGAAAACGAAAAAGCCCGTCAGATCAATCTGACGGGCTTTTTGTATCTGTCGTTGTTTCTTGCGGCTTTTAGCCCGCATCTCCTGCATTGACCGGGATGCAGGCCACATTTTCGCGCTTGAGTGCGGCGCAGGCGGCGCGTGCCTCGTTCTCACCATCAAAGCCCAGCAGACGCGCGCGATACACGATGCCGGTGCCGCTGGTCTGCTGTTCAACCGCAGCACGGGTCAGGCGCAGCACCTCAGGCGCGGTGCGCGCGGCGGCAAGAACCGCTTCCTGTGCGCGGCGCTGATCGCTGAATGCACCGACCTGGATGCCCCAGCCGTTCGGTGTATCCGGTTTCATGCGGGTTACAACTGTCTGGGTATCAATACGGCCCGGCTGTTCAGCTTCGCGGAGAGAGTTGCGTTTTGCGATCAGCAACTGGGCATCGGCCGGCAGGATTTTGTCTTCCGGGCTGATGCGTGGGCGCGGAACGACAATTTCGCCTTCCTTGGTCAGTTTGACATAAGCCTGATCAAGAAGCTTTTTCATCTGGGCATCGCGGGTACGCGCGGTACGGCCACCGAACACAACGCCAATAAGTCGTTTGTCATTGCGGTTCACCGACGCCACAAGGTTAAAGCCCGATGCATTGATATAACCGGTCTTGATCCCGTCGGTGCCGTAATAGGACGCCAGAAGATTGTTGTGGTTGCCATAGGTACGGTTACCAAAGCGGAATTTCTGAGTCGCAAAGTAATGATAGTAACTGCCGTAGTTCTTGCGCAGGGCCACAGCCAGTTTGATCATGTCGCGCGCGGTTGTCATCTGTCCGCGGTTGGGCAGGCCTGACGCATTGCGGAATGTCGTGCGCGACATGCCAAGGCGGCGTGCTTCGGATGTCATCATCTGCGCAAACTTGATTTCTGTGCCGCCAAGATGTTCGGCAACGACGACAGCGATGTCGTTGGCTGATTTTGTGACCAGTGCCAGAATCGCGTCCTTGACCGTGATGGTTTCACCGGGCTTCAGGCCCAGCTTTGAGGGGGCCTGTCCCCAGGCACGCTTGGAAACCTTCATGCGAGTCGAAAGCGAAACCTTGCCGCGTTCGAGTGCGTCAAAGACCATGTAAAGGGTCATGATCTTGGTCAGCGAGGCCGGATAGACCTTATGGTCCGGACGATATTCATGAAGTGTTTCGCCGGTGTCGCCATCAATGATCATTGCCGTATAGGTCCGTGCTTGTGCAGCGGACGGCAAAACGGCGGTAACTGAGATGATTGCGACCAGACACAAAAGCACAGAAACAAAGCCGCGCACGCAAAGTGAGCGTGTTACAGACTGAACTTTGGCCATTGCAGTTGGCCCGGAAAGGGTCATTAAACGCATTATATCGGGCTCGGCTTTGAGGTTTCCCCAAGAACTAAATAAGCTCAATGTCGCATCCCAGCCTTAAACAAATGTTTAAGAGCATCAATTTTTGGCAGTCGTCATTCGGGCCTTGAGATGGCCATTTTTATACGCGAAAGTAACTTCTTATATCTCCAGATTGGCAAAAAATCGAGGATCGAATGTCTGAAAACAGGGTTCCAGTTCACGCCGGTGCAAGCAACATCTTTGCTCCATGGGTGCGCTCAGGCGTGGCTGTGCTTGTCGTCGCAGGCCTTGCGGGGTGCACTTTCACACAGACCAGTGATGTCAGTAATCCACTTGTACGCAAGGCATCTTGGTTCTCGTATCTGAATGCCGATGACCTTCGTCAGTCCTGTGCGGCAGGCGATGCCGAAGGGCAAATCCGTATTATTTATAACGCGGAATATTACAAGGAAGTTCGTGTCTTTGAACTTGATCCCTATCCCGGCTTTGAGGAATTCAACCTCACCACCCGTGTTTTCGGGCCGCTGCAGGTCAAGGACATCAATGTTGAGCTCAACGCGCCGCTTGGCGCTTTCGGTGGTGAAGAGGCTGTAGACCGGATTGACCGGGATTCCTACATTGCCATTACCGATGCCTTGCAGGCAGAAGGTTTCGGGACGCAAAGCCGTGATGGGCTGCGCCTGTATTCCGACGATTTTTATTGGGTTGCGATAGGGTGCTCGTCAGGGGGCGTCACGCTTGGCGCCTGGGCATCTGGCGTTGATGATTTGCGCACTCTCGCGTTCCCGGAAGTCCTTGCAAAGCTTTCTTCGGTTGAGAAAGACCTTCCCGAGCCACCGGCAGCGGAAAACGCCCGGTCACAAGGCGCAGCACAACTGCATCATGTCCAGAACAGCGACTCTGGTGATTTCTATCGAACAGTGCGCGGAAATATGCTGCGCTGAGGTTTCTGATTGCCACTTGTTAGACGATGACATGATTTGCAGGTGTCGTCGTCTGATGATCTTGATTTATTGCAATGCAACAAGGCTGCGGGCTAATACCTTGATCAGACTGGGGTTTTGAATTTTCGGCAGAAATCCGGCTTTTTATGTACTCATTGGGTGCAGGGTTTTAGCGCGATTGTCACTAAACTGTACTTGACGTATGGGGGTATTTACATCTAGGGTTATGTTGCAATGCAACATCAAGCCGGGGTGAATATCCCGGCCGTCAGGAGGTTGAGGCAATGACTGATTCCAAAAAGAAGGTGGCCGGAAAAACTGCAAGCGCGACGCTTGCCAAGCCGTCGTCAAAGTCTGCATCCCCGCCTGATGTCTCGGGCAAAGACGTTGAGCCTCCCAAACGGAGGGTTATGACGTCTTCCGAGATAGAGGCCGCTGCCAAAGGCGCGGTCAACAGTGACAAACCGAGCGTGACAGCAAACAGCGACGCCCCAACGCCGAAAGCCGAACAGGCTCCAAAAGCGTCTTCGTCGTCACTTGCTCCAAAGCAGGCGACGCCTGCCAAGAAATCTTCAATTGCTAAGCCCGGGGCCGCGCGACCTGATGACGTGGAAAAACCGTCAGAGCCCAAGTCGACAGCGCCCGCATCCTCCCCCAAAAGCGAAAAGGCCAATACTGTGAGTACGAAAAGTAAATCTGCGACATCCAGCAAGTCTGCCGCTCCGAAAAAGACAACCGCAGCCAAAGCAGCGCCCAAAAAGGCTGCTGCGGCACCAGCAACCACAGCGTCGAAATCCGCTCCTGCTCCAAAGGCTGCAACTCCGGCGAAGTCGGCTGCCCCTGCTGCGACCAAACCTGTATCACAGCCTGCGGCCAAACCGGCCCCGGCCAAATCTGTTGCTGATCCGAAACCGGCCGACGCGAAGCCGAAGGCAGAAGCAAAGAAGGGCGACGTTTTTGGTTTCGGTGCTCTGTTCGTCGATGGAACAGGGATGGAGCCCTATTTCGAGCTCTGGAAAACCCCCGAGGTCGAAGCAATGGTGTCTGCTGGCAATGACGCCTTTGAAGACAGCGTTTCTGCAGCCAACGAAGCATTTGGCAAAATTTTTGAAACCATGACCGGCCAGGCTGATGTGTTCTCTGGTGCCGGGTCGCGGGTTGCGGCCCAGTATGAAGAGCTGCTTGATACGCAAAAGAAAAGTTTCGAGGAAGTTTGGCAGGCAACCATGGCAATGTTTGAAAAGACCGGTGGCATCGGCACCGAGCTTTCAAGCTGGATGCAAAAGGAATTTGAGGCATCGCAGGATGACCTTGATGAATTGACCAAGGTCGAAAGCATTGCCGACCTTCAGGACCTGCATACGCGCATTATCAATCGTTGTTATGCCAACAGCATGGCCGAAGGTGAAAAGATGCAAGAGCTGATGTTTGCTGCGATCTCGGACGGATTGGACGCGATCAGCAAGGCAACGAATGTCACAACGAAGTGATGCGGGAAATGGATGTCAAACATCCTTGAACGCGGAATTCCGGGCGGGCATGGCATTTGGTCATGCCCGCTTTTTCTTTGTGTTTTCAGATGAGGCTTCCGTTTTGCCTCCGTCATAGTGGCAAAGATAAGGAAGTTTGTCGTGTGATCTTGCAGTGCGTTATTCGTGGCCTAAATGAATCGGAGATGGACAATCACCGAAATACGGATGCACAATAAATTCATGGCGCAACGATGCGCTGCGCCCTTTGAAAGAGTTTGGCAATGACCTATCATGGAGATCATGCAGGAAATAAGGGTTCCGGTAAGTAGACGATGACTGAACAGGATAATGACGGCACTGATCTGCCGAACACGGGGATCGTAACAAAGACACGGCCCAAGACCAAAAAGCCGTCCATGTACAAGGTGCTGTTGCTGAATGACGACTACACGCCGATGGAGTTCGTTGTTCACGTACTGGAACGGTTTTTTGAAAAAGGACGTGAAGAAGCCACCGAGATCATGCTTCAGGTTCACCGCAAGGGTGTCGGGGTGTGTGGTGTTTTCACCTACGAAATCGCAGAAACCAAAGTTAACCAGGTCATGGACCTGGCCCGCCAGAATCAGCATCCGCTGCAGTGTACCTTAGAGAAGGAGTGACATATGCTATCGCGCAATCTTGAGGAAAGCCTGCACCGTGCGCTCGCATATGCGTCGGAGCGCAGGCATGAATATGCCACTCTTGAACATCTTCTGTTGTCGCTGACCGAGGATCAGGATGCTTTGGCGGTGCTTAAAGCGTGCCGGGTTGATATTGATCGGCTGCGTTCCGATCTGCTGGAATTCGCCGATAGCGAGCTTTCCGGCCTGATCAGCGCACGATTGGTGGATCCCAAGCCGACAGCCGGTTTTCAGCGCGTGATCCAGCGTGCTGCGATCCATGTCCAATCCTCCGGCCGGGAAGAGGTTACTGGTGCCAACGTACTGGTTGCCCTGTTTTCCGAGCGGGAATCGCATGCGGTCTACTATCTGCAACTGCAGGATATGACGCGCCTCGATGCGGTGAACTACATTTCCCATGGCATTGCCAAGGCAACCGAAATGAATGAGCGTCGCATCCCGCGTGGTGCCGACGAAGAACCAGTTGCTGGCATGTCACCGGAAAGTGACGAAAGTGGCCCGGCTGAGGGCGAGGCCCTTAAAGCCTATTGTGTGAACCTCAATGTCAAGGCGCAGAGCGGCAAGATCGATCCACTGATAGGTCGTCAAAACGAGATTGACCGGACCATTCAGGTTCTCTGCCGCCGGACAAAGAACAACCCGCTTTATGTTGGTGATCCCGGTGTTGGTAAAACCGCGATTGCAGAAGGTCTCGCGCGCCGTATCAATGATGGCGATGTGCCCGAGGTTCTCGAAAACGCAACAATCTTTGCCCTTGATATGGGGGCTCTTCTGGCCGGAACGCGCTATCGCGGCGATTTCGAAGAACGCCTGAAGGCAGTGGTCAAGGAACTTGAAGAGTACGAAGGTGCTGTTCTGTTCATTGATGAAATCCACACCGTGATTGGTGCTGGTGCGACGTCAGGTGGGGCAATGGATGCCTCCAACCTGCTGAAACCGGCACTTGCAAGCGGGTCGCTGCGCTGCATCGGTTCAACCACCTATAAGGAATTCCGTGGTCACTTCGAAAAGGACCGCGCCCTTGTACGTCGTTTCCAGAAAATCGATGTCGAAGAACCATCAGAGGCCGATACCGTCAAGATCCTCAAGGGCCTGAAGCCCTATTACGAGGAGCATCATCAGGTCAAATACACCAACGAAGCCCTGCGTTCCGCAGTCGAGTTGGCATCGCGTTACATCAGCGACCGCAAGCGGCCCGATAGCGCGATTGACGTGATTGACGAAGTTGGTGCATCGCGCATGCTGGTGGCACCAAGTAAACGCAAACGCACGGTAAGCAAGCGTGATGTAGAGGAGATCGTCGCCAAGATCGCCCGCATCCCACCAAAATCGGTTTCGACCGATGACCGCAAGGCGTTGGCAAACCTTGAGCGTGACCTGAAAACGGTTGTGTTTGGTCAGGACAAGGCAATCGAAGCGGTTGCCAGTGCGATCAAGCTGGCCCGTGCAGGCTTGCGCGAACCGGAAAAGCCGATTGGCAGTTATCTGTTCTCGGGCCCGACCGGTGTTGGTAAGACCGAGGTGACCAAACAGCTTGCAACTGTGATGGGGATCGAGTTCATCCGCTTTGACATGTCGGAATATATGGAACGCCACAGCGTATCGCGCCTGATTGGTGCGCCACCCGGCTATGTCGGGTTCGATCAGGGTGGCCTGTTGACCGATGCCGTTGATCAGCATCCGCATGCGGTTGTGCTACTTGATGAAATCGAGAAAGCCCACCCGGATCTGTTTAATATTCTTCTGCAGGTCATGGATCATGGCAAGCTGACCGATAACAACGGCAAGACGGTTGATTTCCGCAACGTTGTGCTGGTTATGACGACCAACGCGGGCGCATCCGACATGGCCAAGCCGCCGATCGGGTTTAAGCGCGAAATGCGTGTCGGCGAAGATGAGGAGGCGATTAAACGTACCTTCTCGCCGGAATTCCGAAACCGTCTGGACGCGGTTATTCCGTTCGCCAATTTGCAGCCGGAAGTCGTCAAGATGGTGGTCGACAAGTTCATCTTGCAGCTTGAAGTGCAGTTGGCGGATCGGAATGTCTCGATTGAACTCACCGAAGCTGCGCGAAGCTGGATGGCTGAACGTGGCTATGATGCGGCCTTCGGTGCGCGTCCGTTGGGCCGCGTCATTCAAGAGCATGTCAAAAAACCGCTCGCCGAAGAGTTGCTGTTTGGCAAGCTGTCCAAGGGCGGTGCTGTACTTGTTGATATTGAAGATGACGCTGTTGTCTTCCGCTATCCGGAAGATGAAAACGGTCAAAAACAACAGAAAAAAGATCCTGAGATGGCGGGCTAAAACAAGCCTTTCACGGTTCTCAGGTTGTTGTTAATGATTGGCAGTATAGATTGGTGCCCGGGGACGTTGTTCCCGGGCACCGTCATATAAAGAATGCCAGAATATTATGAGTCAAGCAGCACAACGAAAATACCGAAACGAAGTCGAGGAGTTTCTCTCCCGGCTGGAATTGCGCGCGCGCAAGCTTGTTGCCTTGGCAGACGTGATGGAGAAAAATGCCGACAAATCTGATGTCACGGGTTATCGGCCGTTTCGCGAAGAAGTCGACAACTTCAAGGCGTTGTCTCTGGTGATTGCCGAGCGGATGAAGAAGCTTGAAAGCCACCCCAAGAAAGAAGAACTGGAAAAACAGTTTCATAAGCTACAGGTCGTCATGCTCAGGATTGTCATTAAGACCAGCTTGAAATTCTTCTTTGTTATGAGTGCAAAGGAAAACTTGCCGCTTGGTGCGCGCGAAATGTTCCAAAGCGAGCTCAGGACGTTATATGAAGCGGAGCGCATGATCTCTGATCCGCGCTATATCAGCCAGTTGGACGAGTCTGCAAAGGAAGATCTTGATATCGCGAAGTCGATTCTCGAGGAAATCATCGAGAAGGCGCCCGCGCTCTTGAATTTTGGTGGCGCGAAAAAGAAAAAACGTACCAGATAGGGACGTTAAGATGCGTGCAAATACTAGGATATTCTAAATTACCAGTAGGTATTTGCAAATTGCAAAGAACGCACTTTGCAATTTGCAATCTTTGCATTTTGAAATGCAAAGATTATGCGGTAATGTTTCTGTGGCCTGCGGTCAGTGTGTCTATATTCCCCAAAAATCTAGGATTTCCGGGGTTTTATAAAGTTGGCATGCTTCCTGCTTAGGTCAGGGTGGACAGTTGTTCTTTGCAGGGGCGCGTTACGCGCCTGGAACAACGTAATCTTCTGCAGTTTGCTCGTGTCCCAACCAAACTCAGCGGCGGTGTTATACCGCCGCTTTTTTCTTGTCTGGTTTTCGAGCCTTTCACTCCCCGAGATATCCTGATCACCCTGTTGTTTCCAGCTGCGGCATTCACATATGGCATATGTGGATGTTCTTCTCATGCGGCTCCACGTTGCCTTGGTTTCTAAAAAAGGTTGTATTCGAATTTCATCCTTTGTATAAGAATCTATACTAGTAGATAGTCCATAATTGCCGATGGCATAGGCTAGGGGAGTGAAACGAATGATATCCAAAAGTGGTGTGGCTTTGGCAGGGGTGCTTATGGCAGCAGTATTGGCTGCTCCGCATGCCGCTTTTGCCAAGGCAGACTTGCCCGGGGATCCCAACGCACTCATCACGGATCAGTTCATCCGTGATGTACGGGAATGGTTGGCAAACCCGGTTGTGGCGCTTTCCATTACGTCCCAGAACAAGCTGCGCACAGATATGACGCAGGATCAGATTGATGCTGCTGACCAACAATGGCGTGCAGAACGTGAAGCAGAAGACCAGCCATTGGTTGCAGCGATCCTGACCAACCCGCTTTCAAGCTACCTTACACAGGTTCAAGCGCGTTCCGGCGGGATGTATGCCGAAATCTTTGTGATGGATGCTGTGGGGCTCAATGTCGGGCAAAGCTCTATCACCTCGGACTTCTGGCAGGGGGATGAGGCAAAGTTTCAGAATACTTATCCCAATGGGCCTGATGCGGTTTTCATTGATGAAGCCGAATACAACGAAAATGCTGACGCATGGTTGGCTCAGCTCAATATGACGATGAGCGATGCCGACCGTCAGCCGATCGGTGCCGTGACCATCGAGGTCAATCTGAATGAACTTGCGCGCCGTCGTGGTCTGTAGGGAGAACAGTGATGAGATTTTTCAAAAACCTCTCGATCCCGGCAAAACTGATGACCTGTTTCGCGGTCATGATTGCCGTGATTCTGATGGTCGCTGGGGCGGGCATCTTCGCAACGATGAAGGTCAACAGTGCTAACGAGCAACGCAACTATCTTTCGCAGTTCGAACGTGATTATCGCAACCTTGATCGCGCCTATCTCGTTGCGCGTCAGGAACTTATCTATTTCCTGACAACAGGTGACCGTGCCGGTTTGCAAGGTTACGAGACTTCACTTGAAGAAATCGACATTCGGACTGACGTGCTCAAGACATATGCTTCAATCAATCCACAGATTGCGACGCTGATTGAGGAAATGGACGGGGCAATTGACCGTTGGGAAGAAATCGCGGTGGAGCAGGTCCAGTTGATGCGTCACTATCTGACCGTTAACCATGCCCGCGCAATCGAAGCATCCGGTGAGCCGCGCGAACTTGCAGATCAGGTTTCTACGATTGCTGGTGAACTTGCCAAGAACATCGATCAGATGAACCAAGACGTTGGGGCGGAAGTCGACCAGGCGATGCGCATTTTCCAGATCACTCTGGGTACAGGTGTTCTCCTGTTGATTGTCATGGCGATCCTGTTTGGTGGCACATTGTCGCGGATGATCGCAACACCGATCCGCAGAATGACCGAGGCGATGGGCAAGCTTGCAGCCGGTAATCTTGATATCGAAACGCTTGATATGAAGCGCACCGATGAAGTCGGTGCGATGGCGAAATCGCTTGAAGTTTTCCGGGAAAATGCGCGCGAACGTGCTCGCATGGCCGAACAGGAAAAAGTCGAAGCGCAGCGTCAGGTTGAACGTACCCAGCGCATGGGGTCACTCACCAAGGGCTTTGATGAAAAAATCCAAAGTGTCCTCCAGGCGGTGAATGCAGCACTTGACGATGTCCGTTCGGCATCCGAGACGCTGACCTCACACGCAGAACGTGCCAATCAGGATGCCCAGGATGTTGCCGAACAGGCACAAGAGTCTTCGACCAATATCGAAACGGTGGCATCTGCAACCGCACAGCTGTCGGCCTCCATTTCGGAAATCTCGTCACAGATTGCCCGTGTAACGGAAATTACCCAGGTTGCTGTCGGCGAAACGGAACGCACCAACGAGCGTGTTGAAAAACTCAATGATGCCGCTCATAGCGTGGGTGAAGTTGTCAATCTGATCAGTGACATCGCCGATCAGACCAACCTGCTGGCGCTGAATGCGACGATTGAGTCAGCGCGTGCCGGGGAGGCCGGCAAAGGCTTTGCCGTTGTGGCTGGCGAGGTCAAAAACCTTGCTTCGCAGACGGTCAAGGCGACCGAGCAGATCACCACCAAAATTGCCGAGATGCAAAGTGAAACCGGTGCTGCATCCGAAGCTGTACGCGGCTTTGCCGACACCATCAACAAGATTGATGAATTGATGTCGGTTGTCGCAAGTGCGGTGGAAGAGCAGGGCGCTGCAACCGAGGAAATCTCACGCAGTGTGGAAGGTGCAGCCAACGGTAACGTTGCCATCACCAACGCTGTCAAAAGTGTTGCCAGCGCAACCACCGAAAGTGGCGATCTTTCCAGTGGACAGCTTGATAGCGTCGGCCGCTTGGCCGCAGCCAATGATGAGCTCCGCAGTCACGTGAATGGCTTCCTTGATGACGTCCGAACCGTCTGACGCATCAGATATCTCAATGTAAAAGGCGCGGGGATTTCCCCGCGCCTTTTCTTTTTGGTCCTGATATCCGAATCATCTTTCAGCTTTTCGGTGCAAGCGGTTCCTGGCGATAAGGGCTATGCTCGGACAGGATGAAATTGCGATCCTGGGCAATATGATTTCGTTCCTGTGCCAGAAATTGTGCAACAGCGCGCTTCAGTCCAGGATCAGCAATCAGGTGTGCTGAATGGGTAATCACCGGTTCATAGCCGCGCTGGATTTTGTGTTCACCTTGTGCGCCGGCCTCGACCGTTTTCAGGCCATGTTCAATCGCGATATCGATGGCCTGATAGTAGCAGGTTTCAAAATGCAGAAGCGGTGTGCGATCCATGGTGCCCCAGTTGCGACCATATAGTGTTTCGCTCCCCATCATGTTCAGGGCCCCGGCAACCATTTCATCATCGTTGAAGGCACAGACCAGAACGGTGCGGTCGCGCATACGCTCATGGAGCAGTTCAAAAAACTCGCGCGTCAAATAGGCCTGTCCCCACTTGCGGTCGGATGTATCGCGGTAGAAATGATAAAACCGGTCCCAATGATGGGGTTTCAAATCATCACCGCGAAGCGCTGCAAAGCTGTAGCCGGCTTCCAGAACCTGTTTGCGTTCCTTGCGCAGGTTCTTGCGTTTGCGTGAATTGAGCGCGCCCAGAAAATCATCGAAATTCTGATAGTCCCGGTTGCGCCAGTGATATTGCATGCCGGTGCGTGCCAAAAAACCGGCCTCTTCCATCTGTCTGCTTTCTTCGCCGCTGCAAAAGGTCACATGCAGCGTTGCCATGCCAAGCTTCTCGGGCAAAATCGTCATACCGCTAATCAGGGCATGACGCACAGCGTCGGGATCAGGATGATTGTGTGCGACCAGCAATCGTGGTCCCGGTACCGGCGAGAAAGGCACTGCTGACTGCAGTTTCGGGTAATAGCGTCCGCCCGCGCGCTCATAGGCCTCTGCCCATGCCCAGTCGAAAACATACTCGCCATATGAATGGGCTTTGACGTAAAGCGGCACGATGCCGATCACCGCGCCTGTTTCGTCCTCGGCGACCAGATGAAAGGGTTGCCAACCGGTTTCCGCAGTGGTTGAGCCGCTGTCTTCCATCGCCGAAAGAAAGGCAAAACTGACAAACGGGTTATCGGCCCCGGCGCAGTTGTCCCAATTGGTTTGTCCGATCTGATGAATATCGGTGACGGTTCTGATTTCGACAGGCAAAGCAAGCTACCTTAAAGCGGGTCCCCAAAGACGTCATAGGCCCGTTCAAGGGGCCTGATTTTTATACGCATTAGCCGGTATATGCGTTCAGAAGATAGGCGCAATGCGTATTTACGCAAGGGAAAGCCTTTGACGGAAGCGCATCTAAGTCCTATTTCATTGTGCCACAGGCCGTTTGGAAATGGTCTGTAAACGGCTCGGGGATTTTCCCGTGTCGCCCTCACGAAGAAAAGGATGGTGCGCCGTGAACAGCAAACTTTCGTTGGAGAAGGACAAGATCAAGGTTGTCCTGCTCGAAGGTATCCATGAAAACGCTGTAAAAATGTTCAAAGAGGCCGGCTACTCAAATGTCGACCATTATCCAGCTGCGCTCGACGCGGACGAACTGAAGTCCGTTGTCTCCGAAGCGCACTTTTTGGGCATTCGCTCCCGTACCAAACTGACCGAAGACGTCATTAATGCCGCCTCAAAGCTGACCTCCATCGGCTGTTTCTGCATCGGCACCAATCAGGTGGATCTGCAGGCCGCAGCGATGCGCGGGATCCCGGTGTTCAATGCGCCGTATTCCAACACCCGCTCGGTTGCCGAACTGGTACTGGGCCAGATCATCATGCTGCTGCGCGGGATTCCCGAGCGTAATGCGGCCGCTCATGACGGTGATTGGCTGAAGAATGCCCATGGCTCTTATGAAGCACGCGGCAAGACGCTGGGTATTATCGGCTATGGTCATATCGGGTCCCAGCTTTCGGTGCTGGCGGAATCGCTTGGCATGAACGTCATCTATTATGATGTGATCAACAAGCTTGCCATGGGGAATGCGAACTCCTGTTCGTCGATGGACGAACTTCTTGCAAAATCCGATGTCGTATCGCTGCATGTTCCGGCCAATGATCAGACCAAGAACATGATCACCGGTGCTGAAATCGCCAAGATGAAAAAGGGTGCGCATCTGATTAATGCCGCACGTGGCAATGTCATCGTCATTGAAGATCTGGCAGCCGCCCTTGAAAGCGGTCATCTGGCCGGTGCCGCCATTGATGTGTTCCCGGTTGAGCCAGCTGGCAAGGACGAGCAGTTCGAAAGTCCGCTTCGCGGCATGAGCAACGTCATCCTGACACCGCATATCGGTGGCTCCACCCAGGAAGCGCAGGAAAATATCGGGGTCGAGGTGGCAGACAAGCTGATCACCTATTCTGATAACGGCTCGACCCTGGGTGCTGTGAACTTCCCGGAAGTCTCGCTTCCGGTCAAGGACCGCACCCATACCCGCTTCATGCACATTCACCGCAACGTGCCGGGCGTGCTGCTTAAGATCAACGATGTCTTCGCACGTCGTGGCATCAACATCAGTGGCCAGTATCTGCGTTCCGAAGGCGGCGTTGGCTATGTTGTGGTCGAGGTCGACGAGGAAATCAAACCGGGCGAGGGCGTCCGCAAGGAGCTTTCGGCGATCGAAGGCACGCTTCGCGTCCGCTTCCTGTTCTGATCACATCAGATACGATCTTGAGATAGCAAAAGGGCGGGTGCCGTATGGCGCCCGCCCGTATTATTTGTCTGATTTCGTCAGCCTAGAGCTTTCGATACATCACCAACGCGTCGGTTTCGCCCAATGTCGGGTGCATAAAGGCACCGGGCAGGCGGCCAACCACCTCGAAACCAAGTTTCGGCCACAGGTGAACGGCTGCTGCATTGCTGGCAATTACGAAATTGAACTGCATGGCGCGATAGCCCATTTCCTTGGCACGCACGAGTGAATCTTCACACATCCGCCGCGCAATGCCGCGGCCACTTGCCGCGGGTGAGGTCATATAGCCGCAATTGCAAACGTGCGATCCGCCGCCACCCTGATTTTGGCGGATGTAATAGGTGCCAACCACCTTGCCGTCTTCCTCTGCCACCAGCGTGACTTTATCCTGTCCCATCCAATAGCCGATGACTTCATCGTCGGTCATGTTGCTGTCAATGGCATAGGTATCGCCAGCCCGAAGGATCGGCGCGACAATATCAAGAATGGCGGAGGTATCTTCTTGGGTGGCAGGGCGGATATGCATGGCGGAACTCGTTGTGGCGGGAATGGCAGTCCTTATACAGAACTCAGGACTGCAGTGGTGCCTTACTATCGCCACCTGTCAGCGTTTCTTCAAGGATTTCCGGATCGACTTCAAACGGAAGTTTCGCGCGGCCTGTAAGGGCCTTGGCCAGTTCGTTGCGATATCGTTCGCGCGGGATTTCCTCAACCCCGAACTGTTTGAGGTGATCATTAACAAACTGCGTATCAAGCAGGCTGTATCCGCCCTGACGCATCAGCGCGACCAGATGTACCAACGCAACCTTTGACGCGTTTGTTGCGCGTGAAAACATGCTTTCGCCAAAGAATGCCTTGCCCAGACTAACGCCATAAAGTCCACCAACCAGTTCGCCGTCTTTCCAGGCTTCGATCGAATGGGCGCACCCCATCTTGTGAAGCGCGCAATAGGCTTCAAGGATGTTGTCGTTGATCCAGGTATCATCGCGGGTGTCGGAGGGTTCCGCACAGGCG
The DNA here is from genome assembly GCF_011806525.1 of Thalassospira sp. HF15. GTDB lineage: Bacteria > Pseudomonadota > Alphaproteobacteria > Rhodospirillales > Thalassospiraceae > Thalassospira. The sequence goes on along the minus strand of NZ_JAAVKI010000007.1, from coordinate 111,759 downwards.
CGAATGACATCGGGAAAGGCCCTGTCGACGTGAATTTTATAGGTTCCCTTGCGCACGGCCTTACGCAAGCTGCGCGGGACATGAAACCCGTCGAGCGGCAAGATTCCACGCCATTCCGGATCAATCCAGTACAGGGTTGGATCATCGTGGCTTTCGGCCATGGGGAACAGGCCGACGGAATAGGCACGGATCAAAAGATCAGGGGTCAGTTGGTTTGACATGATCGCAGTGATAATTGCTTTGGTCCTGTTTGTCTGATGGTTGCTTACATATGAGTTGACTGGTCGCATGTGACAAGATCATCACAACTTCCAGTCTGAACCGGTCTTCAAGAATAAGGAAGCTTGATTAAATTTTTGATTTAAATCGCAAACGAAAAACGGGAACCCGAAGGTTCCCGTTTGAAATCTGCCCAAGCACTGATCAAAGCGTCTTGTTCATGCCCATGTACTTTTCCAGCCAGTGGATGTCGTAATCCCCTTTCTGGATGTCAGGATTGGCAAGAAGCGTCTGATGCAGCGGAATGGTGGTTTTGATGCCACCAATCGCATATTCTGCCAGTGCACGACGCAGGCGCATCATGCATTCTTCACGGTCGCGGCCATGAACGATCAGCTTTGCGATCATGCTGTCGTAATAGGGCGGGATCGAATAGCCGGTATAAATACCACTATCAACACGGACACCAAGGCCGCCCGGTGCATGATATTCCTTGATCTTGCCCGGTGAGGGAACAAAGGTCTGCGGGTCTTCGGCATTGATACGGCATTCAATCGCATGACCATGAATTTCAAGGTCTTCCTGTTTGAATGACAGCTCAAGACCGGCCGCAACACGGATCTGTTCACGCACAAGATCGACGCCCGAAATCATTTCAGTGACCGGGTGCTCCACCTGCAGGCGGGTGTTCATTTCGATGAAATAGAACTCGCCGTTTTCATAAAGGAATTCGATTGTGCCGGCATTGCGATACCCCATGCCAATCATGGCATTGGCAACGGTCGACCCGATACGTTCGCGCTCTTCGGGGGTCAGAGTCGGTGACGGGGCCTCTTCAAGCACCTTTTGGTGACGACGCTGCAAGGAACAATCGCGTTCAAACAGGTGAACAGCGTTGCCATGCATGTCACCAATCACCTGCAATTCGATATGGCGCGGTTTGCCAAGGTACTTTTCCATGTAAACGGCGGCATTGCCAAAGTTCTGCAATGCTTCCTTACGGGTCATGGAAAAGGCTTCGGCAAGGTCTTCGTCACGCTCGACCACTTTCATGCCGCGGCCGCCGCCGCCGCCCGATGCCTTGATCAGGACCGGATAACCGATGTCCTTGGCGCATTTACGGGCTTCGTCAACAGTGGTGATTTCGCCATCAGACCCCGGTACACACGGAATGCCGAGCTTTTCAGCGGTCTGTTTTGCCGTGATCTTGTCGCCCATGGTGCGGATATGTTCGGGCGTCGGGCCAATAAAGGCAAAGCCGTGCTCTTCGACCATCGATGCAAAGTCAGCACTTTCCGACAGGAAGCCATAACCCGGGTGGATGGCCTCGGCCCCGGTGATTTCAGCAGCCGAAAGAATGGCCGGAATATTCAGATAACTGTCTTTGGATGCAGCCGGACCAATGCAGACCGATTCGTCGGCCAGACGCACATGCATAGCGTCCGCATCAGCAGTGGAATGCACCGCAACAGTTTTGATGCCCATTTCGCGGCAGGCGCGCTGAATTCGAAGCGCGATCTCACCACGGTTGGCAATCAGGATTTTGTCGAACATGCGGTTGATACCCCGACTTATTCAATAATGACCAGCGGCTCGTCATATTCGACCGGATGGCCGTCGGTCGCGATAATCTGGGTGACCTTGCCCGATTTCGGTGCGCGGATCGGGTTAAAGGTTTTCATTGCCTCGATCAGCATCAGGGTCTGGCCTTCGGTAACGCTTGCACCAACCGAGATGAATGCTGCTGCACCTGGTTCCGGTGCGAAGTAAACAACGCCGACCATCGGCGATTTGACAGCACCCGGATGGGCACCTGCATCTGCCGGTGCGGCAGCGGACGGTGCCGCAGCAGCTGCAGGCGCAGCAGGGGCAGCCGCCGGAGCAGCGGCAACCATGGTGCCCTGACGGGCGACGCGAATACGGTTGTCACCTGCGGCAACTTCAATTTCGGTCAGATTGGTGTCGTCCAGCAGCTCTGCGAGCTGGCGAATGGCGTCATTGTCGATGTTGAACTTGCTCATTTCGATATCTTTATGATGGTTTGTGGATCAATCCGCGCATGGCATCCAGGGCGTTCTTGGTGCTCCGGGAGCCAAAGCCATAGATCATGCCGTGTAAAGCTTTCGAGACGTATGGATTGTGTCTGAATGCATTCCGCTTTTGAATGTTGGACAGATGAATCCCGCGTTTCGCCTTGGTCGACGCGGCGAAAGCATCAGGGATCGCAACCAATGTGTGCGTATATGCCTTAGCATTGCCAAGAACGCCAGAGTCTTCTTGTCGGTTTTTAATAAAACCAGTCAACTCGTTCACTTCCATTCTTGCTTCCGAGCATCCGTTGCGTGTCTGCCCGCCAGATGTCACGACCGTCAAAAAAACGCTCGAACCGCGAAGCAACAGCTAACTGCATGCCCAACATTTGGAGTTGCGTTTATAACACGACTAAAGTCTGACGCAACTTTGCAGTGGCCTTTGCAACGCCACCTTGAGGCTTCGTGCCCGCCACATTTGCCGGGGAAGCGCGGTGTATTGATGCTCAACGCCAAAAAGCTGCGCATGACATCTTGCTTAAGGCAAACGTGCTGCGCATACTGCGCGGCAATCGTGAAGATTTTGATACCACAGGAATGAAGCGAAAAGATGCGTCTGACGATCAACGGTGAAGACCGCACTATCGAAACTGCCGGAAACGTTGCCGAACTTCTTGGCGAACTCGGGATCGCCCAGACCAAGGTCGCGGTCGAACGTAATCTGGAAATCGTTCCCAAGACCGCCTATGGCGAAACCCCGATTGCCGAGGGTGACAAATTCGAAATCGTTCACTTCATCGGTGGCGGTTCGCAAGAGGCTGGGCTGGCAGCCGCAGACGACGATGGTTTTGTTGTCGCGGGCAAGAAATTCTCGTCGCGCTTGTTGGTCGGAACCGGCAAATACAAGGACTTCGAGGAAACCAAAATTGCCATCGAGGCATCCGGGGCCGAAATCGTCACAGTGGCAGTGCGCCGCGTGAACCTGACCGACCCGAACCAGCCGATGCTGGTCGATTACGTCGATCCGAAAAAATACACCTATCTGCCCAACACGGCAGGGTGTTTTACCGCTGATGATGCCGTCCGCACGCTGCGCCTTGCACGCGAAGCCGGGGGATGGAATTTGGTGAAGCTTGAAGTGCTGGGTGATCAGGCAACGTTGTATCCCAATATGCCTGAAACGCTTACAGCCGCCGAAGCCCTGATCAAGGATGGCTTTGATGTCATGGTTTACTGCAGTGATGATCCCATTCAGGCCAAGATGCTTGAGGATATGGGCTGCTGTGCAATCATGCCGCTGGGTTCCCTGATTGGATCTGGCATGGGGATTTTGAACCCGGTCAATATCGCGCTCATCAAGGAAAATGCCAATGTGCCGGTTCTGGTTGATGCGGGTGTTGGTACGGCATCGGATGCCGCTGTTGCCATGGAACTGGGCTGTGATGGTGTCTTGATGAATACCGCAATTGCTGGTGCCAAGGACCCGATCCGTATGGCACGTGCGATGAAACACGCGATCATCGCCGGTCGTGAATCCTTCCTTGCCGGACGGATGCCCAAAAAGAAATACGCGGATCCGTCGTCGCCACTGGCCGGGATCATCTAGGCGAGATCATTTGGAAAACCCGCAATGCAAAAGAGCCGTTTCATCTTCGAAACGGCTCTTTGTTGTTTTTGTTGAGATTTCGAAACTACCAAACTGCAGATGTAGGCAGTTTTAAGTTCGTCATATTTCTCAGATCAGGAAGCTTCTTCCAATCCGGCATCGACCAGCGCGTTCACGCGATCCATATCAGCACCTGAAACCATGGTGCCATTGATCAGGAATGCCGGTGTGCCCGAAATGCCAACCGAACGGGCCATTGCCGAATACTGCGCCAGCATACCGCTGATTTCAGGCGATTTCATATCTGCTTCCATCTGATCAACATCAATGCCGACGCCAGCGGCCAGTTCATTGATGCGGGCCTGATCCAGAAGGCCGCGATTGGTCATGAAGGCCTCGTGGGCTTCCATGTATTTGCCCTGCTTGGCCGCGGCCAGTGCTGCGCGAGCGGCAACACCACTTTCCTCACGCAGGATCGGGAATTCGACAAAGATGGTGCGGACCTTGCCTTCGTTCTGCTCGGCAATGTCCATCAAGCCGTCAAAGGCACGTTTGCAATAACCGCAGTGATAATCAAAAAACTCGATCACAGTGACCGGGGCGTCAACCGGCCCAACGGATGGTACAGAACTGTCGGCAACCAATGCATCCCAGACCGGCGTGATGGCGGCGGCCTGTTGGCGGGTTTGTTCTGCGGCCTGCCAGGTCTGAACATTCTGAATGGCGCGCAGAAGAACGTCCGGATTATCAAGAAGGTACTGTTCAATAACGCCTTCGATTTCGGCTTTCTGTTCAGGGTTCAGCGCGTCCTGCGCCATCACTGCCTGTGAACCAAGCAGCATACCAAAACCAAGTGCCGTACCGGCAAGAAAGCGCTTTGCGATCTGGGAAGTCATAGGGCGTCCTTTTGTCTTTGGTCAGTTGGTGACGGCTTGGTCCTGACCCTGATTACATTTGATGGTTTTTGATACGTGATATGCCTGCTAACGGGAAAGTAAAATATGCGTTAGATGAGTGACACTGTTCTCATGCGCGACGTGATCCTTGCCTGAAACAAGCCCGATCCAGACAAGCCTAACTTCATCGGCAGGACTATCGGGCCAGTAGCGGCGATAAAGCGTTGCAAGATCAAAATATTCGTGCTGCCATTCGCCGTAGCGCACCGAATACTGACCGACCGCAATCCGCACTTCCTGATCCATCGTCGGTTTTCCCGAGCCAAGATCACTTTCCGTCCAGCTTCCCTGTGCCTGCCGCCGGAAGCCAAGCACCAGTTCAACATCACCGACCTGGGCTGCATTGTTGAACTGCCAGTCAAACGACAGGAACGGCGAGGCCAGCACAATCACATTGGTGCGACGTCCGATTTCGAACGCCCCCATTCCCGGACGGGCCGCAAGTGCGATGCGACCGTCCTTGTCCTCCCAGCTGAGCGGTGCCGGTATCGTGTCGTGGGCTTGGTGAACCTGCCAATAGCGCGGCGGATTGTTCAGTGAAAATGGCGCATACAGCAGTTTCAGGTCTCCGCTGACATCCACACCCGCATCGGGCAGGGTGCAGCCCGCAAGACCCAAGGACCCGATAATCGTCACCAAAGACCCAAGAAATCGTGCCCGCGTGACCATTCGGGATACTTGCGAAATTGCGCGCAGGGCGGCCTGCGTCCTCAATTCGCTTTGTCCTTGCCCGGCACACCGTCAGGATTTGTGGCCTGCAGGATATCTTGCGCCCGCAGCCATGCCGCAGAGCCTTTTTCAAGTTTCCGGTCGGCCTGAACGGCGTGATAGCTCGCTGCCTGCCGGTCGCCCGTCAAAAGGCTGTATTCGGCTTGCGAAAGCGATGCCTCTCCTTCATTGCCGAGGCGGTTTTCAACAATTGCGCGGAAACGCCAAGCGGACGCATTACCCCGTTCACGTGACAGGGCGCCGATCAGGTTTTCCTTGGCCGGTGCCAGATATTGTTCATCGCCGGTTTCAATCATTGCATGGGCCAGCAACAATCGGATCAGTGGTGCGCCGTTTGACAGTTCTGCTGATTGTTGGAGCGGCGGAATCGCTTCGCGGGCGCGTCCGAACTCCAGAAGAATCTGGCCTTTCAGTTCTTCGAAATATGGATTGGACGGTTCTTCGGCGATCAGGCCCTCAATGATTTCAAGCGCCGGATCAAGCTGTGAGTCGCGGTAATAGGCAATCGAGCGCGCATAGCGGGCAGCGATGCTGGTATCGCTTTCGGGATAGGTGCGCAGCGTGTTTTGAATATGGTTGGTAAAGGCAAACAGTTTGGCGCGCATGCGTTCATGGCGCTCATACAGCTCCGGGCTGACCTTGGCGTCCTTAAGCGGCGAGTTGGACACATAGTTTTTAAGGAAATCAACACGCTCGATGGTCAGCGGGTGACTGCGCAAATACGGATCCTGGCTGGCGGTGCTGAGCAATTCCTGCCCTTCAAGGGTTTGCATGAATTCCAGCATCCCGCGCGATGAAATCCCGGAATTGGTGAGGAACTTCACACCCGCCTGGTCTGCGCTGCTTTCCTGGGTGCGTGAATAGGCCAGGAAGTTTCGCGTTGCGACGTTCTGGCCGCCTAAAATAGCGGCCGTACCGACATCGGAACGACCGGCTGCAACCCCTGCCGCTACACCGGCAATCGTTGAAAGAATTGAGATCGCAGACGCGTTGCGCAATTGATCATGAACGCGCGAAAGGTGCCCACCTGCAATATGACCGGTCTCGTGGGCGACAACGCCGATAACCTGTTCCGGAGTCTCTGCTTTTAACAACAGCCCAGTATTGATAAAAAGCTTTTGGCCCCCGGCAACAAATGCGTTCAAGCTGTTGTCGGACACGATATAAACTGACACGCCATTCGGATCGAGGCCCGCCGCCCTGAAAATGGGCGTGGCATACATCCGGAGGGTTTCCTCGATCTCTGTATCGCGGATAAAAGAACGACCCTGCGCGGAAACCGTGCTAGGCAGGGCAATAAGGAAAATGGCAGTGAGAGTAATAATGCGTCTGAGCAAAATGTGCGTTCCATATTTTCGTTCGACTGATGTCGGTTCCGTGCCGACGCGCAAGCCATCATGGCGGATCGCGGTCGCAATCGCAATGACTGCCGGACTTGCTGCATGTAGTGCTAATGAAACAGAAAATCTTGGTCAAATAGGGGCAGTCTCTGGCTATTTCGGTGGTGTGGTTGCCGATGAGCCGCGTGCGGTGCGCAATGCGCGCGATGTTCTTTCCGCAGGTGGGACTGCTGCGGATGCGGCTGTGGCGCTTTATGCCACCATGACCGTGACCAAGCCTTCTGTTGCCGGTATCGGTGGCGGCGGGGTCTGCGTGGTGCATGATCGTGCGACCCAAAAGGTCGAAGTTCTTGATTTCTGGCCGCAACCGGGCACGCGTACCGGCTCGGATCAGACCGCAACCACCATTCCGACCGTACCGCGCGGCCTTTATGCGCTTAGCGCACGTTATGGTCGTTTGCAGTGGGGCTCGTTGATCAGTGCGGCCGAACAATATGCCCGCCTTGGCGTGCCGGTTTCGCGATCGTTGGTCAAAGACATCGAGGCAAACCGGGCTCGCATTGAAGCAAGCCCGTCTCTGCGCGCGACGTTTATGCCGGATGGCAAGATGCTTGAGGTCGGTGATCGTATTCGTGCGGTCAATCTCGCAGCCTTGCTGACTTCTCTGCGCGTCAAGGGACCGGGCGAGTTTTATAACGGTGCACTTGGTGCGGATATTGCCCATGCGGTCGAGGCCGCTGGCGGGACTCTGACAGCCGATGACATGCGCGGCTATCGCCCGCAATGGAAAACCGCGACCGAGGTCAAGGTTGGCAATGAAACGCTGTATCTTGCGTATCCGCCGCGATCCAACGCCGGTGCTGCCGTAATCACCGATGGTAGCGAACTTGCCGATATCCTGAACCGTTATCTGGCTGACATTGCGTCAGGCAGCGAAGCGGCTCAGGCTGGTGCTGGTCGCAGTGGCTTTGTCGTCGTCGACCGTGCGGCCAATGCGGTGGCCTGCGTGACCACCATGAATGAGCCGTTCGGTGCGGGGCTTGGCGCGGATGCGTTTGGCCTTAACCTTGCGGCGGGTGACGCCGCCATGGTCTCGACCCCGCTGATGGGCCCGGCACTCATGATTAACCCGTTCGTTTGGGAATACTATTACGGTATCGCAGGCACGGGGACACCGGCTGGTGCGACCAAACAGATCGCCACCATGGCTGAAGACCTGATTGGTTCAGGTGCGGCGGCCGGTATTGCGATGAACTCCGACGGGGCGTCTTCGGTCAATGTGATCAAATGCCTTGAAGGTACGCCACCCCATCCGGAAAGTTGCCAGTTCCTTGCCGATCCGGCAGGTGGCGGCATGGCCGGCACACGCTAATCAGTTATCACCAACAGGGCAGGGATCATATCCTGCCCTGTTGTTCTTAAACACATGTCAGGACCCCACAAATGGCATTGAAACAATCCCTTCGTGGTGCAATTTCGCCCTTTATCGTGATGGATGTGATGCGCGCAGCCAATGCGCGTGAAACCGAAGGCAAGGCTGTCTATCATCTTGAAGTCGGACAGCCCGGAACACCCGCCCCGCGCAAGGTGCGCGAAGCCGCTGCCAAGGCGCTTGAAAGTGATCTGATCGGCTACACCAACGCCATGGGCATTGATCCGCTGCGCGAAGCAATTGCCGGTCACTACAAAACCAAATTCGGTGTATCAGTTGATCCGGCGCGCGTTTGTGTGGCCAGTGGCTCATCCTCGATCTTCGTGCTGGCGTTTCTCGCGGCCTTTGACGCAGGCGATCGGGTGGCGATGGCAGCCCCGGGATACCCTGCCTATCACAACATTCTAAGCGCGCTTGGGATTGAGACGGTCAATCTGCCGGCGGGGCCGGAAACCCATTATCAGCCGACCGTGCAGATGTTGCGTGATCTGGATGGACCGGTTGACGGCCTGATCGTTGCCAGCCCGTCCAACCCGGCGGGCAGCATGATCGATGTTGAAACCTATCGGGAACTGGCAACCTATTGCCGCGACAACGGCATTCGTTTGATCAGTGACGAAATCTATCAGGGCATTTCATTTGGTGATGTTGCCGAATGCACCGCCCTTGAATTCGGTGATGAAGCGATCATCATCAACAGCTTCTCGAAATACTTTTCCATGACCGGCTGGCGTCTGGGCTGGGCGATTGTCCCGCCTGATCTGATGCGCGCGGTCGAATGCTTGCAGCAGAACCTGTTTATCTCTGCCCCGGCGCTTTCGCAGCTGGCGGCGGTGGCGGCATTCGATTGCGAAGACGAATTGCAGGCCAACATCGCGGCCTACGCGCGCAATCGCGAAATCCTGCTTGATGGTTTGCCCAAGGCAGGCTTTACCAAGTTCGCCCCGGCCGATGGTGCGTTTTACCTTTATGCCGATGTGCGCGAACTGACGAGTGACAGCGAAGCCTTCTGTAAACAGATGCTCGAAGAAACCGGTGTTGCGACCACGCCGGGCACAGATTTCGACCGCCTGCGTGGCAAGGGCTATGTGCGGTTCTCGTTTGCACACAGCGAAGACACCATGATTGGTGCGGTCAAAGCGCTCCAGAACTGGAGATAGATTATTTGTTGATGTTTTGCGCGCTTTGAGTTTACCTCAATTTAATCTCATGGTTGCATGATTTTCTTATATTCACGTTGGGGTGCGCTCATGACTTCTGAAATTGTTATAATGAACCGTCATGCCATAGTTTTGGCAGCTGATAGTGCGACTACGGTTACACGAACTGTCAAAGGGAAGAGAGAGGAGAGGTACTTCAAAGGTGCGAACAAGATTTTCCAACTCTCCAGTCATCACCCGGTTGGCGTGATGATATATAATTCTGCGGACCTTCATGGTGTGCCTTGGGAAATTCTAATTAAAGATTTTAGGCAGCATATCGGCGATAAACAGTTCTCGCACTTAGAAGGTTACGTGGATGAGTTCTTTGAGTACATAGCAAGTCATGCCCATATTTTTCCGGCAGATGTGAAAGAACAAATACTCCTTTCGAAACTTGAAGATATATTTTGGGAAGTTTTTGTAGGTTCTTTGGAAAATAATTATGACAAAGATGATAAAATTAGTACAAATCGAAAGAATTTGACAGAGTATCTGAGTCTTAAGAAAAATGAGCTTGATTCAGAACCAACGCCAGAATGTTTTGGTGACGAACAAATTGCCGAAGTTATACAGAAGTACCAATCAACCCTTGTAGACAAGCTTGAGGCTGATTTTGTCAATAAAACGTTTTTGACAAAGAAGCATGTATCGACAATCTGTCGAATTTCATTTGAAATTCTCTTTAAAAGGTTCAAAAATGTGCTTAGCCCGACCGGTATAGTGTTTGCTGGGTACGGGGAAAATGAGTTTTATCCTCGCTATATCGCGAGAGAATGCTTTGGTTTTGTACTTGATAAGATTGTTGAAACGCCTATCGATAGCGAAACCGTGAGTAACGACAAAATTTCTCACATCAAGCCTTTTGCGACGTCGTCAATGATCAACACATTCATGATGGGGTTTAGTCCTGACGTCTACGGAAACACATCTGATCTAATTCGTAAGACGCTTAAGAAATTTGCTGAAGATATGCATTTAGAGGCCCCAAACTTAGACGAACTGGTAGAAGGGGCATCGAAGACGCATGTGAGGGATTGGGTAGAAGCAGCAGTTGAAACCCATTACGTACCGCTAGGGAATGTTATCGGGGCATTGCCATTGGACGAAATGGCTGAGTTAGCTGAAACTCTTGTTAACCTCCAGTCGTTGAAAGAAAAGGTGACAAAACCTAGTGAGTCCGTTGGTGGACCGATTGATGTTGCCGTCATATCTAAAGCTGATGGTTTTATTTGGATCAAGCGCAAACATTATTTTGATGGTAAGCTTAATGGGCGATTCTTCTCTCGCCAGCAGAAAGAGTTTTAAGGTTGGCGTGTTGGATGAGCTTTAGGGAGAGTGAAAATGAGCAAATACGCTGAAGTGATCAATGATATCATGAAGCGGCCATTGCCAGATAGTTTCTCTTCAGGTGCTGTCGGGTTTGAGATATTCGACACACCAGAAGACAATTCAAAAAAAGAAGCTCAAGAAACTCAATATAGCGAGATTGTGCGATATGTGCGCACGACAAACAGTCCGGTCGAACTTACAGCGCTTCTGAAGAAGGCCCTTTAGAATTGGGAACGCTTCTCTGAATTGCCCGACAGGCGGTTGACTAAAAAAAAGAAGGGCTGCCAGATGGCAGCCCTTCTTTTTTTGTTTGTTCTGGTAGCCCGTCTTAGCGACCAAGGCTCCACCAGCCGCGTTTTTTCGGCTTCGGTTTTTCGTCCTTGGCCGGCTCGGGAGCAGGGGTTGCTTCCGGTGCCGGGGCAGGAGCCGGTTCTGCTTTCTCGGCCTTGGCCGGTTCAGCAGCTTTTGGCTCAGCCGGTTTTTCAGCCGGGGCTTCTGCCTTGGGTGCTTCTTCCTTCGGAGCCGGGGCACTGACTTCTGCCGGGGTCGGGGCCGGTGCCGCGGCTGCTTCCGGTTTTGCTTCAGCCGGGGCGTCCGACTGTGCTTCCGGGGCCGGGCCGCTTTGGATCGGGATGTTCTTCACATCGCGATCATTGCCCTCGTCATTGCGATCCGAACGGGTGTTGCGGTCACGACGATTGCGGCGGTTGTCATTGCGATCACGGCGCGGACGGGCAGGGGCCGGGGCCGTGGTGCTGCGCGAACGACCGGCGCGAACACCTTCCTGCTCAAAGCTGTCTGCGTCCTGACCTTCGCTATCAGCGTCGATCACGGTGTCTTCTGCTGTGCCGTCGGGTGCTTCGTGGTCACGGTTGCGGCGTGCTGCCGTCAGGGCCGGATCATCAGCAGGCGAACGGGTCCGGTTGCCATCAAAGTCCTGACGGCGCGAACGACGGCGACCACCACGTTTGCCGCGACGGCGGCGCTTGCGGTTGCTTTCATCATCATCGTCGTCATTCGTATTGTTGTTGTTGCGATCACTGTTGTCAGACGCGTCTTCATTGTCGCCAGATGCATCCTGCTGCTGATCGTTGTTGCGATCATCGCGGTCATCATTGCGGCCACGGCGACGACGGCGACGACGACGGCGCTTGCCGCCCTGATCGTCATCTTCGTTGCGTTCAGTTTCTTCTTCTTCGTCGTCTGCATCAACCGGATTTTCAATCGCGGTCAGCGACACGCTGTCGGTGTTGAGAACAGACGGCGTTTCGTCAACTTCATCGCCTTTTTTCGCACGGGTGCGTTCAATACGATGGTCTGGCGAAATCAGGCTGTCATCACCAAAGATCATGACGCTGAAACCATAGCGGCTTTCGATTTCGCCAAGCGAGTCACGCTTGCGGTTCAGAATATAAAGGGCAACTTCACTTGCGACATGGACGGTCAGTGCGCCGGAACGACGACGCATGCCTTCTTCTTCAATCACGCGCAGCAGATGAAGGGCTGCACTTTCGATCGAGCGAACAAGGCCGACACCACGGCAATGGGTGCAAACTTCAAACGCGCTTTCGACCAGCGACGGACGCAGGCGCTGACGCGACATTTCAAGCAGGCCAAACGGGCTGATACGGCCGATCTGCAGACGGGCGCGGTCGTTGCGCATCGCTTCTTTAAGCTTGCGTTCGACAGAGGCCTGATTGCGGTGATCTTCCATGTCGATGAAGTCGACAACGATCAGACCCGCAAGGTCACGCAGGCGCAACTGGCGTGACAGTTCTTCGGCTGCTTCAAGGTTGGTCTTGTAAGCGGTTTCTTCGATGTTGCGTTCACGGGTCGAACGGCCGGAGTTGACGTCAACCGCAACCAAAGCCTCGGTCGGGTTGATGACAAGATAACCACCGGATTTAAGCTGCACGACCGGGTTGAGCATCGCATCAAGCTGGCTTTCCACCTGGAAACGGTGGAACAGCGGCACGCCCTGATCTTTATAAGGCTGCACACGCTTGGCATGCGATGGCATCAGCATCTTCATGAAGTCTTTGGCAACGCGGTAACCCTCGTCACCTTCGACCAGAACTTCATCAACATCGCGCGCATAAAGATCACGGATGGAACGCTTGATCAGATCGGCTTCTTCGTAAATTAGGCACGGTGCCTGGCTCTGAAGGGTGGTTTCGCGGATACGATCCCACAGACGCATCAGATAATCGAAGTCACGCTTGATTTCGGCCTTGGTCCGTTCTGCACCGGCGGTACGAACGATAACCGCCATGCCGTCCGGAATCTCAAGCTCTGCCAGAATGGATTTCAGACGCTTGCGGTCCTTGGCATTGGTGATCTTGCGCGAAATGCCACCACCGCGCGGGGTGTTTGGCATCAGCACGCAATAACGACCGGCCAGTGACAGGAAGGTCGAAAGCGCTGCACCCTTGTTGCCGCGCTCTTCCTTGACGACCTGAACCAGAATGATCTGGCGGCGCTTGATGACTTCCTGAATTTTGTAGCGTTTCTGAAGTTGACGGCTGTGTGATTCGACGAATTCGTCGCTGTCATCGCCACCAAGGTCTTCGATGTCTTCTTCAACGTCGGCATTCGGATCAAGAGCGGTGACTTCGTTAGCGTCGTCATCGGTAACGACATCAACGTCAAGCTCGGCGACTTCGGCTGCCATCGCGGCATTGCCACCGGTCGGGGTGTCATCACCGTTCGAACCGCTGTCATCATTGCCATCACTGGACGGCGTTGCTTCTGCATCCGAACCCGATGCCTCGACATCGTCGCTTTTTTTGCGACGATTGCGCGGACGGCGACGACGCGGTTTGGCTTCTTCTTCCTCGCCAGAACCGGTTTTCTCGGTTGCGGCATCGGACTGGCCAGGCGCCTCGGTCGTGGCATCCGCTTCCGGGGCTTCTGCCTCGGGCGTGTCGGATGTATCGTCCTTGCTCTGAGCGCGCGGTTTGCGGCGCGAACGTGTACGCGACGGCTTCTTTTCTTTTTTCGGGCTGTCTTCGGAATCGCCGATGTTGTCTTCGACGATTTCAGCGTCCTTCACCTGGGCATTGCCTTGGGCAATCGCCTCGCGGTCGGCAACCGGAATTTGATAGTAGTCGGAATGGATTTCGCTAAACGCAAGGAAACCATGACGGTTTCCGCCATAGTCAACAAAGGCCGCCTGAAGCGACGGTTCTACCCGCGTGACTTTCGCGAGATAGATATTACCCTTGATTTGCTTTTTTGTCGAAGTTTCGACGTCGTATTCTTCTAGGCGATTTCCATTAATAACAACGACGCGGCTCTCTTCCGCGTGCGTTGCATCGATAAGCATACGTTTGACCATTCGGAACCTGTTCCTGGGGGCCCCGCCAGTTCAATGCTATGGGCGCAATTGCGCTGATATGCAAACAAACCGGCATGTCCGGAGGCGCCGCCCATAAAGGTCGCGATATGTCCTGTATGTATCTGGGTCATCGCGTGTCGGCTGCTCTTCCGGTTGGACCTGGTTTTGGTGTTGAAACAAAAGAATTAGATTGCGTGTCTTTCGAGCGCGCCAAGACAGCCTTTTTGAGGAGGGCTCTATCGGGAGCGGGAATTGCCGCGTCACCGAGACACCGACCGTAAGAACTGCACTCGTCGCGTCCTCAGCCTGGTGGCATTTTGGTTGCTTACCACAAAGCATAGGAATCTCGGGTGCAACATATCCCTTTTATGCGTCTGCTACAAACAGTTTTGTTGCGTGATGTAACGACTTTCTGACAGTAACATGTAAAAACACACAGAAATCCGCGCGATTTTCCTTTGGGTGAGTTATCTTCGGCAAATATATGAAAAGACACTGTTTTTACGGTTCTGCCCCATGTTCCGCCCATCGCGCAAAGTTGAAAGATCTGTCATGCAAGTTCTGGTGTTGGTCAATTGCCCGTTAACCAACGCATTGCTATAAGCGCTTAACAGATGCTCTTGCAGGGTAATAGGCGCTGAAACGACAGATGTATTCACAGCACGCAACTTCGCTTTCCAAAACGAAAAATGCACCATCAGGGTCTTTCCTGGTCAATATCGCCAGAACGATGATGGTGGTGTTTGCGCTGTTGTGTGCATTCGTGATCACCGTGTCAGAAGCATCAGCCCAACCGGCCAAGGTGCTTGGCGCGCGGCTTGGGGTTTATCCCGATTACACGCGCTTTGTGATCGATCTCGATCAGGAAGTCGATTTTACCTACTTCCTGCTGCCAGATCCCTATCGCATCATCATTGATATGCCGGAAATCGACTGGAACGCACCGCCAAGCAAGGTGACCTCTGGCGGGGGGCTGATTTCGGGCCTGCGCTATGGCCTGTTCAAACCGGGCACGTTCCGTGTGGTTCTCGATGTCGCGCAGCCGTCGCTCGTTTCGAAGATTTTCTCGCTGCCACCGGGCGGGGGAAAGCCCAATCGTCTGGTGGTTGATCTGAAACCGACCGGGCGTGACGCCTTTTTGACCGCATCGCGTCAAAGCATGGAAGCCTATTCTGCGCGCAGTCGCAACGATACCAGTGCGACCGAGCAAAGTGTTGATGTCGCCGTTCAATCGGGCCGCGGCGGTGATGAAAAGCCGCTGATTGCCATTGATGCCGGACATGGCGGGGTCGATCCCGGTGCGATTGGCGTGGGCAATGTCTATGAAAAGGACCTGACCCTTGCCGCAGCGCGCCAGCTTGCCGAAACCCTGACGGCATCCGGGCGCTATCGCGTTCTGTTAACGCGTGACAAGGACGTGTTCCTGAAACTGCGGCAACGCGTCGAAATCGCGCGCAAGGCCGAGGCGGATCTGTTCATATCGTTGCATGCAGACTCGATTGCCAATCCAAAGCATCGCGGCGCATCGGTTTATACCCTGTCTGAAAACGCATCGGACAAAGAGGCCGCCGCACTGGCATCAAAGGAAAACAAGGCCGACGTCATTGCCGGTATTGATCTTTCCGATGAAAACACGCTGGTGCAAAGCATCCTGATCGATCTGGCGCAACGCGAAACCATGAACCTGTCGGCAACCTTGGCGGCAAATATGGTCACCCAGCTTGCCCAAAGCATCGAATTGCAACGCCGCACCCATCGCTTTGCAGGTTTCGCGGTTCTGAAGGCACCTGATATCCCGTCTGCCTTGTTTGAAATGGGATATCTGTCGAATGCAACGGATGCCAAGCTGTTGCAAAGCCCGGCCCATCGCAAAAAGATTGCCGAGGCCGTCATGCGGGCAATTGATATTTATTTCGAGAAACACAAGTTCTAAAAGCTGGGACTGTCGGTATCGTGATTTGCGTCTGACATAGGCGGGAAAGATACCGATACGCTTTATTCTGGGAATAAAAAGCCCTCAGGCGTGGTGGCTGTCACAACCTCGTCATGATTTTGCCGCTATGATGCGGGCAAATCCGTGTTTACGATCCTGACAGGCGAAATGTCGGTCGGGACGTTGCATTTCCGGTAAGAGTGCATGAATATGCGCCCTTGACCGATCAGGCCAACAAAATGAAAAAGACCTGCTTACATGCGCATTCTACTTAGTATTTTCGGCTTTCTGTTCTTGATGGCGGTTGCGGGCGGCGCCGGTATGCTGGCGATCTTCTGGCACTTTGGCCAAGGACTGCCTGATTACACACAGCTTGAAAATTACGAGCCCGAGGTTATGACACGTGTGCATGCATCCGACGGTGCCCTGATTGCCGAATATGCGCGTGAAAAGCGTGTCTTTGTGCCGATTTCGGCTATCCCGCACAAAGTAATTGATGCGTTCGTCGCGGCTGAGGACAAGAACTTCTTTTCTCATCCGGGGATCGATTTTGCCTCTGTCTTGCGCGCGGCTGTCACCAACGTTGTCAATTTGGGAACCGGCAAACGTCCGGTCGGCGCATCAACCATCACCCAGCAGGTCGCCAAGAACTTCCTTCTGACCAACGAAGTATCCTACGAGCGCAAGATCAAGGAAGCCATTCTGTCCTTCCGTATCGAGCGGGCCTTTTCCAAGGAACATATCCTTGAGCTTTACCTGAACGAGATTTATCTCGGCAGTGGCAGCTATGGTGTGGCCGCAGCTGCTTTGCGCTATTTCGACAAGTCGCTTGATGAGCTTGATGTTGAAGAAGCCGCCTATCTTGCTGCCCTGCCAAAAGCACCATCTAACTATCATCCGGTCCGCAACCATGACGAAGCCAAGGCGCGCCGTAACTGGGTGATTGGGCGGATGCTTGAAGAAAAATACATCACCGAGGCCGAAGCGCAGGCGGCATGGTCATCCCCGCTTGAAGGCAAGACCCGAGAGTCGGTTGACACTTACCGCGCCGATTTCTTTGCCGAGGAAGTCCGTCGCCAGCTTGTGGATCGCTATGGCGAGGGCATGCTTTATGACGGTGGCCTTTCTGTGCGTTCCACCGTGGTTCCGCGCTTGCAGGATATCGCCGACAAGGCACTGTTTGACGGGTTGGTTGAATATGACCGTCGTCATGGCTGGCGCGGCCCGATCACCAATATTGATCTGTCGGGCAACTGGCAGCAGACGCTGCGCGAAGTTGAAACTCCGGCAGATATCCCCTGGGATCGTGCCGTTGTGCTGGATACCGACGCCAATGAAGCAAAACTGGGCCTGATGAATGGCGAGCAGGGGCGTATTCCGTTGCGCTTCCTGACATGGGCCCGCCCATGGCAAAAGGGCCAGACTTTGGGCGCGGTTGTGAACCGTCCGTCAGATGTGCTGAAGCCCGGCGATGTTGTTTACGTCAAACATTTCGCCGAACTTGATGGCGAACAGTTGCCGCCAAATACCTATGGCCTGCGTCAGATCCCGAATGTGAATGGCGGTCTGGTGGCAATGGATCCGCATACCGGGCGCGTATTGGCGATGTCGGGTGGTTTTTCACATGATCTTTCGAAATTTAACCGCGCAACACAGGCCCGCCGTCAGCCGGGCTCTGCCTTCAAGCCGTTTGTCTATCTTGCCGCCCTTGATCAGGGCTTTACGCCTTCGACACTGGTGCTTGATGCGCCGTTTGTGATTGATCAGGGCCCCGGCCTTGGCAAGTGGAAACCGGGCAACTATAGCGGCAAGTTCTATGGTCCTTCGACCATGCGACTTGGGATTGAAAAGTCGCGAAACCTGATGACGGTGCGTCTGGCCCAAACCATCGGCATGCCGACCGTGGTCGATTACGCCGAGCGCTTTGGTGTTGTTGATGAAATGCCAGACGTGTTGTCGATGTCGCTGGGCGCGGCTGAAACGACAGTAATGCGTTTGACGTCGGCCTATGCCGAGTTGGTCAATGGCGGCAAGAAAATCACCCCGACCCTGATCGACCGTATTCAGGACCGTCGCGGCAACGTGATTTATCGTCGTGACGAACGCGAATGTGCGCAATGTCAGGACGTGGCGTTCCGTAATCAGATGCCGCCTGATCTGCCTGACACCCGCGAACAGCTGACCGACCCTGCCAGCGCATTCCAGATGGTTCACATCATGGAAGGTGTTATTACCCGTGGGACGGGCCGCCGTATTGCAGAGCTTGGCTATCCGCTGGCAGGCAAGACCGGCACGACCAATGATTCGCGTGATGCCTGGTTTGTCGGCTTCTCGCCGGATTTGGCAGTTGGTGTTTATGTTGGCTTTGATGACAACCGATCCCTTGGTGATCGTGAACAGGGCGCCAGTGCGGCCGCCCCGATCTGGAAGGAATTCATGCGCGGGGCACTTGAAGGCACAAAGGCCATCCCGTTCCGGACCCCGCCGGGCATTCGAATGGTCCGTGTCGAAGCGCGTACCGGCCTTCCGGCCCGCCCGGGCGATCAGGACGTGATTTGGGAGGCCTTCAAGCCCGGCACCATTCCGGCTTCGAACGACAATGTCATTGATGGCGGATATAGCGGTTCAGGTGGATCCGATAGCAGCGGTGGCTCTGTCTCCGGACCGGGTGGCATTTACTAGCGGGTTCGTGCTTTACCGACCGCGCCAAACACCATCAGGTTTGGTTGGGGTATATGATTAAGGCCGGATGTGATCAGCATCTGGCCTTTTTCGTTCAGGAACAGGTTCACTTGAACTTGTTGGCTTTCGGGTCGGCCTTTTCACAAACGCGTTGAGTCATCAAAGCATGACAAAACAATCAAGACACTGACATCAGGCTGTCATCGGACTTTGTCATGATCTTCAATGTTTTGTTTCATACCCTGATGAGGTTCTTGTAATGACTTTTCGTCTTTCCCGCCGAAAGTTTTTGACCACCAGCGCGACGGCAGGCGCCGCGACTGCGATGGGTGGTTTCTTTATGCCGTCGATTTCACGTGCTGCGGATCGTCCGATCATGACCCACGGTGTTCAAAGTGGTGACGTTACGCAAAGCACTGCTTGCATCTGGGGACGTGCAGATCGTGCGTCGCGCATGGTGACCGAAATCGCGACCACGGAAGGGTTCAAAAACTCGGTGCGTATTCCGCATGTCGATGTGCTGCCAGAACGTGACTTTGCCGGGAAACTTTCCCTTGACGATCTGCCAGCAGGTCAGGACATCTTTTACAAGATACATTTCGAAAATCTGGATGATACACGTGCATCGTCCGAACCGATTATTGGTCATTTTCGGACGGCACCAGCAGCCAAGCGCAACATTCGTTTCGGCTGGTCCGGCGATACCGGCGGGCAGGGTTGGGGTATTGATGAAGACCGCGGTGGCATGAAAACCTATTCAACGATTACCAAACATAACCCGGACTTCTTCATCCATTCCGGCGATACGATTTATGCCGATGGGCCGTTTGCCGAAACCAAGGAAACACCGGACGGCGAAATCTGGAAAAACATCACGACCGAAGACACCGCAAAGGTCGCCGAGACGCTTGATGAGTTTCGTGGCAACTATAAATACAACATGCTTGATCAGCATGTGCGCGAGTTCAACCGTCTGGTGCCGGTATATTATCAGTGGGATGACCACGAAGTGACCAACAACTGGTATCCCGGCGAGATGTTGCTTGGCGATGACCGCTATAGCGAAAAATCGGTGTCGCTTCTGGCCGCGCGTGCTAATCGTGCCTTCCGCGAAATGCTGCCGGTGACCGAATACGCATCCGAACCCGGTCGCATTTACCGCAAGGTTTCTTATGGGCCGTCCTTGGAGATTTTCTTCCTTGATATGCGGACCTATCGTGGCACCAACGACGCCAACAATAGTGCCGTACCCACGGATAACACCGACTTCCTTGGTCGTGCCCAGATGGAATGGCTCAAACGTGGTCTGTTGAATTCCAAGGCGACCTGGAAAGTGATCGCAGCCGACATGCCGATTGGCATGATCGTTTATGATGACTGGAAAAACAAAAGCACGTTTGAAAACCTTGCCAATGGTGATGGTGCGCCAGCCGGTCGTGAACTTGAAATCGTTGAACTGCTGCGTTTCATCAAGAACGCCAAAATCAACAATACCGTCTGGTTGACGGCGGATGTGCATTACACGGCGGCCCATTATTATGATCCGAACAAGGCACAGTTCCAGGATTTCGAACCCTTCTGGGAATTTGTCTCTGGTCCGTTGCATGCCGGAACCTTTGGTCCGAATGAAATGGACAACACATTCGGTCCGCAGGTCAAATTCACCAAACACCCGACCGAGGAGCAGGGGATCAACCTGCCGCCATCCTATGGGCTTCAGTTCTTCGGGCTGGTGGATATTGATGCCGATACAGAACAGTTCCGCGTTTCGCTTCGTGATGTCGCCGACGAGGAACTCTATACGGTAACGCTTGATCCGGTTTACAGCTGATCGGCAACTTTGCTTAATCAGGCTTTTGCAATAGAACCCGGCGCACCAACCGCGCCGGGTTTTTGCATTGTTGCAGGGGTTTCAAGCGGGGCAAAAACTGTTATAAGCCACGCCGACATTGCCGCATCATCCGTGTGGCGAAACAGATTTTCAGACGAATAACGGAGACATCAATGCGCGCCGAAGCACAGGCATTGGTCGATGAAATCAAGCAGTCGATGGCACTGCTGAGGAGGCATCTTTGACTGGGATAACGCTCTTAGACGCCTTGACGAACTGAACGCACTTGCCGAAGACCCGACCCTTTGGGACGATGCGACAAACGCGCAGAAAGTCATGCGTGAACGTACCCAGCTTGATGACGCCATCAATGGTTATAAAAAGCTCGCCCAAGAACTCGAAGACAGTGTTGAACTGATCGAGCTTGGCGAAGCCGAAGGCGATAGCGAAACCGTCGAAGAGGGCGAAGAAGCCCTGCGTTCGATCCGCGAGATTGCCGCAAAGCGCGAACTTGAAAGCCTGCTGTCGGGCGAAGCCGATTCCAATGACGCCTATCTTGAAATCCATGCCGGTGCCGGCGGGACAGAGGCGCAGGACTGGGCATCGATGTTGGCCCGCATGTATTACCGTTGGGCAGAGTCCAAGGGTTACAAGCTCGAGATGCTTGAAGAAAGCGATGGCGAGGAAGCCGGCATCAAATCGGTGACTTACAAGATCACCGGCCATAATGCCTATGGCTGGCTCAAGAACGAAGTGGGCGTGCATCGTCTGGTGCGTATTTCGCCCTATGACAGCTCGGCGCGTCGCCATACCAGCTTCTCGTCGGTCTGGGTGTATCCGGTGATTGATGACGATATCGAGATTGAAATCCTTGATAAGGATCTTCGTATCGATACCTATCGCGCATCAGGTGCCGGTGGTCAGCACGTCAACAGAACCGATTCTGCTGTGCGTATGACCCATATTCCGACCGGGATCGTTGCCCAGTGTCAGAACGACCGTTCGCAGCATAAAAACCGTGAAACGGCGATGAAGATGCTGAAAGCCCGTTTATATGAGGCAGAGCTGCAAAAACGCGAAGCCGAAGCACAGGCGGTCGAAGACAGCAAAACCGATATCGGTTGGGGGCATCAGATCCGATCCTACGTCCTGCAGCCTTATCAGATGATCAAGGATCTGCGCACGGGCACGGAAACCTCGGACACCCAGGGTGTTCTGAACGGTGATCTCGATGCCTTCATGGCCGCCGCATTGGCCGCCAAGGTCACCGGATCGGCCGGCGAGGTCGAAGATATCGATTGATTACCTGCTAATCATGGATTGAACCTGCAAACACCCCGTCAGCATTTGGTGGCGGGGTGTTTTTTTGTTTCAGGTGCTCTGACTCCCGGAAAATCGCAATTCGACCGCAAATATCCCATTTCTGTCACAGAATTGCCGGATAGCTCTGCAAGGGTATGGCTGATCGCGATCTGTCAAAAACAACGAAACACCCGATAGCACGGGACACTGGCAGGTCGTGAAGAGCAAACATCCATACTCTCACGGGAAGATCCACATGGCCCATCAGTCCCACGGTCCGGTCGCAGTTGGTGACCAGTTCAAACTTGCGACACCCAACGGTCCGATTTTCGAAGTTATCAAGATCCGCGAAATGGCCCCGGTTGATCATGCCCTGATCACCAAGGTGCGCGATACCAAATCCCCGACATTGATTGCGATCACGACCTTGCTGGATCGTGATTTCTATATCCCGGTTCCGCCGGAAAGGCGCCAGATGCCCGACAATGACGGCATATTGCGCGGTATTTGATTGTAAAGCGTATCAATAGGCTGTTTAGCGCAAGGGGATACGAAAAACAGGTTGGCTTGGCGGCCCGGACGCGATGAAATGGCATGCTTCGAATTCATTGTCATCCGGGACCGCCAACATGTCCGATACCAAGACCGATCAGAAAATCCTCGACCGCCTGTTTTCCGTGCTTGAGGATGACATTTTGCCGAAAACCCGTGCCGGTGTTTCGGGCGGCAACAAGCTTTTCGGTGCGGCGATCCTGCGCAAGGACGACCTGTCACTGGTGATTGCCGAAACCAACAATGAAACGGAAAACCCGCTTTGGCATGGGGAGGTCCATTGCCTGAAGCGGTTCTATGAAATGCCCGCTGACCAGCGCCCGGCAACGTCGGAGCTGATTTTCCTATCCACGCACGAGCCATGCTCGATGTGTCTTTCCGCTATCACCTGGGCGGGTTTTGATAATTTCTATTACTTCTTCTCGTACGAAGATTCGCGCGATGCCTTTGCCATTCCCCATGATCTGAAAATCATGAAGGAGGTCTTCACCCTTGAAGACGGCGAATACAATAAATCAAATGCCTTCTGGGATAGCCATTCGATGATGGGCATGGTTGCAGAGATGGTAGAGGACCAGAAGACGGCCTATCTCGCACGTGCCAAGGCGATTTCGGATGAATATGACCGTCTGTCTGCCCAGTATCAGGAAAGCAAGTCTGATAACGACATCCCACTGAACTAAGGACGGAAAGTAGCCTGCGCGGCAGCAGTTCTGCGAACGCAGTTTTATATCCATCAAACAAGTTACGCCCCGGCATGTTTGGCCGGGGCGTAACTTTTGGGCTGGTTTGTCGTCGTAAGCGATATCGCCTTAATGGCGTCTTACGCGCTGCGCACCGATGCGATGAATGTTTCGGCTTCTTCCCCAAGGCGCGAGGCCGACTGCGACAGTTCACGTGCACTGGCCAGAACCTGTTCGGCGGAGGCAGAGCCCTCGGTTGCGGCTTTGGTCACGTCACTGATCGCTGCTTCGACTTCCTGAGTTCCCTTTGCCGCGCGTGAAATACTGTGAGTGATTTCGGATGTTGTTGCATCCTGTTCCTCGACAGCAGTCGCGATCACGGTAGAGCTTTCCTTGCTTTGTTCGATCACATTGGCGATCTCTTCAACGGCGGTTACCATGTTGTCGGTGATCCGTTGAACCTTTTCGATCTGGCTGTTGATACTTTCGGTGGCACGTGCGGTCTGCCCTGAAAGGTTTTTGACCTCCTGTGCAACCACGACAAATCCTTTGCCCGCTTCGCCAGCACGTGCGGCCTCGATTGTGGCGTTCAATGCCAGAAGGTTGGTTTGTGCGGCAATATCCTGAATAAGTTCAACGATGGTTGATATTTCCCGAACCGACTGCGCCAGATCATTGGCGGTTTCGCGTGTTGAAATCGCCGTGTCTGTGGCCTGGGTTGTAACTGTCGTTGCATTCTGAACCTGAAGACTGATTTCACGAATGGAAGCCGCCATTTCCTCGCAGGCAGACGCAACCGTATCGACATTCGTGCTTGCATCCGAGGATGCATTGGACACCGAGTTTGCCTGTTGATTGGTTTGCGCCATCATTGCGGTCAGGCCTTGTGCCGTTGCTTCGAGTTCGTTTGCAGCCGATGCAACGACGGTCACAATGGACCCGACTTTGCTCTGGAAGGTATCGGCCAGCCGGTTCATGTTTTCGCGCTTTTCAAGGGCAGCGCGCTGTTCGGCCTGTTCAGCTTCTTCTTCAAGCTTTTTGGCCCGGATCATGTTTATTTTGAATACTTCTGTTGCCTTGGCAATATCACCGATTTCGTCAGAGCGTCCGGTCCCGGAAATCGCGGTATCCAGGTTTCCGTCGGCAAGGCTGCCCATGCTCGTGACAATGTTTTCGATCGGCTTGGTGATCGAAAGGGCAAAGAAAATCGCGATCGCAACGCTAATCGCAGCCACAATCACAACCGAAATTGCGGCGATTATCAGCGCGTTATAGATCGGTGCACGGGCTTCTGCGACATCGATTTCGCCCAGCACAATCCAGTCGACGCCGTGGAAGCTGATGGGCATGAAGGCAGAAATGACGGGGACGCCGCGATAATCAAGAATTTCATGAACGCCTGATTCCCCCGAAAGTGCGGCTTCAACGGCATCGTTGTTCACACGGGTTTTCAGGATCGTGCTTTCCTCTGAAAAACGGGAATCACTGCGCATAAATCTGTCAGTCCCGACGATGTAGGTTTCGCCGCTTTCACCCATTCCAACGGAGATATTCATGATTTTATTGATGCGCGATATCGGCATCTGGAATGCAAGCACACCCAGAACCTCGCCACTTTCACTTCGAACCTGGCGTGCAATAAAGCTTGCCGGTGCGTCGGCACTTGGCGCATAGGGACGAAAATCGGCAAAGACGAATTCGTTCGTGGATTTCTGCGCAATTGCCTCTTGAAAGACTTTGCCCAGGTCCGTATCCGCCCACTTACCGGACTTAAGGTTGGTGGCGAAGTCTGCTTCCTTAAAGACCGAATAGACAAGTTCTCCGTCAGGACGGATCAGAAATATGTCGTAATAGCCCTTGCGGTCCAGAAATTCCCGGAAGTGGGGGTGGAATTTATGATGCGCAGTGCTCCAGTCCGAACCGTCCCCGGCATCATCAAGAAGATGCTTTTCACCAAGGACATTGGGATTGTCCGAAATATACAGTTTTTGCAGCTTGCTGCCGGGATCGGATCCCAGAACATCCCAGGACTCCGAGAATGCATCCAGCGCGTCACGGGTCAGGCTGCTGTCAGATTCGATTTCCAGATCTTCTTCAATGGATTTCAGATAAAGCTCGACAGACTGCTTGCGCGCATCCGTCAGCGCTTCAAGCTTGCTTTCGACTTCGGTCATTTGAGTTTGCCAAAGCTCGAATGACAGGACGCCACCAGCTGTAATTGAAGTAAAAAGAATAAGTCCAGCGATGATTGTCGGCAATTTGACCGAGATGCGTTTCATGCCAATTTACTCCCTTTACCGCAAAACCCGGGTCGTTCATCGGGCTCTGGGCTGCGCAATCTTTGCGCGTATTGTCCAAAATAACTAATCTAAGGTATGGGGTATTACTATCCTTTAATATCCCTATATGGGGAGGTTGAACAAAACGCAAAGCATTTCTTCGGATGATGATCAAATGATCAAATGTGTAAGCCAAATCTGAAATTGCGACCGAAATGTCGTCGGAGTCCGAATCTGGCGAGTTTTGTTGATCCATTCTGCTAAACTGCCGGGCATGGAACAGCTCAATAACGATATCTGCTATCAGGCACTCAAAACCCGGGACCGTCGGTTTGACGGACGTTTTTATACGGCCGTACGCACCACCGGGATTTTCTGTCGCCCGATTTGTCCGGCCGTCACGCCCAAGCGCGACAATGTGGAATTTTATCCCAGTGCCGAGGCGGCAATTGCCCACGGGTTTCGCCCGTGCTTGCGTTGCCGACCAGAAGCTGCACCGGGCAGCCCGGCGAGTGCAGGTGTACATGCCACCGTCGCCCGTGCGGTCCGCCTGATTGATCAGGGTGCGCTTGAAGATGGTTCGATTGCCGGTCTGGCAGATCGGCTTGGCGTCGGGGATCGGCATTTGCGCCGTATCTTCAAGGAACACACCGGTGTCACGCCACAGGAACATGCCAAGGCGCGGCGTCTTTTGCGCGCCCGCCAGCTGATTGTCGATAGCAACCTGACCATGACGGAAATCGCCAATATCGCAGGATTTGGCAGTTTGCGGCGGTTTAACGACGCGATGAAACAGGCCTATGGTCAGGCGCCGACTGCGTTTCGTCGGGGCATTAAAACCAGCACACAGGCATTCGCAGAATCGGATGATCCGTTTGCCGCGCGCAATGATGACCTGATTTTACGGCTTCGGGCGCGCCAACCGTTTGACGCCGAATATCTTCTGGCCTTTTTCCGTGCGCGCGCCATTCCGGGCCTTGAGACCGTGCGTGAACGGACATATGCGCGCGGCTTCAAGATTGATGGGCGCGTCGGGTTGATGATCTGTCATTTCAGCGGCGATCAATCCGGTGTCGATGTCATCCTGCGCGGCCCGGCCCGCGAAGCGGTGCTGGAAATCGGCGGACGTGTGCGCAGGCTTTTTGATCTTGATGCCGATGTGCCGTCGATTACCGCACAGTTTGCCGAAGACACCCTTTTGGCGCCCTTGGTGGAAAAACGTCCCGGTCTTCGGGTGCCTGGATGCTGGGAGCGGTTTGAACTCGCCTTGCGTGCGGTGCTCGGTCAACAGGTTTCGGTCGCCGCGGCACGCACCTTGGCCGGACGGCTGGTCGCGCGCTTTGGTGAAGCTTTGCCCGATGATCTGGTGACAGGAACCGGCATCACCCATGTCTTTCCGACGCCGCAAAGCCTGATCGGGCAGGAACTGACTCCGATTGGTTTGACAACGCGACGCGCCCAGACCCTTGCGGACGTGATTGATCTTTTTGCCGCCCCTGATTGCGATCAGGTGTCTGGCGATGATCTGATTGCTGCCATGACTGCGATCAAGGGGATTGGCCCCTGGACTTTGAACTATTTCGGTCTGCGCGGGCTTGGGGATCCGGATGCATTTCCGGCCGCAGATCTTGGTATCCTTAAGGCATCAAGTATGGGCGGTGGACCCGACAAGCCCAATGCACTTGAAAGTATTTCTGAAAACTGGCGGCCATGGCGGGCCTATGCCGCGCAGTATCTTTGGTCCGCATTGGAAGGAGAATGATGATGTCCACCCAGATTAATGTCGTGCGGTACGCCAGCCCGCTCGGGAAACTCTCACTCGCCAGCATCGATGGCAAGCTGGTGCATCTTGATTTCGAAGATAATGATGATCGCCTTAAAACCATTCAAAGCCGACGTTTCAAAAACCTTGAATGGATTGAGGGCGGCACGGCACCAGCCGATGTCATCAGCTGGCTTGACGGCTATTTCGCCGGAAACGTCGGGGCTCTGCCGATGCATGCGATCAATATGATCGGCACCGACTTTCAGAAATCGGTATGGGATGCCCTGACCAAGATCCCCAGTGGTCAAAGCCTGTCTTATGCCGGGCTTGCCGATCAGTTGGGCAATCCCAAGGCTGTTCGTGCGGTGGCACGGGCCAACGCACTGAACCCGGTATCGATCATTGTGCCGTGTCATCGGGTGATCGGATCAAACGGTACCCTGACCGGTTATGCCGGTGGGCTTGATCGCAAGAAATGGCTGCTTGATCATGAAGCGGCGATGCTTGCGAACGCAGCCTAGGCCCTTGTGGTCGTGACATCTGACCTGACCGCGTAATTCCCAAAATCCGAATGTGCCAACCAGCCAATCACTTGGCTGGAATGCTACCCCTTTGTCTTGTGAAAGGAACAGCCGTGAAGCTTTATGATTACCCCGGATCGCAAAACGCCTGGAAAGTCCGGCAGCTCTGCGCCCATTTGTCGATTAAATATGAGACCGAATGGCTATCGATCTTTGAAGGCGAAAGTCACACCGATGCGTTCTTTGAATGCAATCCGGCGGGGGCGGTACCGGTATTGCAGCTTGATGATGGACGATGCATCGCGGAATCCAATGCCATCCTGCTTTATCTGGCCGACGGCAGCGACTATTTGCCAGATGATTTGTATGAACGGGCCAAGGTTGCCCAGTGGCTGTTTTTCGAAGCCGATTATGTCCAGTCAACGATTGCGACACTGCGTCACTGGAATCTGACCGGAAAGAATGAACGCAATCTTGGGCAACTTGAAAAACGCCGAACTGCTGCGCAAGGTGTGTTGGGCAATCTTGAACGCTATCTGACAGGCAAGTGCTTTCTTGCCAATGATCGCTACTCAATTGCTGATATTGCTGTTTACGCCTATACCCATCTCGCCCACGAGGCCGCCCTGGAAATGACGGCGTTTCCGGCGGTGACGGCGTGGATTGATCGTATCGGTGAGATTGTCGGGGATCAGGTGCCGGTGCGCTACTACGCAGAAGATCCGCACAGCAAAGGTGATCTCTGACAAAATAACACGGGCTTCCGTTCAGAAGCCCGTGTTTGGCATTTGTATTTAGCTCAATGCACTCAGATCGACATGACGATGCGACCGTCGATCTTGCCGCCCCGCATACGATCAAAGATCGAGTTGATGTTTTCCATCGGCTCGGTCGTGAAGTGCGAATGCACCTTGCCATCACCGGCGAAATCAAGCGCTTCCTGCAGGTCGGCACGGGTGCCGACAATTGATCCGCGGATGGTTTTGCGCGACAGGACAGTATCGAAAATATCAAGCTCGAACGTACCGGGTGGCAGACCGCAAAGCGCCATCGTGCCCCCGCGACCCAGCATGCCAACGCCTTGTTTGAAGGCCGCCCGCGAAACGGCGGTCACCAGAACACCATTGGCACCACCCATCTGTTTCTGAACTTCGGAAACAACATCGGTCTCAGCGGCGTTCAGGGTCCAGTCTGCGCCAAGATTCTTGGCGAGTTCGAGTTTCTCATTGGCAATGTCAACAGCGATAACTTTCATGCCCATCGCCTTGGCATATTGCACGGCCATATGTCCAAGGCCGCCAATCCCCGAAATCACGACGGTTTCACCGGGTTTGCATTCGGTTTCCTTAAGCCCCTTATAAACCGTCACACCGGCGCACAGCACCGGGGCAGCGTTGCCAAATTCAAGCGGATCGGGCAGGTGGCCGACATAGTCGGGGTCTGCCAGAACATATTCGGCAAAGCCGCCATTAACGGAGTATCCGGTATTAAGCTGCTCCCCGCACAGGGTCTCCCAGCCGGTAATGCAATGATGGCAATGTCCGCAAGCCGAATGAAGCCATGGCACGCCAACCCGGTCGCCTTCCTTGACAGACGAAACGCCTTCACCAACTTCGGCAACGATGCCGACCCCTTCGTGACCGGGAATGAAGGGCGGGCTTGGTTTGACCGGCCAGTCACCTTCGGCAGCATGAAGGTCGGTGTGACAGACACCGGATGCCTCGATCTTGACCAGGATTTTTCCCGGCGTGACCTTGGGCACGGTGACTTCTTCTATCGACAGGGGCTTGCCAAAATCGCGGACGACAGCGGCTTTCATGGTGGAGGGCATAATGACATCTCCTTGCTGATGACAGGTAAAAGATCGCTCTTTTCGTCAAATATCGCGCAAGGGAGTATCGATGAATTCAAACACCACCACCATGACGTGCATCAATTGTCTGATGATTTAATGCTCAAGGCCTAAGTCGCATCGCCATCAATGTCGGGCAGTTCCAGAACATAGTCTTGGTAATAGTCCGGGGGCATGCCCGCCTCATAGCGGGCTTCGTCGTTGAAGGGCGGTTTCAGTGGCCCTCGGAAATGCTTGCGCAGCATGTCATGCCATGTGGTGTAGTAGGGCAGGCCGCGCTGATCACAGACATACTCGTAATATTTCCGGCCCGCTGCGACATGGGCGATTTCATCATGGGCGATGATTTTAAGGATACGCGCACTTTCCGTATCACCATGCGCGAGAAGCCGTTCGATGGTCGGCGGGGTGGCATCAAGGCCACGCGCCTCAAACACCATCGGCACCACAGCCAGACGTGGCAGGATGTCATAGGCCGTATCCATCGATGTCTGCCAAAGCCCGTCATGGGCGGGCAAATCGCCATAGGCGGCACCCAGCTCGCCAAGCCGTTTGTTGATCATTTTGAAATGACGCGCTTCGTCATCGGCCACCTGCACCCATGCATCGTGAAAATCACGTGGCATGGCGGCTTCGGGAAAGCGCACACACAGATCCCACGCCAGATCAATCGCGTTCAGTTCGATATGGGCCAGCGCATGCAAAAGCCCGATGCGCCCCTGAACGCTGCCTTTTTTGCGTTTCGGCATCTTGTTAGGCGGAAGCAATTCCGGCTTTTCCGGGCGGCCGGGACGGTCAGGCAGATCGGTTGACCCGACCTCGGAAATCTCGCCATTGCGCCACATGGCTGCCAGTTCGGCAGTGACGTCGGCCTTTTCGGTGGCATCTTCGGTCAGAAGCGCCTTTTGGGCGGCTTCGGCAAGGGTCAGCTTGGTCATGATCATCCGGCTAAGGGATTGTGTTTCGGGTGCGCTTTGTCTGCCACTTGGTGGGGACCGGGTCAATGCCAAAGCAAAAGGGCGGTCCGTCATGGTGTCGGTCCGCCCTTGATCAATTTCGTCGGTGGGATGAACTAGGTGATGTTAAAGCGTGCCAGGGCCTCTGCCAGATCCTCGCCAAAGGCATTGCCCTTGCGGATGATCGCGGTTCGGCATGGCAGGTCCTGAAGCGACGGGTGGTTCGGTGCATCCGAGGTCAGAACGGCGGTCGGAATGCCGCGCGTTTTTGGCATCGCCTGCAGGGCGTTAGCCACATCAACGCCGCTTAGTTCATCAATGGTTTTCGCAACGATGATGAAATCCGGACGGGTGCGCACCGCAAGTTCAATCGCCTCGAACGAAGTTTGCGTGACCGAGCTGCGATACCCGCAGGCGGCAAGTTCGCGTTCCAGAATGGTTGCCATCGAGCGTTGCGGAATGACCAGCAGTGCTTCGACATTGGCCTTCTTCAACCAGGCCGGATCAATATCAGGGGCCCGTTTGGATGGCAGTTCACGCACAAATTCGGCGGTGTCGGTGCCACCGGCTGTCATGTCACCTTCAAGCAGGGACTGGATTTTATCGACAAAGGCCTGAATGTCCTCAATCGAGCCATCATTCAGTTCCTTGCAGGTCGTGACGTAATCGGCAAGACGATGACTGGTCAGGTTGATCAGCGGTGCTGCAACCGACTTGCCCTTGTACCGCAGATTGAATACTTCGCGCTGGATGGCGGTCAGGTGGGCAGGATCTTTTTTACCGCGTGCGTTCTGCAGATGAACGTCAATCGAATTGATGATGTCATTTGCTTCGTCGCGAAAATCCGCCAGCATCTGATCGTCGAGATCGACAACATTGTTACTCATTGAATTACCCGCTTTGCCGGCATGCCGGTGAGTTTTCATAAAACAGGTGAGGACAATGCATCACCCATCACTCCCATATCCGAATTTTTATCCCGACAAACAAGGGATGGCAACAAAATCAGCAAATTGCGATATTGCCAGAAGCCTGAAAGAAAACATTTTTTGTGCTGAAAAAAACAAAGGCCCGGCACTGAAACGCCGGGCCTTGTTGCTGAAAAATGCTGAACTCAAAGGGCTTTGACGGCCTCAAGAACTTCGGCGACATGGCCTTTGACCTTGACCTTGCGCCAGGCATTGCGAATGACACCACTGCCATCAATGACAAATGTGGAACGCTCAATGCCCATGAATTTCTTGCCATACATGTTCTTTTCTTTCCAGACACCGTAATCCTCGCAGGTGGTGCCGTTCTCGTCAGAAGCGAGAATGAAGTTCAGGTCATGCTTGGCCTTGAATTTGTCGTGACGTTCCGCGCTATCCTTGGAAATGCCGATAATCTGCGCATCGACCGCGCTGAAATCGGGTTCTGCATCGCGGAATTCGCAAGACTCGGTCGTGCAGCCGGGCGTCATGTCCTTGGGATAGAAATAGATCACCACCGGCTTGCCTGCCAAATCAGACAGTTTAACGCTGCCATTGCCATCGGTTGGCAGTTCGAAATCCGGGGCCTTGTCACCAACATCAACTGTCATGGTCCATCCTTTATCTGTTCGCTGCCCTTTTGGGACATGTTTTGCATCCGTGAAAATACAAAGCCTTATAAGCTTGGCAAGGGCCATTGGATCATTGTGGTGGATCCTGTGGCGCGACCTTTTCGGCAGGTGCAGAAATCACGCGATCATAGACATCCTTGATGCGCGTAGCGGTATTTTCCATCTTGTCCTGCAAGCCCGCGAAATCATCACATTTTCCGGCACTGGCCAACATTGTTTGCAAATCCTCGCTGGCCTTGTCGGGATCAAACGGGCCTTCGGTCGTCAGACGCAGCATCGCCTGCAAGGCCAACCAGAACGAGCTGGCATTTGCCAGAAACTCGGCCTCATCCCCATCAATAATACCTGCCGCGCCAAGATTTTTGAAAACCTCGCGGGTTGTCGGTGACAGGATTTCGGGGTGCTTGTGGGCGTGACGCAATTGCAGATATTGCGCAATGAATTCGAGGTCCACCAAACCGCCGCGACGCATCTTGATCGCCCAAGGGTGATTGTCGCCTTTGCCCGCTTCCATGCGATTGCGCATGTCATAGACTGCGCGGACCAACTGGTCTGGATCGCGCTGTTTGCACAACACTTTGTTGGTGGTGTCGATTACCTTGTCGCACAATGTCTTGGGTCCATAAACGGCACGAAGGCGCGTCAGTGCCATATGCTCCCACGTCCATGCTTCGTTGTTCTGATAGGTCTCAAAACTTTTGAAATGGGTGGCAAGCGGCCCTTTGGACCCACTGGGGCGCAAGCGCAGGTCGGTTTCAAACAGCACGCCCTCGGCAGTCGGCGCCGACAGGGCATTTATGTATCGCTGGCTGAGCCTGATGTAATAGTGCCCCGGCGACAGCGGCTTCTCGCCATCGGATTCCTCTGCGTCTTCGGGCACCTCATAGATGAACACCATATCAAGGTCGGAACCCGGTGAGAGTTCCTGACCGCCATGCTTGCCAAGTGCAAAGACGGCAAGCCCACCATCGGCAAACTTCCCATGTTTTGTGGCAAAATCATCTGCAATGCGCGGGAACAGGGCGCGAATGGCGACGTCGGCAACATCGGCCAAGGCCCGGCCAGCTTCGTGCGGCGTGTGGCGGTTCTGGATGGTTTGCACATCAATCTGGAATTTCTGGTCATTCGCCCAGCGGCGTGCGGCATCCAGCCAGTCTTCGACCATGTCTTCACGCGACAGCCGGGCATCCAGTTCGGTGATCATGGCATCAGCATCGGGCAGTTCTTCGTGGAAGCCCGACATCAGAACGTAATCAAGCACCGCGGCATTGCGCCCGATATATTTCGCCATGCGCGGGGCCGTTCCGGCGATCTGCGCCAGCAGTTCCAGCAATTGCGGATTGGCCGTGAACAGGGAAAACAGCTGCACACCGGCAGGAAGACCTTTGAGGAAATCGTCAAACGCCCGAAACGCCATATCCGGGTTGGTTGTCTTGCCAAGTGCGCCCAACAGGGTCGGCATTAATTCGGTCAGGATTTCGCGCGCACGGCGTGATCGCGTGGCGCGATAGCGGCCATGGTGCCAGCCCCGGACTGTGACCGAAACATTTTCCGCATTTTCAAAGCCCATCTCGCGCAGGTTGGCCAAGGTTTCCGGATCATCTTCCGTACCGGTGAAAACCAGATTTCCGCTGGCACCTGCAAGGGTCGTGTCGTCTTCAAACAATTCGGCATAATTGTTTTCAACATTGCGCAGATGAAGCAGTAAATCCGCCTTGAATGCTTCAAGCGCGTCATAACCAAGGAAGGTTGCCAGTGCCAGCAAACCCTCATCATTGTCGGGCAGGGTTTGCGTCTGCTGGTCGTTGATCATTTGCAGGCGGTGTTCGACCGTGCGCAGGAAATCATAGGCCGCAAGCATTTCATCGCGGACCTTCTCCGATACCTGGCCGAATTTGGTCAGCGTGCGCAATGTGTCGCAGGTCGCCTTGCCACGCAGCGCGATTTCACGCCCGCCCCAGATCAATTGCTGTGTCTGGGCAAAGAACTCGATCTCGCGAATGCCACCACGACCGAGCTTGATGTTGTGTCCGGGAATGTTGATCTTGCTGCCGCCCTTATGGGCATTGATCTGGCGCTTGATCGAATGAATGTCCTGAATGGCAATGAAATCAAGATGCTTGCGCCAGACAAACGGGCGCAGAATTTCAAGGAACTCGTTACCGGAAACGCGGTCGCCGCCGACGATGCGCGCCTTGATCATGGCAGCGCGTTCCCAGTTCTGCCCGACCGTTTCGTAGTATGTTTCAGCCGCAATCATCGACAGGATCGGCGGTGTAGATGCCGGATCAGGGCGCAGCCGCAAGTCGGTTCTGAAAACATATCCGTCGCCGGTACGTTCTTCCATGATCCGTGTAATGTCACGCACCATGCGGACCAGATCCTGCTGGATGCGATCCGGGTCGATATAGCCGGTCACATCCTGATCATGCAGGAAGATCAGGTCGATATCTGATGAATAGTTCAGTTCCCCCGCACCAAGCTTGCCCATGCCAATGGCAAAAATGCCCGATCCTTCAAGCGGGTTTTCCGGGTTCGGCAGATCATATTTGCGCAGGCGCGCCATCGCCGACAGACAATGTGCCATGGTGAAATCAAGCGTGCGTTCGGCGGTTTCACTTATGGCGGATGTGATACGATCGAGCGGCCAGGCCTTGCTGATGTCTGCCATGGCAATCACAAGGGCAGCCCGGCGCTTTGCAATGCGAACAGTGGCCATGGTGGATGCCTGATCCAGATCGCGGGCATCCGCGCTGGTCCGGACCGGATTGAGGGCCTTGGCAAAGGCCTGCTCAAGACCACTGTCAAAAACGTCACAGACCGTTTCAGGATCGCGTAAGCAAAGGTTGGTCAGATAGGGGCTGTTGCCAAACAGGGCTTCAAGAACTGCGCGTTTTTTGGGATTGGACGCAATCTCGCCAATTTTTTCTGACAGGCTTTCAAACACGGGTCGATCACCCAGCGCGTTCCAGCGTTCGAACGCATTGGTAACACGGTCGGAATCGAAGGGTTTGGGCAGGTCCTGTGAAATCCAGGAA
The DNA here is from genome assembly GCF_011806525.1 of Thalassospira sp. HF15. GTDB lineage: Bacteria > Pseudomonadota > Alphaproteobacteria > Rhodospirillales > Thalassospiraceae > Thalassospira. The sequence continues at coordinate 76,585 of NZ_JAAVKI010000007.1, read as the reverse complement.
AGAGACACTTTTTGCGTTCCTTGTATTGCGAAATGGTCACAAACCGCGCTATGCAAAGGGTTGCGCCTGATTGCATAATCTCTGCAAGGAGTTGGACGTCCTGATCAACAGGATGACTTATCTGTTTCTAGCTTTTCTGTGATCGGACAAAAAGGGATATAGATCAATAACTGTCTGGCATTCTCGGATAATATGGTTGCCAATGACACATCGACAACCATGCCAGATATGACAGATTATTGATATCGCAGCATATGACATCGGGAACACAGGGACCAAAGAGTGCGCCACGTTAAGACCTTTGCCGGATGGCTGGCGCTGACTTTATCAGCCATCGTCCTGTTTGTCGGCGTGTTCGCAGCAGTCACGATTTGGCGGCTGTCGCAGGAACCGGTGTCCCTGCATCGCCTGACCCCGTATCTGGTCGACCATCTTAATCAATCAATGGGCAATAACCGGTTGGCAGTGGACGACGTCGTTCTGCGCTGGCGTGGCTGGGATGAAAAATTTGATGTCGGATTGCGCGATGTCAGCGTCTTTGGCCCGGATAATCAGGAACTCCTCCACGTCCCCGAGGCCGATGTCGTATTTTCCAGCAAGGCACTGTTTGAAGGTGTTCTGGCCTTGCGTCAGCTTAATCTGATTGGCCCGCGCATCCGCCTTGAACGAAGTGCTGATGGCACAATTGATGTCGGCTACATTGCCCAAGAGGCGGCAGAGGATGTCGCGACCCTTGCTGAAGCCGAAGGCGAAGGGAATGGCACGACGGCCCCGGTCGGACAAACCTATGAGAAGGGCCGTGGATCATCCGTCGTGATTGATTTGCCCGGCGCTAACGACATTGAGCCGAAAGAAGCCGTGAACCGGACCGAAACCGCGGGCATTGAAACAGCATCGGTCGAACGGTCTGGCAATTCTGTTCTGCACGACATCTTTTCCATCCTGTCGGGCGAACGTACCGATATTCCGGCTGCGGCCTATTTTGAAAGCTTTGGGGTCGTCAATGCAGACCTTGAGGTACGTGACGAGAAACTCGGCATCGTCTGGGCAGCACCACAGGCCGATATTCTCTTAACGCGCCGGGCTTTCGGCATCGGGGCAGAGGCCGCGTTACAGGTCAGTGCCGGTGATATTTCAACCCAGGTCCGGGTAACCGGCGATTACAGCATCGAAAGCGGTGAGGTTGATCTTGAGGCCGATCTGGGCGAGGTGGAACTTGCCGAGCTTGTCAGTATCTCTGATATCTTTGAAAAGCTTCGTGATTTTTATGTTCCTGTCTCGGGCAAAGTGGCGGCGCGCTTTGATCAGGATGGCGAGTTGATTTCTGCGTCAACGGATCTGAGTGTCGGGGCTGGCGTTATCACGCTCCCCGAAGAAATGCGTGCGACCTACCGCGTCACGGATGGACAGATTGTCACGAGTTTCGTGCCCGGCCGGTTCAGTGTTGATAATGTTGTGCTCAATGTCGGTGATGCCTCGGCGAAACTTCAGGGGGTTGTGCTTGATCCGTTCGGGCAATGGCAGGTGAACCTTGATCTCTCTGCCAAGGATGTTGCGACCAGTGATCTGGATCGGCTCTGGCCCGAAGGGGTGGGGTATGATGCCCGCACTTGGGTTGTGACCAACCTGTCCGAAGGCATTGTCCATCAGGCAACATTGCATACCGAACTGCATCAGGATGAGGCGGGTGACGTCGTCTTGGATGACCTTGGTGGTCAGATGACGATGTCGGGTGTAACGGTGCATTATCTGGGTGAAATGCCCGAAGTGCTGAATTCCGCCGGACGTGCAGAGTTTGACGAGACAAGTTTCAGCATCTTTGTAAATACCGGCGAGGCAGATGGTATTCAGGTCACCGATGCCAGCATCATTTTTACCAAGCTTGATGAGCCGACACCCTATGCCGATATCGAAATTGTCGCACAGGGCAGTGCCCGCAAGGCGCTTGAACTGATCGAGGCAAAACCGCTTGGTTTTGCCACCCGCCTTGGCATTGACCCGGCGCGGATCAGTGGTGAACAGGCGACACGTGTCCGCCTCCATTTCCCGCTGTTGCGGGATGTGACCTTTGACGATGTTGATGTTGCTGCAGCGGCGCGCATCGAGAATGCCGAGATTTTGTCGGCATTCCGCGGCATGGATATCGCTGATGGCAGTTTTGAACTGCAGGTCAATACCAAGGGACTGGAACTGGGCGGTACGGCAACGGTTGGAGCAGGTAAAACCAACATCAGTTGGGTTGAAACGTTTGACGCAGATGCAGCTGTCAAAAGCCAATACAAACTATCGGGCGACCTTGATCTTGCTGTTTTACCCGATATCGAACTCGATCCGGGTCCCTACCTGAACGGGATGGCAAAGGGGGATCTTGATATCCGCGTTGCTTCCGGTCAGGTTCGCGTGGTCGGTGATGTTGATCTGGCCGATGTTGGCATTTCCGTTCCGATTGAGGCAATGGGCTATCGCAAGGAACCGGGCGCTGCCGCATCGGCGAAGTTCGATGTTGCCGTCCAGTTTGATGGCGGTGGTGTGATTGACAGTTTTGCCATCTCGGCACCGGCACTTGAAGCCAGCGGTCGCGCCAACTGGCGCGGTGATAACGCGATGGCTGACAGGTGGTTGGTTGATCTGCAAGACACCCGTTTTCGCGAGAATATTGATCTTGCCGGTACCCTTCGTATGGATGAAGGCGGTCGTTTGCTGGTTGACCTTCGCGGCGCGCAGTTTGATTTACGTCCCTTCATTGACACTAGCGCGTCTGATGAAAACACGGCTGATCGTGAACCCGAGGCGCAAAACTATCTTGTCACGCTTGAAGCTGGCGGCTTCCTGTTAAAGGGGGAAGAGCCGCTTCTGAATGACGGCAAAATCACGCTGCGTCAGGAATCTGATCAACGCGAACTTGAAATCACCGCTCGCCAATTGATCGCCACCCCTTGGATCGTTGATGACGAAGGCGATGATGATATTGCGGGCAAGGACCTGTCAGGCCCCTATAGTGGCGGGATCGGTGAACGTGCTGAACGTACCGGCGGCTCCACCGAGGTGTTCCTGAATATCGAACAAATGGTCATGGCCAATGGTGAATTGCTGGCCGATGTGCGCGGTTCCATCCATACCATCGGGCAGGAATGGGATCGTCTTGTGCTTAATGGGGCATTTGGCGACCGCGCCAATGTGTTTGCCCAGGTTGCCCGCGAGGATTTCCAGACCCGCAAGGTCACCCTGACCAGCGAGGATGCCGGGCGCTTCCTGCGTGCGGTCGATATGTATGACAATCTTCTGGGGGGACGCCTGACGATCGAAGGCACAGTCGATGAGCGCGACCTTGCCCAGCCTTTCACTGGTCAGGCCAGTATCGCCGAATTTCGTGTGGTTAATGCGCCGATTGCGGCCCGCGTGCTCAGTGCGGCTTCGCTCACCGGTCTTGGGGACGTTTTGCAGGGCAACGGCATTTCATTTAACGAGCTGAATGGCGACTTCACCTATGTAAATGATGTGCTGTCCCTGTCAAAGGTTGCGGCAAACGGTGCTGCCGTCGGGGTGACGGCAAATGGCTCGATCGATCTGGCGAAATCGGAAATCCGCCTTGCCGGCTCTATCGTGCCGATCTATGCGCTGAATTCGGCTCTCGGCGCCATTCCGATCCTTGGTGATATTCTGGTCGGGGAAGAGGGCGGTGGGATCTTTGCGCCGACCTACACGATTGAAGGCGATCTGGACGAGCCAGACATCACGGTCAATCCGCTGTCGACCTTTGTACCCGGCGTATTCCGCAACCTGATTACTGGTGCGGAACCAGGCTAGGTAACCCGCGCAAACAAAAAAGCCCCGCACGATCATCGGCGGGGCTTTTTTGTTTTTAAGCTTGGTATGACGAGATCAGACCGGCTTGATCAGGACGTGGCGCTTCTTGCCAGCTGAAACCTTGATGACGCCATCTGCGTTCACTGCGTCTGCCGCGATGGTTGCGTTTTCGTCGCTGACTTTTTCGTCATTGATTTTCGCACCGCCACCCTTGATCAGGCGACGGGCCTCACCGCCCGATTTTGCAAGTTCTGCACGGCGGAACAGATCGAAGGCCGGAATACCGGCATCCAGATCAGCCTTTGCAACCTCGACGGTCGGAAGGTCATCAGCCAGTACACCTTCTTCAAAGGTCTTGCGCGCTGTCTCAGCAGCGGCAAGGGCGGCTTCTTCGCCGCGGCACAGCTTGACGGCTTCGAATGCCAGAACCTTTTTGGCTTCGTTGATCTGCGAGCCTTCAAGCTTTTCGTATTCGGTAATCTGATCAAGCGACATTTCCGTGAACAGACGCATGAACTTGATCACGTCCGCATCTTCGGTGTTGCGCCAGAACTGGTAGTAGTCATACGACGACAGGCGTTCTTCGTTCAGCCACACGGCACCAGACGCCGTCTTGCCCATCTTCGCACCGGATGCGGTGGTCATCAGCGGCGTGGTCAGGCCGAACAGCGACTTGTCATCCACGCGACGGCCAAGCTCGACACCGTTAACGATGTTGCCCCACTGATCCGATCCGCCCATCTGCAGCGTGCAGCCATAATTGCGGTTCAGCTCCACAAAGTCATAGGCCTGCAGGATCATGTAGTTGAACTCAAGGAAGCTCAGCGACTGTTCGCGTTCAAGGCGCAGCTTGACGGAATCAAATGCCAGCATCCGGTTGACCGAGAAGTGGCGACCGAAATCACGCAGGAATTCGATATAGTTCAGCTTATCCAGCCAGTCGGCATTGTTGACCATGACCGCATCGGTCGGGCCATCGCCAAAGCTCAGGAACTGCTGGAACACCTTCTTGATGCCGGCCATGTTGGCTTCGATGATTTCATCGGTCAGAACCGGGCGCGCATCATCGCGGCCTGTCGGGTCGCCAACACGGGTGGTGCCGCCGCCCATCAGGACAATCGGTTTGTGGCCGGTTTTCTGCAACCAGCGCAGCATCATGATCGATACCAGCGATCCGACATGCAGGCTGTCTGCAGTGCAATCATAGCCCACATAGCACACCACCGTATTATCCGATGCATAGGCATCAAGGCCTTCAAGATCAGTACATTGGTGGATGTAACCGCGGTCATTCATGACGCGGAGAAAATCAGACTTCAGTTCAGTCATGGTTTTTGCGCTATGTTGGTTGTGATCAAAATAAGGGCCGCACAAAGGTGCGGACGCGATGATCTAGCACATTCACAGCAAAATGGGCAACGATAGACCCGGCTACCATTGCCCAAATGATTTTTGACTGATTTGACCCGCCTGAAAACCAGTCTCAGGCCGCAGCATCCAGATGGCCGGTCTTGACGTAAATCAGGCAGCCTTCATCGGTAAAAGGCGTATGCATGCTCAGATGTGGAGTGCGCAGCCAGCTTCCCGCCGGATAGGTGCCGTGCTCGTCGGAAAATGTCCCTTCGATGACATAAATCTCCTCACCGCCCCAGTGACGATGCGCAGAAAACTGTGTTCCCGGTTGCCAGCGCACAAGCGCAACATGTTCGGTGCCGTGGTCATGCAACGGCAAAACCGTTAGACCCGGCGCGACACCGGGAAGAAACGGTTGTGATCGGGTATCAATATTGACTTGTTGATCATCGGCGGCATCAAACTGATGCAGTTTGACAAGAATGGTGCAGCCTTCCTTGGTAAAGGGTTGGTGCCGGGTTCCGATTGGATTGCGAATATAGCTTCCTGCACCATAGTCACCGGTTTCGTCGGAAAACACGCCATCCAGAACAAGTATTTCTTCACCGCCGTCATGAGTGTGGGCATCGAAATAGGAATTTGGCGCAAACCGCACAATCGTTGTCGCGCGGGCCACTTCGTCGCCGATGCGATCAAGCATCATGCGCTCGACACCGTTGGCAGGGGATTTTTGCCAGTGATAGTCATCCGGCCGGACGACAACTCTTTTGGTGAAATCTGCATTCAGTCTCATGACATTCATTTCCAGTGGGCGGGTCGGCAAAAAAACAAGCAACCACGTCTGACGGACGGATTCAATCTTGTGGCGCATCCATACGCGGAAGTAAGCTATCAAAATTGAGTGATGAATGGGGTACGAAATGGATCGCGGATGGATCAAGGCAATCGGCATGATGAGCGGCACGTCGCTTGATGGTGTTGATGCGGCTCTGATTGAAACCGATGGCATTGAAGTGCGCCGGACCGGGCACTCGGTTTTCGTGCCCTATATCCCGGAATTGCGCGAACGTATGCGGGCCTGTTTTGGCAATCGTGCTGCGACCAATACCGAACATGTTGTTGCCGACGACTTGACCCAGGTGCATGTTGATGCCGTTAACATGCTGCTTGATAAATCAGGTGTTTCTGCCAGTGAAATTGGCGTGATCGGCTTTCATGGGCAGACGGTGTTTCATGAACCGGGCAATGGCCTGACGCGCCAGATCGGCACGCCGCACATGCTGGCTGAAAAAACCGGTATTCCGGTTGTGGCTGATTTCAGGTTGGCTGATGTGGCGGCCGGCGGAGAGGGGGCGCCACTTGCGCCGATCTATCATGCGGCCCTGATCAAAAGTGCCGGTGTCGAACTGCCCGTCGCGGTTCTGAACATTGGTGGTGTGTCGAATGTCACCTATATCGATGCGGATGATGCGTTGCTGGCGTTTGATTGCGGGCCGGGCAATGCCAGGCTTGATGACTGGATGTTGCGCCACACCGGTAACCCGGTTGATTTGAACGGGGCAACCGCGGCATCTGGCACAGGCGATCCGATGGTCGAAGTCAAATTCCTTGAGGATCCATACTTTGATCGTGTTCCGCCGAAATCCCTGGACCGCGAAGACATGGCATTACGGATCGATGGATTGGTGGTCGAGGCCAAGCTGAATGTGCCTGACGGGGCCACGACGCTGGCCAATTGCACGGTGGCTGCCATCGTTGCCGGGGTAAACCACCTGCCGACAGCGCCGAAAAGCTGGTTTGTCTGCGGTGGTGGGCGGCATAATGACTACATCATGAATACGCTGGCAAATCGTCTTGGTGTCCCGGTGCGATCTGTTGATGATCTCGACTGGGACGGGGATGCGGTTGAGGCAGAATGTTTCGGCTTCCTTGCCGTGCGCCATTTGCGCGACTTGCCACTGAGTTTCCCTGGAACGACCGGCGTGCCGGAACCGTGTTGTGGCGGTAAGCTTTATCGAACAAAAAAGGCCGCCTGATCAGGCGGCCTTTTGTTTGTCTGCGTCAAAGCAGGCGGGGTGCTTACGCGCCGCGCTTGTCGAGATAGGCAGCCGAATGCTTGATCACATCATCTTGCTGTTTGGCAAAGTAATGGTCCGCACCGTCAATCGCGCACATGTCAACTTCGATGCCTTTCTGGGCATTAAGCTTGTCGGCAAGCTTGTTGACCGAGGCGACCGGAATGTTGGTGTCTTGCGTTCCGTGGATCAGAATGCCTGAAGACGGGCAGGGAGCAAGGAAAGTGAAGTCATGCTCGCTTGCCGGGGCAGCGACTGAAATGAAGCCGTCAATTTCCGGGCGGCGCATCAGAAGCTGCATCGCGATCCAGGAACCGAACGAATAGCCAGCCACCCATGTTGCACGTGCATTGGCGTTGTATGTCTGCATCCAGTCAAGGGCGGATGCCGCATCCGAGAGTTCGCCGATCCCCTGATCGAACACACCCTGCGAACGGCCAACACCGCGGAAGTTGAAGCGCATCACGGAATAGCCGCGATCCTTGAACATGTTGAACATGTTGAAGCACAACTTGTTATTCATTGTGCCACCCTGTTGCGGGTTCGGATGGAGGATAAGTGCGATGGGCGAATCGTCAGCGCCGTTATGATGGTAGCGACCTTCAAGGCGACCTTCGGGGCCGTTAAAAATGACCTCAGGCATGGATCAGACTGCTCCTGTCCACGAATGGAAAGATGTGTGTAACAAAAATATCCGAGTGTTTTTGTGAGTTTTTTCGTGTTTGCGCATAAATTGCTTTGGGCAAATACTTGACCAAGTTACTCGGTTATCCTATATTCCGGCTAACCCGATGGTGCCTGTCTCACCCGCTTTCGCGATTTGCGCGAGGTCGGGCGTAGGTTCGGTTGCCGGGAATCGAAGGTACTAATTACACAGTGGACCGCCCCATGTTCAAGCTAATTCGTCAGGAAATTGACGCGATGATTGCCCGCGACCCTGCGGCGCGATCCCGTTGGGAAGTCGTGATCAGCTATCCGGCGTTCCATGCGATCATGGGATATCGCGGTACGCACTGGCTTTGGCAGCGTGGTTTCCGCCTGACAGCACGTTTCCTGTCGCAGATTTTGCGCTGGCTTACCGGGATTGAAATTCACCCGGGTGCCAAGATCGGCAAACGCTTCTTTATCGACCATGGCATGGGTGTTGTGATCGGCGAGACCGCCGAACTTGGCGATGATGTCACGCTTTATCAGGGGGTTACCCTTGGCGGGACGTCACCCAGTGTCAACAGCGATGGCCAGCGCGGCCTGAAACGTCACCCGACCCTTGAGGATGGTGTGATTGTCGGGTCCGGCGCACAGATCCTGGGTCCGTTTACCGTGCGCAAGAATGCACGTGTTGGCGGCAATGCCGTGGTTCTGAGCGAAGTACCCGAAGGTGCGACTGTCGTTGGTATCCCGGCCAAGATCGTGCGCCGCGAACAGGATGACCGGTTCTGCGCCTATGGTACGCCGATTGGCGATCTGCCCGATCCGGTGGCACGTGCCCTTGATGAACTCGGTCGTGAAGTTCAGACGCTGCGCGACAAGGTCGTGGCGCTTGAGGCTGAAAAAGCCGGCGAGGAACCCGCACCGGAGAAACCGCGTATCGTCGCATCATCGGAATAGAATTTGCGTAGTAAGCCGCGCAATGTGAATGAACAAGCCCGCTGATGGGGTAACCCGAAAGCAAGGCAGGAGGACGCACCGTGAAGCTGAGTACAAAAGGCCGCTATGCCGTTATGGCGATGGTCGATCTCGCTGAAAGCAGCAAGGACCGACCGGTCGCACTTGCAGATATTGCGGACCGTCAGGAAATTTCACTTTCATATCTCGAGCAGCTGTTTGGCAAATTGCGCAAGGGCGGTCTGGTCCGTTCCGTGCGTGGTCCCGGCGGTGGGTATCTGCTGGCACGCACAGCCACGGAAACCCGTGTTGCCGATGTCATTCTGGCTGTCGATGAGCCGATCCGCGCAACCCGTTGCAAATCCGGTTCGCCAAAAGGCTGCAAGACCAACAAGGGCCGCTGCCAGACCCACGCATTGTGGGAAGAGTTGGGTAATCAGATTTACCTGTATCTGGCCTCTGTCAGTCTTGCCGATGTGGTGGATCGCAACGTGGCGGGAACGCTTCGGTCTTTCACCGGTAATACAACCCAGATCGAAGAACCGTCGCAGGTTGCGGCGCAGTAAATGCTCCTCTATATCGAGGGCAGATGCGAATAAGGATGATTTTAAACTGATGACCGAGCAGGTTTATCTCGACTACAACGCCAGCGCGCCGCTTTGCATGGAAGCAAAGCAGGCCATGATCGCTGCGATGGATGTGGCAGGTAATCCGTCGTCGGTTCATGCCAGTGGCCGTGCGGCCCGCAAGATCGTTGATCATGCCCGGCGCACCATTGCTGATTTGCTGGGTGGTGATTCAGAACGGATCGTCTTCACCAGTGGCGGGACAGAGGCCAACAATCTGGCATTGAACGGACTGGAAGATGTCACCGTATTTACAAGTGCGGTTGAACATCCATCGGTCATTGAAGCACGAAGCGATGCCAAGCGCATCCCGGTCGATGCCAATGGTGTGATTGATCTGGCGGCCCTTGATGCGATGCTCAAAGACGCATCCGAGGCGGGGCAAAAGGTTCTGGTGTCGGTCATGCTGGCCAATAACGAAACCGGCGTTATCCAGCCGGTTGCCAAGGTCGGTCTGCTGGCGCGCGAATATGGTGCCAAGGTCCATTGCGACGCTGTACAGGCGTTGGGCCGGATGCCGGTCGATATGGGCCGCTTGCTGGTCGATATGTTGTCGGTCTCGGCCCACAAGATCGGCGGTCCCAAAGGCATTGGCGCGCTTGCGATTGCACCGGGCGTGATGCTGGTCCCCCAGATCCGGGGTGGCGGGCAGGAGAAATACCGTCGTGGTGGTACGGAAAACGTTGTCGGCATTGCAGGCTTTGAAGCCGCGGCCAAACGTGCCGAAGCCAACATGGCAAAGATGGCGGATATCGCAACCTTGCGCGACCGTCTCGAAACAGAATTGGCATCAGAGGCGCCAGAGCTTCTGATTGCCGCCAAGGGAACGGATCGACTGGTGAATACAAGTTGCCTGATCTTGCCTGGAATGCCCGGGGAAACCCAGGTCATGGCGCTGGATCTGGCAGGTGTGGCCATCAGTTCGGGATCAGCCTGTTCATCAGGCAAAGTACGTGAAAGCCACGTACTCAAAGAGATGGGTGTTGACGAGCCAGGCTCGGCCATTCGGGTCAGTCTGGGGCTGGAAAGCACCAAAGAGGATATTGATACATTTGTCCGCGTTTGGAGCCGGATGAGGGGCAATGCAGCGCGTAAAAAAGCGCGTCACGCTGCCTGACAAGAGAGTGAGTGAGGAAGCCTTTAAAATGAACGAGCTTAAAGCAAAGCCGATCTATCTGGACTACCAGGCAACGACGCCGACCGACCCGCGGGTTGTTGAGGCAATGCTGCCATACTTCACCGAGAAATTCGGTAACCCGCATTCACGCAACCACAGCTTTGGCTGGGAAGCAGAAGACGCGGTTGAAGTTGCACGTGGCCAGGTTGCCAAGATCATTGGCGCATCGGCCAAGGAAATCATCTTTACCTCGGGTGCGACCGAATCAAACAACCTCGCACTCAAGGGCGTGATGAAGTTCTATGGCAAGAAAAAGCCGCATCTGATCACGGTCGTGACCGAGCATAAATGTGTGCTCGACAGTGCCCGTCACCTTGAGCAGGAAGGTTACAAAGTGACCTATCTTGGCGTTAAGGAAAACGGCCTGATCGACCTTGAAGAGCTTAAAGCTGCCATCACCGACGAAACCGCACTTGTGTCTATCATGGGTGTGAACAACGAAATCGGTGTGATCCAGCCGCTTAAGGAAATCGGTGAAATCTGCCGTGAACGCAAAGTCTTCTTCCATACCGACTGTGCGCAGGCGGTTGGCAAGATTGACCTTGATGTTGATGACATGAAAATCGACCTGATGTCGATTTCCGGTCACAAGATCTATGGCCCGAAAGGCATTGGTGCGCTGTATGTTCGCCGTCGCCCGCGTGTACGTGTCATTGCCCAGATCACCGGTGGTGGTCAGGAACGCGGCATGCGTTCGGGTACATTGCCGACCCCGCTGATCGTCGGTCTTGGCAAGGCGTGTGACATTCTGTCCAATGAAATGGCCGAAGAAAACGCCCGCATCGAAAAGCTGCGTGACTACACCCTGCAGCGTTTCCGTGATCGTCTTGAAGACATCTATGTCAATGGTGACGAGCACGCGCGTGTTTCCGGCAACCTGAACATTTCGTTTGCCTATGTCGAAGGTGAAAGCCTTCTGATGGACATCAAGAACATTGCCGTATCGTCAGGCTCTGCCTGCACCTCGGCATCGCTGGAACCGTCATATGTTCTGCGTGCTCTTGGTGTTGATGAAGAATTGGCCCATACATCCCTTCGTATCGGCATTGGTCGCTACACCACCAAGGAAGAGCTCGACGAAGCTGTTGACGCGATCTGCACCGCAGTTGAGCGTTTGCGCGAAATGAGCCCGCTTTGGGAAATGGCGCAAGAAGGCATCGACATCAAGTCGATCGAGTGGGCTGAACACTAAGCACGGCCGAAAACAAACGTTTGACGTAATCAATCTCGTGAGAGAGACACAGGACTTTTAGGAGGATTCCTATCATGGCTTATAGTGAAAAGCTGATCGACCATTACGAAAACCCGCGCAACGTTGGTTCCATGGACAAGAACGAAACGTCTGTTGGTACCGGCCTTGTTGGTGCACCGGCCTGCGGTGACGTCATGAAGCTGCAGATCAAGGTGACCCCGGAAGGGATCATTGAAGATGCGAAGTTCAAGACCTTCGGTTGCGGTTCGGCCATTGCGTCGAGCTCGCTGATCACCGAATGGGTCAAAGGCAAGTCGCTTGACGAAGCCGGTGCGATCCAGAACTCGCAGATTGCGCAGGAACTGGCTCTTCCGCCAGTGAAAATTCACTGCTCGATCCTGGCTGAAGACGCGATCAAAGCCGCCATCAGCGACTACAAAACCAAAAACGGCGCAGCGGACGTTGACGCTGCTGAATAAGCAGCGTCACGTTCCCATCGTTTTCGGAATATTGGGAGAATAAAATGGCTCTACCGTCACCAATTTCTGTCACACCGGTCGCCCTTGATCACATCAAGGCGCTGCTTGATAGCCGTGGGAAACCTTCGCATGGCATCCGGCTTGGTGTGCGCAGCAAAGGGTGCTCGGGCCTGTCCTACACGCTGGAATATGCGGATGGTGCCGATGGCTTTGAAGAAGTCGTCGAACTTGATGACGGCGTGAGAATCCTGATCGACCCCAAAGCCATCATGTTCGTGCTTGGCACAGAGATGGATTACGAGGTCAACAAGATGGAAGAAGGCTTTGTTTTCCGGAACCCCAACGAAAAAGGTCGTTGCGGTTGCGGTGAATCCTTCCACGTCTGATCAGGCCGGGCTTTCCCTGCTTTCTGAATGGTTATGGCCCTGGCGACATCGCCGGGGCCATCGCCTGAAAAGGGTGATCTGACCGAATTCCGGTCACCTTTTTAAACTGATTTGTTTTTGTCTTTAAATCCTCGGAAGTGCATCGCGTGAGCAATACCGAACAATCTGCGCACAAGGTTTGCTGGTCCTGCAAGGGGCCGGTCGCGGCCAGCGCACTGTTTTGCGAAACCTGCAACGCCATTCAGGCCCCCGGCCAGCTGGATCATTTTACCCGCTTTGGTCTGGATCACAGCTTTGACGTTGATGTCGATGCGATGGAGGCGACCTATCTCAAACAGCAACAAATGCTCCATCCCGACCGGTTTGCCTCAAAATCCGGCCGTGAGCAGGCGCTGTCATCGCAGCAGGCCGCAAGCCTCAATGAAGCGTTCGAGACGCTCAAGAACCCGGTTGCACGTGCGCATTACATGCTGCGTCAGGCCGGTCATGAGCCCGAAGGCGGCGAAGGCCATACCGTCAATGATCCGGAGCTTCTGATGGAAGCGATGGAAATGCGCGAGGCCCTTGATGACGCGGCGGACAAGACCACCATCGATGCGATGATCAAGGATACCCGCAAACAGGCGCGTGCCTGTGAGAAGGAACTGGGCACCGCCTTTGACAGAAAATCCTATGACGCGGCCAAGAAACTGGCTACCCGTCTGAGGTATCTCGTGAAAATGACCGAGGAAGCGCGCGCGAAGAAATCGCGCCTTGCCGCTGCCTGATCATACAAAAAGACTGGACGTAAAGATGGCCCTGCTAAAAATCCACGAACCCGGCGAAACACCCCTCCCGCACGAGGATGAACGCCAGATCGCTGTCGGGATCGACCTTGGAACCACCAATTCGGTGGTTGCGATTTCCAACTCCGAAAAGCCCGAAGTTCTGCGCGATAAATCCGGTGGCAATGCGATTGTGCCGTCTGTTGTCTATTATGGCGATGACACACCGTTGGTCGGCGAAGCCGCACGTGATCAGATCAATACCGATGCCAGCCGTGTTGTGTCCTCGGTCAAGCGCCTGATGGGCCGCGGGATTGAGGACGTCAAAACAATCGCCGGTACGCTGCCCTATCACGTCGAAGTGCCGGAAAAATCCGAAACCGAGAATGGCGAACCGATGATGGTGCGCCTGAATGTCGGCAATCGTGTTCTGACCCCGGTGGAGGTTTCTGCCGATATCCTTCGCGCACTGCGTGCCCGTGCCGAAGAAAGCCTTGATCAGCCGGTCGAAAAGGCCGTGATCACGGTGCCGGCCTATTTTGATGATGGTGCGCGCACCGCGACCAAGGATGCCGCCAAGCTGGCCGGGATCGAAGTCCTGCGTCTGGTCAATGAACCAACCGCAGCGGCTCTTGCCTATGGCCTCGATAACGGGGCAGAGGGGCTTTATGCTGTTTATGACCTTGGCGGTGGCACCTTCGATATTTCGCTGCTTAAAATGCAAAAGGGCGTCTTCCAGGTAAAAGCCACCGGTGGTGATGCGGCCCTTGGCGGCGATGATTTCGATCACGCCATTGCCGAACATCTTCTGGCCGCGCGCAAGGATGGCGGGGCAACCGATGACCTTGATGCGTCGGACGCCAAACGCCTGCTGAAGGCCGCGCGCACGGTCAAGGAAAGCCTGACCGATCAGGACAGTGTCGACGTTACCGTGGCGCTGAACGGCACGGAAACCAAACACAGTATTACCCGCGATCAGTTCGATGCGATGATCGCCAAGCTGGTCGCGCGTACAGCGACCATCACCGAACAGGTTCTTGATGACGCCGATGTCCTGGCTGAGGACGTCAAGGGTGTGGTGCTGGTGGGCGGCTCCACGCGCGTGCCTGCCGTGCGCAAGGCGGTGGCCGATCTGTTTGAACAGGAACCGCTTTCTGACATCGACCCGGATGAAGTTGTTGCCCTTGGCGCGGCCCTTCAGGCAGAGGCGCTGACAGGCGGTTCTGACAACCTTCTTCTGGATGTGACCCCGCTGTCGCTCGGCCTTGAAACCATGGGCGGGATTGTTGAAAAGGTCATTGACCGCAACACCCCGATCCCTGTGTCAAAGGCACAGGAATTCACCACCTATCAGGATGGCCAGTCGGCCATGATGATCCATGTGGTGCAGGGCGAACGTGAAATGGTTGATCAATGCCGTTCACTGGCGCGCTTTGCCCTGACCGGGATTCCGTCGATGGCCGCCGGGGCTGCGCGCATTCGCGTGCAGTTCAACGTCGATGCCGATGGCCTTTTGACTGTTTCGGCACGCGAAGAAACCACCGGCACCGAACAGGAAGTCGCGGTCAAGCCGACCTATGGCATCAATGAAAGCGATATGGCGAACATGCTGCGCGATAGCATGGTTCATGCCCGCGAAGACATGGAAATGCGCGTCCTGACCGAGGCCCGCGTTGAGGCGCGCCGCAACATCCTGGCGGTCAATGCCGCGATGGAGGCTGATCGCGCCCTTCTGACCAAGGAAGACGAGGCCAATATCAATCAGGCGATTGCCAACCTTGAAACAGCCATGGCAGGCGAGGACCGCGATGCGATCAATGACGCCGCCGAGGCACTTGAAAATGCATCGCGCCCGTTTGCCGAGGCGCGAATGGATAGCCGGATCCGCCAGGCCTTGGCCGGGCAAAATGTCGATGAAGTGAACTAAGAAGTGAATTAATCGACACCGGTGGAATTGACAAACCGGCGAACTGCGGCGATTGTCCCCGACAACCGCCAAGGTCAGGCCGGATAAGCGCACCGCAAAGTGGGGCGCACTAACAGAGATCGAACGAAAAGTATTATCGAGGAGAAAGGCACAAATGCCTAAGATCGTTTTTGTTGAGCCGGATGGCACCGAAAAGGAATTCGAAGTTGCCGACGGCCTGTCTGTTCTGGAAGCCGCCCACAAGAACGGCATTGACCTTGAAGGGGCCTGCGAAGGGTCACTGGCGTGCTCGACCTGCCACGTCATTCTTGAAGATGACTGGTTTGACAAGCTGGACGAGCCGTCCGAAGACGAAGAAGACATGCTTGATCTTGCCTTTGGCCTGACCGAGACCTCGCGTCTTGGCTGCCAGATCATCATGAGCGACGAGCTTGACGGTCTGCGTGTCAAACTGCCGTCCGCGACCCGCAACATGATGGTCGACAAGTAAGTTTCACCTTCTGCTGACCGGGCGGCATGCCGCCCCGGCACCAAAGGAGACGGATATGCGTTGGACAGACATTCAGGACATCGCGATCGAGCTTGAGGACGCCCATCCTGACAAGGATAACCTCAACCTTCGCTTTACCGACCTGCATAAATGGGTCACGGAGCTTGAAGGGTTCGAAGACGATCCCGCGAAATCGAACGAGAAAATCCTCGAAGCCATCCAGATGGCCTGGATCGACGAGCGCGAAGACTGATTTTGATGAGCGTGATGTGCGCCAGATGGCCTGCACCCTGATCACGAAATACCGGACCGGCCTGCAAAATGCGGGCTGGTCCGTTTTTGTTTGAGCAAACAGAAAAAAGGGAAAGCACCATCATGGGTCAACCCGCCACCTTCACCGATATCATCCCGGTTAACAGCCTGTTTGGCAAATTGCGCACCTGCGCCCCCGAAGCATGGCAAAGCTATGTCACGCATGACTTCGTCAAACAGCTTGGCAACGGCACCCTGCCAGAAGCCGCATTCAAGCATTACCTCATTCAGGATTACCTGTTTCTGATCCAGTTTTCGCGCGCCTATGCGCTTGCGGTCTATAAGGCCGAAGACCTGCATGCCATGCGCGCATTCTCCGGCACCGTGCATGCCATCCTTGATATGGAAATGAGCCTGCATCTCGATTTCTGCAAAGGCTGGGGCCTGTCCGAGGCTGATATCGTCGCTGAGCCCGAGGCCCGCGCCTGTGTCGCCTATACCCGCTATGTGCTCGATCGTGGTCATCAAGGCGATGTGGTGGACCTTCAGGTCGCCCTGATGCCCTGTATGGTGGGCTATGCCGAAATCGCAAACCGCCTGATGGCAAGTTCTGATACTGTGCTTGAAGGCAATCCATATTGGGCATGGATTGAAATGTACGCGTCCGATGAATTTCAGGACGTGGCAAAGGCCGAGATCGAGTTGCTTGAACATACCTCTGCCACGCGTGGGGGGCATCGCCGCCTCGAAGGGCTGGTCGAAACCTTTACGATGGCAAGCCGCCTAGAAGCCGATTTCTGGCAGATGGGACTTGATCTGGCAAAATAGGCCAATATCGCCTATATAAGCCCGAATAAACCGTCACGGGTGGCGTACGCGCTGCCCGTTGGTCGTTTGAGATCGATCTTTGTACAACTTCTTGTCGCTGCGGCCTTGACCCGCAGATGGGTGGGAAAAATGAATAGTCTTGGCTTTGATAAAGCCCCGGAAGATACCCGCGTGGTTGTCGCCATGTCGGGCGGGGTGGATAGCTCTGCCGTTGCAGCCCTTCTGAAATCAGAAGGCTATGACGTGGTGGGCATCACGCTTCAGCTTTATGATATGGGGGCCAATGCCCCGACCCGTGCGAAATCCTGTTGTGCCGGGCGCGATATTTATGATGCGCGCAAGGTGGCCGAGGATATCGACATTCCCTATTACGTGCTCGATTACGAATCACGCTTCCGCGAAGAAGTGATTGATGATTTTGCCGATAGCTACATGCGCGGCGAAACCCCGATCCCGTGCGTGAAATGCAATCAGACCGTCAAATTCCGCGATCTGCTTGAAACGTCCTATGACCTTGGGGCCGATTGCATGGCAACCGGCCATTATGTGCAGCGTAAACTCGGCGCCAATGGTCGGGCCGAACTGCACCGTGCGGCCGATCCCAACCGTGATCAAAGCTATTTCCTGTTCACCACCACCCAGGAACAGCTCGATTTCCTGCGCTTCCCGCTGGGTCATTTGATGAGCAAGGCAGAAACCCGTGCGTTGGCGGCCAAATACGGTTTGGAAGTTGCGGACAAGCCCGACAGTCAGGACATTTGCTTTGTCCCGGATGGCAAATATGCCCGTCTGGTCGAACGCCTCCGTCCCGAAGCGGGCGAGCCGGGCGAGATCGTTGACCTTGATGGCAATGTGCTGGGCGATCATCGCGGCCTGATCCATTACACGGTCGGGCAGCGGCGTGGGCTTAATATCGGTGGCACGGCAGAACCGCTTTATGTCGTCAAACTCTCGCCGGAAAAACGTCAGGTGATTGTCGGGCCGAAGGCGGCCTTGGCCAAGAAACTGGTCTATGTCCGCGAGCTTAACTGGCTTGATGGCGATCAGATTGATGAAAACGGGGTTGAGGTCGAAGTCAAACTGCGCTCTGCTATGCAGCCGACCACAGCCACCATCTTCCCCGAAGCATCTGGCGAAGCCCGCATTGAACTGCACGATGCGCAGTTTGGCATCGCACCGGGGCAGGCGGGTGTGTTCTATCAGGGCGAACGTGTCCTTGGCGGTGGCTGGATCACCCGCGAAGAGCTGATCGGCGGGGCGGCAAGCGCTGCCTGATCCATCACGCCTGATGACCAAATAGGACGGGCGAGGGCAGATGTTCCTCGCCCGCCAGTTTCACCAGAAGTTTTGCCAGAAGTTTTACCGAAAGGTTTTTTGACAAAATCGGCAAAAAGGCGCTTGACGGGGACGGCTCCCTGACTTAAAAACCGCCTCGTTCCGCACCGCGCGGAGCACCACAAAATTGCTTGTGGCGGAGTAGCTCAGCTGGTTAGAGCAGCGGAATCATAATCCGCGTGTCGGGGGTTCAAGTCCCTCCTCCGCTACCAATCAAAGAAGCCCTGAACCAACGGTTCAGGGCTTCTTTGATTCGCACGCGGCAGGAGAGGGCTTAAACCCCCTGGTTCGCGAGAAAGCGAGGGACGCAGCTTTCGAGAGACGTTGCGCGAAGCGCAACGGTCCGCCGGGCAACGCCCAAGGATAAAAAGCAGCCCAAAGGCTGGTTTTTTTGCAATTCCCTCCAGAGAAGCGTCACAGTGAGGTGATTTCGATATTTCGGAACACAAGTGTTTGTTTGATGGGTGTCTTTTCTTGAGGTGTTTTGCTGCTTATAGTTTTATTAAGTGATTCTGATTGATGTTTGGTCAAATTTGAAGCGCATGAACAATTGGCATAGATGATATATCCGAATTGGTAGTTGACTTTTATGGCAACAATATCAAATGTAACGGACAACGGAGATCTGTTCGACTACAAGCCCCCACTGAAAGTGCGGGAGCATCGCCAGCGCTCAATTTATATTAGTCCGGATCTAAGGGTGTGGTTCGATGAATATTTGCCAAGTGTGCCTCGAGAAAGAGGACATCGCGTCTCACCAAGCGTTTACACACATAGTCTGTTAAAACGTTTTATTATAGGCGAACGTTTCGTTCTTACGGACGAATATAAGAAATTAGATGTTCGGCAACCAGTTTGGACGTTCCGGCCACAGGGTGTTCGAATTTTTGGATACTTTTATAAGAAGAACGTTTTTATTGCTGTGACTGGTGCATTGCGGTCCGAACTCAATCCTAAGGGTTTCAAAGATAACAAGGAAATAGTGATGGATTTTATAAAAAATATAAATCTTGATCCACCGCCTTGTATTACCTCGGAGTTACCAAAAGATGTCCTATGAACCACCGAAAATTTGTGAGTATGAATTGGCTCGGGCGGATTTGTTGCACGATGTCCAGGACAAACTCGTCCATGCCTTTAAAGAGGCGATTGATTTGGACGGCGTGTCGGTGACATTACTTGCTGATCGGCTCGGGAAACATAAATCGTTTGTCAGCAGACGTTTAAAGTCTCCTCATAATATGACACTAGAGACGCTCTCCGATTTTGCAACGGCTCTGGGTTGTTATGTAGATGTCGAAATTCGGCCTGAGAATGCGCCAGAATACAAATCTTCTAACTGGTATGTAACCAAGCCCACCAAGATGAAACAAAACGAAACGGTTTCAGTGAAAGCTGGAAAAAAAGATTTATATGTTCTGTCCTCAGGGTCCTAAGTATGAAGTTTGACACGTTCTGTATCTTCGCGGAAGCCATTGACCAGTTGAAAGACGGTCGGATGGTCATTCATGGCGGACATACTCATATGATGCTTGAGGGTATTGATTCCAACATAACTAAACTCGTTATCGGACTTTGGGTGCGGTTATTTGAAAAACCCTCTGCTGACTCGAAGGTTGAGATTGAAATCCATGCTCCGGGTGAGAGTGTTTATGTAGATGAATTGGAAATCAATGCGCCAGACGAACTTCAGGAAGTCGTTAGTGAGCAACGGCCTTTGATAGCGTTCCGTACATTTACTAGGACAGAATATTTTCCTGCGGAGGAGGGGGATTTTGCCGTGTTTGTCTCTATTGATGGAGAGAAGAAGTTCTCTGGTGCAATGTATGTTGGTATTTCTACTTTAGAGCAGGATCAGCGAGAAGAAATTACCGAAGACTAGAGAGCTGAAATCGCTATGATGCAGTTTTGAAAATTTGTGCGAACGTACTGTTGTCGAAACGAAAGTTACAGACCAAAACTAACTCGTGTTTTTTCTCCAGTCGAAAAAGGGGGCAGTCCCCGTTTTCGGTCTCCGCCGGATCCGGCCCAAGGACAAAAACAGCCTAAAAGCCGATTTTTACAACTCCCGCCCTCTGAAGCCGCGTAATCCGATCATCTAATTAACGTCACCTCGGTTTTTCCGGATGACCACTTTGACCAACTGGACCGGGTCTTTGCCGATAAGGTAAGCTGGCGCCGAAGTTTATGTTTTGAACCGGAGATGGATGATGACAGCCGGAGGGGACCGTTTACGGCGTCGGTCATTGCTGCCGTTTGCCTATTCGCTACAGTCATTGGTCCACGGGCGGCTTTGGCTTCAGGTGCTGGTCGGGATGGTGGCCGGGGTGTGCACCGGTCTTCTGCTGGGGCCGACCACCGGCTTATTGTCCAAGGAAACGTCGGCGGTCGTTGGCAACTGGCTGGCCTTTCCGGGGCATCTTTTCCTCGCACTCATCCAGATGATTGTCATCCCGCTTGTATTTTCCTCGATCATCCGCGGGTTATGTTCATCCGATGATATTGACCAGCTGCGACGGCTTGGCGTGCGTGCGACGCTGTTTTTCGTTCTGACCACTGCTGTCTCGGTCACGATCGGGGTTGCACTGGCGCTGTTTGTCCGTCCCGGCGACTATGTTGATGCGAGCAATCTGGGCCTTGCCGGTGCGATTGATGCGCCCGGTGATGTTGCAGAAGGTGGTGGGGCGGGTATCCTTGATTTGCCCGACCATGTTCTGACGCTTTTGCCGTCAAACCCGTTGTCTTCAATGGTTGAAAGCAACATGCTTCAGGTGGTGATCTTTGCCAGTATTTTTGGTGTTGCCCTTGTTGTCATGCAGCGGGATAAGGCGCGCCCCGTCCTTGATTTGCTGGCAAGTTTGCAGGAAGTCTGCCTGACCATTGTGAAATGGGCCATGTGGTTGGCACCCTTTGCCGTATTCGGGCTTATGGCACGATTGACCGCCGATACCGGGCCACAGGCATTGCTGGGCATGCTGGTCTATGTCGCGACGGTTCTGGTTGGCTTGTGTTTGATGCTTGGCATTTTGCTGGCGGTTGCAAGGATATATGCCGGTGTGTCGCCCAAGACGTTTCTGCATGCGGCAAAGGATGTGATGTTACTGGCATTCTCGACGTCCAGCTCGGCCGCCGTGATGCCCCTTTCGATCAGGACGGCGGAGGGGCCGCTAAGGGTGCGAAAAAACATCAGCCAGTTTGTCATCCCGCTTGGCGCGACAATCAATATGAATGGTACGGCCCTTTATCAGGGGGTTGCCGCCATTTTCATTGCCCAGGTTTTTGGCGTTGAAATCGGCGCGGCCGGTTTGGTTCTGATCGTCCTGACGTCGGTTGGGGCGTCTATCGGTTCCCCGGCAACACCGGGGGTGGGGATCGTGATCCTGTCGACCATTCTGGTGTCCATCGGTGTTCCGGCATCCGGAATCGCATTGATCATGGGCGTGGACCGGCTTCTTGATATGAGCAGAACCGTGCTTAATGTGAGCGGTGATCTGGTGGCCTGTCTCGTTCTTGATCGCATGGATCAGGACGACAGAAGCGACATTGAAAACAAGGATGAACAAACCCAAACAGGCGGTGATGCCACCTGACGCCGGGCCAGGCAGCAACGGTTGCAGCTTGTCCGGTGTTTTTTTCGCGCCAGAGATCAGGCTTCATTGTTGTGCTGGCTTTCCACCCTACCAATGTATAGTTATACTCTGAACGATACTCAGTTTGGGAAGCCTGCACCCACCAATGCCCGACGCCGTCTATTTGTCCATTTCCCTGTGCCTTGTCGTTGTTGCCGTTGCTGCGTTGGCCTATGCCGCCCGTTTGCGCAGGCGGGAAAGTGCGCGCCAGGAGCTGTCTGATGCCGTGATGGCGATGATTTCCGACGGCATCGTGACGCTTGGTGCGGATGGTTCTGTGCAGCGTCTCAACGCGACCGCCAAAGCGATGTTTGGCCGGGAGGTTGTGGGGCTGAAACTCGCCGATCTGCTAACGGGCTTTCCCGATAGTGGTGACGCACTGCCGCAAATCGAATACCGGGCTGACGCCGTTCGCACGGATGGTTCGATTTTTCCGGTTACGGTGACGCTTTTGGCGCTGAAGGATCGAAGTGAGACCGTGCTGATCGTGCGCGATCTTTCGCGTATCCGGCCGGGCGCGACCGAGGAAGAACAACGCTTCAAGCAAAGCCAGTATTTTGCCCGCATCGGGACCTGGGACTGGCGCATTGATACGGACGAGCTTTATTGGTCGGACGCGATTTATGGCATGTTTGGCTATAAACCGGGCGAGGTAACACCGACCTATTCCCTGTTCTGTGATGCTGTGCATCCCGATGACAAGGAGCACGTGCGTGCAGGTGAAATCCGCTGCATTGAAACCGGCGAAAACCATGACGAGGAATACCGCGTTATCTGGCCTGATGGCACCATCAGGTGGCTGCGCGAAACCGGCAACGTGACCAAGAATGAGGCCGGTAAAGTCGTCAAAATGATGGGTGTTGTGCGCGACATTACCGAAGAACGCGCGGAAACCGATCAAATCCGTGACCTTGCCTTCCATGATCCTTTGACCCGCTTGCCCAACCGGTTCCTCTTTGAGGATCGGCTGAGAACGGCGATTGATCGCGCCAAACGCCATAAGACGCAGGCCGCTGTTGTGTTTATCGATCTGGACGGTTTCAAGCAGATCAATGATGAGCTCGGCCACATTGCGGGCGACCGCATTCTGATCAATACCGGACAGCGTTTGATCAATGCGATCCGCGCATCTGATACCGTGGCCCGCATTGGCGGCGATGAATTCACGATAATTCTTGAGGATTTGGAAAGTGACGCCGAAGTGCATGCCATCGCCGAGAAGATCCTTGGGGCGCTATCGCCCCCGATAGAAGAGGGTGAGGGCACCTATCGGGTGGGGGCCAGCCTTGGTATCGCGATTTACCCGGAACATGCCCGAACCCTTGATACCCTGATCCATATCGCTGATCAGGCGATGTATGTTGCCAAGGCAAAGGGAACGAACCTTTATCATATCGGTTGGGAGTTCGCAGACTGATGGCCGCCGCAATCGACATTCGCCCGGCCAGCCCAATTGACCGGGATGCTTGGGCCGATCTGTTTCAGGCATATATGGCATTTTATGGCTGTGCCCCGTCTGACGCAGCACTTGAAGCAAGCTGGGGCTGGATCACGGATCCCGAAGGGCCAATGGAATGCCTGTTGGCGCTGAAGGACGATCAGGTTGTCGGATTTGCGCAATATCGCGCTGTGCCGGAAACCTTGACCGGTGCCTGGTTTGGGCAACTTGATGATCTTTACGTCGCACCTGCCGCCCGGCGTCAGGGCGTGGCCGAAGCCCTGATGACGTCGCTTGAAGATATCGCGCGGGCACGCGGTTGGTTCAAGCTGGCCTGGATCACGGCGGACGACAACGCGACAGCACGGCGGCTTTATGATCGGGTCGGCAACGCCTCAAACTGGGTGGTGTATGAGCGAGCGCTTAAGGATTGAGGATCAAAGGCAGTTCGGAGGGACGGTTTTTACCATCCCTCCTTCGTCTGGATCAGGTTGCGGTGTAATACGGTGTTCTGCGCTCTATCCACGCATTCAAACCTTCATGAATGTCATCGGTGGTGACCATCCGGGCGAATTGTTCGGACTCAACCTGCAATCCTTCGGCAATGCTCAAATTGATACCGCGCGTGACGGCTGTGATGATCCGTGCCGCTGCCAGCGGGGAATGGCGCAGGATGCGGTTGACCAACCCATAGGCTTCGCGCAGCAGGTCTTCGTGCGGGACGACCTTGTTCACAAGCCCCAGCTCGTAAGCTCTGGCGGGGGAGAAGGTGTCGCCTGTCAGCAACAACTCCAGCGCGCGTTTGCGCCCGGCCAACCTTGGTAGCCGCTGCGTGCCGCCAAACGTCGGCGGAATGCCGATATTGATTTCGGGTTTTGCAAAGATCGCCCGGTCACTGGCAATCGCCAGATGCACCGCCTCGGTGATTTCGCAGCCGCCGCCAAAGGCAATCCCGTTTACAGCAGCCACGATGGGCTTGGAAAAGGATTCCAGTCGTGCGGTCATGCCTTGGCCGCGGCGAACGAATTCCTTGATCGCGACGTCCGCACCTTTGCGCACTGATTTTGCGAATTCAGGAATATCGCCACCAGCCGAAAAGGCCCGATCCCCGGCCCCCGTCAGAATGACCGCATGGATGGATTGATCATCCTCGATCAAATCAAGCAATTCGATCATCCGGTCGTTGGTTTCGTAGTTTAGCGCATTGAGCTTTTCAGGTCTGTTGAGTGTCAGAAGGGCGATTCTTTCGGTGACGTCCATTTTGATGCAATCGGTCATGGCTTCCTCGAATATTGACAAGATCGAGGATTGGTAGCAGTGATAGAATATCTTTTACACTCACTGGTTAGTATACCTATGAAACGGCAAGGCCCATCAACCCGCGACCGCATTCTTACTGCTGCCAACACCTTGTTTTATAACGAGGGAATCAGGGCAACGAGCGTCGATGCCATCGCCGAGAAAGCCGGGATTACCAAGAAGACGCTCTATTACCACTTTCCAAGCAAGGACAATCTGGTCGCGAGCTATCTGGAATCTCGCGATCAACCAAATCTGGAAATTTTTGCGCAATGGTTTGATGCCTGCGATGGAACTGTTGCCGACAAGGTCGCGGCGATTTTCACCGGGGTCGGGAAAGGGGCACGTCATCCGAAATGGAAGGGCTGTGGTTTTCAGCGGACGGTGGCAGAACTTGCCAATATGCCAGGCCATCCCGCCGTGCTGGTTGGTGCACGTCACAAAAAGAAGTTCGAAGCCTGGCTGACCGTAAAATTCACAGAGGCCGGTATCGACAACCCGGCGGACATTGCACGCCATATCGTTGTGCTGATGGAAGGAACATTTGCCATCCTGCTCATGCATCGTGATGCGGATTATGCCGATGCCGCTGCTGTTGCGGCGCGGCAACTGGTGACGGCTGCAATGGTCAGGTAATCATTGTAACGCTGATCCATCCTTGCCAATCAATTCCCAACGGAAAGGCCGGAAGCTCCCGAAATATTCCGGAACCTCCCGGCCGTTTCCGTTGGTTGGATGATCAGGGCTTTTGTTTCGTGCGACGCAGAAGACGCCCATCAATGACCGCCAGTCCTGCACCAATCACGACCATGCCGATGATGTGCTGCATCATCAGTATTTCACCCAGAAACCCGACCCCCAGCAAAATCGCGCTGACCGGGATCAGGAAGGTGACAAGCAGCAGGTTCGATGCTCCGGCACGCTTGAGGATCGCGAAATACAGGATATAGGCCAGTGCGGTGCTGAGCGTTGCAAAGCCCAGCACGGCAAGGATGGTGCTTGTGCCGGGAACCGGCAGATGCCATGGCTGATCAATCAGGAACGACAGGGGCAGGAGCATCAGGCTGGATGCGCTGGTCATGCCGGCTGCGGTCAGGATCGGCGGGGTCGTGCCAAAACGTCGGCCAAACACACCGGCACAGCCATAGCTGAAGGCGGCAAGCAAGACCGCTGCCGGCGCAAGCAGGCCAATCGTGCTTGATGTCGGAACACCGAAAATCACGATCACGCCGCCAAATCCGATCAGAACACCGATGACTTTTCGCAGGCTGAGCTTTTCCGTATCCGTCGCAACATGGGCAATCAGCAGGGTGAAAAGCGGGGTGGTGGCGTTAAGGATGGCGGCAAGGCTGCTGGTGATATGGGTCTGGCTCCAGACAATCAGGCAGAATGGCACAAGGTTGTTCAGTGCGCCCATCACCGCAACCGCCGCCCAGAATTTCGGATCGCGCGGGATCGCAATATTACGCAGCAACACCACCCACCACAGGACCATCGCCGCGATCAAAACCCGGCAAAGCACAAGGGTCAGCGGAGGCAGATCGACAAGCGCAATTTCGGTAAAGAAAAACGATCCGCCCCACAGGATAGAGAGGGTGATCAGCATCAACCAGCTGATGCGATCCATGATTGGCGCGGACGGGGTGGGATGGGGGCCGCGTGCAGCAGGAGCGTTTTTGCGGGTATCAGTACCGCGACAGGTTCGATGTGAAGCGATTTCGTTTTCAAGCGATAGCAGGCGGGTGGCGTTTTCGTGGGGCAACATCGCGGGCTCCGTCGGTATGTTGATGACCAACGCAGACTATGCGGATCAGCCCGATGCTGCTCGCCAGTTTCGGACATGGACGTGGGATAAAAGAAACGGGACCTATTGGTCCCGTTTTTAATCATCAGACAATTATATCCGCTCTTCCACGACAAGGGTTTTATTCCGCACACCAATGAATTTCGGAAGCTTGGCAAAGATCGTGATATTGCCGAGCAACACCATCGCAAGCCCGGTCGCGCCGATCGGTGTCCACACATAGCCTTCAAGGAAGGTCGAGACTGTCAGCGCGACAACCGGGAACAGTACGGTGACATAGGCCGCACGGCCCGCACCAACCCGGTTGACCAGCGCCAGATAGGCGATAAACGCCACGACCGAACCCGGAATGGCGAGATAAAGCAATCCACCGATATAAAGCGGCTCTGTCGGCATTACCGGGGTCTGGCCGCGCAGCATGGCAAAGATGAACAACAAGACTGTGCCATAGATCATGCCACGCGCGACAGCGTCGCGGTTGGGAATGCCCATGCGGTTGAGTTTGACCGATACCATGTTGCCGCAGCTAAACACCGCCGTGCCGCCAAGTGCGAACAGCATGCCGGTGATCGCATTGGCATTGTGCGACAGGGCATAAATCTGATTGGCAAACAGACACGCAATGCCGCCAAGCCCAAACGCCGCGCCAAACACAAAGCGCAAACCGGGGCGGTTACCATAAAAGGCCCAGTTGCCCAGCGCGTTAAAGATGGTCGAGGTGGTGAAGATGACTGCGACAATGCCGCTCGCGATATAGCCGGTTGCCGAATACATCAGGATAAAGTTGATGCCAAACAACCCGCAACCCAGAAGCACGATCCACGGGTGCGCTTGCCACGGCACTGTTCGCCATTTGCGGGTCAGCAGCAGGAAACCGCACAGAACCGCAGCCGCCAGCGCAAAGCGATAGAAGATCGAAATTTCAACCGGGATGGGGCCGATCTGAAGTTTGATCGCATACCAGGTAAATCCCCAGCAGGCGGTGACGATCACGAATAAAAGGGCTGTCATCATCGGGGCTTTCAAAACAGCACGTGCAAAAACACGGGTGGCACGAGGGGTAAGGCACAATGGTCTCGCAGCTTGGTGGCGCGCGGGGACCAATCAGGGATCTTCGGATATGTGGGGTATATCCGTTACCTGCCAATAGGCCATAATTAACTTGGTGTGGCTTTCACGTTCTTGCGCTGTTTTTCAGATTCTTGGGGAAGGTGCACGTGCACGACGCAGATAAAGAAACGGGGCGGATACTGCAATGTATCCGCCCCGTTTTTGGATGTTCGGTCAGGAAGACCGTGTCATTGCTGTTGATCTGTTGGTGGCTTCGGGGATGAGCCCCTTTGGCGCAAAGCGCATTACAACCAGCAGGATCGCACCCATCATCAGATAGCGCATATAGGCCGCACCGGCGACAAGATGCTGTGCGAGTTCCGACTGTTCACCAAGCGGTGCAGTGATCGTGGTCATGAACCAGTTGCCAAACGGCTCTGCTTCGACCCACAGGAACCAGATGATGAACCCACCGAGGATCGAGCCCCAGTTGTTGCCCGATCCACCCAAAATCACCATCACCCAGATCAGGAAGGTGTAGCGCAGCGGGATGTAACTGGTCGGCGTCAGCTGACCGTCAAGCGTGGTCAGCATCGCACCGGCGATACCGCACACCGCACACCCCAGAACAAAGGTCTGCAAGTGACGACGTTTGACGTCCTTGCCCATCGCGGCTGCCGCATCACGGTTGTCACGGATCGCGCGCATCATACGGCCCCACGGGGACTTCAACGCACGTTCTGCGAACCACATGATGATCGCCAGAACGACGACAAACAGCACTGCATAGCACAGTTTGACGAACAGACCGGCGGCATCGGAAACCTCGTTGGCGCCAAAGAAGTTGGCCAGGCTGATGAACCATTCGCTTTCGATCAGGTCGACCTCATAGGGCACCGGGCGCGGAATGCCGGTGACGTTCTTAACGCCACGTGACAGCCATTCTTCGTACTTGATGATCGCAATGATGATCTCGGAAATACCAAGGGTGGCAATCGCCAGATAATCGGCACGCAGGCCAAGCGCGATACGCCCGATCAGCCAGCCAGCACCCGCTGCCACCAGACCGGCAATCGGCCAGGCCACAAGGACGGGCAAGCCCGCACCGCCAAGGTAACCACTAAGGGCCGGGTCAATGCTTTCAATCGCATCGGTCGCCGGACCAAAGAACACACCAATCAGGAAATACCCTGCCAGCAACAGGATGATCGTCACCGGAAGCTTAAGCGCAGGCGGGACGACACGGCGGGCGTATATGACCGCCACGATGGTCGCCACAAGGCTGAGTACCGACAGGGCAATATCCCCGCCAGCCACCGACCATGCTTCACCAACCGGCGGCATCGACACCAGAACGGCCGTCAAACCACCCAGCGCGGTAAAGCCCATCACACCGACATTGAAAAGGCCGGCATAACCCCACTGCATGTTGACGCCAAGCGCCATCACCGCCGAGATCACACAAAGATTGAAGATGCCAAAGGCGACATTCCAGCTTTGAAGAAAGCCGATCGCGATCAACACCAGGCACATAAGGCCATATAGGAGCGCAACTCTCTTCGTCATATCACTTTCCCACGAATAATACCGGTTGGTCGGATCAAGAGAACCGCGACCAGAATGATGAAGGAGACCGCGAACTTGTAGTCAGTAGACAGCAGTTGCACGAGGCCTTCTGGCGCCCAATCCGTAGGGCCGAGATAGGCGAGGAACTTCTTGAAGGCGTAGGTTACCGTCACCTCGGAGAAGGCAACAATAAACGCGCCAAGGATCGCACCAACCGGTTGGCCGATGCCGCCCAGAATGGTGGCCGCAAAGATCGGCAGCAGGATCTGCAAGAAGATGAACGGCTTGTAAGTCTTATCAAGGCCGTAAAGCGTCCCGGCAATCGCTGCCAGTGCAGCAGCAATGACCCAGCAGATCATGACAACGCGTTCCGGGTTGATCCCCGAAAGCAGTGCCAGATCTTCATCATCGGAATAGGCGCGCATGGCCTTGCCCGAACGGGTTTTCTGCAAGAACCAGAACAGCCAGGCGACAACGACAGCCGTGACAACAACCGTGATCAGCTGGCTTTGCTTGATTGCGATGCCTTCATCAAGGCCAAGGGCCCGGCGGCTGTCAAAGGCGCCGATGATGAAACGCTGACCATCCGCAAAGCTCTGATCGGCCGGGCCGATGACGATACGGATGATGCCTGCGATCAGGAACATGACGCCGACCGACACGATGGCAAACACAATCGGGTTGGAGCGTTGCTTGCGATAGAACCGGAAGACCATCCGGTCCGTGACAAGTGCCATGCTGATGGCTGCCAGAACACCAATCGGCAATGCCAGAAGGGCGGTCGGAAACGGGGCGATAGAAACGCCCATATTCTGCAGGAACCAGGTGACCAGGATGGTGATCATGGTGCCAAACGACATCAACTCGCCATGTGCGAAGTTGGCAAACCGTAGGATGCCGAAAATAAGTGTGACGCCAAGCGCCCCGAGGGCGAGCTGTGCGCCATAGGCGGTCGCCGGAACGACCACGAAATTGGCAAACAGCGCAAGTGCGTTAAGGATTTCCATTCAATACCCCATTTATCCGCCCAGGAAGGACCGGCGGACTTCTTCGTTGGCGAGAAGGGCTTCGCCCGTATCGGTGAACCGGTTGCGTCCCTGTACCAAAACGAAACCGTGATCGGCGATTTCCAGTGCCTGACGGGCATTCTGTTCAACCATCAGGATGGCAACGCCGGTTTTGGCGACTTCCAGAATTTTGTCGAACAGTTCATCCATCACGATTGGCGAGACACCAGCTGTTGGCTCGTCAAGCATCAGGAGCTTTGGCCGCGTCATCAATGCCCTGCCAACGGCAACCTGCTGACGCTGGCCGCCGGAAAGCTCGCCTGCGGGCTGGTTGCGTTTTTCCCCAAGAATTGGAAACAGATCGAAAATCTGCTGCTTGGTTTCCTCGATCCCGTCATCGTCGCGGATGAAGGCCCCCATATCGAGATTTTCTTCCACCGTCATCGAAACGAAAACGTTGCGGTTCTGCGGCACGAACCCCATGCCCTGTGGCACGCGATCCTGCGGGGCAAGACTGGTGATGTCCTTGCCATCAAGAACAACTGAACCTTCACGCAGGTTCAGCATGCCAAAAACCGCCTTCATGGCTGTTGATTTACCGGCACCGTTCGGGCCGACAACGACTGCGACTTCACCCTTTTCAACGGTGATCGTACAGTCATGCAGGATATCCGTCCCGCCATAGCCGCCGGTCATACCGGTTGCGCTTAAGAAACTCATGACTGCGCCTTCCGTTCATGCTTGCGACCCGTTCCGAGATAGGCCTCGATGACCTCCTCGTTGTTCTTGACCTCTTCAATCGTCCCTTGCGTCAGGAGCTTGCCCTCGGCCATGACGATGACGGGGTCGCACAGGCGCGCTATGAAGTCCATGTCATGCTCGATCAGGCAGAAGGTATATCCGCGTTCCTCATTGAGGCGCTTGATCGAGGTGGCAATGGTGTTCAGCAGCGTACGGTTCACGCCAGCGCCGACTTCGTCAAGAAAGACGATTTTCGGTTCGACCATCATGGTGCGGCCCAGTTCAAGCAGCTTTTTCTGACCGCCTGAAAGGTTACCGGCCAGTTCATGCTTGATATGGTCGATCTCAAGGAAATCAATCACTTCGAGCGCGCGCTCGTAGTTTTTGGCTTCGATTTCTTTGACGCGTGAATAGTTAAACCAGCTATGGCGCAGTTGTTCACCCGGTTGTTCGCCGGGAACCACCATCAGATTGTCCAGCACGCTCAGTGTCGAGAATTCGTGCGCAATCTGGAACGTACGCAGCAGGCCCTTGTGGAACAGTTGGTGGGGTTCCAGCTCGGTAACGTCTTCGCCATCAAGGAAAATTTTCCCCGAAGACGGCGGAAAGACGCCCGCAATAATGTTGAAAAGCGTTGTTTTCCCAGCCCCGTTCGGCCCGATCAGGCCGGTTATGGAGCCTGTTTCGATCGATAGCGATACGCCATCGACCGCCTGGATGCCGCCGAAATTCTTGGCGATGTTTTCGACCCGTATCATTGGGATTTTTTGACCCTTGTCATTCTATCAGTACCGGATTCCCTGGCGTCGCGCCGCAATAAGGGTCCGGTAATAGAGGAACTGCCAGAGACCGTAGTCTCTGACAGTTCCAGCGTCGTTAGCGATCAAAGGATGATCGGCTTAGTGGTACATCTCCGTTTCCCACTTGCCGCCTTTGATTTCCGTTTCACGGAAGCTACCAGCGGACTCGCCCGGCTCGATCAGCTCGAGCGCGGTGCCACCGACATAGTCTATCTCACCACCGTCTGCGAGGATCTGCAGACCTTTGGCCAGTTCGCCCGGATAGATTTTTTCACCCGGTGCATTGGCAACTTTGGTGATGTGGTCTTTGTAGACCGAGCTGTCGGTCGAGCCTGCAGACTGCATTGCAAGCAGCAGCAGAGCAGATGCGTCATAAGCTTCCGGGACGTAAGGATCGTCACCTTTGAAGCCTTTGCCCGAAGCCAGATCGGCCAGCATCGAAGCGCCCGGGCTATCGGTACCCGGGTTGGTGCCGATCGAGCCGTCAAGCGCATCGCCGAAGTTGTCGGTCAGCGCTTCACCAACCATGCCGTCCGGAAGAACGAAGGTTTCGAACGCACCGGTATCAAGCGATGCCTGGATGATGCCTTTACCGCCCTGGTCAAGGTAACCAGCAACGATCAGAACTTCACCACCGGCAGATGCCAGGGTGCCGATTTCGGCAGAGTAGTCGGCTTTGCCATCTTCATGGGCTGCAACGGCAGTGATTTTGCCGCCTTTTGCTTCGTAAGCAGCCTGAATGGCGTCTGCGAGGCCTTTACCATAGTCGTTGTTGGTATAGGTCAGTGCAGCCGATTTGATGCCGCGGCGATCAA
This sequence comes from Thalassospira sp. HF15, assembly GCF_011806525.1. Taxonomy (GTDB): domain Bacteria; phylum Pseudomonadota; class Alphaproteobacteria; order Rhodospirillales; family Thalassospiraceae; genus Thalassospira. Next base: position 44,140 of record NZ_JAAVKI010000007.1, on the reverse strand, counting down.
GGATATCTGCGATGATCTGGCCCTGACGCGCATCCGAAGGAGCGGTACGGAAGAAGTAGCCGTCATCCTCGATCTCGCTCAGTGCCGGCGAGGTAGCAGACGGCGAAATCATGACGACGCCGTTTGCACGGACAACGTTGTTCAGGATGGCTGTGGTCGCACCCGAGCAGGTTGCGCCATTGATGCCGTCGACGCCATCAGACGTCACCAGACGATCAGCCGCAGCCGTAGCTGCTGCCGCGTCGATACAGGTGCTATCACCGCGTACCGAAACGACTTCACGACCGCCAAGCAGCAGGCCGCTGTCGGAGACTTCCTGAATGGCCAGTTCGCCACCCATTGCCATCGGCTTGACGAGAGATTCCGTCGGGCCGGTGAAGCCTTGCAGCATGCCGATCTTTACCGGTTCCTGTGCAGCGGCACCGGCGACGACTGCCGTCGAAAGTGCTGCCGAAAAGAGGAGGGTAGAGAGTTTTCCCATAGTGTAGCCTTCCCTGTTTTATTGGGCCTTTATATTCGTCGGGCAGTATACAGAAAACCCAAGACGTTTCCAGTTTCTTAACTGCAGGTTTTGGATTCTACACCGAATTCTTGCCGTTAAGCGCGGAATTCCAGTGCTTTCAAGCCCAGTATCGGGGCGGAAAGTGGGTATTTTGGATTGTGTGGACTGGTGGTTTTTTCAGCTTTTGTTGTTCGTTTTGTTGCTGGTTTTCATCGCCCAGTGACCAGATAAACCGAATCCTTAGAAGCAATGCAAATCAGAGGATATGCATGTGTCTTGATTGGGAAGATGCACGCCTTGGCGGGCGATCAGGCAAATACCCGCATGCCACGTTCCGAACTCTTGCGGAAACCGGCAATGACATGTTCGGCAAGTGCGTCTTCGACCGCACCATGACCATCGCGTTTGGCAAGCGTCATGCGGTATTCACCGATTTCAGGCAGGCCTTGTGCCGGTCCCAGATGTACCAGATCATCTGAAATCACGCTTATCGGCAGAGGGGCAATCGCCAGATCGGCACGTACCGCGGCAATCTGGGCCTGACAGAATTCACTGGTATAGGCGATGCGATAATTCATCCCCGCATCATCAAGCGCCTTAAGCGCCATGGTCCGCCAATAACATCCCGGTTCCGCCATCGAGACGGGCAGGGGGCGTTTGTCCACTGCGGTTCCATGGCGCGCGCCCAGCCAGACCAGCGGTTCAGTATGAATAGGCGGTTGGCGGTCAAGTTCTGCATCAAAGCTGAAGACCGCGATATCCAGGTTCCCTTTATCAATCTGCTGGCGCAACACCCGGGTCGGGCCAAGATTGACGTCGATATCAACATGCGGGTGGGTTTGCGCGAAACGTTTGAGGATTTCAGGAATGACGACGACGCCAGTGTCATTGGGGACACCAAGCCTTACCGTGCCGGCAAATTCCGGGGCATGGAAATGCGACATGGCCTCGTCATTGAGTTTCAGCAACCGGCGCGCATAGCTCAGAAGAACTTCACCGTCCTCGGTCATGGTGACCTTGCGCGTTTCGCGCTTGAACAATTCACGTCCGATCATGGTTTCAAGCTTTTTGACCTGAAGGCTGATCGCGGATGCGCTGCGATGGACCTTTTCGGCGGCGCGCGAAAAATTCCCGGTCTCGCAGATCGCAACGAAAGTGCGGGCAAGATCCAGATCAAGATTATGCACAGCGCTTGTCGGGGAATTCATGGCCAGCCTCTCGGGTAAGGGAACGCGATGGGTATATTTCCCAATATTCCGGGAAATTCATTTTATGAGTTTTTCTAATAGATAATGTTAAATCTTCTCGTTTGATTAATCAATGAGAAATCCTCAATCTCAAAACAACAACGATTGGAGATTCTCATCATGAAAGCGATCAACTCTATTGAATATGCCCCTTTGGGTCTTACCGGACACTTGCGTGCTGCCATCGAAGCCTGGCGGCAAGAACGCGCAGCACAGAAGGCAACTGCAACGACTTTCGCGCACGGTGTGTTTGTATCAAATGACCTTTCCCGTCTGACGGCGGCTGAATTGCATGAAATCAAGCATGGCCGCTCCGACGGTTTTGCCGAAGCTGGCGATGTGCTTTCGGCGCTGGTCACAAATTGGCCAACTCCGTCCGGCAGGCGGCACTAAGCGTTTCGGTTTGAAATCCCCTGATTTTCAAAAGCCTTAGGAAGGTCAATGACCATGGAAAGTGCGTTGTTCAGGCCGCTTGAACTGCCAAGTGGTGTCATCCTCAAGAACCGGATTGCAAAATCTGCGATGTCGGACTCGCTTGGGGATGGCACCGGCCACCCGACCACAGCCCAGAACCGGCTTTACCGACGTTGGGCTGATGGTGGTGTCGGCGTTTCGATCATCGGTGAAGTTCAGGGGCAGCCACGATACGCCGAGAAGCCCGGTAATCTTGTGCTTGATGCTGCTAGCGACCTTGACCGGTTTCGCACCCTTGTCCAACAGGGATCGGTAAATGGCAGCAGTCTGTGGCTGCAACTGGGGCATGCCGGGGCGCTTTCCTATGGTCCGACCAGCACGCCCAAGGGGCCCAGTGCACTTGATCTGCCCGGTTTGTCATGTGAGGCCCTCACACTTGATGAACTTCGTGACATTCCTGCCCGGTTTGCAAAGACGGCCAAACTTGCACGGCAAGCCGGATTTGGTGGGGTACAAATTCACGCTGCCCACGGCTTCTTGCTTAGTCAGTTTCTGTCCCCTTTGTTTAACAAGCGCAGCGACGGCTATGGCGGCTCGATTGCCAATCGCATGCGTTTGCTGCTTGAAACGGTCGATGCTGTTCGTGCTACCGTCGGGGACGGTTTTGTTGTTGCCATCAAACTGAATGCCACCGATCAGCTCGAAGGTGGTTTAAGCGAAGATGACGCACTTGCTGTCATCAAGGCCCTTGATCAAAGCACAATTGATCTGATCGATATCAGCGGTGGGACGTACTTCCCCGGTGCAAAGGCGGCCTCTGACGGGGCAGGTGCCGGCCCGTATTTTCTGGATTTCGCCAAACGCGCCCGAAAGGTCACATCCAAACCACTGATGCTGACCGGCGGCTTTAAAACCCGCACGCAGGCAGAGGCCGCAGTTGAAAGCGGTGTAGTTGATGTCATCGGACTTGCCCGCGCACTGGTGATCGAACCTGCCCTGCCGGCGATCTGGCAAAACGGCGATCCGCATGACCCGGTCTTTCCCCGGTTTGAAAGCGCGCCGGTGGGCGGCATCACCGCATGGTACACAATGCGCCTGACGACCCTTGCAGAAGGCGTGGACGCGCCCGAGTTCGACGATCTCAACCAGGCGCTTGCTGCCTATGAGGCGCGGGATGATGATCGGACACAAATCTGGTTGCGGCACTTCGGACGATAAGTGTTTGGCCAGTCATCGGGATTTTCACATTCTTGCGCAAAACAGGGCAGCCTTGCATCCACGTTGCTTTGCAAATCGTCATTGTGATGCGATGATGGACACGGATCCTCCTAGGAACAGGTTATGTCGGAAACCGAAACTGCCTTTCAGCCCAACGGGCGCTATCAGAAGTTTGAAGTCTTCAATCAGTTGATTGGCGACGCAAACCTGTTGCGCGCGGGTGACTTTGGCGACAGCATTTCGGTTGCCCATTGGCGACGCAACGCTGATGTTTTGACCCGCTATACCGATCCTGACCACCACACGATCAGTCTTTATGTCAACGGTGGCACGGGTATTCAGCGCAAAATCGGTGCGGACCCCATGAGTGGTGGTGGCCCCGGACGATGTTGCCTGATGCCGGCTTATCTGACATCGGACTGGGTCGTGCATGGCGAGGTGGAGCTGTTTCATCTTTATATCCCGCATGCTGCCTGGGAACGGGCGGTTGTCGAGGCCTTTGATATCGAACCCAACGCGGTTGAAGTCCCCGAAAAAACATTCTTTCTTGATCCATTGATCGAACAGACGGTGCGTCAGGCGATGCTGCCGCTGGATTGGAATGTTCCGGCTGATCGCATGGCGATGTCCAATGCCGGTCAGCTGTTGATGGGCCATATGCTGCGCAGCTATTCCACGCGCCGGGATCTTGGTTTCAAGGTTCGGGGTGGGTTGTCACCTGTGATCAAGCGACGTGTTTTTGATTTTGTCGACGCCAATCTGGATCAGCCACTGACCATCGAAGAACTGGCAGAAGTCGCTGATCTGTCGGCTTATCACTTCGCCCGGATGTTCCGTAAAACCGTGGGCGAAGCCCCGCATAAATTCGTTTTACGTCGTCGCATCGAACGGGCCATGCATATGTTGCGTGATGATGACACGTCAGTTGCGGAAATCGCACTGGCGACCGGTTTTTCCAGTCAGGCCCACCTGACCACCCGTTTCAACCACTTTACCGGCCTGACACCCGCGAAATATCGCAACATCTCTCGCTAGGTACTTTTCTTTTCCCTGATGGCACAGGCAACCCGATCAGATGATCTGATCGGGCAGTCTAATCATGTCTGGACCGCTAAGTCTTCGGTTCGGGTGAAGTGCTGAAATCGACCTGTTTGCGGAATAGGTAATCCGTCGAAATTGTTCGCAGTTTGATGACAAGTGGCCGTATCTGGCAAACTCAATTCCAGTTAAGATGTTGAAAATAAACAATTTAACAGGCTTGAGAAATCCGTTGACAAGATAAGTGCCGGATACCTAGAATTTCAAAGCAACTAAAATATTAGTTTGGCAAAAGCCATTTTATCGGGAGGACATCCAAAATGAAACTCACTATGAAATCACTCGGCATGTGTGCCGTGCTTGCGGGGGCACTGGCGGCAACCATGCCGGCAACTGCTGCGACAACTCTTCGGATCGGAACGGTTTTGGCACCAAATGATCCGATGGGTCAGGGGCTTGAAAAGTTCAAGGCAGAAGTGGAAAAGGCCACCAATGGCGACGTGGAGATCGAGGTTTTCCACAACTCGCAGCTTGGCGATACCACCGAAATGATCGATCAGGCGCGTGCCGGGGCGGCCATTGGTACGGTGACCGATGTCGCACGTCTGTCAAGCTTTGTACCGTCGCTTGCCATCATGTCGGCACCGTTCCTTTTTGATACCTATGAGCAGGCCGACAAATTCGCGCTGTCGGACGAATATATTTCCTGGGGCGAAGAACTGCGCGAAAAATCCGGCCTCGTGATGATTGCCTCGAACTGGTATCAGGGCGCACGTCATGCTCTGACGCAGAAGCCGATTTCTAGCCCGGCTGATCTTTCGGGCGTACGTATGCGCACCATCGGCGCGCCGGTCTGGATTGAAACCATCCGTGCCATGGGTGCAGAACCGACCCCGATTGCGTGGGGCGAAGTCTATAGCGCGCTTCAGCTTGGTACCATTGACGCTGCCGAAGCACAGCCGACCGCGATCTGGAATGCCAAGCTTTATGAAGTGATCAAAAATGTCACCAAGACCGGCCATATTCAGCTTGTAACCGCCCTGGTTGTCGGTGCTGACGCCTGGGACGATATTTCACCGGAAAACCAGAAAATCGTTCGTGATCTGGCGGTGGAAAATGGTCGCTATGCATCTGGCCTGACGATTGATCTTGGCGACAAGGCGCTTGAAGATGTGGCGGCAAGTGGTGTTACGGTCAGCGAAGTTGATCTTGCACCGTTCAAGGAAGCGGTTGCACCGGTTTATCAGATGCTTGATCTTGAAGCAGAAGCTAAGATCGTTAACAAGGTTCTTGGTCGCTAAGACCCGGTTAGCCAACCCGCCTAACGAAAGTGCGTTGCTTTGATCATGGGCAACGCACTTCAACCTTCACAATGGAAATTGAATTGATGCTCAAGCGGATTGAGTTTGCCTGTGGGGGCATGCTGCTTGTCGCCGTGGTCATTCTTGTGGCGGTGGCCTCTGTTGCGCGCGCCATGGGATCACCGATCATTTGGTCTGTGGAGATGGCGCAGTTGATCTTTGCCTGGCTGTGCATGCTGGCAGCCGACATTGCCATGCAGGAAGATCGCCATTTCGGTCTTCAGGTTATGCGCGAAATCCTCTCCAAACGGGCCAGTCACTGGCTCGAGATCATCAATATTCTGGTGATCATCGCCTTTCTTGTCTTTCTGCTGAATTATGCCTGGACGAACATGGTTCTGATGCATCCACGCCTTGTCGGGGCGGCGCAAATCAATGCGTCTTATATTCATGCCTCGATGGTGGTCGGCATTCTTTTGATGATCCGCACCATGGTTTCCCAACTTATTCGACGCATTCGCAACAGGGAGGTCAACTGATGCTGTTGTTGATTGCAGGTCTGTTTACACTATTTCTCGTCTGTGGTTTGCCGGTGGCTTTTGCCCTTGGCCTTGCATCGATCCCGGTCTTTGTCATGACCGGTGCGATGCCGCCCACGGTTGTCATCCAGAAAATGGTCACTGCGACCCAAAGCTTCCCGCTTTTGGCTGTGCCGTTCTTTATTCTGGCCGGTAACCTTATGAATGTGACGGGCATTACCCATCGCCTTGTCAAATTCGCAAGTCTCCTGACTGGATGGATGGCCGGCGGTCTGGCACAGGTTTCCATCGTGCTCAGCTTCATGATGGGCGGTATTTCCGGATCAGCCGTGGCCGATGCCTCGATGGAGGCCCGTCTGCTTGGGCCGAGCATGATCAAAAAAGGCTACTCCAAGGCCAATACGGCCGCGGTTCTTGCCTTTGGCTCGATCATTACCGCAACCATCCCGCCCAGCATTGGTCTGATCCTGTTTGGTTTTGTGAATGAAGTTTCCATCGGGCGGTTGTTTCTGGCCGGTGTTTTGCCGGGCATTTTCCTGACCATCGTTTTGATGATCACGTCATGGTTTGTTGCGCGCAAAAACGGCTACACGCCCGATCTTCCTGAACTCCCCAAGATCAAGGACCTCACTGCGAGCTTCTTTGAAAGTATCTGGGCGCTGGCCTTTCCCGTCATTCTGATCATCGGGTTCAGGTTTGGCATCTTTACAGCGACAGAGGCCGGGGCATTTCTGGTGTTTTATGCACTGGGCGTTGGCTTGTTTGTTTATCGCGAACTCGATTTCACCCGCTTGAAGGAAGCCATTTGCGGCTCGATCTCCGATCTGGGGATGGTGATGTTGCTGATCATCATGGCGGCTGTGCTGGGCTATGCCATGACGATTGAACGTGCCCCGCAACAGATCACTGAATTTGTCACCACGCTTACAGAAAACAGGACGGCGATCCTGATCCTTGTGGTTGGTGTGTTGGTTGTCAGCGGCATGTTCCTTGAAGGGGCGGCCAATATCCTGCTGGTGACGCCGATTGTCATGCCGGTTCTGGTCAGTGCCGGATATGACCCGGTGCATATGGGGATTTTGATTGTGACCCTGATCAACTTTGGCGGCCTGACACCGCCCGTGGGGGTGATCATGTTTACGGTCTGCGGCATATTGGGCGTTAAGACCGGGGAATACACACGTGCATCCATTCCGTTCTTTATTGCGATGGTGCTGTTTTTCATTCTGATGGCAGCGGTGCCAGGTTTGACATTGTTGTTGCCCAATACATTGATGTAATGACAGTTTCAGACGAACAGGGGCATGTGCGCAAATGCCAGGGAGACAGAGAAAGATGAACACAACGACGGGCGGACTGCTTGCTATTCATGATGGCGGGGTAAAAACCAACGCCCATGTGCCTGCATCAGCATTGGTGTATGAAGAAGTCCGCAACCGGATCATCTCGCTTTCGCTGCTGCCTGAAACAACGCTGGTGCGTGCTGAACTGGCTGAAAGCTTTAATGTCAGTCAGTCCCCGGTGCGCGAAGCCATCATGCGCCTCGAGCAGGATGGTCTGGTGGTGTCCTATCCCCAGTCGCGGACAGTGGTCACCAAGATTGACGTTGCCCGCATCCGCGAAGAGCATTTTCTGCGCGTCGCCGCAGAATGCGAAGTGGTGCGTCAATTGGCAGAGGCCAAAGAGTCTGCTGCCGTCGTCAAGGCCAAGGGCATTGTCAAAATGCAGGAAGCGCTGGTCGGTGATATCGAACAGATCGAACTTTTCAAGCAGCTCGACGAAACGTTCCATGCCGCCCTGTTTAACGGTGTCAGCCAGTCCAACCTGCATTTGCAGATCACCGCGCGCAGTGGCCATCTGGCGCGTGTGCGGACCCTTGATCTGCCGCGGGCCGGTAAAATGGTCTCGGTGCTCGAAGGCCACAAGGCGATTATCGATGCCATCCAGTCGGGCGATGGTAATGCCGCGAGTGCTGAAATGCGCCAGCACCTGTCTGGCACCATGGAACGCCTGCCGCAGATCATCGACGAGAACAAAACCCTGTTTTCATGATCCTGTGGTGCGGTGGCACCGTGCGATGATCGATGACAATAAAGAACGCCAAACGGCGCGCTGCATTTTGCAGCGCGCCGTTTGCATGTCAGATCACGCGCGTTTGGCGACGTCCCAGATGCCGGTTCTGGCAACTTCCTCGACAAAGTGACGCAGGCTGTTGGGCTGACGGCCCAAAATCTCGTGCACGTCATTGGTCGGCTGACTGTTGCGACCATCCAGAACTTCGGAAAACAGGTACCGGATCAATCCCCGGACTTCATCAGGCAGACCGTCCGCAGCCAGGCCGTCGTCAAGCTCATCAAGCGTGATGGGAACGAAATTGACCGGATGGTTGGTGACCCCGGAAATGATCTTGGTGACATCGGCAAAGGTCACGGCCGTCGGGCCGGACAGTTCATAGGTCTTGCCGATATGGCGATCATCAAGCAGGCAGGCGACCGCGCATTCGGCAATATCATTGGCATCGACAAACGGCTCAGGCGTGTCACCGGCCGGCAGCGCCAACGTGCCTTGCTGGATGTAGGGCAAAAACAGGTCTTCGTTGAAATTCTGGAAGAACCAGTTGGCGCGCAGAACCGTGGCATCTGCACCTGATTGGTGCAGGGCATTTTCGGCCTGATGGGCGGCTTCTTCGCCACGGCCTGACAGCATCACAATGCGTTTTGCCCCATGCAACAGGGCGCGCTTGGCAAAACTTGCGATAATTTCATCAGATCCCGGCACGGCAAGATCGGGCTGGAAGGTGACGTAAACAGCATCGCGATCACGCAAGACATCATCCCAGGTTTTCGGATCGGTCCAGTCAAAGGCCGGCGTCGTGCTGCGTGAAACAGCGCGCACATCATGGCCAAGGGTGGTCAGTTTTTCGGCAACACGGCGGCCGGTTTTGGCCGTCGCGCCAAGGACAAGAAAGCGGGGATTGGTTGACATAATTTTGGCTCCTGACAAGGGTTTTGAAAATATGAGGAATCCTCACATTTGCCAAATGTGATAAATCCTCATATTCTGATCGTCAAGAGTTCTGATTGATCACAAGCCTGTGAAACCCCGCGCAAGACGTCGGGCTGTCATGAGAAAAAAGGATCTAACGCGTTGTCTGGTAACGTGAAAAAAATGCGCCGTGCGCCGACACAAAAAAGAAGTCGCGAACGGGTCGATACCATCCTGAAGGTTGCTTGCGACCTGATTTCAGCACAGGGAAGTGATGCAATCCGCATGGGGGAAGTCGCCGAAAAGGCCGGAGTCTCCATCGGATCGCTGTATCAGTACTTTCCCGACAAGGCATCGATCATTCATGCGCTTGCCGATCGCTACAACGCCGAATCCTTGCATTGCATCGAGGAAGCTCTGGCGGAGGTCAACACAGCAGATGACCTGACAACCGCCTTCGACAAGCTGATTGATACCTATTACGAACTGTTTTTGGCCGAACCGGTGATTTGCGATATCTGGACCGGGACGCAGGCCGACAAGACTTTGCGCGACATGGAGATGGAAGTCAGCCGAGCCAACGCGAATCTGTTGGCCAAGGCGATCCTGCGCGTGCGGGGCAATGACGGTGATTTCAAGATAATCGCCGCGCGGTGCTTGCTGATCATGTATTCGGGCGAAGCCACCATGCGCCTTGCCATCGCCGTCCCGCGTGCCGAAGGACGCGAGATTGTAACGAGCTACAAGCGGATGGTCGGACGTGAGCTTTCCGAGATGGCCCGCGTTTAGGGCTGTTGGCCGTGGTTAATCTGCCTTGGCCGCAAACGGTGTCGGGGCAGGGCGCCCCAGCAGGAAGCCCTGCACATAGTCAACGTCATGGTCACGCAGGAAATCAAGTTCTTCCTGGCGTTCAATGCCCTCGGCGACGACTTCGATATCAAGCTGCTTGGCCAGGGCGATCAGTTTGCTGACAATCGCCTGTTTGAACTTGTCATGATCGACATGGTCGACCAGTTCGCGGTCGATCTTGATGATATCGGGGCGCAGTTCCGGCAGCAGGTTCAGTGTCGAATACCCTGATCCGATGTCATCAAGTGCAACCCGGAACCCTGACGCACGATAACTTTCAAGAATGGCGCTCAGGTGTGCGGTGCTGCGGACCTTTTCGGTTTCAATGACTTCAAACACCACATTGCTGCGATCCAGATTGCATTCTTCGACGACTTCAATCGTCGAACGCAGGCAGGAATCCGGATCGTAGATCGAGCTGGGCGTGAAGTTGATGAACAGATTGCCATTGATCCCGGCCTTGTGCGCATTGCGCACATTGGCTGCACGCGCGGCGCGATCAAGCTGGAACAGGAGTGTGGCAGACTGTGCCGCATCGAAAAGCTGACCCGGGTTGATCACATCCCCTGTCTGGCTTTCACCACGGATAAGGCATTCATGGGCATAGGGGGTGCCAAGTTGATTGATGGCAAAAATCGGCTGAAATGCTGAATTTAATCGGTTGTCGCGCAATAAATCGCCCAGCCATTCTGCGCCAATGGCAGCGCGGATTGCGCCAAGGCTTGTGATGTCTGCGATGTCGTCGATCTCGGGGCGCTGAACATCTGGCATGATCAGTGCCTTGGTATCGGTGAGTTCCTCAGGCAGAAGGTCTTTTGATATGGCATCAATCAGCTTGCGGAGCCCCGGACGGGTATAATGAATGGAAAGCGTCGCAACGGATGCCGTCTTTTCGACTTCAACACCAATTGATTTCGCACCGGTCAGAATTTTACCGGTCGTGTGGGCGACCGGTGGCCAGAGATAGAGTGTGCCGTTTGCGGGGGCGATTTCGGGAACCGAATCACATTTTTCACAATAGGACAACTCTCTCTCCCCGATCAGTCCGTCATGCTGCTATTGGCTTTTGCCAACTGGTTTTATTCAGATGAGCCTAGCGTAACATATGGCTCGCCGCGACAAAAAATCCAGCACAGAAGTGATGGTAATCAATGTGCTGGTTTCGCTTTTTACCTGATACGACAAAGTCCGGCACAAGGGATCAACCGCCGTGGTGCGCAAAAGGACTGGTCATCGCCAGAAGCGCTGATATGGTTGGTAATACCGTGCCGTTCCGAGGACCAAATGCAATACAGCATGCGGCAATACCGCGCCGAAGCCGAAAGCCACAGCCACAGTGAGTTTCATCAGATCATCATTTCCGATCTCGGCAAGCTTGAGATGGAAGTTGAAGGTCGTGGCGGGGAAGTCTTCGGTCGACAGCTGGCTTTTGTCGAAGCCGGTAAAACCCATGCTTATCGGGCAGAAGGCCTGAACCGCTTTCTGGTCATTGATGTTAATGCCGATCTTGCACAGCGTACCGGCATTGAGGCGCTCTGGCATCGCCACGGCAATGCCGAAACGTATCTGGAAGTGCGCTCTGGTCATCAACACGGTTTGGCTGGATTGTTGGGCACCCTTGCTGCGACAAATGAGGATATTGGCCCGAACGCGCTGGCGTGGCTTAAAACCTTGCTCTTGCGTAGCCAACGCGCCCCGGGTCCAAGCGCAATTGGCGCGCAGTCTTTGCCACCGCGTCTTGTCCGCGCCATGGCATGGGCAGAGGCCCGCCTGGGCGAAGACATCACCATCGCCGATCTGGCAAGTGTCGCCACACAGTCAGAAAGCAGCCTGTTTAGTGCCTTTCAGATACATGTCGGCACCAGTCCGATGCGCTGGTTGACCGAGCAGCGCCTGCAAATGGCCATGGCACTGTTGCGCGATCCCGAGATCCATCTCTCGATGTCTGATTTGGCAAACGCCGTCGGGTTTTCCGATCAAAGCGCCTTTTCGCGTGCATTCTCCCGTCGGTTTGGCTGTGCGCCAAGCTCGGTACGTCGCGCAATTCGATGACACTCTGATCGCCATATTTGTCGCCCTGTGCTTGTCTTGAACTTTCGGAGTTTCGGCAAAGACCGAATTGTCAAACAGGTGCACCTTCCGGTTTGTAAAATCGACAAACCCGGATGGCAGCGATGGATCACAAACGCAAGGCAACACTGATCGGTGGGATTGCCGTAATCCTCTGGGCGTTGCTTGCCCTGTTCACAACGACGGTGGCCAATATCCCGCCGTTTCAATTGGTCGGTCTGTGTTTTGGTGTTGCCAGCCTTTTCAGTGCGCTCTGGATCACGCTGCGTGGCGGCAGTGTTATTCGCGCCTTGCGTCAACCACTTGGTGCCTGGGCGCTCGGCGTTGGGGGATTGTTTGGCTATCACTTTTTCTATTTTGTCGCACTGGCAAACGCGCCTGCGGTCGAAGCCAGTCTGATTGCCTATCTTTGGCCGCTTCTGATCGTGTTGTTTTCAGCACTTTTACCCGGTGAACACCTGAAACGGCACCATATGTTGGGGGCCGTTCTTGGGCTTTCTGGTGCCTTTCTTTTGGTCAGTAAAGGGCACGGCCTGTCCTTTGATCGCGCATTTGCGCTGGGATATGGGGCTGCGATTATCTGTTCATTGTTGTGGTCGGGATATTCGGTTCTAAATCGCCGTTATCGCAATGTTCCGGTCGGGGCTGTCAGCGGATTTTGCGGGGCAGCCGCCATTCTTGGCTTTGTCACGCATGGCATTCTTGAGACGTGGGTGTCGCCAGATACCACACAATGGCTTGCCATTATCGGGCTTGGACTGGGGCCGGTCGGCGCGGCATTTTTCGTCTGGGACCACGGTACAAAACATGGCGACATACAGATTCTCGGCGTTTTGGCCTATGGTGCGCCGTTGCTCAGCACTTGCTTGCTGATCATATTTGGTAAGGCGATTGCAACGCCCGCTATCATCGCGGGCTGCATGCTGATTGTTGGCGGCGCGGTTCTGGCATCCGCCAAATTTGGCTCACGAAAACAACGGCAAAGAAATTCTGTCCCATAATAACAATTTTAGAGTGTGGCAGTTCGGTCACAATTACGTGATTTTACATAGATGAAGCAATATTTGTGCTGTGCGGCATGTCTTAATTGACTTATAGTCGGTATGTGCTTGGGGAGGGGGCGTAGTGAATTTTACGCATCCAGGGACAGATGAATGAGTCAGCCAAAACACGACATTGCATTAGAGATGAAACAAGCAATGTCAGCCGGGCAGTTTCAGCGGGCAGCCAGAATTGGCGCCCGACTGGTGCGTCTGCATTCCAAGCGAACAGATATCCAAGTAATGACGGCTGTCAGCGAACTGCAAGGTGGTTTGATTGACGACGCTTCTAGGCGGTTGAGGCAGCTGTTTGATGCACTGGATTTGAATGATAGACATTTCCCTGCTGTCACGAACAATTTCTTCCAATACGCACAAGCGTTTAATGACTATGCCTCATTAGAAGCTGCTGTTCGAAAGCGTCTTTCCGCTGCACCGCAAAGTGACATGCTTTTGGCGATGCTTGCAGATGTCATCTTCCGACGCGAGATTGTTTCAAGTCCCGGACTTTGCCATGCGCCTCGCCTTGAGGAAGCCATCGAAATGTTGCGGGATATTCCTCTGAGCAGTGCAAAATATGCAGACAGCCAGAAGCTTTTGGCGCGCATATATCTGCACCAGGAACAGTATGAGCTTGCATCAAGTGCGCTTGAGGACTTGTTTTCGCGCTCACCCAATGATCTCTCGGTCCGGATGCTTCTGGCATCGTCATATGCGATTGCAGGAAAGGATACGGAGGCTGTTAAACACAGCCTTGGTATTATCAAAAGTAAACCTGACTATTGTGCACAGCCATATCTGATCATTTCCTTTATGCGCCCGCTGTCTATGCCGGAAGGAGCAAAGGAAGTTCTTGCTGGCATTCTGGATAATACTGGTGCCGGGAAGGGGGAGCGGTACAAGGCGGCATTTGCATTGGCCAAAATTGAGGAAGCCAAAGGGAATATGGAGGAGGCCTTTGGTTATTATCAAAAGGGGCACTCTGCTGATCGTGCCGAGAGACCGTTTGATATCACGCGTGAACTAGAAGAATTACAGAAGCTGTGTGATGCAGCGAGTGCTTCGCGAAAAGATGGTCCGTTGCTGTCTGTTGCAAGTGATCCCGTCGGTCCCAAACCGATCTTTATCGTTGGTATGCCGCGATCGGGGACAACGCTCTCAGAACGTATTCTTGGCGCACACCCGGATGTACATGCTGCTGGCGAAATAGGTGATCTTGCGAAGGCGATTATGGATGTTGTCGGACCAGGTGCGATTTCCGAGCAAGCAGGGCGAATTGATGCCAAGGCTGCAGCCAAGATAAGAAAACAATATCTTGATGCTTTGGCTGCATACGCGCCGGAGAAAAAGTTCGTTACCAACAAAACACCGGCCAACTATTTGAGGGTCGCGATCATACGGAAGGTGTTCCCGGACGCGCCGATTGTTCACACTCATCGCCATCCGTTGGCGACCTGTTTGTCAATCTATACGACGCCGTTTTCAATCCCCATGCGGTTCGCAAATGATCTTGGCGAGTTTGCTGATTTCTATCGCGGCTATGTTGAATTGATGAACGCATGTCTTGCATCGGATGATGAAGGCAGAATTTACGATCTGTCCTACGAGGATTTGGTATCAGAGCCAGAGGCCGTTGCGCGGGATTATTTGGCCCATTGCGGGTTGGAATGGCATCCGGAATGTCTGGAATTTTATCGCTCCGACAAAGCCGCGGCGACCGCGAGCATGCTTCAGGTGCGCCGGCCGATCAATCAGGATTCGGTAGAGAAATGGCAACGGTTTGAACCGTTCATCGGACCTTTGGCGTCACTTGCTGATGATCCGGAAATTCTGCAGTGGCGTGCAGCCGTCAAATCATCGCGGCGTGCGGTTGCTGCGTGACGTCTCGGGATGCTTTGGGTTAGAAGGTATCAGTTGCAATTTGATACCGAGAAAACCGGAGCACGGCGATGACCAGGACCATTCCCAAGGCAGAACTGCATTTGCATCTTGAAGGGGCGATGACGCCTGCACTTGTGCGCAGCTTTGCCAAGCGTAATGGCCTGACCCTGCCTGACGATATCTACGATGAACAGGATCGCTATATCTGGAACGACTTTCCCGAGTTTCTCAACAGTTTTGACAAGGCAAGTGCTGCCATTCGCACCAAGCAGGATTATGCCGACCTGACCCACTTTTACCTGACTGAGCAGGCCAAGGTTGGCACGCTTTATGTCGAGATTTTCTGTTCACCAACCCATGCTGCCAGTTGTGGCCTGTCCTTTGATGAACATCTTGAAGCGGTGGTTGAGGGGATCGATCGCGCCGAAAAGGAAACCGGGATCATTGGCCGGATCATCATGACATGCGTGCGTCATGTCGGATCGGATGTCGCGGTCAAGGTTGCGCGTGAAACGGTGGAATGTGCCCATCCATACATTGTCGGATTTGGCATGGGCGGCAATGAAAGCCTGTTCACGCAGGAAGATTTCTATCCGGCCTTCAAGATTGCGCGTGATGGGGGCTTGGGCTGCACCACCCATGCCGGGGAAGTCGAGGGGCCACAAAGCGTCTGGGATGCAATTGACAAGCTTCCTGTAACGCGCATCGGGCATGGCGTGCGGTCCATCGAGGATGCGAAATTGGTCAAAACACTGGCCAAACGCGGGATCGTGCTGGAAGTCTGCCCGGGTTCGAATATCGCGCTTTCGGTTTTCCCCGATTACGCATCCCATCCGTTGCGCAAGTTTTATGAGGCCGGGGTCAAGGTGACGTTGGGTTCCGATGATCCGCCCTTCTTCTTTACCTCGCTTGCGGATGAATATCAGCGCGCCAACGAGGTTTTCGGCTTTAGTCCGGCAGAATTGACCGGCCTGACACGAACCGCGATCCAGGCTGCCTTTGTCGATGATGAAACCAAGTCTACTCTTTTGGCAAAGCTGTAAGCGTTACTCTGTCTTGCAGCGCGCGATATGCGCATCAAAAATTTGCCAGAACTTGTCCCGATAAAGGTCGCGCTCCTGAAGGATCTCATGGCGGGCTTCGGGGATTTCGGCAATCGTGACTGACGGGATATTGCCAAACAGATCCTCGGTGGTCTGGTTGGAGACCACCTGATCATTTCCGGCAAGCACCATGGTGATGGGGGGCAGGGACCATTGGCCTGATTTCATCTTTTCTATGCGCTCTGCAACCGATGCTTGGGCCTTGAAACAGGCATCAAGCCACCCGGCTGACACGCCACCGACCACAAGGTTGGGGTGTTTGTGAAGGATGGCAACATTCCGGGCATGGCGGGCGGCATCGGAGGTCAGGATGTTGTCCGGTTCGAACTTCGCAAGCGGGCTCAGTTTGCTTTGTCCGGGAAGATACTGTTTGTCGAACCCGTATCGACACATGCTGTCAGCAACGAACTGGGCCGCCAACGACAACCAGTCATGTCCCCCCAGCCCGAAAAACGGGGCGACCATCACCGCATTTGCCCAAAGGTCCGGCTGATCAAGCATCATTGCCATGGCAACCAGCCCGCCGGTCGAATGTGTCAGGACCGATCGGCAGGTAATCCCATGGGCTGCGCGGACATGATCCATGACATGGTGCGTATCGGCGATATAGTGGGCAACATCATGGATATAGCCCATGACAGGATCATTGGTTTCGCGCATTGAGCCACCATGGCCGCGAAAATCAAACGTCACGCAGCCAAATCCACGCTCGGCAAGCTCATCAGCGGTTTCCTGATAGCGTTCTATATATTCACCGCGTCCCTGCAAAATCAGGATGTGCTGTCGCGCACTGTCCGGCGTTTGCGCACCGTAACGCAGGTTGACGCCGTCAGGTGTTTCGATGATTTCGGTTTTGAGGGGCATGGGTGGTTTTCGGGGCTTAATCCTGGGGGCTCAAAGAGGTCGTGATGAAACGAGCCATCTTGTCCATCATGCTGGCGAAATCCGGGTTGAATGTTCCACGGCGAAGCGTGCCAGCCGGGGCTGTGTCAAACAGGTTGCGCTCCGCATACATGGTATCCGTCCCTGACTGGCAGCGCGAACGGGCCGCGGTATCCTCATAATGCCCGCATTCCGGGGCCGAACCATCCAGGCCGTAAATCGGGTCAGTCGGGCTCATGGTGATGGCTGTATGGGCGTGGTTAAGTGTGCGGAATTCGTGGTTTTCTGAGCGCACAATATCAATCCCCGTGCAATCTGGCAGACCCGTGGCTGCGACGGTCTCGCCCTGATACCAGATAAGTTGCTTATGACGTGAGGTGACCTTGTTGCAGTAAAAATCAAGCATGACATCGGGGTTGATCGTTTGGTCATCCGAACTGACAACACCAAAAACCGGAACATCAAAGTCGGGCAAGCTGCCATCGCCATAGGGTTTGGTCAGCAGGTAAAATTCTGCGGCCGCATTCATCGCCATCGATCCATATTTTCCCGGATCGTTGTTTTCGCCCACGCCAACCCAGTCTTTGACATAGCGGACATAGGGGGTGAGCCACGCCTGCCCACTTTTGGCCGCAAGGCCAGGTGAAAGCATGACAAGGGCGCTAACCCGGTCTTTGTTGGTTTGTTCGCCATAAACCCGGCCAATCAGGGCTGCCCCGGTGGAAAAGCCCATCGGGATGATGTGCTTGACGTCATCGCCAAAGCTGTTCATCCCGAAGCGAACGGTCTTAAGCCAGTCTTCGTACTCCACATCAAGCAAGTCGCCCGGGACGGTGCCGTGGCCGGGTAAAAGCAATCCGTGGAAAGCGGCGCAGGGAAAGCGATCCCGCAAATTATCGCGGATGTCACTTAGCCAATAAGGACTGTCGGTCAGGCCATGCACCATCAGGAAGCCAACGCCTTTGCCTTGTGACAGATCGATATCTTCTGCGTCACATGCGGCACCAACCGGATCAAGTGCATAGGGCGCGCGGATATCGACAACCTGATCGATGGAGTGATCGCCAAAAGGTTTTTCTTCACTGGCAAAACGCGTTTGGGAAAGCACATCGCGCAATTGTTGACGGGTTGATTGTACGTAATCATCAAACGACGTTCCCGCGGCGGGGGCAGTAACTGCCGCACCAGAAGGGTCAAGGGCCGCGTCCGGTGTCGCGCAGGCACCTGTGGCCAACAGGCTGCACAGGGCAAGGGAAGCCAGGCCTGTCTTAAGGATGCGGGACGTGCCCATGATGTTTGCTCCGTTCGTTTGCCCGTGGGAGGGGGTGATTTTTACTTTTGTTCTGCATGCGATGTTACCGCGCAGACAGACACGGTGCGAGCAACAAAAAAGCGACCTGTGAACAGATCGCTTTTTTAGCCAATCAATTGGGGTAAGCCCCTAGTCGATCAGTTCCCAGCTATGGGTGACCTCTGCGGCTTTCGACAGCATGATCGAGGCCGAGCAGTATTTTTCAGCCGACAGTTCGACCGCGCGGCCAACCTTGGTTTCATTGAGGTTTTCACCCTTCACCTTGAAATGCAGGTGGATCTTGGTGAAGACCTTCGGGTCGGTTTCAGCGCGTTCGGCTTTGACATCGGTTTCGACATCAAGAACGTTTTCACGGCCCTTCTTAAGGATATGAACAACATCAATCGACGAGCAGCCACCAATGCCCAGCAAAAGCATTTCCATCGGGCTGGGGCCGAAACCGTTATCCTTGTCGCCATCCATGACAACGCCATGTCCGGTGCCACTGGTGCCGGTGAAGGTCAGGTTTTCAAGCCACTTTACACGCGCTTCCATATTCGCATTCCCATCTCTAAAAACTGTTGTATTAACCTCTAGCCCGCCTTGGATGTGCCTGCAAGGTGTGATCACGGACAATCGGGTGTGCAATGATGAAATCCACGACCATGAGTGGTAGGTTGTTATAGGAGTTTTTACTTTCCGGGCGGATACTGATGCAAATATTCAGATCCCTATGGTGCAGGAGTGACGGACATGACACAGGACCCGACGCGCAGCAAAAGTCGTTTCATGATGGGCATGGAGCATGTCCTGCGTGAGATCAATCACGAGATCATCAGTCCGGCCATTCCCAATATGTCTGTTGAAAATGCCGTTCCGCTGATGATCACGGTTGCCCGACTTCGGGCAGATTACCTGAAATTTGCCTTCCATCTTTGCGATGATCGCGCCGATGAACACCCGACAGCCGAAGAGTTGAAAAAGCTCAAACACCTGCGCGAATGTTTTCAGGAAATGCTCGCGGTGGCCAAGGAACTCGAACATTGCATTGACCGAGGCTATATCGATCTTCCGGCCAAAAAATAGGGATTAGTCGGCTAATACCTGTATTCGACATTCTGATGATCAGAAAAATAATGACTTATTCTCCAGTATATGCAATGGGTTGGGCATAAATATACAAGACCGCCTTAAAAGGTCTGATCTGGGACATCACATAAAACATGAATAAAGGGAGAGCGCTGCCTTTGCAGCGCGCCGGGTGTCTTGTCAGTCAGTGCGGATGTGGTGGCAACTGCGGCGTTGTCACGCGATAGTCTTATTTTTCTTGATCCAGGCGATCTTAAGGTCGTCTATGTCAACGCGGCTGCGGAAAAGCAGCTTGGCGATGCAAAATCGGTTTTGCGCAAGGGCACAGAGGTCAAACAACTTCTGGCGTATCTCGCCAAGAACGGCGAATTTACCGATGGCGATGCGGTGAGTGCGGTGCGTACTGCTCTTGCGGCCATTTCATCGGGCGAGTATTCCGAACTTCCGGCCTTTCGCCTGGGCAAGACTCCTTTCCTTTGGCATTGCGATGTCGGACCGTCAGGCACATTTGCGCTTGTTTTGCGCGATGCTGGTCGTGCACAGGAACTTGCCAAGGCACTGGCAGAACACAAGACCTTTATCCAGCACCTGATTGATGTACTACCCACCCCGGTTTATCTGAAAAACCACGAAGGGGTTCTGACGCGCTGCAACGAAGCCTTTGCAGAGCTGTTTGGTCTCAATGCCCAGGACGCGATCGGCAAGAGAATGGGCGATTTCGCGCCAAAATCACTTGCCAAGACGATCACAGAATTTGAAACCCCTTTGCGCAAAACCGAAGGACAGGTGCGAGACGAGGTCAGTTTTACCATTGATGATCACGAATGCACCGTCTTGTTTGCCGCATCGACGCTTAAAGGGCCGAGCGGGGCGATTGCGGGCACTATCGGGTCGCTGATTGACGTGACCAGCCTGAAGAAGGCACAGGCTGAGGTAGCCGAAGCATCAGAACGCCTGACGGGGCTGCTTGAAAGTGCGCCGATCGGGGTTGGTATTTCCAGGCGCGACAGTGGTGTCTTTACCTTCTTTAACAGCACGTTTTCCAAGATGCTGGGGATAGAGGATGAGAAAGAGCCATCCGATGCCATCCTTCTGTCCAAGCGTTATCGCGAAAAGTCGCTTAAGGATATGGATCTCCTTGGCGAGCTTCAGGATGTGGAAATTCGCCTGCGTCGACCCGACATGGCCGATGCGCGGTGGCTCAAGACATCGATCGAGCCTCTGTCATTTAAAGGTGAAGAGTCCGTTTTGTGGTGGACCAGTGACGTCACAAAACAAAAACATGCCGCGCGTGAGCTGCAAAACAAGGCCAACAATGACGAACTGACCGGGTTGGCCAACCGCGCCCGCTTCATGCAGAAACTTGATCAGTGCGAAAGCGTGCTGCGCGGGACCAATACGCCTGCGGCAATCTTTATCCTGGATCTGGACGGTTTCAAGAAGCTGAACGATACACAGGGACATGCCGCCGGTGATTGGGTGCTGGTTGAAACCGGCAAGCGTCTGAAACGTGCTGCCCGCCGGGCAGAAGAAGTCGCCCGACTGGGCGGGGACGAATTCACCATGCTGTTCCTCAACAAGGGCGGTGAAAAGGAAATGATCACCGTCGCCGAAGCAATAATTGCCGAAATGAGCCATCCATTTGTCTGGGAGGGACATGATTGCGGCATTTCAGCCTCGATCGGTCTGGCTGCGTTTGATGGTGGCAATTGCGATATGAGCGAACAGCTCCGCCGTGCAGACAAGGCAATGTATGAAGCAAAGGCCGCCGGCAAGGCGCAATACTGCCTCTATACACCCGACCTCGAACCGGACCTGCATAATGATGACTGAGCAGGCATGAACGCCAGTGCCCGACAAGGTATCGTTCGGGATCAGTCCGGCTTGATATCCAGTGCTTCAAACAGCGGTGCGAGTTCTTTTTCATAAGGGCGCCAGCGTTCAACACTGCTGTTGTAGATCGGCTGGCGGACTTCAAGTGCGCTATGGGTGCGTATTTCACGTTTGGTGCTGTGAAACGCAAGGCACGCTTCTTGCCATTCCAGTCCGAGAAGTTCCAGCATCCGCTTTGTTTCTCCTTCCTGGTCGGCCACCACTTTTTCGTAATCGACGGTCTGATATTGCCTGGATGGAAGAGTTGCTTCCCAGTAGTCCATCAGGTTGCGATAGGTTCGATAGAAGCGGCCGATTTCCGCCAAATCACACAAGTAGTTGTGCCCATCACCAAAGAAATGCGTGAAACACGAAAAGGTGGTGTCTATCGGGTCGCGTCTAGAATGAATGATCTTAGAATTTGGAAATGCCATGGCAAGAAGTCCGACGGAGACAAAATTCCCCAACATCTTGTCGACAATATAACGTGGCCTTTTGCCATCCGCAGCCAACTCGGGCGGCAGTTTGCGGGCAACCTCATCGCGGTAGGCATTGGCAAATGCAGCAAGGCGCTTTTTGTCGGTCAACAAATCTGTGTGCTGTGGCAAAGATGGGAACTGCTGGCCATATACCCGTTTTTGCAGAGCCGGGATTGTGCGGATTTCGCCCACACCAAAGACATCGCTGTGGCTGTCTAGAATACGTTCCAGAAGGCTTGACCCGCAGCGCGGCACACCAACGATAAAGACAAATTGCTGTGCGTCGGCGGGCTCTTCGGATAGCGCGTTGTTGCGGATAACATCGGGAGCGAAGAAATCAGGCAGTTTACGGAGGTATCCAAGCGTGTTCTCCTCGTTGTACTGCAGATTGTCCCGCTGGTTTTTGTTGGCTTTGAAAAAGTGATCCATGGCCTTTTTGCCATCACCCCGACGCATATAGGCCTCACCAAGTGCGTAGTGAAGATGCTGAAGGTCCTTGCTCGATAGTCTGGCCTTTTTGGTTTTTAGTAGATTATGAACCACCTTGAAGTCGTCGTCGGTAAATTTCTTTAGTGTTGCCAGTGCTGTCCAAGCCCGAGCGAGGTATTTTGATGCGCCAATTGAGTCGCGAATGGCTTTCTCGCAACCTTCGATATTCCCCATTGCCTTAAGGTGATCGGCCCTTTGCATCAGGATGTTGGCAATGTCCTCCTTGGACGGGGGGCGAATGGTGTGGGTCGGAGGATTCCCGGCTGCGGTATGTGCTGCTTGTAAGGCCTGATCAAATAGCTGGTCCGCTTGTTGTGGTCGTGCAGACCCTGCAACAGACGACGCATAGAGTTCCCATATACGCCAATCTGATGGATTTTGAGTGAGCACATGATTGAACAGTTTGACGCCCTGATCAAAAAATCCGTTATTGATCAAAACGCTGGCAAGTTGTGATTTGATTTCCGGATCATTCGGATCGCGTTTCATTGCGACGGTCAGCACATTTTGAGCGTCCATGTTCATGTTTTGAACGTGCAAAAGTTTTGCGAGATCAAGGAAATACAGGTTCTTGGCGTTTTGCGACTTGCAAGCCAGCTCAAGGTTTTTGATAGATGCCGATACATTGCCGCGTCGTTCCAAAATACCGGCAAAGAAATGCAATAGTGGTCCGTCGCTGAGGTCGGTACGCAAGTAACCGACACACAAGTCATGGGCTTCGTTCAGTTTTCCGGCGGACCAGAGTTTCTGGGCTTTTTTTAACACTTCCTCGGCGCTTTGATGGGGTGTGGTCATCAGTCTTCCTTTTCTTGCGCTTCCTTGCCAAGGGCAGTGAGAAGAGGTTTTATATATGGCGCATAAGGCTTCCAGCGGGCGACGCTGGTTTGATACAGGCCTTGTCGGACCTGTGCTGCGCTGGCTGTGCGAACCGAACGTTCCGTTTTGTGGAAATCAAGCACTGTGTCGTCCCACGACAGGCCAAGAAATTCGATCAGTCGACGGGATTCAGGTTCGATATCGGCGACCAGATCTTCGTAATTGATCTCAATAAATCTGTCATTGGGCAGAACAGCACGCCAGTGTACCATCAGGTCTTCATAGGCGCGGTAAAATTCACCCAGCTCTGTCTGGTTGTATGTGTAGACCTGCAAGTTGGTGAAGCGCTTGGAATAGCACGACAGACAGGTATCAACCGGATTGCGGCGACAATGAATGATTTTAGCGCCGGGCACAGAAAGCAGGATCAAGCCGGCCCACGAGAAGTTGCCCAACATTTTGTCGATGATGACCTTGGTCGTGGGGGACGTCTGGTATGTTGCATTTACTTCATCGCAATAGGATGATGCGAGCTCTGCGAGCAACGCCTGATTTCGGACCTTCTGATGGTCTTCTTCCGGACTGGGGAACAGGGAGCCAAATAGCCGATCCTTGAATTTCGGGAATGAGCGCAGCTCGCCGGTGGCCAATATATTGGGGTGGCTGCCCAGGATTTGCTCCGTCAAGGTGCTGCCGCTGCGAGGCATGCCGACAACAAAGGCATGGGCGGGGGTGTTGTCATGCTTTTGCGGCAGGTTTTCAAACAACTCGGCCGGGAAATAATCGGCAATCCTTCGGACACGATCACAGGCTGTTTTCGAATCATAAGCTTTGTGAGTAGGGGTGCCTTTGGCGAAGTCGGATCGCCTGAGTGCATTGGCTGCATCTAACCGAGCCATTGCCTGTTCGGGGTTCTTGCTATCCATATAGGCCTTGCCAAGGGCAAAGCCGATCATTTCGCGATCAGCCTTTGGCAGGTCATCTGCATCCGCATTGAGGATATCTTCCATTGTCTGAATTTCAGGACTGCCAGGCTTGAATTTCATGACATCGGCAAGGTCATGCCATGCGCGCCCTGATTTGGGCTTCTCTGCGATGGCTTGCCGGAAAATTTCTTGTGCCCTTTTGAGATCGCCCATGTGCCGAAGGGCTTCCCCAAGCTGTAGCAGATTGCTGAGCCTTCTCTCCGGATCATCAGGGGCGAGTTTTTCCGCGCGAGCAAGGTATTCCAATGCTTCTTTGTGCCGCCCAACCTTGAGCAGGGCTGCCCCCAAATTGTTGAGTGCACGCCAGTCCTTGGGGCTAAAGGCGACGGCCTTTTCAAGGATGGCAATGCCTTGGGTAATGTGTTCGCTCTGGATCAGATACACGCCGAGGTCACTGTAAGTCTGCCCATGGGTGGGAAATTTCCGGATGGCGGCGAACAGGACTTGTTGAACCAGATCATGCTTTCCAGCACTGGCGAAAATGCCTGCCAGCTCATGGAAACATTCAATGCTGGTATCAGGCAGGTTGCAGGCGGTCTGGAGCAGCTTTGCCGCTTCGTTCAGATTGCCGGTCGCGCGATGAACCTTCGCGTTGATCAGAAGAGCGGGAGGATACTCTGGAACAAGCAATTGCGCCTGTTGCGCTCGTGCCAGAGCATCAGCGGCTTTACCCGATGCCAATGCGCTTTCAGCGGAACGGATCAGTTTGTCGGCTTTCTGGCGGTTGCGTTTTTCCGCGAAACTGGGCGTTGAAGATGCCTTGCTCATAGAGCTGATTAAATCCCGATGCAAAAGGTTGGGTCAACCTTATCGGCAAGGGGTAAGCAAACTGTTTAAGCCGAAACGAAAAACGCCCGGCCAACTGGCCGGGCGTTTCCCGTAAGCGTTGTCTTCCGGATGGAAGATTATGCGCTGTAGTACATGTCGAATTCGACCGGGTGCGGAGCCTGTTCGAAGCGAATGACTTCTTCCATTTTCAGCTCGATATACGCGCTGATCAGGTCGTCGGTCATAACGTCGCCTTTTTTCAGGAACTCACGGTCTGCATCAAGGCTTTCAAGAGCTTCACGCAGCGAGCCGCAAACGGTCGGAACTTCTTTGAGCTCTTCCGGCGGAAGGTCGTAGAGGTTTTTGTCCATTGCTTCGCCCGGGTGAATCTTGTTCTCGATGCCGTCAAGGCCAGCCATCAGCATCGCGGTGAAGGCGAGGTACGGGTTGGCCATCGCATCCGGGAAGCGGATCTCGACGCGCTTGCCTTTCGGGGAAGCGGTGTACGGGATACGGCAGGATGCAGAACGGTTACGTGCAGAATATGCCAGCAGAACCGGTGCTTCGAAGCCCGGGACCAGACGCTTGTAAGAGTTGGTCGACGGGTTGGTGAAGGCGTTCAGGGCCTTGGCGTGCTTGATGATACCGCCGATGTAGTACAGAGCGGTGTCAGACAGGTCAGCATAGCCGTTACCTGCGAACAGCGGCTTGCCTTCGTGCCAGATCGACTGGTGGGTATGCATGCCCGAACCGTTGTCACCGAAGATCGGCTTCGGCATGAAGGTTGCGGTTTTGCCATACTGGTGTGCAACCATCTGGATGCAGTACTTGTAGATCTGGATGGCGTCGGCATGTTCGATCAGGGTGCCGAATGCGATACCCAGTTCGTGCTGTGACGGTGCAACTTCGTGGTGGTGCTTTTCGCAACGCACGCCCATTTCGTTGATGTAGTTGACCATTTCGGCACGGATGTCGTTTGCCGAGTCAACCGGCGGTACCGGGAAGTAACCACCCTTCGGACCCGGACGGTGGCCGCGGTTGCCGCCTTCGAATTCGGTGCCGGTGTTGTACGGACCTTCTTCGGAATCAAGCGCGTAGGCCATGCTTTCCTGCGAGGTGCTCCAGCGAACATCATCAAACAGGAAGAATTCCGGTTCTGCGCCGAAGAATGCGGTGTCACCGATGCCAGCCGACTTCATGTAAGCCAGTGCGCGTTTCGCGGTCGAACGCGGGCAACGCTCGTAACCCTGGCCGGTGGCCGGTTCGATAACGTCGCAGAACAGGATCAGGCAAGGCTGTGCGGTGAACGGATCAACAACAGCGGTGGCCGGATCCGGCATCAGGATCATGTCGGATTCATTGATGTCTTTCCAGCCGGCGATCGACGAACCGTCGAACATGATGCCGTCAACAAAGACGTCTTCGTCGATCGTGCAGATATCCTGCGCGGTGTGCTGCCATTTACCTTTGGAATCGGTAAAGCGCAGATCGACAAACTGGATGCCTTTTTCTTTGATCAGATTAAGTACAGAAGCAGCGTCAGACATGATGCAACCCTTTAAAACTCATAAACAGTTACCGTATGGTGTTCTTTCGAAGGCGTGACCGATCAGATCGCGTCGTTGCCCCGTTCACCAGTACGAATACGGATCGCGTCCTCGAGTGAGGAAACGAAAATTTTACCGTCGCCGATACGCCCGGTGTGAGCGGCTTGCTGGATTGCCTCAATCGCACGCTCAACCAGCGTGTCCTCGACGACGATTTCCAGCTTTACCTTCGGCAGAAAGTCCACAACATATTCGGCGCCGCGATACAGCTCCGTGTGACCTTTCTGACGTCCGAAACCTTTGGCTTCGGTGACGGTAATCCCTTTGAGACCGATCTCTTGAAGGGCCTCTTTTACCTCGTCAAGCTTGAACGGCTTGATGATGGCTTCAATTTTTTTCATTAGCGCCCTCTGCTTTTTGGCGAGAGTTGCGTTGAACTCTGTAAAGCGTAATGCTTCGCCCGGTGACTATTGCACGGACCATGCCAGTTTTCACCGGCCACGGCATTCTAGGGATTCTCGTAACGAAAACCCAGTAAAACCCATGAAGTTTTTACGATTTTCCAGTCTGCCGCTGACTGCGTTTTAGGCAAGATGTTCAAAAAATATGCAAATGCCCTGCTTTCGCGGCAGGCAGGCGCATTCAATCGGTTGCGGGCTTGCCAATCGGGGGCCATCATGCGACAGGATTTGCGATCAAAGGGTTCTATCCGGCGCGAAAATGTGCACGATGATCGGGACTCGACCGGACGCCACCAATCCGGTGAACGACCATAATATAAAGGACGCCTCATGACCGAATTCGTCGGCAATCCGCTTTTCGCTTCGGGCGGGATTACGATCTTTGAAGTGATGAACGAACTGGCCATCAAACATAAGGCCATCAATCTGGGGCAGGGCGCCCCGGATGAAGACGGTCCCGCTGATATCCGCGAGGCTGCAGCCAAATCACTGACCGATCTGTCCAACCAGTATCCGCCGCTGGCCGGTGTACCGGAATTGCTGCAGGCCGTTGCCGACCACAACAAGCGGTTCTACGGCATCGAGGTTGATCCGAAGAAAGAAGTGCTGGTGTCGGTCGGCGCGACCGAAGGTCTGGCAGACGTCATTCTTGGGCTGGTTGCGCCAGGCGATGAAGTCATCCTGATCGAACCGCTTTATGACAGCTACCTTCCGATGGTAAAACTGGCTGGCGGCATCCCCAAGCTGGTGCGCGTCACCCCGCCGAATTGGGAATTGCCGCGCGCAGAACTGGAAGCGGCCTTTTCCGACAAAACCAAGCTGATCTTGCTCAATTCGCCGCAGAACCCGTGCTCCAAGGTCTATCGCGAGGACGAACTGCAATTCATTGCCGATTTGTGCATCAAACATGATGTTATTGCGCTCTGTGACGAGGTCTACGAGCACCTTGTCTTTGACGGGCGCAAACACACGCCGCTAATGACCTTGCCTGGCATGCATGAACGCACCGTGCGGATCGGATCAGCCGGCAAGACCTTCTCGCTGACCGGCTGGAAAATCGGCTATGTCACGGCATGCGAAAAACTGATGGAGCCGATCAAAAAGGCGCATCAGTTCCTTGTCTTTACAGTGTCGCCGGCGTTGCAGCATGGTGTGGCGTTCGGGCTTAACAAGGATGACGCGTATTTCGAGAACTTCACCGCCGAAATGGAAGCCAAGCGCAATTACCTGATGAAGGGGCTAAAGGACGTCGGGTTTGATGTCCTTGATTCGCAAGGCACCTATTTCATCACCTGCGATTTCCGTCCGCTCGGTTATGACTGTGACGACGTTGAGTTCTGTCAGATCATGATCAAGGAAGCCGGTGTCGTCGCCATTCCGGTTTCGGCCTTCTATCAAGGTGAAGATGGCGGCGTGCGCAACTTTGTTCGGTTCTGCTTCTGCAAGGATGAAGCAAAAATGGATGAAGCAATTGCACGCATGAAAAAGGCTTTCAGAAGGGTTCTTTAGTGGGGATTCCTCAAAGGTATAGTCGTGAACTGGCCGCTAGGTGTGCCCAATTAATTGAGGTGTTGTACGACGGGCCTGTGAGAGAAATTAGGGATCCTGAAACTGGAGGGTCTCTGAATACAACGTTTTTGCTTTCTATGGCTCTGCCAATCTTGGTGGTATCGCATCAGAGGGCTGAAGCGGGAGAGCGAAGCACCGAGTACACAACAGAACTAAGTCTGAATGCTAAAGACTTGGACTGGCTAGATGTTTCGACTTGGAGATACGAATTTTTCGCTAACATTGATACACCTAACCTAGCTCAACAGGAATTGCCGAAGGAGGTCACAAAGGCACTCCGTTCTGCAGCGCCGCCGCTGGTCTTACCACTAAAGAGTCTTCTTGAGACTCTTCGCCATTCGCTCGCGCATGGTCAGGTTGCTTACTTGAATGCGGAGGGCGAACACGTCCCGACAGAGCAGGCAGCGCAGCTGGCTTTTGTTTCTAAAGTGTTTGATGGGAAGTCATATATTGGTTTTTCCGCGTTGCGCTTGGAAGAGGCAGCTTTTCATGAGTTTTTGCTTCTTTGGGCAAGAAAATTGTCAGAGCTATTGCCTGCTGAATAGCGATTGCGGAGCATTAATCTCAACCTGTGAGGGCCGACATGAAAATGTCGGCCCGTTTTGTTTTGGTGAGCTGGCGGGTATCAGGCAGACTTTTCAAGTGAACCCTGCCCCTGAAGCGGCAGGCCCGCTTCGCGCCAGTCATTCTTGCCCTCGTGGTAATCACGGACATTGCTGTAGCCAAGTTTGCTCAGGGCCATCCGGGCGATGCCGGAATTCTTGCACGGACCATTGGCGCAATAGACCACAATCGGGGCATCCAGATCCGGCAGGATCTGTTTGACGCCCTCGTCAATTGCGTCATGGGGAATGTTGATCGCACCGGGCAGATGGGCATCAACATAATACCGCGCCGGCAGCGCTTCGATCAGGGTCGGGGCATTGGCGCTACCAAGGGCGGCTTTAAGTTCTTCGCGGGTAATGGTCTTGTTCATTGTCCAATCTCCATCGGGAATATCGTTGGTTGATGGGATCAGTATTGATGTGCATGAATGCGAAGTAAATTTGCGATAATTCAAATAGTATGTGCAATAATACGAATCTTGGAATGATCGCATTCGGAGGATTGCACATGCTGGAATGGGATGATCTGAAATTGGTTCTGGCGGTGGGGCGTGCGCGCAGCGTCACGCAGGCGGCAAGGCAAACCGGACTGCATCATTCCACCCTGTTTCGTCGCATGGCCGATATTGAAAGTCGTATCGGTGCCAAACTGTTTGAACGTCAGCAGGGCGATTATCAGCCAACTCCATCAGGATCGGCGGCCATCGAAACCGCCGAAAGGCTTGAAGCCGAAATGGCCGTACTTGCCCGAACACTGGCCGGGCAGGATATCCGACCATCCGGCACCGTGCGACTGACCACGACCGATACGTTGCTGCATGCTGTGCTGGCCGATGATCTTGCACTGTTCGCACAGGCCTATCCGGAAATTACTGTTCAGGTCGTGACCGACAACCGGTTTTACGATCTGAACCGGCATGATGCCGATATCGCCATCCGGCCGAGCAACAGCCCGAATGAAAACCTTGTCGGGCGCCAGATCGCCCCGATCCGGTCTGTGGTCTGTGCGGCAAAGGGAATGAGTGATCCCAAAGGTGGCAATGGGCCGTGGATCACCTGTGACGAAAGCCTTGCCCATATCAAGGCCGCGGTCTGGCGCGACAAGCATTACCATGATCAGCACGTCGCGATGCGCAGCAACTCGCTTTTGAATGTTGCACGGTTGGTCAATGCCGGGGCAGGCTATGCGGTGCTACCGATGTTTCTTGCGGATGCATTTGACAATATAGCCGTCATCGGTGATGCGATTGACGGGCTTGATAATGATCTTTGGATGTTGATGCACCGCGATCTCAAGTCCGTGCCACGTGTGCGGGCCTTTAGTGATTTCATGTTCCCGCGGCTTAAGGCCAAGGCAGCCCTGTTTGCAGGCACCTGAAAACAGGCAAACAAAAAGCCGGGTTTCCCCGGCTTTTTATGCGTTTGAGCATCGGCAATATGGTTGATCAGGATTTGACCATTTCCCAGCTGCCGGTCTTGGCGGAGCGGGTAAAGGCATCAAGGATCTGCATGTTGGCAACCGCATCCTCGATCGGGTAATCGACCGGGCTGTCGCCCTTGAATATTGCCGTCGCGGCTTCGCCCTGCAGGGTGTACTGGTTGCAAACCGGGAATTTGATTTCACGTGCGTCATCAAAGCCCGGCTGTTTCTGACCCGCAACCCGAATGACGGCCTCGTTTTCCGGTACAGCATTGAACGGCATCAGGATTTCAATCCGGCCTTCGGTGCCCAGAATATGCACGCGCTGCACAGCTGCTGACTGGGTGCCGCAGACAAAGCTTGCCTGCAGGCCTGATCCAAAATCAAGCATGCCCGAGACAAGCCGGTCGGTGCCAAATTTCGGGTCCTTGTCCATCAGCGAGACCACGCGAACCGGCTCCTTGCCGGTGATGAAGCGCGGGCCAACAACGCAATAACAACCGATATCAAGCAAACCGCCGCCGCCAATGTCCTTTTTGTTACGGACATCGTTGGGGTTGGTGTTGAAATAGGTAAAGATGCTTTGCACGGTGGTTAGGGTGCCGATCTGACCGCTTTCAACGATCTTGCGGGCTTCAAGCCATTGCGGGTGATGGCGGACCATAAAGGCTTCGAGTACCTGCTTGCCGCTTTTGTCGCGCGCGCTAATCAGGCGCTTGGCATCTTCGGTATCCAGACCAATCGGCTTTTCGCACAGAACATGCTTTCCGGCCTCAAGCGCCTTGATCGTCCATTCCACATGCAAATGATTGGGCAGGGGGTTGTAGATCGCCTCAATGGAGGGATCTGCGAGCAGTTCTTCATAGGAACCATAGGCGCGCGGAATGCGCAGGTTTTCTGCGACCTCGCGGGTTTTTTCAGGGTCACGACCGGCAATGGCCAGGATTTCAAGCGCATCGCTTTCCTGCATGGCCGGAATAACCTTTTCCGTGCCGATCTTGGCGGTGCTGAGAACGCCCCACTTCATTCCGATACTCCGTCTGTTGATCTTGTGCGGCCTGTTTGCGCGGTTTGCAGCACCACATCCTTGTTATATGGGGTGGCGGGCTGCTGCTTTCCGCTTTTCGGGCCTGTTATTGAACTGAACTAATTAAGGCATTTGCTTTCACTTGCAAGATGCTCTGACGGGTAGGAAGGGGGATTTGTGTTGTGAATGCGATGTCTGAAACAGCGACAAAATGCCCAAGCCCGCAAAATTCGGCGCTTTGAACGACTTGCTGTTTTCAGTGGTAAAAAAGTGAAATTATGCGCTTGACGTAAAAGGCCTCGGGCCATATAAACCGCGCCACACGATGGCGGGTGTAGCTCAGGTGGTTAGAGCACCAGTTTGTGGCACTGGGGGCCGTGGGTTCAAGTCCCATCACTCGCCCCATGTGAAAAGGTCAGGCAGAAATGCCTGGCCTTTTCGCGTTCCAGGTCAGATTTCCGTTGCGACGCGATTTGTCCGATTGTGACTTGGTGTCACATTCCTGACGAAATAATTCCAGATAAGGAATTCATCTTTCGGGTCGATTAACCGAAAAACCGTGCGTTGCGGTCCGCGGTCGCATGGGCTGCGTATAGTTTTGGTGCGCATATGACCCCGACCTGCAAGGACTGATGGATATGCCGAGCGACAGACCCTTTCCGATGCTGACCCGCCGTGCTTTTTCGGCGACCCTTCTGGGCGCGATGGCCACTCCCGTTATGGGCCGGGCCTTGGCGCAAACGCCGACCAATATCCGTTTGCGGGTTGCGGACATGTCCCAGCTTCACGCAATTCTGGTACAACGCGGTGAAGAGGTCATCGTGTCTGAGTCGCCGCGCGGGCCGGGATTGGACCGGGTTGCCAACATCAAGTCCTGCTCGAAAAGTATCATCGGTCTGCTGACGGGTAATGCAATCGCACAAGGGGTGATCCCCTCGGTTGAGGCCACCATCGGCGAAATTGCGCCGTCTATCATCCCGTCAAATGCCACCCCCGGTGTGGAAGACCTGACCATCAAAGATCTGGTGACGCTCCGGGCCGGGCTTGAAAGCACATCAGGGCGCAACTACGGCGCCTGGGTCAATTCCGACAACTGGGTTTCCTTTGCGCTGCGCCGCCCGATGGTCGCAACACCCGGCGGGCGTATGATCTATTCCACCGGCACCACGCATATCCTTGGTGCTGTGCTAACGGTTGCGACAGGAAAAAGCCTGCTCGCGCAGGCGCGCGATGTCCTTGGACAGCCGCTTGGTATTGAAATTCCGGCTTGGACACAGGATCCGCAAGGCTATTATTTCGGCGGGAACGAGATGGCGCTGACCCCGCGCGCGATGTTGCGGATCGCGACCCTCATGCGGGATCATGGCCGGTTCGATGGCGATCAGATCATTTCAGCCGACTGGATCGACCAATCAATCCAAGCCCGCACCCGATCCCCTTATTCGGGTCTTGGGTATGGCTATGGCTGGTTCCTGAGCAAAAGTGGCTTCATTATCGCCCGCGGCTATGGCGGCCAGATCATCGCGGCACATCCGGAAAAGAACCTCGCGGTGGCCATCACTTCTGATCCGACATCGCCCGCACGATCAGGCGGATATTTTGGCCAATTGATGGATCTGCTTGAGGGGCCCGTGCTTTCACTGGCCTGACAGAAGCGACCAAGAACATTTCAAAAGCGGTGTGGCAGGATGGGGCCGAATATAAAGCCTGTCGCCTTCTTCCTCGCAGGTTCGTGCAGGGGCTGGACCGGTCTTTCGCGCAAAGAGTGAGTGGGGAACCGTTTTCAGACATGACGGCAGAAACCAAGGCTTATTGCGAGCAGATTCATACCTCTAGTCTTTTTACTATCTCCATCAGAACTATCGATTTTGAAGCGAGTTGTATGCGCGCGTTCCTCGGATAGGTGTCTAACAAGAAGAGCATCTGCGCGTGATTCGGTGGTCTAAGTTTGGGGTTCCAGTCTGCAATCTCAAGGAGCGCCTTAGTAATCTTATTCCATGAGCTTGAAAACTGTTTCAGCTCGGCCTTGAGTTGCCTGATTGCTACTATCTCATTATGATCAAGTAGATGGTCGTGGGCGGTTTGTATTGCTCGAACCGCGTCAGTTGCTGTCGCAATCAAATCGAGTGGGTCTTGCGGGAGGCGCGTTATTACAGCTTTGTGAGCCATAACCACAATTGGCTCATAGTCTTCCTCAATTTCTTCAATCAGCTTTTCATCATCGTAAGACAGACTATTCGAAACTGCCTTGATCCTCAAAAGCTGTAGAGATTTGCTGTCATGGTCTTGAAAAAACGTAAAAAGTGATTTTGAGAGTTTACGTATTTCGTGCTCAAACTCTGGCAGAAACTTATTGACGTCCCCAATTGATTCGATTGCTACTTTTGCTTGGCTCTGCAGCGGACGATTGGTCGCAGCAGTTTTTGTTTTGTGTTCTAGGTTAAAAGTCAGTCTCGCTACGTAAAACGCTCCGACTACACCGAAGATTGATCCAACTATATCTCCCCAACCTTCAGGTATCTCAGCTACTTGTGGGCCAAATATCAAAGTGGCTAGTATTCCAGTAATTGTGCCGGTCGCTAACAGGGTCAATGGGCTAAGATCTGGTAGTTTCATGCTTTCCATCCTTGCTCTCAAAAAGCGAGTGCTGTGTTAGTTTTTAACATCTTTTCTGTAAGTTCGAACCGCATCTCGAGTTTGGATCTCCCATTCCCAATTCCGCGCCAATCTGCTAGGTAACGCACCATATTTCCCAAACGGGTTCATTGCTTGCCAGGAGATCGCCCTATGTCGACAAATCGCATTACCCTTCGCCGTCCCGATGACTGGCATTTGCATTTGCGTGATGGCGAGATGCTTAAAGGTGTGATTGGCGAGACGTCCGAGCATTTTGCCCGTGCGATCATCATGCCCAATCTGGTGCCACCGGTGGTCAAGACCGCCGATGCCGTGGCCTATCGCGACCGCATTACCGCCGCGATCCCATCGGGCCATGATTTTACCCCGCTGATGACGCTGTATCTGACCGAGGGCAGCAATCCCGATGATATCGAGGAAGGTTACAAGGCCGGTGTGATTACGGCTTTGAAGCTTTATCCGGCAGGCGCCACCACGAATTCCGACAGTGGTGTACGCAATTTCGATAATGCGATGCCAGCGCTGGAGCGGATGGCGGAGCTTGGCATTCCGCTGTGTGTGCACGGTGAAGTCACCGATCCCGACATTGATATCTTTGACCGTGAAGCGGTGTTTATCGACCGGGTTCTGGATCCGCTGCGCAAGCGTTTGCCGGAACTGCGTGTGGTGATGGAGCACATCACGACCGAAGACGGTGTGGAATACGTTAAGGCCAACGACAAGAATTTGGGCGCGACGATCACCACCCATCACCTGATCATTAACCGCAATGCCATTCTGGTCGGCGGCATCCATCCGCATATGTATTGCCTGCCGGTCGCCAAGCGTGAAAAGCACCGCTTGGCACTGCGTGCAGCCGCGACGTCCGGTGATGCGCGCTTCTTCCTGGGTACGGATTCTGCGCCGCATACCGATGAGCGCAAGGAAAGCCCGTGTGGCTGTGCCGGTATCTTTACCGCCAACAACACCGTGCAGCTTTTGGCCCACGTGTTCGAGGAAGAAGGGGCGCTCGATAAGCTTGAAGGCTTTGCCTCGATCCACGGCCCGCAGTATTACGGCCTGCCGCTTAATGGTGATCAGATCACGCTGGAAAAACGCAGTGAACCCGCCAAGTTTGCCGAGAAGATCGAAACCGAGGAAGGGGCGGTGACGGTGTTTAATCCCGGCTTCGATGTGTTCTGGCATTACGCCGACTGATATCGGCATGACGCAAAACAAAAGCGGCTCCTTCGGGGCCGCTTTTTTCGTTGGGGCTATGTTGGGATCAACCGCTTAGATCGACGCTGCCAGCCGGGGTGTTGAGGCCAATGGTTGCACGATAGCTTTCAGCCGCCGCATAGGCCTGCGACGCAATCATGGTGGAGATGTTCATTGACGCCCCCTTGGCGACATTGAAATCAGCCGCCGAACTTCCCGGCACGGATGCCGCGCGGGAAATGGCCGCCTGATTGGCAATTGCCGCCACCCCTTCAAGGCCCTGAAGGGGGTGGATGCTGACCTTGCCGCCGGTGGCATAAAGCCGCCCGTCGGGGCCTGCGGTATAGCTATAGCTGATCATGCCGGCATTGGCCCCGGCAAGGGTTTGGTGGCTTTCTTCCTCTGTCCGGACCGTGGCATCACGGGCGCGCAGTTCCTGCACGATTTCGCGTTCTGATGCGGTCAGGAGGGCCGGGTTGGATGTCGGCTGGCGGGCGTTTTCCGGCGTTGCTTCGCGTTCTTGCTGTTGACGCTGTGTCGGGCTTTGGATGTCGGGGTCTTCGGGGACACCGTCATCGATGTCGCGCGGATCAAGCTGTTGGATGATCGTAACCACTGATGCCGCGCTGTTGACCGGTGCGGTTTGCGCTGGTGCAGGTGATGGCGATCCTGTTGGCGATGTGGTCAGTGCCGCATCGCTTGTCCCTGTGTTGCGCGACGCGGGCGTGCTTGCGGGTGCCTGAGTCGCGGCAATGGTGCTTGAAAGCGGGACCAGTGCCACAGCGGCAGGAAGTGTTTGCGGCGCAGACGCAGCCTGTCCGCCCGACCCGTTGGTCGGCGGTTGGCTCCCGGAGCCGGGCAGGGCGCGTGTGGCAATGATCTGACCAAGTTGCCCGCCACTTCCGGGGATAACCTGTATGGCACCTGCCTGTATCATGGGGGTATTATAGCTCAACTTCGGGTTTATATAAACTGCGTCGTGACTTCACGGGGCTTTGAGGTGACGGGGTGCCGGACATTGGGTATGACAAGTGGCGTTACGATCATTTTGAAAATCTGAGAAAAGGCCTGCCATGCGCCTGTTGCTTGTTGTTTTATATGTCCTGATCTTGCCCGGTCTTGCTGATGCTGCGCCCAAGGCCGATTTGTGGCCGGATTGGCAAGCCCATGATCCAAAGAGCACACAGGTAATCGATCACGGGGCGTGGCAGGATATTCTGGATCGCTATGTGACCGTTCTGTCACCCGGCGAAACCGTGTTTGATTACGAGGCAGCCCGGCGTGAGGCCCATGCGCAGGTTGCAGGCTATGTCGATGCCATGAGCATGTTGGCGGTGAGTAACCTTAATCGCGATCAGCAATTTGCCTATTGGGTGAACCTTTATAATGCGCTGACCGTCAAGGTGGTGCTGGATCATTATCCGGTGGAATCCATTCGCGATATTGATATTTCACCCGGCCTGTTTTCGTCCGGTCCGTGGGGCAAGAAGCTGATCACGGTTGAGGGCAGGGCGCTTAGCCTTGATGATATCGAACATCGCATCTTGCGCCCGATTTGGAAGGATCCGCGCATTCATTATGCGGTGAATTGTGCGTCGATTGGCTGTCCGGCATTGGCGCCGGAGGCCTATGAAGCCGACAAGCTGGAGGGCCAGCTTGATCAGGCAGCGCGCGGCTTCATCAATCATCCGCGGGCGGTGGCACAGGCTGAAGACGGTGCGTTTGTGCTTTCAAGCCTATATGACTGGTATCGCGATGATTTTGGCAAGAGTGATGCGGATTTCATCGACCATCTTGCGCAGTTTGCCGGGCCTCGGCTTTCAGCCACGTTGTCTGATGTCGATGCGTTCGAGGTGGACGAGTATCACTATGACTGGGCGCTGAATGATGTGCGGCGCTAAGAATTTCAGTACCGCAATCTGATCTAGAGCATCTTGCGATACTGAATGAAGCCGGACTTGTCAGCGATACGGTCATAAAGCTTCATGGCGGTAAAGTTGTCATCCTGGGTCAGCCAATAGACACGTGCAGCGCCGGCTTTGCCTGCATCATCATAAACATGTTCGATCAGCTTGCGGCCAGCACCCGTGCCGCGCAGCTTTTCATCAACATAAAGATCCTGCAAATAGCAGTAATCGCCAGATGTCCAGCAGGAGCGATGATAAATCCAGTGAACCATGCCAATGGCTTTGCCGTCTTGCCAGGCAAGGGCCGCATGCATCGGTTCATTGGCATCAATGAAGCGTTGCCATGTTTGCTTGCTGACGTCGTCGGGAATATCGACCTTGTAAAAGGTTTGATAGCCGCGCCAAAGCGGCAGCCATGCATCGAAGTCCGGGGCCGTTATCGGGCGAATTTCTGTGGACTCATCGGGCATCATTACATCCTTTTTGGCAGGGCAAACTTGGGTGGCGCAAGGAGCGCGTGGGGACTGCCGATACCCTAAAAGGCCAGATAGACCACCGTAAGGTCCAATTGCGGGAAATTGTCCGGGCCAATCGAACCGATCTGATGGTGGGCCGGATTGAGAAGCTGGTTATAGCGCCAATCACAGCAGGGACGATTGGCGCGCAGATTTACAGAACTGCGTTGCGTTCAGAGCAATCAGGCTGCCGTATTGCGTATTCCGGAGCGCACCGGGTGGGTGGCACCGGTCTGTGATTTGGCAACGGAGACCTTTTGCGATTTTGGTGAAACGGATGCCATCGCCTCGGGGGCATCGCCATCACGATTCAGGCTTGCCTGACCAATGGTGTGACGGACGTCACTGGCAGAAACGCCATCATAGCGCATTAATGTCTGAACGATCGGGTCGGCAAGCATGTCTTCGACCGTCAACTCCT
This sequence comes from Thalassospira sp. HF15, assembly GCF_011806525.1. GTDB lineage: Bacteria > Pseudomonadota > Alphaproteobacteria > Rhodospirillales > Thalassospiraceae > Thalassospira. The sequence continues at coordinate 5,975 of NZ_JAAVKI010000007.1, read as the reverse complement.
GATCAACATAACTCATCATCTCATATCCCGGTTTTTTTGTTCTGCGTAATGTAATGCAATTGCAATTCATTCGCAACAACTATTCTATGTCGATGGTGACTTTTTTTCATTTTCAGTCTTGAAACGCTTTGATCTGTCTTAAGGCAGGGGCATCTGTGCGAGATTTTCGCAAAGTGCGTTTCATGGGAATTTCCTTGAGCATTGTCCGGTTAAAACGGCTTAAACTCTATTTTCTTGCATAAAATCCCTATGGGTTTTAACGCAGTCATCTGGTCTGTCGGCAAAAGTCATCAGACCCAACAAGTGTGGCAGAAATAGGCTGACAAAATGAAACGTCCGGGAATTCGCGAATATGTGCTTCTGGTGCTTTTGGCACTGATGTGGGGGAGTTCATTCACCTTCATCAAGATCGGAGTGCATGCCTATTCGCCGCTTGTCGTTGCTTGTGGGCGGCTGTCCTTTGCCGCGTTGGTGTTGTGGTGCTTTGCTCTGATCCGGAAATCCGAAATGCCCAAGGGCCGGCGCGCCTGGGTTTCAACCTTTATGATCGCCCTGATCGGTAATGCCATCCCGTTCTTCCTGATCAGCTTTGGCGAGACCAAGGTCGATGCGGGTCTGGCGGCGATCCTGATGTCGACCGTGCCGCTGACCACCGTCGTTTTGGCGCACTTCTTTACCCATGATGAAAAGCTGTCATCGGGCAAGGTTGTCGGGGTGATCCTGGGAACGATCGGTGTGATTGTGCTGGTGGGTCCCGAAACGCTTTCCGGGCTGGGTGGGGAGTTCCTGTTCCAGCTGGCCATTCTGGTTGCAGCGATCGGCTATGCGATTTCATCCCTTGTTGCGCGCAATCTGCGTGATCAGCCACGCATCGGATCGACGGCGGTGATCCTGACATTTGCCGCCCTGATGTTGATGCCCTTTACGATGTTGATTGATAAGCCCTGGACGATGGACTGGGATCTGGAAGGCGCGCTTTCGATCATGTATCTCGGAATGTTCCCGACCGGTATTGCCATGTTCTTGATCTTGCAGATTATTGCGGTGGCGGGGGCCAGTTTCCTTGTGTTTAACAATTATCTCGTACCGGCTGTTGGTGTGGTGATCAGTTTCATCATTCTGGGCGAAGTGCCCCAGCCAAATGCCCTGATTGCACTGGCAATTATTCTGGGCGGGATTGCGGCATCGCAGATGCGGTTCGGGCGTAAATCGGCGCATCTAGAAGTTGCCACAGCCAAGGCCGACCCGATGGCCCCGGTGATGGAAACGCCGGCAGATAACAAAATCCCCGAAAAATAAGGGTTTTGGCCTCTGTAAAACCCGTGATTTTGCGATAAATTCCGAACTTTATTGTCCAACCTTGACCGATAGGATTTGTCAATATTGTTTGTGCGCAACAAACCTGATACTTTCCGCCTTTCTGGTCCGGCATGTGCCCAAAAATAGGTGCATGTCACGCCGATTGAATCATTTCTGATCAAGCGTTTAAGAGGTCACGGGCTTTGTCCACCGAAGAGACCAATCCTGAGAACCGCGATATCTTCCCGGTTTCCATCGAACAAGAAATGCGCCGCAGCTACCTTGATTACGCAATGAGCGTGATCGTCAGCCGTGCACTGCCTGACGTCCGAGACGGTTTGAAACCGGTACATCGTCGTATCCTGTACGCCATGCACGAGAACGGGTTTGAATATAACAAACCGTTCCGCAAATCGGCCCGCGTGGTCGGGGACGTGATGGGTAAATATCACCCGCACGGCGACAGCGCGATTTACGACGCAATGGTCCGTATGGCGCAGAACTTCTCCATGCGCCTGCCGCTGATTGACGGGCAGGGCAACTTCGGGTCCATGGATGGCGACAAGGCCGCCGCTATGCGTTACACCGAGGCCCGCATGGCCAAGGCTGCGCACTTCCTTCTTGATGATATCGACAAGGACACGATTGATTTCCGCGATAACTATGACGAAACCACCAAGGAACCGTCTGTTATCCCGGCCCGTTTCCCGAACATGCTGGTCAATGGTGCCGGTGGTATTGCGGTTGGTATGGCGACCAACATTCCGCCGCATAACCTTGGCGAAGTCATTGATGGCTGCATGGCCTATGTCGATAATCACGATATTACCGTCGAAGAGCTGATGGAATATGTCCATGGTCCGGATTTCCCGACCGGTGGCCTTATTCTGGGCCGCTCGGGGATCCATTCGGCGTTCAAGACCGGTCGCGGGTCGGTGGTCATGCGGGCACGTACCCATGTCGAGGAAATCCGCGCCAATCGCGAAGCCATCATCGTGACCGAAGTTCCCTATCAGGTGAACAAGGCGACCCTGATGGAAAAGATCGCTGATCTGGTCCGCGAAAAGAAACTCGAAGGCATTTCGGATCTGCGCGACGAATCTGACCGTTCTGGCGTGCGTATGGTGATCGAGCTCAAGCGTGATGCCAATTCGGATGTCGTCCTGAACCAGTTGTTCCGCTTTACAGCGCTTCAGACTTCGTTTGGTGTCAACATGCTGGCGCTGAACCGCGGCAAGCCGGAATTGATGAACCTCAGAGACATCATTCAGGCCTTTGTCGAGTTCCGCGAAGAAGTCATTACGCGTCGGACCATCCACCTTCTGAAAAAGGCGCGTGATCGTGCCCATGTCGTGGTTGGTCTTGGGATTGCGGTCTCAAACATCGATGAAGTCATCAAACTGATCCGTAATGCGGCCGATCCGGTCGTGGCACGTGAACAGCTGATGGCGCGTGACTGGGCAGCGGGCGACATCGTTCCGTTGATCGAACTGATTGCTGATCCGCTTCAGGTGGGCTCAACCGATGGCATGTATCGTCTGTCCGAAGCACAGGCGCGTGCGATCCTTGAACTGCGTCTGCATCGCCTGACCGGTCTGGAACGCGACAAGATCGCGGCCGAATTGACCGAGTTGGGTGAGAAGATCAAGGACTTCCTTGATATCCTTGCATCGCGCGAGCGTAAGCTGACCATCCTCAAGGACGAGCTGACTGAGATGCGCAACGAGTTCGCCAACGAACGTCGCAGCGAAATTCAGGAAGCCGAATTCGAACATGACATCGAAGACCTGATTGCCCGCGAAGACATGGTCGTGACCGTGTCACACAGCGGTTATATCCAGCGTGTGCCGCTGTCGACCTATCGCGCCCAGCGCCGTGGCGGCAAGGGCCGTTCGGGCATGGCAACCCGCGAGGAAGATTTCGTTTCCAAGCTGTTCGTTGCCAATACCCACACCCCGGTTCTGTTCTTCAGCTCCGAGGGCATGGTCTATAAAATGAAGGTCTGGCGCCTGCCGATGGGCACGCCGCAATCACGCGGCAAGGCGCTTGTGAACCTGTTGCCGCTGTCAGAAGGCGAATATATCACCACGGTCCTGCCGCTTCCTGATGAGGAAGAATGGCCGAACCTGCATGTGATGTTTGCCACCTCGACCGGGAATGTCCGCCGTAACAGCCTTGCTGATTTCGTGAATGTGAAATCAAACGGCAAGATCGCCATGAAGCTTGAAGAAGAGCGTGGCGACAAGCTGATTGCGGTTCAGACCTGTACCGATGATGACGACATTCTTCTGACAACCCGCAAGGGTAAATGCATTCGTTTCCGTGTAACGGACGTGCGCGTCTTTACCGGCCGTAACTCGGTCGGTGTGCGCGGCATTCGTCTGGCTGACGAGGACGAAGTCATTGCCATGTCAGTGCTGTTTGGCAACCATGTCACCATGGAACAGCGCGATGAATATCTGTCGATTGCGGGCAAACTGCGCCGCGAAGAAATTGCTGAAGACAACCTGCCGCTTGAAACGCTATCTGCTGAAACCTATCAGCAGCTTCGCGATGGCGATCAGTTGATCCTGTCGGTTACTGAAAACGGTTATGGCAAACGTACGTCTGCCTATGAATATCGTGTGACCGGCCGTGGTGGTCAGGGCTTTGCCAATATCGAGATGTCTGAACGTAACGGTAACGTTGCCGCATCCTTCGTGATCGAAGAAGGCGACGAACTGATGATGGTCACCAATGGTGGCAAGGTCATCCGTATGCCGACCCATGACATCCGGATTGCCGGGCGCAAGACGCAGGGTGTGACGCTGTTTAGGACTGCCGAAGACGAAGAAGTCGTCGCGGTGGAACGTCTGTCAAACCTTGGTGATGAAGAAGATGAGATCATCGATGGCGAGGAAGGTGTGATCGAGGGTGCCGAAGGTGCCGTTGAAAACGCCGACCCGGCCGCAGAAGCATCTGGTGAAGATGTGTCTGCAGCACCGGCATCTGATGAAGCGGACCGCGACGAATAACGGGAAGTTCGATGACTGAAATGTCTTCTACCGTATCGCGTATCGGGATTTATCCGGGCACCTTTGATCCGGTAACCCAGGGCCATATGGATATCATTCGTCGCGCGACCCGCATTGTGGACGAACTGATTGTCGGCGTTGCAATCAATGCCGGCAAAGGCCCGATGTTCGATGTCGAGGAACGCTGCAAGCTTGTTGAAGAGGCCCTGAAGGCTGCGGGCGGTGAGGTTGCCGCCCGTACCTCAGTTAAGCCATTTTCATCGCTTCTGATGCAGTTTGCCCAGGAAAACGGATCAAGTACTATTATCCGTGGACTGCGTGCTGTATCGGACTTTGAATATGAATTCCAGATGGCCGGGATGAATGCCCGACTGTCTCCGGAAGTTGAAACCGTCTTTTTGATGGCATCTGACAAACAGCAGTTTGTCTCTTCGCGCTTTGTGAAGGAAATCGCCCGTCTGGGTGGGGATGTCACTGAATTTGTGCCCGCCAACGTGCTTAAACGCCTGCACGAAAAGCTGGCAGAAGAAAAGGAATAACGCAGACCATGCGTCTTTTTCGCCTATTCTCAATTATCGCTCTCGTACTAGGATTTATCACCATGTCCAATGGAAACGACGCTGTCGCTCAGGATCTGGAGAACACGCTATATCTTGACCTGAAAGATGGCCGCGTTGTTATCCAGCTTCGCCCGGATCTGGCACCGAACCATGTTGCCCGGATCAAGGAACTCACCCGTGAAGGCTTTTACGATGGCTTGAACTTCCATCGCGTGATCGAAGGTTTCATGGCGCAGACGGGCGACCCCAAAGGCAATGGTACCGGCGGATCCGGCCAGAAACTGGATGCGGAGTTTTCCAACGAACGTCATGTTCGCGGCACCGTTTCCATGGCCCGCTCGGCAAATCCGAACAGTGCGGATTCCCAGTTCTTCATCGTGTTTGCCGATGCACCGCACCTTGATGGCCAGTACACCATCTGGGGCCAGGTGACCGAGGGCATGGAATATGTCGACATGATCAAAAAGGGTGCGCCGTGGGCCAATGGCAGCGTTGCCGACCCCGATCAGATCGTCAAAATGCAGGTTGCTGCCGACGCGCAATAATCGCGGCATTTTAAGTCTTGCAACCGAAAGCCGTCCCTTCGTGGGGCGGCTTTCGCGTTTTTGGGTCTGAATGTGCAAAAAGAACCAAAATATGGAAAACAGGTGTTGACCGATGCGGCCTGTGCCATTAAAACGCGCTTCACCAACCTTGAGGGCCCGTAGCTCAGTTGGTAGAGCAACTGACTTTTAATCAGTTGGCCACAGGTTCGAATCCTGTCGGGCTCACCAATAAGCCCCTGAAACCTAACCGGTTTCGGGGGCTTTTTATTTGTCTGAATTTCCCTGCCAAATCTTGTTGCTGTTCAACGCCAGACCGGCGTTGTGCGACACGGATACGTCGTTTCTTGAGGCGGCATTTCGGGATCAGTTTTGCCTGACATTTTGGGGCATTTGTCATCTTTTCATGGCTGATGTGCATCTTCGCATAAAAAGGGGGGTTGACCGATGCCGTCCAGCCCATTAAAACGCCGCTCACCAACGTTGAGGGCCCGTAGCTCAGTTGGTAGAGCAACTGACTTTTAATCAGTTGGCCACAGGTTCGAATCCTGTCGGGCTCA
>NZ_JAAVKI010000006.1 GCF_011806525.1 Thalassospira sp. HF15 | reverse complement strand
CCTGACACAACTTTCCGAAGAGATTTGCCAAGCGGTGAATAACAGCGTCACCCTATCGCATCCCGATCACGACGAACTGGCCTTTTTATATGGTGCGATCCTGACCGACGGGCGGGATGCACACAGTGAAACCCCGACACGTAATATATGTGTATTTGCCAAAAACCAGGTTGATCGCAGCCCGACCGGATCCGGGGTCAGTGCCCGCCTGGCCATCCAACACGCAAAAGGGCTGATCACAGAAGGTCAGGTGCGGGTGTTTGAAAGCGTGATCGGTTCACTTTTTGAAGGGTCGGTTGCAGCGACAACCCAGTGCGGACCGCATGACGCCATCATCGCCTCGGTCACCGGCATGGCGCATTACAGTGGCAAGGCGAGCTTGTGGTATGAAGAGGATGATGTCGTCGGGCGTGGTTTTATTGTCGGCTGATCTCAAAGAAACAGAACGCGACCTGAACAAAAAAGGGATGCCAGATGCATCCCTTTGATCGTTGTTTGGATCCTTATGCCTCTTCGCGGGCCTTGCGCAGGCAGGACATCAAGCTATCGGCCGAGCTTTGAATGTGGTTGGCCAACAGTTCGACCGCCTCGTCGACATTACCGGCCTTGCAGGCCTCGAATATCTGATGATGTTCGCGTTCGGCCCGATCCGTTGCCCCTGACAGCGCAAGCTGCGCCTGGGTAAAGCGCACGGTGTTGTTGCCGATCATGCGCACAATTTCGAGTGTCTTGGGCCGGTTGGAGGCGCGATACAAACGGTCATGGAATTCGCGGTTGAGTTCCCCCCATTTGGAAACATCGCCGGAACGGAACGCTTCGTCATAGACCTTGAGGATGTCTTCGACTGATTTAAGGTCGTCCAGGGTCAGACGCGGCACCGCATGACGCAAAAGGTCACATTCAAGCAGCTTTCGGACTTCAAAAAGTTCCTCGATCTCGTCAAGCGAGAGCTGCGAGACGATCGCGCCCTTGTGCGGCTGGAAGGACACAAGCCCCTCGGCATCGAGGCGTTGAAGGGCTTCACGGACCGGAATACGCGATACGTTATATTCCCCCGCAATGGCATCCTGTCGCAATTGATGCCCGGCGGGAAAATCGCCTGTCAAAATGCGGGTACGAAGGTCTTCGGTCACCTGATCGGTGATGGTACGGCGGGTAAAGCGCGGTGTTGCGGTCATTTCAGCTCTTTTATGGTGTTACCCCGACGATACTTGGCATGCCGGTCAATCAGGCATTGAGTGCGCCTGACAGAATTTGTCAGTTTTGCTATTCATAACGACGGGTCTGCCAAGTCGCAATACAATTGCATACTGTATAATTCGCCAAACCTTGCCGATATACGACAAAGGGGGCATGACACCACCTTGTTACATGACGACCGGATAAAGAATGCCCTGCTCTACTTGACAATAAAGCCATGAGCATAGGGATCACGGTCATCGATAAAAATGGTGTTATATCCGTGTTTTCGCGCCCAACCTTCAATGCCGGGGACGACCGCATCAAAGTCGCCGACCTTTGTTTTCTCGACCACGGAAACCCGGAACTGCGAGCCAATAATGCTTTCGTGAACCAGTTCACGTTCGGGGTCCCATTGCCCCTTGGCGACCAGTTGCGCCAGCCGCGCCGATGAGCCGGTGCCACAGGGAGAACGATCAATCCCCTTGTCACCATAGAACACCGCATTGCGATGGGTGCTGTCTGCTTGCGTCGGCTTGCCTGTCCACTGGATATGCGACAGGCCCTTGATGTCAGGATAGAGGGGGTGAACAAAGTCGTTTTCTTCGTTCAGGCGACGGCGGAGTTCCGGGCTGATGCGTTGCAGGTCACCAGCCGAAAAGTCAGCCATATCGCGGTAATTTTCCTGCGGGTCGACAATCGCATAGAAATTGCCACCATAGGCAACATCGACCTTGATCGGACCAAGATCAGGGCAATCGACTTCGATATCGGTCTTATAGAGGAAAGACGGTACGTTGGTGAGCTTGACCGATTCAACGTAATCGCCAACCTGATTATATTCGGCAACCACGAGGCCCGCAGGTGTTTCAAGGCGCAGACGACCGGGAGTTTTGGGTTTAACCAACCCTTCCTCGATCGCCATGGTGACAGTGCCAATGGTGCCATGCCCGCACATCGGCAGGCAGCCAGATGTTTCGATAAACAGGACAGCGACGTCATAGTCATCAGACGTCGGATCATACAGGATAGAGCCCGACATCACGTCATGACCGCGCGGCTCAAACATCAGGCCGGTTCTGATCCAGTCATACTCGGCCAAAAAATGCGCACGCTTTTCAAGCATGCTTGCCCCTTCAAGCTTCGGTCCGCCACCGGCAACGAGCCGCACCGGGTTGCCGCAGGTATGACCATCAACACAAAAGAAACTGCTTTTCGCCATGGGTGGGGCCCTTAGAAACCGGGGAAATGAGAGAAACGATTGATCCGATACGGGGTCATGTCAACCGGGGGTGAGTCACCGGCAACAAGATCAGAAATCAGGCGTCCGGTTGTTGCCCCCATGGTCAGGCCGAGATGCCCGTGGCCAAACGCAAAGAAGGTATTGCCGTAACGTGGGCTTTTGGAGATTACCGGCTTTGAGTCCGGCATCGAAGGCCTGAAGCCCATCCATTCCTTGCCGCCTTCGGCATTCAGTTTCGGCAGGATTTCCTTGCCCTTGGCAAACAGAGCCTTGGCACGGTCATAATTCGGGGCTGCGATCAGACCGCCCAGCTCCACCGCCCCGCCGACACGAATACCATCTTCCATCGGGGTAAGAACAAAACCGTCATCGGCACAGATCAGCATGCGCGAAAGCTCTGCATCATGATAGGGCACGGTTGTATTATAGCCGCGCTCTGTATCAAGTGGCACCGGTGAACCAAGACGCTTGGCCAATGTTTTTGACCATGCCCCGCAGGCCACAACCACGACATCAAATGTAATCTGATCGCCGGTACTGGTCATCGCCGCACGTGGCTTGCCATCCCGATAGACAAAATCGGTCACATCGGCGGTTTCGAACTTGCCGCCGCGGTCGAGGAAATTCTGATAGATGCCCGTGACAAATTTATAGGGATCAAGCACCCGGCCCCAATCTTCGTCCATGATGCCACACGAAAAGATCGGAGCTATGCCCGGCTCAAGATCAAGAATTTCATCCTTGGTCAAATCGCGAATTTTAATGCCATTGCGCCGATTGAGATCGATTTCATACTCCGCAGCCCGACGAGACGCATCTGATCGGTAGACCGCAATCGCCCCTTCCTTTTTGGCCACGGCATCGGAAAGTCCGGCATTGGCAATCACCGGGTCGTAATCCTCCCACGCTCGGTTGAGCAGAACGGCCACTTCGGTCGCGATCTGTTCGACGCGGCTCTTGGAGCTGGCGGCAACAAAGCGTAGCAACCATGGCAGCATTTTGGGCAAATAGGACCACCGCACGGAAAGCGGCCCCAACGGATCCATCAGCCATCCCGGAACACTCAGAAGCGTTCCCGGCATGGCAATCGGGGCACATTTACTGACGGCAATCCCGCCGGCATTGCCAAATGACGCGCCCATTCCGGGCTCCCCGCGATCCAGGATTGTAACCTCATATCCCTTGTCCTGAAGTGCCACGGCGACATTCACACCCACAATACCAGCCCCGACGACAACGGCTTTCTGCCCATTGCTGTTTGGTGACGGATTTGCGGTTTTGGACTTCGTCATTTCGGGGCCTCGGCTGTATGCGGATAAGCGGGTGATTTAAGGTAACGGCCTGTCAGATCGCAGGAAAACTCCCCCGCGATGGTCACGGAGGAGCTTACTGTTCCATCAAATACAGCGCCAGTGCAATCATGGTTTTACAAAAGCGCTCTCCAGATTGCTGACACGCGTCATTTTAGAGCGTCGGGCGCGTATCGATGGCTTTCTGGATGGTAGCCTTGATGGTTTCAAGCTCTTCACCGACCAGTGGCAAGCGCGGGGCACGCACATGCGGTTTGCCGACACCGGTCATTTCCTGCGCAAGCTTGATGTACTGAACCAGTTTGGCATGGACATCCATGTGCAGAACCGGGGTAAACCAGCGATAGATTTTAAGCGCTTCGTTGTATTTGCCCTCAGACAGCAGCTTCCACAGGGCGACGGATTCCTTCGGGAAGGCATCGGTAAAGCCCGAAATCCAGCCAACGGCACCAAGCACCTGCGTTTCCATGACAAGGTCATCCATGCCGCAGAACAAAACGAAGCGATCCCCGCAAGCATTATAGATGTCGGTGATACGACGTGGATCGCCCGAGCTTTCCTTGATCGCAACCAGGTTTTCAACATCAGAAAGCTGGTTGAATTCATCAGGTTTGATATCGACGCGATAGGCACCCGGGTTGTTGTAGATCATGATCGGCAGCTTGGTTGCACCGGCTACAGTTCGGAAATGTGCGATGTTTTCGCGTGGATCGGCGGTATAGACCATTCCCGGCAAAAGCATCAGACCATCGGCACCGAGCTTTTCACATTCCTGCACATAGCGTATTGCCGCACGCGTCGAGCTTTCAGCCACACCGGACAGAACCGGAATGCGCCCCTTGGTGACGTCGACAGCCAGCTTCAGGACGGCAATCTTTTCATCCGGATCAAGGGCCGTGTTTTCGCCGACCGACCCCAGCATGACCATACCGTCGACACCGGCGGTGATCAGGTCTTCGATCTGTTTGGCGGTCATATCAAAATCGATCGAACCGTCTTCGTTCATTTGGGTGGCAACGGCGGGAAAAACGCCAGTCCAGTTTACCTGCATGAAAAAACAACCTCCTGATATCACGCAGCGATTTAGCCGCGCCCTTAACCCTGACAGCCCTGATATTATTGGGCCGCACCTAATTTATGTATATTGTATACGAAATCGAAGACCCGGATGCAACGGGTTTCTTTACCAAAAGAAAAGGGCCCGAAACCGGGCCCCTTCAACAAGATGGATTTCCTAAAGGCAGCTGGTCGTGCTCATGCTGTCGCAGTCATCTTTGTTGCCTTCTTTGCTTTCGATGTGTCGTCGCCGGTTAAAAAGGCGAGGGTTTGGGCAATGATAACGCTGTCACAAAGCTCGCGCTCAACCAGTGCACGGGCGGCTTTGCCATAAGCTTTTCGACGTGCGTCATCTTCCATCAGTTCTTCGATGGCGTTAGCGAGCGCAGTGCTATCTTTCAGCGGAACAAGAAGGCCATTTTCACCGTTATGGACAATCTCCCGACACCCGGGGACATCAGTTGCCACCATGGCAAGCCCGGTTGCTGCCGCTTCAAGCAATGATTTTGGCAGTCCTTCGCGCCAGGATGGCAGAACCGCCAGGTCAGCATCACGCAAAAGTGCGGCCACATCGGGGCGCTTCCCCAGCCACTCGACCAAGCCTTCTGACTGCCATTTCCGTAAATCTTCTTCGCTGGCACTATCCGGATTGGCCGGATCCGCATCACCAACCAAGACAATCCGATAAGTACGATTACGTGATTTCAGAATGCGCGCAGCTTCGATCAGTTCGCCAAGTCCCTTGGACCAGAGCATGCGCGCAACGAAGATCGCAGTTTTAGTTTCGGAGTGTTCTTTAACCGTCGGACTGAAAGCCGAGATATCCACGCCTGATCCACGTATGAGCGCCAGACGATTTTCCTTGAAGCCAAGTTTTGTCATCAGGGCGTGATCATCGGCATTCTGCACAATCACCCGAATTGATGGGCACATTGCATAAAAGCGGAGCAACAAAGAAACGATCTGGCGGACGATTTTTGCCTTTGCACCATCCGATACGAACAGGAAGCCGAGGCCTGTAACCATATTTACCGATCGCCTTGCACCGACCACCAGTCCGGCCAAAGAAGACAGCACAACACACTGGATCGCGACGTTAACGACTACATCGGGGTTTTCACGCCGGATCAGGCAAGCGAGCGATTTGATCGTTTTAAGGGATTTGAGCGGGCTGAGCCCGCCACGGGCAAGCGGAATGTTGACAACGCGAAAGCCTTCTTTGCTGAGACTTTTACTAACAACATCACTGCGACAAGCCACAATCACATCGTCTCCACGCACCAGTGCGGCTCGGCCCAAACCGATGCGATGCGATGCAAAAGACCAATCTTCGGCACAGACGATCAAGGTTTTGCTGCGCTTTAGTAATGATCGTTGTGAAACGGCGCGCTCGCGCCGCAAAAACGCCAATGCAAAGGTGATCATGAAAACGCCAAACCACCATGACGTCCAGAAAGAGTAATTGAACAAACCCGCGAACCAATAGGCGGCAAGCATCATCAGCGGCAAACCTGCCACTTTGATCCCGCAGTGACGCACGTCTTTTACTGCTACATAACCGGTCAAAAGTACCAAAGAAACGACAATGCAAAGCCCAATTGCACCAGTTTCAAGCCAGATTTCCATGAACCAGCTATGGGGATGCCCTGGCAACACAGACTGAGTCGAACTACCCGCCAACTGGTTTGCCCCCGGCACCCAAGGCGCTGCGTTTAATCCGTAGCCAATGACCGGATGATCAAAGACATGGCCAAACACGAACTGCCAAATCATCTGACGATGAATATCAATCAGCCATATCGGTAAATACGCATCAAATTCCTGCAGCGACGCCGAGTTCTGAGTAATCACGCTAAGCCATACCAATCCGGCAACAAAAACGGCAACAATACCGATAAAAATACCAAATCTTAACGCACGGGACTTCAGGCAAAGAATAGAACCGACCCCCAGCGCACCTGTAGCTGCCATGATTGCAGCTACATTCGCACGGCCTTGAGTAATTTCGAGGATCGGTAAAATCGCTATCGCAAGCGATATTGAAACAAATCGCTTGATACCCCGCCGATCAAGGCCATCAAAAACCAAAATCATTGCACCAAAAACAAAGAAGCTTCCAACGGGCTTCAGGTAGCGCGCGAGATCAAATACGCGATCAGGATTACGCAAAGCATCCAATGAGACAATCGCAGGGCAAGTAAGAACCGCTATAATACAATAAGTTACCAGTGTTCCCGTTGCAAAAACACATGCGTCCCATGCCAACTTTCCTTTCGGCTCAACCAAACGCATGAGATACCAGACTCCTGCGAGCATGGAGAACCTTGCAAGCCAGGTGGAAAGTGACTTTTCTGGAACAACCGAAAAAGACGCAGAAATCAGAAACACAACAAGGGTTGCAATGATTAGTCCGCCTACTGGTGTCGCGAAATCTCGGCGCATGCGCTGCCAAGCTTGACCGTGATTTGCCGAAAAAATCGCAATAAGCAGAGAAAACCCAAGACCAATCCCGATTGCCGCTCGACCAAAGAAAAATAGTGGTGCCGAGATGCCAAACAAAATGGCAGCTATGCCGAGCATTGTTTCGCGCCAATGCCGGATCGGGACGGTCTGTTGCATGATGGGCGGTTCCAAATTAAAGTCTGTCACCTTGCTAAACGCGCATCGCGCGCACGTCAATCATCATCGACAATAATGCGTCGACCGAATGAGACGACATATGGTTTAATCAACGCCATGATTTTCAACTTGTTAATAAGCGAGGGCGAAGATGACGGAGATGAAGGCCCTGCTGCGCTTTCCCGGTGAGCGCAAACTTGCCCTGGCCACTTGCCCCATTCCCGAACCGGGCAAGAATGCGGTCCTTGTCAGAACTGCTTACTCCGTTATCAGCCCGGGAACGGAATTTACCCAAGCCAAGCAAAACAGCGCCAACCTGTTCCACAAGGCGTGGCAGAGACCGGACCTTGTTGCCCTTACGATCCGGCATCTGAAAACAGAAGGACTAAGCCGTACTATTCGTCGTGTTGACAATCGCCTTGGGCGTCCGATGCCGATGGGCTATTGCGCATTGGGTCAGGTGGAGGTGACAGGCGAGAACGTCTCAGACCTCGAAGCTGGTCAGCGTGTTGCCATTGCCGGCATGGGACAGGCCAATCATGCGGAATGGAACGTGATATCGGTAAATCTGGCCTGTGCGGTGCCGGATGTGGTGCCTGATCGGCATGCCGTCTTTGCGACGCTCTATGCCTTGGCGCTGCACGCCCTTCGTCAAGGAGAGACATCAATTGGCAACCAGGTGGCGATTATCGGCGCGGGATTGATTGGGCAGCTTGTTGCCGAAACAGCCCGTGCTGCCGGTGCATTGGTTGCGGTGATCGAACCGGATCCCACCCGTCTGAACCTCGCGGTACGGAACACACATGCGCAGTGCTTTGCCAAATCACATGAGGCACCGGAAAGTAGCTTTGACAGCGTCTATATCTGCGCACCGGGCAAGGGCAATCATCATTTGATAGACGATGCGACCCGCCTGTGTCGTGATCGGGGCACAATCATATGCGTCGGCGACATGACGCCGAATGGCACGCGCAAATCGCTTTATGAAAAGGAAATCACCATTCGGCAGGTCCGGTCCTATGGGCCGGGCCGCTATGACCCCAACTATGAGGAGCGCGGCGAGGATTATCCAATCGGCCATGTGCGATGGACGATCAAGCGCAACATGAAGGCAGCGCTTGATCTGATGGCGGATGGACGACTGGATCCAGCACCACTTATCACGTCCGAAATTGCTTTTGAGGATGTCGCAGATCATTTCATCAAGGGACCGATGCCTTCGCAATTGGCAACATTGGTGAGATACCGGCGAGTTGAAAACACGCCGACCAAGCCCCCTGCTCCGTCGGAACGGAAATCAGTGCAGTCAAGTAAGCATGTCCAGATCGGGCTGATCGGGGCGGGCAACTATCTGGGCGGCAGTTTGTTGCCCTTGTTGCGAAAGCATCCAAAGGTCGAAATTACAGCCTGCTGCTCGCAAAGCGGGTTTGCGGCGGTTGCATTGTCAAAAAAGATTGATGGGCTACGCATGCATGGGGGAGCCAATGAACTGCTTGATGACCCGGGTGTAAACAGCGTTATCATCACCGCACGCCACGATAGTCACGCTAAACTGGCCGCCAAGGCAATGATGGCGGGAAAGCATGTCTGGCTGGAAAAGCCGGTAGCAATTGATCAGGACGGTCTGAACCAACTGCGTGAACGGGCCAACGGCTCAGCGCCACGCATTTTCATGGTTGGGCATAATCGACGTTATGCGCAAATGACCGCAAAGCTGCGTGAAGCACTCCCGACGGGTGCGAAACAATTTCGCTATCGGGTACGAATTGCCCCGCTTCCCGAAAATCACTGGCTTCATCATTCGGATCAGGGCGGACGCACGATTGGCGAGATCAGCCATTTTATCGATTTGATCATCAGCCTGACCGACAGCAAACTGGTCGACATCAAATGTGACTGGCTTGATCGCGCGAATGGCGACAGCATCTGGCAATTGCGTTTTGCCGACGGATCTGTTGGCGAGGTTAGCTACCTTCAAGGCAACCGCCATGATCCCAAGGAAGTGCTTGAGATTGATGCCCCGAATTTCACTGCCAGCCTGTTTGACTGGAAAAAGCTTCGGATCAATGGCCGCACAGTCATGCGCAACTGGTTCGGGCAGGACAAGGGTCAGTCGGCCGCGATTGAGACGTTTGTGCGCGCAGTCACAAGCAGCGAACGCACTGCCCTGATGCCACGCATCGAAGACGAAATTGATTTGGTGGCGCGCATCCTGACCGCTGCCAACACTGCGACGAGCCAGACGCCCAATTAATGCGGTCCGACATACAGGATCAGAAGCGGCAAGGTCAGCATGCTGATGATTGTGGTCAGCAAGATCGTGGTGGATGAACGGTCGATGCAGACATTGTAGCTGCCCGCGACAATCGCGACATTGGCCCCGCTGGGTAGTGCCGCGACCAGTGTAACGATCATCAGCCAGAGTGGCGGCAGATCGAAGACGAAATGCCCTACCGAGAACACCAGAAGCGGCTGGACAAACATCTTGGCACAGGTGCAGAGCAAGCTGGCACTGAGGTTACCGCGTACAGACTGCCCATAGAGCCCCGCCCCCACCAGCAAGAGTGCGATGGTCGGGCCGGCCGTGCGGAAGCGTTCAAGCGTGCCATCAACCATTTCGGGCATGCGAATTTCAAACAGGGACGCCAGAACGCCCAGAACGATCGCGGCAATGATCGGATTTCTGGCCACACGTGCGATGCTGCGCAACACTTTGGGGAACCAGTGGCTGTCGCCGCCGCGACTGCCTTCAACAATCATGATCGTCAAGCCCATCAGGGTGACCGGATGGATCGAAAGCACGATCAACAGCGGCACAAGGCCTTCTTCGCCATAAACCGCCTGTACAAGCGGAATACCGAGAAGAACAACGTTGGAAAAGACGCCACCCATGGCGGTGACGGCTGCTTCATCAGTTTTGGCCGCAAGCCATACGCGGGCGACGGTAAAGACCAACGCAAAGTTCAAAAGCACGCCAGAATAGTAGCTGCCCCACAAGCGCAGGTCGAAATGCGCACTGATGTCGGATTGCGACAGGGTCTGAAAAAGCATCGCCGGAATAAAGGCGTTCATGGCGATCTTGGCCAAAAACGGAATGCCTTCGCGCTTGATGATCTTGATGTAGGTCAGCAAGAAACCACACAGGATCGTCAAAAAGACAGGTCCAACTTTATCGACGATCAGATCAAGCATGGTTCCCCCAAGGTGACAATGGGCAAGGATGCACAGCACTGCGCAACAGATCGGGAAAACCGCGCCGATCACGCAAAAAGAAAGGACAGCATCATTGACGCTGTCCCCGGATAGTACAAATCATTTCGCAGACTTACCAGCCCCGCGCCGCAAATCCATCGGCAAGGCTGCCATGCGTATCAATCACTTGGGGTTGTCTGCACACGCTTAACCGCATCTTTCCAGCCAGCCAAAAGGCCCTGACGGCGACGCGGTTCGATATCGGGCTCGAAGCTGGCATCAAGGTGCCAGTTCTCGGCAATATGATCGAGATCGCGGTAAATCCCGGCCTGCAATCCGGCAAGGTAGGCCGCCCCCAATGCCGTGGTTTCGGTCACTTCCGGCCGTTCGACCGAAATGCCCAAAACGTCAGAAAGCGTCTGACACATCCAGTCATTGGCAACCATGCCACCATCAACACGCACGGCCTTGGGTGAAACGCCATCAGCTGCCATCGCCTCAAACAGATCAAAGGTCTGATAGCAAACGCTTTCAAGCGCAGCCCGGACAAATTCGCGCGGCCCGGTATCACGGGTCAAACCAAAGATCGCCCCGCGTGCATCCGGGTCCCAGTAAGGCGCGCCAAGCCCGGTAAAGGCCGGGACAAGGTAAACACCGTGATTGTCATCAAGCGACTTTGCCAGTCCTTCGGTCTCAGCGGCTGACTTGATGATGCCAAGCCCGTCACGAAGCCATTGAACCGCCGCCCCGGCAACAAAGATCGCCCCTTCGATGGCGTAGCTTGTCTTGCCATTGATGCGATACCCGACCGTCGTCAGAAGACGGTGTTGGGAAGTCACCGCCTCATCCCCGGTATTGAGGATGACAAAGCAACCCGTGCCATAGGTGCTTTTGATATCGCCCGGCTCAAAACAGCACTGGCCAAAGGCCGCTGCCTGTTGATCGCCCGCCATGCCAAGAACCGGGATTTCAGCCCCGAACAGATCGGCATCGGTCACGCCGAAATCGGCTGCACAATCCTTGACGTCCGGCAGCATGTTGCGCGGAACGCGGAAGATTTTGCAAAGCTCGTCATCCCAGGCGTTTTCGCGAATGTTAAACAGGTTGGTACGCGCCGCATTGGTCGCATCCGTTGCATGCGACTTGCCACCAGTCAAACGCCACAACAGGAAACTGTCGACCGTGCCAAAGGCCAGATCGCCCTGATCGGCACGTGCACGGGCGCCGGTTACATGGTCCAAAATCCACGCAACCTTGGTTGCCGAGAAATACGGATCAATCAAAAGGCCAGACTTGGCGTTGACCGCTTCTTCAAGCTTGGGATCGCCTTTTTTAAGATCATGACACAGCGATGCGGTGCGTCGGTCCTGCCAGACAATGGCGTTATAGATTGCCTTGCCGGTTTTGCGATCCCAGACAACGGTGGTTTCGCGCTGGTTGGTGATGCCGATGGCTGCAACCTTTGTCACATCAACGCGCCCCAAGGCCTCCTTGCAGACGGCAACGACGGTGTTCCACAGGTCTTCCGGATCATGTTCGACCCAGCCACTGTTGGGAAAATGTTGCGGAAATTCCTGCTGGGCGACGGAAACGGAGCGGCCGTTTTCGTCAAAGACAATGGCGCGTGAGCTTGTCGTTCCCTGATCAATGGCAAGGATATAGCGCGTTTCTGACATGTTTGTTTTCCTCCCGAGCCGGCAGTTTTCCTGCAATCCGACCCTGCATGCATTGATGCGGTGCGGCCCGTCTGTGTGACAAGGCCATTGGTTTTATCGCTCTATTTAGAAAAAAATCGCGGCAAAAAACAATTCGTTTTCGAAAATTTTTCTGCGCAATGCCGTCATGCCACTGATTTAAAACGAAATGTTCAAACCGATCTTGGGGCAAACACTGGGAAGACACTGGGAAGACACTGGGCAAAAGCATCCCGATTGAGCGCGGCACAGGGTTTGCATCGAAAACCGCAGAATGAAGTTCAACCGGCATCTTTTTCCCCATGGAGGTTTCTGATGGGTTTGTATGACATGTTGGTCAATGCCACCAACACAGCGCCTAATGCCAAAAGTGCTGCAAGTTTCGGTCAGACGATTGCATCGAACAGCAACCCGCTTCCCGAAGAGAAGAAGGAAGAAAATGCCGAGCTGGCCTATATCCGTGAGCATGGCTTTACGACCTATGTAAAGGAGATCGAGGAACGCAAGATCGAAGAATTGCGTGCCAAGATCCTCAAAAGCATGGGCCTGGATGAGGAAAGCCTTGCCGAAATGGATGCCGACGACCGTCAGGCGGTTGAAAAAGTCATTGCAGATGCGATCCAGCAACAACTCAATGGCAACAGCCTTGCCGAGGCCGAACTTGGCAAATCCGCAGATGGTGATGAAACCGCCGATGAACGCCGTGATCGCCTGCAGGCCAGGATCGCGTTCAATCCGAACATGTTTGATGTCTTCACCGAACTGCAGTCCGAACTGCCAAGCGGCTCGTCACAGTCAATTGCCGGTAATACTGATGAAGAGCCCAACGCATCCGGCGCGCGCAAAAAAGGCCTGTTTGAGGTCTGATAGCGCACCTACCCATACTGAACGTAAAAGGGCGCTGCGATTTGCAGCGCCCTTTTTGCATTTCTGTTGCCTGGTTGTGACGATTACTCGTCGACGCCAGCCATGCAGACATATTTGATTTCGAGATAATCCTCGACACCGTATTTCGATCCTTCACGGCCGACACCAGATTGCTTGACGCCACCAAACGGCGCAACCTCGGTCGAAATGATGCCGGTGTTCACCCCGACAATCCCGCTTTCCAGCCCTTCGGCCAGCTTCCAGATGCGCGAGATATCCCGCGAATAGAAGTAAGACGCCAGACCAAACTCGGAATCATTGGCCATTTCGAGGACTTCATCATCGGTCTTGAACCGGATCAGCGGGGCCATCGGACCAAAGGTTTCCTCGCGGAAGACTGTCATTTCGCGGGTTGCATCGGCAATCACGGTCGGCTGGAAGAACGAGCCACCTTTTTCGTGACGCTTGCCGCCCGTCAGGATGCGACCACCTTTTGACAGTGCATCCTCAATCTGGTTTTCAACCTTTTCGACCGCCTTTTCGGTGATCAGCGGGCCGATCACAACACCGTCGTCCGCACCGTTACCCACTGGCATTTCGGCGACCTTGGCGGCATATTTTTCGGCAAACTCCTCATAGACCGCATCATGGACGAACAGGCGGTTGGCACAAACACAGGTTTGACCGGCATTGCGGTATTTCGAGGCGATTGCCCCTTCGACCGCCGCATCAATATCGGCATCTTCACAGACGATGAACGGCGCATTGCCGCCAAGCTCAAGGCTTACCTTTTTGACGGTATCAGCACACTGACGCATCAACAGACGGCCGACCGCTGTCGATCCGGTAAAGGTCAGCTTGCGTACCTTGGCATTTTCGGTCATCTCGGCGCCAATTTCCTTGGCATCGCCGGTGACGATCGACAGCAGCCCCTTGGGAAGGCCCGCGCGTTCGGCGAGGATTGCCATGGCAAGCGCCGAATAGGGCGTTTCCATCGCCGGTTTGACCACCATCGCACAACCAACGGCCAGTGCCGGGGCAGCTTTACGGGTGATCATCGCGGTCGGGAAGTTCCATGGTGTGATGGCGGCACAAACACCAATCGGTTCTTTCAGAACCATCACACGGCGTCCCTCGGCAAAAGTCGGTATCACATCGCCATAAACGCGTTTGGCTTCTTCGGCGAACCACTGCAGGAACGATGAGCCATAGGCAATCTCGCCCTTGGCTTCGGCAAGGGGCTTGCCCTGCTCTGCCGTCATCAAGGCGGCCAGGTCGTCCTGATTTTCCATCATCAGGTCATACCATTTCATCAGAATGACCGAGCGCTCCTTGGCCGTGCGTTTTTTCCAGGCCTTTTGCGCCTTTTCGGCAACTTCGATGGCATGGGCAACCGCATCACGGCCAAGCACGGGAACTGTGCCAAGCACTTCGCCGGTTGCCGGGTTGGTTACCTGTTCGGTTTTCCCGTCTGGGGCATCGACCCATTCGCCGCCGACATAGGCCTGCTGGGTGAAAAGCGTGGGGTCTTTAAGCGAAATCATTTGAGTGCCTCCGGAAAGCATTATTGGGAGCGACATGATCGAACACTGGTCCTTATCTAGTCTGCTCCGTGGTGGATGCCACATTTTTGCGAGATATTCCCCCAATAGCAATCGCAAACCGGGGTAAACGTCCCGTTTGCCATAAGATTGCAGCCAACGGGTGTTTCAGGCCCTGTTTTAAAAGAACCTGCGGCACATTGCCGTCTGTTGATCTATTCCCGGCGCGCATAGATCACACCGGAATGCTGCACGCTTAAAAAACGCCCCACATCCCCTATTTTTTCATTTTCAACCGATTCTGAGCTTTCCTGCCCCCTGATTGGAAACGAAACAATACGGCTTTCCCGTGCCAGAGAACTTGGAACGCCAAGAAATTTGGAACAATAACAATACGTTACAATTCATCAAATTGAGTTCGTAATCGAAAATTTCAAATCACCATAATTTTCGCTTGCAATTATTTTGGGGCGTTCGTAACGTTTGTGAAAGAACAGAACGGCAGTTGAGAACAGCTGTCACAAATAAGAGCAATTGGGGAGGAATCGGTTGCTCACTCCAAACACATATGACATCGCCATCATTGGTGGTGGGATCAATGGCACGGGCATTGCGCGTGACGCGTCGGGCCGTGGGCTGAGCGTCTATCTGTGTGAGAAAGATGACCTCGCCAGCGCGACCTCGTCTGCCAGCACGAAACTGATCCATGGTGGCCTGCGCTATCTTGAGCATTATGAATTCCGCCTTGTGCGTGAGGCATTGATTGAACGTGAAGTTCTGCTGCGCGCAGCCCCGCACATCATCTGGCCGCTGCGTTTTGTCCTGCCCCACGTCAAGGGTTTGCGCCCGGCATGGATGATCCGGTTGGGCCTGTTTCTGTATGACCATCTCGGCGGCCGTGAAAAACTCCCCGGATCCAAAGGCATCAAACTCCGCAACCACCCGGCCGGGGCGCCCTTGGTCAAGGGTATGGAAAAGGCGTTCGTTTATTCTGATTGCTGGGTTCAGGACGCCCGCCTTGTGGTTCTCAATGCCATGGATGCGCGTGATCGCGGCGCCGATATCGAAACACGAACCGAATGTGTCTCGGCCAAGCGCGAAGGCGACTTGTGGGTTGTCACACTTCGCAACATCGATGACGGATCAGAAAAAACCATCAAGGCCAAATCACTGGTCAATGCGGCTGGCCCCTGGTGTGCCGACCTTTTGCAAAACCGGGTCGAAGCTAAGAAAAAACAGGGTATTCGCATGGTTCAGGGCAGCCATATCGTGGTGCCCAAACTGTTTGACCATGAATACTGCTATATCTTCCAGAACCCGGACGGACGGATTGTTTTTGCAATTCCCTATGAGCAGGACTTTACCCTGATCGGCACCACCGACCGTGATTACAAGGGTGATCCGGCCAAGGTCGCGATCAGCGCAGATGAAACCAAATATCTCTGCGAACTGGCCAATACCTATTTCGAAAAGAAAATCACCACCGACGATGTTGTCTGGGCCTATTCCGGCGTTCGCCCGCTTTATGGCGATGGCAGCGAAGATGCATCCCAGGTGACCCGTGATTATGTTCTGGAAATTGACCGGGGCGAAACGGCAGATAATGGTGCGCCGCTTCTAAACATCTATGGCGGCAAGATCACCACGTATCGCAAGCTGGCTGAATCCGCAATGAGCAAGCTTTGCCCGCTGCTTGGTCGCGATGACACAAGATGGACGGCGAACAAGCCACTTCCGGGCGGTGACATTCCGGATGCAGATTTCGAGCGGTATCTTACCGCGATGCACAAGAAGTTTCCCTGGATTCCAGACGCACAAATCTACCGCTACGTGCAAAACTACGGCACACTCACCAGCAAGATCATTGGGGAAGCCAGCGATCTGAAAGGGCTTGGAAAGCACTTTGGTGACGACGTATATGAGTGCGAATTGCGCCATCTGGTGGATCACGAATGGGCCAAAACGGCCGATGATATTTTGTGGCGCCGCTCCAAATTGGGGCTGCACCTTTCGGATGAGACGCGTAATGCCATTGTCCAATGGTTCAAAACCGAACCGACATCAAAAAACACCGTGAAAGCGGGCGAAGGAAACAGTGGAAAATGACCCTTACGCTTGAAAACATAACCAAGACCGTGGGTGGGGAAACCCACATCGACGATGTGTCGATGACCTTGGAACCGGGATCATTCAACGTCCTTTTGGGGCGGACCCTGGCCGGGAAAACCACCCTGATGCGGATCATGGCGGGGCTTGAGCCGCCGACCAAGGGCCGCATTCTTGTTGATGATACCGATGTGACCGGCATGGCCGTGCAGAAACGCAATGTCGCCATGGTCTATCAGCAGTTCATCAACTATCCGTCGATGAACGTGTTCGACAATATCGCATCACCGCTGAAGCTTCAGGGTGTCGACAAGGCCGAAATTGAAAAGCGTGTGCGCGAAACGGCCGAGCTGATGCATATCGAACATCTGCTGGATCGCCTGCCACAGGAACTTTCCGGTGGCCAGCAGCAGCGTACCGCCATGGCGCGCGCCATGGTCAAGGATTGCAAGCTGCTTTTGCTGGACGAACCGCTGGTCAACCTTGACTACAAGCTGCGAGAAGAACTGCGCGAAGAGATCCCGAACCTTCTGGCGAAACGCGATACCATCGTTGTCTATGCCACGACCGAGCCGATGGAAGCCCTGTTGCTTGGCGGGAAATGTGCGGTCATGCATGAAGGCCGGATGACCCAGTTCGGTCCGACGACACAGGTTTATCACAACCCGGCCTCGGTCGAGACCGGCCTGATCTTTTCCGATCCGCCGATCAACCTGGTCGAAGCCGAAGTACGCGATGGCGCGATCTTTATGAAAAGCGGCCATCAGGTCCCGCTTGCGGGGCATCTGGCAAATCTTGGTAATGGCCGTTACACGCTTGGCATTCGCGCCAATCATCTGTCGGTTGATCCGACCGGTGATGACACGATCACCATGCAGGGACAGGTCGAACTGGCCGAAATCACCGGTTCGGAAACATTTGTTCACGTTCATTTCAATGACGTGTCCTGGGTGATCCAGGAAGAGGGTGTTCACAACCCGCGCCTTGGCGAAGCCACCCAGTTCTATGTCGATCCGACACGCCTGTTTGCCTTTGATGCGAACGGCGCACTCGTGGCCGCCCCACCGGTCGAAGTCACCAACGGCAAAGCGGCGTGAGGGAAGAGTAAGTAAAATGGCACGTATTGATCTTAAAAGCCTTGCGCATTCCTACTTCCCCGACCCGAAAACGGACGAGGATTATGCGCTGCGTCGGATGGAACATGTTTGGGAAGATGGCGGGGCGTATGCCCTTCTCGGCCCGTCGGGTTGTGGCAAGACCACATTGCTCAACATCATTTCCGGCCTGTTGACCCCGTCACACGGTCAGGTCCTGTTTGATGGCAAGGATGTCACCCAACTGGCCCCCGAAGAACGCAACATCGCGCAGGTTTTCCAGTTCCCGGTGATCTATGACACCATGACGGTCTATGACAACCTGGCCTTCCCGCTGCGCAATCGCGGTATCGATGAAAAGCGTGTTGATGCCCGTGTTCGTGAAATTGCCGGAATGCTTGATCTGACCGGCAAGCTCAAACAAAAGGCGCGCGGCCTTGGTGCGGATGAAAAACAGACGATCTCGCTTGGGCGTGGTCTGGTGCGCGACGATGTTTCGGCCATTCTGTTTGACGAACCGCTGACCGTGATTGACCCGCATCTGAAATGGGTTCTGCGTCGCAAATTGAAGGAAATTCACAACAAGCTGCGCCCGACCATGGTTTACGTTACCCATGATCAGGTCGAGGCCCTGACCTTTGCCGACAAGGTTGTCGTCATGTATGGCGGCAAGGTCGTGCAGTTGGGGACCCCGCAGGAACTGTTTGAAAATCCGGCCCACACATTCGTCGGGTATTTCATCGGAAGCCCGGGCATGAACATCATGGATTGCAAGATCAATGATGGGGCTGCTTGGGTTGACGGACAGCGCATCGGTCTTTCAGACCGTCACCTGGACGCCATTTCCAAACAAAGCGGCAAGATCGAACTGGGCATTCGTCCCGAGTTCCTGACCCTTGAAACCGGCGATGCTGCCAAGGGCAGTGACGGTGTCGAGGTCAACATCACCAAGGTTGAAGACCTTGGTCAGTTCAAGATTGCAACCACCCGCTTCGGGTCATCTGAAATCAAGGTCAAGCTTGGCGAAGACGAACAGGTCATCGGCCAGTCCGGGGTTCTGCGTTTCGCACCGGAATGGACCAAGCTTTACGCCGACAGTCAGCTGGTCGCGTAAGGGGGGATGGGAAAATGAACAAGATTACCAACAACAAAGCCTGGTTCCTCGTCCTGCCAGTGTTCTTCATCGTGGCCATCAGTGCGATCATTCCGCTGATGACGGTTGTGAACTATTCCGTGCAGGACATTTTTGATCCGCAGACGCGCTTCTTTGTCGGCACCGAATGGTTTGAACAGGTCCTGAGTGACCGTCGCCTGCATGATGCCCTGATCCGTCAGATCGTCTACACAATGAGCGTGCTGCTGATCGAAGTTCCACTGGGTATTGCTGTGGCGCTTACCCTTCCGCGCAAAGGCTGGGGCGTATCGGCATCAATGGTACTTCTGGCCCTGCCACTTCTTATTCCATGGAACGTGGTCGGCACCATCTGGCAGATCTTTGGCCGTGCTGACATTGGTCTGGGTGGATATCTGATCAACCTGATGGGCATTGACTACAACTACGCCCAGAATTCGATGGATGCCTGGCTGACCGTGCTTGTCATGGATGTCTGGCACTGGACCAGCCTGATTGTTCTGCTGTGCTATGCGGGTCTGCGGTCGATCCCGGATGCCTATTATCAGGCAGCAAAGATCGACGGTGCATCGCGCTGGGCCGTGTTCCGCTTCATTCAGCTGCCGAAGATGCAGTCGGTTCTCGTGATTGGTGTGCTGCTGCGCTTCATGGACAGCTTCATGATCTACACCGAACCGTTCGTCCTGACCGGTGGCGGTCCGGGTAACGCAACGACCTTCCTTAGCCAGTTCCTCACACGGATGGCAGTTGGTCAGTTTGACCTTGGTCCGGCTGCGGCATTCTCGCTGGTCTACTTCCTGATCATTCTGCTGGTTTGCTGGGTTTTCTATACCGTCGTGATGAACGCCGGAAAGCAGGGGGAACAATAAAATGCAGTTCCAAAAACGACATATCGGACTTCTTCTTTATATTCTGTTCCTGTTGCTGCCGATCTATTGGCTGTTTAACATGTCGATCAAGACCAATACGGAAATCCTGGGCGCAATGACCCTGTTCCCGGACAATCCGACATTGGCCAACTATGCAACAATCCTGACGGATCCGGCATGGTACACGGGCTATATCAACTCGATGATCTATGTTGGCATCAATGTGGTGATTTCACTGGTTGTCGCCCTGCCCGCTGCTTATGCCTTTTCGCGGTTCAACTTCACCGGTGACAAGCATCTGTTCTTCTGGCTGCTGACCAACCGCATGGCACCGCCGGCGGTCTTCCTGTTGCCGTTCTTCCAGCTGTATTCAAGCGTCGGTCTGTTTGACACCCACATTGCTGTGGCACTGGCCCACTGCCTGTTTAACGTGCCGCTGGCGGTCTGGATCCTTGAAGGTTTCATGTCGGGCATTCCAAAGGAAATCGATGAAACCGCCTATGTGGATGGTTATTCGTTCCCGCGCTTCTTTGCCACGATCTTCATCCCGCTGATCCGTTCAGGCATCGGTGTGACCGCCTTCTTCTGCTTCATGTTCAGCTGGGTGGAACTGCTTCTGGCCCGGACGCTTACCTCGGTCGAGGCCAAACCGATTGCCGCCACCATGACCCGTACCGTTTCGGCATCGGGACTTGATTGGGGCGTGCTGGCGGCCGCGGGTGTTTTGACAATTGTCCCGGGTGCCTTGGTGATTTGGTTCGTTCGCAACTACATCGCCAAAGGTTTCGCCATGGGTCGCGTGTAATCGGAAAACAGGAGGAATATCAAAATGGCATGGATGGCCTGGACCCCGATTACCGCAGCGTTCTTTAGCTGCATCATCCTGATGTTGATCGGGATGGGAATTTGGCAGGCGGTTTCACCAACCGTTCCGCGGCGCGGCTTCTTGCCGCTGACCACGACACGCGGTGACCGTCTGTTCATCAGCTTGCTTGGTGCGGCCTATATCCATCTGGGCTGGATGGCATTTACCGATGCCGCCCTTTGGATTGGCTCCATCATCGCCCTTGCCTGGCTCATCATTGTGATGCGCTGGGGGTAAGAACCGAAACGGTACCGCATCCTACAGCGGT
Organism: Thalassospira sp. HF15; assembly: GCF_011806525.1. Lineage (GTDB taxonomy): Bacteria > Pseudomonadota > Alphaproteobacteria > Rhodospirillales > Thalassospiraceae > Thalassospira. The sequence goes on along the minus strand of NZ_JAAVKI010000006.1, from coordinate 307,069 downwards.
ATCGTTTCCTTCGTATTCATCACGGTGGGTTGCCGTCTTCCCCCACCGCTGATGACCGGTTTTCCGGATGGGATAAAGGAAGACGACCAGGGAGAAAACGATATGATCGTTAAAGCCAAAGGCGCCAAAAGCGTTGTCAAAGGCAGCGCAGTTGCAGTCGCCCTTGGTCTGGCTGTGCTGGCAAACCCGGCAATGGCTGACCAATATACTGACGCAGCGAAGAAATGGATCGACAGCGAGTTTCAGCCGTCGAGCCTGAACAAAGATGCCCAGATGGCCGAGCTTGAGTGGTTCATCAAAGCAGCCGAACCGTTCCGCGGCATGGACATCAACGTGGTATCGGAAACCATCACCACGCACGAGTATGAGTCCAAGGTTCTGGCAAAGGCCTTCTCGGAAATCACCGGGATCAACCTGACCCATGACCTGATCGGCGAAGGCGATGTGATCGAAAAACTGCAGACCCAAATGCAGTCGAACCGCAACATCTATGACGCCTACATCAATGACTCGGATCTGATCGGTACGCATTCGCGTTACGACGCCGTTGTGCCGCTGTCTGACTTCATGTCAGGTGAAGGCGCAGACGTCACCTCCCCGACTCTTGACCTTGATGACTTCATCGGTCTGTCCTTCACCACCGGTCCGGATGGCAAGCTTTATCAGCTTCCTGACCAGCAGTTCGCGAACCTTTACTGGTTCCGTTATGACTGGTTCCAGCGCGAAGACCTGCAGGCGCAGTTCAAAGACAAGTACGGCTATGATCTTGGCGTTCCGGTCAACTGGTCTGCCTACGAAGACATTGCTGAATTCTTCACCAACGACGTGAAGGAAATCGACGGCAAGCAGGTCTATGGCCACATGGATTACGGTAAAAAAGACCCGTCGCTCGGCTGGCGCTTTACCGATGCGTGGCTGTCGATGGCAGGTGCCGGCGACAAGGGCATCCCGAACGGCCTTCCGGTCGACGAATGGGGTATCCGTGTTGAAGGTTGTGCACCGGCTGGTTCAAGCGTAACCCGCGGTGGCGCGGCAAACGGCCCGGCGGCTGTTTATGCCCTGACCAAATACATCGATTGGCTCAAAGCCTATGCGCCGCCTGAAGCAGCTGGCATGACCTTTGGTGAAGCTGGTCCGGTACCGGCACAGGGTCAGATTGCCCAGCAGATCTTCTGGTACACTGCATTCACCGCCGACATGGCCAAAGACGGTCTTCCGGTTGTGAACGCAGATGGCACGCCGAAATGGCGTATGGCGCCGTCGCCGCACGGCCCGTACTGGGAAGAAGGCATGAAGCTTGGTTATCAGGATACCGGTTCCTGGACCCTGATGAAGTCGACCCCGCTTGAGCGTCGTAAGGCAGCTTGGCTCTATGCCCAGTTCGTGACCTCGAAAACCGTATCGCTGAAAAAGACCCTCACCGGTCTGACACCGATCCGTCAGTCGGACCTCGACACCCAGGAAATGCTGGATGCCGCACCGAAACTTGGTGGTCTGGTTGAATTCTATCGTTCCCCGGCACGTGTTGCATGGACCCCGACCGGTACCAACGTTCCGGATTACCCGAAACTGGCTCAGCTGTGGTGGCAGAACGTTGCCGAAGCTGTTACCGGCGAACGGACCCCGCAGGAAGCCATGGACAACCTTGCCAGCTCCATGGACCGTGTCATGCAGCGTCTGGAACGTGCCGGCATCGGTGGCGAATGTGCACCGAAGCTGAACGAAGAGCGTGATGCCCAGTACTGGTTCGACCAGCCGGGCGCACCGAAGGCGAAACTCGCCAACGAGAAGCCGCAAGGTGAGACCGTCAAATATGACGATCTGATCGCGGCATGGCGTGAGGGCCGCGTCAAGTAAGGGCCCACTGGGGGTGCCGGGGATGTTTATCATCCCCGGCCGTCCCACCTGATTTTCCAAGACAATTCATACTGCCGACGCGTATTCCATTAAGTCATAGAAACCCAAGAAATCCGAAAAACGGATGCACATTTCCCAAACAAGGGAATTGTCTGCCCAAAGTAAAAAAACAAAGGGCCAGACAGGGAGGAAACAGTGAATACCGCCTTCAAAAAACGTCGCGCGGGCCTTGGCATTCAAGGCCGGCTTATGGCTTCTTTTGCCTTGATTCTGGTTCTGGCCGGCATTTCGTCGGCCGTGTCATGGGTGTCTTTTGGCAGTAATCGCGACCTTGTCGCCGACATTACAACCAACAGCCTGCCCTCGATCATCCGTCAGATGGAACTGGCGACGAACGGTGTTGGCCTTGCCGCACAAGCCCCGGTGCTTGCCGCGTCGCGAGATACCGAAGAACTGGCAGCAACCGATGCCCGCCTTGATCAACTTATTGCCACTGCCCGGGCCAGGCTTGAGGAAATCACCGAAGCCAATCCGGATTCCATCATGATTGACCTGGCCAGCCGGAACGCTGGCGAAGGTACGGGGTCAAACGCGCCCGAAGTTGCTGATGGCGCGGAAAACACCGATGGCGCAGAAGCAACTGGCGGTGATGCGGAAACGACCGCGCCGGAGCCGGAACTTGTCGATGCGATTTCCATTCTGACAGAGCATCTGGATAACATCGTCACCGGGCGTGAACGCCTTTATGAACTGACCACCCGCCGTCTTGAGATTGAAAAGCAGCGCGGTGATCTGACCCTTGATATGGTCTTTGCCTATACCGATCTGTCGGAATTCCTGAGCCCGCTGGTTGAGGTCGTTGATATTGATGTGGATCGCGGTATTTCACGCGTTGCCAATGGCAATACCGATGCAGCAGCAAAGCTTGAAGAAACCATCGGTTTTTCACAGCTGATTTCGGAAATCCGCGCGAATGTGAACCTTGCCTTTGGCATGCTGACCGCCGCCATCGCCGTGCCTGAGGGCGAGGCCATGGATGAAGTCCGCAATCAATGGAGCTGGGCAGAGCTGCGCATTACCGATGCGCTTGAAGAACTGCCTGAAAATGATGACGGTACGCGTATCCGCGAACTGGCCACCGCCCTTCTGGCCTTTGGCAAAGGCAGCAACAGTGTCTTTGATTTGCGCGAGGCAGAATGGGACAACCAGTATGAGACCGAACAAACCCTTGATGCCACATTGGCAACCGCAGAAGCACTGTCAAACGCCATCGCCTTGATGGTCGACACCAAACGCATCGAGGTTGACGCCAACGCCACCGAAGCACTTTCAAAGGTCGAATGGGATCAGCAGGTCATTGCGATCATCGGGATTGCTGTTCTGGTGATATCGCTCCTGATCATGCTGTTTTATGTGCGCGGTAACCTGATCAAACGCCTGCTTCGCGTCATTGACGGGATGCGCAAAGTTGCCAACGGCGATCTTGCGACCGAGGTCAATGATACCGGGCGCGACGAAATTGGCCGTATGGCAGAAATACTTGGTCAGTTCCGCGAAACCAGCCTTGCTGCGCAACAAGCCGAAGAAAAGGTCGCGCGTGAACGCGAACATGCCGAAAGCGAACGGCGCCGCGCGATGCTTGATCTGGCTGACGCATTTGAGACCTCGATCATGCAGGTCGCACAAGGTGTGGCGCACGAGGCCGAAAACATCCAGACCACATCCAACCAGGTCCGCGACCGCGCACAGGTGGCCTCGACCAATGCGACGGGTGTTGCCGGCGCGTCCGAGGAAATCTCGATCAATATGGCCTCGGTCTCAGATGCGGCACGCTCCCTGTCGGATCGGGTAAGCGATACCGGCAACCGGGCACAAAAGTCCGTCGGTGCGGCAACCAATGCGGTGGAGGCAGCCCAGCGTACCAATGCCACCATGCACGAACTTGAAACCGGTGCGCAGGAAATTGGTGAAATCCTGAACCTGATTCAAGATATCGCAGCCCAAACCAACCTGCTTGCACTCAATGCCACCATTGAAGCAGCAAGGGCTGGCGAAGCGGGCAAGGGATTTGCCGTTGTCGCACAGGAAGTCAAAAACCTTGCCAACCAGACTGGAACGGCGACTGATCGCATTGCCGAACGGATCAATGAAATCCAGTCAACCACCGGCGTCGCCGTCAAGGCCATTGCCGAAATTCGCGACAGCATCACCGGCATTCATGAAACCGTTGGCGAGATGTCCGATGCGGTAAGCGAACAACAGGAATTCGTCGCAGAAATCGCCAGCAACGTCGAACAATCCGCAACGGCTGCCAGCGAGATGAATGGCACCATCGCACAGGTCAGCACCGCAGCAGATGACAACCTTGATGCGGTTGATGGCCTGCTCGACGCGACAGGTCGCCTGCGTGATCAGTCCGATGATCTGGGCAACCGGGTGCGTGATTTCCTGACAACCATCCGCGCCGAGCAGCCCCAGACGAAATCACACAATCAAACAACCGAAGTTACCTCCCTGCGATAAAGGCAACTTGCCAGGATGGATCGCCTGATCTGTCCTGGCATTTTTTTTCGCCCGATTTGCACAGAAATGTTAGACAAGACACCATGAAAAACTTCATTGCCCGTTCAGCAAAATCATCCTGTTTCAACGCCACAACCGTTGGCGCTTTGACGCTTGCCACGATGATTGCCTTGGGTGCGGTCCCTGCATCGGCATCATCCGCACTTGATGACGGGATCAATGCGTATCGTGATGGCGAATTTGGAAAATCAGCCGCTACTTTTGCGCCTCTGGCCGAAAACGGCAACGCCACCGCGCAGTATCTTCTGTCCTGTCAGACCATCAATGGGGTTGGCGTCCCCGCCAATGAGAATACTGGCTGGGCCCTGATGGAACAGGCATCTGAAAACAACAATCCCGATGCCAGCGTTGTCATGGCACGCCGTCTGGAAGCCTTGGGCGGTGAAAAGGCCGATATTCGCGATCTCTATACCAGTGCGGCTCAGAAAAACAACACGCAGGCCATGCTGTGGCTGGCGCTTGACGCGCTCGATCGAGGCGAAGGGGCCACAGCAAAAGCACATCTGAAACAAGCCTGGGAAATTGGTGATCCGCGTGCGGCCACCCTGCTTGCCAACCGGTTTTCCGAAAGCGATGTGGACCGTCTGACCTATCTTAGGCGCGCCGCCCAGCACGGTGAAATGCGCGCAGCCGCCTATCTTGCTGAAGAGGCCCGCGCGGTAGATGACAAGGCCGAGGCCGTTGGATGGTGCGCGATTGCGACCGGCATGCCCGGCCACAACGAAGATATCGACTGGAAATCCATCGGGGATGCGGTCGAGGAGAACTGTGGCAAATTTGACGAGGACCTGTCACCCGAGGACCGCGCCATCAACCGCGAACGCGTCGATCATTTCCTGGCCGAGTTCTTCAAAAACTATCAGCCATGGCAGCCCTGGCGCGGCTGCGCGGTTGACTAACCCTGTTCGGTTAGTGTGCTCGCAAGGGCCGCATTGACCAGCTTGAGATCATCGGGTGTATTGACGTTGGTAAACGGCTCCACCCCGGCCACGCGCTCTTCAAAAATCACCCGAGGCGCCCCCAGCGCCTGCAAAGGTCCGCGCACGCGGCGGTTATCGTTTGCCAACAAATCGGCAATTACCGCCGCGGCATCACGGTGCCAGATGCTTGAAAGGTAATGATCGCGGTCGAGATGGCTGGCAAAGGCCGCTTTGGCATCGTCTGCTTGGGCCGCACCTAGCAAACGCGCCACCATATCAAGCGGTACAATCGGGCAATCGACCGGGAAGGTCACCAGCCAGTCGATGCCATCGGGCAGTGCATTCAAACCACCCAAAATACCGCCCAATGGCCCCTGCCCCGGTTCGGGCTCATCCCCAACCACCGGCAAGCCGTAATCGGCAAATGCTTCTGCCCCGGCATTGGATGAAATCATCACCTGATCGCACTGCGACTGGGCGACCTCAATCACCCGGCCGATCAGGCTTTTACCGCCGACCTCGCGAAAGGCCTTGTTCCCGCCCATGCGGCGTGCCTCGCCCCCGGCCAGAACAAGACCGACGGTCGGAACCTTTGGGGCGTGGTGTTGATCGGGGTTCGTCACGTGAACATCAAACCTTTGAAGTGCGGCGCGTCATCATATGGCTTGATCATAGTCCAGAGCATCGAGCCATGCATCTATCGTCTTGGCCCAAGTGCCCTTTTTGGATGCAAACACCCATGCTGCACTGCGTCATTTTTACATTGTCGCAATGCATCCCGTGATTTAGAGTGATTACAGGTACTTCGACTTTCCACCGTGATACCGGACGACCGGTATTCCTGATCCGATCACTGGGGACGGCCCCGCAAGACAGGAGGCCCCCATGGCCTGGACAGCGTTGGTTATTGCCGGATTTCTTGAAATTTGCTGGGCGATTGGCCTGAAATATACCGAAGGCTTCACCAAGCCCATCCCAAGTGCGCTTACCATTGCCGCAATCGCCGCCAGTTTCTGGCTGCTGTCAATCGCAATGCGATCCATCCCGATTGGCACGGCATACGCTATCTGGACCGGCATTGGTGCCGCAGGTGCCGTGATCTTTGGTATCATCATGGTCGGCGAACCAGCCAATCCGGGGCGGTTGGTCGCCATCGCGCTTATTCTTTCGGGGATCGTGATGCTGAAATTGTTTAGTCCGAGCTAAGCGTCTGACATCTCAGGGTGCCGTCGTTTGTCAGCGCCCCTGCAAATCAGCGGATGCAAATATCTCGGCCACCCAATCAAGGAAAACGCGCAAACGCCGGGTAACCTGGCGGTTTTGCGGATAGACAGCGGCAAGTGGAATTGGCAACGGCGGATAGTCGCTCAGAAGCTCCACCATGTTGCCGCGCGCGAGTTCGTCAGCGAAATGGTATCTCGGGGCCTGCATGATCCCGAAGCCCAACCGGGCCAGTGCCGCCACCGTGTTCGAATTGTTCGCCGTCACCCGACTGGGCAAGTTAACATAGCTTACTTTGCCGTCGATCTGAAATTCCAGCGGCATGGCCTCCCCGGTTCTTGAGGATACAAAAGCAACCATTTGATGCCCGTCCAGATCATTGGGGGTCATGGGCGTGCCAAATTTTTCGATGTAATCGGCACTGGCAATGGTGACTTCGTCAAGATCACCCAAATGTCGCGCGATCATGCTGCTGTCATTAAGCTCGCCCGCCCGGATAACGCAATCAACGCCTTCGCGCACCAGATCAACAAACCGGTCCGTCTGGCCGAAATGAATGTTCAAGTCAGGATACCGTTCAAGGAATTCTGGCAGGTGCGGCAAGATAAACGTTCGCGTCAGATAACCGTGCGCATCAATGCGCAGCAGCCCCGCCGGTGACGGGTTGCGAAACAATCCCTCGGCGTCTTCGACATCACCCAGAATAGACAAGCAGCGTTGATAATATTCCCGACCATCAAGCGTCGGCGTGACATGGCGGGTTGTCCGTTCAAGCAAGCGCACATCAAGGTCACGTTCCAGAACCTTGATGGCCTCTGTTGCTGTAGAGCGCGCCATTCCAAGATCCGCCGCCGCATCCGAAAAACTGCCGCGTTCAACGATCCTGACAAACAGGGACATGCGATCAAGACGATCCACTTTGTTCGCTCCATACGAATAGTGATGTCAAAATTCAGGCGATTGTTCTGAATATACCTTCCGACTACCTTTGCCAACATCAATCACAGCCCAGAGCCGGCACCAAAAAACAGCAAAAGGAGTTTGTCATGTCTGACAAGACACAGAAAACAGCAATCATCACCGGCGCATCACGGGGCATTGGTGCCAACCTTGCCCGCAAACTGGCCGCTGACGGTTTTGCTGTTGTCGTGAATTACAACAGCAGCGCTGACGCCGCCGAAACGCTTGTTTCCGATATCAAGGCATCTGGCGGCAGCGCCGTCGCGATTGCCGCCGATATCGGTGCGCCTGACGGGATTGCGCATTTGTTTGATGCCGCAAAGGCCGCATTCGGCGGTGTTGATGTTCTGGTCAACAATGCAGGGATCATGTCGTGTGCATCGATTGCCGACACAGATGATGATGCCTTCGAAAAGCAGGTTGCGGTTAATCTTGGCGGCGTTTTTCGCGGTATGCGGTCAGCTGCCAATCAGTTGCGTGACGGTGGCCGCATCATCAGCTTTTCATCAAGCGTGGTCGGACTTTATCAACCGACATACGGGGTCTATGCCGCAACCAAGGCGGCCGTCGAAGCCCTGACCCACGTTCTGGCAAAGGAACTCGGACCAAGGGGAATTACGGTCAATGCCGTCGCCCCCGGCCCCGTTGCCACCGACTTTTTCCTCAAGGGTAAAAGCGATGAACTGATTGAAAACATCACTGCCATGAACCCGTTCAAACGTCTGGGCCAACCAGATGACATCACAAATGTCGTCAGTTTCCTTGCCTCGGAGCAAGGCGGCTGGATCAGCGGACAAACCATTCGCGCAAACGGCGGTGTTGTCTAAGCGGCCCCAAAACGCCCGTTCATCAACCACACAGCCCATCATGACATAGCCCTAAACGGAGATATCACATGCCATTCGTCAATATCAAAACCCCGCAAGGTGCGCTGAGCACCGCCCAGAAAGAAGAGATTATCCATAAAACCACCGACATGCTGGTTGAATACTTCTCGGAAGCTGCCCGTCCTCACACGATGGTTCTGATCGAAGAAGTCCTTGATGGCGGATATGGCCGCGCCGACGAGGTTTTCATTCTGCCAGATGAATACCGCGCCAAGGAATGATCCAACTGTTTACGGGCCGCGTCTTTCATTTTCCCCCACCCCGTGATCGATGATGACCCAAAACAGAAACGGGGCAGCCATTGGCTGCCCCGTTTTTTGATGCGTTGTTTCCGGTCGGCTTAGACGCCTGCCGGAATACCTTTGCGCTCGACCTTGCGCGGGGATGTGATTTCTTTCCATTTGGAAAGCGCCTTGTTAACCGCCGGATACGGTTCGCGGGCGATGAATTCACCGTCACCACATTTGGCGAGAACCACACCTTCTTCGGCGGCAATGCGACCGCGGCTGATGGTGTAGCGCGGCAGACCGGTCACTTCGATGCCCTCGAACACGTTGTAGTCAATCGAGGACTGCTGGTGATCTGCGGTGATGGTTTTGGATGCCTTCGGATCCCAGACCACGAGGTCGGCATCAGCCCCCACCAGAACAGCACCCTTGCGCGGATAGATATTGAGGATCTTGGCAATGTTGGTCGAGGTGGCCGCCACGAACTCGTTCGGGGTCAGACGACCGGTACCGACACCATAGGTCCACAGAAGCGGCATGCGGTCTTCAAGGCCGCCCGTGCCGTTCGGGATCTTGGTGAAGTCACCAACGCCCATGCGTTTCTGTTCGGTGGTGAATGCGCAGTGGTCGGTCGCGACAACCTGCAGGCTGCCCGATGCCAGGCCATTCCACAGACCATCCTGATGTTCCTTGCTGCGGAACGGCGGGGACATGACGCGACGTGCCGCGTGATCCCAATCAGCATTCTTGTATTCGCTGTCATCCAGAATAAGGTGCTGGATCAGCGGTTCGCCAAACACACGCTTGCCGTTCTGACGGGCACGGCGGATGGCTTCGTGGGCCGGTTCGCACGATACATGCACGATATAAAGCGGCACATTGGCCATATCGGCAATCATGATCGCACGGTTGCAGGCCTCGCCTTCGACATCCACGGGCCGTGAATAGGCGTGTGCCTCGGGGCCATTATTGCCTTCGGCCAGCAATTTCGCCTGAAGGGTTGCGACCACGTCGCCGTTTTCGGCATGAACCAGCGGCATTGCGCCCAGTTCCGAACAGCGCGAGAAGGATGCGAACATCTCGTCATCATCGACCATCAGCGCACCCTTGTAGGCCATGAAGTGCTTGAAGGTGTTGATGCCCTTTTCCTGCACGACGGTCTTCATTTCGTCAAAGACCTGCTCGCTCCACCAAGTGATCGCCATGTGGAAGGAATAGTCACATACCGCCTTGGAGGACTTGTTGTCCCAAGCCTGCAGCGCTTCGAGCAGCGACTGGTTCGGGGCCGGCAGGCAGAAATCGACCACCATGGTCGTGCCACCGGCAACCGCGGCCTTGGTGCCGCTTTCGAAATCGTCTTCGGAATAAGTGCCCATGAAGGGCATTTCCATATGGGTATGCGGATCAATCCCGCCGGGCATCACATAGCAGCCGTCGGCTTCAATCACCTTGTCCCCGGTCAGGTTGTCCCCGATGGCGGCAATCTTGCCGTCTTCGATCAGGATATCGGATTTGTACGTCAGGTCGGCGGTAACGATGGTTCCGCCACGAATAACCATGGACATGGGTGGCTCCTTGTCTGTCTGAGCGGCGAAAAGTTGCGGGCCATCCCGGCATTTCGCCCGGTTTCTCCAAACACCCCGAGGGTATTCAATCAATTGTCGTAGTTCAGGAGGCAATCCCGTCCGGCGAAGCCAAACCCCGCCGGACGGTCAAAGATCACAAGATGAAAAGATTACATCTTGCCGGTAACAGCGTGGGTCCAGGCACCTTCCGGCTCCTTGGTGATCACCGGATCGGAACCACCCGACAGCAAGCTGTCAACGGTACGCTGATAGGCTGCTTCGTCGAGAACCGCAGAATCACCAAGCAGTTTGGCGATTTCTTTCATCATGCGGACCTGATGTTTTTCGGTCTGCGCACCGGTCATGTCGTTATCAAGAACGATCATGGCTGCGTCTTCCGGGTTTTCTTTCGCCCAGTTCCAGCCCTTCATGCTGGCTTCAACAAAACGCGACATCTTGTCGACGAATGCCGGATCCGACAGGTTGTCTTCAAGAACATAAAGACCATCTTCAAGCGTTGCGACGCCCTGGTCTTCGTATTTGAAGACATTGAGTTCCTCTGGCGCGATACCGGCATCAATAACCTGCCAGTACTCGTTATAGGTCATGGTCGAGACGCAGTCGGCCTGCTTCTGGATCAGCGGATCAACGTTAAAGCCCTGCTTAAGCACGGTCACACCGTTATCGCCGCCATCGGTCGGAATGCCGAGTTTCGACATCCAGCTCAGGAACGGATATTCGTTACCGAAGAACCACACACCAAGGGTACGACCCGGGAAGTCTTCCGGGCTTTCGATGCCGGTTTCCTTCAGGCAGGTCAGCATCATGCCCGATTTTGCGAAAGGCTGTGCGATGTTGACCAGTGGCACGCCCTTTTCGCGCGATGCAAGTGCGGACGGCATCCAGTCAATGATCACATCAGCACCGCCACCTGCAATCACCTGCGGCGGGGCAACGTCCGGACCACCCGGATTGATGGTTACGTCAAGATCAGCTTCTTCGTAAAAGCCTTTGTCCAGTGCCACATAGTAGCCTGCAAACTGGGCCTGTGTGACCCATTTAAGCTGCAGGGTCACTTCGTCTGCTGCCATCGCGGAAAACGATGCCAACCCGAAACTCAACCCCATTGCAGTCGCGATAAATTTATTCATTCGTCGATGTCTCCTCAGGTTGTAGTCAAGTCCTCCCGGCGGGTCGTCTTGTTTTATGCCTTTAATGGCGACGTACCCTGAATGACGGATGCCATGACGTGGCTTTTCTCTCAATATACGCCACGGCTCCGTAGAAGGCGGTCCCCGCAAGGGCCGCCAATGCGATTTCCGCCCAGACCATGTCGATGTTCATCCGGCCCACCTCGGTCGAGATGCGGAAGCCCATACCCACAATCGGGGTGCCGAAAAACTCGGCGACGATTGCGCCAATCAGCGCAAGCGTGGAATTGATTTTAAGTGCGTTGAAAACAAACGGCATGGCAGCTGGCAAACGCAGGCGAAACAGCGTTGACCAATAGCTCGAGGCGTATGTTGCCATCAGATCCTTTTCGAGCTTTCCGGCCGCGTTCAACCCGGTGACGGTATTCACCAGCATCGGGAAGAAGGTCATGATCACGATGACCGCTGCCTTCGACTGCCAGTCAAAGCCGAACCACATCACCATGATCGGTGCGACCCCAATGATCGGAAGCGCCGAAACCATATTGCCCAGCGGCAAAAGCCCGCGTTTGAGGAACGGCACACGGTCCACCGCAATGGCGATGATAAAGGCCGAGCCACACCCCATGACATAGCCGCTCAGCACTGCTTTCACAAAGGTCTGGTGAAAGTCAGCTGCCAGAATATCGGTCGAATTGACGAAACGTTCGCCAATCATGCTGGGTGGCGGCAACAGGACCTGCGGCACGCCAAAGCCCGATACGACGACTTCCCAAACAAACAGAAGCCAAACCCCAAAGGCCACCGGCACAATCAGGTTTGCCGCATGCTGTTTGCTGCGATCAAGACTGTGGAAATTGGCAATCACATCAATCCCGCGCCAGACAAAGGCCCAAAGCGAGAGGATGAACAACCAGAACCCGAGCCCGGCATGACCCGCAACCCCATGATCATAGAGAACACTTGTCGCCTGCCAGCAGCCAAACACGGCAATGGCAAGGATAACAAACCCGCCGTTGATCGAACGCACACCAAGCCAGGTGAAGGCCGCACCGGCGATGACGCAAAGCGCCATGGCAATGGCAAGTCCCGGAATGTCACCGACAAAGGCAATCTGTTTTCCGGTTTCGCTATCCATGCCCGACAGCGGAAAGATCAGGGCCAGCAAGGCCGCAATCGCTGCAACGAGACAGAATTTGTCCAGTTTCATCCGGGTCATGCCTTTACTCCCATCCGTGCAAGGACACGACGTTCACACCACCCGACAATCACGACCAGAAGGGCCGCAACAAAGGCTGCGGTCAACAGGGCCGACCAGATCTGAATGGTTTGTCCGTAATAGGAACCGGCCAGCAAACGTGCACCGAGCCCTGCCTGTGCGCCGGTCGGCAACTCGCCGACGATGGCCCCGACAAGACTGATGGCAATCGCGACTTTCAGGCTGGCAAACAGGTATGGCATGGCCGATGGCAAGCGCAGCTGCCAGAAGGTTTGCCATTTCGAGGCATTATAGGTCCGCATGAGATCAAGCTGGATTACCTGCGGGGATCGCAGGCCCTTGACCATGCTGATCGTGACCGGGAAGAAGCACAAATAGGTCGAAATGATCGCCTTTGGCACCAGTCCCTTGATCCCGATGGCGCCGAGAACGACGATGATCATTGGCGCAATGGCAAGGATCGGGATGGTCTGCGATGAAATCACCCACGGCATCAGGCTTTTTTCAAGCGTCATGACATGAACAATGCCCACCGCCAGCAACACGCCAAGCAAGGTCCCGATCCCGAAGCCCAGAAGCGTCGAGGAAAGCGTCACCCAGCTGTGATAAACAAGTGAGCGTTTCGAGGTGATCTTGATGGCAAAGATGGTTTTGTACATCTCGACCGCGACCTGATGCGGGGCCGGCAGGATTGGCCGATCCTGTGCCAGGGTGTCTTCGATCAACTGGCTGGTGGTCCAAGTCTGATCGGCACGGTTATATCGGTCAATCTGGGTCGGCGCATTCATGAAAACAGCGCCAATATACCAGATCACCAAAAGCGCTATCAGAACAACGCATACCGGCCCGGTTTGGCCCGACATCATGCGCGTCCAGGTCGATGGTCCGGCGACAGGGCCGGTCATGGATGCAGCATTACTCGTCATTGCTGTGCCCCGCACGCAGTCCTTCACGTACCCGATGTGCAACTTCGAGGAATTCCGGCGTTTCGCGGATATCGAGGCTACGATCTTTCGGGAAGTCGGTTTCAATCACGTCAATGATCCGGCCTGGACGCGGCGACATCACGACAATCTTGCTTGAAAGATACACCGCCTCGGGGATGGAGTGGGTCACAAAGGCAACCGTCTTGTTGGTGCGTGCCCAAAGTTTCAAAAGCTGTTCATTGAGGTGATCGCGTACGATCTCGTCCAAAGCGCCAAACGGCTCGTCCATCAACAGCAGGTCAGCATCGAACGACAGCGCGCGCGCAATCGAAGCACGTTGCTGCATGCCACCCGACAGCTGCCACGGGAATTTCTTTTCGAAGCCATTAAGCTCGACCAGCTTCAGGGCCTCCTGGGCGCGCTTGACGCGCTCTTCCTTGGAGATTTCCATGATTTCGAGCGGCAAGGTCACGTTGCGTTCGATGGAACGCCATGGCAACAGGGCGGGTGCCTGAAACACATAACCATAGGCACGCTTTTCACGCGCTTCGTGCGGCGTAACACCATTGATCGAAATCTCGCCGCCGGTGGCCTGTTCCAGATCGGCAATCACGCGCAACAGCGTGGTTTTACCGCAGCCGGACGGGCCGATAAAGGAGACAAAGTCGCCTTCTTCGATGGTCAAATCGACATCGGAAAGGGCATAAACGGGACCATCTGCCGTCTGAAAAGTCAGCGACAATTTATTGATATCAACAACGGCTTTTTTTGATGTGGGCATCTCAGCAACATTATTGACGACTGTTTTTAGCGTCATGGGGTTTCCCCTGATCGTATGTCTCTCTTCCGGACCAGAAGGTTTCTGGCCCGACTTATTGGAAGCCTCCCTCAGGGACGTTGCCCTGAACCTTGTCGACATTTGATCAAACGCAAAAAGCCTTTGCCCGGTCATTGCCGGGAACGGGGAAATGATACCCCACCTGTCGATCAAGGCAAAACGGCGCGCAACATTTGCCGCGCGCCGGCATCATGAAGTCAGTTTCCGTCGGTCAGACGGGTATAGGTCGACGGGCGACGATCACGGAAGAACTGCCAGTTATCGCGAATTTCGCGCACCATCGACATATCCATGTCATGGACCAGCAATTCGTCCTGATCGCGGGACGCCTGTGCTTCGATCTCGCCGCGCGGATTGACGAAGTAACTCTGACCGTAAAACTCGCCGATATTCCAGGGCTCTTCGACGCCAACGCGGTTGATCGCACCGATGAAGCAGCCATTGGCCACAGCCGATGCCGGCTGTTCGAGTTTCCAGATATACTCAGACACCCCGGCAACCGTCGCCGACGGGTTGACGATGTATTCCGCACCGTTCAGCGCCAGCGCACGCCAGCCTTCCGGGAAGTGGCGGTCATAGCAGATATATACGCCAAGTTTGCAATACTGGGTATCAAAGACCGGCCAATCCGAAACGCCCGGCTTGAAGAAGAATTTCTCCCAGAAACCGGCGACATGCGGGATGTGGGTTTTGCGGTATTTGCCAAGATAGGTACCATCGGCATCGATCACGGCAGCGGTGTTGTAATAGACACCGGTAATGTCTTCCTCATAGATCGGAACAACAATCACCATTTTGTATTTTGCTGCCAATTCACACATCAGCTGCGTGGTGGGGCCATCGGGGATTTTTTCCGCGGCTGCATACCACTTCTTGTCCTGGCTTGGACAGAAATAGGGCTGGGTGAAAACTTCCTGAAAGCACAGGACCTGCACACCTTTTTTGGCGGCCTCTTCAATATAAGGCAGATGTGCATCAATCATGGCCTTGCGGATTTCTTCGGGGGTCTGATCGGTTGACCCTTTCAGACTCATTTGAATCAGTCCGCCTCTCAGCATCGACATCCGAGATACCTCCTTGATCTGATATTTTTATGTCCTTGCCGGCTTTTGCCGATCTTTGGACTTTATGTCCTTTCGCGCCCCGCAGACCCTGTTTTGTTTTATGGGTCTATTCCCAGATGGGACGCGATCGGAAAAATCGCGAAACAGATGTTTCTCCCGAAGCGTTGCAGAACCGTTTGGTTTTTATAAGTCCTGCAAGCCGATGCCCCCTGTCCGTTTGACCGGACAAGGGGCAAATTTCTTGATCTTAATCGATCTCTTTGAGCACTTCGCGCAGCGTACCGAACAACTGATCAATGTGTGATTTTTCAAGGATCAGCGGCGGGGACAGCGCAATAATGTCGCCTGTGGTGCGGATCAGGATGCCTTTTTCAAACGCCTTGAGGAAGGCATTGAAGGCACGCTTGGTCGGGAAGCCTTCAATCGGCTCCAGCTCGATCGCACCGATCAGGCCAAGGTTACGAACATCCTTGACCAACGGCAGGTCGATCAGGCTGTGCACCGCATCTTCCCAATACTGACCAAGGTCCTGGCCCTTGTTGTACAGACCTTCTTCTTCATAGGTCTCAAGCGTCGCCATGGCCGCTGCACAGGCAACCGGGTTGCCTGAATAGGTGTAGCCATGGAACAGCTCGATCATGTTTTCCGCACCGGTCATGAAGGCATCATGGATCTCGTCGGTGGCGAACACCGCCCCCATCGGAATGGTGCCGTTGGTAAGACCCTTGGCGGTCGTGACCAAATCCGGCTGAACACCGAAATAGTCGACCGCAAACGGCGCACCCAAGCGACCGAAACCGGTGATAACTTCATCAAAGATCAGAAGAATGCCGTGCTTGGTGCAAATCTCGCGCAGGCGTTCAAGATAGCCCTTCGGCGGGATCAGAACCCCGGTGGAGCCTGCAACCGGCTCGACAATCACAGCAGCGATGGTTGACGGATCATGCAGCGCGCAGATGCGTTCCAGATCTTCGGCAAGATACGCACCATGTTCGGGCATGCCACGGGTAACACCGTTTTCTTCCGGCAGATAGGTGTGACGCATATGGTCCACACCGCCCAGCATCTGACCGAATGTCTTGCGGTTGCCAGAAATACCACCGACGGAAATACCGCCAAAGTTCACGCCATGATAGCCACGTTCACGACCGATCAGGCGGGTACGCTGACCGTCGCCGCGTGCGCGGTGATAGGCCAGTGCGATTTTAAGCGCGGTCTCAACCGATTCAGAACCGGAGTTGGTATAGAACACATGGTTGAGGTTGCCCGGCATCAGCTGTGCGAGGCGGCTGGCCAGCTCAAACGCCTTTGGGTGGCCCATCTGGAACGCCGGTGCGTAATCCAGCTCATCCATCTGTGCCTTGACCGCTTCGACGATTTTCGGACGCTTGTGACCGGCGTTGCAGCACCAGAGGCCTGCGGTACCGTCAAGGATGTCGCGGTTGTCGTCGGTTTTGTAATACATGCCGTCGGCAGAGACCAGCATACGCGGGGTCTGCTTGAACTGACGGTTGGCCGTAAAGGGCATCCAGAACGCCGAAAGATCGTTCGGACGGCTGATTTTCGTGGTGGCTGTCATCAAAAGGTCTCCCGTACCTTTTCAGTGCTTCTCTCGACCGGTTCGGTGGCGGGCACCGTCCACCGGCATCTGATTTTGTTCTTCCCGTTTCGCGAAAGGTATCTGGCCCTCTGACCAAAATGTCGAACAATCGCGTGTCCGGGAACGCCCGTCATACGGGCACGTCAAAGTCGTTAGCATGAGACATGCCCATGCACTAGGCCTTTAACACCACCGCAGAACTGTTTCGAATATTCGACTGTCAAACACCATTTCGGCGACCCTGATTTTTGTTTACGGCGTCTATTTTGTGTTTATCTTTCATCGGTACTGTTCGATATTTCGGACAAAACCGACTCTTGACCATGGCTAGTCACGACGCGCATAAAAAAGTTTCTTCTTGATATTTGCAGTAGAGGTTATTTTAACCTGACCAAACGGTCAAGATAAATGACGCGAATTAAACGGCACGATTTGGATCCATCGAAATCGGCGCGAAACGGGACACTAAAATGAGCACAAAACCCGCAGTAAACGGCGCACACAAAGCCGCGATCCGGCAGGAAAACGAAGAACAGATTCTCGCGGCTGCCGAACGGGTGTTTGCCGATTTCGGGTTCAAGGGGGCCACGACCGCGCGTATTGCGGAAACCGCCCATGTGCCCAAGGCCAATGTGCACTATTATTTCAGCACCAAAGAGGCGCTTTATCGTCGCATCATGGAGGATGTCTGTGATCATTGGCTGGAAGCAGCAATGACGTTCGATAACAGTGCTGATCCGGCCGTCATTCTGCGCGGCTATATCGAAGCAAAGATGGATCTGTCGCGCGTGCGCCCTTATGGCTCGCGTCTTTGGGCACATGAAATCATTCGTGGTGCCAAATTTTCCTCGGAATACATTTCGACCACAGTCAAAAACTGGCTCGATAGCCGTGTTGAGGCAATCCGTGGCTGGATCGCCGAAGGCAAGATGGATGATGTCGAGCCCTATACCCTGATGTACATGATCTTTGCCACCACCCAGCACTATGCCGACTTTGGCCGTCAGATTGAGATATTCAACAATGACAAGCCACTGACCGACGCACAGTTCACTGAAGCCAAGGAAAATGTCGTGCGCATCATCCTCAAGGGTGTCGGTCTGGCCTGATCAGCGGCATTGCCGTTGCCCCCTGCCCGCGATTTCACAGCTGTTCGGGCAAGCTTATTCGTCGATGAAAGTTGAATAGCTTGCACCGCGTGCATATCTGCATAATCTGATGAACGAGGAAACGAACAGAGCGGAAAAAATGCTGCTAACGCCCCGACACATAAAATTTATTAGAACATTCGCACTCTGCGCGATAATTGCATTGGCAGCTGGAAATACTACTCTGGCGAAAGCCCAGCAATTCGGCACCCGATCATCCAGTCCGGGTGCCCAGGGATCTACATGTGACACAATCACCGTAGGCGGCCCGGCAAGCTGGCAGCCTGTCTCATATGTGACATCTGACGGGCATCAAACCGGTCTTGGTATCGATATCATCAAGGAATACGCAAAACGCGAAGGCATCGATGTTGAAGTCGACATCGAACTGCCCTGGGCACGCGCCGTTGATTTTCTGCTTCAGGGCAAAATTGACGTCACCGCCGGTGCCTATTTCACGAATGAACGCCAACGGATCTTTCAATACAGTGATCCCTTCTACTCAGACGACATTATGGTCTTTCAGCATACTGACCGGCGTTTTGGCTATAGCAGGATCGAAGACCTCAAGGGATATCGAGGGGCACGACCGCATGGCGGCAGTCTTGGCAACAAGATAGACACCTACTCAAAACAAGAACTTGATATCGTGTACTCGCCGATCAACGACCATATCTTCGACTTACTGCTTGCAGGGCATGTCGACTATGTTTTGCTGGCGCGCTATGACGGCGTGGCAACCGTTCGCAAGCTCGGCGTACAGGATAAAATCATCCCGGTCGAACCACCGGTCGCGAAAAACCCGGTGCGCCTTATGTTCTCGCGCAACAGCCCCTGCCTGGAACATGTTGAACAGATCAACAAGCTGATTGCAGAGCTTAGTAGTAATGGGACGCTGCAAGAACGGATCGACTATCATCTAAGACAAACCGTGTTTGATTTCGAAACCGGAAGCTGAAACCGAGCCCTACCCAAAAGGCGACCCACTTCTGTATAGTTGAATAGCATGACGATGAAACAAACCTTAGAGGTTACTCATAATCACGGTATTCCGAACGGTCATGATGTGGATCAGTCAAACATTTCGTCCCGTCTGTCTGTGTGTGCCTGCCTTGTTTCTCTCAGGCGTTGTTGCCCTGATGGTTTCCCCGGCAACGGCCCAACAAACCGCTGCAACGCAGACTGAAATCGCACCCGCCACTGCCAATTGCCAGGTGCTGTCTGTTGGCGGCGCAAATGGCTGGGAACCGATAACCTATATCCATCAAAACGGTGAGCAAACCGGTCTTGCCATAGATATTCTGCAAGAATATGCCGAGCGCAATAATCTGCGGCTTGATCTCAATATCGACATTCCATGGACACGCTCCATTCAGATGCTGAGCAATGGCGAACTTGATGTGATCGCCGGCGCCTATTTCACGGCCGAACGTGATCAGACGCATTTCTATAGCGCGCCATTTAGCACTGACGACATCATGGTATTTCAACGCAGCGACAACCAGTTTCCGGTCATTGATCTGCATGATCTGATCGGCTATCGCGGCGCACGCCCGCAAGGGGGCAGCTATGGCGATTATATTGATCGATATGCGCAAGAACATCTGGACATGATTTTCTCGCCGACGGGAAATCGCATCTTTGATGTGCTGATGAAAGGCCGGGTGGATTACGTCATGCTTGGCCGGTTTGACGGGCTATCCAACCTTTATCGCGACAATCTTGTAAACTTGGTTACAGCCGTCGAGCCACCGATTGACAGCAATGAAGTGCATTTCATGTTTTCACGCAAAAGCCCCTGCATGGGCCATGTCAAACATCTTAATCTCCTGATCGAGAAACTGACTGACGACGGCACGCTGGAAAGCTGGACGCACAACCATCTGGTCGACCTGTCCGAAGGCGAAAGCTAGCTTTGTGGCTTTTTCAGTTTTCCGAGTTTCGATCGATCCGCAGGAGCGATTGATATCCCATCAACAGAAACGTTCACAGGCGCACCTGTAAACATGAACTCAAGCTGGGACGAGCTAGCTCCCCCTAGCCCCGCTTGCAACCTTTGGACAAGCTCAGATGTCAAACTAAGTGTACACTTTTGATGGGCAGAATACTTACCTGCCCCCCCCACACTAGAACACTCCTTTATATTGGCGGAGCCCCTTACAGTTTTGTCTGCACTCAGCGAGACCTCTACAGGCCCCTCAGGATTAAACCCTGGAAATGCTTTCTCAAAAGAAAGCGGAAGCAACAAGTCGACATCTTCTACACCTGATACAATGACGCTACTTATCTCGCCATCTTCCATGGCCCGAATTTTTGCCTCGTCCTCTGTTTTGTAGAAGACCAATGAGCCTTTCGCGATGTGATGACTAGGCGGCACGCCGACCCGTTCCTTAACGACAAAAGCAACCTCGATCAAGCCACCACTTTTACACTCGTCACACTGCTGAAGCACCCCCCTGACAAGCCCTTCTGACGCATTCACTTGAAGGCCAGTTATTTTTGTCCAACTACCCAACCCGTCGTCCGTTAGTCTGCGAACAGCCAATTCAGGAGCAAGGTTGCTTTGCCTGATCAAGCGCGGCGAAACCTCAAGATCAAGCTTTCCTTTAACCCAACCAAAATTTTGAAGAGCCACGACACGGGTTGATTGACCTGCTCCATATCCAGATATCAGCACATTTCCTGCCGAAACATTTCCAGCGCTCGTCCAAACTCTTACTTCAACCTTACGGCCTCCTTCTCCTTCGACAATGCCGTTTTGATCTCGAACACCATCAAAGAATGCAACAATTCCCTCCATATCAGGTAAGACAGTCACCTTGTCAGCCGCCTGACTGCCAATCGTCACAACTGCATTTCTCCACAGGTTGGTACCCGGGATCAGAACATACCCGTCCTCACCAACCCGAAGATCTGCAATCACACCTTCAATTTTAGGCTCCGGTCTTAACTTTATGGAAACAGGCAACAACGCATCTGTGATCGCGTCAACAGCCCCCGGAAGCGCAATTTCAATTTCCTTGGTTACAAGCGGAGCAAAGGCATTGCCTTTAAGCTCCTTAATAGCATTTTTATCCGCTAATATACTGCGATCCATCAGCGTCGAGACATCATCGCAATCGTCAATGCCATCCTTTTGCGCTTTGCGCCAGCAAGTAACAGCCACCAACTTTAGTTTGGTCCACCAACCGGGAACCCCCACCACCGCTGCAAGCGAATTTTGGCGATTGACGTGCCTGAAACTGTACTTAATACCGCGTTCGCCAATTGGCCGAGCTGTCCCTGGGTCGATTTTCATTTGCGGCCCGATAATCCAACCGAACTCGTGGTAAGTTTTACGCACCCCAAGAAAATTTTTCCTTTCCCTCTCCAGTTCTTTCTGCGCTTCTATTAGAGCACTCTGAACATCTGAAAACTCTTTACTTGCCTTATTAAAACTTTCTCTAGCTTTCTGATGTTTCGTATCTTGTTCTGTCGCAGTATCGCTATCCCCAATCGTACCTGACTTAGACTGACCAGCCGAACCACCTGACTCGTCATCTGAGCGAATATCCAGTAATTCTACAGACTTATTCTGAATTTCTTCAGCTGCATCACCCAATTCATCAACTAGCTTTTGAACTGCAGACTCCTTAGCAGCTAAATCAACATTCTCTCTCTTCGCAGTTTGAACCTGATCAGAGAAACCAACCACAAGCGGTTGACGCCGCAAGGCCTGCAGCAAAAGCTGGCTATCGTTGATCTGTGTTAGACCCGCATCCACACCAACTGATCCGAGAAGGGCATTCAACGCAAGTGCCGTTTGGCCAGATTCCCGACGCCCTGCAACGTCTGAAATGCGCTGTACTGTCTCTTTTGGAGTCACGGCATAAACAAGTATTGCTCCTCCCATATCACTACTGTATTCTTGTTCTATTCCCTTAAGCTTCTTGCTGAGTTCTTTACGACCGTCCTCTGAGCCTTTGAATGAATATGAACATCTCAGCCTTTCATCACATAGCTCATTGATATTTTTATCGTCAATTTTCCCCAGATAAGTCCCAAACAACCGCTTATAGTAATTAACCTGAAGCCTTGCCATCTCAAACGCAATTGGTCTTGATCGATAATTATTCCCAGGCCTGCATTTGTCAAAAATACTTTCAAAATTTGATTTTAGTGAACTATATTTGCTTCTAGAAACAACATAATCATTAGGCATGTACCGGTCTAAATCTCCCACTTCCGTTTCGTAAAAACCAGAAAAATCAGCCTTATCCTCTAAAATACTTACAAAGGCTTCATTTTTTTCAGGAGAGCATTTTGTCGGAATGCCTTCAATTTGCGCCTTTAACAATCGAAACTCGTCAGGACTCAAACGTTCTTCTATTGCATCGTCAACTTTATTTTGCAACCTTGATGCAAATTGATTATTTATTCTTCTAACCCATTCATCATACTTTTCCTTACTTAAGACTTGCCCATCAGTCAAAATACGCATACGAATGAGCGCCCATGAACCTGTGTCAGGTTCCGGCAAGACAGTTGGGCTAAATTGAAGACGATATAACGCACGCCCATTCAAGTCATGTGCGTCATCCAGACCTGTTTCGATAATTTCAGATCGCACCTCTTCCCGGTAAGATAGCCTGTCGCGAAAGTCATCTATAGGCGACGATCCTTCGAAGGTTTTTGCAGCGGTCGGATCTGGTGCCCGCGATGAGGCTGCGTCGTTCTTCAAGGCACCGCTAGCGTCAAGAAGACTAAGATCAGCCTCGACATTTTGACCGGCACCATTGCCTGCGTCCGTTGTTCCTGGTCGACTGACCCGGTCCCGTATAACCTTGTTACTTGCCTGAAGCTGCGCCAAGGTCGCAGAGAAGGTTCTAAAATCAATCCCGCCGTTTATGCCAAAAGCTTGCTGGTCTGTAGCCGCCAAACGATTATTCAGCCAAGCGACTTGATCATTGCGATCATTGAGTAGCCTTTCGCGCGAAACCACCTGACCACCTGATAATGTGATCGCTCCGGACGTCGTACCCGGTATATTCAATTTTGAAACGGTACCGGGGCAACCCCCAAGCAACAGAACCAAACAAAATGCAACTATGCGCTTGCTCGTCATTATCCCGCCCCCAAGGAGTGACCGATACTAACCTTACATAAAATTAATACATTCTACCCACAAAAAAACAACCTGAAGTTTAAATTTGTCCTGCAGAAAGCATCCGAAACACAAGCACCGGCAAGTGTCGGACATAAAAAAGGCGGGGCAGGATTAACCTGCCCCGCTCTGGTTGGCTTCATAGTCAGCCACGAGAAGTCTTCTTCTTGATCAGCGAATTCAACCTGATTTCTGCATCACCGTTTCATCAGCCTTGGCCAGAACCGCATTGAGCAGAACCTGTCCACCGGCATCAGACCATGGCTTGTGGACTTCCTCGATCTCGTTATGGGAAATACCGTCAACACACGGGATGAAGATCATCGCAGTCGGGCAAACCTGGGCAAGATAGCAGGCATCATGACCGGCACCCGAGACGATTTCACGTGCCGAGAAACCGCCAAGCTCTGCGCCCTTGCGTACTGCATCAACGCAGGATTTATCGAACGGCACCGGAGCGTAATAGAAGATCTGCTCGAACTCGGTTTCAAGACCGATATCCTTGGCAATCTTTTCAACGCCTTCACGGAGCGCCTTGTCCATATCGGCCAGAACCGCATCGTCAGGATGGCGGAAATCAACCGTGAAGAACACCTCACCCGGGATGACGTTGCGCGAGTTCGGGTGGATCTGCATCATGCCGACGGTCGCACACGCAAGCGGGGAACGATCCAGACCGATCTTGTTGACCAGTTCGACCACACGCGATGCACCAAGCAACGCATCCTTACGGGTTTTCATCGGGGTCGGGCCCGCATGGGCTTCAACACCGGTGAACTTGATTTCATACCAACGTTGGCCCTGGGCATCGGTGACAATCCCGACATCCTTGCCTTCGTCTTCAAGGATCGGGCCCTGTTCGATATGGGCTTCGAAATACGCCCCCATCGGATGGGCATCAATGGTCGGTTCGTCCGGTCCCATATAGCCAATCCGTTCGAGTTCCTGCCCCATGGTTTTGCCATCAACATCGGCGCGCGAATGGCCGTATTCGAGATCAAACACCTTGGCAAAGACGCCTGATGACACCATTGCCGGGGCAAAGCGCGAGCCTTCCTCGTTCGTCCAGCAAACGACTTCCAGCGGGGCCTCGGTTTCGTATTTGGCTTCATTCAGCGTACGGATGACCTCAAGTCCGGTCAGAACGCCGTACACGCCATCATATTTGCCGCCGGTCGGCTGGCTATCAAGATGGCTTCCCATCACGACCGGGGGCAGATCCGGGTTGCGGCCTTCGCGACGGGCAAAGATATTACCCATCTTGTCGATCCGGATCGAGCAGCCCTCTGCCTCGCACCATTTAATGAACAGATCGCGGCTTTCACGGTCAAGATCGGTCAGCGCCAGACGGCAAACGCCATCCTTTGCGGTTTTGCCGATCTTGGCCATTTCCATCAGGCTATCCCAAAGGCGGTCACCATCAATTGACAGGTTACGTACACTGGGTTGAGCAGTCATTAGTCGGTCCTTTTGGTTTTGGTGGCGCGGGTGGCGCGGATGGATTACTCGGCGGCCATACGCATGGGATTAAGCGGATGTTCCGGCCAGGTCATCGGCGGCTTGTCGGTCTTGACCGGTTCCATGGTGATGCAATCGGGGACCGGGCAGATGTGATAGCAAAGGTTACACCCAACGCATTCCTCATCAACCACCTCAAACAGGCGACCGCCTTCTGGCTTGTCGGTCATGGTGATTGCCTGGTGCGAGGTATCTTCACACGCAATATGGCAACGACCGCATTCGATGCAGTTATCCGGGTTGATCACCGCCTTGGTATCGAAGTTCATGTTCAGCTCGTTCCAGTCGGAAACCTGCGGAACGGCTGCACGGGTGAACTGTTCGACGCTGGTGTAACCCTTGTCGTCCATCCACTGGCTCATACCGTCAATCAGGTCATCGACTACACGGAAACCATAGATCATCGCCGCAGTACAAACCTGAACGGCGTTCGACCCCAGCGACATGAATTCGACCGCGTCTTTCCAGGTGGTGATGCCACCAATACCGGAAATCTCAAGGTCGCGGGTTTCAGGCGTGCGGGCGATTTCGGCCACCATGTTCAGTGCAATCGGCTTGACTGCCGATCCGCAATAGCCGCCATGAGTGCCCTTGCCATCCACAACAGGTTCCGGAACCATGTTGTCGATATCGACCGAAATGATCGAGTTAACAGTGTTAATCAGCGATACGGCATCCGCCCCGCCCTTAAGCGCGGCCTCGGCCGACCACAGGATATTGGTGATGTTCGGGGTCAGTTTGGTAAAGACCGGAATATCCACCGCGTCCTTCACCCAACGGGTAACCTGTTCGACCATTTCCGGCACCTGACCAATGGCGGACCCCATACCGCGTTCGCACATGCCATGCGGGCACCCAAGGTTAAGTTCCAGACCATGCACACCGCTTTCGGCGATCTGCTGGGCAAGGTCCTTCCAGGCGCGCTCCTCGATCGGGGCCATCATCGACCCGATGATCACATGGTCGGGGTATTCGACACGGCACTCGCGGATTTCCTGAAGGTTGGTTTCAAGCGGTCGGTCCGAGATCAGCTCGATATTGTTGATCCCCAACAGACGACGGTTCTGGTCATGGTGCGCGCCATAGCGTGACGAGACGTTCACCACGGGCGGATCAATGCCCAATGTTTTCCAGACAACCCCGCCCCATCCGGCCTCAAAGGCGCGAACGACGTTGTATTTCTTGTCTGTTGGCGGTGCGGATGCCAGCCAGAACGGATTAAGTGAATCAATACCGGCGATTTTGCAGCTTAGATCAGCCATTTTTCTCTCTCCCTTTGGCTAGCGGTTCACGCGGTTTTCAGGAATGCATCAATGGCGATGGCGGCCTGTTTGCCGTCTTCGACCGACTGAACAGTCAGGTCTTCGCCACTCTTGATGCAGTCCCCACCGGCGAACACGCCCGGGGCGGTTGTCTGATAAGTCTCATCGACCACGATCTTGCCGCCGGTGATCTCCATCCCGGCAAGGTCATCGGTTTTGATTTTCTGTCCGATGGCCTTCAAAATCTGATCTGCCTGCACGTCAAAGGTTTCGCCTGTGCCGACAAGCTTGCCGCTGGCATCAAGTTCGGTCTTTTCGAACTCCATCCCCATCAGCTTGCCATTGGCCTTGATCGCGACCGGCTTGGCCCAATAGCGCACAACGACACCATTGGTTTTGGCCAAGTCCTGTTCAAACTCGGTCGCAGACATGTTTTCAGGACCGCGACGATACACCAGGGTGACTTCCTCGGCACCAAGGCGCTTGGCCTGAACCGCGGCATCGATTGCGGTGTTGCCACCGCCAATGACGATGACCTTGTCGCCAACCGGCATGTCGGATTTCGGTTCCGTCTGGCGGAGTTTTTCGATGAAGCTGATGGCATCATCCACGCCCGGGAAATCCTCACCCTTCAGGCCAAGATCATTGGTCGCCCCAAGGCCGACACCGACAAAGACGGCATCGTATTTGGCCTTCAGATCCGCAAGGTTGATGTCCTTGCCAAGCGCCTTGTTATATTCGATTTCGATCCCGCCAATGCCCATCAGGAACTCGACTTCGCGCTGGGCGAAATCTTCGGTCATTTTATAGGCCGCCAGACCATATTCATTGAGCCCGCCCGGTTTCGGCTTGGCTTCGAATACGACAACGTCATGACCCAGCATCGCTGCACGGTGCGCACATGAAAGGCCAGCCGGACCGGCCCCGACAACGGCAATGGTCTTGCCGGTTTTGGGGGCACGTTTGAACGGATGGGGCAGATCGCGCGCCATCAGATGGTCAACGGCGAAACGCTGCAGGCTGCCGATTTCAACGGCAGTATCTTCGGCGACGTTACGAACGCAGGCTTCTTCGCATAGCACTTCGGTCGGGCAGGCACGCGCACAGGTGCCGCCCATGATGTTGGCTGACAAAATTGTCTTTGCCGCACCATCCGGGTTGCCGGTGCTGATTTTGCGAATGAAGCCTGGAATATCAATCGATGTCGGGCATGCGGTCACGCATGGCGCGTCATAGCAATACAGGCAGCGGTTGCTTTCCGCCATGGCCTGCAGCGTGGAATAGGCCGGATGCAGATCGGAAAAACCGTCATCTGCATCATTGTGACCAGCACCGCCATGAACGGCACCGGATTTTGAAACTTGCTTGGCCTGCAAGGTGGTCATGTGTTTGTCTCCCTGCCAAAAAGGCGTCCTCTCCTGACGTCATCGAGAGACAAAACAAGAATGAAAATACAATCGACCGCGGGCCAGTCGTGATCGCAGCATTCGCGCGATCAGGATACAATTATGGCGTTGCGTGGACGGGCGGGCCCGACCAACTCAGGGTCTTTTGTACTGACATTCTTGGCGTATCCGTTCAGCCGCAGCTGAACTGTTTCCCAGTATTTGATCTGTCGTGTGCTTATGGTTTCGGGGTTATCCCCGGTTGATGACACGTACAGATGCCTCTCTCTGACAGAAACAGCATGTCCAATCCTGATCATTTGGTCAAGATTAAAAATTCGAATTCTTGCACAGCCCCGAAAACGCCTGCATCCGCCGAGGAAAACCGCCATTGGACATACCCTGATCCGCATCGCTTTTCAGAACATCGGACTTCCCGCATGTCCCTGATTTGGCAGTATTTTATGCTGGCTTTAATTGGACGAACTAAAGTAACCTCATCCTTTAGATACACATCGGAACGCCTTCCATGACCGCAAAAAACGATACAGCCGACACTCCTCCCCTGCGTCAACCGTCGGTTCGTGCAGTCGCCATGCCATCCGATACCAACCCGACAGGGGATATTTTTGGCGGCTGGCTGATGTCGCAGATGGACCTTGCGGCCGGGACGGCGGCGGCACGCCGCGCGAAGGGCAGAACGGCAACCGTCTTTGTCGACAGCATGTCGTTCCTGCGCCCGGTTCATGTTGGCGATGAGGTATCGTTTTTTACCGACATCATTCATGTCGGGCGCACGTCACTTCGCATCAAGGTGCAGGCCTGGCGCCAGACCCGGTTTGAAGAAACATCAGATAAGGTGACCGAGGGTATCTTTACATTTGTCGCCCTGGACGAGGGTGGCCGTCCCCGCCCGCTTGATCCAGACGCCAAAAGCGACGCCTGACCAAGCAGGTCGGACCCACTTTTTTTAAGCGTTCTTGCAAAACATTCCCGCGCGCACCGAAAAGTTCGGCGCGCTTTATTTTGTTTGAACAGCGAATTTCACGCCAAAACAGAACATCTTACTTTCAAGTATCAACTTTCTGGCGAAATTATTTCAGTTTTATGTATCATTCCCCCATGTCGTTTCACTTGGCGTCGGTGAAATGCAATTCGGGGGAACCGTCGTGTGTTGGCGTCAGTGACTAAGGGCGACATGGTACAGGCCGATACCTGTATTGCGAGAAGTGGGAGATTCTCAATTCGACATTTCAGTCTCTGATCAGGAGAAGCAAGCACATGACCGATCAGCCAATTCTCGTGGGCTATGACGGAACTGATGCCGCGCAGCGTGCCGTGGAATTTGCGGCCAAACGCGCAACAGCCGAGGGCTGTGCAATCCATTTGGTTTACGTTCTTGAATGGTCCCCATACAGCTTCCTGTCGACACAGGAACTTGAAGAACGCCATCAGCGGCGTACGGAAGAATTGTCGCGGGCAGAACAGACGCTCAAGCCCGCACTCGATACCCTGAACAAACAAAAAATACCGGTTACTTCGGAGGTCCGTTACGGCCATTCCGGCGAACTGATCTGCCAAATCGCCGAGGACAAGGGCGCATGTCAGATCATTGTCGGCAGGAAAGGCGGGTCGGCACTTGGCGCAAGACTGCTGGGCAGTTTGCCGCTCACCCTGGTACAGGCATCGCCTGTTCCGGTCACAGTCGTTCCGTAACGCAATTCCAAAAAGATTAACCGGAGAAGCATCATGTTCTGGAAAAAGACAGCAGCGGCCAGCGCCGTTGCAATGATGTCGGCCATCCTGCCTCAAGTTGCGCACGCGCAGGAAGTCGGCTTTGACCAAAAAATCAACGAGGCAATTGCCCCGATTTCAAACGTAATTGCTGGCACCATGTTCTATTCAGTACCTATCGCGGGTACGGCCTTTCCGCTGATTGTCGGCTGGCTGGTTGTCGCTGCGACGATCTTTACGCTCTATTTCGGCTTTGTTCAGTTTCGCAAATTCGGCCATGCGATTTCGCTGGTCAAAGGCGACTATTCCCATCCCGAAGATGCCGGTGAAGTCTCACACTTCCAGGCACTTGCCACCGCCCTTTCGGGCACCGTGGGCCTAGGTAACATTGCCGGGGTGGCCGTTGCGGTTTCCATCGGCGGACCCGGTGCGACATTCTGGATGATCCTTGCCGGTCTTTTGGGCATGGCATCAAAATTCACCGAATGTACGCTGGGTGTGAAATACAGAAACGAACTGCCCGATGGGCGCGTTTCAGGTGGCCCGATGTATTACCTGTCCAAGGGGTTGGCCGAAAAAGGCAAACCGGGCCTTGGCAAGTTTCTGGCCATCCTGTTTTCGATCTGCTGCATCGGTGGGGCTGTTGGTGGCGGCAACATGTTCCAGGCCAATCAGGCCTTCCAGCAGGTGGTTAATGTCACCGGCGGCGAGAACAGCTTCCTGGCCGGATCTGGCTGGTTGTTTGGCCTTGTCATGGCGATCATCGTTGGTGTTGTTATCATTGGCGGCATTAAATCCATCGCCAAGGTGACCGAAAAAATCGTGCCGCTGATGGCAATCATTTATGTCACCGCCGGCGTGATCATTATCATCAGCAACATTTCCATGGTCGGCGATGCCTTCGCCCAGATTTTCGTTGGCGCCTTTACCGGGGCTGGCGTTGCCGGTGGCGTTGTTGGCGCCCTTATTCAGGGCTTCAAACGTGCAGCGTTCTCCAACGAAGCGGGGATTGGCTCAGCCGCCATTGCCCACTCGGCCGTGCGGACCAAGGAACCGGTCACCGAGGGCTATGTCGCCCTTCTGGAGCCGTTCATTGATACGGTGGTGATCTGCACCATGACCGCCCTTGTCATTACCATCAGTGGTGAACTTAATTCCGGCCTGACCGGGGTTGAGCTGACCTCGGCGGCATTTGCGTCGGCCTTTACATGGTTCCCGCTGATTTTGGCACTGGCTGTTGTGCTGTTTGCCTTTTCGACCATGCTGTCATGGTCCTATTACGGGCTGAAAAGCTGGACCTATCTGGTCGGTGAAGGCAAGGGCAAGGAGATCATTTTCAAACTGTTCTTCTGCCTGTGCGTCATTGTTGGTGCATCCATGAGCCTCGGTCCCGTGATTGATTTCTCGGACTCCATGATCTTTGCCATGGCGATCCCCAACATCATCGGGCTCTATTTCCTGATGCCGGTTGTCCGCGGTGAGATCAGCCAGTATTGGGACAAGATCGAGCGCGGCGAGATCAAAAAGGTCAAATAGACCCGTTACCTTGAAACGTTTCCAAACACCCCTGCCCCATAGGCGGGGGTGTTTTTTTTATGATCTGCACGGCAGGCATGGCAGGTGATCAGCAGCCAACCTATGCAAACCAGCGCAAATGTGCGATTTTAATCGGCACAGGCAGCAGGCTGTGATAGAAGCCGCGCCTAATTGAATTCCCGCACCCGAAACAAAGAAGACCCGTACGTGATGAGTGTTCAACCGCGCCGTTCCGAATTGCTGATGCCTGCAGGCTCGCTCGAAAAGCTGAAGGTCGCTGTGCTCTATGGCGCAGACGCTGTTTACATGGGCACGCCGGATCTGTCGCTGCGTGTGAAAAGCCAGATGTCGCTGCAAGACGTGGTCGAGGGCATCGATTTCGCCCACGAACACGGGGTTCGGGTCTATCTGACACTCAACCTGTTTTCGCATAACAAGGACATCGACAAACTTCCCGAATATGTCGATACCGTGCGCAAGGTGAACCCGGATGGCCTGATTGTTGCCGATCCGGGTGTCTTCATGTTTGTCCGCGAACATGCGCCGGAACTTGATCTGCATGTCTCGACGCAGGCCAATGTGTGCTCCTGGCAGTCCGTCAAATTCTGGCAAAGCATCGGGGCAAAGCTTGTCGTGCTGGGCCGTGAAGTTTCCTATGAGGAACTCACCGAAATCCGCGCCAAATGCCCGGATATCAAGATCGAAGCCTTTGTGCATGGTTCGATGTGCATGACCTATTCGGGTCGTTGCCTGCTCTCGAACTTCATGGCCGAACGTGGGGCGAACCAGGGGGCATGTGCGAATTCGTGCCGCTGGAAATACAAAGTCCACATGAAGCTTAAGGACGGCACGGTCAAGGAACTCAAACTGACCGAGGAAAATCTCGAGATGTTTGACTTCTTCCTTGAAGAAGACATGCGTCCGGGCGAACTGATGGAAATTCAGGAAGACGAGCGCGGCTCCTACATCCTGAATTCGCGTGATCTGTGCATCATGCCGAAGCTTGAGGATTACCTGAAAATCGGTGTCGACAGCCTCAAGGTCGAAGGCCGTGGCAAAAGCCCCTATTATGCTGGCCTCGTTGCCCGTGCGTACCGCATGGCGATTGATGACTGGTACAAGGACCCGGAAAACTGGTCGGCCGAAGAATATATGAAGGAACTGGCGACCATTCCGAACCGGGGGTATACCCTTGCGTTCCACGACGGGCGCCTGACCAATTACGCACACGGCTATGACAGCAACACCAACGTATCCGACTGGGAATATGCCGGTCAGATCGTCGAGGTCGAAGACGACGCCTTTATCATGTCGGTCAAAAACCGCATGTTGCCGGGTGACGTGATCGAAATCGTCCCGCCGCGTTCGCGCCAGACGATCTTCATCCGCATGTATGAATTCATCGACGCCAAAACCGGCAAAGTCGGCGAAGCAGTGCATGCCAACACCCAGCCGTTTATTCGCTTGCCGTTCAGCTTGTTTGAACAGGAAGACCCGGAATTCCTGCGACGCGAAGTCCTGCCGATGACCATCGTGCGCAAGGAAAAGGCGCTTTCGGAAGATGAATGGCAGCGCCTGAAACTTGATCAGGAAGGCCACAAGATCGAGATGGGCAAGGGCAACGAAGAACGCTATGACGCCAAGCGTGATGCGCTTCAGACCGCCCTTGATGACCGCCAGAAGGAACGCTCCTTCCGCACCCCGCGTGTTGGCACCAAGGGCTGCTGTGGCCGGGGCTGCAATGGCTGCCTGATCTTCTGGCACGATGAAAGCTACGCCAAGGCGCGCGAGATCCTCGCCAAACGCAAACAGGGCGAGATGCTGGAAAAAGACGGCAAGACGATTGCTGCTGAATAAGCAGCCCGCCTATCGCAAATACAAAAACGGCAGCATTCGATTTCGATGCTGCCGTTTTCTTTTATCTACTTGATGGCGCGTTCGGCCTGTTGCTCCAGCCGGTCAATCCGGCGCATGGCAAACCAGCCCAGTACCAAAAACACAATCAGCAATATGGGGCTGAGCATGGCCAAGTTTTGTTCGACCAGTTCGGACATCCCGGCCCCCAGACTATGTCCAAGCCCATAATATAGCCCGACCCAGATCAGCACCGATGCGATGCTAAGCGGCAGAAAACGGATGAACGACATCGAACTCATGCCGACCGGGAACACGCCAAAGGATCGCACCCCATGCGGATAACGGCACAGAAGGATATAGGCGACCCCGTAATGCTCGAACAAGCGCAGGGTCTTGCCCATCCAGTCCGAAAGCGACTGCGGCAGTTTGCGGACAATCGCATCGCCATATCGGCGCGCCAGCCCAAAGCGCAGCACATCACCAACAAGCCCGCCCGCGATCATCGACGTGACGGCAGGCACAATCATCAGGCTTTCGGCCGCAACCAGCATCCCGGCAAAGACCGGCAGGATGCTGGATTTGCTGACGCAATAGGTGAAGATCAGGATATAGACCAGATCCTGATGATCCTGAATCCAGAGATTGATGGTCTCAAACACGGCAAAACCCGGCTGCACTATTGGATGGTGGTTCGCCTTTTAGGCCAAACCGGGCACGCTTGAAAGTGTGCCCCATCACACCACTCTCAGCTTTTCCCAATACACACAATCAACTGATGACAGAAGATTCAATTAAACAAAGATTATTTGGAGAATTGCACACTCTTAAATATACTTTTCTTATTTTGGGAATGCTTTGCACCAGGGGGCAATGTGCACAATCCAATTGTTTTTATTCGTATCGGGTGGATGAAATACTACCGAGGAGCCCAAAAGTCCGACCCTCTCAGGGCAGAAAATTTCTCCTTCTTTAGGAACAACAATGTCCCATTCAGCAACGGTCATGAACAATGGAACTTTGCCCCCCTAGAAGGCAAAGTATATGGGTACGTCCCAAGAAGCTCCGGTATAAATATCACGAAGCTTGGAGCTTCACCCAAGTCTGAGGCCATTCAGGGCGTCACAGTTGTCTTTACAGCTCTCGATCCATTCGCGATGGTTTTAAAAGTTGTGGGATGGTACGAAAATGCGACCGTATTTAGACATATTGAATACGAGCATAAGCGAGGAAATCTCACGGTTGAATCCTCAATTGAAGCAAGCTTCGATAAGGCCACGGTACTTCCAGTTCCATTGAGAACAGTCACAATTCCTGCTGCTCAAAGAATTAAAGGCGGCTTCGGACAATCGCCCATTTGGTACGCTGAAAAGCATCCTGAAGTGATCGAAAGAGTTCGTTTTCTAATTAAGAGTTATAAGCGGAATGACGAAAAGACAACCAGCAGGCCTCCTCGCAATTCAAATCCAGAAAGAAGAAAAGAAGTAGAAGACTTCGCTATGATGCTAGCGATGGACTATTTCGAAGAAACTGAAGATGTCTCCTCGGAAAACTATGGCTGGGACATTAACTCCTACTCAAACAACCAGCTGTTCCAAATTGAAGTCAAAGGAATTTCGGCAAACCGTGTTCATTTTGAGCTTACTCCAAATGAATATGATGCACTGCAGGCTCACAAAGAAACCTATGTTCTTTTTGTTGTCACCGGCGCTCTCACGAAGGCCGCAAAATGCCATATATTCCGATACTCGAGCTCTACGAAGTGGATTTCTGATCAAGGAGACAAATTAACATTCAAGTCGCGCACCGGTGCTGTCGCTAAAGTTGCCCCTTAAATCAACTTAGCTCGAACTTGATCGGCTGTGCGCCTTCCCACAGCGTCATCTTGCCAAGCTTTTCGAGGTCTTCGAGGTTGCTGGTGACGGTGATGAAATGGTTGCCGGCAAGCTGGCCGACCTTGGAGGCGAAATGAACGCCACCGTAAGCCAACAGAATTTCGGTTTCGCTGATGCCGCCGGGATAGAGAATGATCTGGCCGGGGGCCGGGAAGCTGGTGTGGTTTTCATAATCCACACCGAACTGATAATCGCCGAGCGGCATCCAGACACCCTCGCCGCTCCAGCGGACATGGACCGCCTTGCTTTCAAACGGCATGCGGTCGAGGAACGCCTTGCAGGTATGCGGCGCCTTTTCGATTTCCAGAACACCGTCAAAAGTGAAGGGACCGGCGGTGATTTTGATATTGGACATAAGAATTTCCTGACTGGGTGGCGCAAGAATGCAACGCGCCACGGGACGCGGCGAAAACGCGCTTGAATGAATGTATGGACCAAGGGCTACACCGCCCGTCCAAAAGCGTCAATCGCCTTCAAAACCCTGTTCAACTTATGCGCAAATTGCATTGCCCCATACCAAAACCTGCCAACTGAACCAGTTGCAAATCCTGAACGCGGCCATTCGCGCCATTTTTTGCGTCGCGGCATGACTTCTTCGACGATCCTGCGATTGTTTCACGACAAAACGCATGAAAATTTTACTTGCGCGCGAAAAGCAATGGGCGTAAATCCCGGCTTGCCCAAAGTCGCACGTGCCTGTGGTGGTCCCAATCTGGAACCCTTTCGGTTCTCTGGGGGATACACTTAAAGCAACGACGGTGTAGGGCTTTTTTGGTCTCAGGTGGCGTCCAAATCCACCGACACTAAAGAGGCACACCATCATTGCCCACGTGCGGAACGGGAAATCCCATTCCATAGCGAGGCAGACTTCGCAAGTTCCGGTTGGCCCCGGGGCTAAACAGCATGCAGGTAGTCCGCGTCATCGCGCCTCCACCGCGCGCGCGCATCAGGTACATGCACGCTGCCATATCGTGGAATGGGAGAACGCCCCAATGGCAACTCAGCGTATTATTGATTTTCTGGCACAGAACCGCCCGGAAGGCCCGTGCCTTGTTGTTGACCTCGACGTTGTTCAGCGCAACTACGAGACCTTTACCCGTGCACTGCCGAGCTCGCGCATTTTCTATGCCGTCAAGGCAAACCCGGCACCGGAAGTTCTGAGCCTGCTGGCCGATCTTGGCAGCAACTTTGACACCGCATCCGTCCCGGAAATCGAAATGGCGATGGCAGCCGGCGCAAGCCCGGACCGTATTTCATTTGGCAACACGATTAAAAAAGAACGCGACATTGCACGCGCCTTTGAACTTGGTGTGCGCCTTTATGCGGTTGATTGCGTCGAAGAAGTCGAAAAAATCGCCCGTGTCGCACCGGGTGCGCAGGTTTTCTGCCGCATCCTGACCGACGGCGTTGGCGCAGAATGGCCGCTGTCGCGCAAATTCGGCTGCGCGCCGTCCATGGCGCTTGAAGTTCTTGAGCATGCCCATCACATGGGTCTGGATGCCTATGGCGTGTCGTTCCACGTTGGGTCGCAGCAGTGCAACCTTGACGCATGGGATACCGCCCTTTCCGAGGCATCCTCGATCTTCCGCACCCTGGCGGAAAAAGGCATTCATCTTCGCATGGTCAATATGGGTGGGGGCTTCCCGACCCGTTACCTGCGCGACATTCCGGCAACCGAAGCATACGGTGCGGCGATTGTTGACGCGCTTCACAACCACTTTGGCAACCACATGCCCGAAACCATCATCGAACCCGGCCGTGGCATGGTCGGTGATGCAGGCGTGATCAAAGCCGAGGTTGTCCTGATTTCGCGCAAGCATGCCGATGATCCGGTGCGCTGGGTTTACCTTGATATCGGTAAATTCGGTGGCCTTGCCGAAACCATGGACGAAGCCATCCGCTATCCGATCACGACCATCCATGATGGCGGCGACGTTGCCCCGTGCGTTCTGGCCGGTCCGACCTGTGATTCAGCCGATGTACTTTATGAAAAGACCCCGTATGACCTGCCGATCTCTTTGACCATCGGCGACGAGGTTCTGATCGAGGCAACCGGTGCCTACACCACCACTTATGCATCCGTGGCGTTCAACGGCTTCTCGCCGCTTGCCGCCTATGTCATCTGACCCCGTTCGGGAAAGACAGGCCAATGATCACGATTGATCGCGAAAGGCAGTTTGACCACTTTGAGCGCGAACAGCTGCTTGATCGCGTCATGGGACAGGCGCGCTTTCAGAAATCGTCTGAAATCCTGCGCCGCAATCGGCTTCCAGCGGATGGTCTTGCGTTTGTCGCCTTTGAAGGCAAACACATGATCGGCACCGTCCGGTTGTGGAACGTCAACGCGGGCAATGCTGGCGATGCGTTGCTGCTTGGACCGCTTGCGGTCGACAAGATCTATAACGGGTCCGGTGTCGGGGCGGGTTTGGTTTATGCCGCACTCAATGCAGCACAGGCGGCAGGTCACCGGTCGGTTCTTCTGGTCGGCGATCCGGATTACTACGCACGCTTTGGCTTTCACAGCGAACCTGCAAGCGGGCTTTTGATGCCCGGTCATTTTGATCGCCACCGGTTCCAGGCGATCCATCTTGGCAATGGCGATGTGCTTAGCGGATCAACCGGCATGCTGAGTGCCACCGGGGCCATGATCCACTAGGACATTAAAACAACCAAGAAAAATCCCGGCCAGGTTACCCTGGCCGGGATTTTGTTTCTGCATGTTTTGCTCAAAAGATCAGCAGTTTTTTTCAGATAACCAGCCAATAAATACGCCCTTTTGCTCAAGGCGTTCATGGGAAAAACAGTCCCCTGCCGGATAGGCTCCACTGGCGGGGGTAAAGCGTACAATGTCCTCACCGGGCAGAATGTTGGTGGTGGTTTCAACCAGTTCGGTATGGGCCGTTCCCATGCCATCGGATGGCACAAGACAATCATAGCGCCCACCGTTGCCGTTGATGGTCCTTACCCCGATCATGCCATGGTTCATCGGCCAGGCTTTCAGCACAGAAACCAGATCACCGGGGTTCTTGGCAAGGCAGGCCGTGATGGCCGGCATCAAGTCATCGAAGTATTGCGTCCAGACCCCGCCGCCCTCGGCCTTGAGTTCTGCAACCGAGACCACCGGGAATTCCCCGGGCGCAAGGGCAAGACCGGCTGCCTCGGCTGGCATGGGCGAAACCGCGCAATGGAAATCCCCCGACGGGGTCGACCAGACCGCGTCTGCGCCCTTGCCACGCAATTCATACATTTCATTGCCATAGCCATATCCCGATCCGGTCGGCATTTGCGCCAGACTGATCGGTTCGCGACCGCGAAATTCGACAATGGCGCGCTTGGTATGCTGATCAAAGGTCACGGCAAAGCGGCTTTGATCATCACAGACAAACAATTCCGGTCCTCGCCGTGGTTCCGGGCTGCTGCCAAGCTGGCTTAACATTGCATCGATCCGGCTGAGCGCCACCTTGCTTTGCGACTGTGCGCCGCTGATTTCATGTTCATCAGGTTGGCTGGCGGTACCGTTGACAATTTTGCTGCCCGATGAAAAACGACCTTTTTCAAAATCAAGGATCAGCGTGTATTGCAATGGCGTGTCATCATCCGCGCCACCGTAATTGATGCGTTTTGCTTCCTCGGCAAAGCGCAGCAGCTTTCCATTTCGGTAATAGAATTTGACGTCGCTTGATCCGTAATCGCCAAGATCGCGATGCTCATCGACCAGAACCGGTTGCCCGTCCGACGTGACATAGGCCTTGTAGGTTACGGTATGATCGGATGCGGAATATTGGCCGGGGATGACACGCATGCCGGTCAGCTTGGCATCGATGGCGGCAATATCATTGGCAATCCCCGAAGTGTTCTTCTTGTTGGCACTGTCTCCCTGCGTGCGGGCAATTTTGCGAACAATGATGTCGACATCGCTTGGCGCATCGCGAGTCAGAACCGGGTAGCT
The DNA here is from genome assembly GCF_011806525.1 of Thalassospira sp. HF15. Classification (GTDB taxonomy): domain Bacteria; phylum Pseudomonadota; class Alphaproteobacteria; order Rhodospirillales; family Thalassospiraceae; genus Thalassospira. The sequence goes on along the minus strand of NZ_JAAVKI010000006.1, from coordinate 268,627 downwards.
TTGATCATTGCGAAACAGAAGATCGCCCTTGGCCGTGACGATTTTCGCTTCCACCGCATAGCTGTGGCGCGGGTCAATGTCAGCCGGATCGTAGGGCAGGATAAAAACCATCGGCGGATTGGCGACCGGTTGACGCAAGGCGGCAATTTCAACGGACGGTGCATCGGCGCGCGACACATCAAGCAGTCGCACGACCAAAAACGTATTGTCGGGCGAAAGGGCGATGCGTTCGCGATAACTGACCGATCCGGTGACACTTTCGCCAGGCGGCTGCAGGGCGGCACAGCCCGACAATATCCCGACCATGCCCAGGACAATCATTGCCCTTGCCCACATGGTTGTGGCGGTTGCAGGTTTCATTTTAACCCCGGTTTGCTCGTATTTTTTTGGTAACCCGATAATGGTGACGCCAAACATACTGAAAACCAAGGCCAAAAATGGGCAAATCAGCCGTCCTGCCCGATTATTGACAAGCTAAAGTCGCTTTAGCCGGCAAAACGGTGGCACGGCTGGCCGGCAACGTCTGTCTGAATTGACAGAAGTGCGCCTTCAAGGTCATTGCCATTGTCTTCCAACCCGACCGCGGCCGAGGTGATATAAAGGGTTTTAAGATCCGGCCCACCAAACACGCAGCTGGTCGGCTGGGTCACGGGCAATTCAATCACCCGATCAACGCTGCCATCCGGTGCAAAGCGCATCAAACATCCCCCACCCCAGCGCGCATTCCAGATATAGCCATCGGCATCCATCGCCGAACCATCCATATTGCCGCGATCCTGCGGGCCAAAGAATACCTTCGGGTTGGATGGCACGCCGGTTTCCATGTCGAAGTCATAGACATCAAGCGTATTCTTGATGGTATCGCCAAAGAACATTTTTGTGCCATCTGCCGACCACAACAACGTATTGGAAATCCCGATGTTCTCGCCAAACCGGGTGGCCTCGCCATCCGCACCGACACAATTCAGCGTCCCGGTTGAAACGGTGACCGGCAGATCTTCGCCGTTTGGCCCGATATTGTTTTGCATGGTGCCATGCCAGAAACGCCCCATCGGGTCGACACGGCTTTCGTTCGATCTGTTGCCGGGATGATCAGCATCAGGTGCGACAAACGGGGTGGTTTTGCCACTTTCCGGATCAAGGAAGGCCAGCCCGTCAGCAAGGGCAACCAAAAGCCCGCCCTTTTGGCGCGGCACAATGGCCGCCACCGGCTGATCAAACATCCAACTGCGCGAGCCGCCCTGATCAGGACGCAGCGCATAAGCCGTCTTGCCGACGATATCGACCCAGTACAAGACACCATCTTCGGCATCCCAATGCGGACCTTCGCCCAATGTGCATCGCAGGTTTGGCAAAACAGTTTTGACGTTCGACATGGTTTCTCCCTGATCACGGTGCGGCTGTTTACCGCCTTGTAATTGTATGACCATTCTTATCGCGGCAAACCGCCCGACGCGATCACTTTCATGAACTTTTATAGCTAGCCGGAAAGAGGCTTTTTGAAAAGTCATTTAATATGATGATTGTGACAAACATCCGCAATTTAGACATTCTGAAATCACGAATGCCATCGCATTACCGGAATAAAATCCATCAACATTATCAGGTGTACCGGTCGATGAAGATCGATCTCAAGATCGTTTATGCGGATAAACGACCCCGATCATTCTTCAATGCAAAAAGCAAAAGGGCCTGCAACAGCAGGCCCTTGTAAGTATATGTTTCTGATACTTGGAACGGTAATCAGTCTTCGAAATGCCCCTTGGCGGCAAAGCCACCGCCCTGATAGATCACAGCCGGGTCATGGCGATCTTCGGGCGGGAAAGCAGCCTCGATCTCGGCACGGAATTGTTCGGAACTGTCTTTCGGTTTCCAGCCGAGGAAGTCGGCGTGATCGTTGCTCCACCATTTGGACTTGTTGTCCGAAACCCCGTACATAACAAGGTGCCCCGTCATCGGGGCATCAAAAATCGCCTTCATCAGGGAGATGAAATCACGCGGGCTCATCCAGGTGGACAGCATGCGGCGATCCTTTGGCTTTTCAAAGCACGAGCCGATGCGCAGCGAAACGGTTTCAACATCGAACTTGTCGAAATAGTAGCTTGCCATCGCTTCGCCGTAACATTTGGTCACGCCATACAGGCTGTCTGGGCGCTGTTCGGACGTATCGTCAAGTCTGGTGGTGCGCTTGTGGAAACCAATCGCGTGGTTGGAGCTGGCAAACATGATCCGTCCGACCCCGTTCTGACGGGCACCTTCATACAGGTTATAGGTGCCTGCCAGATTGGCCTGCAGCAGATCATCAAAGGCCGCCTCAATCGAAATGCCGCCGAGATGAATGATGCCGTCAACATCCTTGGTCAGCTCAATCACCGCTGCCCGGTCAGACAGATCGCATTGCACGACTTCCTCGTTCGGGCCTGCCGGGTCCATCGGTGAAATGTCAGACAGGCGAATGACATCGGCATAGCCCTTAAGCCCTTCGCGGCAGATCTTGCCAAGGTTTCCACCGGCACCGGTGATCAGCAAACGTTTCATAATTATCCTCTTTGGTCCTAATCTTGGTCTGCGATCCATTACCCGCCGAACACAAGGTTCGGAAGCGTCAACGAAACCGCAGGGATATAAGTTGTCAGCAAAAGCGCGGTCAGGATCGCCAGATAAAACGGCCAGATCGACTGCACGGCTTTTTCGATTTTCACCCCGCCAATGGCGCACCCGACAAACAGGCAAGATCCCACGGGCGGCGTACACAGGCCAAGTCCCAAATTCATCATCAGGACCATACCAAACTGGATCGGGTCCATACCGAACTGCATGGCAAGCGGCAGGAAGATCGGCGTACAAATCAGGATCAGGGCCGCCATATCCATGATCATGCCCGCAACCAGCAACATGACATTGATCAACAACAACACCATGATTGGATTATCGGTGATCCCGGTAATCGCCTCGGCCAGTGCATCCGGCACCTGATAAAACGCCAGCATATAGCCATAAGCCGACGCACAGCCGACCAGCAGCATCACAAGGGCCGTCGTTTTGGCCGATTGTTTGACCGCGGCAACAAAGCCCGCCCAATTAAGTTCACGATACACAAGTCCGGTAATGATCAGCGCATAGGCGACACCAATCGCACCTGATTCCGTAACGGTGAACACACCGCTCAGGACACCCCCGACAATGATGACGGCGGTAAAGAAGCCCGGAAGTGCGCGGACCGCAGTGCGCCAGACCACCGCCCAGCCCGGGAATGGTTCAGCCGGATAGCCATGCTTGATCGCAACAAGCCAGGTGGCAAGGCCAAGCAACACACACATGATGATGCCCGGAACAACCCCGGCCATGAACAGCTTGGAAATCGAAATGCCGCCGCCGGCCGCGACCGCATACAGGATCATGTTATGGCTGGGCGGGATCATGATCCCGGCAATTGATGATGTCACTGTCACGTTGACGGCATAGTCCGCGCGGTAGCCTTCCTTTTTCATCACCGGGATCAGGATCGATCCAAGGGCCGATGTATCGGCCACCGCAGAACCGGAAATACCGCCAAACAGCATCGATGAAAACACGTTCACAATGCCAAGGCCGCCGCGACGACTGCCGACAAGGGCGGTCGCAAATTGCACCAGCCGCGTTGCGATCCCGCCATGAAGCATCAGCTCCCCGGCAAAAATAAAGAACGGAATGGCCAAAAGCGAAAAGGCCGAAATCCCCGATCCGATGCGCTGAAACGCAATCAGGGTCGGGAGCCCTTCAACAAAAAACGCCCCAAGGGCAGCGATGCCAAGTGCGATGGCAACGGGCATACCAATCAGGATACCAATGGCAAACACGCCCAGAAGAATGGTCATGCCCATGTTATTTCGCGTCCTCGTTCAGAATGTCTTCATGGTAATGGGTGGCTTGGGAAATGGTTTTCCAGTTCGCCACGATCTTGAGGATATGAACCACGCTGTAAAACATGATCCCGGCGCCGCAAACCGCCATCGGCACAGACCGCAAGCCATCGGAAATATGAATGATCGGCATGGTCTTGACCCAGTTAAAGGCAACAAGATCGATCCCGCCAATCAGCATCCAGTATCCGAACCAGGCCATGGCGGCATAGCTGATCGCAGCAACAACGGCGGCGATCTTGGGCGGCAGGGCATCGCGGAAGAATGAAACGGAAAGATGGCTGTTGTCGCGCATGCCCGCTGCTGCGACCGGAAAGGTAATCAGCACAATCAGAATAAGTGAAACCTGTTCGACCCATGTCGGCGTTTCATTAAGGACATAGCGGCCAAAAACAAGCCACGCAAAACTCGGAATAAGCGCGACAAGCGCCAGACCGCCAATCAGATTGAGAACGCCGGCAATGCCGCCGCCCAAACGGTCAAGCAATTTGGTAAAACTGGAAAACATCTATGCGCCGCCAGAAATTGATTAATCGGCAATACAACCGCGAAGAACGTAACCCTACAAACAAAGAAGGGCGACGATTAAATCGCCGCCCGCCTTGTAATATGTGGCTTACATCTGTGCGTCCTGGATGGCTTTAACGAGATCAGCCAGATCCGGGTTGGCTTTCAGAAAGTTGTCGTAGACCGGCTGCATTGCATCCTGGAAGGCCTGCTTGTCAGCGATTTCGTTGACTTCGATGCCCGAAGCAATGACTTTTTCCTTGGACTTCTCAGCACGCTCGGCCCATGCGGCACGCTGTACCTTAACCGACGCATCAGCTGCTTCCTGGACGGTTTTCTTTTCGTCGTCCGACAGGCTGTCATACAGCGCCTTGTTCATGCACAGGCATTCCGGCAGGATCAGGTGCTGGGTGACGGAATAGTATTTCGCCGCCTCAAAGTGGCCGGAGCTGTCATAAGACGGATAGTTGTTTTCCGCACCGTCAATCACACCGGTTTTCAGCGACTGATAGACCGAGCTATAGGCCATCGGGGTCGCGTTGCCGCCAAGCGCATCAACCATCTGAACATAAAGATCGTTGCTCATGACGCGGAATTTCAAACCGTCAAGGTCAGCCGGGGTGTTGATCGGGTGCTTGGAGTTATAGAAAGAACGCGCACCGGAATCATACCAGCCAAGCGGCTGCAGGCCGGCTTCGATCAGGCCATCAGCAATCTGCTGACCGGCCGGGCCGTCCATGACGTCATGCATGGCATCGACGTTTTTAAAGATGAAAGGCAGCGACACGACGTTGGCTTCGGGTGCGACTTCACCCAGCGGGCCGAGGTTGAAAACGGCCCAGTCCAGACCACCAAGGCGGACCTGCTGGATCGCATCGGGCTGATCACCCAGTACGCCACCGTGATAAACCTTGGCTTCCAGATCGCCGCCGGACTTTTCATTGATCAGCTTGGCGAATTCTTCCATGCCGGTCGAAACCGGGTATTCCGGCGGATGGATGTTCCAACCGCGCCATTCGCGGGCCTGTGCACCGGATGCCAGCGCAACCGAGACGGCTGCAGCCGCAATCGTCAGTGTCGTGGTCTTGATAAACGAGTTCATTTGGGTTCCTCCCGAGACGATATGTCACTTGCGTTAAAGCCTTGATGCCCCTTTTGGGATCATTATTTCTCATATAATCCTACAATCGCCAACTTGTAAACACAACTGTAAGATTTGTTAACAACTAGTCTAATAGCTGCTTCTTTTTCTGCGCGCCAATTGTTATTTTTTGGCGTCGCAATCATATCCCCCGGCAAGTGTGACCTGCCGGGGGAAAGGCAGGTTCATGCGGCCATGAAGGCATAGCTCAGGCAGCGCGCAGCGCGCCCTCGCCATAGGCCTTGCGGATCACCTCGGCCAGCATGTCATGTTCCTGGTCTGTCAAATCGGTCAGCGGACTGCGCACCGGGCCGGTATCGCGGCCGATCACGCGCATGCCCGCCTTGACGATGGAAACGGCATATCCCTTTCCGCGGTTGCGGATATCAAGATAGGGATAGAAAAATTCGAGAAGCGCACGGCTCATCGCGTCATCATCATCGCGCGTCAGGGCATCATAGAAATCAAGCGCCTGTTGCGGCAGGAAGTTGAAGACCGCCGATGAATAGGTTGTCACACCGGCCGCCTTATAGGCCTTGGCGAAAACTTCAGCCGTGGGCATGCCGCCGATATAGGACAGGCGATCACCGATCATGGTGCAAACCTTTGTCACCATTTCGATATTGCCATGACCATCCTTGAACCCGACAAGGTTCGGGCAGACATCGCACAGCTTGCCCAGCGTTTCCGCCGTGATGATCGAATTATCGCGGTTATAGACAATCACGCCGATATCGACTGCATCACACACCGCCTTGACGCGGGCAAACAGGCCTTCCTGCTCTGCCCCGACCAGATATTGCGGCAAAAGCAACAGGCCATCCGCACCGGCAGCCTCGCAGGCCTTGGCAAGTTCAACCGCCATGGCCGTGCCATAGCCGCAGCCGGCAATAATCGGGGTATCCCCCGCAACTTCCTTGGCCGCGCGTACGGTTTCGACAACCTCTGCCGGGGTCAGGGAAAAGAATTCGCCGGTGCCGCCTGCTGCAAACAGGGCGGTTGCCGGATATTGCGACAACCAGCCGACATGCGTGCGATAGGCCGCAAGATCAAGCTTGCCCTCGGCATCAAAAGGCGTGACCGGAAAAGAAAGCAAGCCGGCACCAATCGCCTTTTTCATCTCTAGATAGTGCATCAAGCGTCCTTAAAGTCTGAAAGCGTCAAAATAACTATGACGATTCTATAAATTCATCATATCACTTTGTCAAACATAATACTCAGACGCACTTAACGCACTGAGAATGCCGGAAAACCGGGGATCACAGCCCCCACACGCCTTTTTCGACTTTGGTGCGAACTGACAAGTTTGGGCTGATTTTAACGAATCGAGGTGATTGGTATGATGACTTTGCGCCCAAAGCCCGCTAGGCTCAGACACCAAATCACACACCACAAACAAGAAGACCGGGAATGACTGATATTACTGCCGCCAGCCGCATCCTTGCCGACGCCTTTACCCAGCACACCCTGATCGATCCCCTGCCTGATGACATTGCCCCCAAGAGTTTTGACGAGGCCTATGCCGTTCAGGACGCAACGTTAAAGCAGGTCGGGATTGCACAAGCTGGCTGGAAGCTTGCGGTTGCCACCCGTGCGGCACAGGAAAAAATCGGCGCGGATGGCCCGCTGGTTGGACCGTTGCTGGAGGGACGCATACTTGGCGATGGTGCGACACTGACCACCAAGGACATCCATTTCCCGAATATCGAGGCCGAAATTGCTGTCGTCATGGCAAGCACCCCTGCCCCGGATGCGACATCAAGCGATATCCTTGATCATATCAAAAGCATGCATCTGGCAATCGAGATTGCTGATCGACGCTATCACGAAAAGCAGGACCCGGTTCAAACACTGGCCGACCTTAATTCGACCAGCCACTTCATCCTAGGCCAGGAAATCGAGGGTTGGCGTGATCTTGGCTTTATCGGTGGCAAAGTCACCACCAAAAGCAACGGTGAAGTTCTTGCCAGCAATGACGATCCCGATGCCTGGCCGGAGATATTTGGCGGGCTTGAATATCTGGTCGGCTTCCTTGCCAAGCGCGGCAAAAGCCTGAAGGCCGGTGACGTGATCACGACGGGTGCCTGTGCCACCCCGACCATCACCTCGTTTGGCAAAATCGAAGCCATCTTTGAGGGGCTTGGCACCGTGACCGCCGAGATCAAAAAGGTCTGACCCGATCTGACAAGTCTGAATTCGGGCGACAAATCGCCAATAAAAAAAGCCATGCGACATCCCATCGCATGGCTTTTGTTTTAAGGTGCGGCCGGGTTTTAGCCGTTTTCGCGGAACTTGTTGACCGGCACACCGGGCACTTCAACGCGCAGCTTTACGAGCTTCCCGGCATGGGGGAATTCAGCGCGCTTTTCAGGGCTGTACCCTTCCTGATGGCTGGTAACATACAGCGTTTTCATATCCGGCCCGCCAAAGCACGGCATGGTCGGATTGGGCATGGGCATTGCGATTGATTTCAAAAGCGTTCCATCCGGCGCAAAGCGATTGAGGTTGCCAGCCGATACCCCAGCCGACCAATAGCACCCTTCCGCATCCACCGCCCCGCCATCCGGGCGGCCAAGCGTATCATCCAGATCAAGATAGCGCGTGCAGTTGGAAATATTGCCCGTTGCCACATCGAAATCCCAACGATTGACCCACGGCCCGCGGGAGTCCGAATGATACATTTTCGTCCCGTCGCCCGACCAGGCAATGCCGTTGGAAATCTTGAACCCGGTTGCCTTTTCCTCGACCTTGCCATCAGCCGTGATGCGATAAAGTGAGGCAATCGGCATTTTTTCGGGATTGTCATCCATGGTGCCAACCCAGAACGCGTCATCCGGGCCGATCTTGCCATCGTTGGTGCGGCTGTTAATACCGTCTTCGATCCGGCACAGTGGCGTGCGCTCGTCGGTTTCAGGATCAAGGAAAATGATGTCCTTGCGCAGGGCCACGATAATGCGCCCCTGATCTGTCAGGCCAAAGCAGCCAAGCTCGCTGTCAAATGTCCATGTCGTACGCACACCTGTTTCGATGTCATGCGCATGCAGTTTGCCATTCAGGATATCGGTCCAGTAAAGCCGGTTATTGGCCGCATCCCAGTTGGGGCATTCCGCCAATGTAAAGGTCTCGTCAGAAAGAAGTTCCGGCTGATACATCGAACCGCCCGTCATCATACACACTCCGAAATTCATATGATTAATTATTGTTGTGTTCTGGTGTGCCGTAACCGCCCCCTGCTTGTCAACAGGGCGATGCCCGTCAGGAACGCAGGGGGCTTATTTGTCGCGGGCGTGGTCGGTGACACGCTGACGGGCCTGATGCAGGTGATAGCGCATCATAAGTTCGGCGCTGTTGCCATCGCGGCCAATGATTGCGTCATAGATCTGGCGATGTTCGGACAGGACCTTTTGGGCGCGTTCCGCCGATCCACCGCGTGTGATATTTAGGGCCACACGCATGGATTTCGACATTACTTCATCCAGGGAATTGAGAATGGTGACGAAAATTTCATTCCCGCCGGCACGCGCAATCGCCATGTGAAAAGCGAGATCGGCTTTGTCGGCGATATCGCCTGCGGCAACCCCGTCTTCGAGCATCTTGAGCGCATTTTCAATTTCGCGATGGTGGCGCGGGCTGGCCCGTTCGGCCGCCATGCGCGCTGTTGTGCCCTCAATCGCGGAGCGTGCCTCAAAACAGCGCAAAAGTCCGGCGACATCACTGACACCGCCAAATTCGATCAGGCCCTGTGGCGGGCGCTTTTTAACGAACGACCCAACCCCCTGCCGGGCATAAACCAAACCATCTGATTGCAGTTTACGAAGCGCCTCGCGAACGACCGGGCGTGACACACCAAACGATGCGCAGATCTCGTTTTCCGAGGGCAGTTTGGTTCCTTCGGCGAGATTGCCAGAAATGATTTGTTCGAGAATCTGACCATAGAGCTGATCCGCAAGCTTTTCGCGCTTCTGAACCCTTAAAAGCAATTCCGACATCCGTCCCCCGGACTTGTTATCTTGTAAAACTTACTTGTAAGTTTTTATCGATAAACGACCTGTCGGTAAAGCCCTTGCACCAGCGCCAACCAAACCCGATCAGTCAACCAGCGAATAGTCGCGATTACCCGGCAGTTCGAGCTCGGCATCTTCGACCAGTCCGCTGTCAGGCTGTTCCAGCAAGCTTGGAATCAGTGTCATTGTCCCGGTCAGTGTCTGGTTCTTGTCCAGCACCTTAAGATCGCCAAGTTCCTTGAATTCCGGACGGTTATGAACGTTGGGCACGTGGGAAACCGGTTCGACACAAAACGTCTTGCCGTCTTCGGGGATATAGAACTGAACGTTTGGCAACGTATCGCTTGCAACCATTTTCAGACTGTAGCCTGCGTCCTGCCAGACCATATCGGCCTCAAGATGCCAACCGGCATAATGGGCATCCAGCGCGCGGTTATGGCGGATCATCTTGCCATCCGAAAAATCACGCCCAAGATCAATCACCGTGCGTGCTGTTGGCAACATCTCATCATCGGTGGCAAAACTGTCGGCTGCGATAAAGGCAACCGACACATCATCACCGCCGGGGAACCATGGATGCAGGCCAATACCATAGGGCATGGGCGTACGGCCAAGATGGCGCACGCCGATTTCAAGGGTGACGTCCTGTTCGGTGACCTTGAATTCCTGCCAGGCGACATAGACAAAGCCGCTTTGCGGATCATCATGTTTGTGATTGAAGCGCAGGGTGTCGACCGTCGGGCGTTCAATCGTCCATTCTGCCGACCGCCCGAACCCATGAATGGCATGCGGGCTGGGCGGGCGGTTGGCCGGGACCTTGACGATGCGCCCGTCAAATTCGAACTCGGCAAAGGCCAGCCGATTGGCAAATGGCACCATCGGAAAACAGCCAAGGCTTGATGGATTGGCAGATGCAATCGCCTCGGGCGTTACGGGACGCAAAAGATTGATGATGCCCTTGCCATCCGGGCGGATCCAGTCGATCCGCGATATCGACCCGCCCTGCGGGACAATCCCGATCTGGAAAGGACCACTGTTCCAACGGTATTCAGGTTCGCCTTTTTTGGCCATGCCTGCGCGCCTCACATCCAACCAAAATCATATGATGACTTTACAGAACCACTATCGTTCGATTATGTGAAGATGATAATTCCCATGGCGCCAACCAAACCTTAACGCCAATCGCCATTTTTATATCTAGGGTCAGGACCCTCGTCGTTTTACACCGGATTTATCGGATACGCAAAATGAACAAGCCCCGTGTATCGGCAGCACCGCGCAAAGTCTCGCTGACCGAAAAAGTCATCGCCAGCCTGCGCCAAGAGATTGAAAGCGGGCAACGCGAACCCGGCACCAAGCTGCCGACCGAGCCGGTCCTGACCGAACAGTTCGGGGTCAGCCGCACTGTCATACGCGAAGCCATTGCGGCGTTAAAGGCAGACGGGTTGCTTGAACCGCGTCAGGGGGCCGGGGTGTTTGTTCTGCCCCCGCAAGCACGCACCAGCGAAACATCGATTTTCGCAGTTGATTATGCGCAAGTGTCTGATGTTCTGGAAATCCTTGAACTGCGTATGGCAGTCGAGATCGAAGCCGCCGGTCTTGCCTGCACGCGAAGCTCGGTGGCGCAGCAAACCAAGATTTTTGAGGCGATGGCCAAGATGGAACAAGCCCTTGAAAAGGGTGAACCGACCGAACAGGCCGATTTCGAATTCCACAGCGCGATCGCAGCCGCAACCAACAATCGCCGCTTTGCCGAATTCCTTGAACATCTGGGCGATAAAACCATCCCGCGCGCGCAGTTGCGCCGCCGCCCACCAGAGGCCGAAGACCAAAAGGCCTATATGCAGATGATTACCGGCGAACATCGCCGTATTTATGATGCCATTGCCGCGCGCGATGAAGAAAGTGCGCGCAAAGCCATGCGTGATCATCTCAGCCAAAGCCAGACCCGTTATCAGAAACTTCTGACCCAGCGCTAAAGCGTTTTGCGTTTAATCTGCTCCATTATGTTTGTTTTTGGCGTGCCGTTTGGCAAGGCACAGCGTGCAGAGCGATGCGACGCATCGGTCAAACGGTGTAACGCAGTCAAACGCCGCCAAAATCAAACCCTTCGGGCTGGGATAACCTTCCGCCCCGCAGCGTCAAGCCCCTTGAACGTAGCCCCGCTACGTCCTGCGGACCTTTCCTCGCCGGACAGAAGGTCATCTTCGGCAGAATGGGGCAGATTAAACGCAAAACGCTTTGGGGTCAGGCCCCATTCAGATGACGGCCTCGGCAAGGATCGCCATATCCTTGATGACGATATCTGCACCCGCATCATAAAGACGCCTGCTTGCGGTTTGCCGATCGTCGGCATAATGCCCGCCCCCGACAAAGCCGATACATTTCATGCCCGCGGCCCGCGCCGCTGTCACCCCGGCCACGGAATCCTCGATCACGATGGCCTCGGTCGGGGCGTATCCCATGCCATTTGCGGCATAAAGAAAAAGATCCGGGGCCGGTTTGCCGTTTTGAACAAAATCAGCACTGTAAACCCGGCCTTCGAACCACGGGCCAAGGCCCGTGACCTGCATGGTCTTTTCAAGGCGTTCGACCGAGCTGCTTGATGAAATGCAAAAGGCAATATCACGTTGACGCAAGGCTTCCAGGACGGCATCGATCCCGTTAATCTTGGTCAGGTCGCGGTCATAGCGATCAAACAGCATTTTATAATAATACGGTTTGAATTCAGCACTGACATCGCGGCCCGTTTGGGTTTTGATATATTCAATCGGAGCAGAACTTGATCGACCGGTAAATCGGTCAGATACCTCGCGCAGGCTTAACGGTGCGTTGAAGTGATCAAGCACATCGACAAGTGTCGCGAGCGAGATCGGCTCGCTATTGACCAGAACGCCGTCACAGTCAAACAGGACAACACGACAGGCGTCAAACAGAGCTTGAATGTCTGATGCTGACGTTACGATCTTGGCGCCGACAGCATTGGTCGCGCCTTGGACTTCGTTTCCTCGGGCCATGTTGAACCTGGCTTGTTTCATTTGTGTTATTCCGACAGCGTAACCAACGAGGAAGTTCAGCGTCAACAAAAATGAACATTTGACCAATTAGTGAACTTTTGATCAACTCAGGCCAAATTGAAGTCACACAGACCAAACAAAAGATCACCCGGCATCGGAGAATTCCGGAAAAGTCGGGGAATACGCGGAGGAGTACCCCATCATGAGTCCCAGTTCCCCTTGCTTCGTCGGTGTCGATGTCGGCACCGGAAGCGCGCGTGCCGGCGTGTTTGACGCCAATGGCAAATTGCTTGGCAGCGCTGCGCACGCGATTGCGATGAACCGGCCAAAGCCCGATTTCGTCGAACAGGATTCTGAAAATATCTGGCAGTCGGTCTGTCAGTCGGTGCGTGATGCGCTGGCGCAATCCGGGGTCGCGGCCGACAAAATTGCGGCCATCGGATTTGATGCGACATGCTCACTGGTGATCCGCGATCAGGATAACCGACCACTGGGTGTCACCCCCAACGGGGCGGATAATTGGGATGTGATTGTCTGGATGGACCACCGTGCAGTCCGCGAGGCCGAGGAATGCACCGCCACGGGTGCCAAGGTTCTGGATTATATCGGCGGCACCATGTCGCCCGAAATGGAAATCCCCAAATTGATGTGGCTGAAACGCCATCACAATGCCACCTGGCAGAAAATGGGCGCGGCCTATGATCTGGCCGATTTTCTGTCCTTCCGCGCCACCGGCAGCAATGACCGGTCCTGCTGCACGGTCACCTGCAAATGGACCTATCTTGCCCATCAGGATGAACCATGGGATCGCGATTTCCTGAAAGCGATCGACATGGAAGACCTGAACGACAAGATCAACATGCACGAGGCCGCCCTTGCGGTTGGCGACCTGATCGGATCGCTGTCCGAACAGGGGGCAGCTGACCTTGGCCTGACGACGGATTGTGTGGTCGGGGCCGGTTTGATTGATGCCCATGCCGGTGCGCTGGGCACCCTTGGTGAATATCTGGACGGTAATCTTGATCAGCATTTTGCCATGATCGCGGGCACATCGACCTGCCATATGGCACTGTCAACGGAACCGCGCTTTATCAAAGGCGTGTGGGGCCCCTATTTCGGCGCGATTGCCCCGAACCTTTGGCTGAATGAAGGTGGGCAGTCAGCGACCGGTGCATTGCTGGATCATATCGTTGCCATGCATCCGTTTTCCCATGCCATGGGCCGGGATGCCCATAAGTTGGCGGGTGAAAAACTGATGCCGATGATGGCGGAAAAAACCGACCTTGCGCCGCGCCTGCATGTCTTGCCGGATTTCCATGGCAACCGCTCCCCGCTGGCTGATTCCGAGGCGCTTGGCGTTATTTCGGGCCTGACACTGGATCAGAGCGAGGAAAGCTTCCTCAAGCTTTATTGGGCGACAGCCTGCGCGATTGCCTATGGCACCCGCCACATCATCGATGCCATGAATGATACCGGTTATGACATCACCCACATTCATCTGAGCGGCGGCCATACCGCAAGTCGGGTGCTGGTCAAACTCTATGCCGATGTCACCGGCTGTACGGTTGTGATGTCCGATTGCGAAGAGCCGGTTCTTCTGGGTTCTGCCATGCTCGCTGCCGGTGCGCTTGACGCCGAAGGTGGCCTTGCCGCCGCAGCCCGCAAGATGGCTGGCAAGGAAACCGCCCATGCGCCAGATCCATCGGCCAAGGCCGATCATGATCGCCGTTATGCCATTTTCCATCAGATGCATGCCCATCGCCAGACCCTTGATCGCATGAGCAAAGCCTGATCTTTATCCGGCCAGAAGTGCGATATTTATGGGCTTGATGAGGGTTTGGCATAGTTTCCCCTATCCAAAAGGCGCTTGACGTCACTTTGGGTTAAGGTCAAAACAAAAGGGCCGATGCAAACGCATCGGCCCTTTCTTTCGCACGCGCAACGGCGGGGTCGGGGGATCATGCAGAAATTTAAATTCTGCACCGTCACGGCGCGATGCTGTTTAAGGCCAGCCTTTTGATTAGGGCTGGCCTTAAATTTTATTCAGCCGGATGTTCGTGGGTGGCCTGGACTTCGCCCTTTTTCTTCCGGTTCTTGGCGAATGCGCCAACAATCAGAACAAAGAACAGCGGCACGAAGAAGATCGCCAGCACCGTTGCGGCAATCATCCCGCCCATCACACCAGTACCAACCGCCACACGGGCCCCGGCCCCGGCACCGGTCGAAATTGCCAGCGGCACGACACCAAGGGTAAAGGCCATCGACGTCATGATGATCGGACGCAGACGCTGACGCGCAGCTTCGACCGTTGCTTCAAGCAGCCCCATGCCCTGGTCATAAAGTTCGCGGGCGAACTCGACAATCAGGATGGCGTTCTTGGCCGACAAACCAATTGTGGTCAGGATGGCGACCTGGAAATAGACGTCATCGGGCAGACCACGCAGAATGGCTGCGATCACGGCTCCAAGGACGCCAAGCGGCACGACCATCATCACCGAAATCGGAATGGCCCAGCTTTCATACAAAGCTGCGAGACACAGGAAGACGACAATCATGGACAGTGCATACAATGCCGGTCCCTGTTCGCCCGCTTCGCGTTCTTCGTAAGACAGCCCTTGCCATTCCAGACCGATATCACCCGGAAGCTTGGCAACCATTTGCTCCATCGCCGCCATCGCATCGCCCGATGCCACACCCGGTGCGGCCGAACCCTGAATGTTAAGCGAGGACAAACCGTTGAAACGTTCCAGACGCGGAGAACCGTAAGTCCAGTTGGTCGAGGCGACAGCCGAAATCGGCACCATTTCGCCCGACTTGTTACGGACATACCAGTAATTCATGTCTTCGGGCATCATGCGGTATTTGGCATCGGCCTGCATGTAAACCCGCTTCACACGGCCATTTTCAATGAAGTCGTTGACATAGCTTGACCCCCAGGCCGCCGCCAGCGTCCGGTTGATATCGGCAAGGCTTACACCAAGGGCACTGGCCTTTTCCTGATCAATATTGACGTTGAATTGCGGCGTATCATTGAGACCATTCGGACGTACACCGACAAGACGCGGGTCCTGTGATGCCATGCCCAAAAGCTGGTTACGGGCAGCAACCAAAGCATCGTGCCCATTACCACCCCGATCAACAAGCTGAAGGTCAAAGCCGTTCGCCGTACCCAGTTCGATAATGGCCGGCGGCGCAAAGGCAAACACCATGGCTTCTCGGATACCGGCAAACGCGCCATAGGCACGCCCAATCACCGCATCGACCGACTGATCCGGGCGCGTACGTTGCGACCAATCCTTGAGGTTCACGAACGCAATACCCGCATTCTGGCCATTACCGGCAAACGAGAAGCCGGCAACGGTGAACATGCCGTCGATGTTTTCCGCCTCGTTCTCCATGAAGTGTTTTTCCAACTTCTTGAGAACCTCAACGGTACGTTCCTGTGACGCCCCGGCAGGCAACTGCACCATGGCAAACATGATGCCCTGATCTTCTTCGGGCAGGAACGAACCCGGCAGACGAACAATCAGAGCCGCAAGTGCAGCAACCAAGATGCCGTAGACAAACAGATAGCGCCATTTGCGGTTCACAACATGGCCAACGCTGCCTTGATAGAAGTTGTTGGTCCGCTCAAAGCCGCGGTTAAACCAGCCAAACGGGCCTTTTTTCTTGGTCGGATCGGTGTGGCCGGGTTTGAGCATGGTCGCACACAGCGCCGGTGTCAGAACGATCGCGACAACAACCGAAAGCGCCATGGCGGAGACGATCGTGACCGAGAACTGGCGATAAATCGCACCGGTCGACCCGGCAAAGAAGGCCATCGGCACAAACACCGCAGAAAGCACAAGTGCAATACCAATCAACGCACCTGTGATTTGTCCCATGGATTTTCGCGTTGCTTCGCGCGGCGGAAGTCCGTCTTCGTGCATCACACGTTCAACGTTTTCGACCACAACAATCGCGTCATCGACCAGAAGACCGATGGCCAGAACCATGGCAAACATGGTGAGCGTGTTGATCGAATACCCGAAGGCCGCAAGAATCCCGAAGGTCCCCAGCAAAACAACGGGAACCGCAATCGTCGGAATAAGCGTTGCCCGCCAGTTCTGCAGGAACAGGAACATCACTAGGAAGACAAGAATAATGGCTTCACCAAGCGTCCAAACCACTTCCTCAATCGATACTTCGACGAACGGTGTCGTATCATAGGGGTAGACAATCTCTACCCCTTGCGGGAAGAATGGCTTCAGTTCTGCCAGACGGGATTTAACCGCCTCGGCCGTATCAAGCGCATTAGCACCGGTCGCAAGGTTGATCCCGATACCGGTTGCAGACTGAGCGTTATAGCGCCCGACAATGTCATAACTTTCGCCGCCAATCTCGATCCGGGCGACATCGCCAAGGCGCACCTGTGCGCCGTCGGTTTCGACCTTCAAAAGAATGTTGGAAAACTCGTCAACCGTCTGCAGTTTGCTTTGGGCGGTGATGGTTGCGTTGATCTGCTGACCTTCAACGGACGGCGCGCCGCCAATCTGACCGGCGGTGACTTCGGTGTTTTGCGCCTCGATGGCCGCATTAACATCCATCACCGTCAGGTTGTAGGACAGCATCTTGTTCGGATCGAGCCAGATGCGCATGGCATGCTGGGCGCCAAACACCTGGACCGAACCAACACCGTTCACACGCGCAATCGGATCTTCGACCGACGACACAACGAAGTCAGAAAGGTCTTCGGCATCCATTGACCCGTCGGCAGAAACAAAGCCGACAACCATCAGGAACGAGCCCGATGACTTGCTGACGGTAACACCCTGCTGCTGCACTTCGGTCGGAAGCGATGACATGGCCGCTTGCAGCTTGTTCTGCACCTGAACCTGGGCAATGTCCGGATCGGCTTCGGGTTCAAAGGTCAGCGTAATCGACGCCTGCCCGTTCCCCGACGAGGTCGAAGACATATAACGCAGATAATCAAGACCGTTCATCTGTTGTTCGATCACCTGGGTGACCGTGTTTTCAACAGTTTGCGCCGAGGCACCGGGATAGGTTGCCCCGATTTCAACAGAAGGCGGCGCGATCGACGGATATTGTTCGATGGGCAACTGCCAAAGCGACAAGCCCCCCGCCAGCATAATCACCAGGGCAATAACCCAGGCGAAAACCGGGCGATCAATAAAGAATTTTGCCATTGAATAAGTCCTTATTCGGCGGCTTTGGCGGATTCAACAGGCTGTGGCGCAACAGGCGCACCCGGTCCGATGCGCTGCAGGCCATCAACAATTACCTGCGCACCATCTTCGATACCGGCCGTAACCAGCCAATCCTGTCCCTGAGACTGCTCGATTGTCAGATCCTTTGAGGCAACCTTGCCATCCTCGACGACATAGGCATAAGCCGAGCCATCCGGGCGGCGCATGACCGCTTTCTGAGGCACAAGGAAGGCGCCCTCAAGACGTCCCTGACGGACCTGACCACGGACAAACATGCCCGGCAGAAGGGTCCCGTCCGGGTTCGGGAAGACCGCGCGCAGGCGGACCGTGCCGGTGGTTTCATTCACCGTCACGTCCGAGAACTGCAAGGTCCCCTTGTGCGGATATTCAGCACCGGTTGCATCAATGATCAGGGCAACCTCGATCTTCCCGTCCTCAACACCCTGGATGCGACCATTGCGGATGGCTTCCTTGATCTTCAGCAAGCGGCCACCGGCCTGCGTCACGTCGACATAGATCGGATCAAGCTGGGTGATCGTGGTCAGTTTGGCACTCTGATTGGCCGTCACAAGCGCACCTTCGGAATAATCGGATGATCCGATCTGACCGGCAATCGGTGCCGTGACCGTGGTGTAGGCCAGATCAATACGTGCCTGTTCAAGCTCGGCGCGGGCCGCAGCAACCGACGCCTTGGCTTGTGCCTCGGCGGCAACGGCATCGTCATAGGTTTGCTGGCTTACGGCCTGGGATTTGATCAGCGGATCATAGCGTGTGCGCGTCTTGGTCGTCTGATCAAGGGTGGCGCGCTGCCGGGTCAATTCAGCCTGGGCAGCATCAACGCGCGCCAGATAAACTTCCTGGTCAATCATGTAAAGCTGCTGACCTGCTTCAACAAACGCGCCCTCGGTGAAGTTGCGTTCCTTGATAATGCCATCGACCTGTGGGCGGATATCGGCCTGACGATAGGCAACAGTGCGACCGGGCATCTCTTCAACAAGGCCAACGGTCTGCGCACTGAGCGTGACCGTTCCGACCGGGGTTGCCTGGGGCTGCTGCTGGGCATTGGCCTGCTGACCGCCGCCGTTATTTTCTTCGCTGCAAGCTGCAACGAGAACGACAAGCGCTGCCATACCGGCGAATTTCAAACAAGATCGCATGGACAAAATGCTTATTCCTTCTAAGTCCGTGCAAAGCAGTGTGGTGGGCGCTTTGCCATTGCTTTTATAGATACTGTACGGTACAGTACACTTTGTGCACTGCACGATCAAGGCCCAAAGAGAGCGAAGCCAATAAAGATGAGTGAAACGCCAGAAAAGCTTGAAAAACAACACGCTCGCGGAACTGCACGACGTCGTGCAATGATGGATGCCGCATGGGCGTTATTGCTTGAACGTGGCTTCTCCGGAGTGACCCTGAACGACGTTATTTCACAATCAGGCGGATCGCGTACCACCCTTTACGAAGCATTCGGCGGAAAGGATGGCTTGCTGGCTGCGGTCATGACCGAGCGCTGCAAGGAATTCTCCGCCGAACTGCATATCTCGCTGGAAACCGACCTCCCTCCCCGTGATGCCCTTACGGACTTCGGCACGAAACTGGCCAAAAAGATTGTAACCGAGGAAGTCGCACGCTTCACTCAAATTCTGTATTCGGAAGGCCAGCACTTTCTCCCCCTGATTGAGAAGTTCTTTGAAGTTGGTCCTGACAGCACCCGCAAACACCTTGCGGACTATCTGTCACGACAGGAAAAACTCGGTCGCATCAAGATCGAAAACCCGGACCATTCGGCAGAAATGTTCGAATCGATGATCATCGGTGACTGGCAATCGCGCATCATGAAACACAATCCGCGCCCGCCCATGACCGATCAGCAGATCAGTGAACGTGTGTCGCGCGCTGTTGAGACTTTCCTGTGTGGCATTGCAACGCCGGAAACGCGCGAAACGTTCGGCTGCAGTAAATAACCCCCTGCTATCTGTTTGATCTCAGACATGCCTAACACCGCCCTCCTGACAGCATCCTGTCAGTTGTGAAGGGATGCGCAGACGTTTTGCGGCGGGTGACCTTGATCACATCTGATTTACTTTGCCCTAACATAACCAAAATTGCGGTAAACTGTTGTCAGCGTAACCGACCGCGTGATTTTACGCGCACAACGGCAAGCAAAAGGACCGCGTCATGCATTTCCGAAAGGCTCTTACCGGCTTTGGTATTCTTGCAGTTTCCATTGCAGGCCTGACCACGCGCGCCGAAGCCATTTCGGTCGAAGACGCCCGCACGGCCGTTGACGCCATCCTGATGCAATCGGGTATTGCCGCAACCGAGGTTGACGCGCGTACCGTTGATGGCGACGCGGTCGAACTGGTCTATGATGATGTTTCCCTGGATTTGCACGGCTATTCCACCCCGCGCCAACTGGTGATGGAAGATGTGCTTGTGACTGTGCGTGACACGGATGCCACCGGTCAGGTCGATCTGGATGTCAAGCTGCCCGAACGGGCGCAAATGCTGGCCGAAGCCACCAGCGATCAACGCGAACTGACGCTCCGCAATGCCGGGGGATATCTGCGCTGGGATACCGCACGCAATGTGCCGGTGACCTTTGACGGATTTGCCGATTTCCTTGTTGGCGAAGAACCGGTGTCGCGCAAACACTGGATGATGAACGGCCTGATCATGCAATGGCTGCCGGAAATGGCACGCATTGGCTGGCAGGCCGCCGAATGGACGGGCCCGAACCGCGAAAAGCGCGTCTCGATCAAATCGGCCAATTTCACGATCTATCCCGGGAAGGATGGCGCGACCCATCTTGACTACGCCCATGACGGCCTGTGGCTGCCAAGCCTTTTGCAGCCGCGTACAGTCCGGGTCAAAACCAGCAGTGCCGGTCTGCCATGGTCCGAAGCCCAGCCGATCATTGAAAAGGGTTTCCACGATATCCTGACGGGCACCGCCCCGCGCTTTGCGCGACGCCAGATCGGCGATGCCCTGTGGAAAAAAGCCGCCCAGAACGGCGCCCCGGTCAAGGTTGATGAATTCTATGTTGAATCGCGCGGCCTCGAGGCCCTTGGGTCTGGCGAATTCATCGCACAGGCCGCCGCGCGTTATGGCTTCACTGGTGACTTTGATTTCCGACTTTTGGGTCAGGACAAGCTGGTTGATCTTCTGGGCACACCCGATAGCCCGACCCTTTTGGGCGCCCTTGTGCCCTTTGCGGTCAACGGCCTTGCCGCCGGGCGCCCCGGCCCGCAAGGCACCACCGAATATGACGGGCAGTTGCTGCCCGATGGCCGGATTGTCGTCAATGGCTTGACGGTATTTCGCACGGCGGATGGCAGCTAGGCAATGGCGGCTGCAACCACAGGCCTATGCAGCCGAATAGTGCTTTATTGCCATGACATTGACGCCATGGTGGCATTTTACAGCAAGCATTTCGGCTATCAGGCCTTTGTCATTGACGGTGATCGCATTGTTGAACTCCGTCGCCCGGATGGTGGGCTGATCCTGATGCTCCATCCCGCAGGCAAGGGCCAGAAAGCAGGACAGTCATTGATCAAGCTGGTCTTTGACGTCGAAGATGTTGAAAGCGCCCGAAACGCCTTGATCGAAGCCGGGATTGATGTCGGCCCGATCCATCAGGCAGACAATTATCAGTTTGCAAACCTCAAGGATCCGGCGAAGAATTCGGTTTCCATCTCAAGCCGCGCACTCGCCTGCCTCTAACGCACGTTCGACGTCTATCGTTCTAGGGTCCAGACTCATTCAAATGGTCGATCCGACACTAGAAACCGGGTGCGATATCCAGAAAGCGTCCCGAATATCCCCAAAGCGCACAAAACGTATGCCCGCACCAAATTGCATGTTTCTTTATCGGAAATGCAGCTTAATTCTTTGCGCGGGGATTGAAGCGCTTCTTGTTCACTTGAAAATTTAGCCGATCTTGAGGTGTCTTTGCGTGATGGAAATTCATGCATCGGACAAAAACCTGTCTGGCGGATAACCGTTGAAGCATTGACCCGGGTAAAAAACTTGGCGTTTTGCAATCCGATGATGTGATCAGGCGCAAGCCGAGCAGACTTTCAGAGTTCTTCTCATCCCCGATGCAGCTCATAAGGCAAACCTTATGGCATGAACACGATGACCCTGTTTGCTGTGAGAGCAGCCAGAAGACAAAAGTGCGTAAAACGCATTGGTTGGGTGAAGGATTGAGCTATGGAAAGCTGTTTTAAGTCTGGCCACATATTGTGGCGGGTATTGCTTCTTATAACTGGTTTTACCAACAACGCACTGAAAATAAATATAAAACGTGACACAACACGGTACAAAAAAACAAAATCGACAATGCAGATGAAAACCAACTTCGCGCGGCTCTGCATTGCTGCACTATTTTTGCTTGTCGCGCCCAATAGCGCCCATGCTTACGGCGTAACAAACGCCGGTGGCAGTGCGGCGACAACGACAAAGACGATTACCAACCAAGCCCGCGAAACAGCTGACGGCGACGATTTGACGTTCTTTAGAAGCGGCAGCCCAACCACCGCTCTGGCCGCAGGCGATACGCTGCAAATTTCGCTGAGTGGCGGGGCGACTTTTGCCGACGCCAACATCTCCCTTGAAGCGTCACAGGGCGGGTCCGGCACCACTGACCTAACATGGGCAACCATTTCAGGATCGCCACAAGGTCAATCTTCGATCACCTTCACCATACAGCAAGGAACGACCCCAGCATCATTCGCCGCCCTCGAAGGCCTTATTGTCAGTGGCAGCACCATTTCTGGACAGTCCACAACGTTCAATCTTCCCCAGATTGCCGGACGTGATATTTTCATCACGTTCACCTTACGAGATTCAGGCGGCACACTCAAAGGAACAGCGAGCCTGAAGCTGTTTGACAACATTCTTCCGCCCGCTGGCAGCCTCGCAGAATCCCAGTCCGCAATCAAAAACGTCGTTTCAACCCATATCAGAAACATGACATCGCAAAGTGTCGGCCTTTCCGGCTTGATGACAGGGCGCGGTTTTGGGCGCGGTGGCGGTAGCCTTGGTGGGTTGTTTGATGGCAATGCTGCGTTTGGAAATGCGCTCGGCGAAGCAACCGGCCTGACATTGCCTGTCGCATTTGAGATGAACGAAGGTAAGGGCAGCTTTGCCGCCAACCTCAACAGCGTCATGAACTGGACCGGAGAACTGGCAGCCGGACAGCAAAACATCGATGGCCTGCCACCCGGCGAGTTTTCCAATTTTGAAAGCCCGGTCAACGCGTGGGTCAAAGGCAGATGGGAAGGCATCAGCGACAGCCGCGGCGGCACGGATGGGGATAGCGATTTCGGCCTGTTCATGACCGGCGTCGACTATCGCTTGGACAAGGACACCAAGATTGGCATTCTGGGCCAATATGACCTGTATAAAACGACCGCTACCGGCCAGGACAGCCAAGGCAAAGGAAAAGGCTGGATGATTGGCCCATATATGGTTTCCCGACTGGATGAAAACCTTATCTGGGACGGGCGCGTTGCCTGGGGAAAATCAAAAAACAAGATCAACCCGCTCGGCAGGGGTTGGGACAAATATGACGGCGAACGCTGGCAGCTGGAAACCAATCTGACCGGCGACATCCGCACCGACGACTGGGAGTTTTATCCCCAGATCGGTCTCAACTATTTCCGTGAAGAACAAAAATCTTACAAAAACTTTGGGGGCGAACGGATCGAAGCCCAAACGATTGACTTCGGAAACCTTACCTTCGGCCCCGAGATTGTTCGCGTTTTTCGGGTTGACGATGGCCTGACGTACCGTCCCTTCGTTGCCTTGAAGGGCATCTGGGATTTCAGAGCTCCGCCGATTGACCACAATAACGGAAGCCAGGTAAATACCGAAAAACTACGTGCCAAAGCCGAGTTAGGTGGTGACATCACGTTTGAAGATGGCGGCAGTATCTATGCCAAATATGCCTATGATGGTATAGGCTTGGCTAATTATGAATCTCATAGCATTGAAGTGGTGGCCAATACCCCGGTGACATTTGGTTTCCTTCCCGATGACAGCAAATTCAAGTCATCCTTTAACCAATCAGTCAGCTCAACCCAGGCGAGCACCTTTCGCGTGGGACTGGATATTCCACTAAACTAGTGCAGACAACGAAGGGGGTGGCGCAAAAGCCACCCTTTTTAGTTTTGGATCATGTCTGACAGCATATCGGTCGACGTTTCCCCCGGCCAATAGCCCCATGCCATGCATGGATAACCAAAACAGCAGCAAAGGTACGACCATAGCCTTAGGAAATTCGTTACCTTGCCTTGCTATACAGGCCCTCATCGGACAACCACTACCGCCTTTGGGAGCGCACCATGCAGAAAACCAGCCTTGTCATCCTTCTGACCGGCGTTGTTGCCTTGGGCATGTGGGGCATTGGTGATTACATGGCGCACAAGGGCGAGGAATACGGTGACGTCACCCGCGGGCAATCCATTGCCGAGCAGACCTGTTTGCGCTGTCATACCAAATTCGAAGGCGATCCGCTCCCCGATCCGAACGTGACAACCGCCCCTGCCCTTGCCAGTTTCGGGCAACGCTGGCCGCTTGAAAACCTTGAGGAAGCGCTGGCAGAGGGCATCACGGTATCGCATGACAACATGACCATGCCGGAATTTTCCTTTACCCCGCAAAGCATCGCCGATCTGCTGAGCTATATGGAAAGCCTGACAAACGAGGCCAACGCAAAAGCTGGCAAATAAGCCCGTGTGCGATCCGGATGCTTTTGGTCTACGACCTGTCCCAAACTGCCGGGAATACTCGCAGTTCGGTTGAAAACAATTGGCGGGAAGCCAAAGCTCCCCGCCCTTGATCATTCACAGGCGGCATAAACACCGCACAATCGTTTATCCGTAACTGTGCGTGACCAAACTTGCAAAGGCCCCGCGCCAGGCCGGGTCCGGCTCGATGCCAAAGATATCTCTCAGGGTTTGCGGAATGTCGCCGACGCTCAGCGTATGGTGCTCTTCCTCGCCGGTGACCAGCCGGATGGTCAGGCGGTTATTCAGCAGCATGAAGCGGGCAAACGGGGCCGAACGCGCAACCATCAGGGTTTTGCAAAACCCGCTTTCGGGATGATCGGATGCGTACCAGTTCATGACCTCGTAATCGATGTCAGCCACGGGGGCGATATCCACCTCGTGCACCGCCTTCCAGACGCCATCACGCTCCATTTCGGTCACATAGCTATGTTCGCCCTTGATCACGCGGTACGTATCATGCGGGGTGGCTTGCGGTGTTTCGATATCAAGCATCAGGGGTGCTGTCGGCACACAGCCACCAAGACCAACATCGGCAAGCCACGCTTCACCATCAATCATCACCCGGTTGGCCATATGGCAGCGCGGACGGGGCAAATCGTTTGGCCCATAGCCCCATAAAACCCGCCCGGCCAGACCTTCGACCTCAAATCCAAGGCTGCGCAATACCCTGCAAAACAAGCCGTTCTGTTCAAAACAATACCCGCCCCGCCCGTCATGGATCAGCTTCTGATCGACCTTTTCGGGATCAATACTGATCGGTTTGTCATTGAAGACATCAATGGCTTCGAACGGGATCGTTGCCGGATGCATTGCATGCAGGGCCTGCAATACTTCCAGCGTTGCTTCACGCGGGCCGTCATAGCCGATCCGGGCGAAATAGGCATCCAGATCAACTTCCTGCCTTGGGCGTTTAAGCGGGGCGGCCCAGCTGGCATTGATCCGGCTTTGCAGCGTGTCACGGTCATGTTCGACCGGGTTATTTACAGTGACGGGCTGGTGGCTATTCATCACAAGGCTCCATTTCTTTGGCAATGTTTTTTCATCATCTTTTTCATCTCATGGAGCAGGACGATAGAACCTCAACTTATGTTAGGGTCAAACGCAAAAAATGAAAAATTTTAGGAGGATAAAGATACCCGTTACTGGGTGTGTTAACCTTACTTGCTCATAGCTATTCACATCTGTTCCAAGATTTTCCTAAAAGCAACAGACCGAAATTAAAGACAGCGAGCCAACGTTATGAAGGTGTTCCGCAGATGTAAAAATGTGAAGTTTGCAAAAAATGATTGAGCTAGGACTTTGCCAATTTCTGCAAAGCTTCTTGCATACAGAACTCTACCACCGATCAGATATAGTGCCTGCGTGTCGCAAGTGATTTCGACAGGGTCATGAAGTATGTAAGATGGATAAGGGAAAAGTCCGTCTATGCTCGCACTCGGCACGCCAACTCGTTCTAGGATCTTTATCTGGTAGGGTCGCTCGATAATGTAATTTACTCTTTCCCACTGTTCATTTTCACGGATCACGATGATCGGCATAACATGAGTTGGGACAGTATCTGGCGTCGGGTGTTCAAATATTCCGACTGAGTATATCTTCATCAAGCGCCAGTGACTCCAAACCAAACCGAGGATTATATCCGACAAATTTTATCTTTTCATTTCCCCTGGATAGATACTTTCGGATTTCTCGTACATAGTTATTGGGGCAATATAATGCGATTATGTCGGACTGACGCACTTTAGCCTTGGAGTTAAAGCAAAGCTCAAAAAATAAAGGGCTGTTGCCCCTAACCTGAATCAGCTTTTTAATAAAATTCTCTGGAAAAACCTCTTCTAGGACCTCCGACACCTCAGAGTAATTCAATTGGCTGAAGCTTTTACCGTCACCTCCTCCACACTTTTCATTTATACGAGATACAATGCTAAGCATTTCTCCGAATGAAAAACGAAGTTTCTCCGCGTATTTAACTAAGTCACTTCCTAAATATCCAGCTTGGCAAGCTCCTGTATCAAAAGCACTCCCCCAAAGAAAGCCTTCTGAGTTTCGTGTGAGAAACTCTTTGTTAATCACAACCATCATTGACCCTCGTATCCTCGGAGGGGCTAACTCTGGCAAACCTATTTGAAAAAAAATACTTTCGTTGAAGTATACTTCTTCAGAAGAAACACCAAACATCTGTGGAAGATGCCTCAAATTGAATACTTTAGAGATTATCAATTGCCTTTTTCTTTCTTTATCTTGTTAACCGTCTCCATAAACTGGCCAGACCAACTGGCATTCGCATCATTTAATATCCCCTGATACTTCTCAAAATACTCGCGATATTCCTCGGTTGACACGCCTCCAGAGGCCAAAGCCTCTAAACATCTGTATGACAGTTCCTCTTCCAAGGCTTTAAGTCTTGCCACCGTCGAAATAGCTATATGCAATCGCTCATGGAATTTAAAAAACTGCATAAAATTCAGAGCGATAGTCCCCATTGAAATTGCCACTATCGCCAGAATAGAGAGAACATCTTCCTTATAATCAATATTAATTGCAACCAATGTAGAGCCTACGATCCCGCCAAGAATCTGAAAAACACCGAAGTACTTTGCCATTCTGCCGCACTTCTTCCTTCGACCTTCGAATCCATTGATTTGCCTTTTAATCTTTGCCATCAAATCATCGTAAACATCTCCCCCCATATCAAGCACTCCCCAAAGCATGAACTAACAATAGAAATCGCACATAAAAATAGACCGCCCATTCGCAGCAAACAACCTGTTTTGCCAACGGAAGATAATTGAATTAAATTTCAACAAAACTAACTATTATACGTTTAATATTTCAACAAGATCCTTATCAACCCCCGACAAAGACAACAATTCACCTTTTACACGCACGATATAGAGCTTTTGCGCGACAGATTGCGTGCGCCTGTGATATCTGAGAGTCTAAATAGCGGAAGAACCAATGATCGCGATGGCTGCGCTTGCGCGAGCAGGTCTTTGGGAAACGTCGCTCCATCCATCCAAGACGGATCGCAAAAGGTCCGCTTGCTAAACAGGAAAGTTATGATGCGCACTGTTTATGTGAACGGCGAGTTTTTGCCGGAAACCGAAGCCAAGATTTCGATTTTTGACCGATCCTTCCTGTTCGCCGATGGCGTGTATGAGGTTACCTCGGTCCTTGATGGCAAGCTGATTGACTTTATGGGTCATATGAAGCGCCTCGAACGCTCGCTCAAGGAACTGAAATTCGATTTCAAACCCGATATCGACCAGCTTCTTGAAGCCCACCGCGAACTGGTGAAGCTTAACGACATCACCGAAGGCCTGATCTACCTGCAGGTTTCGCGCGGTTCGGCAGGCGACCGTGATTTTGCGATTTCCAAAACCACCCCGCCGACCATCGTGATGTTCACGCAAAGCAAATCGCTGATCAATTCGCCGCTGGCCGAACGCGGCCAGAAGATCATGACCTTCCCGGATATCCGCTGGCGCCGGTCTGACATCAAAACCGTGCAGTTGCTCTATGCGTCGCTTCTCAAAACCGACGTCGCCGCACAGGGCAAGGATGATGCATGGATGGTGCTGGATGGTTTCATCACCGAAGGATCAAGCAACAACGCCTATATCGTCACCAAGGACGGCACGATCGTCACCCGCGAACTGTCGACCGACATCCTGCACGGCATCACTCGTGCATCGGTCCTGAAATGCGCCGAGGAGCTGCAGCTCAAGGTCGAAGAGCGCCAGTTCACGGTTGAAGAAGCCCAGAACGCGGCAGAAGCATTTTCGACCTCGGCCTCGGCCTTTGTCTGCCCGGTCGTCGAGATTGATGACAAGCCGATTGGCGATGGTGTGCCCGGCCCGGTCGCCAAGCGCCTGCGCGAAATCTATATCGAAGCCAATCGCAAGATGGCGATCTGATCGGCTTCAAACCATCCGTATGATCGTCTCCTCAATGTCGATCAAAACGCAAAACGCCGCCCGATATCGGGTGGCGTTTTGTTTATCTGCTGGCCTGTTAGAGGCAATTACCGTAAAGCTGGAAATTCGCGCCACCGTTATCAGGAAGCCCCATTGACCACGCAAACACCTTCACGCCAGAACAACCTTGCCGGCATAATGACGATGTGTGGCGGGGTGGCGGCTCTTTGCATCAATGACGGTCTGGCCAAAAGCCTGATGGATCATTATTCCCCGATCCAGATCATCTTCCTGCGCAACATTATCGCGCTCCCCTTTGCCTTTCTGCTGGCAATCAAGATGGGCGGGTATCGCAGCTTGCGCTCCACCCGGGTGGGGGTGCATTTCATGCGCGGCGTCATCTGGATTGCCGCCACCGTGATGTTCTTTACCAGCATCCATCACCTTGGCCTGGCCGAGGCCACCGCACTCGCCTTTGTCGCACCGCTGTTTATTACCGCCCTGTCGGCGATTTTCATTGCCCGGGTCGGCTGGCGGCGCTGGCTTGCGGTCAGTGTCGGCTTTGTTGGCGTATTGGTGATTGTCCGGCCGGGGGCGGCAACGTTTGAGCTGATCTCGCTTCTGCCGGTGGCAACAGCCTTTACCTATGCGCTGTTGATGTTAAGTGCGCGCTTTGTTGATGCCCGTGAAAGCATGTGGACGCTGCTGCTTTATCTCAGCCTGACCAGCGCGATCCTGACCAGCATTCCGGTGATGTTTGTCTGGAGCCCGGTACGCGCAGAAGACATCTGGCTGTTTCTGGCAATTGCGCTTTTTGGTACAGCCGGCATCACCATGATTACCCAGGCCTTCCGCTTTGCCGAGGCGCCGACAGTTGCCCCGTTTGACTACACAGCCCTCATCTGGGCCACAGCGCTCGGCTGGCTGTTCTGGGGTGAAACGCCGGATGTTCTGACCTTTGTCGGGGCCGCGATCATTACCGCCAGCGGACTGTTCGTCATCTTCCGCGAAAGCAAGGTCGCCGCAGAAAGCTAGTCACGCGGTTTGACGCCATAGGTCCGCATTGCACTTTCGCGCATGTCGGCCTCATTCACGTCCTTTTTGAACCGGTAACTGGGTGCCAGGATTTCATTGGCCTTGGTGACCGTGACATCAAACAGGGTCGCAACCCGAAAGGCATCGCCTGCCATCTCCTGCAAGATGACTTGGCGATCTTCAAAACCAGAATCACCTTTGCGCATCAGTGTCGCGTCGCCGTAAAGCTGCCAGCCGCGCTGTGAAAACACATCGACGAAACTGACGCAAACGCGCGGATCACGCGCGATACTTTGCACCGATTGCGGGGAAGCGATATTGGCAATGATGATGCGATTATCCCCAAAGCAGGCAAAGATTTCCTTGGGGCTGACGGACGGCCCGGCATCCGAGCTTGTCGCCAGCCAGCACAGAACCGAACGATTGGCATAGTCGCGGATGTCATCGGTTAGCATGCCCGTTTCCCTTCCGAATACATAGGACGACTGCCCCACACCTATATGACATGCTAAATTTTCACCCATCGCGTCGGAAGCTGCGAGTTTCCGCCTGATGAAATTTGCCCATCTATATCTATACCAGAGGCAGATAATAGAGCCAAATATGCGGCAAGGATTTCATTATGGAGCCGCTCTAAATCATTCAGCATCAGCTCACGACCCTCAGAAGAGTTTCGCCGAAAGTTGTGATGCCGATAGAAGGAATGGCTTAAAAAATTTCGTGCACGCAAAGCAGTCTCAAGCATTTCCGCAGAAACCGCAGAATCTTTCTGCTTTGCATTTAAAGCGGAAATCAAACGACCAAGCGTGTGTTTGTTCACCTTTTGAACAATGTCACTGGCTTTGGCTGAATCAGGGTTTCGAATTAGGTCGGCATCCAAACATTCATGCGTAAGCAGCATTGTTCCGAGTTCAGTTTCCAGAAGCTGGGCGGCCTCAGAAACTTCACCGAACTTCTCGTACACGTTAGCCAACGTAACCATTCGAGTTCCAAGATAAATTGGCAGCCAAAAACAAGCTTGATTATGCCAAGAGCAACCTAACTGCTACCAGCAGAAATCCCCCATCGCATAGGTGATGTGACGGCCTGTGGCGGCCAGCAGGGCATCAAGCTTTTCGCGTTCCGGCAAGGTGCCGCGCGGCGCGCCCAGTTCATCAGCATGAATGCCGCCGGTGACAAGCACGACATCAAGACCGGCATTGTTTGACCCGGCAATATCGGTCGAAATGCTGTCGCCGACCACCAGCAATTTGGCATCCGGGCCTTTGTCAAACGCCTGCAGGCAGAAGTCATAGGCGCTTGCCAATGGCTTGCCTTCCCAGCGGACATTGCCGCCGAGTTCTTCATAACGCCCGGCAATTGCCCCGGCACAGATGATACGCTTGCCGCCGCGGATGACTTCGCGGTCGGGGTTCGGGCACAGCACCGGCAAATCACGCGCCTTAAGCGCATGGAGCAAGTCTTCGTATTTCGAAACCGGATCATGATCCTCGTTCGGGCCGGTGATCAGCACCCAGTCGGCGTCATCGACCTCGGTGACAATCTCGACATCCTGCTGTTCAAACATCGACATATCGCGCACCGGCCCCACCATCAGGACCTTGCGGCCCAGTTTGGCATACCAGGGATCAGAGCGCGCCACGAGCTGAGCATAGGCAACTTCGCCCGATGCGACGGCCGGACCATAAAGATCGCGCGAAATGCCCATATCCTCCATCCGGCTGACCACGACCGAGGAACGACGCGGTGCGTTGGACAAAAGGGCGACCGGAATACCGGCTTCCTTAAGGGCGGTCATCGCCGCAATCGAGCTTGGATAGGGTGTGACCCCGTCATGCACCACGCCCCAAAGATCAAGGATCACGGCATCATATTTGCCAATCACCTCGGACAGGCCATTGATCATTTCGTAGGAGGCGGTCTTGCTCATGCCGTCCGGGTCCTTGTCTTATTTATCGTTTTTGTCTTTGTCGCTGGATTTGTCCGCCACAGCCGCCTTGGCAGCCTGCGCTTCGCGCGCGGCCCGCGCCTCATCGACCGGAATGCCCTTGCCCGAAATTTCCGGGAAGGCCGCACCAACCGCATCACTCACATTGGCAAAGCCATCCTTGCGCAGCCGCCGCGAGAGGTCTTCCTTGATCTCGGTGACCAGTTCCATGCCGTGATACACCAGCGAAGAATAAAGCTGCACCAGCGACGCGCCATTGAGGATTTTCTCATAGGCATCTTTGCCCGATGCAATACCACCGACCCCAATCAGCGGCACCTTGCCCTCGGTCAAACGGTAAAAATCAGCCAGAACCTTGGTCGAGGGCGCCATCAGCGGCGGCCCCGAAAGCCCACCCTTTTCATCCTGATCGTAGCTATTGAGCCCCACCGGGCGATCAATCGTGGTGTTTGAAACGATCATGCCATCCAGCTTGACCTTGGTCACCACAGCCGCGATGTCGGATTTGTCTTCCTCGGTCAAATCGGGTGCGACCTTGAGCAACACCGGGACCCCCTTGGCAAAGGAATTCCGCGCCTTGATCACGGCCTTCAAAAGCTTTTCAAGTGGTGCCCGGCCCTGAAGCGCGCGCAGGCCCGGCGTATTGGGTGAGGAGACATTGACCACAAGATAATCCGCATAGGGACCAAGCGCCTCGACCCCCTTGGCGTAATCGCTTGCCGCATCTTCGGAATATTTGTTTTTGCCAAGGTTGGCGCCCAGAACACCGCGCCGTGCACGTTTGCGAAGGCGGCTGGCCACAACTTCGGCACCGTCATTATTAAAGCCCATGCGGTTGATCACCGCACGGTCGGAATAAAGTCGGAAAAGGCGGGGTTTCGGGTTGCCCGGTTGCGGAAGCGGTGTCACCGATCCGATTTCAACAAAGCCAAAGCCATGTGACAGCATCCGGTTGGGGACTTCGGCATTTTTATCAAAGCCCGCAGCAAGCCCGACCGGATTGGCAAATTTGCGCCCGAACACCTCGGTCTCGA
Source organism: Thalassospira sp. HF15 (assembly GCF_011806525.1). Lineage (GTDB taxonomy): Bacteria > Pseudomonadota > Alphaproteobacteria > Rhodospirillales > Thalassospiraceae > Thalassospira. Next base: position 236,121 of record NZ_JAAVKI010000006.1, on the reverse strand, counting down.
GCATCGGGGTTCCATCCGTCGCGTCATCATCGCGCGGCACCAGATTGTTTTTCAGCGCCCAGATCGCCAGACCATGGGCGGTCTCGGCATCAATCCAGCGGACAATCGGCAAAACCAGTGACTTATACCACCCCACGCGAGACTCTCCGTGCTTGAAAGGACATGTCCTTTTCTTACGCGGCTGGCAGCTTTTGAGCAAGGATCAATCCCGATTTCACCGGGAAATCAGATGACGCTCAGACCGTTTCTTCCATGCGTTTGTCAAACGCTGCGCGGGCAGCTTCGACTTCGGGCATGTTTTCCTTGGTCCAGTAGTAAAGCGCCTTGAAAGGACCAATCAATGTGCGGCCCAGCGGGGTGATTTCGTATTCCACCGCCACCGGCGATGTTGCGATCACATTGCGCGCGACAATGCCGTTGCGTTCAAGCTTGCGCAAAGTCTGGGTCAGGGCCTTTTGCGTGATGCCTTCAAGGCCGCGCTTGATTGCGTTAAAGCGCAGCGGGCCATCGGCCAGCACCGCAAGGATCATCATCGACCATTTATCCGCAATCTGATCAAACAGCCCCCGGCACGGACAATCCTGCCGGAATTCCTTGATCGAGCATTCCTTCATTTCCATGACAGATCCCTTCCAATGCGCGGTTTCATGGCCTCAACCAAAGGTGTGCAGTTTCCTTGAGTATACCTGGTTACCTCAAGGTGCCTGATTGACACCAAGTATATAACATATATCTAGTCACCATCATAGACTTTCATGAACCGGAGACTTCCGTAATGACCAACACCGACATTCTGTTTCAGCCGTTTGAGCTGAAAACGCTTAAGCTTGCCAACCGCATTGTCATGGCCCCGATGACGCGCAACAAGGCACCGGACGGCATTCCGGGGGCGGCCAATGCCGCATATTACAGCAAGCGCGCCGAAGGCGGCGTTGGCCTGATCCTGTCCGAGGGCACGGTTGTTGATCGCCCGGCGTCGCGCAATCTGCCGCACATTCCGTTCTTCCACGGCGATGAAGCAATCGCCGGCTGGAAGGCCGTTGCCGATGCCGTGCATGCCGCCGGTGGCAAAATGGGCCCGCAGATCTGGCATACCGGATCGACCCGCACACCCGATAGCTGGGAACCGGATGCGCCGGTTGAAAGCCCGTCTGGCCTTGTCGGTCCGGATGATCCGCGTGGCAACACCATGACGGAATCTGATATTGCCGACACCATTTCCGCCTTTGCCAAGGCCGCCCTTGATGCCAAGAATGCCGGGTTTGATACCTTTGAAATTCATGGTGCGCACGGCTATCTGATCGATCAATTCTTCTGGTCGGGCACCAATCTGCGCACCGATCGCTTTGGCGGCAAGACGATCAAGGAACGTTCGACCTTTGCCCGCGAAGTGGTGAGCGCCATGCGCGCGGCCGTCGGCCCGGACTTCCCGATCATCCTGCGCGTCAGCCAATGGAAACAGCAGGACTTCACCGCCCGCCTTGCCACCACGCCTGATGAAATGACCGATTGGCTGGCCCCGCTGGTCGAGGCCGGGGTGGACATTATTCACGCATCGCAGCGTCGTTTCTGGGAACCGGAATTCCCCGAAATTGACGGCGAAAAGGGCCTTAATTTTGCCGGTTGGGCGAAAAAGCTGACCGGGGCTGCCACCATTTCGGTTGGCTCTGTTGGTCTGTCATCGGACTTTATCGGCGCGTTTTCCGGCGAAGCCTCGGAAAAGGCCGGCCTTGATGAGCTGGTGGCGCGCATGGACAAGGGTGAGTTTGACCTGATCGCGGTTGGCCGCGCCCTGCTGAGCGATGCCCAGTGGGCCAACAAGGTCAAAAACGGCGCGTTCGATCAGCTTGAAGATTTCAGCGCCTCTGCGTTGGCAGAACTGGTGTAGGTCTGCTGCACCAATCCCCCCCCTGTTGTGCCACGCAAAGAACAGCCCGCCACTTCCCCGGCGGGCTGTTTGGCTTTGGGGCCTTCGGGTCTGGCCCTTGGGTCCTGACCCTAGATAATCTCAAGCAGGAAAATCAAAGTCCCGGCGGTGATGCCAAGGGCGGCCAGCATCAAAAGCCCGTCGCTGACCAGAACTGCCAGACCAAAGGCGGCAATTGCGCTCATCGGGGCGATGGCGGCAAAGGGCACAAGTTCGAACATCGGCATGGCCAGTGACAGCAGAAGGCACATCAGGGCCGCAATTCGCACCGCCACCCCACTGATCAGGCTTTCAAACCGCCCGCCAAACCAGCGATCCATTCGCTTGGCCACCGGATCAATCTTATCAAGCCCCTTGCAAACCTTGTCGCCAGAAATCTCTCGCTCGGCCAGGAAATCGGGCAACCATAAATGCGTGCGTCCGATGATGATCTGCAGGGAAAACACGGCAACGAGTGCGGCCAGGAAGGTCGGCGCAAACGGAATAGCACCAACCGGCGACATCCCGATCAGGGCGGGCACCAACAGGAACGGTCCCTGACTGCGTTGACCAAGCTCAGCGACAATATCGCCGACCGAAACGCGCTTGTCTTCGGCCGCGCGATCACCGATGCGCGCAACAATAGCCTCTACCGATGCATTTTTGGGATCGGTCATGAACGACACTTTCGGCGATGGATATGAATAATATGCATACCCAAGAAACGCCTGATCGCCCCGGATGTTTCCAACCAATTTGCGCCAGAACAATGCACCGAAGCTGCCATCGTGATCAGATCACCAGATGACACAGCTTGATCTTGATAAACTGAAAGAAACGCTTGCCGCCCGAACCCCCGGCCCGTTTCATTTCCATGAAATCTATGGCCCGGACTGGGATCGGCTTTATATCGGCGACAAGGTCAAACTCGGCCACGCGTTTCTGAATGCCGTGCGCGCCGGAAAACTCCCCGGCGTGATCGATACCGGCACCAAGAAAGGCGGCGGGCGATTGTATCTGTGGAAACCGCGCGGGGCTTAGCGCAGATCTTTGGGCAGGATGTGAACACCGTTTTCATCAAGGCGAATTTCATCAACCTTGGTCACGTGCTCCACCGACAGAACATCATAAAGATGCGGGAACAGGGTCCCGCCGCGCGCCGGTTCCCATTTCAGCTTGGCCGCAATCGGGGCGATCGGAACGCGCAAAAGTTTCAAGTGATCGCGCCCGGCATAATGCAGCGCAAGCGTTGCCGCCAAGGTATCCTGGGTCGAGAAATGGATAAAGCCATCGGCAATATCATGGGGCGCACCGTCATATTGTCCGGCACTGAGCGCCTCTGCCCATTCATCCGAACCCAATACGCGGTAGATCGTTTCATCTGTTGTATTTGTCATGGCGGGAATTTAGGCAGCCGGACCCAAAACGGCAAGCCTATTTCATCTGATCGCTAAGCCAACGCAGAAGTAACTCATATCGCTCCGTCCCCGCAAACTCTGGGCTGCAGACCAGCCAATAGGCTGATTTCATCGCGATGGCGGGGCCAACCGGCTTTAAAAACCCTTGGGCAATATCGCCTTCGATCAGAAGGGTGCGGCCAAGCCCGATGCCCATGCCGTTGATTGCCGCCTGCAACACCAGATCAGCGCGATCAAAGGCCAGTGCATTGATTTGTGGATCAAGCGTCACCCCCGCCTGCCCGGCGTAATAATCCCAACTGAAATCCGTGCCATCACGCGCGCCCACCGCATCCTTGAGCAAAGTGATGTCAGATGACCCGATCATTTCTTCAAATGTCCGATCCCCCGCGACATAACCGGGGCTTGCGACCGGCGTGATCTCGGCCTTTTTAAGCAAGCTGGAATGCAAACCGGGATAGGGTCCCACGCCAAACCGGATGGCGGCATCAACGGTGCCCCGCGTGAAATCCACCGGCCGGTCATTGACATCAAGGGCGATCTCAAGCCCCGCCTGCTGGGCAGCCGCCAAATTGGGCAACACCCATTTCATCGCAAGGGCAGATGCCACCGACAGGCGCACCGTGCCCTCTGTCCGGAATTTTTCCAACCGATCAAACGCGGCGTCCCAGACATCGACTGTTTCAAGGGCCGCCGCACACAGCACTTTGCCATATTCGGTTGTCGTGATCTGGCGCGTGGTGCGGGCAAAAAGCGCAAAGCCAAGCGCCTCTTCAAGCTGGGTGATGCGGTGACTGACCGCCGACTGATGCACGCCAAGCTTTTCGGCCGCCTTGCTGAAACTGTTTTCACGCGCAATGGCGGCCAGCACCGGGGCCAGAGGGATCACCCGCGCCATCAAATCCGCCCGCGACATTTCATGAGCTTTATTCATTTATATATGAGTCCAGAATCCCTGATATACGCAATATATTCGCTGAAACACAGATTTTAGCAGGAATATAGATATGAGTACATCTCAAGAAAAAACTCACACCATTCCGGTCCAGATCGTCAATGCGTTTGTGAAAAACGAAACGGGCGGCAACCCGGCCGGTGTGGTGCTGGATGCTGACCATTACAGCGATGCGCAAAAGCTTTTGATCGCCCAGAAAGTTGGCCTGTCGGAAACCGCCTTTGTCTCGAAATCCGAGACCTGTGGCATCAAGCTTGATTTCTTTACGCCCACCAAACGCATCGCCCATTGCGGCCACGCGACCATCGCAACCTTTTCCTATCTCGCCGAACTGGGCCGCTTTGGCGATGGCGTGACGTCGAAGGAAACCGTCGATGGCCCGCGCAAGATCATTCTTGAAAACGGCATGGCCTATATGGAGCAACTGGCCCCGACCTACACCCCGGCGACCGATTGGGTTGATCACGGTGTCACGCTTGAGGATGTCCTGAATTCACTGTCGATCACCGAGGATGACCTTGATGACCGTGCCCGCCCGGTTCTGGTCAATACCGGCAATAACTTTATCGTCATTGCGGTGAAAAACGCCGAGATCCTTAGAAACATCACACCCGATCAGGACGCCATCAACGCGATCAGCGAGAAGCTTGATCTGATCGGCTATTACCTCTTCACAACCGAAACCGGTGGCGCAGGCGACACCGGCATCGACGCCACCACCCGCATGTTCGCCCCGCGCTATGGCATCGAAGAAGAAGCCGCCACCGGCATGGCCGCCGGCCCGTTGGCCTGCGTGCTCCATGACGTGCTTGAAATCAAAAAGGACAGCTTCCTGATCGCCCAGGGCGCATTCATGGCAGAACCGTCGCCCAGCCAGATCAAGGTCACCCTAAACCTCAAAGACGACCGCATCACCGGCCTCATGGCCGGCGGCAAAGGCAAGGTGATGAAGAACCTTGAGGTTGTTCTTTAATCAGCAGCCGACACCAACGTTTCTGCGGGCAAGTTAGCCCCTTCGCCCGCTGAAACCTACCCCTGTGCTTCATCCGGCTTTCATGGCAAACTTGGGACATGGATGATGAAATCAACCTGCCGCCGGGCATTGGCCCGCATAATGACCGCGAACTGGAATTGATGCTGGCCGGAACAAAGCCGATGGCAATGTTCTCGGACGCCGTCCATGTCAGCGACTATTTCCCCGATGCCGATTTCGCCCCGTATGTCGCCGCAGGCCGGATCATTCGCATTGAGGAAATCATCCCCCGCCCACCCCATGACATGCGCTACCTGTTCTTCGCCCTGCCCGGCGAAGAATGGCGGATTGAGGACGCGCTGGTGATGTGCCGCAATCTATGCGCCGGGACGGTCAAAGACCATGAAGCAGATTCCGCGCGGATGGGGGAGTTGTTGGGGTATTCGGCGGAAGAGATCAACGCATTCCTAGCTCACGCAAAAATAGGCGGCAATCCAGAAACATAAAAGGGGACTGTTCCCTTTTTACACTAATGCACCCCATTGCTTTTATGAGCGCAAAACCTCTCTGACATTACTAAAAATGCTCTCCAAAAACCGAAAGACCAACAGAGACTTACAATAAACTGATGATGCGTATTCTGTACTCGCAAAAATTGTGAGAGAGTATTCTTACTGCGAAACTCCAAGTCTAAATGTTTTTAGGCAAATGGTATAATAGAGGAATATCTCACAATCAGGATATCTGCGGCATGTCAAAGACGACCGGACACGATAAGGAAAAAGCTGATTATCAGAAACTTGAAGAGCTTGTCTTCAACATCCAAAGAGAACTTGCCCCTGAAGCCGAGATTGTTCATGACGCCAAAATGATGGGTCGCCACAGTAAACGCCTACGTCAAGTTGACGTATTGATGACCCAAAGGTGCGCACAGTTCACCATTCAAATTGCTATCGAATGCAAAGATTATGCTCGCCCTCTTGATGTTAAAGGTGTTGAGACGTTTGCAGGTCTCCTAGACGATATAGGCGTACACCAAGGCGTTCTTGTCTGCCCAAAGGGCTTCACAAAATCAGCAAAGACCAGAGCAAAAGCATTTAAAATATCCCTTTATAGCCCCGCAGATACCTCAAATCATAAGTGGACTGTCAATGCTAAGATTCCTGCAATTTGTGACTATCGGGCAGCGAAAATCTCCTTTGGAATAGAGACTTCAGCCCCATTACCGCTCATGCTGCCACCCAATTTCCCATTTGAGGTGAAAGTGCATGACAGCCTTGATAACGAGCTTGATACCCCCTTCTCCATTGCCTCTAAAACTTGGAACTCTGGTCTATGGCCAACTGAGCCGGGGTCACACAACAAACTCCCGCTACGAGATGGGATAACCAAAATAGACAACGGCTATGGACAAATAGTGCCCGTTAAACTCTATGTAGATCTAGATGTCACACAGGAACTATTCTTCGGATATTTCCCAATAGTTCGGTTATCAGGCTTCAAAGACGAAATTGCGGATAAGGTGATTACAAATAGTTTTGAGGCTGGTTTAGTCAGTCCAGACGAAGTTTTTAAAACTTGGAAAAAGGTCGAGAGTATCCAAGATGCTCCATGCGAAACCGATATCCTTTTGCAGGCACTACTAGCTTGGCCTGAGTAAGCGTGCTCGTGAGTTTTACAAGTTCTTCTTATCCGCACTCCGCTTAACCACACTCACGCCCAAAACCCCCAGCGCAATACCCCAGATCGGGCTGGTATTGACCAGCGCGGCGATGATCGCCGGGGCCTGAAGTGGGGTCAGGATGATGGCATAGGCGATTGCGCCCATGGTCATGATCCAGGTGAGTGCGACGGCGTAGCCGAAGCTGGGGCGCCAGCGGCGGACAAAGGCATCTTCGCTGGCGACTTCGGCCCGGATGGTGCGGTTGACGGATTTAAGCGTCTCGGTATCGCGCGTGAGTTCGATTTCGGCCATGCGTTCGGTGTGGCGATTGGCGGCCGAAATTTGTTCCGGGGTAACATCGCCTTTGGTAACGGCAGCCTCCACCTGTTTAAGGCCTTCGGCGGCCGTTTTGGCGATCGGATTGTCGATATGATCAAGCCCCGCCCCCACCGCCTTCATCAAAAGCGGCAGGCCGATCTGGGCAAGCAATGCTGGTATCATCTAAGTTCTCCCTCAAATTCGGGGCACCCCGCCGATGGTCGGGATTGGCGTTAAGGCGTGACGAAAAGGAGCATTGGCGAGAACCGGCGCACAGCGTACGTTTGAGTACGTGAGCACCGGAAGCGCAGCCAATGGTTCTTTGCAGTCCGTCTTGGCGGCAATAGCGGCCATCGGATTAGCCGATGTTCTTGTAGAACAGGTGGTTCCCGATCTCGGCGACCGGCACATGGCCGCGTGCCCAGAACGGATCCACCGCATGGGTGTGATAGTGGGTGGCACCCTCGGTCTGATCGGGAAGGTCGCCCGCCACCGCGCGTTTGGCGATGCGTTTGCACAGACGGTATGCCGGGTCGCGCGGGCTAAGTGCCAGCAGCTTCTTGCGGTTGGGGTCCGCCTTGTTCCAGCAGGAAAACTGCGAGGGTTTGAGACACACCGATTTGATGTCATTGCCCCACCAATAGTGCCCGCGAGATTGCGCGAACGCCACGCGATTGAGGATGACGGATGCCACTGCCTCGATCCCGGCAAGCTCTTCGCCGCGTGCCTCGCCATAAAGGGTTCGGGCAAGAACTTCGACCTCGGAAAGCGTCGCGGGATCGGTGATTGGCGATGTATCGGGTCGGATCAATGTATCAGTCATGGGCAAGGTCCTTTTTGCTCGGGGGTGCTGGCATGTCGAGCTTGGCCTCGATCCGGAGCAAATGGCCGGTCAGGCGTTTTTCGACATCCTTGAGATAGGGGATGGAAACATAGTTGCGTGCGACATCGAGCTTGAACGCCGCCAACGCATCGCGCAGATCAGACGTGTCTGACTCCTCGCGGGCACGGAGTTGCTCCATACGGCCAAGCAGTTCGGATCGCATCCGCCATTGCAGCCAGAACAGGCTGGCGACAGCAGGAATTTCAACAGCCGTGATCCACCAGATCACATCAATTGACTGGGTCACAGGCAGGGTCATGGGGGCCTCGATTTTCGGACAAAGAAAAACCCGCAAGCCTTGGCTTGCGGGTCAGTTCACCGTTTTCTCCACCCGGGGCCACACCCCGCGGGTTGGATGAACGGTCAGAGCATTCAGGAGGCAGGCAACAGGTTTGACCCTAGGCTGCCGGGCCTTTCAGCTTTTCTTCCAGGTCCTGCCAGGCCTCGCCAGAGGCAACAAGGCAGCTTGGACCGGACGGATAGGTAAACAGGATCGTCCAGGTCTGGCCGTCGGGCGCTTTAAGCACCTCGATCACGCCCCCATTGGACGTCACGCCAACCGCGACCGGCTGTTCGGAATATTTGGCACTCAGGCTGTCGATCACCTTGGATCGATCCCCACAGACCGGGGATGCCGAGGCTTCGGGAATTGTTACTGCAACGGCACCTGCCACCACAGCGATCAAGCTCAGTGTTTTCAACATGGTCAGGCCTCCTGACAGTCAGGTGCGCCCACATGGACGTCTTGTTTTCCTGTACTGCGAAATGGATCAAAAAATGATCTTTGGCCGTTTCCCGGACCGGCTGCTTTGTAACCGGCACCCGCCTTTGTCTGAATCAACTACGCACTTTGGTATAGGAATAAATATTACTTACTATTCTTTCATATAATAAACGTAGGAACCAAAGCTGAATTTTCCATGAATATTTCGCAATTGTGATACACAGGCTCCCTAACCATTTGGCATTGCGGGAAAGTTTTTTCCCACTCGTAAGAGTTTCTATTCAGACTCTCACGGATTGAAATGGCTCTCGGCCCGAAACATTCCGCTTTGGCCCCGCCAGTCGGCCCGTCGGATCGGCATATCAACCCGCGGCAGCCGCACCGGATCATTCAAAATACAGCCCGCCACCGCATCCAGCCCGTCATCCGGGCCATTGCCATCGGGATGCCAATCGCGCATCTGCGCCAGAAATGGCGTTTGACCCACAGCGTGATGGACATGCAGCAAGCCTGCCCCCATCACCGCGCCAAAGGCATCCTCGATCCGGGTGGCTTTGTTGGTGCTCTCATAATGCTCTACGACGCTGGCCGCCCATCCGATTGATTTTAGCTCCCGCCGAAGAATATTGGGCAGGAACCGGCCAATGCCATTGGTCTCGACCCGAACCGACGGCAAATGATGGCGCGCCATGAATTCGGCGACCTGTGCGCAAAGCTGGCTCGCTTCATCCTGCCAAGGCTTATCGCCGTTTGTCTCCGGGTTTGAGGCCCGCAGCCACGCCATATCGTGCAGCCAATATTCGCCCTGATCACAGATGTAAACGCAGGCCACCACCGCCCCGTCGCCGTGCTTTGAGCCGAAACTCGGATCAAAATGGCAGGCACTGGCGACCATGGTGCGATCCGTGATCCGAAGGCGCATGCGGCCATTGCCATAATCAATCTCGGCTGCGTCCTCATAGAAACGCAATTTCGCCGGATCAAGCATCCCGGCCACCGGGGCGACCATTTCAAGCATCATCTGGCTTTGAAACTTGCGCGCGGGTGTTCGGGCCTGCATCGCCGCAATCGCCTGCTCATCAAAGCGTTCCGGCCAATTTGATGTCCCGTCCCTATTGACGATGGGAAGTTCATAACGTGAAAAACCCGCAAGGAATGGGGCTACTTCACCGATTTCGGTGCGGGCTTCACGGGCATAGATCGAATAATAGCTGTGCGGGGTGCCAACATAAAGCTGCGCCCCGGTCGGGCCCAACACATAGGCAATTTCGCCAAGCTTTTCGCGCAGTTCGGATCGCTTATGGGCGGTGTCGCTGTTTTTGGGCACCTCGACATCATCACAAATCACCAGATCGGCGCGCGACCCGGTAATATTGCCACCAATCCCAACCGCCTGCATGGACGGATCACGGAAGATGCCGCTGCGCGCCACCGTAAACCGCTCGCTCCCCCAATCCACCAGCTTTTCGGGCAAAAGGGCCGCCATCAACGGATGACGCTCCACCACGCGCTTGACGTTGCGCACCATCTTTTTCGCCAGATCAAGATCGGCGGCGAGTACGAGAATGCGCAAATCGGGATCACGATACAAAAGCCAGGCACAAAAAAACCCGACCAGGGTGGATTTGCCGGAATTGCGAAACGCCATCAAAAGCATTTCCCGCTTGCCCGACTGCCAGCAGTCTTCAAGCCAATCGGCCATCTTGCGATGATGGGCGGGCATCCCCAGCCCCAACATCTGATCCCAGATCCAGACGAATTCGGCGAAGCGGGCCTGTGCCATGAGACGCCTCCTTCGCTTTGCTATGCCGCGTCAATGTCGGCCAGTGCCTTTCTGGCCGTGGTGATCAGATCGGTTGCCGATGCGTCTGGCGCGTCACCTGCATCCTCTGCGCTGGCACCCTGCCCCTCAGACGCCCAGCGCAGCAGCTTGATCAACCCATCAAGATGCCCGAGTGCTGTCTTGCACGCTGCCTGATGGGCATTGAAATCCTTGGCGTCGCGCAGAAGCGCGGCCTGCTGTGCCGCCCGGCGATAGGCATTTCGCACCCGTTTGATATCATCGGGCAAATCACGTAGAAGTTCCGCCCGCAAGCTCGCGATTGGATCGGTGTTTTCCGTCTCACGCATCGCGCATCCTCAGATAGTTGAAAGCTCTGACAGCCGCGCATTGGAAAGCTTTTCCGGCCAATAGGCGAGATTGCGCACATACCCATTCATCGCCTTGTCTGCGCCGTCAAAGGTGGCCAAAACGATGTTGGTGAAATTGCGCGGCATGGCAAAGCCATCGGGCGATGACAGCACCACACCATCCAGCCCGACCGAAACCCCGTCATCGTCCCAGGCCAGTGCGATGCGATGGCGGCTGTCCTTCGCAAGCGTGCCATACAGCGACTGGGTCACAACCGGCACGCCCCCCTTGCGCAGCGAAATGCGCAACTGATCAGCCGCACTGTCATAGCCAAGATCAAGATGGTCATCATTAAGGCTCATGGAATACATCTGCACGATCCGCCAGATGCCCTGCCAGTCACGCGCGGTATGGATATCAAAAACAAATGTCCCGCGCCCTTGGGCGAACCAGTCACCGGGATCAAGGCGCACATCATCGGCCGCACGCGCCGCCGGAATGCCGTTGCTGATGATATCACTGGTCGGCGCAGCCCCCGCTTCAAGCTGGGCATTCCAGATCAGGACGGAGGCCGGAAGCGCGCTGATTGCGGTGCTGATTTTCGGGTATCGGGTGGTGCCGGATGCCGGTTCGGAAATCCAGACACGCTGCCAGTTTTCATCCAACACGAAACCATGCGCGGATGCCCCGTCAACACCACCCAGCGTAATATCCGCCGTGCCCGACACCACCCGCATCCAGACGGCGAAGCTATAGGTATCGCTTGCAACCAGCCCACCAACATTCTGGTAAAGGCCATCCGCACCCCCAGCACTACCGGGAAGGTAGAGCTGCATCGCGCTCTGACTGCCATCCGGGGCGGCAATCGCGCTGCTGGTCACGGTCACCCCGCTGTCCTTTTCCCAAAGCGCATTGTCAAAGGCATTGGAATAGCGCAGCAGATTGGTCGCGACCCCCTCGACCAGAAGGCCCAACCGCCGCCCCAGTTCATCATGATCATAGGCCGGTTCATCGTTTGAGCGGGTTTCAAGCAGGCCGCTTGGACCGCGGACAAGCTTCGTGCTGGCACGCGTGACATTCATGCAGGCCGCAAGCGGTTGATAACGCAATCCCATGGGATGCATCTCCTTGATCAAAATCTGTCTGGATGGCGTGAAGATGTTTTGGCGCGCTAACCGCCAATGCGATGAATGTGACACCAGGTCAAAAGATCATGGTCTCCGATTTCACGCGTCTCGGTATCGCTATGCATTACCCGAAGGCGCAAGCCCGTTGCGGGTGTGGCATCAATCCGGGCGATGCCATTCAGCCGCAGACTGTGCGCCGCCCCGCTGCCCATCGCGGTGATGTCATTGGCCTGCAAATGGCTTGACCAATCCGTGCCGTCAAAGCGTTCCAGCGACAATGTGGTAAATACCGACTGGTCTGTAATGGGAAAACGCACCCCGACATCAACATGATAAAACCCCGGCGAAAGCCCGGTCACACCATGCACGCCGCTGTCATAATGTCCGTGACTGTCTTCAATCACCTGATCCCATTCCACCAGAAACGCCCCACCTGCCGGGATCGATTGGCTGGCAGTTCGAAGCAGTTTGATCACCGGCCCGCTTTCATGAATGGGGGCTGCAAACCAGCGCGTGCCATCACAGATCAGATCGACCATGTCGCCGCGTGTCGGCAACGGATAAACGGTCGCATCAATACCGCCATGGATCGGGCGGATCACATCGCCCGCCGCCGTCGTAATATCAACCATGGTGCCATCACCGTTAAACACCCGAAAGCGCACGCCATTGCGGGCAACGGATGCCACCGGCAGGGTCAATTGCGCACCACTTGAAAGCCTGACCAAGGATCCGGTTTCGCGGATATCCATAATGCGGCTGACGGGCGCATCAATCACCGGCATGCGGCGCTCATCCTCCCACGCCAGCAGATCGCCACTGCGAAAATCAAGGTTAAGCATCGCCCTGGCAGAAGACCGTTCAAACGAGGCACGTGCTGTTTCTGATCGACTTTCGGCGGCTTCGGCCCGGTTGGCGGCGTCCTGCGCCTGGCTTGCCTTGGTGCTGGCAACCGCAATCTCCGTCCCGCTTGGGCCATTGGCAAGCCCATCCCCCGCGTCGTTCCAGATCAGGGCGCGACCGGGTTCAATAACCGGCAGCTCTGCCGATGCGCCGTCCCTTTGCCCCGACCCAAAGCGCAACGTGCCCGAAAGCGCGCGATCAACATCGCCAAGGGCGGCTGTCATGAAATCAAAATCGCGATCCAGCGCATCACCACGCGGGATCGACATGGCGTCAAAGCTGCTCAGGCGGCGCAAATGCAATTGCCGGGCAATGGTGATGGTGGTGGCGTTCGCCGGTGGGGTTTCAAACCGCACCACACCACCCCCGCCCTGATCAGTCGGCGTTAACGCAATGTGAAACCCGGTATCGGTTTCCGTGCCATTGATGGCAACCCGCACGTCGCCTGCATCAAACACATCAAAATCAAATGGAAATGTGTCGCGTGCGCCATCGCCGACAAAGGCAATGCTGGCACGGACCTGATTGGCAAAAACGGCACCCATCGCTTACTCCCCCCCTATAAAAGATCAGCCCCAGAAATTCAGCCCCAGCCGTCACGCTTGGAAAACCAAGCATTGAGGCGCGCAACCGTGTCATCCTCTGTGGATCGCAAAAGCGACTTTTCGCGCCAGGCGGCCTGTTGATTGATGCGCGTACGCTTGCGCGCCGTTGCATTGGCGCTAAGGTCCGCATCCTGCCGGGCGGCTTTTTCATAGCCCGCCAGAACCGCACTGGCCGATCCCGATCCACCCGCCATCAGGCCAGATGCCCCTTGCCGGGCGCGGATGGTGGCCTGACGCCGACGTAGGTCTTCTTCGCGTTTGGCGGCATCTTCGCGCTCACGCGCTTCGATCTCGGCCAGATCGGCCTGGCGGGCGGCCTCGCCTTGATTGATCCGGCTTTGGGTATTGGCCTGATCGGCCGCCACACGCTGACCGGTTTGCAGCACCGATGCCGCCATCGGCACGATTGATGTAAATCCACCCATCAGTCATTCACCCCCATTTCACTGGCCGCACCGAGCAACAAAAAAGGCCGGGGCAATGCCCCGGCGATGCGCCATAATCCACTTTTGACCTTTCCCCCGCTGCCCCGCCGCCAGCCAAGTGCGCGCAGCGTAATATCCCCGCTATAAAGCGCATCTTTATCATCGGGCGATCGTTCATCATCGGGTGACACCGGCAGCGCGACATCGCGCAATCCCCGTCCGGTATCAACCCGAAGCTGCCCGGTTTCCTGCAAACGCAGGGTCACGGACACCAATCGCACGGCATTCCCACCATGCGGGCGGCTGCCATCCGATGCGGCCGGCGGCAGGGCATAAATTTCATGCGTAAACGGCAATCCGACCGCGATCTCCGATACCGCACCGATGCTCTCAGACAGCGTGATCGTGCCCCCGGCAACCGGAATGTCATGGGCCAGAACCCCGTCCTGCCAAACGGAAACATCAAGCCCCTCCAGCAGATCAAGATTGCCCCAATGTTGGCGGGGCGGTTCTCCCTCTGCAACCGTTTGGCGACGATAAAGATCAAAGCCGCATGCCGGGTCAAACACGCCCAGGAAATAACGCCCGCCCCGCTCCAACACGACATAAACATCCCCGCCCGAGACGGAGACAGAGGTAAAATGACATCCCGCAACCGACTGCGAGGACCAGGCGGTAATCGCCTCACTGCGGTACAGTGTCAGGGTCGCAAGCGATCCGTCCCTCATCACCACATGCAAAAGCCGTCGATCCGGATCAAAGGCCTGATCGATGGGATGATCAATCAGATGACGCGACAGCAACGCCAGATCGGCCGATCCATAGGCCTGCTCAACATCGGTAAACAGGAACTCACGGATTTCACGCCCGCTACGCCCGGCAAAAAGCGTTGCGCCATCAACATTGACCAACGGCACGGTACGATCGCTCTGGCTGCCAATGCGCGTCTGGCGGGTGACCTGGACATTGGCCGGTGTCAGGGGATCGCCTGTGACCATCCATTCCGACCCGCTGGTAAAGACCTGCAAATGGCGTCCGGCGAAAATCCCGGTGATGGCATTGACCTGATCGGCAAGAAGGGCAAATTCAATCGCCTCGTCATCCAGTCCCTCGCCCAGCTCAAAATTAAACAGATCGCCGGACTTGGACATCCAGAGCCGGTTGGGCAGGTCGCGCGATCCGCCAATGATCAGGCGGTCCTGATGAAAGGTCACGCTGCGTGGCCAGCCGCGCACATCGGAAAAGGCCTGCTCGACAAAATCGACAGTGGCATTGGCATTGGGCAGGGCCTGTTTCAGCGCGATCTCGGCGGTGCGGGCATCACCCACACTGGTGATTTCACCCTCAATCCCCTGAATCCGCCACAGGGTGCCGACATGCTCCGGCACAAACAAATCCACATTGGCGATGAGCTGGACCGTCCCGCTGGTGCCCGACGGGGTCAGGGTGGCGGCGGGTTGAACGAACTTGTAATAGGGCTGGCTGGTTTTGAAATTGGTTTCGCGCCAGGCCCACAGGCTGGTTTGCCAGCTGCCATCGGCAGTGCGCGTGATCCGCACCGGCGCGGCATCGGGATGAACCACCAAAAGCGTATCGGCACTTTGCGTCCAGTTCAGAAGATCATGATGCTCCGTACCAAAGGTGTTTTCAAACCGGATCGTTGCCACCCCGTCTTCAAACACCAGCGCACGTTTGTCGCCAAAGGCCAGCAAATAGGTCTGCTCGGTATTAAACTCGAACTGGATCAAACGCGTTGGCCCCGGCAATTCGTCAATCAATCGAATGCCGGGACGGCGGCGCACACCGCCCGATGGCTCGATAAACACATTGCGCAGCCGTGCCGCGCCATTGGCATAGGCGCTCAGATCTGATCGGCCCCACAATTCCGGGGCCAGTTCACCGGTCGAAAATGTGTTTTTCTCCAGAACGCGGCGGGCCATGGGCTCAGTTCCTTGCAGAAATCAGGGAAAAATCATCAATCGCATGCGGGGTGGATTGCTGCGCATCAGCTAACCTTGCTTCGCGCAACTGGTCTTCAGCCCGCTTGAACAGGTACTCCGCCCGCGTACTGCTTTCAGTCAGCGGCAGGCAAAATTCGGCTGCCAATCGCGCCATCAATGCCAAATCAAACCAGGCGGGGAAACTGCCCTCAGGCAACCGCGCGACATAGGCCAAATAGGCACTTTCACCGGCGACCTTGATCGCCTGATCACGCAACTCGAACTGGGCAATCTTGCCGCCCTCATGTTCAAGCGACAGCAAGCGGATAAAATCGCGCGGCAAGGCAAACAGTGCACTGCCATCCTTGGGCGAGACCGACACATCCTCATCCGCCAAGCGCGATAACCAGGCCCCCCGCCCGGCAAACCGCCACGGATAGCCCGCCAGCATCCCGTCGCGCACGGTGGGATACAGCATCCGGGCAATCTCGGCCTCGGCAACGTCTTCCTCAAAAGACGAAATCGGCGCCGCCCCGATCATCACCAATGCGCGTGCACACAGCGCGACATCACTTAATGCCATTACGTCCCCCCCAAAAGAAAACGGAGCCCGGAAAACCGGGCTCCGCAAGGTTGTCGTTCGCCAGAGTTACGACGCCGACGGATAAAACGCCTTGATCGCAAACAAGACCACATTGTGTTTTGGAACTGTCTCCGATCCGCCAACTTCTGATGTATTCACACTCGCTTCAACGGAGTTCTCAGCGCCACCAACGATTGCGCCGAGACCGACGTCGCTAGAAGCTCCTGCGGTGACAATATGGCTGTGAGCTTTGATTGCATCGTCCTGCCATGTACCAACAGCAAGACCAGAACTTGCATTGTAGCCCCTCAGAAAATCGTAGAGTTGCGGTAGGTTAAACGTGGTAGAGCCGTCACCGTCCCCCCAAAGTGTGCCGATGGTCGCAAACAGATCGGCATATTCGGTGCGCGAGATAGCCGAACCATCACAGACCAGCCAGCCGGTCGGCGGGGTTGGCATGGCGAACGCCGAAACCGAACCGATTTCACTGCCCGCGATAACACCACCGCCGCCAGAGCCACCGCCAGCAATCAGCGTTTCGATGGCTTGAAGCAACTGGGTCTTGTCATCGCAGTCGGGCCAGATGCCTGCACTCTGAATAACGTTCAGAACTTCACATTCCACTGCGGTTGAACCCTGCATGGGCAGTCTCCTTGGTTTGATAAAAGAAAACCCCGGCAACACATGTTGCCGGGGGCGAGGGAAAGACGTGATTTGGTGAAGGGATCGGCGTCAGGCTGCCGCAGGCTGGGACGCCTTGATCGCGTAAGTCACAGCGACGTTGCGCGGGCGGGTTTCATCGCCAGTTCGCGATCCCGGGCTATTGGCGCTATCAAAGTTCAGAAGTCCCGCCGGGCGAAAGATACCATACTCAGTTGATGTCTCGCTCGCACCACCGACGCCGGAGGTACCCGCAAGAGCTCCATTCGCAAAATTGCGATTGAGCGCGGCATAAGTCGTATCGGTCTGACCGGTAATACGTTGCATCTGATCAAGCTGCGCCGATGCAAACACCCGCTCGTCGTCCACACCACGCCCGGCATCAAAGCCGCGCAGAAACTCTCCGCGCAGATCAGGAATATTGAAGGTCGTACTGCCGTCACCTTCGCCCCAGACAGTGCCGAGTGCGGCAAACAGGTCGGCATATTCCACACGGGAGACCGCAGAACCATCACAGCTGAGATAGCCGTCCGGTACTGTCTGAGTGGCAAAGGCATGGATGGAGGCAATCGGCACCTGCAGGCCAGCAATCTGGGCGGCGTCAAATTCTGTGCAGATCGTAATCTTGTTGCAGTTACACATGGGCAATCCTTTTTTCAGGCGAGAAAAGAAACCCCGGCAGCGAATGTCACCGGGGAGAAAAACCTTTCAGGTCTTTATCAGAAGTTTTGATTTCTAAAGGGCGTCGCAGATGCCGCGCAGCCCGACAACGCTATTTGCTTCCCACGGAGCCGCGCCCGAGTGGATGTAACGAGAGCCGCAATGCGCACCGTCATAGAACACCCCGCCACCAATGAAGCATCGCCAAGCAACGTGATTAACACTACCTCGCGGTGCGGAAGAATCCTGACCCACATTGACCACGGAGAAATCCTGATTGTAGTTGTTTCCGCCAAGGTCGAAGTGGCCATCAAGCCAATCCCAGAGGTTCCCTACCGCATCTACCACATTGAACATGGATACCGATTTCTCGACATCACCAGTGGTTGTCGGCCCGGTATTGGAGGTCGCCGACCAAGCATAGGTATTGTTGCCATCCTGGCCAGCTGGCGCACCCTCTGCATAAGTCAGGAATTCTTCAACGGTCGGCAGGCGCTTGCCCGCATTGCGCACAAGCAGGTGGAAGTCGGTACGGGCATACACATCATCCTTGATCGGGGTTACACCATAGCGACTGACGGGTACATTTTCCGGCCAAGTGCCGGTGCCCTCGGAGTTCAGGTAGATATCGGCCCAGAACCCGCCGGGGACGATTTCGACCATGCCTGTCGGATCACAAGTTGGGCGATGTTTCAAATCCCAGACACTGTTGGGGACTATCTGCACCGTCGGCATGTATGACAAATCATATCGATTGGCGACCGGGCGCACCCGGCCGTAGTGGAACCCGCCGATTTTGCGACTGTTGGTGGCGTCATACCCATCAGGGAAAGCAACATTCTTAGTGGCAATCAATTTGGCTTCTGACGTTCCTTCATCTGCATCAACCGCAAACAGACTGATATCATCACCAAGGGCCAAGGTAGTCAGCGAACCGTCATGATGGGTTGGGTCAACAATCGACCAATCAGACTGGGTATCCAGAAAATAACCGTGACCATTCCCACCAATATTGACCAGACATTCGGGAATGTTCAGCGTGTTGGCGCTCGCTGCCGAAATTTGTCCGTTGATCGCAAAGTAACCCGCGAAAGCTGCGAACTGCGCAATATTGACATCCGAACAAAATTTAACCGTTTGATCCATAAAGCGTTCCTTGTTTCGGAGAAAAGAAACCCCGGCAACATCATTCACCGGGGCGAGGTTGAGGGAGGATGAGAAAGGTCAGTCCAGATCAGTCGGTGTTTGAGGTGCCGACCGCCGTCATGTCACGCACATCAACACCACCCGCACCGGAACTGGCGACAACAAACAGGCCACCGGACAGGGTCGCATCGCGGTTGGTGTTGGCGATGATGAAATCACCGACGCGCAGCATGTCGCGCGCATCAGCAAAATAGTCGGCGGTATCGACGTCGGCGGCGACGTCCGGGGTGATGTAGTGCCACAGCGTAAAGCCGTTGGCGTAGGCCAGAACACTGAGGTTTCTGGCTTTGAAACCTTCTGCCATTTGGGTCTCCTTGGTTCGGGAAAAGTCGGATCAGGGGGTTATTCCTGTGCCTGCAAACACACCACGCCATCGCCATCAATGAGCGTCGCGCCCTGGCTCATGGAGTTATTGACAAAGTGGGCAGCGTGATCGCCGTGCCAGGTGATATCGGACTGGACCTCGGAGCCGATTGCATGACCAATGGCTGTGCGGTGATACCAGAAGCAGGAGCGAATGCCGCTTGCGACCGGAAGGCCGGAATGGGGCATCCAGAGCGTGCCGAGCCAGCGTTTGGCCTGTGTGCCCTTCCACGGCAAATCGTCATCGCCGATATAATCAGATCGAGAAAACTCATCGATAAGAAGCAGCTCCGACCACTGTTTCCAGCCAACGATCGCATAGCGCTGCCCGTCATCGGGAACGTCCCGGTCGCCAAGGCCCTCGAACGCCATCATCACCTTATCAAGGGTCATCCCCTCGGTATTATCGGGCACGACATCCTCGGCCCCGACCAGCGCATTAATGATCAGCTCGTCGGTCTTGCGGCCAAGTGCATAGGCCCCGGCATTGGCCAAAACCATCTTTTCATCATGGTTGATTTTAAGTTCATCAAGCGCATCGACCCAGTCACCGGCGTAATAATCGCGCAGGTCACAGCGCACCGCCTCGTGATCGACATTCATCACCGGCACCTTGCCATGACGCGCCTTGGTGGTGGCGGTCCCCTTGCCGACTTTCTGGAAAACCGTGGTCGCGCCCTTGATCGCGTTTTTCACCCGCACTGTGTTGCGGAGCTTTGATCCCATGCGTTGATAGGCCTGATGCACATCGGCCTGAAAATGGTCGATGAAGCTTTGATCAATCGTGGTTGTCATCGATTACGATCCCCTTGTTTCAGATATGATTTTGTCGTGATTGCAGGCAGCCGCCGGGGTTCAATTGCGGGCCCGATCAAGGTCACTGCCACAATTGCCCCAAAACCCGGTCATTTTCCGGTCATGGTTTGATGGTTTAACCGTGCTGTCTCACGTTGGGACACGTCGCGGATTTGCCCAGACCTGTTGCACCCGAAGGGCTTATCTGTGCGTTTCAAACAAGAAAAAGAGTGTCTGCCGTGAAGAAGTCGGTTTTGCTGGTGTTCAGCCTGATCGGGCTTGGGGTAGCGGGTTATTTCCTTTTGCCGCTGACCCCGATACCCGATTATGTCAACGCGGTCATCGACCGGGCTGACAAGCTGTTTTAGGGCGAGATGCCTAAGCCAGTTCAGCTTTGTGACAGGCGGGCAAAATCCGCCTGCACCTCGGCGACAAGCGCCGGATCACGATCCCGCCAATAGCGCGGATCATTCATCTTGCGACGGATGTCAGACCGCAAATCCCCACTACCTGATCCGCCATCGGCTTTGCCAAGTGCCGCCTCATCGTTTTGCCCCATCATGCGATGCATGGCACGCACGCCATCGGCACTCTGACACAGGGTTTCAAAGGCGGCGTCGGGCAAGTTGGCCTTGCCCCAGCTTTCAATTTTCGGGGCCAACTTCTTCCAGTTTTCTGCCCCGCCAAATTCGGCCGCCAAGGCGGCACGGTCGGTCGCGCGCTGTGCGGCCTGATTGATATCACCCAGCAGGGGTGACAGGACCTCCCCGGCCAGATCATAGACCAGCTGCGCCTGCGCGTTGCTAAAGCCTGCCTCGTGCAGGCGCTTATTCAGATCGGCATCAATCTCGCCGATGCCCTCCGTAAGTTCGATGGCGTAGGCATCTGGCGCGTCGGGCACCAAATCGGCAAGGGCTGCGGCATCAACCTCGGCTTCCGGTTCCTCGCTGATGGCACCGGGTGTTTCGGGTGTTTCCGATGCTTCCGGCACCTCAGGTGCTTCGGCTTCCGGCGAAAGAAGATCAGGTTCGGTTGTCATGCGGACACTCCAGTTTTCTGAAAGGTCGTTTGCTGTTCTAAGCGTGCGGCTCAGTCTTCCTTTGCGCTACCTGCCAGCCGCTTGATCTGAAGCACCAGTGCACGCTTGCCCTCGCGCATCCAGATCGCCTTGTCACTGGCATCCGGGCCAAGCGCCGCGTGCAGGAAATGACGTTCGAGATCGGCCAGAACCTTTGCCCCGGCGTCACTGTCAAAACAGGCCTGCCAATGATCCGCACTGCCGTCTGAAAGGCTTTCGTTTTCGGCCTCAAACCAGTCCCATCCATTGTCCGTCATCACATCACCTCCGCAATTTCAGGCGGCAGGCTGGGGCGCAACAGATGGTCGGGCACACCGAACTGATCGGCAAGCCAGCGGACCATGACCGGCAGATCGACCTCGGCCAGCGCTTCCGGCCCAAGGCCCGCAATCCGCGACAGCCAATCCAACGCCTGTCCCGCCTGTACGCGTTTGGGCAATTGCGCCAAGGGGGCCGCGTGACGCAGCACGACAACATCGCCATCGAGCGGGATGTCGGGAAGTTCGCCGGTTTGGGCAAGGATATAAAGCGCGCGCCGGATCAGCGGATAGAGCAATTCCGCCTGCAACCGGCCATAGGTAGCCCCCAAAAGCCGTGCATTTTCCGAAGCCCGCTCAAGCACCTCGGTCGCGGTCATACCCGGTTGATCGGTCTGGCCCAAGCGATCAGCCAGCAAACACCGCCGAATGCGATCGCGCAAATCAGACAGCACAAGATCAGACACATCAAACCGACCGGGGGCCTCAAGCGGTTTTAACCCGGCCGAGCCTACCGCCTTGGGAATGATACTGCCCGGCACCAGCCGAATGGTCGCCGGGTTCAGCACCCCGTCATCATCAGCCTGCCAGATGCCGGTGACGGCGATGGAGGCGTTTTTCAGAACCAACTCAACCACCTTGTTGGCGGTCTTGATATCGGGCAGTGCCTTCATCACAGGCGATCTGCCATAAATCTCGCCAGGCGCCTTCATCCAGCGAAAGGCGATATAGGGCGACACATCAAACCAGTCGCGATAGATCAGATCGCCTGAATGGCCATCGCCGTCTTCGCGAAAGACACACAGCTCATAACCGGTTTTGCGATCGGTTGCGGGCAGGACGGCCTCGATCACGGCGATGCGCTTGGGCGCGTCCTTGTCGTCCTGATGATCGGCAAAACCCTTGGCATCGGGCCAGGTGGCGGTGATTTCATCGCGGGTGAGCGACAGTTTGCGAAACACCGCATCCATCTTGCCATCAGATCGTTCTTCAAACGCCAGATCGCGCAAGGGTACTGCGGTAAAACGCAAGGCAGACGGGCTGTGCAAATCCGCCTTTTCCAACCGCAAACAGGCTGTTCCGGCGGTGACCAGATCCAGAAACGCCTGATGCATTTCAACCGCGAAATTGGAACGATCAAAATGCCCCTGCAAAATCCTGACAGCCCGACCAAGCTGCTCTGTCAAAGCCTGCCGGTCTGCATTGGCAACATTGCCGCCCGGTTCCAGCTCAAACCAGCCGCCACCGGGCGGGGTGATTTCGGCCATCAGGCTGGCGGCAAGCTGTTCGACCGCATCGGATGCGGTTGCGTCAAAGACCCGATCAAGGCGTTTGCCCCCACTCGTCTGGTTGCTGGCGGCATTGCGTTGTGGCAGGGCAAATTCATAGCAATCCTGCCAATGGCTCAGCCAGTTGCGCCGACGTTCCATCGCCTTTTGAAAACGGGCGCGCAGCTGTGCGACATTGGCCCCAACATTGGCCTGGGCGTTTGCCATGTCTTCAAGCTCGGACTGCTGCCCAAGCTTTTGCGATTTCGCCATGCCTATTCCCCCAACAGGTTTTTGCCACCGCCCGCCTTGGCGATGCGGTCACTTAAAAGCCCGCGATAACTTGTTCCGATCAGGCTGGCGCGCCCATAGCGGCGGCGTTCCAATGCCTCGGTCCGGGCAGTACGCGCGACGTCTTCGGCACTGGTGTCGTCATCAGCATTGGTGACTTTTTGGCGTGCGACTGGTGCACTGACGGCGGCCGGTTTTGGTGTCGAAAACAAACTGCCCATCGCTTTTCCTCCCGATCCCCCAAACGCAAAAACGCCCGCAAGGGTCGGAACCCTGCGGGCGCATCTGTGGCGTTGATTTGTTTGTTATGCCACATTAAAAAGAACAAATCAAGAACATTTTTCAGAAAAATACACATCCCCGATTTGATCCGTTTCAATCCCGTTTTGCAGATGGCGATAAAGCTGCCAGGGGGTGATGACCCAAAGACTTGAAATGCCCAGCAACCGCTTGACCAGCTCGACACAGCTCATCGGGCCAAACCGTACCTTCCGCGTGATGGAGGCCGGATAAGACGCCCAGATACAATGATAGCCAAGGCCGCGATAATAGGCCGCCGGATCAAAGATCGGTGAATAGCACCAGCTTTCACACCGCACCCGATGGCTTTGCGGATCAAGGCAGATCCATTCCCCGGCCCGCACCCCGGATACCAGCACGAAGCAATGCCGAAAGCCCGGTTTCAGAATACGCAGCAACCGTTTTTCCGGTGCATCGGCAAAGACGACCAGCACCGAAACCTCGCGCCCGGAAACGGACTGACTGGCCCAGTTATCGGCCATTTCAGCAACGTCTGATCGGGCAACATCTGTGGTCATCACATCGTGCATGGCGACAAATCCCCACCCAGTTCAACAACGCCGTCCTCATGGTGAAAGCTTTCATCTTGCCCGCGTTTGACGATGCCGCGTGTGATCAGTGCGTTTTCAAGGGCTGCCATGGCGTGTTGCCACAAATCCCCCTTGCCCTTTTCGCGCGGATCACGGGGGTCGGGTTCGCGTTCGACGAGCCCGAAATATTCCAGAACCTGCAAATGCCGGTCATTCAGAACACCGCCCTTCTTAAGGCGCATCACCGCGTTATAGACATCGTCGGGATCGCACGGACGGACCACCTCGCCCGCATCGGCCACCACGCGTGCGCCTTCGATCCGGGCGGTTTGACACCGCACGAACCAGAACCATGCCTGCCGGGCACTGGAAAAGGGTGTGATGTCACGCGCAGAGAGTGGTTTGGGAAAAAGTCTTTGTTCGGTCACGTCGCCCTCCTGCTGGATAATGCCTGTTCATCCCACCGGACCTGCAAACCGCCATTCACCGCGCCAAACCATTGAAAAGGATACAGTAATCCCGCCCGCGCATTTTGCAATGCACGCCGGTGCGATGAATGGTTTGTGATGTCCCCAAGGGCGGTTTTCCGCCCACGCATATCAGCGACCTTTGGCCGCCTAATCAGCCAGCCTTTGAAAAGCGTGGCCTATTTCCAGATGCAATTCCGGTGTTGATATGCAAGCTATAATCCCTTTTTGTTCTCATTGTAAAGGATTAATTTCCTATTCAAAAGTTGGGTAAATGCTTCACCACGGCAAAATTATCTTAGCTGATGATGAGTAAGATGCTGACATACATCGATTATTTTGCAGTTCAGGCTGGTAGCCATCCGACAAGAATCGAGAACAATCACGTGTGCCCACCGAAAAGCACGGTTGCGAACCGTCCCAGACAGCAGGGCAGGAATTTGTCCATCGCTTCGACTCCCCAAGAAGAAGGAATTAATTCCTTCTTTATTAACTCCCATCCGCCCTGCTAGGATGCGCCATGATCAGACATCAGCAGATTTGGGCCGCCCTTGACCAGATCGCCGAGGACCATGGCCTGACGCCATCGGGACTGGCGCGACTGGCGCAACTTGACCCGACGACGTTCAACCGGTCCAAACGCACCACTGCGCAAGGCAAGGCCCGCTGGCCGTCGACCGAAAGCATTTCCAAGGTGCTGTCGGTGACCGATGTCAGTTTCCGGGAATTTTCCGAACTGGTTGATGGCAATGGTGCCGGGCGCATTCCCGTGATCGGCTTTGCCCAGGCTGGCAATCGCGGATTTTTTGATGATGCCGGCTATCCGGTTGGCGGATCATGGGAAGACATCACCTTTCCAGCGCTTCACGATCCGACCGCCTATGGGTTGCGGATATCGGGTGAGTCAATGGCGCCGGTATTTCGCGATGGGGATCTGATCATCGTAAGCCCGGCCTCAAACATCCGCCCCAAGGACCGCGTGGTTGTCAAAACCAATGAAGGCGAAGTCATGGCCAAGGAGCTTGTCCGGCGCGGCGCGCTTGGCGTGGAACTGAAATCCTTTAATCCGGATTTTGAAGACCGCTTCATCCCGGCCGAAGAAATTGACTGGGTTGCGCGTGTCCTTTGGTGCAGCCAGTAAATCCTTGGATAAACCTTTGGCCTTTCGCCCTTATTCGATGATTGCTCTATTCAAATCTGCCACCCGACACATTACATTAGATGCACCCCAAAAAAAACTGACCGGCACCTGATGGGAAAAGGAAGAATCGTTTGACGCTGCAACGCCATCATATTGTGCGTTATCTGGTGATTATCCTTGCCTATGTCGTCACGGGCTATGCCAGCATTCACATGCCGTATTTCGGCACCGATGTCACGCTGATCTGGCCCCCTGCCGGTATCATTCTGGCGGCCTTGATCTTTTGGGGCTGGCGGTATTTCCCGGCCGTGTATATCGCGGCCTTCCTGCTCAATACCATTATCGCCCATACGATTGGCGCGATGATTTTCGTTGCAATGGGCACCACCATTGCCGCGCTGGTGCCTGCCCTTCTGATTGCGCGCTTTGCACAACCTTATCCGTTTACCCGCCTGCGCGATATCGCGGTTTATCTTGTAGCGGGTGGCGTTTTGGGGCCGATCCTTGCGGCCACGCTCGGTGCTTTGAACGTCAGTATCTTTGACGTCGGCAATTTTGAACAATTTGAAATGCTGTGGCTTGGCTGGTTCAAGGGGGATGTTGTCGGTGTGCTTGTTGTCGGGCCGCTGGTCTTGCGCCTTTTGAACTGGCGGATCAAACCGCGCCCGTTGCTCCATCATGGCGAGTTGCTTTTCATCGGGGTTGCCTGTGTGGTTCTGGCATCTGCAGTGCAGACCACCCCGCTTTCGGCGCGGCCGGAATTTCTGTTGATTTTCGTCACACTGCCCTGCGTCATCTGGGGCACGATCCGCTATGGCTTCCTGGGTGCGGTCGTCACCAATGCCCTGATTGCGGCGGATATCATCACCCTTGCCGCCCTTGGCAACACGACCTTTGTCGGCACGGATCTGCGGACCGGCATCGACAGTCTGTTTGGCTATATCATTGCCAGTTCCATCGGTGCCTTGCTGCTTGCGGTCGTGCTGGAACGCATCAGTCTGGTAACAATGCGTGCGCGTGACGGCAGCTTGTCTGACGACGTCCACCGTCTGCGCCGTGCACTTGCTGTTTTCATCGGGATTATCGGCTTTGGGGTATCGGGGTTTGCAGCCTGGTACACCCATAACCAGCTTGACGAGGCCGACCGGCTTGCGACCGAGCAATACCGCCTGGCATTTGAAGCATCACTGCGTGAAGAACTTGGTCGTGCGACCGATGCGTTGATCGCGGTACGCACATTGTTTGATGTCCATGGCAGCGTTTCGGCCACCACATTCGATGCCATGGTGGCCCCATGGATCAACCGGCGGCCTGGTGTTTCCGCCCTTGAATGGGCACCCTATGTTGAACGACGCGCCCGTGCCCTGGTTGAAGAAACCGCCGAACTGCGCGGTGTTGAAAATTTCGAGATCCGCGAAATTATTGATGGCGGTTCGCGCATTTCCGAGGAACGCGACAGTTACTTCCCGGTCTTTTATGTGTTTCCCCGATCGGGCAACGAACAACGGATCGGCTTTGACCTTGCCAGCGAACCGGCGCGCAGACGTGCGCTTGAAACCGCGCTCACGACCAACAATGTCACGTTGACCCAGCCGCTTCCCTCAGTACAAACCGATGGACCGCTTGTGTCATCGCTTGCCTTTCTGGCCGTAAAAAACCATCGCGACCCCGCCGGTCCGCCGCTGGGCATTGCGGTCGGGGTGTTGCGGATCACCGATATGATCACGCGTGCGGCCCGTGTCGCACGTATTCCGGTGGATTACGGGCTTTATCTGACAGATGCCAAGATATCGGGCAAAGAGGGATTGCTGTTCCATAGCTCGCATGATGCTGAGCATGCCCTTGAGGATATAAACGCCGAACGCGCAATCCCCTTTAACCCCAATGTATCAAATTTCACCTTTGGCTATCGGGACTGGATCGTTGTTTTGCATCGCCACCAGGGTGGCTTTAATTCGCTGATATACTGGCAACCATGGGCGATTTTCGTCTTTGGCAGCATGATTACCATCCTGCTTCTGATTTATCTGCGGTCGCTTAATCGCACCGAAAAGCACATTGTTGATCTGGTTACGACCCGGACCCGCGAACTTGAAGATGCCCGTGCGGCCGCCGAAAACGCCATGAATCAGGCGCAACAAGCGGATCGTGCGAAATCGGAATTCATTGCGCATATGAGCCACGAATTCCGATCACCAATGACATCTATCCTTGGCTATACCCAACTGGCCAGTGACAGTCTGGATCACGATGTGCAGCCTGAAACCCTGCGCAGTTATCTGTCGACCATTCGCGGGGCAGGACGCCATGTGCTGTCGCTGATTGGTGATATCCTCGACATTTCCAAGATCGAGGCGGGCAAGCTCGTGCTTGAAGAAGCCCCGCTTGATCTGCACCAACTGTGCGAGGAAGTGGTATCGATGATGCTGGTCCCGGCGCGCGCACGGGAAAATACGCTGGAACTGAAAATTGAACCTGACCTACCGCGCTATGTGATGGGGGACCCGGTCCGCCTCAAACAGGTCCTGACAAATCTGCTGTCCAACGCGATCAAGTTCACCAAATATGGCAATATCCAACTCATTGCCGAGCCGCTTGAAATCACCGATGACACGGTGTCCTTCCGCATTGCTGTACGCGATGAAGGCATTGGTATTGCCGGCAACAAACTGGACACCATTTTCGACGCGTTCACACAGGCCGACACAACCACAACCCGGCGCTATGGCGGCACGGGGCTTGGTTTGACCATCTGTCAGCGCATGGTACAGGCCATGGGCGGCAAGATCGAAGTGGAAAGTCAGGAAGGCCGCGGCAGTCATTTCTGGTTTGATCTGACCCTGAAGCGCAGCAGTGAACCTGCCCTCACAGAACATGAGGGGAACGCCCATCCCCCTGAACAGGCATCAACCGACACGGCAGAAACATCCAGTCCCGGAAGCTGGAACCTGCTTTTGGTCGAGGATATCGAAATCAACCGGATCCTTGCCCAGAAACTGCTTGAACAGCAGGGCCATACCATTACCCCCGCAGCCGATGGCCAGATTGCGCTGGATATTCTGGCCAGCACCGATTTTGATGCGGTTCTGATGGATTTGCATATGCCGGTTCTTGATGGCATCGAGGCCACCCGCCAAATCCGCAAGTTCGAAGACCCGGTCAAGGCGACCATTCCGATCCTTGCCCTGACAGCCGATATTTCGAACGACAATCTTGAATCATTCCACGAAACCGGCTTTGACGCCTATTGCACCAAGCCGCTCGATATCGAGATGATCAACACCGAACTTGCCCGCCTTGCTTCGCGTAAGCTGAGTGCCCGGCAGCAGCAAAACGATACGGCAGATACCTAGGATCAGGCCCCAGACAGGGCGACCTTAGCGCGTGATACCGGTCATTGATTTGAGTTCCTCGGCCACATTCGGACCCGCCGTCAGGATCGGGGCGCCATTTTCAAGTGCATCGGGTACGCCCAGATAATCATTGGCCCAACCGCCGGCCTCCGTCATCAACAGGATGCCCGCCATGCAATCCCACGGATTGATATGCGGTTCATAATAGCCAATCAGACGCCCGGCGGCAGCATAGGCCATCGAAAGTGCGCCGGACCCATTGCGCATAAAGATACCTTCGCGATCAAGAAGGTCCGTAATAAAGGGCGTAATCGCATCACTTGTGGTGCGATGGGACATACCAAGGCCCATCACCCCGTCGCCAACGGTTTTGGCATCGCTGGCCGTGATCGGTTCGCCATTGACAAATGCACCCTTGCCACGCTTGGCAGTGAACAATTCATTGCCGCATGGCTGATAAATCAGGGCAAGCTCGATTTTACCGGCGACGACAAGGGCAACGGATATGCACCAGCTTGGCATCTGATTGACAAAGCATGCCGTGCCATCAATCGGATCAATCACCCACAGGCAATCATTGTCGCCCTTCTCGATGCCCATTTCCTCGCCCAGAAAGCCATCTTCGGGGAAGCTATCGGCGATCTGGTCGCGAATGATCGCCTCGACATTCTTGTCGGCGATACTGACCATATCAAGCGGGTTTTCCTTGGCCTCGACCTCCAGATCGCCGGCCGAGCCATCGAAATACGCCATTGCCCGCTTTCCGGCTTCGCGGATCACATCACGGGCATGCTCAAACCGTGCTTCGAGATCAAGTTTGACGTCATCACCCATGTCTTGTTCCTTTTAAATTCGCGGTCATCATCTTCGCATCGCGCCAGAAAGCGCCTCAAAATCAAGTATCTATAGAAAAATCTATCGCATAACTGGTTGCTGGGGTCAAAACTCATTCACATAACCGTCCCGGCAACTGATATGAGAGAAAAAGCAAGGAAAAGCCCGCAGAGCGGGGTGATCCCCGGTCAAGGGATTTGACGCAGAGGCTTTCTCTCATAGCAGTTGTCCTTCGGATCACCCGGATTTGCACGGGCTATTTTGTCGCAAAATCTTGAAAGATGCATATCTTCCTGCGACTTTGCTTCGCATATCCGCACAAATCCGGGAGACCGGGACGATTATATGAATGAGTTTTGACCCCGGATTTCATGACATTTCAAAGGCATTCAAACCCGCGATGTTTCCTTTGACCAAGCTTGGGCAAAAATCCTATGCTATGCCCCGTTTGAACAGCCGCCCCACAGGCACACAATCAGGAGCATATTCATGGGTCACGCCGCCACCGACAGCACCGCCACCACCTGGACCTGGTATCAGGGCGAATGGCACGAAGGTAACCCCAATATCATGGGCCCGCAAACCCATGGTGTGTGGATGGCCTCGACCGTGTTTGACGGTGCGCGCCGCATGAATGGCAAAATGCCCGATCTGTATCCGCATTGCGCACGCGTGATCCGCTCGGCCGAACTGATGGGCATGACGCCCGCCATCACGACCGAGGAAATCGTCGCCCTGGTCAAGGAAGGCGTTCAGAAGTTCGACCCGAAACTGGCCCTTTATATCAAGCCGATCGTGTTTGGCGGCGAAGGATTTATCGCCCCCACCCCGGAAAGCGCGCAGTTTGTTCTGTGCATCTCGGTCACCGAAATGCCCGAAGCCGTCCAGACCGGTTTCAGTGCGCGGAAGTCAAGCTTCCGCCGCCCGTCACCCGAAAGTGCCCCGACCGAGGCCAAGGCATCCTGCCTGTATCCCAATGTCGGCCGTGCCGTGAGCGAAGCCACCAGTTCGGGCTTTGACACCGGCGTGATGCTTGACCCGATTGGCAATGTTGCCGAGTTTTCCTATGCCAACCTGTTCTTTGCCAAGGATGGCACGGTTTACACACCTGCGATCAATGGCACGTTCCTGAACGGTTTGACCCGCCAGCGCGTGATCAAGCTGCTGCGTGAAGATGGCGTCGATGTCGTGGAAAAGACCTGCAAATACGAAGAGCTCGAAGCCGCTGACGAAATTTTTGGCACCGGCAACTATTATAAAGTCGCGCCCTGCGTCAAACTGGACGAGCGCAACCTGCAACCCGGCCCGATCACGCGCCGCGCCCAGGAACTTTATATGTCGTTTGTTGCCGCCAGTGCTGACTGATTTCACGCATTAAAGATCGCAAAAACCAACGGCCCGGATCTCCGGGCCGTTTTTGTTTTAGGGCGTATTGTCTTTTACTGCGCCAAAGCTCTGGGAACACTGTTACCCGCGACATAGGGATATTGGGCAAAGATCGACGCCACCGCGGCGCGCACCGTTTCATTCGGGGCTTCGCGCACTGCACTGGTGACGCGCGAGACGGCTGTGCCTTCCCACACCATCTGACGTGTCCGGCGATCAACCAGATCAATGCTCAGCGTGCCTTCGGTATAGCTATCGACATAGCCCGGTTCAACATAGCCCGGCCAGCCGACATATACGCCGCTGCGATATCCATAATACCCGCCCACGCGAACCGGCGGGGATGATCGCATCTTTTCCGCGGTATTGAGATGGAAATTGATCAAAAGATCGGGTGCATGGATATCAAGCTGATAGCCGCGCGACACCATCGCCTGATTGATCGCATCCTCGATCCGCTGACCCGACAGGGTCTGGTATTGTGCCTCGGCATCCTTACCGGCACCTTCGACAAAGGCGAATGTTCTGAACTGTCCGAAATCGGCTGCCGGATCCGCATCGGTATAGATGCGTGGCCCCGACGCACAGGCTGACAACACCATTGTCATCATCGCGACCAGCACGAGTTTCATCTTTGTCATTGCCCATGTCCTTTACTGGTAAAAGCTTGCGGGACTAAATGCGATACACATCCGCATGCGGCGCCAAGCGCCTAATTCATCATTAGAAAATGCGTAAATAATGGCAGCGGCTGTCACCACACAAAAAGTCCCTGATCAGCCAATAAGATCACGGGTCAGCACACGCAGATCGTTGATTTCATCATCCAGAATGGTCCGGTCCGCCATGCTATGGGCAAGAATGATCGCCCCCTGCCAGCGCAGGATCACCTGACGCCCGGTTTTACGGGCAGTCGCAGGGGCGACACCGCCCTGTTCCAGTTGATCGGCAACCCAGTTGATCAGGGCGTCAAACACTGCCTGCCCGGTTTTGCGCGACGGGATGAAATCATCATCAGCCGGAAGATCAATCATCAGTCTGGCCAACGGACAGCCATGACTCACACGCCTGGGCGTCATCGCATCAAGATAATCAAAGAACTTTGCCAGCCTGTCCGCCACCGAGCGGGAAGTGCTTATGCTTTCGAGAAGCGGGACGAATTCCCCTTCCATGGTTTCAAGTGCCGCCAAGGCCAGATCATGTTTCTTGGGAAAGCGGTAAAACACCCCGCCTGCGGGTAACCCGGCCTCGTTCGCGACGGCCTGAATGGTGGCAGCGTGATACCCGTCGCGCCAGATCACATTCATCGCCGCACGGGCAAGCTTTTGTCGCTTTTGCTCGGAACTCAGCTTGGTGGGCATGGATACCTCAAACAATATAAGTCAGTTCACTAACTTATTACCCAAACATTGTAATCGGGTTAATCGCCCTGTTTGTTGCCCCGTTGATGTCTTATTCCGCGCTTAACAGATGGCAAAATAGAATGCCGAAAATTGAAAACCGGCCGATTGCCGTGTATCACTGAGCGCTTGGACACGTGCAGATAAAATGAAAATCAGCTCTTCAAAACAATCCGGAGCCACCGTGAAAAACAATCAATTCACCCTTGCCGATATCCGAAATGCGGTATCGGCTGGCGTGCTGAGCGAAGAGGCCTTTGCCCGCCTTGAGGGGTATCTGGCCCAACAATCAGATGAATCGCCTGAAACAGAAAAGTTCACCCTGTTTCGTGGCATGAATGACATCTTCATTGCCCTTGGCATTGCTGCCCTGACCATCGGTTGGTTCGTGCTGTGGGGGCTGCTTGCCAATGGTTCGGCCTTCTGGATTGCACCGCCACTGGCGATGATCGCCTATGTCGCGCTGGCCGAATATATCGCTGGCAAGCTCAAGGCATCCCTGCCCTCGATCGCCATCATGGCCGCCCTTGGTGCGACGCTGATGATCTATGCGGTTGCGCTTTATATGTCGTTTGCTGGATCGACAGGCCAGTTGTCTGATCTTGATGCGGTGATTGATTTTGGTCAGCGGTCGATGAATGTGCTGGTGTTCGTAGCCGTGATCGGCTTTGCCTTTCAGATCGGCTTTTTCCTGCGCTATCGCCTGCCGGTATCGTTTGCGTTGATTGCCGCGGGATTGGTCGGGGTGTTCTGGTCGCTTCTGATGGCAACCTTTGGCCCGGCAGCAGAACCCTATATCCCCTATCTGATTACAGTGACCGGAATTGTGTTACTCGCCTTGGCAATCTTCATCGACAGCCGCGATCCCAATCGGGTCAATGGCTGGGCGGAATGTGCGTTCTGGCTGTATGTCTTTGGCGCGCCGCTGACCATCCATTCGATTGCCGCCACGTTTGAGGCCGCGGCCTTTGCGATGATCCCGGTGATCATCATTGCCATGTTGCTCTCGCTCATTCTTGATCGTCGATCGCCAATCATCAGTGGCCTGATCTATGTCGGCTATTTGCTGCAATCGAGCTTTGAAGGAGCGGCCATCGATCCGTCGATGACGATTGTTCTGGTCTGCTTCATCGTTGGTGGTCTGGTGATGGCCTTCGGAGTTGGCTGGCAACGCGCGCGGCATGTATTGCTTGCCCCGTTTGAAGATCATCCACTGCGGCGTTACCTGCCGCCAAGCTGATCCAAAAAGACTGAGGCCAGCAGAATTATGCTGGCCTCAAATCATCTTCCTAGTGATTAAGTCCCGACTTCATCAAAAGCGACAGGTTGCGCGGGTTCTCCCCCACCCTGCGCCAGGCATAGGCCCACCAATCCTTGCCAAACGGCGCATAAAGCCGCAGGCGATAGCCCGCCGCAACCAGTTCGCGCTGCAAGGGCTGATTAACGCCATACAGCATTTCAAATTCGAACTGATCGCGCGCCCACCCATTTTGATCCGCCTGTTTGGCGATCTTAAGGACAAGGTCGCGATGATGACTGCCAAAGACTGGGAAAAACCCGCTTTGCTTGGCGTTTTCCGATAACATCATCCCGGCCAGCGCGCGGTAATTGGCGTCAATCTGATCACGCTCGGTAAAGGCAACACTTGCTGGCGGGGCCATCGCCCCTTTGACCAACCGGACCATCGCACCACGGGCGATCATATCGCTTAGGTCGGCCTCCGTTCTGTGCAATCGCGCCTGCAGGGTTTGCGCAACGGGAATACCGGCATCACTCAGACGGTGATGCAATGCCAGCGTATCATCGACCATGTCGAAATCTTCCATATCGATCATCAGCCGGATGGTTTGGGACGGGGCGGCGGTTTCTGCAATTTGGCGCACCTGTGCGGCAACCAGATCCACGTTGCGATCCAGCAATGCCCGGTCCTGCATATATCCAAGCTGCGACGGATCAATCGACACATGCACATCAAGCCCGGCCTGCCCCAGCTTGGGTATCACATCGCCCAACTGATCGACCGTTTCCGTCACCTGGGCGATGTCCTTCACATATTCGCCAAGATAGAAGCTCGAGGTCCGGATACCGTGCTCTGAAAGCGTCTTTGCCCGCGCGACATGCCCGTGGCCATCATTGGCACTGACAAACTGTGCGGCAAGTCCGGTCTTGCGGCCAACCGCCTCGCCCACTGCACGCAGCGGCTTGGAACAGGCGACCGCGATCATTGATTTTTGCCAAAAACCCATATCATTCAATTCCCTGCTGGTGACGCAAAGCACCGCCATAGCCGATCAGACCGGCAGATTATTGAACGATATGACCCAAAACGCAAAACGGCCCGCCATTTGGCGAGCCGTCTGTAATTTTATCTGATCGGATGCTTAGGCCGAAAGGTCTTCGCCCGCCAATGCACGGTCGATCAGGGCAACACTTTCATCAAGGCCGTAAAGCGCGATGAACGATCCCATGCGTGGACCCTGTTCCTGCCCCAAAAGCACTTCGTAAAGTGCCCTGAACCAGTCGCGCAGATTTTCGTAATTGTGGTTTTTGCCCACGGTGAAAACTTCGGTCTGGATATCGGACGGCTCCGTACCCGGGGCAACCTTTGACAGGGCATCGCGCAGATCTTTAAGCGCTGCCTGCTCTGCCTCGGTCGGGGCGCGGTAACTCTTCGTCGGTTTGACGAAGTCGTTGTAATAGTTGATCGCATAGCCGACCAGCTTGTCCAGATATGGCGAGCTTTCCGGGGTTGCACCGGCGACATAGCGTGAAATGAACTTCCACAGCAGGTCACGGTCATCGGTGTTGCAAACCGAAACAAGGTTCAAAAGGATACCAAACGACAGCGGAATGTCGCGATCCGGTGCCGTACCGGCATGAATGTGCCAGGCCGGATTCTGCAGGATTTTGGTCGGGTCGGTTTCGGTTTTGAGCTTTTCGGCAAAGGTCAGGTATTCATCCACGGTTTTCGGGATGACATCGAAATACAGACGCTTTGCGGTTTTCGGCTTCTGGAACATGAACAGCGACAGGCTGTCTTCCGGTGCATATTTCAGCCAGTCTTCCATCGAAAGGCCGTTGCCCTTGGATTTGGAAATCTTCTGGGCATTTTCATCCAGGAACAGCTCGTAATTGAAGCCTTCCGGCGGGGTGCCACCAAGCGCCTTGACGATCTTGTTGCCAAGTTCGACCGACGGAATAAGGTCCTTGCCGGCCATTTCATAATCAACGCCCAGCGCATACCAGCGCATCGCCCAGTCCGGCTTCCACTGCAATTTGCAGTTCCCGCCGGTGACCGGGGTTTCAACCAGCTTGCCGGTTTCCGGGTGCTCATAGACGATGGTGCCCGCTTCAACATTCAGTTCGGTGACTTTCGCCATCAGAACCTTGTTGGTTTCCGGCTCAACCGGCATGAAGGGGCTATAGGTCGCGCGACGTTCTTCACCAAGGGTCGGCAACATGATTTTCTGAACCGCGTCATAGCGTTCAAGAAGACGCAAAAGGGCCGCATCAAACACACCGGACTTGTAGCATTCGGTGGATGATTTGAATTCGTATTCGAACCCGAAACCGTCAAGGAATTCGCGCAGCTTGGCATTGTTATGGTGCGCAAAGCTTTCATGGGTCCCAAACGGGTCGGGAACGCTGGTCAGCGCCTTGCCAAGATGCTCGGCAACCATGTCCTTGTTCGGGATATTGTCGGGCACCTTGCGAAGCCCGTCCATGTCATCGGAGAAGCAAAACAGCTTGGTCGGGATATCGCACATGGTTTCAAAGGCACGACGTACGTAGGTCGTACGTGCGACTTCGCCAAAAGTGCCGATATGCGGCAGACCCGACGGACCATAACCGGTTTCAAAAAGGACATAGCCCTTTTCAGGCGCCTTCTGTTTATACCGCTTGACCAGCTTGCTGGCTTCCTGAAAGGCCCAGACGTTGCTGTTAAGTGCGGCATCTCGAAGATCGGCTGTCATTTTTGAAACCTTGTTTGTCAGTTGGATCGTTGAATTCTCGGAAACCATAAACGACATGCAACCACAAGGGTCGCATGTTTGCGCGAAGCTATACCCCACTTCGGGCCAAGATCAAGCACCTGTTGCGCATGGCAGCCAAATAATCGCGGAATTGATGGGAAATTCGCCCAACTTTAGAGGGATCTTGCTGTTTGAAAGGCCGGGACCAAAGCTACACGTAAGTGTAGTTGAATTTCACCATTCGTAGCCAAATATCCCTCACAGGGAGCCAAGGCTTAAATCGCATCAATATTTTCCATAAAGTACAGATGGTTGAAGTCGAGTACAGAATTATTATAGTTTAATACGTGTGATCAATTTCTAAGCGAAAGCAATCCCGACCGACGAACCAAGCACGAAGATTGGAGTGTTTTGATGTCGTTTGGAGAGACTGGTGAAAAGATCACCGCCAATGCCTTTCCGACGGTAAGTCCGGATCAACGGTTTGAGCGTGTTGTCGAATACGCGCCAAATGCCATGATCCTGATCGGAACTGACGGGACCATGGAAATGGTCAATGCCCAAACCGAAATCATTTTCGGCTATTCCCGGCGTGAATTGCTCGGCCAACCAATCGAGATGCTTGTTCCCGAATGCTTTCGCGCGGGTCATCCCAAATTGCGCGGCTCCTATACCGATCATCCGAACCCACGCCCGATGGGGGCTGGTCGTGATCTTTATGCATTGCGCAAGGATGGCAGCGAGTTCCCGGTCGAGATTGGCTTAAATCCGATCTCGGACGGGGAAAACATGCAAATTCTCGCTGCGATCTCCGACATTTCCGAGCGCAAGCATCGCGAAGAACAGATCGCTCGGTCGCTGCGCGAAAAGGAAACACTGCTGTCAGAGGTCCATCACCGGGTAAAAAACAATCTGCAAATCATCCACAGCCTTTTGGACATGCAGACATCCTCGGTCATCGACATTCAGGCCCGCGACGCCCTGATTGACAGCTGCAACCGCGTGCGGTCCATGGCGCAAATTCACCAGTCGCTCTATCAAAGCGAAGACATCGCCAAAGTCGATTTTGCCAATTTCTGCGAAAGCCTGATTTCGTCTCTTCTGGCAACCTTCAATGTCGATGTCACCCGCGTTCAGGTCAAAAGTGATTTTGCCGATGTTCACCTTGCCATAGACCAGGCCGTGCCATGCGGCCTGATTGCCAATGAACTGATCACCAATGCCCTTAAACATGGCTTCCCGGACGGAGCCAATGGCCAAATCGATGTTTCGACGAGAAAGATCGATGACGATACGGTCGCACTTTGCGTCTCTGATAACGGCTGCGGCATGCCAGATGGCTTCAAGCCGGGGACAAGTGACGGGCTTGGCCTGCAGTTGATCGAACTGCTGGTCGATCAGATTGGCGGCACCCTTGATGTCAAAACCGAAGGCGAAACCACATTTGTCATTACCTTCACGGAAGGGAATTGATCAAGATGGTGCATGCGATCCATGTGATGATTGTCGAGGATGAGCGCATCATTGCCCTTCATTTGCGCAAGCAGCTTGAAAAGCTGGGATATGAACGCACCAGCGCGCATACACGCGGCAGCGACGCGCTTGCGGCCATCGAGAGTGATCCGCCCGATATCATCCTGATGGATATTCGCATTGATGGCGACATTGACGGCATTGAAACGGCTGCTGGCATTCCGTGTGATTTGCATATTCCGGTAATCTATGTCTCGGCGCATTCCGAAGACGCCACCCTGTCGCGTGCCCAGAAAACGCGCCCTTATGGCTTTTTGATCAAGCCATTTTCCGACCGTGAACTCCATGCCACCATCCAGATGGCGCTGGAACGGCGTGCGGCCGAGGTCGCGCTGTCTGAAACCCAGCAACGCCTGTCACTGGCCATGACCGCAGCCCGCATGAGTTGCTGGGAAATTGATGTCGGTTCCCGCCAGATGCACAGTACCGGTCTAGGCAATTTCGAGGCGCATCAGGAAACCGAAACGGTGACCGAAAGCTGGGATGCCTTCCTGGAACGGGTGGCGTCCGAAGATCGCGATATGGTGCATAAGGCATTTGCCTATGCGGTTGCCCACGGGGACTTTTACGACGTCGTATTTCGCAGTCGTGATCCCGGTGGCGACTATCGTTGGTTGCGTGCGCGGGGAAAATCGTTTGGCGAAGAACGCAAAGGCACGCAGCGCATTGTCGGCATGATGCAGGACATCACCGACCAACGCCTGACCCAGGACAAACTGCGCGAGGCAATGACCGTCTTTGAAACCACACAGGACGGCATCCTGATCCTAGATCCGGAACTTAATGTCACCAACGCCAACAAAGCCTATTACCGGATTACCGGCACCAAAGAGGAAAACACGCTTAACAAGCCGCCCTATTTCTTCTCACCGAATGAACATCCCGCCGAGTTCTTTCGTGAACTGTTTGCCGGCATCGGGGCGCGTCGCCAATGGAACCGTGATCTTGATACGCGCGATAACAAGGGGAACCCGATATCCCTGTCGCTTCAGGTGATCTCTGTCGAGAACGAAGAAAACGAACTCACCCATTTCGTTGCGATTGTCTCGGACCGCACCGCCATTCGGCAAGCCGAGCAGGAACTGCATTATCTTGCCCAGTATGACGGACTGACCAGCCTGCCCAACCGGCTCTTGGCAACCGATCGCCTGAACCGGGCGATTGGCCGCTGCGAACCGAATGGCACGATGGTGACATGCCTGTTTCTTGATATTGATGATTTCAAGAATATCAACGATACCCTGGGCCATGCCGCAGGTGATCAGGTTATTCTGATTGCTGCCACCCGGATAAAGGGAATTACCCGACGCACCGACACGATTTCACGTCTGGGCGGTGACGAATTTCTGATCATCCGCGAAGACATCCCGAACGAGGCCGCCGCAGCCAATCTGGCCCAGCAGATCATTCAGGAACTGCAACGTCCGTTCTTCATCAGTGGTCATGAAATGAACATCTCGGCCAGCGTCGGCATTTCGCTGTTCCCGTTGCATGGGCATTCGTCTCATGATCTGATCCGCCATGCCGATACCGCCATGTATGCCGCCAAGGATCGTGGACGACGCACCTGGGCACTCTATGAACCGGAAATGACGGCAAATGCCGCCCACTATATGACCCGCTCGCTGGAGCTGCGCCGCGGCCTGGAAAACGACCAGCTGGTCTTGCACTATCAGCCGCAGATTGATGGCAAAACCGGCGACATGGTCGGGGTTGAGGCACTGTTACGCTGGAACCATCCGACCCAGGGGCTGGTTGGTCCGCACGAAATCATCCCGATTGCCGAAAAAAGCGGTTTGATCCTTGAAATCGGCGACTGGGTCCTCCGCGAGGCCTGTCAGCAGGCACGCCGCTGGCAGGATGAGTACGGCCAAAAACTGCGCATGGCGGTGAATGTTTCGGTCCGTCAGATGCAGCTGCCGAACTTTGCCGAGATCGTACAAAATGAACTGGCACTTTCGGGGCTTCCGGCCGAACATCTTGAAATCGAAGTCACCGAAAGCATGATCCAGGATGAAGCAGCAATGATCCAGACGCTGCATGACTTGCGTGAAGTCGGCGTCTCCCTGGCGATTGATGATTTTGGCACCGGCTATTCCTGCTTGCGGTCGATCAAAAACCTGCCGATCAAACGCATCAAGATCGACCGAGCATTTGTCCAAGGTGTGCCCGATGATGTCGCCCTGATCAATGCCATGCTGGCCATGGCCGATGCCCTTGACCTTCAGGTGACCGCCGAGGGCGTGGAAACCAAAAAGCAGCACAATTTCCTGCGCAATGTGCCCAATATCGAGCTGCAGGGCTTCCTGTTTGGCAAACCCATCCCGGCAAAAGAGGTCTTTGCACCTGTCATCGGGAAAACCGGAAACTTCTAATTCCGGAGTTAAACACCCACCTAAGACCTTCCCTTCGCTGATATTCTACTTTAGAATAAGGCCACTCAGTGCAGTGCCTACTTCCCTCACCAAGCCATTGATTTGGACTATGTAATATCATTGTGCGTTCAGCTCTACGAACGCATAGGTCGGAAGGTCAGCTAGATGAAATTTTCCTCCCTGTCACTTGGTGCAAAGCTCACCGTTGTGAGTGCCATAGCCATAGCACTCTGCCTGATTGCAGGCATTTCCCTTCAAACCGTTCAAACCAGCCAGACGACCGAGGAATTGACCGTCGGCGAGGCACGCGCCGTTGCAAGCCATCATGCGGAGCAAGCCGGTAGCGTTCTCAACGGTGGCATGCTGGTCGCAAAAAACCTTGCCGGTGCTTTTCGCGCTATCCGGGAAAAAGGGGGCGTTGATCGCAGCGCCTATAACGAAATTCTAAACCGCACGCTGATTGACAATCCAACGCTTGCGGGTGCCTGGTCCGGGTTCGAACCCGATGCACTTGATGGCAAGGATGCAGACTACAAAGACGAAGGTGAACCGTTCGGTGATGGCACCGGTCAGTATGTCACCTATTATTATAATTTCGGCGAAGGCATTACGCCCTATCATCTGACCGGGCTCGATAATCCCGAGGTCAATGAATATTACACGACCCCGCGCGACACCAATCAACCCTACGTCACGGATGCCATCACCTATGACATTCAGGGCCGTGACGTTGTTCTGACATCCTTTGTCTATCCGGTGCAAAACCCGAATGGTGAGTTTCTGGGGGTTCTTGGGGTTGACCTTGAACTCAATGCCCTTTCCGAGCGCTTTGCAGAACTGACACCCTTTGGCACCGGTACGGTCAATCTTGTGTCAGCGCAAGGCACATGGGTTGCACACGAAGACCCTGACATTCGCGGAACCACGCTTGAACCCGATAACACTGTGCATGCTGCCATTCTTGAAGCCATGCAAACGGGCACATCAACCCGGGTTGATGATGATACCACAATGCACATGATTGTGCCGGTCGAGATCGCCGGATACCCCAATCAGTGGGGCGTTGTTGTCAATGTGCCACTGGCAACGGTCTACGCGCCTGCAAACAATCTGCGTAATGCCACCCTGATCGGCGGCGTGATCCTTCTGGCCATCGTCATTGCCGTGGTTCTTCTGTCGACCAGAAACCTCGTTTCACGTCCGATGACCCGTGTTGCCGGGGTCATCGATCACCTTCAGAAAGGCCAGTTTGACGTCACCGTGCCCTATCTCAAACGTGATGACGAGATCGGGGCAATCGCCAAGGCGCTCGAAGCGTTCAAGGAAGCGTCCGCAGGCATGCAAAAGGCGGAACGTGAAAAGCTGGAGGCCGAACACAAGGCCAGCGAAGAACGCAATCGTACCCGCCTGCAGATGGCCGACGAGTTTGAAAAGTCGGTCGGGTCCATCGTTGTCAACGTGTCTGACAGTGCTGGTAACATGGAAACCGTTTCGCGCCAGATGCGCCGTGCAGCGGATGAAAGCTCCGAACAGGCCGTTGTCGTTGCCGCAGCAGCTGATGAAGCCAGCGCCAATGTCCAGACTGTTGCGTCCGCGACCGAGGAACTGTCTGCCTCCATTCAGGAAATCAGTTCTCAGGTGGCGAAATCATCAGACATTTCCAATACGGCTGTCGATGAAGCGTCACGGGCCAACGCCATGGTCACCGGCCTTGCCGAGGCAGCAGACCGCATCGGCGAAGTGGTCAGTCTGATCAATGACATTGCCGCCCAGACCAACCTTCTGGCACTCAATGCGACCATCGAAGCAGCCCGTGCCGGTGAAGCAGGCAAGGGCTTTGCCGTTGTCGCACAGGAAGTGAAAAACCTGGCCAACCAGACCGCCAAGGCGACCGAGGACATCGCCCAACAGATCGGCTCCATCCAATCGGAAACGCAAAACACGGTTGGTGCGATTGAGCGGGTGACGGAAACCATGGAAAGCATCAATGAAATCGCCACCGCCATTGCCTCTGCCGTTGAGGAACAAGGCGCTGCGACCGCCGAGATATCGGGCAATGTTCAGCAGGCAGCTGCGGGCACCAACGAGGTATCTTCCTCCATCGGGATTGTCCGCAACACCTCCCAGGAAACCGGTGAAGCAGCATCGAACGTGCAGGCCGGCGCGACCCAACTGGCCGAGGAAGCCCGCAATCTTGATGAACAGGTCAAGAACTTCCTGGATCGTTTGCGCAACATCTAGGGTCTCAAATGACGCCAGACCACAGGACAGCATCGTTTTCGATGCTGTCCTTTTATTTGATCCCGACGACATTCGGTGGTTGAATTGACCAAACCCTCTGCACTCTGTGCCAACAATTCGGGAACCATTCAATGCTGCCACTTCCTGTAACAGTCTGCATGACAGCTGTATTTGTTCTGATGCTGACCGCGCTCAGCCTGATGGTTTCCGTCCGTCGATTTCAGCTGAATGTCATTTCCGGTGACGGGGATGACATGACCTTGCGCCGCCGTATCCGCGCGCATGGCAACTTCATTGAAAATGCACCGCTTTGCGTGTTGCTCGTCCTTGCGATTGAGGCAGTTCTGGCCACCTCGACCATGATCTGGGTGGTGGCGCTGATCCTGATGGCATCGCGTCTCCTGCATGTTTTCGGAACCCTCACCCGCACCAAACAGATCATTGCCCCGGCCATGGTCATGCAGCACATCACGCTGGCAATTTGCGGCGTTTGGCTTCTGATCCAGACTTTCGGGAATATGAGTGCGGGGGGCCTATGACGACAGCCGGCGATTTCGCCAATCCCGACGTTTCGGCAAAATTCAATGCCTGCCCGGCTGCGGCCCGGCGGGCCTTGATGTCGATCCGTGATTGGGTTTTTGAACTGGCAGATGAAATCGACGGGGTCGGACCGGTTGGCGAAAGCCTTAAATGGGGTGAACCGGCATGGCGCCCCAAATCCGGGTCGGGCATTACCATCCGTGCAGACTGGAAACCGGCAACACCCGATCAGGTCATGATCTTTTTTGACTGCAAGACCGATCTGATTGACTGCACACGAAGCCTTCTTTCGGCCGAACTTGCCACCGAAGGCAACCGCGCGATTATCCTGCCCCTTGATCGCCCTTTGCCCGAAGGTGCCATCAAAACGGCCCTTGGCTGGGCATTGACCTATCACCGGGATCGCAAGAAAGCTGTTAAGTAGCGCACCGGACACAGCGCCTAGAGCTTCTCGGCCACCGCGTCCATATGATCGCGCATCGCACGCAGATCCCGGTTGAGGCGCTTGGCAGTTTCAAGATCAAGTCCGGTGGCCTGCCAAATGCAGGCCGGAACGTCTTCTGCCGCTTCCCGCAATGCCTTTCCCGCATCCGTCAGACGAACCCGAACTGATCGCTCGTCCTCGGGATCACGTTTACGGCTGACGAACCCATGGG
Source organism: Thalassospira sp. HF15 (assembly GCF_011806525.1). Taxonomy (GTDB): domain Bacteria; phylum Pseudomonadota; class Alphaproteobacteria; order Rhodospirillales; family Thalassospiraceae; genus Thalassospira. The sequence goes on along the minus strand of NZ_JAAVKI010000006.1, from coordinate 192,259 downwards.
CTTCCAGCCGTTTAAGCAACGGGGTCAGCGTACTGGATTCCAGATACAACTTTTCCCCGATACTGCGCACAGACTGGTTGTCTTGCTGCCAAAGGGTCACCATCACCAGATATTGCGGATAAGTCAGCCCAAGCTTGTCGAGCAGTGGTTTGTAAACCCGGTTAAACGCATGACCGGCAGAATAGATCGAAAAGCACAGGAACTGTTCGAGCTGAAGCAGATCATCTTTGGATGTGTCTTCCATTGGTAAGATCCTTGATAGCCAGAGCCAAACCCGCGCAAAGGTAACTGTCTTCTCAGAGCAACCCGGGTCTGAAATTTTCAAAGCCAAATAATCTAAATCGCACGCGATTAAATCACAAGCGATTTTATTGCATGGCTGCGCTTCCCATTTTTATATCGTGTACGATTTAATTGTGTGCGATATATAATTCAACAAAACGCAACGCCGCCCATCAAACATATCGGGCAGCCCAGTTAAAGGATCAGACCCATGAGCCCATTCAATTCAAAAGTTGCCGCTGCTGTTGTTTCTGGCGCACTGGCACTATCGACCTCGCTGACCAGCACCGCGGCCTTCGCAGAGCCGGTTCTTGAAAACACCACTCAGGAATTCATCGATGCCCTTTCCGCGTCCGGCGGCCCGGCCATCTACACCCTGACCCCGGCTGCGGCCCGCAACGTTCTTGCCGGTGCACAGTCAGGCGACATTGCCAAACAGGCTGTTGATATCACCGACACGGTGTTTGATGTTGGCCCGACGGGTACCACCAAGGTTCGCATCATCCGCCCGGCGGGCAACAATGAACGTCTTCCTGTGATCGTGTATTTCCATGGCGCAGGCTGGGTGATGGGCGATACCGGCACCCATGACCGTCTGGTGCGTGAACTTTCGGTCCGCGCCAATGCCGCTCTGGTGTTTGTTGATTACGAACGTTCCCCCGAGGCGCGCTATCCGGTCGCGATCGAGCAAGACTATGCCGTCACCAAATATGTTGCCGAACATAGTGAACAGCTCAATATCAATCCGACCCGTCTGGCAATTGCCGGCGACAGTGTCGGAGGCAACATGACCGCTGTGGTTTCGCTTCTGGCCCAGGAACGCGGTGGCCCGGAAATCACCGCACAGGTTCTGTTCTATCCGGTGACGGATGCTGATCTTGACAACGGATCCTATACCGAATTTGCCAATGGTCCGTGGTTGACCGAGCCTGCGATGGAATGGTTCTGGAACCAATACCTGCCCGAAGGCGTTGATCGTACTGACCCGAAAATCACACCGATCCATGCAAGTGCCGATCAGCTTGCCGGTCAGGCCCCGGCACTTGTGATCACCGCGGAAAACGACGTGCTGCGTGACGAAGGCGAGGCATATGCCCGCAAACTGAGCCAGGCTGGCGTTGATGTCACCGTCACCCGCTACAACGGCACGATCCATGATTTCGTCATGCTCAATGCCCTTGCTGATACCCCGGCTGCCAAAGGCGCAACTGCCCAGGCCGGTCAGTATCTCCGCAACGCCCTGCACGGCGAATAACCAAAGGGGGACTTCCCCCAAACTTTCACCCTCTTTCGGACAGGTGCACTTGCGCCTGCCCAGACCCGGCGACATATGAAGAATTCGCAGCCGGGTTCTCACCAAGCGAACCAATGTTCAAACAAAGGATGAAACCATGTCTGTTGATGTAAAATATACCGCAAGCGCTTCTGCCACCGGCGGCCGTGATGGCCGCGCGAAAACCGAGGATGGGTCGCTGGATGTCAAGCTGACCACGCCAAAGGAACTGGGTGGTGCTGGCGGTGAGGGCAACAACCCCGAACAGCTTTTCGCCATGGGCTATTCGGCCTGCTTCATTGGCGCGATGAAATTCGTCTCATCTCAGGGTGGACCAAAAGTCCCCAATGATGTTTCGGTCACCGCCGAAGTCGGAATTGGCCCGCGTGACGCAGGCGGTTTCGGCCTTGCTGTGACGCTCAATGTCTCGCTGCCGGGACTGGACAAGACCGAAGCCGAAAAGCTCGTCGAGGAAGCCCACAAGATCTGTCCTTATTCCAACGCGACGCGCGGCAATGTCGATGTCACATCAGTAATCGCGTGACACACACAAGTTCCCCCCTGCTGGTCAGCTCCCCCCAAATTGCTGACCAGCACTTTCAGGCCCGGTGTTACCCCGCACCGGGCCTTTTTCTATTGTGTATCGGCTTGTGAAACAAACGTTTGTCCTGCACTGTGTTTGGCCGTGATTCTCCACAACACAGACCCATAACAATGTCAGGAAACCACAATGTCCAAGAAGCTTACCGTTGTCGCCACAGCACGCGCCAAACCTGGCATGGAAGAAGAACTTGGCAAACGGCTTTTGGCATTGGTCGAACCATCCCGCGCCGAGGAAGGCTGCATCAGCTATGACATGCACCAGTCAAAAGACGATCCTGCGGTTTGGCTGGCCTATGAAAACTGGCGCTCGGAAGAAGACCTCGCCCTGCATTTTGAGAAACCCTACCTAAAGGCCTTTGGTGACAGTGGGGACGAAGTTCTCGCAGGACCGGTTGACGTCCGTAAATTTACCCTCAGATCCTAAAGTCTGATGTGACTGGCTTTTAAACGTGCTTCTCGCCCTTTTCCTGTCCGCACTGACATCCGCCACCATTCTGCCCGGCACATCCGAGGCAGCATTGGCAGCCCTGATTGCATCCGGGGAGCATGCAGTGTGGGTGCTGGTCGCGGTGGCGACTGCTGGCAATGTTATTGGATCACTGATCAACTGGTGGTTTGGCCTTTATGCCGAGCATTTCAAGGACAGACGCTGGTTTCCGGTCTCGCCAGACGCCCTTGATCGCGCTTCACAGTGGTTTGGCAAATACGGGTTGTGGTCATTACTACTCGCCTGGCTTCCGATTATTGGCGATCCGCTGACGCTGTTTGCCGGGGTCATGCGGGTGCGTCTTTTGCCCTTCCTCATTCTGGTGACCATTGGCAAGGCTGCGCGCTACGCCATGATTGCCGGTGGGGCAACTGGATTGTCGAACTTGTTTCTTGGTTAAACCGCGAAATAATTCTTCAAAATTCCGAAAAATAAAATCCATTCCCTTTAAATTTTCGACCTTTGATTTAAATATTTAAAAATAAATCAATTGTAATATTACATCATCAATGTTTCCCTTTGATCTAACAGAGCTGTGAAAAATACTTTTTGCGGCCTGATCAAAAGGAATTTTTATTATGGCTATCGAAATCCCTGCATGGACGAAGCCCGGAATTTGGGGCGGCGTTATTGGTGCTGTTCTTATCACTGTTGTCGGTTTTAGCACCGGCTCGGTGGTGTCTGGCAGCACCGCGCAGGAAATGGCCGATGCAAGCGGCAAGGAAGCGGCGATCTCGGCGATGGCACCGGTGTGTGTCGCCCAGTTCAAAATGCTTTCGCCGAATAATCAGATGGCAGAGCTGACCGCCCTCAAGGCTGAAAGCTCCTATAAGCGCGACGATTTTGTTATCGCAAAGGGCTGGGCAACAATGCCGGGCAGCGAAGAACCAAACAACGATATCGCGCAGCGCTGTGCATCGCTTCTGATGGATCTGACATCAAGCTGATCTGATACCGGCCCCGGCAACCAACCGGGACAGGCACATATACGCCAAGCACCGCAACCGGCCCCTCATCCGGTTGCGTTTTTTTTGCCCAGATCCGGAAACATCCCCTCACTAGGTCAATTTTGTTCAATAAACGCGCCACAAGACACGGCATAGTCGAACAAACAACAAAACGCCTGATGTGAGGAACACCAAGATGTCCGGCTTCACCGCCACAATCAGCCTCTATCTTTCCATGGCCGCCTTTGCGCTTGCGGCCTCGATCACGCCGGGACCGGTCAATATTCTGGTGCTGAGTTCGGGCGTGCAATATGGCTTTCGCCCATCCCTTCGCCTTGTCTTTGGCGCAACGGCCGGGTTTTGCCTGCTGTTGCTTTTGATCGGGCTTGGTCTGCATGAAATGCTGGAAGCCTTCCCGCAACTGACCACTGTCATTCAGTGGGCCGGGGTGGCGTTCTTGTTGTTCATGGCCTGGAAACTGGCAACGTCAAATGGCGAGCTTGGCAAGGGCGATGCCCAAACTGGCCCCAAGGCCATCACCGGGGCTGTCATGCAATGGGTCAACCCCAAGGCCTGGCTGGCATCCATTGCCGGCATGGGTGCTTATGCCGCGTCTGGTGCGGCGACGCTAATCTGGGAATTTACCGCCATCTATTTTGTGGTCTGTTTCGCCTCGGTCGCATGCTGGGCCTATGCCGGGGCGTTTTTGTCACGCTTTCTGGGCGAACCTGCACGCATTCGCGCATTCAACCGGGCAATGGCCGTATTGCTGGTCGCCAGTGCAGCCTATCTGATTTTGGGATAATCCCGCGCACCCCGTCCCCATAGTCGGGTTGCGCAAACTCCGGGCGGGTCACAGTCACCCGCCTTCTTTTTTGCCGGGATCACGCGACTTGCGCGCGGGCATATTGCCGGGGTGTTGTCGCCATCAGGCGTTTGAAAATACGCTGAAAATGCGCCTGATCGGCAAAGCCGGTTTCAAGCGCGACATCCACGATCTTTTCCCCACGCCTCAGCGCATGGCGTGCCCGCTGTACGCGGCAATTGATCAGATAGGCATAAGGCGTCATGCCATATGTTTTCTTGAATGCCCGCACCAGATAGGACCGGGAATAACCAACCAACGCCGCCAGATCATCCAGACCGATATTTTCGGCATAATGCGCACGGATATACTCGCCCACGCGGGCCATCTTGCGGTCATGAACCGCACCGGAAACCCTGACCGCACGATCCAGCACACCACGGCGGTCAAGCTGCACATGCAGATCACCAAAGAAAGACACCAGTGCTGTTTCCTTGCCGAGAATATCCACATCCGGGTTGGCCAGCGTATCGGCGAGATCAATCAAGCCGTCATAAAGATGCGGATCATGGCTGAGTGCGTCGGAAAACATCGCAAACTTTCCGGCCGCATCAGCATCCAGTTCAATCTGCAAATCGGTAAGCCAGTCCGGATCAACAAACAGCATGTCATAAACCCAGTCCGCGCCCTTGACCGGGTTGCAGCCATGAACGTCCTCGGGGTTCAGGATCACGACCGAACCGGCCTGCGTTTCATGGGTCTTGCCCCGGTTCCAATAGGTACTGTAACCGCCCCGCACCGTGCCAATCGAAAAGGTATCGTGGCTGTGGCGCTCATAACAAACAGCATGCCCGTCCGCCACGCGCCGCAATTCAACAAACGGCATCGCGTCATCGCGCCAGAAATGCTGATTGCGGGTATCGGGGGCTGCCATTGCGGTCCGTCTTCTTGTGTTCGGGTGATTGCTCTATAAATTCCAAGATAGGTCAATTTCCCCGGTGGCGCCACTGTCGCTGTCTGCTTATAGTGCCCCAAATGTTCGATGATCGTTCCGAAGAGTCCCAACCGCGTTTCATGCCGCCCAACGCACCTGTCATGGTCGTTGGATTGCGTCATGCCGTGTTCTTGTCGCCCGATGGCGAGATCGAGGAACTGCCGCACGGGGCTGCGGCCAAGCGTGCGCGGTCATCACGCCCAATTCTGGTCCATACTCCGGCTTGCGCACGTCGGCTGAAATCCGATCCGTTTCCGGCCCATGACCTTTTGGAGCTTTTTGCCTTTGTCCGCCCGGCGCAATTTTGCGTGCCGACCCCGCGTGGCATTGCCTTGGCGACCGGGCAAAAACCGGCAGACGACCTGATCGGTCAGGCAGAGGCCTTGGCCGAGGCCATGAAGCGCCTTTTGCAGGAACTTGCCACCCTTCATCGCAATAAACGCAGCCCGGCCCTGTCTGTTGCATGGCCGATGGCGCGCGGCCACTGGCCGTGGGGTGTGTCTGTTCTGGCGGCCCTTGGGGCCGATGGTGATGGCCCGCACCGTTATGCGGTGTATGAAGGGCTTAAGGTCTGGAAGAAACTTGGCGAATGGGCCGAACATGCCCCGCCACCGCCGCCGGCCAATTACCCGGTTGATCCCAAGGATGCGCGCAAGCGCCTGAAAGAACTCCTCGGCGAAGGGGCCGAAGAACGCCCGCAACAGGCCGATTATGCGTCGTCCGTCTGTTCCGCCTTTGGCCCGCGCCTGCATGATGGCGCGCCCAATATCGTCTTGGCCGAGGCCGGAACGGGCACCGGCAAGACGCTGGGCTATGTCGCCCCGGCGTCACTCTGGGCGCAGAAGAATGACGGGGCGGTGTGGATTTCGACCTATACCCGTAACCTGCAACGCCAGATCGATCAGGAACTGGATCGCCTTTATGACGATCCCAAGGACAAGCGCCTTAAGGCCGTGGTGCGCAAGGGGCGGGAAAACTATTTCTGCCTTCTCAATTTCGAAGAAGCCCAAAGGCCGCTTAATCAGCAGCCGCACCAAGCCACCCCGCTTGGCCTTATTGCGCGCTGGGCATCCCATACCCGTGATGGCGATATGGTCGGGGGCGATTTTCCCGCCTGGCTGACCGAATTGCTGGGCAATCGCTTTACCGGCGCACTTGCAGATCAGCGCGGCGAATGCATCTATGCCGCCTGCCCGCATTATTCGAAATGCTTTGTTGAAAAAACCGTGCGCCGCGCAAGATCGGCGGAAATCGTTGTTGCCAACCATGCGTTGGTGATGGTGCAAGCAGCCCTTGGCGGGCTGGATGATGCCGCCATGCCGACCCGTTATGTCTTCGATGAGGGCCACCATCTTTTTGATGCCGCCGACAAGGCCTTTTCATCGCATTTGACCGGCATGGAGGGGCAGGAACTGCGCCGGTGGTTACTCGGGGCAGAGCAAAAGGGATCGTCGCGTGCGCGTGGCCTGAAACAGCGGCTTGAAAGCCTGATCCTTGATCGCGATGAATTGCGTGATGCGGTCAATGCGGTGATTGTCGCCGCCCAATGCCTGCCGGAACAGGGATGGCTGTCGCGCATTCACGATGGATCGCAATATGCCAAGGGCCCGGCGGAGACCTTCCTTGCCCATGTTCGGGCACAGGTGATGGCGCGGTCCGCCGAGGGTGATCGGGGTTATTCAATCGAAACCGATTGCAAACCCGCACTCAATGAAGTTCTCGCCAGTGCAGCGGACCTTGACCGCGCGTTGGAGGCGATGGAAAAACCGGCCAAATCGCTGATCAAGATCATCGCCCATATGCTCGATGAAAAGGCCGACGAGCTTGATAGCGCCGAACGCCAGCGCCTTGATGCTGCCATCCGATCCCTTGAACGGCGCGCCATCATGCAGGTCGGTGCGTGGCGCGAAATGCTGGCATCATTGGTTGAGGAAACACCAAAAACCTTCGTCGACTGGTTTGCGATTGAACGCCAGTTTGGCCGCGATTTTGATGTTGGCATGCATCGCCATTACCTTGATCCGACCATTCCGCTGACCACATCGCTTGCCCCCACCGCGCACGGCATGGTGGTGACGTCCGCGACGCTGCGTGATGGCACGGGGGACGAAGATTTCGACTGGGCCGTGGCAGAGGACCGTACGGGGGCCGCCCACATGCCGCTGCCTGCGATCCGGGCGGCGATGAAAAGTCCGTATGATTACCGCGAACAGACCCGCGTTTTCATCGTCAATGATTTGGGGCGTGATAACCCCGATCATATCGCAGCCGCCTATCGCGAGCTGTTCTTGGCGTCCGGTGGCGGCGCGCTTGGCCTGTTTACCGCCATTACCCGCCTGCGTGCGATCTATGAACGCCTGACTGGGCCGATGGATGATGCCGGTCTGCAATTGCTGGCCCAGCATATTGATGGCATGGATGTTTCGACCCTGATTGATATTTTCCGGGTTGAACGCGATGCCTGTCTGCTCGGCACCGATGCGGTGCGTGATGGCGTTGATGTGCCGGGTGATTCCTTACGCCTGATCGTCTTTGATCGCGTACCCTGGCCCCGACCTGACATCCTGCACCGGGCGCGCAAATCCGCCTTCCACGGCGCGCGCTATGATGACATGCTGACACGGTTGCGCATGAAGCAGGCCTTTGGCCGACTTGTCCGGCGTGCCGAAGATCGCGGGGTGTTTGTATTGCTGGATAACCGCATGCCATCGCGGCTTCTGGGGGCCTTCCCCGAAGATGTTGAAGTTCAGCGGGTTGGCCTGCGCGAGGCGATTGAACAAACGCGAAGCTTCCTTGGCAATGACCGGGATCGCGAAGAAGGTTAATCGGTTTCTTTGGCCTCAATTGTGACGGCGGAAAGGACGCACCATGCATGTCATGCTGATGACCTATGGAACGCGCGGCGATGTGCAGCCCTTTGTCGCCCTTGGCCGTGGATTACTCCAGCAGGGACACCGGGTGACATTGGCGGCCCCCGAACGCTTTGCCGGTTTTGTCACCGAATATGACCTTGAATTCGAAGCCCTGACCGATGCGCTGATTGCCCTGATGGATGACCGACTTTTTGCCAGTTCGGCCGATCCGAAGGCGTCCCGGTTTCAGAAAATCACATCCCTGATCGCACTTGGCAAAAAGACGCGCGGCCTTCAGGACGTGCTGCTTGATGATATCTTCAAGACCATCAGCCAAGACAAACCGGACGTCATCGTCTTTCATCCCAAGACCTTTGGCGCGTTTGCCATTGGCCGTCATTTCGGCATTCCGACCGTCATGGCGCAACTGATCCCCTCCTTTATCCCGACCGGGGATTATCCGCATATGGGCATCCCTGATCTGGGTTTTCGTGGCGGTCTGGGGCGCTGCTATAACCTTCTGACCAGCAAGCTGATGTGCAGACTTTTGAACGCAACGTTACGTCGGCAAGTTTGTCGCTGGGCAGAACGACGCCAGAACGGCATCAAGGCCAAGGATCTGGATATCGTCAAATCCTGCCAGTCCGGCGCACTTCCAATCATTCATGCCTTTAGCGAGGCCGTAATTGCCCGCCCCGATGACTGGCCCAAACACGCAACCGTCACCGGATACTGGTTTCTTGATAACAGCCCGCAAACACAGGCGCCTGATCCGGCGTTACAAAAGTTCGTCGAAAGCCATAAAAACCTGATCTATATCGGCTTCGGATCCATGCACGGGAATGATCCCGGTGCGATGGCACAGATGATCGCCAAGGCGGCATCACAGTCGTCTGGATCGGACGTAGCGGCCATTGTTGCCACCGGCTGGGGCGGTATGCATGACATTGACTGGCCCGACAATATCTTTGCGGTCAAAGAGGTTCCCCATGACTGGCTGTTCACCAAGGTCGATATCGTCATCCATCATGGCGGTGCCGGCACCTGCGCAGCAGCCCTCCGCGCCGGGCGCCCATCCATCATCATTCCGTTTTTCGGGGATCAACCCTTCTGGGCAAAACGCCTGCACAAGCTTGGCGTTTCCCCAAGGCCGATAAAGCCTGCAAAACTTGATGCAACGCTTCTGGCAAAGCAGATACAGACCGTTTTCAAAACGCCATCATATCGCAACAACGCCGAACGCATGTCGCGTGAGATCACCCATGAAGACGGCATCAAAACGGCAATCGCCCAAATTGCCGCGGCAGTCGAAAATTCAGACGGCACTTAAAGCTGTCAAAAATCATCCTCAACAATATCCGCATCGATATCGTGACGCAGCGCCAACCTCAGCGCATTCAGGATGGCGATAATATCGATCACTTCCTGCAAAAGCGCCCCGGCCACCGGGGTGATAAAGCCACCTGCGGCAAAGCCCATGGCAAGGACCGACAGCACCATACCACCAATCACGCTTTGCAGAAGGATGCGGCGCATCGCCATGCTGATGTGAAGGAGTTCGTCGACGGTGACCAATGAGGCTTCTGGGATGACGGCCCCGGCGGCATCGGCGGTCACCGCACTTTCCTTGCCAAAGGCAATGCCGACCGTGGCAACCGCCAATGCCGGTGCATCGTTGATGCCATCCCCCATGAACAGGGTTGGTGCCTTGGCGGTTTCTTGGCGCACGATGGCGACTTTCTGCTCCGGGCTTTGCGATGCCAGGCTTTCGGAAATACCCAGCAGATCGGACAGATAGCTGACCTCGCTTTCGCGGTCACCCGAAAGCAACATCACCTTTTTGAAATGATGGATGTCGCCCAGATGACCGACAAAGCTTTCGCCCTCGGCGCGTGGGGTATCGCGGAAGCGGAACGTCGCGCCATATTTGCCATCGACCAGCACCACGCATTCAAGGCCGGCCGCCGTTTCAGGCAACTGGGCCGCGATATCGGGATCAGACTTCATCAGTTTGTTGCGATGGGTAACGGCAACTTCATGACCATCCGCCTGCCCGCTCAGGCCCTGCCCCGGCTTTTCCGAGGCATGATTGACCTCATCAAGCGGCAGATTGCGATCACGGGCCGCCGCCAGAACGGCCGAGGCCAGCGGATGCTTGGAATAGCGTTCCAGACTGGCCGCCAGCCGCAAGACAAGATTGCCGTCCATATCCGGTCCCGGCAGAACATCAACCAGTTCCGGGCGGCCATACGTCAGCGTGCCGGTCTTGTCAAAGATCGCCGTTTCACAGGTTGGCAAGCGTTCAAGCACCGTCGGATCCCGAATGACAATCCCGCGCCGGGCGGCAATCGAAATCGCACTCATCACCGTGATCGGAATGGCAATCAGAAGCGGGCACGGTGTCGCCACCACCAACACCGCCAGAAAGCGTGATGAATCATCGCTGAGATACCCGACAAGTATTGCAAACAACAATGCAGCCGGGGCAAACCACGCGCCAATCTGATCGCCGATGCGACGAATGCGCGGGCGTTTCTGTTCAGCCTCGGCCATGACATTCATGATTTGGGCATAGCGGGAATCGCGCGCGCGTTTTTCGGCCCGAATGATCAGAACCGCCTCGCCATTGATTGCGCCCGACAGCACCGCCGTCCCCGGTGCCTTGGCCACCACATAGGGTTCACCGGTCAGATAGCTTTCATCCATGCTGCCATGGCCATCGACCACCACACCATCAACCGGCGCTGTTTCATGGGGAAAGACCGCAATCAGATCATCAACGGCCACATCATCAAGGGCAATATCGGTGATCTCGCCTGTCGCATCCTTGCGATGCGCGACACTGGGCATGCGCCGGGCCAAGGCATTAAGGGCCGAGGACGCCTTGCGCATGGCAAAGCCTTCCAGAACCTGCCCACCGGTCAGCATGAGAATGATCAGACTGGCCGCAAGATACTCGGCAAGAACAACACCGGTAACAAAGGAAATGGCGGCGAGAAAATCCGCCCCCATTTCCCGGCGCAAAAGCTTGATCGCCAGTTGGCCTAAAATAGGCAGGCCACCAACGATAAACAGGACAAACAGCGGCAAGTCGGCGGTGCGGTGGCCCATCAACATGTCGGGCACCCCAAACTGCCCGGTAAACATCAGGATAAAGTGCCCCGCCATGGCAAGCAGGGTGACACTTAAGATAGCGCGGTTAAGCTGCGGTGCTGACAGGGCATCGTCAAACCGCTGCAATGTATCGTCAATTGGATATTGCGCCATCCCTTACCCCGGTCTTTTCGCATATATGATTACATCATCATGCCGGAATTTTACCGTCGATACCATTAGATAGCGCATTGGGCCTTTGGTCAGGACCGCACAAAGGCCGAACGGATCAGTCCAAAACCGGCAAGGGCAAACAGCCCGGCAACCGCACCTTCGATCCAGCGCCGCGCACGGGCATAGACCGCCATCGCACCGGATGTCGAAAACATCAGCGCATAGAACCCATAGATCGCAAACCCAAGCATCACGCATATGCCAGCTGCCAATGCGACCTGCCCCGCATCACTGCCTTCGCCAAGCCCGACCGACAATACAGCCATCCAGGCAAACACCGCCTTGGGGTTTGAAAGATTAAGGATCAATCCTTGCCAGAACCCGCGCGATATCCGGCGTGGTTCTGATCTATGCGCTTTTGACGGGCGCGAAGCAGAACATGCAGAAAGCCAGGCCAGCCAGATCAGATAGGCACCGCCCAGAATCTTCAAGATCATCAACGCATGACTTGAGGCCTGCAAAACACTGCCAAGGCCAATGGCCGCCACCAGCCCCCAGACACCAAGCCCGACCGAAAGCCCTGCACCAAACAAAAGACCGGATTTTCGCCCCGATCCCATGGAGACAGAGGCCAGGGCAAGGGTGGCTGGCCCGGGCGATGCCGCCGCGACAAAAAAGGCCACGGCAATGGTCGCAAGGCTTCCGATATCTGTCATCGCCATCCCCTTTCAAGGTCGGCCTTAAAGGTCATGCTGACGATATCAAGGACATGCGGGTATTGCGTTACCCCTGCGAGACCTTGCCCATCGCCATCGATACCATCAGGTAGCTCAACCCCGACGATAACAGGTTAACGCCAAGCAGCAAACCAATCGCCCACGTTGCCGAGCTCGGCAGTTCGGCGAAGATCAGAATACCGGCCAGCACCGAAATCCCGCCAGAAACCAGCATCCATTTCCAGCCCGGAAACTGTTTAAGCCACAAGCCCATCATGGTTTCAAAAAGCCCATGCAGCAAAAAGGCAATCGCCAGCAACACGGTCAGGGTTACAAGCCCGCCTTCCGGCATGAAGGCCAGCCAGCCACCAATCAGGGCAAAGACAGCCCCCTGAATGATATCAAGGCTGCGTCGCGTCGGTGTATCGGCATTCCATGCACCATAAAAATGGCCAAACGCCCCGATCAGAAACAGCCATCCAATCACGGTTTTAAAGGCAACGGTCGTGACAAACGGAAAGGCCACCGCAAGCACGCCAAGCACAAGCATGATGATCCCGACATTGCGCAGCCGCTTGCGGCTTTTATCAAGAAGTCCGCGCATTTCCGGCGTACCGTCATTTACGATCAATGTCATGGTGATGTGCTCCTGACTGCTGTGGATCGCAGCAATATCAACCTGAAATTACTGCAAATTATAGTCCATCTAACGCATATCGAATAGAACAAGTTCCCGATGCTCAGCCCCGGGCCGCCTCAATCAGGCGTTCCGCCACCGCGCGCACAGCCGGGCGCTGTTCATAAGCAGGCTGCACCAAAAAGGTCGCAAGCGGGCTTCTGATGGGGCGATAGGGCAGCATGATCAGGTCATGTTTTTCAATCGCCGTGTTAGAAAACGGCAAGCGCGCAAGTATCACACCAAGCCCGGCTTCCGCGGCACACAGCCCGACGCTGTAATCCTCAAATCGGCGATCAGACGGCTTTTGCCGGTACTTTACCCCATGCGCGGCCAGCCAATGGCGCCAACCGGTTGCGTCGCTGTCATTAAGAAGCGGCAGGTTCGAGATCGCCTTGGCATCAAGGCTGTTCGGATCCTGCCCGGCCAGAAGCCTCGGCGAAATCAACGGCACAAGATCATCGGAAAACAGCAAGCTGGATTTGGTGCCCTGCCACTGCCCCTTGCCACACCGGATGGCGATATCAGTTTGCCCGTCGTTGAAATCTGCCAACCGCTCGGAAATCTCAAGCTCAAGCCGCACATTCAAGTCACGCTCGATATCGGGCACGAGTTCAAGAAACCAGATACGGGCATAGGATGGCAGCAGGCTGATTTTGATCACATCCGGTCCGCGACGCTGCCGCCACGGCTGTGCCCCCTGTGACAAAAGATCAATTGCCGCCTGGGTTTCACGCAGGAAGCGCTGACCATCGGGTGTCGGGCGCACCCCGCGGCCATAGCGTTCAAAAAGATCATAGCCCAACCACTGTTCGACCTGTGCGACGTGGCGGCTGATCACGCTGTGCGTAACCCCCATTTCCAGGGCAGCAGCCGAAAAGGACCCGTTGCGCGCCGCAGCGATCACCGCGGGCAACAGGGCAAGGGGCGGAAGAGGAAAGTCATTGCTGTGCATCATATGCACATCTGATCCCCAAGCTATGTTCTATGTCAACATCCATGATCGCGTTATCAGCAAGATCAGAGACAGATTTCTTGATATGTAGCAAAGGAAACGGTGATGTTTTCACGCGCCACACTTGGTCTTGCTTGTGCCCTGATTACGGTTCTTTCCTGGGCGGCGGCCTTCCCGCTGATCGGGGTTGCCCTGGCCTCGCTTGATCCCCTGCCACTTGCCGCTGTGCGCTTTGCACTTGCGGCCTGTCCAGCTGTCATCTGGCTTCTGGTCACACGTCCGGCAATGCCCAGTCTGGTTGATCTTGCCCGGCTTGGTCTGGGTGGTGCGCTTGGCATCAGCATCTATAACTGGCTGCTCAATACCGGGCAGCAAACCGTATCACCGGGGGCTGCTAGCTTTATCATCAATACCCTTCCGATCTGGACGGCGATGCTTGCCACCGTGTTCTTGCGCGACCGGTTCGGGATCGGGGCCTGGATTGCCACGGCTGTCAGTTTTTCCGGTGTGGTTCTGATTGCCTTTGGTCAACCCGGTCCGATGACGTTTGGCAATGGCAGTTCGCTGATCCTGTTGGCATCAATCCTGTCAGCCACCTACTTCGTTCTGGTGCGCGGGGTCATTGCACGCTATGGGCCTGCGACCTGCACCTGCTGGACGCTGATCACCGGCGCGCTTTGGCTGACCCCTTGGTTGCCTGACGGCATGGCACAAATCAGCATGGCACCAGTGTCGGTAATTTCGGCAGTATTGTTCCTTGGATTTATCTCTGCATCGCTTGGCTACGCGACCTGGAGCTTTGCCATTGGCCATTTTGGTCCGGCGTCGGCGGCAAACTTCTTATATCTGGTGCCGCCGATTGCGGTGGTGCTGGCATGGAGTCTGAACGGTATTACGCCTGATATCCTGACCCTGATCGGTGGCGCGGTCGCCATTACAGGCGTTGTGATGTTGCGCATTTCCATGGCAAGACTTGCCCGCAAGGCAACGGCCTGATCCAGTATGTGCCGGGCTCAGCCCGGCACATCAGAACGATTATAAAGAAATACTGATAACTGGTTCACAACGCGAAGCTTTGACACGGTGCTTTCAAGGGTCTATTCAAAATCATTAGAACGATTTGCGTTTGATTTGCTTCTCGTTTTTCCTGATTGGGACGAAGCCCGTGTATTTCACGCCTCTCAACTGCTTGGCTGCCAGACGCACACTGTCACTATGTGTGGCGTGGCTGTTGCTGGTCAACGCGTTGTTGTTTGGCTTCATGCACGCACCTGTGGCGATGGCCGCCGAACCGACCGGTATCGTCAGCACGGCGAGTAACGCACCGACCTACGTTCCCCTGATCATTTGTACCGCCAATGGCATCAAAACGATTTCGGTGCCCGCCGACCTTGCCGATAATGGTACGCCCTATCCGCACAGTTCGGATGCGTTTGATGGTTTCCAGTGCGCCAGTTGCGGCCTTGGCAACCATGCGGTTGGCATGCCGGTAGAACCTGAATTGCCGCTGGTCCAGCGTGTCCGGCTGTCAAACAAGGTCACTGCCCTGCATATAACGGCACGTCTGCACGACTTCTGCCAGATTGCCGCATCCCCGCGCGCACCGCCCGCCTCGGTCTGATCGGAATTCGGATCATGCTCTCTTAAAGCCTTGCTGGCGATTTTACGCCACAGATGTATCTGGCGGACGTGCATCCATCCGATTTTCAAGCAATTCCAGCCGGTAAAGCCGGCGATCCCGGGGGCACTCCCCGGTTCACAGACTGGTGTCGATACGCGACGGCTTTGCCGCGTATCTGAAAATTTGCCAATGGGAGATCCCCATGAACAAAGACGACGCCTTGCATGTATTGGAAAAACTTGCTGATCCCGCCGTTTTGACGTTGCCATCCGATGCAAGCATCGGACATCACAGCCAGGACCACACCTATATTTACATCGTGGAATCCGGGCTGGCGCTCCGCTGCAAATATACCGAACAAGGCGAAAGACAGGTCTGTCGGGTTTATCGCCCCGGCGATCCGATTGGCCTTGAAATGCTTGCTGTAACCGATCCGGCACTGGTGATTGAAACCATCGCACCGTCGGTGATCAAACGCATCCCGATCCAGCGCATTCGCCTCGCCCAGCAAAATGATCAACGCACACAGGCCGCTGTGACCTCGCTTCTGGCAAGCGAAGTCATGGACGGTCAGCAGCTCAAGATCAGTTTTGGTACCGGATCGGCCATGCGCCGGATTTGCCGGTTCTTGCTGTGGTCGGCCCATAACGATCTGGTGTCGCTGCCCAACCGGGAGAAGCTTGGAAATATCGTGGCAACCACGACCGAAACGGCCAGCCGCATGATCGCCAATCTCAAACGCGAAGGGGCGATTGTCCGCAATCCGCGCATGCCATCCACCATGCGTATTGACCGGGACAAGCTTTGCAAGGTTGCAGGCGACCCAGAACAACAATCAGCGGCCTGAAAGCCAAAAAACCATGAAACGATAAAACGCACCGGGAAACTTTCCGGTGCGTTTTCTTTTGAGCTCGGCTTAAAGCAGGATCAGTTCAGAACCAGAGCAGTTTCGATCTAAATGGAAATTGCTCTAGGCAACCGGAAAACGGGCGGGCGAGGTCAGGTTGGCCTTAAGCAAGTTTTCCATTTCACCTGCGTTGATCGGCTGGCTGAAATAGAAGCCCTGAACTTCATCGACACCTTCGGACGCGATGTGTTCCAACTGGGTTTCAGTTTCAATGCCTTCGACATTGACCGCCATGCCAAATGATCGCGCCAGGAACACCACTGCCCGCACAATCGCGGCATTGCCATCGGAACTGTCGATATCAATGATGAACGACCGGTCGATCTTGATCTTGTCCACCGGGAACCGTTTGAGATAAGCAAGCGACGAATATCCGGTGCCGAAATCATCAATTGCAATGCGGATACCCTGATTTCGCAGGATCCCAAGCGTGATGGCCGCTTCGCGCGGATTGTCCATCACAGCACCCTCGGTGACTTCGAACTGCAACTGATGGGGATCAAGCTTCGTCCGCGATAGAACTTCACCGACACTTTCAATCAGGTCTTCGTGACGCGCCAGTTCAAGCGGCGAAAGATTGACCGAAATGGTCAATTCGCCATACCCCTCGTCACGCCATGCCTTGGTCTGATGGCAGGCCCGGTTCAGCACCCATTTGCCGATATCGGCAATGATACCCATGCGTTCGGCGACCGGAATGAAATCAACCGGGCTGACCTGCCCGCGTGATGGGCTGAACCAGCGCACCAGTGCTTCCATACCGATGATACGGTGACCGGCAATATCGATGATCGGCTGATAGAACAGTTCAAGCTCATCATTTTCAATGGCATGGCTGAGGTCGCGTTCAAGTGCCTTGCGTTCCTGTACCTCGACCTGAAGCTTCGGCTCAAAGAAGTGATAGCGATTACGCCCCTCGGCCTTGGAACAATACAACGCAAGGTCGGCATTACGCAGAAGGTCCTTCTCATCGCGACCATCCTGCGGATACATGCATATCCCGACCGAGGTCGACGCCTGCACTTCATTGCCATCAAGCATGAAACGTTCCGAAACGCGTTCGATCAGTCGCTGGGCAACAAAGGTCACTTCCTCAACCGAGCCCGGCTCATGGATCAGGACGGCGAATTCATCGCCACCAAGGCGCGCAACAACATCCTCGTTGCGCAGACAGACCCGCATACGTTCGCCAACCCCCTGCAAAAGAAGATCGCCAATCGGGTGACCAAGCGTGTCGTTGATATCCTTGAAATTGTCCAGATCAAACATCATCAGAACGAATTGGCAGCGTTCGCGTTTGCTGCGTGCAACCGCCGCCGCCAGACGTTCCTGAAACAGGGTCCGGTTTGGAAGCCCTGTCAGCCCGTCGTGATGGGCAAGGAACTGAATGCGTGCCTCGCTGCGTTTACGATCGGTGATGTCGGTGATGGATCCGTCAATCAGGCTCGGACGCCCCTGCTCGTCCCGGACGAGACGCGCATTTTCCTCGACCCAGATGATCTTGCCATCTTCGCGGCGCATCTCGGTTTCAAATCCCTGCACAATCCCGTCACGCAGCAGCCGCCCAATAAAGCGCAAACGATTGACCGGGTTCAAATAGTGGAAGGCCCATTCATGCTGCTTGGCAATCAGGCTTTCGACCGTTTCATACCCCAGAATGGACGCGAATGCCGGGTTTGCAGACAGGATCGGGCCCAGTGGAACGCTCTGAAACAGGCCTTCTGCCGAATTTTCGAAGATGCCGCGGAATTTTTCCTCGGCATGGCGCAAGGCGCGTTCGACAGACAGTTTCTCGGTCACGTCCTGACCGATACAGATCACGCCGGCAACATCGCCATCCTCGCCGAAATGCGCGCGCGCGTTCCATTGCAACAGGCGGATTTCGCCATCACGGCGCTTGAACGACAGGACCTCATCCTTGATGATTTCACCTGACAGCAACCGTCGCACTGCCATGCGTACCCGCTCCCGGTCATCTTCAACCACCAAAAAGTCAAAGAAGTTCTGACCGGCGGCCTCCATCCAGGAATAGCCAAATGTCCATTCGCATTCGCGGTTATATTCCAGAATGCGGCCCTCGGCATCGAGGAACAGAATGACGCTGCCTGCCGTTTGCACCAGCGCGCGATAACGTTCCTGACGACGCCTAAGGTCATATTCGGCCTGACGGTTCTTTGTGATGTCGGTGATTGTGACGCTATAGCCCAGCAGCATACCACCTTCGCCGCGAATTTCGGTGGCATTCACCTGCACCCAAATCTGGCTGCCATCGGAACGGCGCATTTCGATATCGCGGCCCTGAACACCCTTGCCAGATGCAAGATCACGGCGAAGCTGAATGCGGTCGCTATCACTGGCATAAAATGTTTCCGGATGCCGAAAATAGGCCTGGGTCACTTCGCGCACGGAATCGTAATTGAACAGCGACGCGGTTTCTTCGTTTACATTGGTGATCGTGCCTTCGGAATTCAGCTCGATAATCCCGTGTACCGCGTGCTCAAGCGCCCGGCGATAGCTTTCCTCACGCGTGCGTTCCTGACCAAAAAGCACCAGACAACCCGAATTTTCCAGTGTGATATACTGCCACTGGAAGAACCGCTGCCCGTAATGGACAGTGCGCGTATTATCGATATCAAATTGCGCTCCGTCGTCGCTGACCAGCGGGCGCTGGTCGCCCGGACGCATCAGATCAAGCGCGGAAGACATTCCCATTTCAAGGGCAAGATTCTCTGCTGCGCAGTTCGCGCTGCGCAGGCGACCGTTGGCTTCTACCAGCAGAACCGGCTGCGGTGAAATCAGCGATCCAATGCCCGAAGAAACATTGCCATCAATCGTTATAAAGCGGATATAGGTGCGCCGCCCAATGGTGATTTTCCAACCAAACAAAACAAGCCCGGCACCACAGGATCCGCACTCGACATGGTGGTAGCCACCAGTTTCAAGAAGTTGCCGGGAAAGCTCCGCAAGCGGCTTTTTCAGGCCTTCGATCGCGTCGGCAGAAACCCACGCGCCGACCTCGACACCCTTATCATACGCGTCGCGCCATGCCGAGTTTACGAGCAGTCGTCCTTCGTCTGGCTCGTATGCTCCAGACGGCAAACACAGATGGCTGATCAACGCCGTCATCATACTGACGGAATCGATTGCGTTGATGTCTCCCATAGCGGCTTTATTCGTCATGTTTGTTGTCGCTGCGCGACCATAACTGCTACCCCATACAGTGCAAAGCCAAATTTTCCCCGACGAGAGCCATGAACCCCAATCATTTCGCTTGTATTTTTATAGCGACATCGTTTTTTGTTCTTCGGATGGTCCACGCCACCATTTTTACGGCATTCAACGTACGCGCGACCAGTTCGCACAGAATGAACGTGTTTTCACTACGTAATCCTTAAAATCGTTGAAAATTCATTGGTTAACTGTTGCCCATGGACGGTTATCGGCATACCATCGGTCGGCTTGATGGTTTTCACACTGTCCGGATCAGAACGTCAAATTCCGAATGAACAGCGTTTCAGGGAACCATCTTCGATAAGGAGTAACCAAAGTGATTTCGCATCAGGATGCCTTGATCTACACAATGGTTATGGTATCGGCCGCCGATAATGACATTACCGACGCCGAGCTTTCCGCGATGGGCCGCCGGGTCCGTTACCTTCCGATTTTTGCCGGTTTTGACAATGATGGCGTCACCAGTGTTGCGCGCGATTGCGCACAATTGCTTGGCGAAGAAGACGGCATGGACCGCACGCTGGATATGATCCGCGATGCCCTGCCGCGCAAACTGCGCGAAACGGCCTATGTCTTTGCCTGTGAAATCGTCCTGTCGGACAGTGAAATCAGCCAGGAAGAATTGCGCATTCTTGAATTGCTGCGCCACCGGCTTGATATCGACCGACTGGTGGGTTCGGCCATCGAACGCGCCATGGCTGCGCGCTATGTCCGGCCTGGTGATCTCTGATATTTTAAGCGGTGCCTGCGGCAATTTGCCAGCCCGGCTTCGTTGAATGAAGAACGGTTAATTCAGCAATCCAACAATATGTTGGGCCTGTCTGTTTTATTTTGTGGAACCCAAAGCGCATTTTGGGCGTTACGCCGGAAAATAGCTGCTTTGACGAAGGCCACAATGGGACAGGACCCAACCAAGAAAACTTGCCGGTTTCGAGCCAATGTGCGCGGACCGGTTTTGCGTCACCAATTCAGATGTCTCTACCGTCACACAAAGGGATCGCCGTCATGACCGCTCTTTCCGGGGAAAACATTGCCTTTATCGGACTTGGATTGATGGGGCGTCCCATGGCGCTCAATCTTGAAAAAGCCGGTGCAGTCCTGACCGTCAATACCCGCAATCCCGAAACGCTCAATGCCTTCGAAGATATTGGCATTGCGACTGCCGGCACACCGGCCGATGCCGCGGCAGAGGCCGATATCGTCATCATCTGTGTTGCCGATACCGTTGCGCTTGAAAACGTGCTTCTGGGCGAAGACGGCATTATTGACGGCATGGAAGAAGACACCATCGTCATTGACATGGGCACGACCTCGGTCGAGGCGACAAGACGCTTTGCCGATGCCGTTGAAGAAGCTGGCGGCACATGGATTGATGCCCCGGTTTCCGGTGGGACCCAAGGGGCCGAAAACGGCACACTTTCCATCATGGTCGGCGCATCCAAGGAAGACTTCGCCCGCGTTCATCGCGTTTTTGATGTTCTGGGTGCGCGCGTAACCCATGTGGGCGATGTCAGTTCCGGACAGATTGCCAAGGCAGCCAACCAGATGATTGTCGGCATCACCATCGGTGCGGTTGCAGAGGCCTTTTCCATGGCCGACGAGGCCGGTGTCGAGCTTGAAAAGCTGCGCTCCGCCCTGACGGGTGGCTTTGCGGACTCTGCCATTTTGCAAAAGCACGGCGAACGTATGATCGAACGCAATTTCGAACCGGGCGGAAAGGTCGTCACCCAGCGCAAGGACCTGTTCCAGGCGCTTGAGTTTTCCGAAGGTGAAATGGGCGTTGAACTGCCCATCACGCGCCTTGCCATGGAACTTTATGACGAACTCATCCATATGGGCGATGGCGATCTTGATCACTCCGCCCTGATCAAGGTCTATGAAGAAGACTGATCGCTCGTGATCCGATCTGGTTAACGTGTCTGATTAACCGGGCTTGTGACTGCCGATCCGATACAGGTAAAGGCGGTCCGGCCCGGTTTTCATTGGCACTTCGCCAAAGGTCTGCCAGCCGGGAATGGCAAAGGCGCGGGATATCAAAATGCCACCATTTGCCATGCGCTGATCAAGCACGTCACCGACATCATTCATCACGCGCGGATCAAGAAAACAGACCACGACATCCCCCGGATCACGATCCAGCATTCTGAAATCCGCGCGGATGAAATCAAGGTTGGGCTTGGCCGCCAAAACGGCCCGCATCCGGCTGATAGCATAGGGGATCGGCGAAAGCTCAATCCCGGTAACTGTCACATCCGGCCGTGCCCGTGCAACTGCCAGCGCCAAGTCACCCCAGCCTGATCCGAAATCGGTCACGACCTTGGTGTCACCCGGAATATAGGCGATGATTTCATCTGCGGCCTTGGCTGATGTTGACATCGGAACCGCCTTTAGCCGGATTGCATAAACCGCAATCAGCGCCAAAATAATGCCAACAAGGGCCAATACGGATAAATCAGTCATCAACCATCCTGATATGATAGGGTCCGCGCCGCGCAGTCGTGCCAAAGGCCTGCAAGCATCGCAAGTCACTGGCCACGCATATCAAACACTTTATGCAGAAGATACCGGAATGAGCCACGAAGAAACCGACAACCGCGTTACCGAACTTGAAATAAAGCTTGCCCACATGGAAACCGTCGTCAGCGATCTGTCCGACATGATCAAATCGCAATGGGACCGGATTGATCTACTTGAGCGTCAGAACAAATTAATGTCGTCTGATGTTAAACGCATGATCGATTTCCTGCGTACATCACCAGAAGACGATGCACCACCGCCGCACTATTGATCGCGTGCGTAGTGCAAATGTGCGGCCCCGAAACTTCCTGCGCTTCTGCGTGCAGATGAAAGACCGATTTGACCAACCTTTATCTCGACATACCGACGTTCGACGACTTTGGGAAAGTTCTTGATGGCGCGGTTTATCACACCCTTCCCGACGACTGGTGGGTTGGTACATCCGATGTAGTTGGATCGACCAAGGCGGTCGAGGCCGGTCGATACAAGGACGTCAATATGGTCGGGGCATCGGTGATTTGTGCGGTCAGCAACGCACTTGGTCATTCCGATTATCCCTTCCTGTTTGGCGGCGATGGTGCAAGCTTTGCCTGCCCGCCTGATCGCATTGATGCCGTGCGTGATGCCATGGCCGCCACGGCCACATGGGCCCTTGAAACCTTGGACCTTGAATTGCGGGTCGGGTTGGTTCAGATCGGCGACATCCGTGCAACTGGCCGTCATGTCCGCGTTGCGCGCTATGCGGTTTCCAAGCCGGTATCCTATGCCATGTTCAACGGGCGCGGCCTGCAATGGGCCGAAGACCAGATGAAACAGGGCCATAACCTGATCCCACCAGCCCCACCGGGCAGTCGCCCGGACCTGACCGGATTGTCCTGCCGATGGTCGCCGATCCGCGCCGAAGGATCAGACGTGATCCTGTCGATCATTGTTGCCCCACGCAATGACCCCGCGCGTTTTGAGGCCACCGTTCGGGATCTGTTTTCCATTCTCGATGACAGCCCGCGCAAAAGCAGTCCGATCCCGGCATCGGGTCCCGAAGTTGCCTTCCCGCCCCCCGGCCTGCATCTTGAGGCCGAGGCGACCAAACACAAGGAAGGCGGCTATATCAAGGCATGGCTCAAGGCGCTTTACATCGCGCTGATCGCTTTCATCCTGATGAAAACCGGCCGAAAACTGGGCGATTTTGATCCCAAGCGCTACCGCGATTACACCGGCTATAACACCGATTTTCGCAAATTTGGTGATGGCCTTTGGATGACCGTCAACTGCAGCAAGGCGCGCGCCGAAGAAGTCGAAGCCCTTCTGCATGCGGCCGAACTGCAAGGCGACATTCATTTTGGCACCCATCGCCAGCGCAGTGCGATCATGACATGCATCGTGCCATCGATCACCAATGATACCCATTTCCATTTTCTTGACGGTGGCGAAGGCGGCTATACGGCGGCGGCCACGGCCTTCAAGGCAAAAAGAAAACGCGATCAGGCCGTCGAATCAGCAGCCGCCAATGCGTAAAACGCATCAATTGTAGTAGCACAATAGATTTCTTGCATGCCAAGCCCCTTTACCGGACACTTGCCTGATCCCGACATGATCAGGTACGCCCCATGGACACCCGCGAGCTTGAGACTCTTATCGCCGTTGCAGACGCGCAATCTTTTCACGGTGCCGCAGATCGCCTTGGCCTGACGCAACCGGCTGTCACCCGCCGTATTCAGCGCCTTGAAGAACGTATTGGCAAAAGCCTGTTTGATCGGGCAACCAAACCCCTGCAACCGACCACCGCCGGGCACCGGGCGCTGAGCGAGGCGCGCGACCTTCTGCGTCGGCTTGATGGTTTCAGTGATTCTGTTCTGGGCAACACCAAACGCCATGGCCCGTTCCGACTGGGACTAAGCCACGGGGCGGCCCCGCTTCTGGCTGCCACCGAACTGCGTGCCCTGCATCAGGCTTTCCCGGACATATCGCTTTCAATCAAAATGGGCTGGTCGGCGGAACTTCTTCCGCTTTTGCGCCGGGGTGAAATTGATGCCTTGCTCTCGCTTGGGGGGCCAAATGGTATCTTTGGCGGGGTGCATAGCCGCGACCTGCCGGCAAGCTTGTCAGCCAAAACACTGCTTGATGATGAAGTCGTTGCCATCGGCCCGAAATCAGCCCGTCACCACCCGAAAGACATCGCCGAACTTGCCAAAAACCCGGTGATCCTGATGCCGGAAGGCTGCACCTTCCGGGCGCTCGGCAATGCATGGGCGCATCGAAACGGGGTCGAATTTACCTCGGTCATCGAGGTGTCCGCCCTTGAATTGCAGATCGAAATGGTCGCCGCCGGGGCGGGGTATGGCATTATGGCACGGCGGTTCTGCAAACACAGCCCGGCCGCCGACCGGATCAAAATCCTTGATATCCCCGGCATGAACTGGGGCATGGCAATCACCCTGATCCGGCGTACCTCAAGTTCCGATCTTGACGATATTATCGACAAGGTCGGCGAACTGGTTATTAATGCCGGTCGAACATCCAGCAACGGCAATGCACGGATGTTATCAGCATCATAATCCGAATGAATTGGACGCATGCCACCAGCGCGTTCAATATCGCCAATAAACAATAATCCCTCTCGGAGGAACGTCTATGAGCCCCACTCAAAGCTCGCCCCAAAGTCCGCCGCAAAGCCCAACCCGCATGACCATCATGCGCGCGAAAAAATGGTTCCCCTGGCTGGTTCTGCTTTCAGGTTGTCTCGTGTTGTCGCTAAACCTTGGTGTGCGTCAATCGCTTGGCCTGTTTATCCCCGATATGCTCACCGATACCGGCTGGAACGCGGCCACCTTTGGTCTGGCCTTTGCCATTCAAAACCTGATGTGGGGCATATCCGCGCCGTTCGCCGGTGCCATTGCGGATCGTTTTGGTACGACCCGGACCCTGATTGGCGGTGGTGTTCTTTATGCGCTTGGGCTTTATCTGATGGGGACTTCCACCTCCCCGGGCGAGCTTTACCTCACCGCAGGTTTCCTGATCGGTACCGGTGTTGGTATCACGAGTTTTCCGGTCGTACTTGCCGCCATCAGCCGTGTTTTCACCGCAGAAAAACGCAGTTTCGCCCTTGGTCTGGCCTCCGCAGGTGGATCCATCGGTCAGCTGGTGATGGCCCCGACCACTCAGGCGCTCAATAGCTCGCTTGGCTATGTCTCGGCCCTTGTTATTCTGGCGGGCATTTCGATGCTGATCATCCCGGCTGCCTTTGCCATGACCGGCAAGGCAGAGGGCCACAGCCCGACCGCCACCCCGGATCTGGGACCGCAGGGCTTGGCCGCCGCATTCCATGAAGCCCGCAAGCATCGCGGTTTTGCACTGCTGAATGCCGGTTTTTTCGTGTGCGGCTTTCATATTGCCGTCATCGCAACCCACCTTCCGACCTTTACCGAACTGTGCGGCTTGCCCCGTTCGGTTGCCGCCGAAGGTCTGGCCTTGATCGGTCTGTTTAATATCATCGGAACGCTCACCGCCGGCTGGGCCGGGGGCAGATGGCGCAAGAAATATGGCCTGTCGTTTATTTACGGCATGCGTGCGGTGGTGATTGTGATCTTTATCTTCTCGCCCAAAACGTCTGAAACCATCTTGCTGTTTTCGGCATCGATGGGGGCCCTTTGGCTTTCGACCGTACCGCTGACCAGCGGCCTGATCGCACAGGTCTTTGGCCCGCGTTACATGGCGACCCTGTTTGGTATCGTGATGCTCAGCCATCAGATCGGTGCGTTCTTTGGCGCGTGGATGGGCGGGATTGTCTATGACCTGACCGGCAATTTCGATGCCGTCTGGTGGGCATCCGTCGCCCTTGGCGTCTTTGCCGCCCTTGTTCATATGCCGATTGATGACCGGGAATTGCGCACGACAGCCAAGGCTTAGTTCCACCCGGAATTTCACCAATTCAAAGCAGCGCCCGGCATCAACCCGGCGCTGCTTTCTTATTGGTCTTTTCGCTATGATCAAGTTGGGTTACAACCCGGTCATGGACAGACCGATTTACATCACCCCCGAAGGGTTAGGGGCCCTTAAATCCGAACTCGACCACCTTTGGAAAAAGGAACGGCCCGAAGTCGTGGCCGTTGTCCATTGGGCTGCGGGCAATGGCGACCGTTCGGAAAACGGGGATTACATCTATGGCAAAAAGCGCCTGCGCGAAATTGACCGCCGCGTAAGATACCTGCGCAAGCGGATCGAAGATGCCGTGGTTGTCCGCGCCGAAGAACAACCAGATCACCAGCACATCTTCTTTGGCGCACAGGTCACCTACGTCAACGCACGCGATGAAGAAAAAACCATCCGCATCGTTGGCGAAGACGAAGCCGACAGCCTCAATGGCAAGATCAGCTGGATTTCCCCGGTCGCCCGCGCCCTGATGAAATCGGGTGTCGGCGATGTCGTCACCGTTCGAACACCTGCGGGCGAGGATGAGTTGGAAGTCCTTGAAATCAGCTATCCGGGCTAGTCGTTTCGTCGGGTCCAGCACCCATCCCTGCCCTTGCCAAATTCTATGTCCATAAGAACCTGTTAATCTTGCACCCGGCACAGACAGCACGCTAAGGTTGAGGTATCTTGGTGGATGATGAGCTTGGCAATGTCGAAAAAGAGTTTGGCGTGCATACCTTTGGCCGTTGCAGGCGCCGCATTGACGGCGAGCGCAGGCGCACCTGTAACTGCGCAGCTGATCGCAGGCACGCTCCTGACCGGTGCGGCAAGCAACCTGTTCAACAAGTCACTCGATGAAGGGGCGGAAAAGCTCGGCAATATCTTTAGTCGGGCGTCCTCGGAATCAGACCCGATTATCACCGCTTTGCGTCAGGCCCATCTTGATGCGCTTGACACAATCCTTAAAAAATTTGACGCCGCGCAAAAGACAAACCCGTCTGCCGATAAAGACAGCAAACGCTTTTCAAGCGAACTGAAGAACTTCATAAAAGATGCTCGAAAATCGCTGAAATCAAAAAAGACCGGTGTCGCAACCACGTTCGAGAGAGACGTTTTTGCCTTGCTTCCCAGCGCATTGGATAGCATGCAGGACAATGCTGAACACTCCCCCTCCAGCGAGGCAACGGCAACCGCAGCAAACACCATCCAGACAGACCTTACAGAGACCGTCTTTCAAGAAGTCGTGGTCGCAACCGGCTCGACACCCCACGAAGTCCCGGAGGCGTTTAAAAAGCGGTTTTATGACCCTGGAAATGGCTGGTTCACACACTTCACCCAAAATGCCATCAATGCACTGAAGAACAACGAAGCCTTCAAGTCCCTTTGGACGATGGAGCAACTTGGTCGGATCAAGTCTTTAAGCGTTGCTATGTTTCAAGGGGTCAATACGATTTCCGAGCAACAAAAACAAGACAGCACCAAGCTCGATGATATCTCAGCCAAAGTGGACAAGATGGAAAAGATATTGTCCCGAACAGCCCATGAGAAAAGCATCGACCCGGAACACATCCGCCCCATTCTTGAACGCCTCGGACACACCGATACGCAGATAGAAGAGATACCTGCACTTTTGGCTCACGCAGTAGACGAGCTTCTCGCTCGCGCCGAAAGCCTTGAAACGTCCCACAATGACGGCACACTGATTGATCAGGCTATCCATGCAGCACGTGAAAAACTTCGTAGCGCCGATGTAGATGGCGCGGCTTTGATCCTGGATTCCGCGATTGAAGATGCGCAAGACCAACTCGAACAACGCCAAAAGGCAACAGCCCGCCTACATTTCGAAAAAGCTTTTCTTAAGCGAACAATTTTTGACTACGAGGAAGCAATCCATAGCTACCTTAATGGCCTAAAACTGGATGCTAACAACAGTGCGGGACTATACGAACTCGGGAGGATTTATGAAACCACAGGCCGATCCCAATTAGCCCTCAACATGTATCAAAAATGCACAAACAGCCTTAAAAAAGTTATTGCTTCCGATACGAATGATTTCACTCAGAAACGCAATCTCGCGGTTTCGCTTGAACGAATGGGTGACATTACCCTTGCCCGAGGGGGTCACAAATCAGCACTAAATTACTATCAAGAAAGCTACAATATTTTTGACGACCTTTCAAAAAATGACCAAACAGAAATTAAATATACTCACGAACGAATACTCTCGTTAATTCGCGTTGGGGACTCATACTTCCTCATGAAGGATACCAAAAATTCTTTATATTTCTATTCAAAGGCTCGACGATTATACAAAACATTAGCAAAGAAAGATTCAAAAAACATTGAATGGCTGCATGATATATCAATTATACTTAGTAAAATTGGGAATATTTTTCGCCAACAAGGAAATTTGCTTATTTCATTTAAAAGATACCAACAAAGCTATGAAATAAATCTCAATATTTGCAATCTCGACCCAAACAACAGAATGATGAAGAGATCACTTGCTGCTTCAATAAACAAACTCGGTACAATTCATTATGATCTGAAAAATCATAAAGCGGCATTGGAAATTCTTCTAGAGGGGAAAAGTATTATCCAAGAACTGTCCCAAGTCGACCCAGAAAACAAAGATTTACTTAGAGACTCTGCTGTTTTCAGCCAGAGACTAGCACAAACACACTTGGAAAAAGGTCGTACTTTGAAGGCACTTGGAGAATATAGCAATGCTTTCGAGATTATTAAATCGCTTTCAACCAGCGACCCCGACAATGCTGATTGGAGCCGAGACCTATGCTTCCTATACATGAATTTAGCCAAAATAGACCCGCAAAACCGAGCCTCCAACATGAAAGCTGCAAAGGGGATATTTAATACACTTCTTCAACGTGAAAAGCTTTCAAAAATCGATCAGGAAATATTCGAAATCGGATATAACACATACATTAACAATAGTAGTAAGTAGGGCAACTCTCCGAACAAAAGCCTTGGGGTACTTAGTAATCCTTAATTGAACCTATAATGCCTAGCGCAACTTATATGTTGACGTTCAGCTTACTAATGCAATCCAGAAACGTTTAGTACTCTAGCTTAATTCTACATCCGGCTTTTGACCCGACGCGTTGGTTCGGCGACCTGCGGGTCATCGGGCCAGTAATGCTTGGGATAGCGGCCCTTCATCTCGGCCTTCACCTGCGCATAGGACCCGTTCCAGAACCCGATCAGATCACTCGTCACCTGAATGGGCCGTTGCGCCGGGCTAAGCAGATGCAATGTCACTGCCACCTTGCCGCCCGCAATCTTTGGGGTTTCGGTGGCACCAAACATTTCCTGCATACGCACCGGAAGAGCGGGTGTTTCACCACTATAATCAATGCGGATGTTTGACCCGGTGGGCACTTGCCAATGGGTGGGGGCCAGGCGATCCATTTCCTGTCGCTGGTTCCAGTCGATCCTCGCGAGTAACGCCTCGGACAGGTTGATCTGTTTAAGCTGGCTGCGTTTCGTGATCCCGCTCAGATAGGGCGCGATCCAGTCTTCAAGCGACCCCAGCAGGCCGTCATCGGACATATCGGGCCAATGATCACCATCCACCCGATGCAAGAATGCCAAGCGTTCACGCAGACCGTTCGCGGCCTTGTCCCATGGCAGGCAATGCAGGCCAAGCTTGCGGATGCCCTCGATCATCGCCGCCGCAATCGCCTCGGGATCGGCTTCGTCATGGGTGGCTTTTTCTTCCAAAACCAGCGCACCAATCCGGCGTTGCCAGCGCGCAGCCACCACATCGCTTTGGCTGTCCCAAAAGACTTCGGTGCCTTCGGAAATCTGGTCTTTGAGGTGGGTTTCAAGGGTGGCGCGGGCCACCGGGCCTGCAAGGTAAATCTTGGCTTCGCGCGCCTGCCCGTCCAGTTCGGCAACCGCGATATAGGGCTCATTGGCCAGGCTGTCACTATTGGGCAAAACACCACCGCGCCCGCCCGACAGGCGATAGCGCGCGTCCGCCCCCTTGCGCCGCTCCCCGATCCGGTCGGGATAGGCAAAGGCCAGCAGCAACCCGACTTCATCGCTGTGATCGACCTTTGCACCCGCCGCTTTTTCAAGCCCGGCCTTCTTGGCGGCATCACGCAACCGGCGGGCAAGCTGTTTGGCAGCCTCGGTGATCATTTTTGGTGCCCGGCCCTTTTGGATGGCTTCTACCCGGATGCGCAAATCCGCCCCGCGCCCGCGCATGAAATCGCGATCAGACAGCAATGCCGCCAATCCACAGGCCACATCATCAAGGCCAAGCTGCGCGCCCCGTAACATCATATGTGCCAAGCGCGGATGGACCGGCAATCCGGCCATGGCGGTGCCCATCGGGGTAATACGGCTCTCGCCATCCAAGGCCTCTAGCCCGCGCAAGACATCACGCGCCTGACTGATCTTGGCCGCGTCCGGCACATCGAGCCACGGCAAGGTTGTTGGATCCGCAACGCCCCAGCGCGCGAGTTCAAGGGTCAGGGGCGCCAGATCGGCCTCGGCAATTTCGGGCGCGGTAAAGGGCGCACGTGCCCGATGCTCGTTTTCCGGCCACAGGCGGTAACATACCCCCGGCTCCAGTCGCCCGGCACGGCCACGACGTTGTTCTGCGCTGGCCTGCGATGATTTCACCGTCACCAGCCGCGTCATACCCGATGCCGGGTCAAAACGCGGCAGACGTTGCAGGCCGCTATCAATCACCACCCGAATGCCATCAATGGTCAGCGACGTTTCGGCAATGGCGGTGGCCAGCACCACCTTGCGCTTGCCGTCCGGGGCGGGTTGGATCGCGATATCCTGTGCTTTGGCATCCATCGCGCCATACAGCGGGGCGATGATGACATCACCACCAACCGCATCTTTTAATGCGCTTTCAACCCGGATGATTTCGCCCTGCCCCGGCAGGAAGGCCAGGATCGATCCGCTTTCTTCCCGAAGGGCGGTTTTGATCGCGGCGGTCATTTCCGCGTCAATGCGGACATTGCCCCATTTATCGGGCTTGGGGGCCAAATATTTGGTGTCGACCGGATAGGCGCGGCCTTCGGATGTGATCACCGGACAATCGCCCATCAGGCGGGCAATCGGATCGCCATCAAGGGTCGCGGACATCACCACAATCCGCAGATCATCCCGCAATGCGCCTTGAGTTTCAAGCGCCAGCGCCAGGCCCAAATCCGCATCCAATGATCGTTCATGAAATTCATCAAACAGGATGGCAGCAACCCCGGAAAGCTCCGGGTCATCCTGAATCATGCGGACCAGAATACCCTCGGTCACGACCTCGATCCTAGTGTCCTTGGAAACCTTGCGATCAAAGCGCACGCGATAGCCCACACGCCCACCAACCGCCTCCCCCAGCAACTGCGCCATCCGCCGCGCACTGGCGCGTGCCGCCAGACGCCGCGGCTCCAGCATGATGATCTTCTGATCCCCGCGCCAAGCGCAGTCCAGCAACGCCAACGGCACCTTGGTCGTCTTGCCCGCCCCCGGTGGGGCCTGCAGCACCACATTGGTCCCGCTTTCAAGTGCGGAAACCGCATCCGGCAGGACGGCATCGATTGGCAGGCTGGGAAAATCTGAGATCATCGAAATTTATGGTCACACAACACGAACAGGTTCGCCATATTGTTCCAGCAAGCTATCGGCAGTCAGGAGCAATATGCCCTCCGCCTTTGCTTGTGCAATCAGAATTCGATCAAACGGATCCTTATGTACCGCTGGCAGCGTATCAACGGTGATCGCATGTTCACTGTGCATCGGAAGTTCCAAGTAACCATTATCAAGCATTGCACGGCGAATAAGCCTTGGGTTTGCCTTGAAATCCTGTCGCCTCAACGCGTTCTTGATGGTGATTTCCCAGATATTGATTGGACTGAAAAGCAATTCGTTGTCGGGATCAGAAATGATCTCGCGGGCCTCAAGCGATAGCCTATCACTGTCCTTTGCAGCCCATAAGATCAGCTGGGTATCGAGCAAAAGCTTCATCAGCCGACCCCGAACATTTCTTCGATCTCGTCCTGCCCCATGCGATCAAAATCTTCTGGGATCAAGATTTTCTCGTCTTTCAAAAAGCCGATGCGTTTCGGCACGACTTGACTTTCCTGATAAGGCGACATTTGCACAACTGGCTTACCCGCCTTAGCTATGACAAGCTGCTCACCGTTCATGACGCGTGCAATAAGACGCGACAAATGTGTCTTTGCCTCATGAATGTTCACGATACCCATCGCATCCTCCCGGTAAACTAAGTTAACTTAGTCTATATCATTTCTGCAAGAAAGGCGATTGGGATTTCATGAATACAATGCCCCGCTCCCCGCCAATCCGTTGCAGGGTCTTCATGCCGCGTGTCAGGCCATAAAGCGTTTCCATTTCACCTTCGGCCTTAACCCGCGATGCTGCCCTGCGCGTGATCTTATAAAGCGCGCGGAAATCTTGTTCTGGCAACGCGCGCAGCTCTGCTTCCGTCTCTGCCCGTTTCGGATCAGGGTGGTCAAAGGAAAGCGGTTTGTTGGCATCAAAAATCGACATGGTTTTAACTTGCAGCTTCGAACCCGTGCTTTCTATCACGATTGAAAGCCCCCAGACCATCCAGGCCTGAGTCCAGCGCATGTAGTTGCGGCGATCCGGGCGACTGCCTTTGGTTATCCCGGCAAAGAACAGATCGCGCGTCGGATCAAAAAGGGTGTCTGCGGCCCACACGGCCACCCGGACCGCGCCCTGCTTATCACCAAACCGCACAAGACTTCCCATTGCTTGCGCCACTGCATGGGCATCGAGATACCGCTCTTGCCCGGCAAAGCTGCGCGGCAGTCCATCCGGGGTAAAGCATTTATCACGGTAAAATTGCCAGCCACGGGCAATCGCATCATCAATTCCGCTTATGCCCGATGCCCGAAACCGGTCCAGCAGATCAAGAACATAACCCGTATGAAACCCGTCGACGAAACGGTGATGGGTTCGCGTGCCATAGGCCCAACTGCCATCAATCTTTTGCGCGTTGATCACGCGCTCCGCCGCCCGTTCGCTTTTGCCATTTGGTCCGATTATCCGATGCAGCGCAAACGCGGCCCAAAGGCTGGCATTATGGATTTCGACAGCGCTGTGATCGAAATAGGCAAAATGGCCCTTGCGCCAGAGCTTTTGCTCGATAAATCCTTTGGCCTGCTGAAGCGCGGGATGATCCGTTGCCAATCCGCTTTCGATCAAGGCATCAACGACAAAACTTGTGACGATGGCATTGCTTTGATGGCGTTGGGCATGGAAAGCCCGCGCCTGCCATTCAAACGGGTATCCCCAACCGCCATCCGGGTTTTGCATTTCGATCAAACGATCCCGCACATCACAAAGCACGCCGCCTTGTGCGGCCCCGCCCAGCAAGGCCAGCGTTTTGGGATTGGCCATCGGTGGAATGCTGGCAGCCTTGCGCAAGAAATCCGGGCCGTGCTTGATCGCCTGAAGCCAAGCCAACCGCGCCGCGCGAAACCGCCCAAGCCCGCTTGCCCGAAACAGCGCACTTTCAAGCCCGTCAAACGGATCGGCGCCAGCAAAATCATCATTGATCATGCAGTTCAACACACGGTCGCGGATATCAATCAGCTGATCCCTATCCATGGTGCGGTCCTTCACGCGCGGCAATCCCGGCGGCGATGCCGCAACAGATCAGGTAATGGCCATAATTCAGTGTGTTATCTGTCACCATGGTCAACATCACCGACAGCAGGATACAGACCGCAAGCCGCACATGCCGCACGGCCCAAAGCATCACGCCCCATCCAGCAAACCAAAGCCCGGCCCC
The DNA here is from genome assembly GCF_011806525.1 of Thalassospira sp. HF15. Taxonomy (GTDB): domain Bacteria; phylum Pseudomonadota; class Alphaproteobacteria; order Rhodospirillales; family Thalassospiraceae; genus Thalassospira. The sequence continues at coordinate 158,401 of NZ_JAAVKI010000006.1, read as the reverse complement.
CAGAAGCCCGGTTTCAAACAGCATGCGAAAATGATCGTTATGCAAGGCACCAAAGGACGCAAAGGATTGGTATCCGGACAGGATTTCCTCCACCGACCCAACCCCGAAACCAAGCCATTGCTGCCAGAGCGACCCGCTTTGCCAAAGCACCCAAAAATCCTGCCAGAAGGCCAACCGACCGCTGCCGTGGGTCAGAAACAAACGCGGCAAGCACAATAACGCCGCCCAGCCAACACCGACCACGGCGACACTTCCGACAAGCCACGTCATCGCCCGCGAAAACCGGACCATCCCGATTAAATTGACCAGCATCGCAAGCACCGCAATGCGCGTCTGGCTAAGCATGATGGCCACCGCACTTGCCCCCGAAAGAAGCCAATGCCCCTGCCACCGCACCACCGAAAAAAGGGCAAACAAACCCAAAAACAAAAACGGCTGATTAAGCCGCATGCCCTCATGCGTCATCTGAAACGAACTCGACAACATCAGATAGAGCACAAGAACAGGGATCATCACCCGAAGACTTTCGCGCCCGATCGCAAGCCCGACCAAAAGCCCAACCGGCAGCATCAAAAGATTGCCGATCAGACGCAGCTTTTCGATGCTGGCCCCACTCCCCGTTGCGATCACGCCGATCAAGCCTGCAAGAACCAAACTGCCCACAAGCAAGCCGGGGCCAAACCGCACCGAACGGACAAAGCAGCACAGCCCCGCAATCCAACCCCCAAGCAAAATAAGCTTTGCCGCCATCCCACCCGCCGCAATCAGCCAAAGCGACGCCCCCGTCACGACATTACCACCCAGGACGAACCAAATCGGCAGGAACCGCGCCTGTCTGGCTGCACCTGATTCTGGTCCGTCATACGTCGCAACTGACGAAGTGCCCCCCTTCATCGCCAGTCTCCATAAGCAAGCAACGCGACAGGTTGCAAAATTTCGACTAGGCTGAAGGTGTTGTTTTCACAGCAGAATGGCTGACCATAATGCTCTGGCTGGCGCAAACCTGTCTGATGGCGCAGATCATTCTTGCCCCGCTGTTGCTGGGCGGTTTGCGGCCATGGGCGCTTGCCATTTTGGCCATTCTGACCGGTATCGGCATCCTTGCGATCTGCCTGCACCGTGGCCCGGCACAGATGTGCAAACATCTGCTTTATCTCTGGCTTCTGATAGCCGGCTTGATTGGTTGGTCCCTGCTGCAAAGCCTGCAAATCTGGCCTATTCAGGCCTATCCGTTTGACGTGGCGCGCATCGCACTCGTGCCTAATGGCTGGCTTGGCATTGCGGTCTATTCTATCTGGCTTGGCGGTGTGATCACCCTGACGGCACTGGTGGCGCAGTTGGAGAGCCGCCTGCCCATCCTGATCACGCGCACCATTGTGGTTGCCTGTGCTGTTCAAGTGGTTCTGGCAGCCAGTACTGATCTGATGGGGTGGCAGACAACACTCTGGTTTGCCAAGCAGGCCCATCTTGGCGACTGGACCGGGAGCTTTGCCAATCGCAATGCTTTTGGGGTCCTGATGGGATTTGGCATTGTCGCCTGTCTGTTTCTCTATCAGCAACACCGTGCCATGTCGGTCGGCAAACAGTTTGATCGCGTGGGCGGTTGGCTGGCACTTGCCATCATTTTTGCAGCTGCCCTTGTCCAAAGCCATTCGCGACTGGCGATTGTCATGGCGCTGGTTGGCGGCGTGTTGTTTATCATCCTGACACCGCGTGAAAACGCCGGAAGCTTCAAACGGCTGTTTCTGATCAGTCTGGGCTGCATCGCGGTCATCGCCACTACAAGCATCGCGTCGCCAGAACTTTTCGGTCGATTCTCCGACCTTGCCCGCAGCGATTTGATACAGCGCGATGACCTGTGGGCTACCGCCGCTCAAGCGATTGCAGAACGGCCTGTCACCGGATGGGGAGCCGATAGCGTTGCGCTTGTGATTGCTCATTTCGCCACCGCGGATCTGAACGCGAATGCCAACTGGTTTAGCAGCCATAACCTCTGGCTCGACGGCGCGATCATGTTTGGCATCCCGGCTATGCTGATCCTGATCGCAGTACTTATCATCGTCCTTAAAACGGTTATCGCCACCATCCAACAACCTGGCACCCGCGCGCTTGTGATCGCCCTTGCTGTCATGGGAATGCTTGGCAGCATTGGGGATTGGGTCACGGTCATGCCTGCCCTTATTCTGCCAATTGTGATGCTTGGAATGGCAAGCTTTGAAGCCGCAATTGCAGCCCGTCGCGGAGCGCCTGCACCCTTGGATCACGCGGCGCAATCGCCTGCGCCCGATCCAGCAATTTTGCGCTAGCCAACAGATCCTGATCAGCCAGACTTTCACCCTTCAGACCAACCAACAGAGGATCAAACGGCTTCTTCGCCAAATGCGCCTTGATGATCTCGCCAAGCTCCGCGCGGTGACCGATAATCATGGCATTGAGCAGATCCCGCGTATCACGCTCTGCGCCAAAGCCATCGCCATTGGCAAAACCCGTACGCTTGTCTTCCAGACCCGACAACGCCTTGCCTTCCGAGACCAGAACCATCCCGCCAGCCCCAAGCAAGAAAAGTGCAATTGAAATCAGGGCAAATTTCATGTCAGCTGCCCTTCAATCGCCACTGCCGATTGCGCCTTGCCATATGCCGCACGGGGTTGGCTTCCATTCAAGACAACCCCTTCAGGGACAATGTTGGCTGCGCGCAATTGCGCCAATGCCTGAGCGACATCGCGGCGCTTGCTATGTCCGCAGCGAAGGGCAAACAACCTGACATCGGCAAGACCAAGTGCAATCACGCCATCGGCCACCGACAGGATCGGCGGGGTGTCGATAATCACGTGATCAAAGCGAGATCGCAGCTTTGAAATGATCCCTGCCAAGTGCCCGTCAATCAGCCCCGTTGCGATATTTCCCGGCACAGCCATGCGCGCGCCAAGATATCGATACCCGTCACCATTCTCCGTCCCCGCAAGGGCATCATCCAGATCCACAATTCCTGACATGACATCGGTCAGATCGGCGGTATTTTCTCCGTCATGCTGGCGCTGGTTTGGCAGTACCGGGTCATGCAGGTCCGCATCAAGGATGATCACCGAGGCGCCCAAGCCATCCAGCTTTTCAGCCAGCGCATGGGCAATGTGGCTTTTGCCATCACCAGACAGGGCAGAGCCGAGGGCAATGACCTGCCCATCGGTGTTGTCGTGCTGTGCCATATCTGCACCTTGGGACATAATTCGCATCAGAACGGCCAAATGCCCGGCAGCTTCGTCAAACGACGTAGACCCGTCGCCAACCTTTGGCAAACCGGATTGATCCGGGATGCGGGCAAAAAGCGGGATACCCAACGCTGTCTGCGGTTCAAATTCATCATCAATGCTCTGATCGAAATAGTGACGCAGTAACGCCGCGACCACAGCCACAAACAACGCAATCATGATGGCCAGCATGGCAAGATCACGCCTGCCGGGAAATTCGGTTGCCGTTGGCAACGTTGGCGCACGCAGGATCGCGGCATCACTATCGAAGCCAACCATTTCCCGCCGAAGCGACTGCACCTGTTGACCAAGTTCCTGAACGTTCGTGCGCGCCATCGCGACCGATCGGCTCAAGGCGGTCTGTCCCTGAAGGCTTGTATTGCGCACCGCCATCCTGCCTTCCCAACGATTACGCTGGGCCGTAATCAGACGCAGTTTTTCTTCCGCACCCGCAAGCGCGATATCCATTTGATCGGCAACGTTGCTCGCGACAAGACGCAGCTCATTGCGCAAATCATCAAGCTCCCGCTGCTTGCCCTGCATGATCGGATGCTTGGGGCCGTAGCGCTGATCAAGGGCGACAAATTCCTGCTCTCTCGCCTCAAGCTGTGTCGAGATTTGCTGCACAACCGGATGGCTAGCGACATCGGAAATCGCCAGAAGGTCGTCAAGGTTCTCCGCGCCATTGCGGCTTGCCTGCGCAACTCTAAGGTCCACAACCTCTTGGCCCAGTTTTTCTGCCTGCTCGTCAAGCGCATAGATGCGATCAAGCATCCGCGCATTTTCATCAGCATCAAGAATACCGGCACCGCTTTGCAAGTCGGCAAGATTACCTTCCAGAGCGGCGAGGTCATCTTGCGCGGTTTTGAATTGCGTTTCCACCTCAGCCAGCTGTCTTCGGATGGTGGCCTTTTGCTGGTCTTCTCGCAGCCAGAGATAGCTCTCAATAATCGCCAACAAGGCCTGTTGCGCTGTTTCCGGCTGCTTTGCGTGAAAGGCAACTTCAATCACTGCCGCATTGCCAACCCGAACGGCATCCAGCCCATCGCGTAAATTCCGGACCTCGTCACTTTCCAGATCGCCGGATTTAGAAGCCTCCGACTTGCCCGCAATCATTTCGGTTAATTGGTCAAGGATACTGGCTTCGTTTGGCCTATCGGTGAGCGAGACACTCTCTCCACGCAAAACCGAAAGTGCGGTCGAAAGCGTTTGCTGCCCGCGGATTTCGGCGATTGCCGTTTCAATTTCCTGGGCGGTTAAGTGGCGCCCTTCACTGCCAGGCAGCCCGTACTGCGAAGGTTCGGCGGTTAGTCTGTCTTGTGAAAACCCGATCTCGGCTACGGACCGATAGGTCCCCTGCCAGTTGCCTATCACCGTCAGAAGCATGATCAGGACGGAGACAAAAACAAGCGTCGCAACACCACGGCGTTGCCAGAAAATGCGCAACAAATCCCGCAAGGAAGGATCAAACCGTTCAGTATCAGAGCTGCCAAAACGATGGGGATCATTCAGATGGTCTGTCATCGGGGACTTGCATCCTCAAGTTCTGCGATCCCGGTCGGCTGGTTGTATTCCTCCTTATCCCAAAGGCTTTCGGCTAAGGGATCTTGGGCACCATCGATAAAAAACAGGGAATAACGCCATAGCCGCTCGTTTTGCGATATCACCGCACCACCAGCAAAGCGCGTTGGTGCTCCGCTTTCGACACTGTTAGAAAATGAAGATTGTTCGTCCGCAAAAGTGAACCGTTGGTCAGACTTCCGTTCCAACAGACGCTCAGCCAGACCTGCGGCATTGCTGCGCACGACGCCGGCAAGCCGTTCAGGGTCGGGATGCAGATTGGTCAGCCTTACGACAACACCGCCCAAAACGCTTTCCAACAAAAACCTGCTGGTGCCGTCGGCAAAAGCGCTATCAAAAAGGCCAAGCAATAGTTCAAGTCTGCTTTCTGCGGCTGACCAATTGATGACAGGTTGCTCGGAGTCACTGTCATTCGACAGCACATCATCGAGAAGCGCATCAATCAACCGCGTAACATCATCAGGTTTTTTGACATTGGCAATTTCGGCTTCGATCCAATCGACTGCTGCCTTTCGATCCTCCAGATCAGAGTTCGTGGCGGTCTGGGGCTGGGTCTGTGCCTTAACTTCAGAAACCGGCACCAGCATCGCAAATGCGGCCAGCATGATCACAGCTCTTCGAAAGGCCGCGCGCAGGCGTTTGAATTGAAAATCTGCCACCTTTGGCAAGACGATCCTTGTGAATGCAAGCAATCCCCGACCGTATCGCGGGATCATGTAACGGGGTTGGCACAGGATACGCCAAAGGAATTCCAGACCCGCGCGTTGCCAAATAACCGGTGCACGTCTGACTTTCCCGGCCAAAACATCAAATGCCCCACCAACACCCATGGCAAAGCGACATCCGGTCTTCAACGCAAACTGATCAACAAACAATTCCTTGCGCGGAGATGGCAGGGCAACAAAAAGGGCATCTGGCTTGGCCTTTGCAACACAATCAGCCAGCTTTTCATCATCGAATTCGTAGCCATGATGTGTGCCGGCAATGATCAGTCCGGGAAAGCGTGTGGGCAATGTCACCTGCAGCCGATCAAGTACGTCCTGACGCGCGCCCAAAAGAAAAATCCGCGTCCCGTCCTGTGCGAACTGCGCCAGAAGGTCGGTCAATAGATCAATGCCCGTAACCCGCTCAGCCACCTTGATCCCCATCAGACGCGCTGCAAAAACAACTCCCAGGCCGTCAGCCGAAAGGCAATCCGCACGGGCAAGGGCAGCAAACAAGTTATCGTCCTGGAGTGCCGCGGGAAGTTTGATCGCATTCAGGCAATGATGGTGAAGACACGTTCGGGCATCAGTCTCGCGTGCGTTTCGAACTTGTAATGCGATATCGGCACAGACAAGGCTGCGTCGTCTCGTATCTAGCGGCAACCCGAAGAAGGCAGCTTTGTACCCTTTGAGTTCGTCACGCATGTGCCACCCCTGTCACCCCGGCCAGACACCTGAAGACGACAAAAACATCCAATTCCTGCTTTTGGCGTTCGGCCCTCGCTGCCGTGTGCGATTTAAGGTCACGGCTAATTGGTTGAATTGAATAGTAACTTATGATTGAGTTACAGGCAATATCAGCATCCCAAGGTGATTGCCGCGGTGAGGGTGACTTTACTGACAAACCTTGTGCCACCCTACCGATCCGCTGCCTATGACGCGCTTCATCACCGCGCGGTGGCCACAGGCGGAGGGTTACGTATTCTATGCACTCAACAGCGCGAACCTCAACGCAACTGGTCAATTCCCAAGCCTGCATTTGAGCATGTCACCTTGCCGGGCGTGCAAGTTCCCCTTGGCGAAAATCGAACCTTGGCGATCCCGTTTGGCGTCAAGCGGACGCTTATGCGCAAACCAACCGATGTTTTGATTTTAAACGGTTTTGGCATTGCGCAGTGGCAGGCTCAGAACTGGGCGTTTAACCGCGGCATTCCAAGCATTTTGCAGTTTGATGGCTGGTCGGGATCTGATGCGGCCTATGCCAATCCGCTTCGACGCAGTTTGCGCCGGGCCATGATCGCGCGCGCCGAAGGCTTCATCGCCGCAAGTGCGCGCGGCGCAGAATGGTTTGCAGTCCATGGCGCATCGTCAGACCACACGTCGATCGCGCCCATTCCGCCGTCATTCCCGGTCCCCGATATCGCGGCCAACCGGACGGGCAAGGAAAGGCAATATGATATCGTCTGGTGCGGCCGTACAACGACCTCAAAGGGCTTTGACGTCTTTATGCAGACCGTAGAAGAACTCTCACGGGCTGGCATTGCAAAACGCATCGCAATTGTCGGCCGCACAGACATCCCCAAAACCAAAAGGCTTGCGGCATCTTGCGGCCCCGGCGCACAGGTGGAGATTTTCGAACAGCTGGCACCCGATCATCTCCCCCCCATTCTCACCAACGGCAAAATTACCCTTTTCCCGAGCCGCAATGACGCCTATGGCGTTGGTGTGGTTGATGCAATCTCATGTGGTTCAGTTGCATTGGCAAGCCCGATGACGGGATGTGCACCGGATATTTTGTGCGGGCAGGAAATCCTGCCGATTGACGATCCCGAAGTTTGGACCTCGGCGTGCAAACGCCTTCTTGGCAATCCCGAACTGCTCGAAAGCACGCGCCAGCATCAAGCAATGGCGATCACCCAAAACACCCCGGACCATCACTGTTACAGTATCTGGCAGGCCGTATGTCAGGCGGTTAATCGTAAAGCGGACAGTCGCCGATGGGGATAATCAAACCACATCGCGCCTCAGGCTCAGGACCATCCGTCTGGTTGATCAGCCGTGTCGATCAGGCCAGAATTCTTGCCAGACACCTCGCCGATCAGGATCGGCTGGTCCGTTGGGACAGCTTTTGGCGCCATGACGGTTCCGGTGTATTGCAACCACCATCGCGCCACGCCTCGGCTCTACTCACCGATATTCCAGGTCGCCATTTGTTGCCGGATCTGCTTGGCCAAGCCGCCCAAAAACTTCGTGTTCCAGCCCATAACCTTTACTCCGACATTCCCCTGTCGTTACTTGCCGCCTTGCGACCACCCAAGGCCGACATACTGCACGGCCAAGGCAATTACAGCCTGCCCGCGATGCGTCGGGCAAAAGCACGCAATATGATCGCAATCTCGGATGTCACCGGCCAACTTGCTGAAATCCGCCAGATGCAGCTCGCCGATGAATATAGCGCCCATGGGCGCGACTACCGGGAAATCTCGGCGTATCTCGCCAGGCGCCGGACGGCAGAAGCCAGCTTTGCTGACGCGGTATTCGCCCCGTCCGAAGCTGTTGTGGAAGGCCTACAACGTGCTGGAACTGCGTCGAAGAAGATATTCCTGATCCCGTTCATTTCACCACACTGCCAGGCGCTTCTTGATCGGCAGCGTTTGGCGCGGGGCGGCACCACCATTCGACTTCTTTATGTCGGTAACTTGTCGCTTGCCAAAGGCACCGCCCATCTTCTGAAGGCCTGGAAAACCATTCGTCGCCAGTTCGGATCGCGGGTTGATCTCACACTCATCGGGGCGGCCCAGCCTTGCGCCATAGGCTTGTTGTCAAACCTGCCTGACGGGGTGAAATGGCTTGGTCCACTATCGCATGCTCGGGTCACAGATCACATGTTGGCAGCAGATATTTTCGTTTTCCCCAGCCTGACAGAGGGCAGCAGTCTTGCCACCATGGAAGCCATGGCGGCCGGTTGTGCTGTCATCACCACGTTTGATGCTGGAAGTCCCGTTATCAATCATCAAAGCGGTCTGATCATCCCGCCACGCGATAGTTCAGCGCTGGTGACGGCTGCAACCACACTCATAACTCACCCAACCAAGCGTCGAAAGATCGCACAAACCGCGCGTGATCAAATCGCCTGTGATATTGGCCACGCCTATGGCGCACGGGTCGATCACGCCTACGAAACCATTCTGTCGCGTCATGGATAGATTGCAGGCGATCATAAAGTCGGGGCATTACTCCCTGTATCCCTTGTGGTTGATCGGGGCCAACATGGTCGCGCGGATAGGCGGTATGGTGATCCTCGTTCTGATCGGTCATGCCTATTCGCAAGCTGATCTCGGCACCTATTTCCAACTGCTTGCAATGATCGGTCTCGCCGTCACGGCAACCCAGGCTGGCTCTGGCCCGCTTCTGGTAAGGCTGGCTCAACGCCGTACCTTTCGCCCGGCATTGTTTATCGTCGTTCTGCGCCTTCTCATTGCAATGATTGCATCTGCCCTGATCACCCTGACGACCAGCCTGCCCTTCGGGCATTACTGGCCCTTGATCCTCATACCGCTTGCCGCCGCCCTTTCCCCGGATTGGCTGATTGCCGCAAAAACCCGCTTTTCACGACTTGGTCTGACCGCCGTTACCGGTCAGGCCTGTGGCATTGTCGCAGCACTTTGGGCTTCGATGACACATGCACCATCGGCGCTTTATCTCATTGCACCTGCGATTTCCCTGGCAAGCTTCGCACTCGCGACAATGTTTGCTTTCGAACGTTCGCCAACCCGTTCTCTTGAAACTGTGCCAACCAAAAATGGCGATGCGTTCGGCCTTGTCGGCTTCACATTGCTGGCCGGGTTTCTGCCAAATCTCGACTTTGTTCTGCTTGGCGCAGAGCACCATCAGCTGTTTCTGGCGCAGCGAATTTTCCTGTTTTGCGCCGGTCTGATTGCAGCCATTGCGTCAGCTCTATTTGCCAAACAACAAACAGGGCGATTGCGTGACGTTTGGCTTTTGATGCCGATGGCATTTGTCTCCGGACTGCTTTTCTTCTTCCCCGGCGCATTGGCAAAGATTGTCTATCACGATCCGTCCAATGATCTGATCAGCGTTCTTCAGATTGGTGCAGTGTGGCCGATCATGCTCGCGCTCTGCACACGACAAATCCTGATCCTGCAGGAAACATCTGCTTTCCGGTGGGTGGGATGGCTATGCCTTGCCCTGATGATCATCTCCGCATTCGGGATGCCAATCTTCACGGCATCGACCGACATCATGGCACTGATCGTATTTCGGATGACCTGTCTGATTCTGATCCTGGTTGCTTGCCAGAAAGTCCTGACAAAACGGCAGGTCATGGCATGAAGAAACTGACCGCAACCATCACAGACAACAAGATGATCAGGGGGCAATATGGTGACATCCGCTTTGGGCCATGGGGGCTGGAATGCTCAGACCGGCATTCCTTTGTGACGCTCACCGATCAATCCAGAAACGCCATACATGAAGGCGACACTTGGGACCTGTCGGGCGGCCGCTTACAGATCACATACACAACGGACCAAACCTCAGCAAACCAGATCAGACTTCGGCTTTCAGTCAAGGCACGCGACGACATTCTGCTGCAAGATGCGGTCATCCGGCTGGTGTTTGACAAAAACCCCGTCAAGCATGGGATCATTGCCAACCAGCTTGTTCACCACACCAACAGTGACAAATACCGCCTTTATCCCGCCAAAGATGTGAAGCTCATCGGTCATGATGGCGCGAACATAACCGTCACGCTTGATCAAGCTGACGGTGCAGGTCGCTTCGATCCATACATGTATCTGCGTGACCGGGACGATCACTGGATCATTCATGCCCGTCTCCTGGCCCGTGACCCGGTTGATCAGGTCTGGCTGCGCTGGGCAAATCGCCTTTTCACGCTTTCCGCACCGGACAGCCTTTCACGTTCTCTCTGGCGCATTCCACCTATCAAAAGACTATTGTGGCGGCTACGTGAACGTATGGGGCGCCGTTGCCCAGAACTACAAGCGGTGCCGTTAAACGAGCTTAAATCCGGTCAGTCGCTGGTGTTGGAGGTCACATGTCATTTTCACTAGACCACCAAGACCTTCGCCATCGCTGCCAAAGCTTGGCCTACAGGATCGCAGATGATCTCGCTAAACGCCAACGCGCAAACGGCCAATTCGAAAACCCCGACTTCTACGCCAAGGCCTTTGCTGTAAATCTCTGGAGCCGTATCAACCCAGATCAGTTCTCCCAGAACATTGAACGCGCATTGGATGCCCTGAATTCGGAGCAGCCCGCCGAAACATATCACCGCGAGTTCATCGAATACGCGTTGCGCGATACACCGGGGATACCCCGCGAAACCATCGCCGAAATTCTTCGAGATACCAAACATCAATGCCCCGATGTTGCCAACTGGCAGATGCTTGGCCTCGTCAACCGACACAAACGACGCGCGGGACTTACGTCAAAGCTCATCAACCTTGCCCATTTCGCCTTTATCTTGCATCGCTATTGGCGCACGCCGGTCTTCTTCGACCGACCCAATTGTTTTTCCACGCAATATCACGCCTTTTGCACAGCCCTATTAACCGATAGCGGAAATACGCGACATCAACGCATCGCGGATCGAGCAACAGCGCTGATTGCACAGCTGACAGGCACACACGGCTATGCAAATCTGCTCGGGCGCGGTGCAGGACAGAGTTTTGGCGCGGCCTGCGCGCTGTATGCCTTGACGAAAAAGGGATACTTTGAGGCAGCCGATGGCGTTCTGTTTCGAATTGAAGACGCACTTCTCAAGTCAGGCCAACTCCCCCTGAACCTGCTTTCACCAGCACCCTTGTCTGATACTCCCGGCCCCGACAACCCGCAAACACCGGGATGGTATAGCTACAACCGCCATGACGACTACCTTGCCTTTACAGGCTATTGGCTGCTGAAAGCCTCACAACTTCCAGCCGTCCAAGATCGCAAGCGCCCGGCACCGGAAATCCACGACGCCGCTCCAATTGCGCAGTTTTCATCTCCCAACTATCACGCGCAAATGGCGCTTTGCGGCAGGCAGGGGTTCGATGTTTCCGGCGTACCGGTGATTGTCACGGGACAGGGAAAATCAGCGCACATCCTGATGCCACCAACCGGCGGTGAGCAGGCTGTCCCAAGCCTTTATGGACCAGCCTCAAACCCGCTTCCCGCCATTGGCGAGGCCGCATTTTCCCGCTTTCTCAGCGCTGGCCGCGTATCAGACAACAGAATTGATATACGGTTCGAGCTTGCCGGTATTGTCGGTCATCGACAGATCGACTTTCAAAACACGCGCGTCATCATCTCCGAACATCTTCCCGATCATGAAGCTGATAAAGTCGATCTCTTCCGAATTCTCATTGATAGTAATGCTGGACTGTCTCAGATGGCAGAAAACACCATTATCTGCCCAGAAATCGGTGTAAAATTGACCGCAAATGCGCCACTGCAGATCGTGCAACAGGCCGCATTCAGTGCCGCTGGCCCGGCCACGCGGATCAGCGCGAGACAAAATCACGGAAACAGCGCTAACCTGACCATCGCGTGGGGTGATAGCAATGCGTGATCCCATAACAATCATTACAACCGTGCGCGACGGCGATGCGTTTCTGGATCCTTATTTCGCCAATCTTGGCCAGATACTTGGCCCCGATGATCATGTCGTCATTGTCGATGACGGCTCAGCCATACCCTTTGCCAAACCAACGGGCTGGCAAGATAACCCATGCCTCAAACTCATTCATCCCGGCAAGATCGGACGCGGTGCTGCGCTTAATCTGGCGATTGAAAGCAGCCCGACCGATCTGGTCGCCATTCAGGATATTGATGACCTTTCCCTGCCCGGTCGACTGGACCGGCAAGTCGATGCCTTTGCTATCGACCACAATCAGCTTGTCTTTGCGCTTGCCCGGTCAGATCAGCGGCGACCGACTTTGGGCGGGTTACAACGTTTTTCACCATCCCGCTTTTATATCGGTAATCCACTGCATCACTCATCACTTGCCATGCATCGATCCGTTTGGGCGCGCGCTGGCGGTTACGCGACGGATCTACCCTGCTGCATTGATCTTGATTTCTATCTACGCGCTTGTTGTTTGGCAAAAGCCATCATATGTCGGCTCGACACACAATTGATTGAGCGGAACCTCAATCCGGATAGCCGCCACTTCGCACGGATACCCGACGGGCTTTACCAGCAAACGCGCGCTTCTGTTCTAGAACATTATCGGCCAGCCCTCCCTTGGTCGGTCTGGCCGGCGATTGCCAAGCTCCGCGAATTGCGCTTGTTTTCGGGAAAGGACGTGCGATGACCAAACGCCCGAAAATCATCGCAATGGTTCAGCTACCTCCGCCCATGCACGGGGCAGCGAAAATGAACCAGTTTGCAATAGACGCCTTGGCAAAAGACTTCGACCTGCATGTCATTGAAATGCGCTTTGCCCGCACATTGTCTGATGTAAGCAAGTTTTCTGTCCGCAAGATCGCGTTGGCGTTTTGGTTTTTTCTACGTTTGATTTGGGCATTACCACGCTCGAAAGCGCTCTATATCTGCTTTGCGCCAAGTGGCTTCGCCTATTATCGCGACTGCATTTATGTCCTGCTGGCAAAGATTTTTCATGTCCCTGCGATCCTCCACCTACACGGCCGTGGCCTTCCGAATATGCGAAGATCAAAGTGGTCTGGATGGTTTCAGAAAGCGGTATTGAAAGGTCAAACTGTAATTCTGTTGGGCGAGAGTTTACGCTATGAAATAGACGGCCTAAACTGCCAATCCGTCTTTATTCACAACTGCCTGAGCGACGACGCGTTCCGACAGAAACCCACCGAGCCATGGATGCCACACAATCCGATCCGGCTTTTATGGCTATCCAATCTGTTTTACGCCAAAGGTGTCGAAACCCTGCTTAAAGCCTGCTCTATTCTGCGTACAAAAGGTATTGCGTTTGATCTGACCATCGCAGGCGCAACAGGCGACATCAGTGAGACCGATCTCGTTGAACTTCTGGAAACATTTCAGATACGCGAACAAACAACCTGTTTGGGACCAGTCTCAGACAATAAAAAGCAAGCCGCCTTCGAATACGCAGACATATTCATTTTTCCCAGTCACTACGCCAACGAAGCCCAACCGCTTGTCGTGCTCGAAGCGATGGCCGCCAATGTGCCTGTTATTACCAGTGACATCGCAACCCTGCCGGAAGTCGTACGAGGTGGTGAAACCGGAAGGCTTTGTAAGCCGAAAGACCCAGGGCAACTCGCCAATGCGATTATCACAGCAATCAACTCACCGGAGACGACGTTAATGCGCGACGCGGCCTACCAAATGTGTCAGGAGGATTTCAGCAATGAGCGTTTTGCCAATAGACTTAGCCGCTTGGTTTCCAGCATTGTCGAACAAAGCTGACATTTTGCTCAGTATTCAACTATGGGATGCATCAGATGGACCGGGACGAGTTTAACGCCTTTTGCAAATCGCTGCCGCAAACCACTCATGTGGTGCAGTGGGGTGGCGCAGATGTCTGGAAGGTGGGCGGCAAGGTGTTTGCCATTGGCGGCTGGGCCACAAATGAGACACTTGGCATCACATTCAAGACATCCGAGATCGGCTATGAGGTTTTAAAAGACATGCCCGGCCTGCGGCCTGCCCCCTATCTGGCATCACGCGGTATGAAATGGATACAACACTATGACGCGCCGGGCCTGAATGATCAGGACCTGAAAGATCACATCATAAGTTCGCACCGCATCGTCGCCAAGGGTTTGACAAAGAAGCTGCAGCGCGAACTGGACCTATATTAGGACGAATAGGCGCGGTGGCTTAAAGACGCCAAAGATCAATACCGCTCGGCACTGCATCACGCGGCAGAACAGCGCGGACATCGGCGACAAAGCCTTTCCCGTCCTTAAGCAGAGTGGAAATCAACGGCCAGCCCTTGGCAACATATTCCTTATGCGCCACGGCCAGTACCATCGCATCGGCAGGTTCCAGGCAACTGTCCGAGCAAAGCTTCAGGCCATCAAATTCGTGCGCGACTTCTTCCTTATCAGCATGCACGTCATGGACCTGCACATTGACGCCAGCCTCTTCAAGGGACCGGACGATGTCGATTACACGCGTATTGCGAATATCAGGCACATCTTCCTTGAAGGTCAGGCCAAGCACGGTCACGGTCGGGTTCTTGGTTGCCCCTTCGCGGAGCAGCGCCCGGATAACCTTGTTGGCAACCACATCCCCCATGCCGTCATTCACCCGACGACCGGCCAGAACCACCTGCGGATAATAGCCAAGCTCTTCGGATTTGTGCGTGAGGTAATAGGGATCGACACCAATGCAGTGTCCGCCGACCAGCCCCGGTGTAAATCTCAGGAAGTTCCATTTGGTGCCAGCGGCTTCAAGCACGTCACGCGTATCAATACCCGCCCGATCAAAGATCAGCGAAAGCTCGTTCATCAGTGCTATGTTCAGATCACGCTGGGTGTTTTCAATCACCTTGGCCGCCTCGGCTGCCTTGATGGTCGGAGCCTTGTGAATGCCTGCGGTGACGACACTGCCATAGACATCGGCAACAATATCAAGCGTGGCTGTATCCTGTCCCGAAACAACCTTGGTAATCGTCGTGAAACGGTGCTCGCGATCACCCGGGTTGATCCGCTCCGGCGAATAGCCAACCGTAAAATCGGCACCAGCTTTAAGACCTGAGAGTTCCTCAAGGATCGGAACACATTCTTCTTCGGTCGCACCGGGATAGACGGTGCTCTCATAAACAACGATGTCGCCTTTCTTAAGGATGGCGCCAACGGTTTTTGAAGCCGAGCGCAACGGCGACAGGTCGGGACGGTTTGAGCCATCAATCGGGGTCGGCACGGTCACAATATGGAAATCGGCCTTTGCCAGATCCTTTGCGTCGGCCGTCAAGAGCAGGTCGGCCGCCGCCAGTTCATGGTCATCGACTTCACCGGTTGCATCGTGACCGGCTTTAAGCTCGGCAATACGCGCCTGATTGATATCGAATGCAACAGTGCGGCCAATTGAGGTGCCAAATGCCACCGCAACCGGCAGCCCGACATAACCCAAACCGATAACTGAAATCTTGCGCCCGTGACTCATTGATAAAACCTTGCAAACATCTTGGTTGGCGATTTGTAGCCAGCCCGTCATGCCCCGTCAATTGCTTAGCGCCTTCTAGTCCGACCGCAGCACGTTTTTTTGAGCCACCCTATCAAGGCGCGAGTAAAACAGAGCGAAAACCACCTATTGTCGCGCCATACCCTAAACACTGCAAGAAGGGTCCCTAAAGACGACCAAACCTTGTACAGCGGCCCGGAACGTGGTCTAGTTCTCATTCACGCTGGCAACAAGCAACACCATATTTCATGCGCCCCTTTCCCATCGCCCTGGCCTTCCTTTTTCTCCTCACCAGTCAGGTACTGGCGGCATCATCGACGACACCGATGCGGGTGGTCTTTCCCTATATTCCCCTGATGGCAGAAAGCAGCACCCAGGGCGTTTTCGTCGATATGTATACGGAAATAGCAGCGCGGTCAGGCTTGGAGATCACGATAGAAATACTGCCGGTACGGCGCGCCGTTCAAGGCTTTAAGGGCGGCGTATATGACGCCCTGGGGGCTTTTCCGTCGCTTGCACAAATTCCGGTCTCGCTGGCATCCGTGCCGTTTTATCGTCGCGAAAACCTGATTTTTTACCGTTCAGAGGCCTTTGGACCAAGCGGCGTTGATAAGCTGGAAGATCTCGACGGCAGACGGGTCGGACTATCGGCCTATCACTATCCCGACTTTATTGTCGACCGTAAGGAACTCGGTCTGGAGCGTGTGCCAGATGACGAGTTCTTGTTGCGAATGATCGCAAGTGACCGCCTTGATGCCGCCATCATCGAACATTTTTCGGGTCTCTATCTGCTAGAGTCACTCGCTCTGGAAGACACCATCTCCATCGCGGACAATCCAGTCACGACTGAAAATGTCCTGACCCTTTTCAAAGCTGATCGTGCCGGCATCGAAAACCGCAAGGCCTTTAACAAGGCGATCTATGAAATGCTGTGCGACGGGACGTTGGCAAAACTGTTTGGCCGCGTGAGCCTTCTGCCCGACCAGGCGATCATCGAACGCGAATTGCCACCCAGTGCCATCATCAAGGACTGCAATCCCAGAAGTGCTTTTCTGCGCGACTGATCGCCAAAGCCGAAGAAAATCTTTGAATTCCTGTTGGCTCGCACCAACATGGATGTATGGGGTGCCTGCAAAAGCTTACAAACAAGGTCTTCCAGCTAAGGGACCGCAATGTCACAACGTCTTGCAATCATTGCTTTGATCGCCATTGGCTTGGTTGGCAGTCTGCCCCATTCGGGCAAAGCTGAGACAGTTAGAGTGGTGTTTCCGTATGTACCAAGCTTTATCGAAAGCCCTGACGAGGGTCTGATTATTGAAGTCTACAAAGCAGTCGCACAGCACTCCGGGCAAGATATCGAGATTGAAGTACTGCCGGTACGCCGCGCGTTGAAGGACTTTGCCCAAGGGTCTTTTGACGTATTTGGCGCTTTTCCGTCACTTGCCCCTGTCCCACCATCCCTGGCGTCTGTCCCCTACGTACTCCGAGCCAATGTGGTCTTCTATAAACCGGCAAAGTTTTATGCCAGTGTAGAGGATCTGAGCGACCTTGCCGGAAGACGGGTCGGCCTTTCTGCCTATCTTTACCCGGCTTTCATTACAGACCATCCTGACATTGAATATGAGCGCGTACCAGATGATCTCACGCTTTTCAGAATGCTGGCGAGTAACCGCATAGATGCGGCCATTATCGGGCGTGTCGGCGGCATGCGCATGCGCACCCAACTCGGCCTTGAAAACGTCATCGCCAACAGCAGCGTCGCGATCAGCAGCGAAAACATATTCGCGCTGTTTGCGGCAAACCGCTCTGGCATCGTCAATCATCAGAAGTTCAATCAGGCGATCTATGACATGCTCTGCAACGGTACGTTGGCCGCCATTCTGCGTGACCCGGAACTCGTACCGGATGTGAGCATCGTTGAACGCGACATCCCGCCAGCAGAGCGTTCCGAGAGCTGTGAGCCGCAGCGTATCAGCCTGATACCTTGATCTTGGTCTTGGTCTTGATCCTGATCACAGAGATTTATGGATCATTTTAACCACAACAGGGCGCGCTGCCATCGCAACGCGCCCTGTATTGTCGTTTCCTGCTAACAGGCCCTAGCCCTTCACAACGATATTGACCAGTTTTGGGGTCGGCTTGGCGACATAGATCACCTTGACGATCTCCTTGCCGTCAAGATGGCGGGCAACGTTGTCATCCGCCTTGGCAAGCGCCTCGACCGTTGCCTGATCGGCATCGGCTGCGACCATGACAGAGCCACGCTTCTTGCCATTGACCTGAACCGGGACTTCAAATTCATCATCCTTGGCTTTCTCGGCATCGAATGCCGGCCAGTCGAACTTGATCACCGATTTCTTGGCAGCAAACTCGTCTGCGGCCATCCGGCTCATCAACTCTTCGCCCAGATGCGGGGCAAACGGCGCAACCATCAGCGCCAATGCCTTGGCATGATCATCATGCACGGCATTCTGCTTGGTCAGCGCATTGGTCAGTTCGATGAGGGCTGCAATCGCCGTGTTATGGCGAAGGTCGGCCACGTCCTTGGTCACCTTGGCGATGGTTTTATGCAGAAGCGTTTCGATCTTGCCATCAACGTTATCGGTGCGTTCCATCTGGGTCGTGACTTTCCAGACGTTGGAAAGGAAGCGCATCATGCCGACAATCGCATCTGACTGCCAAGGTTTGGAGCTATCAAGCGGCCCCATATACATCTCGTACGTTCTGAACGTATCGATGGTGTATTGGTCGCAGATTTCCTCGGGCGGGATACCGTTTTTATAACGCTTGCCCATCTTGCCCGGCACCGTGATCAACTGTTCATCGGTCTTGGCATTAAACGGAACCTTCTTGCCATCGACATCGCGCATTTCAACATCATGGATGTCGACATAAACACCGCGCGCATCGGTATAGGCATCGGCCGTAATCATGCCCTGGTTAAACAGCTTCTGGAACGGTTCCGGCGTTGCGACATAGCCAAGGTCAAACAGGACTTTATGCCAGAAACGCGAATACAGAAGATGCAGCACCGCATGCTCCGCACCGCCAACATAAAGGTCAACCGCACCCGGAAGCGCATCGCCATTCGCATCCGTGCTGCTCGCCCAGTAGGCCGCCGCATCATCAGATGCAAACTTGGCATCATTCTTGGCATCGAAATAGCGCAGATAATACCAGCAAGACCCGGCCCAGTTCGGCATGGAGTTGGCATCACGTTTGAACGCGCGCACCTCATACTCCGCCCCGTCATGGGCGTATGTTGAACCGACTTCGGCCTCAACCGGCAGGACCGATCCATCGGCAAGGACGATGCCTGTGACTTCCATCCAGTCCTTGGCACGTGCCAGCGGCGGTTCCGGTTCGGAATTCGGGTCTTCGTTGGATTTCGGTTTGAAATCGGTCATTTCCGGCAAAACAACCGGAAGGGCGGCGTCGGCAATGCCGTGCACCTGATCGGTCTCAACGTCGAACAGAACCGGGAACGGCTCCCCCCAATAGCGCTGACGCGAGAACAGCCAGTCACGCAGTTTGTACTGCACGCGACCACGGCCAATCCCCTTGGCTTCCATCCATTCGATGATCTTTGCCTTGGCATCCGGGGTCGAAAGCCCGTTGAGCGACACCTCGTCATTGGCGGAATTGATCGTCTCGCCAACCTCAACCTGGGCCAGTTTAAAGGCGCCAGGCTCTGCCTCATAGCGCGCAAGCAGCGTTGCAGCATCGGCATCGACGGCATCTGCCGGGGCGTTGTCTTTAAGCCACGCATCGGACGGCTTGGTGGTTGCCTTGATCGGCAGATCGAATTTATGGGCAAATTCAAAGTCGCGCTGATCACCAGCCGGAACTGCCATGATCGCGCCGGTGCCATAGCCCATCAGGACATAATCGGCAATCCAGACCGGGATTTCTTCGCCAGTGACCGGGTTGGTCGCATGTGCGCCAATGAACACACCGGTCTTTTCACGCTCGGCATCATCCTTGGCCGAGACGGCCTTAAGCTCGGACGCCTGCGCGCGATAAGCGGCAACGTCGGCCTTCTTGTCTTCGGCCACCAGCTTATCAACAAGCGGATGCTCCGGTGCCAGCACCATATAGGTCGCGCCAAAGATGGTATCCGGGCGGGTGGTATAGACCGCGATCTTGTCATCCGCGCCATCGGACAGCTTGACCGGGAAATTCACCCGCGCACCGACAGAACGGCCGATCCAGCCCTTCTGCATCTCGACCACGCCATTCGGCCAGTCCAGCCCTTCAAGATCGGCCACCAGACGGTCGGCATAATCGGTAATGCGCAACATCCACTGTTTCAGCGGGCGTTTATAAACCGGGTAATCCCCACGTTCGGACTTGCCTTCGTTGGTGACTTCCTCGTTCGACAGAACCGTGCCCAGCATCGGGCACCAGTTGACCGGCACTTCATCGACATAGGCCAGACGCCCGCGATCAATCGCGCGATCAATATCTTTGCCTTCGGCCTTCGTACCTTCGCCAATGACCGATTTCGGCTGCGGCACGCCATCTTCGTCCAGCAGCCATTCACCACTTTCCAAAAGCGGGCGCAGCTCGGCAATCGGGCGCGCACGACCACTGATCACCTGCCCCTGCGGGCCTTTCCATTCAACCGTGGGGTCATAGAAGCTGTTAAACAGCTGCAGGAAGATCCATTGCGTCCATTTGTAATAGTCAATATCGGTCGTGGCGAAACGACGATGCGGATCATGGCCAAGGCCGATGACCTGAAGCTGACGCAGCATGTTTTCAATATTGGCTTCGGTCGTGATGCGCGGATGCTGACCGGTCTGAATTGCGAACTGCTCTGCCGGCAGGCCAAAGGCATCAAAGCCCATGGAATGCAGAACGTTCTTGCCGCGCATGCGCTCGAACCGTGCCTTTACATCGGTCGCGATATAGCCCAGCGGATGCCCGATATGCAGGCCAACCCCGCTTGGGTATGGGAACATGTCCAGGATGACGCTTTTCTTTTTGCTTGCGTCGAAATCGGCATCGCCGGGATTTGGCGTGCGATAGGTATCGTTTTCCCGCCAATATGCCTGCCAGCGCTTTTCAAATTCCTGCGCACTTTCCTGATAGTTCGCCACGCTCAATCAACTCCTGCCTATCGGGCTGAGGCGCCGGCCCAAGGCCGCGCCAGCAAAACCCGAATGGGTTTAAACATAAACTTATGCAGTGTTCATAAGCGCGCTTTGATCGACGTGCAACATCAGATCGCGACAAATCCGGCGAAAATCCGACGATTTTTACCAACATCGACTGTCCATCCTGAACCGCACGGCATGCAATCCTGTTCACAGCGAACCACCAACCCTGACCTGATCCGAACAACAACACTGGATTTTTGCGCCTTTCCATGCCATATTACACGGTGAAATTCGCCAAGTGGTTGTTTGCGCACACAATGACCGTGCGATACTGCTTGCAAACGTGCTGATTGTCAGCACCGTGCTTAACGCATTCCGTCCAGGGAGGACGTTTATGGATATCACCATTGGTGGTCTGTCATCCCAACAATCCGGGGCATCTGGTCGCTCGGCGCAATCCTATTTGCCGGGCCAAAGTGATTCTGAGAAAACCGGAAACAATGGCGCATCTGCATTTGCATCTGCGACGTCTGTTTCGCTTTCATCTGAATCCGCCGTCCGCCTGTCGGCCGACAATATCGTTGCTGCGATCAATGAAAGCCTGCAATCAACCGGCCTGTCGATCCAGGGCGTTGATCCGAACCACTTCACGCCAGAAGCCGTCGCAGACCGTATTCTTGCCCGTGTCGGCGATCTGATTGCATCCAACGCAAGTTCAGAGGCCGAAGCCCGCGAGATTTTCGATCAGGCCAGCGAAGGCATTCAGGCCGGTCTTGAAGATGCGCGTGAAATCCTTGATGGATTGGGCGCACTCAATGACGAAATCAACGGCAATATCTCCGAGACCGAAGACCGCCTCAATGAAGGCCTGCAAAGCATCGAGCAGCGCCTGACCGAGCTTTATAACAGCAGCGCGTCAGAAGAAGCGGGTGAGGCAGCAACGCCGGAACGCGATGAACAGGTCCTGCAATCGCAGGTCACCCAGACCGCACAGGCAAGCCAAGCCTACGCCGAAGCTGGCAGCAATGCCCAGCGCAACACCCCGCGTTACGGCACTAACGGCTGATCATAGTTCCGGTCTAGGCCAAGATATCGAAAGCAGTGGCAGGGTTTTCTGCTACTGCTTTTTTTGTGTTTGCCGACGATTTTATACACAGATGCCAGACAGAAAAAACTTTGAGGTTTTTACAAACCATCAAACTCTATTAACAGTTGCGTCGCGATCAAACATATCGTAAATTCCTCATACTAATCGCTCAAGTAGAGCGACTTGACAGTGGCTTTGGCCCTGTTTTCAGGTTCAGGTAGGAACAACGATGGCTTTGAACATCATCTCAAACTATGCGGCGAACCTTGCGCATCGCAATCTGACAGCGTCAGATGCGGCGGCGACCCGTTCGCTTGCCAAGCTTTCCTCGGGAATGCGGGTTGTATCGGCGCGCGATGATGCGGCCTCGATGGCGATTGGGGCCCGGCTCCGCGCCACCGCAGAAGCCTTGAAGACCGCAGCCGTGAATGTCGGGCAGGCCAATTCGATGTTACAGATTGCCGATGGCGGCATGGCAACCATCGATGACATTCTGGTACGCATGAAAACCCTTGCGGTGCAGGCATCGTCCGGCAACCTTTCCGATACCGAGCGCGGCTTTCTCAATGATGAATTCACGCAGCTCCGTGACGAGGTTAATCGGATTTCATCCTCGACCAATTTCAATGGCATTCAGCTTCTGGGCGATGGCGGCGATGTATCGCTTAATTATGCCGAGTTTGCCACTGGTGGTGCGGCTGAAGCGCTGAGCCCGGCCAACGGTTTTGACCGGTTCGCGATCACCGACAACAACTACTGGGCGACCGACGCCAATGATAACGGTGTCACGGATAACTCTTTCCTGGTCAATCTGGAGAAGATGGGAACGACCGTCATCCTGACGATTTCCGCCCTGATTGACGGGGCCACGGACCGCACCCAGTCGCTCGACATTACCGATTATGGCACGGGTGGTTCACAGGTGCTTAGCCCCGGCGACGGATTAACCCTTGATTTTGATGAACTCGGGCTCAGCCTTGATCTGAATTCGAACATCAGTGGCATCATTGCAGACACCATCACCCTTGGCTCGAACGGCGCGGGTGCGGATGGTCAGGCGACGACCCAGGTTATCGGCTTTGGCAATAATGTCGAAATGAGTGCGGATAACGGTCAGAAGCTTGCCGATGATATCTCTTTCCAGGTCGGTGCAGGCAATACATCAAATGACCGGCTTTCGGTTTCCTTCCAGTCGGTCGACAGCGCCACGCTTGGCACAGGTGCAACCGGCTCGGCCGAAAGCCTTGAGGATCTTGGCACCAATGCCATCGCCACTGCGGCAAACGCCCAGGACGCGGTTGAGGCTGTCACCCGTGCGATTGATGATTTGCAGCGCGCACGCGCCAATGTCGGCACCTATCAGAACCGCTTGGATTTCGCGGGGCAAAATCTTTCGACTATGATCGAGAATATCGAAAATGCCCGCTCCACCCTGCTTGACCTCGACGTGGCGTCGGAAATGACCAACTTCACCTCGAAACAAATTCTGGTTCAGTCAGGTATTGCCATGCTGGCACAGGCCCAGCAGATGCCACAAAACCTGTTGCGCTTGCTGCAAGGTTAAAACTGCTGACCAGCCAGACTTCCAAGCCCTGCGAAGCATCGCAGGGCTCTTTGGTTTTGCACCTGTATACGCCGACTTAACGTGACAGGTGGCTTTTCAACGGCCGTGTCCTCCCCGACAGGGGCTTGCTTTTTTCCAAAGAAACCACCCGCAGAAAATAGAATTTCAAACCCCTCCTTTGGCATAGGAGACTAAAAGATAGCTATCTTTCAATGACTTGTTAATGAGTCATTTCTAATATTATCTGTTGCAATTTCATATTTATCTAATTAAGATTTTTCTCAGATGACCTCACGTAGAGGTCCCTAAACGCCGCCACCGTTTTTTTGCTTGTTCAGGTAGGAACTGCTACATGGCGTCAAATATCATATCCAATCATGCGGCGAACCTTGCTCACCGCAATCTCGCACGCGCCGAGGAAGCGACGAACAGATCGCTTGCCAAGCTGGCATCGGGAAAGCGCGTAGTATCTGCACGCGATGATGCCACTTCTTTGGCCATCGGCGCGCGCCTGAATTCGACGGCCTCGGCGATTACATCCGGGATTGTCAATATCGGTCACGGCAACTCCATGCTGCAAATCGCCGATGGTGGCATGGCCACCATTGATGGCGTGCTGGTGCGCATGAAAACGCTGGCCGTTCAGTCCGCATCAGAACACCTCTCGGACTCCGAACGGGGTTTTCTCAATGACGAATTCATCGAGTTACGCAACGAGATCAATCGCATTGCATCCTCGACCAATTTCAACGGCATCCAGTTGTTGGGCGATGGCAGTGATGTCTCGCTTGATTATTCGGATTTGAAAACGGGTGGCAGCGCCAATGCGCTTTCCCATGCCAATGGCTTTTCCAATTTTACCATTACCAAGGACAATTATTGGGCGGGCGATGACACCGGTGACGGACTTGGTGACAACCAGCTTCGACTTGATCTGATCAAGATTGGCGACAGGGTCATGCTCAGTGCTGCGGCTGAAATTGATGGCGCCTCAGTGGATCGAAGCCAAAGCATCGATATCACCGATTACGCAACCGGCGGCACCAAGGCGCTTGAAGTCAGCGAAAAACTGTCGCTTGATTTCGACAATGTCGGGGTGAAAGTTGATCTGAACTTCAATATCGGCAGCACGATCGCAAACGCCCTGACGCAAGGATCTGACGGTGCGGGGGCGGATGGCTCCACCACGACACAGCTGTTTGGGTCCACCCCGGTATTCTCGGTGCTTGAGGATCAGGGCACCAAACTGTCTGACCGGGTTTACCTGCAGGTCGGCGGCGGCAACACCGCCAGTGACCAGGTTTCGATTTCGATGACGGCTGTCGATGCTGCTGCCCTTGGTGCGGGTGCAAATGGCACCGAAAAAAGCCTTGATGATCTTGGCAAGGATGCCATTACCACATCGGTCAAGGCGCGCAAGGCACTCGATACCATCACGCGCGCCATTGATGACATCCAGCGGGCCCGCACGAATATCGGCGCCAATCAGAACCGTCTCGACGTTGCCGGCTCCAACCTTGCTGCGACACTTGAAAATGTCAAAGACGCACGCTCCAGCTTGCTTGATCTGGATATTGCCGCAGAGCTGACCAACCAGGCCTCCAACCAAATCCTGACCCAAACAAGCGTTGCAATGCTCGGGCGCATCAGTGAAATGCGCCAGAACCTGTTACGCCTGCTGGAAGGTTGAAGAGCCGCCGTCTAGCGCGCGTAGGGAGCCCCGCGCAATGGCGCGCGGGGCTTTTCGTCTGCATTGCACTGCAAAACACCCTTTAAAGCATGCCATGTTTGCGTCTATGGTCATTGCCAAACCCAAAGGGAAGCAGACCGACCATGACCACGCCATCACCCGACAAGACATCCGAGACTTGGCAAAACCTTTCGACCGACTGGATTACCTGGGCCGAACGGCTTGCCCCAGCAGCTGAAAAAATCAATCGGCATATGATTGAGGCCGCCGATCTTGAAGGCCTTTCGGCAAAGCGTCACGGTGCTCCGCTTGACGTTCTCGATCTGGCATCCGGGGTCGGTGAGCCGGCCTTTTCCTTTGCCCGTGCCCTTGGCGGTGGCAGTGCAGAAGACCGGGTCAACATTCCCGGTGTATCGGGCAAGGTGACCGCGTCCGACATCGTACCAGACATGTGCGATGCCCTTGTCGAACGCGCCCTGGAAGAAGACATTTCCAACATTACGGCCGTTCCGGCCAATATGGAAAAGCTGCCCTTTGAGGACCAGTCCTTTGATGTCGTGTCCTGTCGCTTTGGCGTGATGTTTTGCGATGATCCCGATCAGGCCCTGCGTGAGGCTTTCCGCGTTCTGCGCCCCGGCGGCAAGGCGGTTTTCATGGTTTGGGCCCCCTTGGTGGACAATCCACTTTTTGCGGCGATGGACGCAGTTCTGGGCAATATCCTTGGCATCGGGTTCGATGCAGCCGGGCTTGATCCGTTTGGCTTTGGCGATGTCGATCATGCCACTGATCGCCTGAAAAAGGCCGGTTTCAGCGATGTCACCGATACCAGCCACAGCCCGGCCGGTCGTATTCCCGAAACCGCCCCCTTCTGGAAGCCGCAGATGGACATGCTGTTTGGCAATGTCCTGCGCAATTCGTCGGATATGGAAGTCGGCGCGATCAATGCCGCGATGTTTGAAACGCTGGCCCCTTATATCGAAGACGGCCATTTTCAGGTCCCGATTTGTTTTCATGTACTTAGCGGAACACGCGCCTGACCAGACACCTTGCCTGATCGCGGATTTCCGTAAAAAACCAAGCAATCCTGCGCGTCACGCATGGCCGCATGCGTGGATTTTTGCTTGCGTTTTGAAGACCGCCATGGCAAACCGCGCAGCCTTGGAAGGATGCCCCTTCCCCTGTCGTAGCACCAGGTTAAAAACACGAGAGACTAAACATCATGAAGACGATTGTCGTCTGCTCTGGCGGGTTGGATTCCGTAACCCTGGCCTATAAGGTCGCGTCCGAGCACAAACTGCATTCCCTTATTTCATTTGATTATGGCCAACGCCATAAAAAGGAACTCGATTTCGCTGCCCGAGCCGCGCGCAATCTTGGTGTGAAACATCACATCGTTGATCTGACCCCGGTGGGCGCCCTTCTGGGCGGATCGTCGCTGACCAGCGATGATATTGATGTTCCCAATGGCCATTACGCCGAAGAAACCATGCGCGTCACGGTCGTGCCCAACCGCAATGCCATCATGCTGTCGGTGGCCTTTGGGGCCGCGGCCAGTGCCGGGGCCGATGCGGTTGCAACGGCTGTCCATGGCGGGGATCATTTCATCTATCCCGATTGCCGTCCGGATTTCATCAATGCGTTTCAGGCCATGCAGAACCATGCCCTTGAAGGGGTAAAGGACGTCAAGCTGTATACGCCATTTGTCACTGTCTCAAAGGCCGATATCGCGCTTGAAGCCGGGCGTCTTGGCGTGCCGGTCGATCTGACATGGTCGTGCTACAAGGGCGGGGAAACCCATTGCGGACGGTGCGGCACCTGTGTCGAACGGCGCGAGGCACTTGAACTGGCCCGCGTCAAGGACCCCACCGTCTATGTCGATCGCGATTACTGGAAACAGGCCCGTGCCGATCATATGGCACGCAAGTTTGCCAAAGGCGAAAACAGCGCCGCCGGAGCCACCAACGCGGCCGAGTAATCCCACACAGCCCAAACACCAAACCGCATGCGCGGCGCTGACGCCCGGTCGTCCGGCAGCCTGCCTGTGCGCGTGATTTTGATGAAAGACCAAATGATGTTCACCATCACCAAACAATTCGCCTTTTCCGCCAGCCATCAACTGAGCGGCCTTGACGAAAACCACCCGTGTGCGCGCCTGCATGGCCACAACTATATTGTCGAGGTGGAACTTAAGGCCGCCAAACTTGATGAACGCGGCTTTGTGCGCGATTACCGCGAACTGGGGCCACTTAAAAGTCTGATCGATGACGAGTTTGATCACCGTCATCTCAATGATGTTCTGGGCCACGACCACCCCACCGCCGAACAACTTGCGCTGTTTTTCTATGACTGGGCGCATGATCGCTGGCCGGAAGTCTCGGCCGTGCGCGTGTCGGAAACCCCGAAAACCTGGGCGGAATATCGTCCATGACCGCAGTTGATCGTCATTTGGCGGGCCTGTCGGACAACCGCGATAAAATCCGCATTTCGGAAATCTTTGGCCCGACCGTGCAAGGCGAAGGTGCGCTGATCGGCATGCCGACCGTGTTTGTCCGCACCGGCGGCTGCGATTTCCGCTGTTCCTGGTGCGACACGCTTTATGCGGTTGATCCGGCCTTTCGCGCGGATTGGAAACCCATGTCCGCGACCGAGGTTTTGGACGCGGTCAAACAGCTTTCCGGTGGCAAACCGATCCTGATCACGCTTTCGGGCGGCAATCCTGCGATCCAGCCGTTGGGTGCGCTGATTGCGATGGGCACGCAAGAAGGGTTTACCTTCGCGATCGAGACCCAGGGCAGCATCGCCAAGGACTGGTTTGCCGATCTGAATTTCCTGACGATCAGCCCAAAGCCGCCCAGTTCCGAAACCAGTTTTGATAAGGATGCCCTTGCGGCCTGCATTGATGCCGCGCAGGCCAACGGCATGCTGAACGGCCCGGCGATTACCCTGAAATTCCCGATCCGCGATGAAAACGACCTGATGTTTGCCGATTATGTGAGGAACCTTCACATTGGCATTCCGGTCTGTTTGCAACCGGTCAACACCACACCCGCCGAACCGCATCCGGATGGTGCAGACGGTGTTGATATCGACGGCCTGACGGAACGCTATCGCTGGCTGGTGGATGAAGTCGCCAAACGCAAATGGTTTGATGTGCGGGTTCTGCCGCAATGGCATGTACATGTCTGGGGCAATCTGCGCGGGGTATAAAGCGTAGATGCTAGCAGCAAATCAAGAAAACTACTTTAGGTTAATAAATTTCTCATATTAGAATCTTTTGGTTGATAAACTCCCCTCCTGGTTGTATAACAACAACCTGAATTATCGGGGGATAAGCAACATGTCGTTCAAATCACTTGTGATCTTGGCAGTACTAGTCGGCGCTATTGGATTTTCCGCCAGCATCGGCGTTTCATTTGCAGCGGGGCCATGTAACCCGTCTGCGCAAAAATGCATCTGATATAAGAAGATCAGCTGCCATGAATGAGCAGTTGTTATATTGGCTTATTGTCGGGGCAGGTGCATTCACACTTTTGGTTGAAGCCTATCGTAGCTTCAACTCCCCTAATGGTAGACACCCATTTGAGCTGCACCCGATTTTGCAGCAAGTGGAAGCGCGGACGCTGTGCACCAACGGCGAAATCATCGCTGGATTTCTTTGCTACGCCACGATGTATCTCGTGCTTTATGCCGCAATTCTCGGCTCCGCAGAGGTATACACTCTTGTATCGCTTGCGGCCGGTGCTCAAACGACCGTTGGCGCAATTCCCACCCCCGAAGAACATGACTTCTACGGAAAGCCAATCTTCGTTTCTGCTTTGCTCATATCTTTTCTTTCGCTCGGACCGGTCAAACCGATAGAGCGTACGATGCGCAGCTTTGCCCATCGTTTGGCAGGCATACCACGCGGCGTGTATCGGGTTATCGAGACTCTACATGCATTTCCATTCGAAAAGCACTGCTCGCAGATGGCAACGCCCTTATGCAGCAAATTTGAAAAGAAGCTTACCGCCTTAAAAGATCAACAAAACGCATTTCTTCACATCGCGGAGATAAAAAGCTCTCTGCTTGCAATTGACTGCCTCGCAATGGCGACGAGAACCGACAGCCGAACACTATACTTTCCAATGCACCGTATGTCTCAGCTGACCGAGTTACTCAAGACCTTAGAAGAAGAACACCATGAACTAAGCAAGGCGATCGATGCTCTACCCGAACATACGTCAAATTCGCAATCGGCCATGACCGATGACGAACAACAGGCATATGTTGATTTTGCAAGAAAGGCCGCGATTACACGGGAAAACACGATGGCGCTATTTTCCGTGATGTTTGTAAGAAACAATCGGTCAATCTTCAGCGTCCAGCAGGTTATTCGCGACCGTGAAAGCTCACGTGATAACTCCAACCCTATAGAAGTGATAAAGGAGTTTATCCAAGGAACCTACAACGCAGAGCAGAACGCGTTTGCATTGGCATTCCTTGTCGCCATCTGCCTTGGTTTCTTATCCATCGTTTCGACGTATTTTGTCTGGGCCAAGATAATTGATGTTTTTAGCAACCAGCAAATTTATCCAAGTGTCGAACTAGCATTGGAGGCAGCGACCTGGGACAGCATTCGTTCCGCAGCCGTGATTTTTTCCAGCGTTCTATTCGTGATCTATGCACGCGAAGTTCGTGTCGAACAGCAGTCGTGGAACACAAACTGGAAATTACATCACTTTCCATTTCTGCGCATCCTCAGCCTGTCTTTGTTTTCCGGTGTCGCGGCCATATTCTCGAGCGCATTTATTGACATCGCCAATCTTGCCTTTGATGTCGACTTCCAACTGACCACAACGCAAATAACATTTCATTTTCAACAATTTAGTACGTTTTATTTTCTGCAGTTTGGCGCAGGTGTGATTCTGGCATTTGCAGCTTTGGTGATCATGGACAAACATGACCACCTTCATTCCAAATGGACGATCACAATAGCCGTGTTGTTCATGGCACTTTATTGCGTGTACATGTTCGGTGTGAACTTTGTCGCATATGACGAGGCTTGGACCCACAAGTCTGCCCGGGATGCCATAATATTCTGCATTGTGCCGTTCATATTCCTGACTATGTTTGCCGGATTGCTTGAGCTAAGCGAAGGGCCAGAGACACCGAAACCGAATCCTGCAGGGGGATAACAAATCATGTCGAGATGCTTCTGGCTGATTTGCATTAGCCTTCTGACATTTGTTTCTGCGGCTGGGCCTTCTGTATCCAAAGCACAAACAAGTTCCTCGCAGGCTACAAGCGATTGCAAAGGCAAAAAGCTCTGCATCGGGGTTCGAAGTCACGCGCGACCATTCTCCTTCAAGCCTGAATCTGGGTCCGAAATCATAACAGATGGAACCCACGGCCCGCTCGCGCGCAAGGGGTATACCGGATATATGGTGCGCATCTGCGATGCCGCCCTTAAGGAAATGACCTTAAACATCGGTGACGACGAAGAAATACTCGCCTACTCGGACATCGGTGTGGTCGATATTGACACCCGAATTGAGACTGGCAAAAAGAACGTAACCTTCGAAACGACACCGGGTCTTGATGGGTCAAGACTGAGCTATCTTGGTCAGGACTTCGATATTCTGTGTGATCCAGCAACGATCACAAATGATCGCCGTTCGGATTTCACAGTATCCGCCCCGCTTTTCCTGACAGGTGTCAGCTACATAACTCTGGCTGGCGAAAACAGATCCGGCGCGCCACTCACGGCATGTAGCACAGATCACAACCTTATCGGCGTGGTCAAAGGTACCAACACCAGTTATGCCATCCAGGCGCTGGCCAACACCAACGAGCTCCCCTCGTACAAAAAAGAAATCAACACCTACCTGAACGGGAGCGAGGTGTGTACGAGAACACTTTCTATCTATCAGACTTTTAAGAATGACGAACAAGCTGCGAAGGCTTTGTGCGAGGGTAAAGTAGCGTACATTGCTGATCCCTCAGAAGAACTTCAAAAAGAGATTACAAACTCCGACAACTGCATCGAGCCAACCAGTGCTAAATACGCTAAATACTTAGTCAATGCCAGCAACGCAATACAAAGTCGAAATAATCAACCCTGCCACCGAAGGTATCCACTGGTCGGAATTGTCGTTGCTGAAAAAGACCCTGCCTCCAAGACAGAGGCCCGAATTAAAGAAGCCCAAATTCCTTCACCGGCAGCAAACGGCCAAAAATCAACTTTAACCGGAAAAGAGACCTGCAAACCTGACCAGCCACTTGTGCGGTCATTTAACAATCATAAAGAAGCAGCAAAGGCATTTTGCCAGGGCGAGATATTCTATTATGTCGGAGATTTGGAAATTATCACTGCAAATGCGCAAGCTGTCGCAGGCTGCAACTATGAAAACGGCAGCCAGACTTATACAACCGACAGGTATGCAATTTTCGGCAAAACAATTGAACAAAATAAATCCGGGGTAAAAATTCAGGATCCAGAGAGACGCCTGAGAGTTGCACAATTCTTTGAAATTTTATCACGAAAAACTGTCTTCACACCGTCGATCCTTGATGCCGCATTTGAGAGTACTTTTCATGGGCGGGATCCCAGCGAGAGACTCGCAGATTTTTATGAAAGCATCCGCGGCACATATTCCACACGCTAGCACTAACAGCTACGCAGAAATTCACTTCAGTCCCATCCGTTTCTGATAAAACTGCGTTTTTCTCCGAGCCTTCCCGTGCAAAGCTTCTGCAATCAGCACACTGTTGATTTGCGACTGATGTGAAAAAGACGCTTTTGGCTTGAAGACTTCCGCTCTCTTTGAAATAGCGCCCTCTTGTGAAAGCACTGACGAAAACCTCCCAGAAGAAACAGGCTGGGAATAATGGATGTCCATGTCTGGGGTAATCTGCGCGGGGTTTGAACATCTGGGCCGTTATGACATCATGCCAGAAAATATATTTTATCCCAAATAGGTGATCCTTTTCATGGGGATCGGGGTTTTCCCGAAAAAACAAGGCATTGGCGCGTTTGCTATTCCATCGGGGACATACCATTTTCAATATGGAGGCGTGCTTTGCGCCCCGTATGGAAAGTACACATCATGTCATTTCGCAGTTTTTCTGAAACACAAGCGAACTCGGTAAAGACCAAGCCAGCCAAACCGCTGGCCGGCGCACCTGATGAACAAACCCCACTTTCACAGCCTGACAAGTCCCAGGCCGAAAACGCTCCCGCACCAAAGCAAGGGGCGAATGACTGACCATGGCACTGGCGGGGGGATTTCCCCTCCGTCATGTTCTGTTGGGAGACATGCGGGTTTTGACCAACAGATCTTAAAGGAGCTTTCGCCATGACCATTTCGCGCACGACACACAAGACAGTGACCTTCGTCCATCCGTTCCATTTGGACGGGTTTGACGGTACTTTCCCGTCAGGAAGCTATGGCGTCGATACGACAGAAGAACTGATCGAGAGCATTTCCTTTAATGCCTACCGGCGCGTTTCGACCGAGCTGCATGTTCAGGTCAAAGTACGCGGCATAATGGTTGAGCAGACGCTGAATGTTAAACCCGACGTTCTCGATGCCGCCCTTGATCGCGACCAACGGAATTTGACCGACGCAACGGTGTAAACTATTTTTTACACACCCCCCTCTGTCCGCTTGGGTGTTTCCCATCCCGATTTGCACTTCTTTAACAACATTACTATGTAATAAAGGTCGGCTGTTTCTTGCACATCAAGCAAGACAGAACGCATTTTCAAGAAGGGCGCATGCCCGCAAACGCACATGACGACTGCTCGCTAAAAGACAAAATCTTGCAAGACGGCCGGGACCAAGCGCAACGATGATTTCTTGCGTCCAATTTTCCGGTTGTTTGAAGGAGCCATGATCATGAGCATTACCCGCACA
This sequence comes from Thalassospira sp. HF15, assembly GCF_011806525.1. Classification (GTDB taxonomy): domain Bacteria; phylum Pseudomonadota; class Alphaproteobacteria; order Rhodospirillales; family Thalassospiraceae; genus Thalassospira. Next base: position 125,374 of record NZ_JAAVKI010000006.1, on the reverse strand, counting down.
ACCCATCGCACGGTGACGTTCTTTCATCCGTTCCATCTGCCAGGTCATGCCGGGTTGCTTGCCCCTGGCGAGTATGAAGTCGACACCTTTGAAAAGCTTGATCCCGATGCGGCGACCCGCAGCTATATCAAGCTTGAATGTAACGTGCATCTCTGGGCAAAACAGGACCTGACCGACGGCATCGAAGCGTTGAAAGTCGATCCGCAAGTCCTTGAAGCCGCGCTTGCGCTTGATTCAGATCCACTGCGCGAGGATGAACGCAACCAAATGATCAAATCCTTTGGTGGTCGACCGACAGATACCGCCGCCTGAGAGGATTTCAACACCTGCCTTACGGCAAAGAGATCAGCGCGATCAACCGTCCCTGATCCTGAAAGAGCTTGATGCCTTCGCACACCGGTACCGCCAAAAGAAACCAGCAGGCATCGCGCAGGGTCACAAGAAACAAATGCGGTTTTACAACCAGATCTTTTGCATCGCGCCACTTCATCAGGTTGGGGCCAAATCGCGGCACGGTCTGGCGATAGTCATCAAAAGACGCATCAAACCGCGCGGCAAGCATCGTTTCTTCATGCGCGACAACGCCGCGAAACACCAGCCAGCATCCAAGGGCAAACAAGCCTGCAATCACAAGACTGCCCGTCTGCGCCCCTGCCCCAAAGGCCCCGATGAAGCTAAACACATAAAGCGGATTGCGGCTGATTGAATAGGGACCAAGCGTGACGAGCGAGGTCTTTTTGCGCCCACCGATATAAAGCGCGCACCAGCTCCGCCCGACAATGCAGACCATGATGGCAATGATTCCAAGGGCCTCGATACTGTCATGCCATTGACTGGAGCGATCAAACCCCGCGCGGGCAAAACATACCAACCCCAACAACACCCCCGCCCCGACACGAAGTGTGCGTTTGCGACGGCGTTGAACCCGTTGCAAACGATCAGGATCCGCAACGCCCGAGGCTGTTTTGCAAGATGAACCGGTTGGGTATGTCTGGTGCTGATACATGGTCGCCTCCGTTGATAAAGAGGCCCCCAGCATCACCCGTCATCCGACCTTTGGCGTCCAATGCTGTTGATCCGGACTTGCGATTGGCTGCTCGGACGCGTTGACAGATTGCGCGTCACGTCGTGCTGCTTCACGCAGGGCACTTGGCGTTTCACCTGTGATTTTCTTGAAAGCGAGGTTGAAGGTCGATTTCGAGTTAAATCCGACACTCAGCGCAATGTCGAGAATGGTACGATCCGGCTCCAGCAACAGCACAGACCGTGCCTCGGCCACACGCGCGGCGTTGACGAAATCAAAAAAGCTTTTGCCGACATGGTGATTAAGCACATAGGACAGCTGATTGGGCGTTATCCCGACGGCGCGTGCAAGTTTTGGCAAGGACACCAACGGATCGAGAAGGATATCCCCCCGCGCCTGAATCTCTTCAAGGCGGGCCAAGGAGCGCGTCACACCATCAGGATCAAGCAACGGCCGCGCGATTGCGGCATTGGACGCACCATCATCCGCCACGGATGCGTTCAGCGGCGCATTTTTATCTGTTGAAATGGCCGGTTTGCTTAGCAAATCACCAACTTCATCTGCCTCATCAGACGTGTCATCAGATGGCCAGTCGGCCATAACAAACAAGGCCGGTTGCGTGGCAATTTCATAGCTCATGGCAAACAAAACCAACGCAAACGCGATCTCGCTGCCAAACATTTCGGCATGATCAGGCATATAAAGACTGACGATCCTGCCTAGGGCAACGGTGATGAAAACGAATGACAAACCACCCAGAATCACCCCGATCCAGCGCTGCATCACCTTACGATCCGCACCAAGCTGTTCTTCGGCTTTGCGCTGATACCGGCAAGCCACCTGCCACAAAAGAACGAGATATACCGCCACTTGAACAAAGATTGCAGCCCAGACAAAGGCTTCAACAAGTTCCCAGGCGGTGTATTGCCCCGCCATACGTGCCGTTGCAGCATCGCGATGGGTCACGACCCAGGCTGTCAGGTTAAACACCACAAGCGGCAAGACGAAATGTCCCCAAGGGCGGCGGGACGGATTGCCGGAAATTTCGCGGAAATAAAGATATATCGCCGGTCCGATGGCAAAATTGATCGGCCCAAAGAACAGTTTGAGAAAACCGGCGAAATCCCCTCCGACCATCGGCTCGACGACATCTTCGACCAGGTTGAGTGCAACGGCTGCGATAAACAGCATCATCCAGCGGTTGGCACCAAACGCACGCGCCCCTTCGGAGCGCAAGATCAAACACAGGAACACTGCCTGCGCCACGCCAACGGCCGCCACCAGCGCACTTACATAATCCGTCCAACCGGTCATTCCGGCATGCTCCTGAATTTATCGATCATTGGTCTGTCGGCCACACCATGCCCTGGCCAGACCAACTATATCGTTTCAATAGACACAATCGGACACTATCGGCGTCCGATTATGCACAGGCGGACGCCGCAACAGGCCATATTTGCCAATCTCACCATCACATCACCTGCATCGGATCAAAATCGCTGACCATGATGTAACACCATCGGCGCGTGAATCGTCCAGATTGAAAGGCTGTCATAAAAAGTTCCGTTATATTCGATTGACTATATCGAATTGATATATGATAGTTCTATATATATCGGATTGATACAGTTATCTTGGCACTCTCCCCCGCCAAGGCGTTTTCGATCCGGGGGAAACAACAAGGATACAGATCAGAAGATGGACGTACGTACGTTATGTCTGGGTGCCCTGATGGGCGGCGAGGCAACAGGATATGAAATCCGCAAGATGTTTGATGATGGCACTTTTAGCCATTTTCAAATCGCGTCCCTTGGCTCGATCTATCCGGCCCTGACCAAACTGACCCAGGACGGTATGGTTACGTTTGTTGAACATGAACAGGAAAACAAACCGGACAAGAAGATTTATCAACTGACATCAGAAGGCCGACGCACATTCCTGCGCACCCTTTTGCAGACACGCCCGGCCGAAGATCGATACCGTTCCGACATTTTGTTCATGCTGACCTTTGCCGAAGAAATGCCAATTGAACTGACTGAGGCGCTGATTGACGAATTTGCCGCCCGTCACGAATTGATGAGCATGCAGATTGATCCGGACAACCCGGACAAGCCTGCCCATCAGAAGTTCCATGGGCGCGATGAAGACGGCAAACCCTCGCCGGGATGTTGTTTTGTCGCCGGACTGGGACAGGCCATGTGCAATGCGACGGTGAAATTTATTCGTGAAAACAAGCAGGGCCTGCTTGATGAATTAAGAAATCGCAAGGCCAACAAGCCCTGAGCATCCTTACCCTAAGCAGCGCACAAGACTGCATAGCGACAAGAAAAAGAATTTCATAAGACGTGCCCAACACAGCCACTGACGCATTCCGGACCGGAATATTTGAGGGAAGAGAACAATGAACGCTTCACGCCTGATCGCCATTCTACTGGTCGTTGGGACCGTTATATGGATCGGCAGTGCCTACTTAACCCCCGGCGACGAAACGACCGATCAGACTGCGTCTGAAAACACCACGCGTGAGAGTGATGCGCCCAAGCCATTGGCCAGCGTGCGCACCATCACCAGTCAGGCTGTCGATCACGTCGATCATTTGCGCATTACAGGACGTACCGAAGCAGTCATTTCCGTTGAGATCCGGGCTGAGACCGAGGCACGCGTGATTGAAGTTGGCGCGGTAAAGGGCCAGCCCGTTCAAAAAGGCGATCTTATTGTGCGCCTTGATACCGGTGACCGTCAGTCCCGTGTCGCCAAGGCGCGCGCCCTTGTCGCGCAGCGCGAACTTGAACACTCCGCCGCCGAAAGCCTTGCTGAAAAGAACTATCGGTCCAAGAACGGTGTGGCCGAGGCACTGGCCCTGCTTGAAGAAGCCCGGACAGAACTGATCGTTGCCCGCACCGAACTGGGCAACACTGAAATTCGCGCCCCCTTTGATGGCATTGTCGAAGATCGCCCGGCCGAGATTGGTGACCTTCTGTCGATTGGTGATCCGGTCGCGACCCTTATCCAGAGTGACCCGATACTGGCCGTTGCCCATGTGCCCGAGCATTCCATTGGCGCGATTGATCTTGGCCAGCTCGCAGAGGTTACCCTGTTTGATGGCAGCACCCATGACGGGATTGTGCGCTATACCGCACGGGTTTCCAATAACGACACCCGCACATATCGGGTTGAGGTGGAAATTGACAATCCCGACCTGCGCATTCCTGATGGCATGACAGCCGAACTTGAAATTCCGGTCGGCATCAAACGCGCCCATCGTGTAAGGCCGTCGGTCCTGACCTTGAATGACGAGGGTGAACTTGGCGTTCGGGCCATTGTTGATGACAACAAGGTTGACTTCCTGCCGGTCGAATTACAGGGCGGCAGCCGTGACCTGATCTGGATAGGCGGGCTGCCCGACGAATTTGAACTGATCGTGGTCGGTCATGACTGGGTCACCGAAGGTACCACCGTTGAGGTTGTCCATCTTGATACCGACAAGGACGGCTTGCCGATCATGCAGGATGACGCAAAACCTGCAACGGCGTCTGACGATGCCGGCCCGACCCTTTCAGAAAACGCCGCGCAATAGCGCGTATCATGAGGAGATAAAAAATGTCCCTGATTGATCACGCGCTGAACAGATCGCGCACCGTCATTCTGGTTTTGATCCTGCTGCTTCTGTCTGGTTGGGTCGGCTACAACGCCATCCCAAAGGAAGCCGATCCGGACGTTCAGATTCCGGTTCTGTATGTCACCATGCATCATGACGGCGTTTCGCCCGAAGATGCCGAACGTCTTTTGCTCCGCCCGATGGAACAGGAATTGCGCTCCATCGAAGGCGTCAAGGAAATGAGATCGCAGTCCTATCAGGACGGCGCATCGGTGACGCTTGAATTTTATTCCGATGTCGATATCGACGAAGCCCTGGCCGATGTTCGCGAACGGGTTGATATCGCCAAATCCGAACTGCCTGATGATACCGACGACCCCGAAGTTCACGAGGTCAACCTGTCGCTGTTCCCGGTTCTGGTTGTAACCCTTTCCGGGGACGTGCCCGAACGTGCCTTGTTGCACGCCGCACGCGACCTGAAAGACGCGATTGAAGGCCTTCCAGCCGTTCTTGAGGCCAACCTTGCCGGGGATCGCGAGGAACTGGTCGAATTCATCATTGATCCGATGAAGATCGAGGCCTATCGCCTGAACGGCATCGACATCGTTTCCCTTGTTCGCAATTCCAACGCGCTGGTGGCCGCCGGTGCGGTTGATACCGGAACGGGCCGCTTTAACATCAAGGTGCCCGGCCTGTTTGAAAGCGTGAATGACATCCTTGATATGCCGCTGATCGTTGACGGGGATTCCGTCATTCGATTCCGTGACATCGGCGAAGTGCGCCGGACATTCAAGGATGCTGAAAGCTTTGCCCGTCTGAATGGCGAACCGGCAATTGCCATTGAGGTTTCCAAACGTGTTGGCGAAAACATCATCGAAGTCATTGATGCCATCAAAGCCGTCACAGCCGAAGCACAGCAGGCGTTTCCGCCCAACCTGACGATCAGTTATTCGCAGGACAAGTCATCTGATATCCGCACCATGCTGACCGATCTTCAGAACAGTGTGATCCTTGCGATCCTGCTGGTGATGGTGGTTGTCATCTGGGCGCTGGGATGGCGGTCAGGCCTTCTGGTGGGTCTTGCCATTCCGGGTTCTTTCCTGACCGCGATCCTGATCCTTTGGGCGCTGGGCATGACGGTTAATATCGTTGTTTTGTTCAGTCTGATTTTGGCTGTCGGGATGCTGGTGGATGGCGCGATTGTCGTCACCGAATATGCCGACCGTAAAATGATTGATGGCCTGCACCGTCGCGAAGCTTATCCGCTGGCGGCAAAACGCATGGCGCTTCCGATCATTGCATCAACCGCAACCACCCTTGCAGCCTTCCTGCCGCTGGCCTTCTGGCCGGACATCGTCGGCGAATTCATGAAGTTCCTGCCGATCACGGTCCTGTTTACGCTGACCGCGTCACTTGCCATGGCACTGATCTTTGTGCCGACCGTGGGTGCATGGTTTGGCAAACCGGGCAGTGACAACAATGAAAGCCTGGCTGCGATTGCAGCCGATCACGCCGATGACATCCACAAGGTCAAAGGCGGCACGGGAATTTATGTTCGCCTCCTCAGCGGATCGCTTCGCTTCTACTGGCTGGTGATCCCGGCGGCGTTTATCATCCTGATTTCCGTCTGGGTCGCATTTGGCAAGCTTGGCAAGGGTGTTGAATTCTTCCCTGCGGTTGAACCGGAAGTCGCCGTGGTTCAGGTCCGCGCACGTGGCAACCTGTCTTACTACGAACAGGATGCCCTGCTTAAAGAAGTCGAGGACCGCATTCTTGCCCTTGATGCCCATCATGAAGGCGAACACTGGTTTGATACGGTCTATGCCCGTTCCGGCGCCGGTGCCGGTGGTAATGAGGCATCCGAAGATGTGATTGGGACGGTGCAGCTTGAATATGCTGACTGGCAGACCCGGCCCAAGGCAACCGAGATCGAAAAACGTATCCTTGCCGATACGGCCGATCTTGCCGGTGTTCACGTCGAAGTCCGCGCCCAGGAAGCGGGTCCGCCGCAGGGCAAGGACATCCAGATCCAACTGCGTTCGTATTATCCCGAACTTCTTGATGATGCCGCGACCACGCTGGTCAACGGGCTTCAGGAAATGGGCGGTATGTATAACTTCGAAGACGGCAAGTCGCCCCCGGGCATTGACTGGGAATACACGGTTGATCGTGCCCAGGCCCTGAAATTCGGTGCCGATATCACCCAGATTGGCAATGTCGTCAAACTGGTGACCAACGGAATCAATTTCACGACCTATCGTCCGGATGACTCAAACGAGGAAATCGATATTGTCGGACGCTATCCGGCGAAATATCGCTCGCTCGACGAGCTGGAAAACCTGCAGATCGTCACCGACAAGGGTCTGGTGCCGATGTCCAACTTCATCAAACGCACCCCGAAGCCCAAGACCGGCACCCTGACCCGTGTTGACAGCCGCCGTGCACTGACCGTCAAGGCCGATGTGCAGGAAGGTGTTCTGGTCGATACCAAGCTTGGCGAGGTCAAGGCATGGATGCAGACGCTTGATATCGACCCGCGTATCTCGGTCCAGTTCAAGGGGCAGGATGAGGAACAGAAGAAATCGGCTGACTTCCTGATGAACGCCTTTACGGTGGCCCTTTTCATCATGTTCATCATTCTGGTCACCCAGTTCAACAGCATCTCAAGTTCACTGCTGATCATGATCGCGATCATCATGTCGACCGCGGGTGTGTTCCTTGGTCTCATGATCACCGGGCAGGCTTTCTCGATTGTGATGAACGGTATTGGTGTTGTGGCGCTGGCCGGTATCGTTGTGAACAACAACATCGTTCTGATCGATACGTTTGACCGGCTCAAACACACCGCGGGCAGCATCGAGGCCGCCATCCTGCAGACCGGTGCACAGCGTCTGCGTCCGGTAATGCTGACCACCGTTACGACCATCCTTGGTCTGGTGCCGATGGTGTTGCAGATCAATATCGACTTTGCCGAGCGCAATGTTTCGATTGGTGCACCGTCCACGCAATGGTGGGTACAGCTTTCGACCTCCATCGCATTCGGTCTGGCCTTTGCGACTGCCTTGACGCTGATCTTCACGCCATGTGCCTTGATGATGCGTCACAAGATGGGCGTTCGCCTTCGCAAGATGTCGATTGGTGATCGGCTGAAATCGATTAAATCGCTCTTGCCCGGCAAGACAAAGCGGCGCGCACAATAGCCTGCCTTGAAAAGCGATTAACCCAATAGCCGCGCGACTTTTCCCCCGACCCCGCCGCGCGGTTAGAACCGGCCCCCTTTACGGGGGCCGGACCCTTTTTGCCTTTCGGCTTCATAATCGACCAACCTTTGCAATGGTTGATACATTCCAACATTAAAACCATATGAAGTTCGATATCGAAGGTTATTGCAAGGCGGCGTCGAATACATACTTTCCTAAGAATTTTCGACGTAAATTTATGTTATTCTTCGAAGCTGACTTCGATTGGGAATAAAAATCTGCATGAAATGGGTTGCTTGGCATACGGCACGATCACAGGTTTTCGGACTAGCCTGTGCGCTTGCGTTGCTGATCCCCCACGGCGCGACGGCCGAGGACACCACTTCGGATCAATCCTTTATCTGGACAGTGCCGGCCTTTGCCCCTGCGTTCATCACAGATGGCGATAAACTTGACGGCTATGCTGCTGATACCCAGAACTGGTTTGCTGCCCAGCTGCCGCAATATCATCACAGTGTATTACACGTGCCCCTTGCCCGGCTTCTGGCAGAAATGAAAAGCGGCGAAGGAGCCTTGCGTTGCTCCACCACACTGATCCCCACCCCCGAGCGCCGCACCTATATCGCCTTTGCCAAGACGATCCTGCTTCATCTGCCGATTTCAGTTGTCATTCAGGCGGCCGACGAAGAGCGCTTTGCCCCCTATCTGAATGCGCAGGGGCATATTGAACTCGACAAGCTTCTGGCAGACGAACAGCTTTCGACGGCGGTGCGTATCGGGCGCGCTTATGGCACCCATGTCGATGAGCATCTGAACCGTTATCGGCACGCCACGCATGTCATGCAGGTTGCCGATGATACAAAATTTCTACGCATGCTTGATCTCGACCGGATCGACTGGACGCTCTATTTCCCGTCAGAAGCAGAATATTACCGCCGACAGAAAACGCCCGATCTTGAAATCAAGGCCTTGCCGATTGCGGGCAACACCACTTTGCTGGAAGCCACAATCGGATGTGCCAAGACACCCGTGGGCAAGAAGGCAATTGCCAAGATCAACAGCATCATCGATCAAAACCCGACCATGCCGTGGACAGAGTTTTATGCCGAATGGCTTGGACCCAGTGACCGCGAATGGTTCTATGCTGCACGCGACCAGTACATTCATTCCGAACATTTCGAAACCCGGCTTGAATACAGCCCTTCATCGGCACAATAAAAAAGCTGGCAAAGATGCCGGCTTTTTTGTTTGATCTGATGATCAGTTCTGATGGACGCGGTTCAATCCCTCGTCGGGATCATCATCGGGTTCGCCATCATCGTCTTCTTCATCTTCCTTGTCCTGCTCTTGCTGGTTTTCGACCCCCATACGGCGATAGGAGCGATAGGACAGCGGCATCGTGATGAAATAGATTGCGGCAATCGCCGAAAGGGTCAGCCACGGCGAGGATACCAGAAACGCCACCGACGCCCCGAATGCCAGCATCAGCGGCAACACCCAGGCGCGCGGCACCTTGACCTTCTTGAAGCTGAAAGTCGGCAAGCGCGACACCATCAGTCCTGCGATGAGCACGCCATAAGGTGCCACGATATACGGGCTGTCAAAAATGCCTTCGCCAAACTGGAAGGTCAGGACAATCGGCCACATGGCAAGGGCGGCGGCCGCCGGGGCCGGAACCCCGGTAAAGAACCGATAGGCCCATGTCGGCAATTCAGGCTCACCAAGCATCTGGGTGTTGAAGCGCGCCAGACGCAGCATCATGCAAACCGCAAACAGCAACGACAATGCCCAACCAATGCCGCCCAACTCATGAAGCGACCAGAAATACAGCATCATCGCTGGTGCCACGCCAAAACAGACAAAGTCCGAAAGGCTGTCAAGCTCGGCACCAAAGCGGCTGGACGCATTAAGCATGCGGGCCAGACGGCCATCAAGACCGTCAATGATCCCGGCAATCAGGATGGCGGCAACGGCGGCCTCCCAACGATCCTGCATCGCAAAGCGGATCGAGGTCAGACCGGCACACATGCCCATCATCGTCGCGACATTCGGTGCCAGCCGGGTCAGCGACAGCGCCTTGAAGCGACGGGGACGACGGGTGGGTTCGATGCCGCCTGCCATTAGCGGATCTCCCCGACTGCGGCGTCCTTGTCCTTGGCCGAGACATCGGCAAGAACGGTTTCACCGGCAATCGTCGTTTGCCCGACAATTACATTCGGCGAAACGCCTTCGGGCAGATAGACATCCACACGCGATCCAAAGCGGATCAGACCGAAACGCTCACCAGCTTTCAGCTGCGACCCCGTGCCGACGTCACACAGAATGCGACGCGCCACCAGACCGGCGATCTGGACAACACCGAATTCACGGCCTTCCTTGTCGCGTACCAGCAGGATCTGGCGTTCGTTGTTTTCCGATGCCTTGTCGAGTTCGGCATTGACGAACTTGCCGGGCACATAGGCCTCGCCAACGATCTCGCCATTGACCGGGCAGCGGTTCACATGAACGTTGAACACATTCATGAAGATCGACACACGCGTGCGCGGGGTTTTGTCGTCAAGCTCAAGTTCCTTGGGCAGCGGTGCCTGCGAAATCATGCAAACACGGCCATCTGCCGGGGAAATCACCAGATTTTCATCGGTCGGAGTAATACGATCCGGGTCGCGGAAGAAGTACGCGCACCAAAGTGTCAGGATCACGCCGATCCAACCCAGCGGTTCCGCAATCAGGAACAAGCCCACAGTGATCGCTGCAAAGATCGCAACGAATTTCCAGCCTTCCGGATTGATCGGCACAAGAACGGATTTCAAAGTCTTAATTCCCTGGTTGCCATGGTTGGGCATCTCAATTCGGTACTATTGGTACCGGGCGGGCGCTTACCTAGCATCTAGTGATGACAATGGGCAACGCAACCCGCGTTCAACTGTTTGGCCCCAAACTTAAAAGGGGCAAAACACACTTACCATGTGCTTTGCCCCTCGCAAAGAAAAGTGATGCTTATTGCGGAATTTCTTCGTTCGGCAGTGCAAAAATCTGCCCCGGGTAAATCAGATCAGGATCGCGGATCTGGTTGCGGTTCTGATGATAGATCACCCAGTATTTCAGGCCTTCGCCATAGGTGCTGCGTGCAATGCGCCACAAGCTGTTGCCCGGCTGAACGACATAACGTGATCCCGGCTCAAGAATTTGATCAGGACGGGCCCGTTCAAACGGAATTTCAACACGCGCGGTTACCGTGCCAGAGCTATCAAGCTGATCGGCGCGCAACGTGTAGTTGCCCGGCTCGATCGGCTCCCCAATGGTCAGGGCCCAGTTGCCGTTTTCATCGGCCGGGGCCGTGCCAACATGCTTGTTATCAAGATAGACCCGAACCGTGTGATCAAGGTCTGCCTTGCCCGACATCGCGACGCGACCTTCGGTATCGTAATCGACAATATCAATCGACAGGCGCGGCAGGCTTGCATCCTGGGTCTCGCCATCGTCCTGTGCCGGGGCGGCCTCTGGGGCCGGTCCCTGCATCACGGTTGCCGCACCATCGCCTTCGGCCGGGACCTTAAGCGCGATAATCGGCTGCTTTTTTTCGGCCGGTTCATTGGGTTCAATGGCAGCATTATCAGCCTCTGTCGCTGCGCTCTCGGTGGTAGCGCTTGCATCAGCGGTTGCGGTTTCTGCAGCCTGTGCCGGTGCCTCTTCCTCAGGGATCAGGACAACGACCTTGTCTTCTGCCTTCGCCACATTGCCAGTGGCGTCTTCAGCCTCAAGCGACAATTCGCGATCACCGCTTGCCAAAGGTTTGTTTGGCAAGACAACCCATTCGCCGCGCTCGTCAGCGGTGGCTTCACCAATCACCTCTTCACCTTCGCGGATGCGCACGGTGCTGTTGGGTTCGGCGCGGCCTGCAATGACGGCATTTCCGTCCGGACCAATGCGCACGACATCAAAGCTTGGATTGGTGATTTCGGGTGCTGCGGTGTCCGGTTCTGATTCCGGCTCGTTTGGCGTCGTTTCAGTGGTTACTGCAGGCGTCTGCGTTACAGCCGGTGCGGTCTCTTCATCCGCACTTTTGGTCAGCATGTAATTCAGCGCAATTGCTGCAACGATCAGTACAACGCCGACTATGACGAGGATATAGGGTCGCTTCACCGGAAATATCCTTGAACGATGTTTATGTTTTTAACGGTCGCGCTCAAACCACTGAAATTGCTTGCCATATTCCCCTCAAACAATTCGGCCGAGCACGTTAATTAGAAACTTGTACTACTTTCAGTGCGCAGTTTCCATAACGTAACGAATAAACGATACAGCGCAACCGTTAGGCAAAGATGAAGAGAATCAGTCCACTCGCCCCAAGTCAACCTTTGCCTCAAAGTGCTTTGGCAGCCATTTCGGCACCGACATAGGCAACCAAGGCCGCCATGATCAGCGGCAAGGCCAGAACACCGACCTTTACGACACTGCCCAAAAGGACCGCCTGTGCGGGATTGTCATCGGGCAAATGCGCGGCCAATCTGACGGAAGCCTGACGACCAGACACCACCAGCAGCAATACCGCAAATGCCAGGCAGGAAGCCGGAACCATGATCATCGCACTGGCCGCCCCCGCCATCAGGGCCCCAACAACGCCAAGCCAGACCGCCACACGATATTGCGGGGCTGCCTTTTCCGAAATCAGGGCAACAATCAGTGCCACCGTCAACGCGGCCTGCAAGACAACATAATCGGTCAAACCAAACAGATAAACGATGATCCCCTGCCCCAATGACAGTGTCATCAGAACTGCAACCGGCCCGGGCTTGGCAAAGTTTTCAGCATCAATCGCAGCATCCGCTGCCGAGGCCTTGGTTGTCTTTGTCTTGCTACCCTTGGCCTTTCTGCCCTTGGTAGGCTTGGTGCTTTCAGCGTCATCTTCGGAGAAATCCGGGCGGGTCACCCACAGGAAGCAGCCCCCGACACTCAGGAATACCAACCACGCAACAATCTGGATCACAGCGGGATGATAGGACAGGCCACTGATCGGGGCGGCAAGAACCAGCCAGGCACCAAGCAGTAAAATCATCCCGGCGACGCCCAAGGACACGCGTTCGGACAGTCTGGAAAAATCCATGATTGCGCCGCAAACGCCGCCCAGCACCAGCATCAAAAGTGCGGCGCCAACACCCCCACGCGCGGTTTCAGGCAGCCCGATGGCCGCAGGCACCGCCACGGCAACGGCCGGAATGACCGCACCCAAAACAAGGCGACGCGCGGCTGAGCGTTCCAACCCCAGCCACAAGGCCAGCATCAAAACAGCGGCGATGATGCCCGATATCACGATGGCGAGAATAAATGGACTGTCGACAAACACGTTGGGCGGTCCTGCCTTCTTCTTATGGTTCCCTTGGGTGCAGTTTCCTGCTGTGAGATTTACCCATCCCACAATCAGGTTCAGAACTTGTTAACCCTGCGCCAAAAAGGCGCGCGCTCTGCGGGTAGACAAAGCTTGCCGATACCTGCCACAGCTGATTGGCAATATTGCGGCCAAAGGCGATCAAATCATGGCACGGTGATATCGCTTTGGCACTCAAACGGTTATTTCAGATGCTGCTATGCGGAAATTACTGCCACAAGAACGATCTGATCGGTTATGGTCGCTTTCCGTACGGGACCTTGCGCGTCAGATGCGCTGTCCCGCTACCTGCGAAACAAGAAACAAAAGGCAGGTCGCCATGACAAAAGTAAAATCAATCTGTGTCTTTTGCGGTGCTTCGGATGGCAAGAACCCGCAACACATGGAAAACGCCATCGCCTTTGGCAAAATGATGGCCGAACGCGACATCACGCTGGTCTATGGCGGGGGACGCATCGGTCTGATGGGGGCTGTTGCAGATGGCGTCATGCAAAATGGCGGAACGGTTGTTGGCATCATTCCGGCCCATCTTGATGATATCGAGGTCGGCCATACCGGGCTTTCCGAACTGATCGTTTGCAAATCCATGCACGAACGCAAGGTCGAGATGTTTAAACGCTCCGATGCGTTTGTCACCCTTGCTGGCGGTCTTGGCAGCCTCGACGAAGCGTTCGAGGCGATGACACTGCGCCAGCTTGGCATTCACGACAAGCCGATGGTGTTCCTCAACGCGCTTGGCTACTGGGACAAGTGCTTCGACATGATTGACGCCATCATCGACGAAGGCTTTGCCCGGCCAAGCCACAAGAACCTCTATACGGTTGCCAATACGCTTGATGAAGTTTTCGAACAGCTTGCCGCCGAACCGGCCCCGAAATTCGATCCGCGCGAAAAGCTGTTCTGATCGACACACAACGCGATAATCAAACATCAAGACGCCGTCCTTACACATTGGGCGGCGTTTTTTTGTTGAAGCCCCGTCATAGCCTTAACGAATTTTTCTACGACGTTTGTTCGCACATTCCCGGAAAACCCGCAGTTTCCCAAACCATTCACATCCTTGGGAACATTCACACGAATGTCACTTACCTGAAACCGTAGTGACAACGAAGCCTCCTATGATCGTTTTCATGTTCAAAACAACAAATTGAACGATCATATGAATATATCTGCGCGACAACGCGACATTATCGATATCCTGCGCCGTGACAGCTTTGTCTCAATCGACAAGCTGGCCGAGCATTTTGACGTTACCCCGCAAACCGTGCGCCGGGACGTCAATATGCTGAGCGACGCCAATCTGGTGCGCCGTCGCCATGGCGGGGTTGAATATGCTGGCGAGCCTGGCATGAACCTGTCCTATGACAGCCGTCAGGTCACCAATATCGCCGCCAAGCATGCCATATCCCTGCATGTCGCAAGCCTGATCCCCGACGGGGCATCGATCCTGATCGGGATTGGCAGCACCCTTGAACTTGTGGCGCTCAATCTTGTCGATCATCGCCATTTGACCGTGATTACCAACAACATGAATGCCGCCATGGCGCTGGGTAACAATACCGGCAACCGGATTGTCATTCCCGGCGGCACGTTGCGCCTGCCTGATCGCGACGTCATCAGCCCCGAAGCCGAAATGATGTTTAACAAATACAAGGTCGATTACGGCCTGTTTGGCGTCGGCGGCATCGAGCCCGATGGAACCCTGACCGATTTTGACCATCGAGAAGTGTTGCTGCGTCAGGCGATTGCCGCCAATTGCCGCAATTCCATCCTTGTTGCCGATCAATCGAAATTCGGCCGTCCGGCCCCCGCCAAGGGCGGTCATATCACCGACCCCGACTTGATCGTGGTCGATGGCGTGCCCGGTGGTGTTTTCGATCCGTTATTTAACCGCGAGAACGTTCGCGCGCGCCTGCAAATTGCCAAAAGCGAAGGTTACGAATGACTAGCCAGCCTCCCTTTATTCGCATCAATTCCGTGTCGCGCGTGTTTAACGGCGGCAATGGCGTGCATGACCTGTCGCTTGAAATTCCGCGTGGCAGTTTTGTCGTCCTGCTCGGCCCGTCGGGATGCGGAAAATCGACGACCTTGCGTTTGATTGCAGGTCTGGAAACAGCGGATCACGGCACCATTGAAATTGACGGCAAGGATGTCACCAGCGCGCCGCCATCCAAGCGCGGCCTGTCGATGGTGTTTCAATCCTATGCCCTGTTCCCGCACCTGAGTGTCGCTGAAAACATCGTCTTTGGCCTTAAGGTGCGCAAAACCAAAAAGGACGAGATCAAAACCCGTCTTGATGATGCCCTGCGTGTTACCGGCCTCGAAGGATACGAGGATCGCAAACCCGCCCAGCTTTCGGGGGGGCAACGCCAACGGGTCGCACTGGCACGCGCGATTGTTGCCGGCCATCCGCTGTGCCTGATGGACGAGCCACTTTCAAACCTGGATGCCAAGCTGCGCCATGCCGTGCGCAAGGATATCCGCGACCTACAACAGCGCCTTGGCATCACGGTTGTTTATGTCACCCACGATCAGACCGAAGCCATGAGCATGGCCGACATCGTTATTCTGATGAAGGATGGTCGGATCGAACAGATCGGCAACCCGGCAGACCTTTACCTAAAACCCGCCACCGCCTTTGCCGCCGGTTTTGTCGGAAGCCCGCCCATGACCCTGATCCCGGCAAACGCCCTGCCCGCATCGGTCATCCCAGACGGGGTTAATACCAACATCCTGACCTTTGGCATCCGTCCTGAAGATTTGATTCTTTCGACCGAGCATAAAGATCAGCCATGGGGCATTCCCGCCACGGTCACGGGCAATGAATTTCTTGGTGCGGAGACATTTGTATTTGTTGCGATCCCGGGCACCGATGGGGCCACCGCCCGCCTGCCCGGTCGCGTTGAAATTTCGCCCGGGACGGAAGTCTCGCTCAGTTGGGCCGGCGCTGCGGCCCACTGGTTTGATGGCGAAGATGGTCATCGTCTGACTCCGACAGGGCCGTCCACACCAGCGCAAGATACCAAGATCACCTCTCAACCTGACACTGCAACTTCGATACTTTAACAGGGAATTTTTGTTCATGCGTAACATCGTAACCAGTGCTGCGCTTGCAGCCGGACTGATGGCAACGGCAGCCACCCCTGCCTTTGCTGCCACCGAACTGACCATGTACTATCCCGTCGCTGTTGGCGGCCCGCTGACCGAGGTCATTGACGGCATGATCGACGGGTTTGAAGCCGAAAACCCGGATGTCAAAGTCAATGCCATCTATGCTGGCAACTATGACGATACCCGTCTGCGCGCTGTGTCCGCCATCAAAAGCGGCGATCCGGCACAGCTTTCGGTCATGTTCTCGATCGACGTTTACGATCTGATCGAACAGGACCTGATTGTCCCGTTTGATGACGTTGTCAAAACTGCAGAAGACAAGGAATGGCTCAACAGCTTCTACCCGGCGCTGATGGCCAATGGCGATGTTGATGGCAAAACCTGGGGCATCCCGTTCCAGCGTTCGACCATCGTCATGTACTACAACAAGGACATGTTCCGCGAAGCTGGCCTTGATCCGGAAATGCCGCCGCAAACCTGGGAAGAACTTGTCTCCACCGGCAAGGCGCTTTCGAAAGACGGCAAATGGGGCCTGATGGTGCCATCCACCGGCTATCCGTACTGGATGTTCCAGTGCTTTACCATCCAGAATGGTAAGGAACTAATGAGCGGTGATGGCACCGAGACGTATTTCGATGATCCCGCCGTTGTCGAAGCGCTTGAATTCTGGCGCGACATGGCGACCGAAGAAAAAATCATGCCCGAAGGCACCATTGAATGGGGCACGCTCCGTCAGGCCTTTGTGCAGGGCCAGACCGCAATGATGTGGCATTCGACCGGCAACCTGTCGGCGGTTAAACGCGAAGCCAAATTTGATTTTGGCGTTGCCATGCTGCCCAAACACAAACAGCCGGGCTCACCGACCGGTGGCGGCAACTTCTATCTGTTCAAGGATTCCACTGACGAACAGAAAGAAGCATCGCTGGCGCTGATTAAATACATGACGGCACCGGAACGTGCCGCAGAATGGTCAATCGCGACCGGTTATGTCGGCGTTACCCCGGCGGCTTATGAAACCGATGCGCTGAAATCATACGCGGCAGACTTCCCGCCGGCACTTGTCGCCCGTGATCAGCTTGAAGTTTCGGTTGCCGAGTTCTCGACCTATGACACAGCACGCGTCCGCGAAGGTTTGAACAACGCCATTCAGGCAGCCCTGACCGGTGAAAAAACACCAAAAGAAGCCCTTGGCGATGCCCAGGCCGAAGCCAAGCGTCTTCTGCGGGCCTTCCAGTAAGACTGCCCGATCTGCACGCCGAAGCGGGATACATCCCCGCTTCGGCACCTTTGTTTAGGGTCAGGACCCATTAATTTGATTAATTAATTTCTTTGCAGGACGTGCCGACCATGAACGAAATGGCCCGACTTCAACAACGCAGGTTAGCGCTTTATGGCTGGATGCTGGCGGCACCGGCATTGGCGCTGATGAGTTTGTTTGCCTTTTACCCGGCCATCGCGACCTTCTGGCACAGCCTGTTTACCCGTGGCACATCGCGCCGCCCGTCGATCTTTGCCGGGTTTGAAAATTATGGCGACCTGTTTGCGGATCCGACCTTCTGGACGGTGGCGACCAACAACCTGATTTACGCCGGTGTCACCATCCCGGTTTCGATCATCTTTGCGCTGATCATGGCGCTTTGGGCCAATGCGCATATCCCGGCCCGGTCGTTTGTTCGCAGCGCCTATTTCACGCCGACCATCCTGCCGATGATTGCCGCGGCCAATCTGTGGCTGTTTTTCTACACCCCGGACCTTGGCGTGATTGATCAGATTACCGGCTTTTTCGGGGCCTCACCGACCAACTGGCTGGGGCAGCCCGAAACCGCACTGGCGTCCGTCATCATCGTGACGATCTGGAAAGAGGCCGGGTTCTTCATGATCTTTTACCTCGCAGCCCTTCAGACCATCCCGCCAGATCTGCGCGAAGCCGCCCGGATTGAGGGGGCCGGTCGTTGGACCTATACGCGGCGCGTGTTGTTGCCGCTTTTGATGCCGACCACGATCTTTGTCTTTGTTAACGCGATGATCAATTCGGTCAAGCTGATCGATCATTTGTTCATCCTGACCAAGGGCGGTCCAAACAATGCCTCCAAACTGATCCTGTACTGGATTTGGGAAATGGCATTTGCCTATTTCGACAGCCCGCATGCCGCTGCCATGACCATTCTTGTCCTTCTGGTGCTTGGCCTTGTTGCTGTCGCGCAGTTCCGACTGGTTGAAAAATGGACCCACTACCGATGAATAATGCGATGACTGCCGTCTCAAACAAACGCACCCTGCCCGATTTTGACAAGGTGCTTGATACACTTGGCGCATGGGTTCTGGCGATTGTCTGGATTTCACCTTTGCTGTTTGCCGCTTGGGCGGCGTTGCAGCCATCGGGCACCGCCCTTGGTCTGGATTTTTCCAGCCCGCTGACGTTTGAGAATTTCACCTATGTCTGGGGGGCGGTACCGTGGGGCGGGTATTTTGCCAATACCGTGATTCTGGTGACTCTCATCCTGGCCGGGCAACTGGTGCTCTGTACCCTTGCCGGGTTTGCTTTTGCCCGGTTTGAATTCAAGGGGCGCGACACTCTCTTTATCCTAGTGCTGTTGCAGCTTTTCATCCTGCCCGAAGTGCTGATTGTTGAAAACTACGCCATCATTTCCAAACTTGGCCTGTTTGACACCGCCCTTGGCATTGGCCTGCCTTATATGGCCAGTGCGTTTGGCATTTTCCTACTCAGGCAGGCATTCAAATCCGTGCCCATTGAGCTCGAAGAAGCAGCGCGGATCGAAGGGTGCAGTTGGATGGGCGTTCTGTGGAAGGTCTATATGCCTGCCGCCAAGCCGGTTTATCTGGCCTATGCGCTGGTGTCGATTGCCACGCACTGGAACAATTTCCTGTGGCCATTGATTGTCACCAACTCGCCCGATACTCGGCCGCTAACCGTTGGTTTGTCACTTTTTGGTGCACCTGAAACCGGGGTCGATATTTCAGTCATCAGTGCCGCAACCATCATGACCATCGCGCCACTTTTAATGGCGTTCCTGATCTTCCAGCGCCAGTTTATTCAGGCATTTTTGCGCGCCGGTATCCGCTAGAGCAGTTTCCGTTTAGATCGAAACGTTTTACCGGAGGCATTCTTCTTTCCTGCAAGGAGAGGATCACCGAGCGTAGCGGTGCTACGGTCAAGATCCTTGACGCTGCGGGGCAGAAGAATGTCCCGGCCCGCAGGGTTCGGTTTGGCGATGTTTTGCGGCGTTACACCGCTTGAACGATGCCCCGCATCGCCCTTGCGCGCTGTGCCTTGCCAAACAACTCGCCAAACACGAACAAAACGCTTCGATCTAAACGGAAACTGCTCTAGGGATGTGAAAGAGACGCTTTACCATGTTGCATCCAGCACTTCGAAAAGGGCCGCTATTGTTGGTGTTTCCCGGCGTCGCTCGGTTGTGATCAGACTGAGACAGGCGGGGATGGAAACCGAATTACAAACGGCAAGACCAAAGGTTTGCTTTTCATGCAAGGCAACGGAGTCACGACACAAACTCAAGCCCACACCAGATCGGACCATTTCAAGCATGGATGCTTCCTGATCCACCAGGGCGACCGAGTTTTGCGTGCATTCGAACTCATCAAAAATGCGTTTGAGCAGCCGGGAATGAACCGATGCCGGTGTCGTGCCAATCCACGGCAATTTTAACAATGACGCCCAATCGGCGTTCTCGACCCGGCTTTCCCAGCCGACCGGGGCAATCACCCGATAATTGAAATCGGCAAGCTTTATGGCGTGAATGGCTTCCGATGTCTCGGCGGCAATATCACCGGCAACGTCCGGGCCGCTCAGATAAAACCCGGCATCAATCTGATTGCGCAGTACGCCTGCCAACATGTCACCGCTCACACCGTGGGCCAGTTCGGTCTCAATATCGGGGTAGTCGGTGCGCAACTGGCTTAACATGCGGCCAAGGCGGATGAATTCCGGGTCCACGATCGTGCCAATTCTGAGTTTGCCGCTGACACGCCCGGCACGTTGACGCGCGCTGCGCCGAAATTCGTCCATGGCGTCAATTACCTGCTCGGCCTTGGTCAGCATGGCCTGGCCATCGGCTGTGATCTGCAAACCTGTTGCCGTGCGCTTGAACAGGGTAATCCCGGTTTCCTCGCCAAGGCGTTTGATCTGATGACTGATGGCAGGTTGCGTCAGATTAAGCACCGACGCGGCGCGCGAAACACTGCCTTCGCGCGCGACGGTGACAAAAGCCAACAGCATGTTGATGTTCGAAAACCGGGTCATATAAAAAACACTAATATTGCTATTCGCATTTTGTCATTAGATTTCTGCATTGCTTCGCGTCTTAATCAACGTTCGGTATCTAAATTGGCTGAGAACCATTTGATACCAAACAGGTCTGGCGACCATCAGAACAGCCGTTTCGAACTCTGTGTTTGACGGCTTATTTGTGCGAACAGCCCGACCGATAAAAGGCGACGAGAGGGAGGCACATTGTAATGACCGCAACCATTCCAACGTTCGATTATATCGTGATCGGGGCTGGTACAGCAGGCAGTCTGCTTGCAAACCGGCTAAGTGCGGATCCCAACAACAATGTGCTTCTGCTTGAAGCGGGCAAGGCCGACAATTACCCATGGATCCATATTCCGGTGGGCTATCTGTATTGCATTGGCAATCCGCGCACCGACTGGATGTATGAAACCGAACCCGACAAGGGCCTGAATGGCCGTGTTTTACGGTATCCCCGCGGCAAGGCGCTTGGCGGGTGTTCATCCATCAACGGCATGATCTATATGCGTGGTCAGGCCCGCGATTATGATAATTGGGCAAAGCTGACTGGTGAGGATGCCTGGAACTGGCAGAACTCGCTGACCGATTTCAAGCGCCATGAAAACCACTACAAGCTTGATGGCGGTGCGACCGCACAGACAAGCAATGGAAAACCATTTTCCGACATTCACGGCAGTGGTGGTGAATGGCGTGTTGAAAAGCAACGGCTGCGCTGGGACGTACTTGATAGCTTCATCAAGGCTGCGGGTGAAAACGGCATTGAACCAACCGATGATTTCAATGACGGTGACAATAGCGGCATCGGCTATTTTGAAGTCAATCAAAAGTCCGGATGGCGCTGGAACACGTCAAAGGCCTTCATTCGCCCGGTCAAATCGCGCAGCAACCTGACGGTCTGGACCGAATCACAGGTCGAAAAACTGACCTTTGGGACCGATGCAAACGGCCAAAAGATCTGTACCGGTGCGGTCATCAACCGGGCGGGCACCTCGCAAACGGTCACGGCGCGCAAGGAAACACTTCTGTGTGCCGGTGCGGTCAACTCGCCCCACATTTTGCAGATTTCCGGCGTCGGCCCAGCAGATCTCCTGAAACAGCATGGCATTGATGTTGTGCTGGACGCACCGGGTGTCGGACAGAACTTGCAAGATCACTTGCAAATCCGTGCTGTCTATAAGGTACAGGGCGCCAAAACGCTCAACACGCTTGCCAACAGCTTGGTTGGCAAGGCGAAGATTGGCCTTGAGTATCTGCTGAACCGTTCTGGCCCGATGAGCATGGCACCAAGCCAGTTGGGGGCCTTCACGAAGTCCGATCCGTCGCGGCAATATTCAAATCTTGAATATCACGTTCAACCCCTCAGCCTTGAGGCGTTTGGCGGGGATCTTCATGATTTTCCGGCGGTCACGGTTTCGGTCTGCAACCTGAACCCGACCAGCCGCGGCACGATTAACATCAAGTCCGGCGACTTCCGCGACGCGCCGCAAATCGCGCCCAATTACCTTGATACCGACGAAGACCGTAAAGTCGCTGCCGATAGCCTGCGCCAGGTCCGTGACATCATGTCAAAACCGGCCATGGCCAAGTATCAGCCCGATGAATTCAAGCCCGGCGTGCAATATCAAAGCGATGAAGAACTTGCCAAACTGGCAGGCGACATCGCCACAACGATCTTCCACCCCGTCGGGACGGTTAAAATGGGGCATGCGGACGATGTATCAGCCGTGCTCGACCCGCATCTTCGCCTTAAGGGCGTAAGCGGACTTCGCGTTGTCGATGCGTCTGTGATGCCGGAAATCACCAGCGGCAACACCAATTCCCCGACCCTGATGATTGCGGAAAAAGCCGCTGGCTGGATCCTGTCTGGCCAGTAATCGCGATCTGCGTCTCCCTGCTCCAAAATACATGCAGACCCCGGAGGAAAAATGTACACCCGGTTTTCCCAACTCCCTCTGACTGGCGTCAAGGTTATCGATTTCGGTCAATATATTGCCGGCCCCGCTGTTGCGATGTTGCTTGGCGATCTTGGCGCGACGGTTATTCATATTGATCCCCCCGGCGGGCCGATGTGGGACAGTCCGGCAAATGCGACGCTTAATCGCAACAAGATGATCATCAATCTCGACCTTAAAACAGAAAAAGGCCGGGAACAGGCGCACGCACTCTGTGCGGAAGCCGACATCATCATCGAAAACTTCCGTCCGGGAAAATTTGCCAAGCTTGGCTTTGACTTCGCAGAAATGCGCAAAGAGCGCCCGGAACTGATTACACTTTCGATCCCCGGATTTGCATCGAACGACGCGGAGCGCCGCGAACAACGTGCCTTTGAAAGCATCGTCGCCGCCAGCTCCGGCGTGTTCACCGATATGGGGTTGAACCGGGTTCTGATGGGGCTGAATCCGTCCTTTTCACCCTTGCCGCTTTCCTCGGCCTATGCGTCGCAAATTGCGGCATCGTCCGTCGTTCTGGCATTGCAATCACGCCAACTGACTGGCCTTGGCGATCAGATAGAGGTACCGCTTGCCGCCGCCATCATGGAGGGGCTTTGCTATAACTCGATCAAGATATCGGACATTCCCAGACGTTATCTGACCCAGCGCGAGCTTGAGATCGAACGCAGACGTATCGAAGGTCTGCCGATGAATGTCAGCTACGAAGAATTGCAGGAACTTCTTGATCCATTTTTCCGAAGCTACATGTGCAAGGATGGCCGAATGTTCTATGTGGTATGTCCAAGCCACAAACATCACGCCAAGCGCTGCCTCGAAGTTCTGGGGATCTATGATGAGCTGGTCGAGGAAGGCCTGACATCGGAAGACGACACCTATAAGCCACAAAGCGAATGGGAGTCAGAAACATCCCTTGGCGTCTATCCGATGCCCAAGGAATGGGCTGACAGGATTGCCGCGCGCATGAAGGAAGTCTTCATGACCCGGACATCGCATGAATGGAAAAAGATGTTTGGCCGTGGCGGCATTCCGGGCGCGCCGCAACGCTGGCTGCAGGAATGGATCCATGACGAATATGCCGAAGGATCCGGCCTGATGATCGATACATGGGATCCGGAATATGGCGAAATGACCACACCCGGCCCGGTTGTCTGGATGGAAGAAAGCGGTGAAGAGGCCCTTAAACCCCAACCGCGCCGCTGGGTAGATTTCAACGAGGCGCTTAAAATCCTCAAGAAACATCGGACCGAGATTCCCGACCCGGAGGACGCGATTGAGCAGGAAGGCTGGCTTTCCGGGGTCAAGATCCTTGATCTTTGCAATGTCATTGCCGGGCCGCATTCGGCCTGCTACCTCGCACGGTTTGGTGCCGAGGTCATCAAGCTCGACCCGTCCGTGCCGCTTTATGACAGCTGGAATACTGTCATTTACGGCCTGTCACAGATGCGCGGCAAAAAGTCGATCCTGGCCGACATCAAGTCCGAACACGGGCGCAAGGTGTTCGAAGATCTGGTGAAATCGGTTGATGTCATCATCTGGAACGCACCAGACAGCCAGATCAAGCGGATGGGGCTTGATGCGGAAAACCTGCGCAAACTCAACCCCAACGCCATTTTCTGCAAACTTGATTGTTTCAGTGGCGTTAACCGTGGTGTGCGAACCGACTATATCGGCTATGACGATCTGGTGCAGGCCGCCACGGGCATTATGTTGCGATTTGGCGGCGCCATGGACCGCCCCGAAGAACATGCCCATGTCGGGACGATTGATGTCATGTGCGGCTTTGGCGGTGCATTGGCAGTTGCCGCAGCCCTGTATCAGAAATACCGGTTTGGCCGGATCGGGCGTGGCCGGACGTCACTGACCGCCAATAGCGGCCTTTTGCAGATACCGTTTGCCTATGATTACCGGGGACGCGGACTGTTTGACGAGCCGTCCGGCCCGGAAACCAACGGCAATGATGATCTTAATCGCTTCTACAGCACGGCATCGGGCACCTATGTGTTGCTGAGCGCCTATGAAGACGATCTTCCACGTTTCCGCGCGGTCGAAGGGCTTGAGGATCTGCCCGATGTTCCGCCGGAAGAACGCGCGGTCTATCTTGCAACAGCATTCCAGACCACGACCGCAAACGAGTGGGTTGAACGTCTGCATGCGGCCGATATTGGTGCCGCGATATGCGATAACATTGATGCGTTGCGCGCTGAAAACACACGTGAAGCGGATGGCACACCGGGTACTGATCGGGGAAGCTATTCCTTCTCGGTCTATCCCGATCATCCCAGCGGGCATGAGGTCATCCAGCTTGACCCCTATGCCGTGCGCACGACACGCTCAAAAGTAGTCGCCCTTGCACCCTCGGAAAAGTTCGGTACCTCGACGCGCACAATTCTGAAGGAACTGGGCTATGCCGATCAGGCAATTGAGGCGATGCTTAAATCAGGCCAACTCAGTGAGTCTTGGAGCGAGGAATATATTCCAAGCTAACAGGTCGTGCTCCGCGCGGGCATCTGACAAGACCCTGTCAGATGCCCGTGTTCGCAGGGATGCTTTCCCAGCCCAGATTTCCCACGTAACGTTGGGAAAGCTTGCCGTTTTCGCCAAAGGCAAGCAAATGAAGCCAACCATTGTCAAAAAGCGCGCGCACATCGGGATGGTTTGCAAGCACGTCACTGATGGCCGAAGTCGGTGCATCGATGCACACCGTCAACCGTGCCGCTTCATGCCCAAACGCATCCCCGTTTGACACTGACTGGATTGGCAAGCCGGTTCTAAGCTGCCCACCATTGCCTTCATAGACACCGATCCCGCCAACAACGTTATGCAGCAACTTGTTGCCCGATCCATAAAGCTCCGGCGCCACGGTTGAAGCGTAATATTGCAGGCTGATCCAGCTTGCCACGACCACAGGTGCCGTCAGGATCAGTTCCAGCACGGGATAGTCATTGGCCTGATCTGCCCGGTGATCATAGTCGTGCAGGAAGCTCTCCCCCGCCAGACTGGTATGGGCACTATAGCTCCGCGGGGCTGCGATGAAATATTTGCACCCGGCAAGCCCCCATTCCGGCCGCGTTTCCGCCCAGTTGGCCGCCCGTGCGATCACGTCGCGCTCGGACTGTGCACCGGGCAGGCGCGCTTGCCGCTCTGTCCGTGCAAGGGCGCCTGCCTGTGCAACGACTTCTGACAACCGCTCAAGCTGCGCCTGGTCAACCGCGCGATCAATATCGGCAGTGTAAAGCGTCACGCTATCGGTTGTTGTGTCATGCAGACCCGCGACAAAGACGGTCTCATCCGGGATGACGATGCCGCGCTCGGCAAGGCCGTCACGCACAATCTGCTCATTGAGCAGATTGGCGAGCAGCCGCGCATTCACATCGCCCGCATGACCACCGCATGCCCCGCAATGAAGCGCACTTTTATGCGGGTTGTTGGTCACATTCGCGCCGTGACCGGCCAAAAGGACGGTTTTTGCGAACCCATCGGTAAATGACATGGCCCGCAACACCTTTTCGGCAATGTCGCACTTTGCGCCGTCATCAAGGGCCTCCTTGATGACGGGCTTTGACGAATTTTCCGTCCCCTTTTTCGCGCCCGCCAAACCAAGCGTGCGTTTTGCCAGCTGCCAGATGTATGTCGGGCCAATCGCATCAACATAGGCAAAGGATGTCAAGGCCGCTGTCCGGACATGATGCCAGGGGCGCGTGGCCTTGTGGGCCAGCGTCTCAACAATCCCGTCCCCATCTTTTTTGCCATAGGTACATGTCTGCAACCCGGGGGACAAAAGAACCGGCAAGCGCCCCTCGGTCAGGGCCGAATGCGCGGCCCCATGGGCAACCGGCAGGCCAAAGAACCCGGCAAAGCCAAGGGTCTTGATGTCGCCTGACACTGACTCAAGCGACCGCCGAAATACCT
Organism: Thalassospira sp. HF15; assembly: GCF_011806525.1. Lineage (GTDB taxonomy): Bacteria > Pseudomonadota > Alphaproteobacteria > Rhodospirillales > Thalassospiraceae > Thalassospira. The sequence goes on along the minus strand of NZ_JAAVKI010000006.1, from coordinate 98,903 downwards.
CGGACCGGACATCAATGCAAAAGGCGGCCTGAATGGATGGCAATGTATCCTTGGACGCGCCTTCATCCAAACCGACAAGCTGGTTGGCAAGTTTGCCCTGAAGCGACCGTTCGTAGGCTTCCTGTGCAATCTCGCGCGCAATATCGAACGTTGACGGGTCATTTGGTTTTGCAAGGTCGGCCAACGCCGCCCGCCAAGCGGCCTCAGTCCCCGACTGGAACGCCTGATAAAGCGCGAAATCCCAGCTCAGCCGTACCGCAAGAAGATCAATGATCGTGTCATCCGAACGACCATCAAGCTCGGCGATCCAGCGCAAATACCGCCCATGCTGCGCCCAGCCATTGATTGACAGCAAAGCCTGATGCAACTGGCCATCAAGACCGACATGATGCGCGTTCAAGGTCGCGATGATTTCTTCTATCGCGGACATGGCATCATTCGGAAGATCGCCGATGATGGTGCGAAAATCGGTCAGGCCAAGGATCTCGGCGGTGCGATCCGTGCTGGCCCAGAACTGCCAGGCCTCCCACGCGGTTGCCGATTGAGTGCCCGCCGTCCAAAGCGCACCGCCACGGTCGAAATAGCCCGCAGCCCAGCGTCCGACGCAGTCTTCGATAATCGTTGGCCAGTCGGTACCGGTCACCTCTTGGGCCAGATCGGCCAGTGTCGGGACCTTTTGCCCGCTTTTCTGTTCCTGACGCAGACAATCTTCAAGGGCCGTAATCGAGTGTGGCTTATTGCGATACGGCGCGTTGGCAAGTGCCGCCTCAAGCGACTGTTGTGAAATCACGCCGGACCGGATTTGGTCGAGATACCAATTTGCTGGTTGCAGGGTATCGGTCCCGATCAGCTTCTGATGCAGGGCTGCGACTTCTGCCAGACGCTGCGACGCCTGCCCGACAAATGGATTAACCGCAACAGTGCTTTCAAGCGGCCAGGCAGGTGCAATATTGCCCACGGCCCGCTCGATGGCCTCATTGATGGAGGCATGCGTTTTGCTGTCGTGTTCAAACGCAAGGGCGCTTACCGTGACATTCATGATTTTTCTCCACCTGATTTAAGGGCATTTGCCGTGATGCGCCCGGGAATGCGCCCCGGAATGCGCCATGTGCCGCTAAGCCGATCAATGACCGGGTTGATATAAAAGCCGTTGCTGAGATGGACATAAAACCGGGCCAATCTTGCCGAAGGCTGCGCGCCTGACAGCAGATACATCTGCATAAAGCCAAGCAGGGCAAAACTGACGATGGTGATGATGCTGACGACCCAAAGGGCCGCTGCACTGCCCTGCCAAACCGGGAAGTTTGCGACGCCTGCGTGGTGGGCAAGCGCATGGAAACCGAAATAGGCCAAACAGACGACCACCGCATTCAGGGCGCCGATCAAAAGACCACGGGAAATCGTCGTGTCGCGACTGGAAGATAAGACAAACTGGTGGCTGGCAAAGATCGCCACAACACTGACCGCCATCAGGGCCGGTTGCGAAACACCGCCAAACAGGACGCCACCAGCGGCTGCGACAGCCAATCCAAGCGCAAAGGAAACCGCAAGCTTTCCGATATTTGCCGACTTCTGCGGTCCGCATTTTCGCATTTCGTGGATTTTCTCGACCGTCCCGCCGGATGAAAGGAACGCGTATGCCTTATAAAGCGAGTGCGCGACGATATGCAGCAAGGCCAGCGCAAACAGCCCAAGACCGCATTGCAGAATCATGAACCCCATCTGTGAAATGGTCGACCAGGCCAGACGGGTTTTCACCGCAGGCTGGGTAATCATCACCGCACTGCCAAAGACGGCCGTCACCAGACCGACCATCGCAATAACGATCATGACATTCGGGGCCGCCACAACCAGATCAGACAACCGGATCAAAAGAAACCCACCAGCATTGACAATCCCGGCATGCAGCAGGGCCGAAACCGGGGTCGGGGTTTCCATCACCTCGATGATCCAGCCATGGGTCGGGAATTGCGCAGACTTCATGACCGCCGCAATGGCAATCAGTCCAACAATCCACCCGACAGAACCGTCAAAACCAGTTGCCTGAACAGCCTGCGTGATCGCTGGAATGTCCACGCTGCCAAATTGAAGATATGTCAGGGTGATCGCCGAAATCAGCGCAATATCGCCAAGCCGGGCGATGACGAATTTTTTCCGCTGTGCACGCTTCGCCGCAGGCCGATCGCCATAAAACAACAGCAACCGGTGCAAAAGAATGCTGGTGGTGATCCAGAAGATGCCCAGCTGAACAAGGTTTGCCGATTGCACAAAGGCCGTCACGCTGGCCAGCGTCAAACCGAGATAGCCGACAAATTTCCCCTGCCCCTGCTCAGCCCGCAGATAGCTGATGGCATATGCCAGAATAACCCATGCCAGGAATGCCACCAGGCACAGCATGGTCACACTGACAATATCAATCATCAGCTCGAAACGAACCGCGCCAAACAGTGGCACGCTCGCACGCGCCTCGCCACCGATTGCCAGAACAATCCCGCTTCCGATGGCACTTGCCAGACCAACCAGTGCCAGCGCTTTGATCGCTTGCTCATGTGCCCGCGATAACCGCTCTGCATTCCAGAACCCGACCAAACCGGCAGCCACAAGGCTTGCGATGGTCAGAACAGGTAAAAATAATGACAAATCCAATGGGTATCCCCCCTCTGCACGCGTTCAGCAGACAATAGGGGCAGACACAGACTGAATAAAAATATATAGATTGTATTGTTTTGTTCTGTTTAAGTGAACGATATGGCCGAGTTCAATTATCACCACCTGCGGTATTTTCACGTCGTTGCGCATGAAGGGCACCTGACCCGTGCGGCCGAAAAGCTGCATGTGTCGCAGTCCGCACTTTCCAGTCAGATCAAGCAGCTCGAAGAACGGCTTGGGCAAAAATTGTTCGAACGCCGCGGTCGATCCCTGGTCCTGACCGAGGCAGGCCGGATTGCGCTTGACCATGCAGACGCAATTTTCGCCACCGGGCGTGAGTTGCTCCACACCCTGAAACAGTCTGGCGTCGTTCGCCGCCCACTGCGGGTCGGGGCCATTTCAACATTGTCGCGTAACTTTCAGCTGTCTTTTCTGGCACCCGTTCTGGGCAACACCGATATCGAACTTATCTTGCGTTCCGGCAGCTCTGCGGAACTGCTGAACGCATTGACCGCCCATCAGCTTGACGTTGTTTTGACCAACCAGCCGCCTGACTCTGATGCCCTGTCGGGGTTTGTGGTGAAGACGGTTGATACCCAACCTGTTGGTCTGATCGGCACCCCAAAGCTTTGCACGTCCGATGACAAGCTTGAAGACCTGCTGCGCACGGTACCGCTTATCCTGCCGTCTTCTTCAAGCGGCATGCGCATGGACTTCGATGCGCTCTGTGATCGTCTGGAAATCTCGCCACAAATTGCAGCCGAAGTTGACGATATGGCAATGATGCGACTTCTGACACGTGAAGGGGCCGGACTGGCGGTTATTCCCCCAATCGTGGTCAAGGACGAAATCGCCAGGGGCGAGCTGATCGAAGCCCTTGTTCTGCCCGACATCGTTGAAACCTTCTATGCGGTAACAATGCGTCGGCGTTTCCCCAATCCTGCACTGGCCATGGTTTGCTAGGGTCAGGACCCAGCCCGTTCCGTTACTTATTTTTCAGCCTTGATCAAAAAATCTTGTCGCGCTTTGTGCGCGTTTGATGCAACATGGCAAATAATCATAACTTTTAAAAATTCTTCATATGCCTGTATTGATCCTGTTATTGAGCACCACAACGGTCTGGGCCCTGATGCTGGTGTGTAACCGCATCGCGCTTACCAGCTTTGCCGTTGACGCCTATGCCATGACCTGCTGGCAACTGGTCTTTGGCGGCGTGGCACTTATTCTGATTGCGCCGGGTCGAAGGATCCCCTGGCAGCAATTCACACTTCCGATCAATTGGATGTATGGCTTTTTGCGCGTGCTTACCGGCGTAAGCTGGACGGCAGCACTTTTGTATATCAGTGCCCCGGAAAGTGGCATTTTGTCGCAAACCGGCATGCCACTGGCCGCCATTGCCGCGACCTTTATCTTGGGGCGAACACCGGGACGTTCCGAGTGGTTCGGGCATGCGATTTTGATTGGCGGTGCTCTTTGGCTGACCATGCATCTGCCCGGCGGTTTTTCCAACCCGGCAGTCCTGTTGATGCTGGCATCTGAAGTCACCGCGGTTGCGTCATCGGTTGTGGCAGAACTTCACCCGAACAATCAGATCAAGGATGCCTGGGCGCATTTGCGTTTTACCGGCGTCTTGCTTTTGATTACTGCATCGCTTTTCCTGATCGCACCGCCTGTGATCGATTTCATCAGCCCGGTTCCGATCCCCTATATCTCGACCGCTGGATTGTTTGGCACGGAAACGCTGCTTGCCGGGCTTTTGATCGGCATTCTGCTTCGCGGACCAGCAATGGTTCTGACACTGCGTTCGATCAAAACGGCGGGGGTTGAGAAATACATTCTTTCAACCAGCATCCTGCCCTTTGTCCTTTTGGGCCTTGAGATGCTGGCAGCAAAACTCGACCTTACCCCGACACCTGTCCATGACAGTGTGTTCTGGATCTCTTCCCTTTTGGTGATGATCGGGATTATCCAGATAACAGTTTCAAAATACCGCCACGCCGCAAGGACCAAATTGCGCGTGGCGACTTCAGACAACCCGGTCGCTCAAAACGCGAGCTGACCAAGCAAGACAGTAAGAAAGCAGATACTACGGCCTCCCTGCAGGATGCATCTCTCCCCTCCATCGGAGAGAACATGTGACCCTCCCCAGTCACAATGTCCCCCGACATCCTGCGTCTTTCGGTGTACCCCCCGAAAGGCAAAAACGCCCGGGTGCACAAGCCCGGGCGTTTCACGTTTTGGGGCGCGACCGACGAACTATCATAAAACCGAAAAGAAAAAGCCGACCTCCGGGGAAGGAGGTCGGCCAAGCCGCACTCGAGCAGGGGAAGCTCGCGGGGTCGGGGGGATGAATGTGCGGCTTGTTTCGTCTGTCCTGATGCGATGGATGTCCTTTAATGCGCGCCACCGCCGCCGGCTGTCGCGCGTGTTGGCTTGGCAAATGGCAGCAACATAAAGGCCATCACAAATGCCGCCGCCATCGCCAGATAGACGTCATTAAATGAAATGATCGACGCTTCACGGTTGACGATATTGACGATGAATTTCATTGCCGCTGCATGCGGATCGGCAAGACCCATTTCACCAAACCGTGCGGTAAGTGTGGCAAGATAATCCTTGAAGGCCGTGCTGGCCGGGTTGATGTGGTCGGACAAGATCGAGAAATGATAATCGATCCGCTTATCAAGCAGCGTATTGATCGCCGCCATGCCAATTGCCCCACCGAGATTGCGCATCAGGTTATAAAGCCCACTGGCATTTTTGATCTTTTCGGGTGGCAAGGTGCCAAGTGCCAGGTTGGTCACGGGCAACATACAAAACATCAATGCCGCCCCACGCACGACCTGCGGCCAGATCAGTTCGTTAAATGAGACCTCGCTGGTGTTGAAGCCATGCATGGCAAGGCCGGCTGCAAACAGGGCAAGTCCGATGCCCAGCACCACACGCGGCGGATATTTCGCGGTCATTTTCCCGGCAATCGGTGCTGAGAGGAACTGGGTAATACCGGTCACCGCCATGACGATCCCGATTTCGAGGCTGTCATACCCCCGCACGCGGCCCAGCATCAGCGGCATCAGATAGACACTGCCATAAAGCCCGACACCGAGTGTAAAGCTGAACACACATCCCATGGTGAAATTGCGATCGGCAAAGGATTTCAGATCCACAATCGGCTTGTCATAGGTAAACATCCGCCAGAAGAAATAAATCCCGGCAATTACGCAGGTGATGGTGCCGTAAATGATCGCGGTTTCATCAAACCAGTCATCCTTGGGGCCTTCATCGAGCACATATTCAAGACTGCCCAGGAACACTGCCATCGACAAAAGACCGCGCAGGTCAAACCCCTTAAGCAACCCGATATCCCCGCGATCCACGCGCAGGGTCATGGCAACAACAGCGGCGATCATCAGGCCGGGAATGACATTGATAAGAAACAGCCAGTGCCAAGACAATGATTGGGTCAAAAACCCGCCAAGGGTCGGGCCGATGGTTGGCGCCAGGGTGGCAATCAACCCGGTCATGACCGAGGCTGTATTACGCTTTTCGGGCGGGAAGATGATATAGGTGGTGGCAAAGACGGTCGGGATCATCGCCCCGCCAAGGAACCCCTGCAGCGCGCGAAACCAGATCATGCTTTCAATCGACCAGGCAAAGGCGGACGCCACCGACATCACGGTAAAGCCAAGGGCCGAAATCACGAACAGCCAACGCGTTGACATCAGGCGGGACAGAAACCCGGAAAGCGGAATCATCACCACTTCGGCAATCAGGTAACTGGTCTGCACCCAGCCGATCTCATCCGGGCTTGCTGACAATCCGGCCTGAATGTTTTCAAGCGAACTGGCCACGATCTGAATATCGAGGATCGCCAGAAACATGCCGACCACCATCGCCACCCAACCAACAAACTGGGCGGTTTCCATGGGCCGACTTTCCGGATGAACCGATGCCTCGGACGCGGTTGCCATCAGTTGCGCTCCGAGAGTTCCGCGATCGGGACCACACCCTGTGCAAGTCCAATACCGGCGGTTTCTTCCTCGCCGTTGGCATTGCGGGTATCAACATTGACAACCACCGACAGGCCCGGACGCAATGCCTTGGCCCATTTGCTGTTATCAAGCTCAATTCGGACCGGCACACGCTGGGTGATTTTGGTGAAGTTCCCGGTGGCGTTTTCCGGCGGCAACAGGCTGAACTGCGCGCCTGTCGCCGGGGCAAAACTTGCGACATGGCCGATAATTTCGGCATCCGGAAAGGCATCAACCTCGACCGAGACTTTCTGACCCGGGGCCATGTGGCTGATCTGGGTTTCCTTGAAATTCGCGACGATATAGGTACCCGGCAATGGCACCAGCACCAAAAGCTGCTCACCCGGTTGGACCAGTGCGCCGGTCTGAACCGAACGATTGCCGACCACGCCATCAAACGGCGCATAAATCTTGGTATCATCAAGGGCCTGTCGCGCCAGATCACGCGCGGCTTCGGCCTGACTTACCGCACGCTCGGCCTCGACTTTCTGGGCGCGCAACACACCAAGGCGCCCCTTTTCCACCGCCAAGGTCGCGTTGGCGGCCGCGACCTCTGCCTGTGCTGTTTGACGATCGGCCTTGGCGTAATCGAATTTCTGACGGCTGGCCGCACCCTTTTTGACCAGATCTTCGTAACGTTTGAAATCGTCGCTGGTGCGTTCCAGTTCGACCCGCGCGATATCGACATTGGCGCGCGCCTGCTTGATCGCGGCATCCTGAAGGGCAATCTGTTGTTCCATGGTACCAACAGCGGATCGGCGCGCCTCAAGGGCCGCGTTAGCCTTGGCCAACTCAAGGCGGAAATCCTCATCCTTGATGGTCAGCAAAAGGTCGCCTTTATGCACCGGCTGGTTTTCCCCAACCCGCAATTCACCAACATAGCCTGATACCTTGGGAGACACGGCGACTTCATCCGCCTGAAGATAGGCGTTGTCGGTACTTTCATGGTACTGACCTTCGGTCACCCAATAGTACCCGTAATATCCACCGCCACCGATAATCGCCGCTGCGATCAGGGGCAGAATGATCTTTTTCACACTCATCGCCTGATTTTTCCTTTTGGTATTGATCAGTACCATTTGTGTATTTATGGTACTATCCAGTACCAAACGTCAAGTCCGGAATCGGAATCCCCCTGTGTCAGACACCAAGAAGATAGATCCAAGAACCCTGAAACGCCGTGAAGCGATCATCGCAGCGGCACGGGAATTGTTTTGCGAACATGGACTTGCCGGTACGACACTGGAAATGGTCACAGCCGAGGCCGGGGGATCACGTCGTACGATCTATGAACTTTTTGGCAACAAGGATGGTGTGTTCGAAGCAGTCATTCGCGACTGCACGGGTCGAATCACCTCTGTCATGAGTGATCTTGAAATGTCGGATATGCCGCTTCGCGCGGCCCTGATCCATTACGGCGAAACACTGATGACGCTTCTGACCATGCCCGACACCATTCGCTATATGCGACTGTTTCTGGCCGAGGTGCCGCGCTTCCCGAAACTGGGCAAGGTCTTTTATGAAAGCGGACTGATGACCGGTCGCCGCTATATCGCGTCCTATTTCGAACGTCAGATGTCTGATGGCAACTTCCCGAAGGGCAATCCGTGGCAAGCCGCCGTGTTCTTTTCCAGCCTGATCAAGGCGGACTACGATATTCGGCAAATGTCCTATATCGACTGGGAACCACAGGAAAAGGATCTGCGCAGCCATGTGATTGCAGCCGTGGACATGTTCCTGCGCGGCCACGGGCTTGATCCGGAAAAAATGACGTCCTGAGCGCTCAGATCAAGCCTGAATTCTTTCTGGTTACATGCATGTTCACGCCCCCTGCCCCGTTCAGGGCGCGTTATGCACAAGCTCTTATCCAAATAGCGTCAATAATCGCCACGCAACCGGCCCCAGCATGGTCAGGACGCCAACCCACATCATGGCGACACCCCAGTCGCGGTCACGATTGGTAAAGCCAACTGCCAGCAGGCAGAAACCCACGACGCAGATCACAAGGACAGCAATGTTTTCAGTCGTCATGTTCATGGTAGTCCCCCTTTGATGGCGTCATATGATAACGGAGTCTCCGCCGTCCAGCGGCAATAGCATCACATTACCGGTTAACTGACCATCCGTTCATTGATCCGGATCATAAAAATCAGCATGGTGAAGCCGATAGACCGTTTTTTCGAACATTTTGCCAAAATCGTCTAAGCGATCAGGATCATTGCACTTTTTTGCACGCCAAACTTCTCAAGTTTGCGTTGGCAACGCCCGGAATTCTGCGTTTCGTGGCCCTCATCACATTGTTGTATTCCAGCCCTCTTTGATTTTCTGGTGGCTTCCTGTATGTTGCGGGCTCCCGACGCGGCCAGGGCGCTCCCTCGCGCGCCGGAAGACAGAGATTTAACCATCTTGAATGGCAGCCGCGCTGCATGTCGGCCGCGGCCAGCAAGGGAGTATTCTATGAGCAAGATTAAAGTTAAGAATCCAGTCGTCGAGCTCGACGGCGATGAGATGACCCGGATCATCTGGGACTTCATCAAGAACAAACTGATCCTGCCGTATCTCGATATTGACCTGAAATACTATGACCTTTCAGTTCAGAAACGTGACGAGACCGACGACCAGATCACCATTGATGCGGCAAACGCCATCAAGGAACACCGCGTTGGTGTCAAATGCGCAACCATCACCCCTGATGAGCAGCGCGTTGAAGAATTTGATCTGAAAAAGATGTGGAAGTCGCCGAACGGCACCATCCGTAACATCATTGGCGGTACCGTTTTCCGTCAGCCGATCATTTGTTCGAACGTTCCGCGTCTGGTTCCGGGTTGGACCCAGCCGATCGTTATCGGTCGTCACGCATTTGGTGACCAGTACCGCGCGACCGACTTCAAGGTTCCGGGCGCAGGTAAATTGACCATCAAGTTCCAGCCGGCAGACGGCGGTGAAGCCATTGAACACGAAGTCTTCGACTTCCCGTCCTCGGGCGTTGCGATGTCGATGTACAACCTTGATGACAGCATCAAGGGCTTTGCACGTGCTTGCATGAACTACGGTCTTAACCTTGGGTGGCCGGTCTACCTCTCGACCAAGAACACCATCATGAAAGCCTATGACGGTCGCTTCAAGGACCTGTTCGAAGAAGTCTTCCAGGAAGAATTCAAAGACAAGTTCGAAGCCGCTGGCATCACCTACGAACACCGCCTGATCGATGACATGGTTGCATGTGCGATGAAATGGAACGGTGGTTTCGTTTGGGCTTGTAAGAACTATGACGGCGACGTTCAGTCTGACACCGTGGCACAGGGCTTCGGCTCGCTCGGTCTGATGACCTCTGTTCTGATGACCCCGGATGGGCAGACCGTCGAAGCAGAAGCAGCACATGGCACCGTGACCCGTCACTATCGTCAGCACCAGCAGGGTAAAGAAACCTCGACCAACCCGATTGCGTCGATCTTTGCCTGGTCGCAGGGCCTGAAATACCGTGGTGAGTTCGATGGTACCCCGGAAGTCGTCAAGTTTGCTGAAACCCTTGAAAAAGTCTGTGTCGACACCGTCGAAGCCGGCTTCATGACCAAGGACCTGGCACTGCTGATCGGCCCGAACCAGAAATGGCTGACCACCAACCAGTTCCTCGACAAACTGGACGAAGGTCTGAAAGCTGCAATGGGCTGATCGATCTGATCAGACTGGCAGTCTTGCCTATCAAACAGACCCCTGCCGGGAAACTGGCAGGGGTTTTGTTTTGACACGATTAAAAGCCGGACAAAAAGAACCCCGCCGGCGGGGGGCCAGGCGGGGCTTCGAGTTGCTACGGCCCAGGCTCAGGCCGCGGCGGTCAAAGCAGGATCAGCTGCTTTGAACTGGGACATCTTAGGAGGCGGTATCTCCGGCATCGCCGGTGTCACCTGTATCTCCTGTATCTCCTGTATCACCCGTGTCGCCGGTATCACCCGCGTCACCCGTATCGCCGGTGCCACCTGAATCAGGTTCGCCGTCATCAGGCGTGTCGCCATCGTCACCGGCGCCCGGCGCGGTCAGATCTTTCCAGCCTTTAGTGATAATCTCGCGTTCCACATCCGGCGCAACATCAGGTCCGGTTGCCGCGCCAAAGACCTGCTGGATCCCCGGCGGCAAAGCACCTGCAAGACCCGGTGCGGTTGATATGCCAGGTGGCGTACCTTTTTCACCAGCGACACCGCGTCCTGCGGCAGATGCGCCGCGCCCAACGCCCCCGGCCTGCATACCCAGACCCTTGGCGTTGGAACGCGCTGCTGCACCTTTGCCTGGCGCATCGGCACTATTGCCTTTGCCACCGCCGTTACCACCGCCAGCGTTGCCACTGTTTCCGGGGCCATCCGGACCGCCGGGACCATTCCCGCCGCCGTTGCCACCGCCGTTGCCGCCACCGTTTCCACCACCGGGGCCGCCATTTCCGTTTCCGTTGCCACCACCGGGACCGCCGCTGTTTCCGCCGCCGTTCCCGTTGCCGCCACCATTTCCATTACCACCGCCATTTCCGTTACCACCACCGTTGCCACCACCGTTGCCACCACCGTTGCCCTGGCCTTGTGCCATGGCGGTTTTGCTGGTGAGGTCAAATTGGGCAAGGTCGAACGAAAGCGGTGTTACAGCCAACGCAAAGGCGCCAAATCCAAGAATGCCCGCTGTCGTGATCTTGGTGCGCAGACTTTTCTTTTTCACGGTCAACATCGTCAGCTCCACTTCCTTGGCAGTGAATTTCGCGTTCATTTGACAGGACAACGCACGGACTTCGTTTTTTCTTCCCGGCGGTCGAAATTATTTTTTGCGACATTTTTTTAACTGCTGGGGGAAGAAACGCCAAGGCCCCATCGTTATATGAACAAGAAGACCGAAAAATAGCGCCTGCGATCATGAATGGGACGTCTGGTTTGGACACTGCTTTAAGAAAAGAGCTTGCAGAACTTCTGCCGCGCGCATTGCGGTTTGCGCGATCACTGACGCGCGATGCTGTCGCTGCAGAAGATCTGGTGCAAACGGCATACGCGAAAGCCGTTGAACGCATTGCGCAATTTGAAAAAGGCACCCGACTGGACAGCTGGCTTTACCGGATCATTCAGACAAGCTGGATTGATGAAAAACGTCGCGACCAGCGCCATGGAAATGTGGTGTCTTTTGAAGATGCCCGCGAAAGCGCCCTTCCCGGTCAACGCCATGGCGGCACCGACAGAATGTTTCTACAGGCTGCCCTCGCGTCCCTTGCCGAAGAACAGCGTGCAGCGCTGACACTGGTTTTGATCGAAGGATACAGCTATCGCGAAGCCGGGGAAATTCTGGGTGTGCCAGACGGCACGGTCATGAGCCGGGTCGCCAGAGCCCGAAAAACACTTGCCGCCCTTCACGACGATGATGGAAGGGCAACGGACAAAGACAGCATTCAAAGAGGTTCGTCATGAGCAAAGAAATGGAAGATCGGGACTATGTTTTGCTGTCGGCATATATTGACGGCGAACTGGCACCTACAGAATGTCGCGAACTTGAAGACCGGATTGCCAAATGTCCGGCCATGACACAGAAATTCAATGTTATGGCAGGTCAGTCCGTCGTACTGCGCAATCAGGCCGAACGCCTTCTGGCAGATCGGGTTTATCCCGAACTGGCCCAGGACATCGAAGATATTCTCGATCAGAAAAAGACACCAGCCAAGCACTTCGTTGGCAAGAGCGATATTGATGCACGCCCCCGGACAAGTGCCAATAACAACACACCGGTCTGGACGGGCATCGGTGCTGCCGCAGCTGTGCTTCTGGCGTTTGTTGGCGGGAACTGGTTTAACGCGCAGATGTCAGACGATAGCGTGACCAACGCATCAATTGGCACAAGCGTCGCACTCGCGGCATCCTATTCGCCGGTAAACAATCCACTTCTTGATCGGGAAATCGGCCTTACACTCGAAAGGACGCTAAGTGGCGAAATTCGGAAGGTGTCTCTGGGTGTTGAAGACACAGCATCCGACGCCATCTCGATCGAGCCGCTTCGGACCTTCCGTCAGGGGGAGCGTTTCTGCCGCGAGTATCAGGTAACCTTCCCGACAGTTGCAGGAGTCAACGGCGCAGACAATTTTTATGGCCGGGCATGTCGAATTAGCGAAGGGCAATGGGAAACCGTTTATCGATTGATCCCCGGGTCAACTCTGCCAGACGCCAAAGCCCCCACGGCCGCAGAACAGAAACTTTGAACGTCAGGATGGCGGCGAAAGGCTCTTCACCGCTATTCTTCATTGCTGGTTATACAATTAAGACATGGACGCATCTCGATGATGCGGCCAAAATAAAAAGATGCGCAGGATCAGAACCATAGATATGCCGAAACAGGTGCGCCATTTTGGGGCGCTTATTTGCGTTTTGGGCCTTTTTTCGCTGCCCGCGTGCCAAACCCTTGATCAGATCGGCACTTCCCTGAACGAACTCAATGACGGTCTTGGCCAGTATGCCGACCGTCCTGAAAACAACGGGCCCACCCTGCCCCCGGCACCACTGCCGGAATTTGGCAAAGGCGATGCGTTTGTTTTTGATGGTGGTCGCGCGATTTATGTCGAAGAGATCAAGGACGACCGCATCGTCTGGAATGGTGGCGGTGATTATCTTTTTGAAATGACAAGCGACTTCACCGGCCCGATCCTTGAATGGTCCTATACGGATCAGGAAGATCGCAAACGATCCGGCTCCGCTTTTGTCAAAGACGGCTCTGGTACTGTCTGGCCGTTGAAATACGGAACACATGTGCGGATTTCGACAAGTTCAGCAAATGTGGATCCCGATACCGGTGACGTCAATGAATTTGACCAATGGCTGACCTGCCAAGTGCCTGAAACAGCAACACTCACTGTCCCGGCCGGCACCTTTGACACCTATGTGATCGAGTGTTCGCGCTATTACAAACAATGGTGGATGCAGACGACCAAATGGTGGTACGCGCCAGAAATCGGCTTTTATGTCAAACGCGACCGTTCATGGAATTCCGGACAGGATCATAGCGAGGAATTGCTGACATTTGGCCCCGCCCCCGCCAAAATACCGCAAGCCCAGCAGGATCTTCTGGCCGCAACCGTGCAAACCGCCCTGGAAAACAACACATCGGGGGATGCTGAAACCGCGCGGCTCGGATCACTTGATATTGCTGTCACCCCGCTTCAAACCGTGCAGACGGACAAAGGCGTTTGGTGCAGGACCTATCGTCAGGAACTCACCGCACGCAACCGCACCAGCCAGCAGGTCAAATCGGCCTGCCGCACGGATGACGGCTGGGTTCTGGAAGATGATGTGTCTGAACCTGCCCGGCAATAAGGTCGACCAGTCCGTCTGAATTGTAATCAGAACTGTGACGACACAGATTTCCTGCCGGAATTTATCGGACGGGTACTTTTTGCCTTCGGCGATTGTGCGAAAGATCAATCAATCAGGAATAGATTATCCCCCGGCGAACGCGTATCATTGGCTCATATTCATGCATCGGAAACAGCCTTTTTTGGGCCTTCGTAATCTGCGGAGTGGGCATTTTCCAAGTATGCATGTCGGGGAACTTGAGCTGCAATGAGCTATCTTCAAAATCACACGATACTATCTTCGGGCGACCTCGACGAGGTCCGGGAGTCCATCATGAATTTGGCCTCTCGACATGACTTTGATATCAAGGGGCCGAATGCGGAACTTAATGTCCGTGTTGCCGCAGTAGAGTCTGGCGACCTTGGCCTCATGCATGTGTCTCTCGATGTGCCCCGGCTCAGTGTAACCTCTTCTGAACAGGATCCGGACGGACTGCTGTTATATATGGTTACCAGCGGTTCGGGGATTGCCCAACATTGCGGCGAAGAGTTCACATTCTCATCTGGTCAAGGGTTCATGCGTGACTTGGCTGAACCGATAAGCGCCCAGGAAGATAACTTCGGTGCATTTGTTCTTCGTTTATCCAAGGAAAAGCTGAAAAACTATGCGCGCTCTGTGGTTGGCGAAGATATCGAATTACCGGGATTGGAGTTTGATCCTGTGATGGTTTCAACGACACCGGGCTGGAACATTTTCCGCAGTACTGTTCATTATGTCGCCGAAACGCTCGATGGGCCCTTGCACGAGATGCAAAACCCGATTGTGACGACCCAGATGAACGACATCCTGACCGCCCAATGCCTCAGCCTGTTGCCCAACAGCTATCAGGACATCATCAATGGTCGCTCTATTGCAGCAGTTGTGCCCTATTACGTTAAACGGGCACGCGATTACATTCACGCCCATGCGGACAAGAAACTGGGACTTGCCGATATTTCGGCGGCGGCCGGATGCGGATATCGTGGACTGCAAAAAGGGTTTATGGACGCCTTTGGCACCACGCCCATGGCGTACTTACGTACTGTGCGGTTAAAACGGGTCCGGGCCATTTTGAAGTCGGAACCATACGGAAAAACCGTCTCTGAAATCGCCCAAAAATGGGGTTTCACCCATATGGGCCGATTTGCACAGGACTATTACCGGGAGTTTGGCGAACTTCCATCTGAAACCATCCGCAAACACACCTGAAATTCGGGCGCAGTATCCGGAAAGCGCACCTTATATCCGCTAAACGCAGCAAACGTATCAGACCTCCCAATTACATGTTTCCTTATCAAGGTTGCTGCTCAATTCTCTGTGCGGGGATTGGGCCGTCATGTCACTGTTTTCAGACGTGACGGATAGTGGGGGAATAGTTTGTTCAAAGGACAGTCCTGAAATTGGTCAGGACTGTTCTTTGACAGCATTCAACGCGTTGGCCTTGCTCTGCAAAGACTTGGTGTGTCGCGGATTGAACTGTTGTCAGGCAATCATTTCGGGGGATCCCGGCTCATCTCATCCTCAATTCAGTCCATGGGAAAATCCCGTGGCATTTGCGCTTTGATCTTCGATCCATCGCAAAATTTCGAGCGCAAAAACACAACATGTTTTGGTTGAGGAATGACCCATGGGAACCCGTTTTCGGTCCGCGGACACAGTCTGGCGAACTTTACTTGTCCTGACTGTTTTCATTATCGGTGCTTTGGCAAATGCATCTGATGCAAAGACACAATCACTGGACATCATATCCGGACCGCCCCCAGAGGAAGGCCATGTGATTTGCGGTGCGATGGATTTGAAGACGGGTAAGCTTATGCCGCCTTGTGGTTTTGATAAGGCGACGAAAACCCGTAATGCCGTCGGCAGCTGCCCAAGCGGGTCTTTCTTTGATATTGGGACGTGGTCCTGTTTCTCCTGCCCACACGGCTACAATCGAACCGGTTTCGCGGTCGATACGCCGAAAGCCTGTTCCAAGCAAATTTCCGCGCAATACACACGCGCGACGCGAACTGGCAAGCATAAGTCCTGTCCCAAAGGGTCGTTCTTTGACGGTCGCAACGGCGGCGAGTGCTGGGCTTGCCCGACCGGGTTCGGACGCACCATGTCCTCTGTGGATGACTGGAATGCCTGCGGCAAGATTTTTGAAGATGCGCGCCGGGCCGAATTCATCGACCGGGTTTGCCCCGAAGGGTCGTTCCCCGATCTCAATGGCAGCTGCTACACCTGTCCGGACGGTTTCCGCCGCACCGTCAATGCGGTAACAGGAAACCAAGCGTGTTTCCGAAATGAATCATTGGTGCCGGCTACCAAAATGGCCTCTTTATCATGTCCGGCCGGGGAACATTTCGACTTCATCGACGGGGGAACCTGCTGGTCATGTCCGGTGAATTCGGTCCGGTCGGTTTATGGCGTTAAGACCAATCAGGCTTGTGAATACCTTACCATGCGCTGGGAACCCGCTAAACGCACACCGAATGGGTTATTCGGTCTGCCTGGCGCCCATGAGATCGTTGCCCAGGTGATTAAGGACCGTACGCTGATCGATGAAGGCATCACCAATTACATCGCAGCAGCTGGACTCAATAAAGCCAAAACAGACGAGCTAAAAGCCGAAGCTTGGAACCTGATCCTGACGAAACCCGAGGAATCGGTGATCCTAAAGGCGGCCGTTTATGTGCATGTTTTCAACGTGATCAAAAGAGGGCCAAAGACCAAGCCTGAAAGGGATTTGTTGAACTATATGGCCTTGTACGTCCAAAAATCCCGGCTTTTGGTGGCGACAGAAATGCAAAGCGTCTGGCAAAGCTGGGAGCGCGGCTTGAAGGTCGTGCGTCCAGGTATGTCAGACGGATTGAATCCCAATGATATTGGTGTTCGTCCGCCACAAATGGAAGACCAGGTAGGCGATATCATGTTGCTTGCGCCTGGTGCTGCGGTTGTCGTCGCATATGTAGGGCTTGGGACCGCAACGCTTGTATCAACGTCCGTCGCCAAAGCGGTGGGAACGGTTGGCCAAGCAATTTTTCCCCACCTGATAGAAGGCATTGAACAAACAGCGAGAATAGTTGCAACGACGAGTAATATCGCTTCCACCTCTATGGCCTTTATGGCGCCGACAATGATTATTTTGACCGCAAGCTCGATTGTCGCCAGCATCGGAACCGATATCGCCCTGGATCAGATCAAACAGGCATCCATTATCACTGACGCCATGGCGAACTCGAAAAAGCCCGTAAATTTATCCCGCCTTCTATTGACCGATAACGGGCGGACAGAGGTATTAACGAACTGGGGGCTTATGACCCAGAAGTCGATCAAACCGAACACACAGACCTGGGCGCAATTGATGCCGTCTGATAAGGCACAGAGCGGCGTGACGTTTGAAAACGGCAAGGTTGTTGTCGGCAACTTCGAAATCGATACTGCTATTGATAGCGGTCAAAATAACACTAGAAATGACACTATCACGTTAACCCAGATTGAATCGACCAGTACAGTCGGCGCTGCGGGTCGTGCAACGAAATGGGACTTGATCCCGGGAGACGCCACCGATGTTGCGATCGGTACGGACGGAACCACCTATGTCATCGGTGTAAGCAAAACTGGCGGTGGATATGAAATCTTCAAGCGCGCTAAGACCGCAAAAAGATGGATCAAAATGGCCGGTGCGGCCATCCGTGTCGCTGTTTCAGATAAAGACGCATGGGTCATCAACGACGCGGGCCTGATATTTGCCCAATCAGGATCAAAGTGGCGGCAAATCCCCGGCCCAGCGGCACAAGATATTGGCGCCAGTGCCAACGGAGTTTGGATCACCGCCGTTGACGGCACCATCCATGCCCGTAATGGGAACCGCTG
Source organism: Thalassospira sp. HF15 (assembly GCF_011806525.1). GTDB lineage: Bacteria > Pseudomonadota > Alphaproteobacteria > Rhodospirillales > Thalassospiraceae > Thalassospira. The sequence continues at coordinate 81,022 of NZ_JAAVKI010000006.1, read as the reverse complement.
GCAAAAACTTCCGGGAACGGCAAAACGGATCGACATTGATCGGAATGGTCGACCGTGGGTCGTAAACAAAAATGGCGATATCTTTGTCCATGACAATAACAAGAAGTGGCAAAAGCTTCCGGGCGAGGCCGTCGATATCGCGGTCGATATCCCGGGTGCAGCGTTGATCATTGGCACGGACGGTAAAACCTACCTGTTTAATGCGGCCAAGAAAGACTGGGATCCGATTGTAGACGAAACGGACTCTAGTGCGATTGGTGCTGGCGATGGTCAGGTATGGCGGCTGACCAAAAACAATAAAATCTATCAAATGCAGTAGTCGGTCACGGGTTGGGGCTCATTGAGGCTCCAACCCGCACGCACGCCGACTTTATGCACCTAGCGTGCACAAGAAACATCAGGAATAGGTATTTGATGCGATTGTTTATGACGTCTCTTCGCAGCACGGTTGCGGTTTGTGCCTTGGTAACTATGGCCGGGTGCCAGACGGTGGGTTTAAACAACGCACAGACAAAGCTAGGCAATCAGTTTGTTGTTAATTCCGGGGTCGAAGCGGATGCTGTTTCGGAATTGGTGCACGCAAGTAATTTGGCCCTGGAAGCCCAGAAGATGGATGAAGCATCACGCTTGATCAATCTGGCCTTGAAGCTTGATGTCACCAACCCGGATTTGCAGTTTCTCAATGGCTTGACCTACCACCTGATGGGGGTGCAGGGCGACGCCAGCAAGTTTGATCTGGCAGAGCAAGGCTACAAACAGGCGCTTAAATTCGATCCGGGTAACCTGTCGGCCAGTTACCAACTGGGCCTTTTGTATATGGACCAACGGCGCTATGGCCTTGCGCAGGCCTATTTTGCCGCGGTCGCCCTTCATCGTGATGACGACCCAGCAGTACTGTATAGTCTGGCTTCGGCGTCTTACTACGCGCGTGATCCCCTAACGGCGGAAGCCGCATTAAAACGTTTGATGGATGTGGCACCCGAGGCCAAACAACAGCCCGAAGTGCTCAAAGCTGCGGCATTGTCTTTGGCGGCAATGGATGACCGAACAGGCGCATCGGCATTTTTGCTAGCCTATCGCAAGGCGGTTCTGGGACCGGAAAACATCAAATATCTCGAACGCCGCGTCCAGGGGTGGCAGTCGTTTTATGACAGTGATGCCAAGGTCATGCTGGCGCAGTATGGAAATGATCCCTATGGCAGCAGTGATCCTTATGGCTCGGCAAATCCATATGGTTCCCCAGATCCTTATGGTTCCAGCAATCCTTACGGCGCAGCACCAGATCCCTATGCCGCTCAGCAGCAGGACCCGTATGGTGCGGCAAACCCTGCACAACAGGGTTTTGCAGATACCGGCATGGTGGTCGTGGATGTGGTCCTGATCGGCACACAGGAAGATGTCCGCAATTCGCGCGGCATCAACCTGTTGAACGGGCTGCAGTTGCAGTTCGGGGATCCGCTGACCGGGACGTCCGGATTTGGCTATGAATCCACACGGACCAAGGATTATCTGAACACCGGCTTGGAACAAAGTACGCAAACAATCACCCGCGCAATCAGTATTCCTGCGGTGACGTACTCGCTCAATATTGCCAACTCCGCCGATGCCGACAATCAAGTCCTGGCCAAACCGAGCTTGGTGGCCCAGACCGGGCAAACGTCGGAATTCTTCTCGGGGACTGAAATCTTGGCCGCTGCCGTTTCTGGCGGCAATGGCGACAGTGTTTCGGTGCAAAAGGAGGTTGGCGTCAAGCTGGCGGTTACGCCGGAAATACTGCCCGATGACATGATCCGCTTGCATGTGGTCGCAGAACGTACCTTCCTGACCGATCCGTCGAATTCGGTTGTGTTTGAGTTCCGTCTCGATACCACCAAAACCAATGTCAATTCGACCGTCACCATGAAGTTTGGCGAGACGCTTGTTTTGGGTGGCCTCAGTGAACGCGAAACATCCAAATCAGCCGATGGTGTACCGGGATTGATGGATATACCGATTGTCAATTTGTTGTTCTCACAGCGCATTGAACGCCAGTTCGAACGATCTGTATTGATCCTGATGACGCCACGCCGTCCGCTTTATGCCCGTCGGGCTCAGGAAGACCGTGACACCATGATCGAAGAAATGTCGGATCTTGAACGGGACATCGAACGTCTGGAAAACCGTCACAAGGATTGGTTTACCCCGCGCGCAACCTTTAGCGAAGTCATTAAAAAGCTTCAGGGGCGCGAATTCTTCGAAGAGTTCAGGAATGGAGATGTGAAAATTCAGTCCTGGCAGAACGACGAGAATGGCCAGCAACATATAGCGATGGTGCGGAACCGATTGCTTGGCAGTTAGCATTTTATTTTCAAAAACTGTGATGCGAGGTCATCCAATGACGCTGCTGATCATGCGGTCTTGTCTTGTTCTGCTTTTTATCGGCTTTGCGACAATTCATCCGATACACGGCGTGCATGCACAAGATACTCCTGCATCCCCAAACTGGACCCGACTGCCCGGTAAGGCCGTTGACATATCGATCAACAGTGACGGGCAGGCCTATGCCGTTGCACCAGATGGCACGCCGTGGCGCTGGGATGCGATAGAACAGCGTTGGCGCAAAATGTCGGGCAATTTTGTGCGCATTTCCGCAGCCGAGGGAAATCGCCCCTGGGCAATCAGCGCCGACGGCGTGGTTTATCGCTATAACGGGCTGTGGTGGGAAAACAAAGACACCGACGTTGTAGATGTTGCTGCCGATACGCTGGGCAATGTCTTCATTGCCAAAGTCAGTGGCGAAATCAAAAAATGGTATCCGTTGCGCAGCGAATGGCGACCAATCGACGGCAGTGCGTATCGCATTGCACTCGACAGGACGGGAAATCCATGGGCGGTAGCGCGCGATGGCGGCATTCGGTCCTATGACGGAAAGACCTGGACAAGCATGCCTGGCCGTGCCCTCGACATTGCGATTGCCGGTAACGATACGGTTGTAATTGTCGATGCCGAAGGTCAGATCAGGACCTGGAATGAAACAGGGCGCAGTTGGCGTATTGTCGCCGGTATCAGTGGTGCGACAGCCATCGCAGCCACACCCGATGGCGGGCCGTGGGCAGTTATCGCCGGTGGCGACATCATGGCAACGACATTGCTGGTTGCACCGGAAAAAATCAAAACCGAAGAAGGGCGAGCACCTGAAATTCGTGCGCCCGATGCCGTCGCCCCTGTTGATAGTGCGCCCGCGGCAATTGCCCCGGATGTTACAGCACCGCCCCTGCCACCAGCAGCAGTTGTTGCACCACCCGCGGCACAAGCAGCACCGTCAATGGCACCAGTCGCGGTGGCAACTGGCGCAGCAGCATCACCGGTTACACCAAGTGCAGGTGCAGGTGCAGGTGCAGGTGCGCAAGGCACCAGTCGAACCGTTGCCCCGTCAACCGGGAACGATCCCGGTCTTGATCCGACGACGGTAACAACGACCGAGGACATTACCTTTACCAACACCCGCGAGAACGCCACGGCTTTGGCAATCGGCCGGGATGGCAGTGTGTTTGCTTTGAACGCGGCCGGAAGTGTTTTTCGCTGGTCCAACAGCCGCAAACGGCTTGAAGATTTTCCGGGAACACTGGTGCGTTTGGCAGTCGATGCAAATGGCGACCCGTGGGGAATTTCCACCTTGGGCCGGGTATTCCGTCACACCGGAAAACTATGGAAGCAAATCCCGGGTGCAACCGGTTCAGACATTGCCATTGGCGGGGATGGATCGGTTGTCATTGCCGATGCCAGCGGAAGCCTATCCAAGCTTAATGACGCCATGACGCGGTTTGATCGCATTCCCGGTCAGGGCATCTTGGTTGCCGTCGACCCGGAAGGAACCCCCTGGACAATTCGTTCTGACAACCTTGTCCAGCGATGCGAAAAATCACCATGCGAGGTTTTATCGCAAAAGGCCAAAAGCATCTCTATCGGTCCGGATGGCAGCGTCTATGTCGTTTCCGCCAATCAATTCCTGATGCGTTTGGGTGCGGATGGCAAAACCTTTGAAGTCGTTCAAACACCGGGGCACACCCCGGAAAGCGTCGCGGTCGGCCCCAATGGCTTTCCCTGGGTTATTACAAATGACACTGTTGTGCTCGCATCAAAGTTCTTTGAGCGTGATGAGCTGATTGACCGTCTCGTCGCGGCATCAACCGGCGGGGATACGACCGGCACCGGCGCCACCGCCGCCGTGGTCAATGTTACATCCCCAAGTGCCTTTACGTTTTCAAAAAACATAACTTTTGAAACATTTACCGCGGACCTCAATTCAATCGATGAGATTGCCGTCGGACAAGATGATGGTTTCTACCTGTATGGCACGCCCTTAAATCAGGGAGCAAACGAGTTCCAGAAGTTCAACACCAAGACAAAGAAGCTCGAACAAGTATCCTTGTCCTTTAACCAGAATGTCGAGAAGTTTGATGTTGCGACTGATGGCAGCATCTGGACAAACGGAAACAGTTCGAACTCGATCTATAAGCTGTCATCAACGGGCACGATCCAGCGGACCTACTCGGTGGCATCGGGCAACATTCAAAATATATCGATTGGTCCGGATGGCACGGTTTATGTCGTCATCAGCGGCAAGCTTTATCACCTTAAACCCGGAACCAATGCCTTTACCAAATTCAGCAATGACGACGTGCGCAAGGTGGCTGTTGGCCGTGCAGGTGATTTGTGGATCGCGGACGCCAACAACATTGTTCAGCAATTCACCGGAACACGATTTGAAAACCGCCCGTTGGGTCAAAGTGTAACTGTGGAAGATATAGGTGCCGGGACGGATGGCAGTGTCTATGTCACCCTGTACGAAAACAATGCGTACGTTTTGAAAAAATGGAATGCGACAAACGGTTCGTTTGACAAGGTGAACAACGTAACTGCCAACATGGTCGATGTGTTGTCAGATGGCCGTCCCTGGATCACGAATAACAGTTCCGGTACCGACGTTAAACGCGCCAAAGACTAGGTTTCAGTCACACCCCGTTCACCGAAAATTAGAATGAAAAACGCCCTGAACGATCATTTTGCTCAGGGCGTTTTGGCAGATGGTATTTTGTAATATCTGCGGCGTCAGGACGCGGCCTTGCGGACGAAATTGCCGTTCTGGTAATCGTCAAACGCCTGCATCAGTTCCTGTTTGCTGCTCATGACGAACGGTCCATACCGCACCACCTGCTCATGGATCGGACGTGCAGCAATCACCAGCATGCGACCGCCCTCAGCGCCACCTTTGAGGGTCACGCCATCACCGTCCTTCAAAATCGCCAGATGATGGGTCGGGACATCTGTGCCGCCAACAACCGCATCGCCGATAAAGACATAAACCACCGCCGTATGCCCTTCTGGCAACGGAACCGTAAGCTCCGCCCCGGCATCAAGTTTGGCATCGACAAAGACCGGATCGGTCGAAATGCCGTTGATCGGGCCGGTGGCACCATGCATTGAACCGGCCAGAAGGCGCAATTGCGCACCATCCACCGGCGAGATTTCCGGCAATTCATCGGGCTCCATATTCTGGTAGCGCGGGTCGATCATCTTGTCCTTGGCCGGCAGATTGATCCAAAGCTGGAAGCCCTGCAAAAGACCGTTTTCCTGTTCTGGCGTCTCCGAATGGACAATGCCGCTTCCGGCCGTCATCCATTGACCACCGCCCGAACGCAATACGCCCTCATTGCCCATGCTGTCCTGATGGCGCATCGCCCCTTCGACCATATAGGTCACGGTTTCAAAGCCGCGATGGGGATGTTCCGGGAAGCCTGCGATATACTCGTCCGGGTTATCGGTCGAAAGTGAATCAAGCATCAGGAACGGATCAAGCATATCAAGCTGTGGCGTGCCAATGGACCGTCGCAGCGACACGCCCGCACCATCGGACGTATCCATTGCGCGCAAGACCCGCTCAACACCACGTGCGTTCTTTACAGACTCAGACATCTCAAAACTCCTCTGCCTGTCGGCAACGTTGCCGGACAAATTTTCATGACACGCATGGTCGCACAAAACTGTCGCCAAACAAGACCCAATCAGGCACCTGATTGTTTATCAAATCGAAACAAAAAAGGCAGTGCAGGAACCCTGCACTGCCTTGATCGCATCAATCGACTGTTGGAATCAGCCAGCAAGTTTGGCAGCAAGTTCAGCCACGTGCTTGCCCTGGAACTTGGCGATATCCAGTTCGTTCTCGGAGGGTGTACGCGAACCATCGGCACCGGCAAGCGTGCCTGCACCATACGGCGAACCACCAGTGATCTCGTCCATATTGGTCAGGCCCGAGCAGCTATAAGGCACACCGACAATCACCATGCCCTGATGAAGCAAGGTGGTATGGGTCGAAGTGATGGTGGTTTCATGGCCACCATGCTGGGTGCCGGTCGAGGTGAAAACAGAACCGATCTTGCCGATCAGTTTGCCTTCGGCCCAAAGACCACCGGTCTGGTCAAGGAAGGTGCGCATCTGGCCTGGCATGTTGCCAAAGCGCGTCGGCACACCAAAGATGATCGCGTCATATTCCGGAAGGTCGGAAACCTCTGCAACCGGGGCGGCCTGATCAAGCTTCGCACCTGCGCCTTTGGCGACATCTTCGGGCATGGTTTCGGGGACGCGTTTGACATCAACATGTGTCCCGGCAACGCCACGTGCACCTTCGGCAACAGCGTTGGCCATGGTTTCGATATGTCCATACATCGAATAATAAAGAACCAGTACTTTAGCCACATCATCCTCCTTGGTTGAATTTTATCGGCTACGATAGTGACTTAGAAGCGCTTCGCTGATAACGGCCAGCTTGGAAACAGTCTGTTCGTTATCGGATGCGAACGCCGTCAGGCATCCGGATTACGTGCGAGATACTGCACGACCTGATCAGGGAAATCGGTAAAGATGCCATCAATCCCGGCATCGTCGAATATGGCCTTGAGCGCGATCTTCATATCACCGGCCCATTTCGGCAACTGATCGGCACGCAGCGTGTAGGGATGCACTTTCAATTGCGCACGCTGGGCCGCGATCAGGGTTGGTGTCATGATTGCGGTGCCATTTTCACTGAGGCCCTCAATCACCTGCGGCAGCCACGGGCCAATGCCGTCGACCACACGGGCCATCTCAAGGATACCGTCTTCGGATTTCAGATAATCGTAATCCGTGCCTGCGGGCGGGCCCCAGCGGTTTTCGCCCAGAAGCTGCACCAGCTTGCCCTGATAATTCAGCTCTTCCCGGATGCGTTTGGTTTCAGTCCAGTCAAAGCACTGCACAAAGGCATTTGAGTCAGGATTGTTGTAGCCCCATTTTTCCATCACTGTGATGACGGTTTTGGTGATGTCCTGCCCTTCATCGTGGTGGAAAGACGGATCCTTGATTTCCGGATAGATACCCACATCACGCCCGGTGGAATGGTTCAGTCCCTGAATGAGCTTGATTTCCTCTTCCAGGGTCGGAATTTTGAAGATCCCGAATTCACCGGGGAAACGATCCGCGTAAACCTGTTTACCGCTATCGGCCTTGAACCGTTCGGTCACATTGAGTGTTTTGAGCTCGGCCAGCGTAAAATCAATCGCATAATAACGCCCGTCTTCGCGTTTGCGATCCGGGAACTTGTTCGTGACATCGGTGGTGGTATCGATGTGAATGTCATGCAGGATGACCGGCACGCCATCCTTGGACAGAACCACATCCTGTTCAATGTAATCCGCCCCCATGCCATAGGCCAACGCCTTGGCCGGGAGGGTATGTTCAGGCAAATAACCCGACGCCCCGCGATGCGCGATCACCACCATTTCCTGATCAAGTGCCTGTGCATTGGCATTGTTCGCCCCAACCGTCATAGGGAGGAGCATTGCCGACGCAAGCCCGCCGATTGCCAACAAGGTGGACTTGATCATGTTACGTAACAGCATCCGGGTATCCTTATCCAGTGTCCTTTTTAAGCAGAGGACTATAGGCGCGGATTGGCAGCACAGAAAGCGTCACCACATCTTGCGCGCAATCTTCATCAAACTGTTACAGCAAGAACGCCGGTCTAACGGTTAAGTTCCCCGGTCATGCGATCAAGCCCGTCAAGGGTAAGCGGGAACATCCGGCCTTCCATCAATTTATGCATGATCTGGATCGATTGATGATGCCGCCACCAGTTTTCCGGTTGCGGGTTGATCCAGGCGGCATGTTCGAAATGATCCAGTAATCGCTGCATCCACACGGCCCCGGCCTCGGCATTCCAATATTCTACCGCCCCGCCGGGATAGGTGATTTCATAGGGGCTCATGGTCGCATCACCGACAATCACCAGCTTGTAATCCGCGCCATAGGTATTGATCACATCCCATGTCGAAACCTGTTCGTTCCAACGCCGCGCATTATCCTTCCAAAGCCCTTCATACGGGCAATTATGGAAATAATAGTATTCCAGATGCTTGAACTCGGTTTTGACCGCTGAAAACAGTTCTTCGCAGACCTTGATGTGATCATCCATTGATCCGCCGATATCAAACAGCATCAAGACCTTGACCGCGTTATGGCGTTCCGGGCGCATCTGGACATCCAGCCAGCCCTGACGGGCAGTGGATGTAATCGTACCGGGCAAATCAAGCTCGTCCGCCGCGCCGGTGCGGGCCCATTTGCGCAGACGCCGGAGTGCCACCTTGATGTTACGCGTGCCGATTTCGACGCTGTCATCAAGGTTCTTGAATTCGCGCTTGTCCCAGACTTTGACTGCACGCCGATGGCGGGATTTGTCCTGCCCGATCCGTACCCCTTCGGGGTTATAACCATAAGCGCCAAACGGCGATGTCCCGGCCGTGCCGATCCATTTATTACCGCCCTGATGGCGGCCCTTTTGCTCTTCAAGACGCTGCTTTAACGTCTCCATCAGCTTTTCCCAGCCACCAAGCGCTTCGATCTCGGCCTTTTCTTCATCGGTCAGGAATTTCTCGGCAAGCTTTTTAAGCCATTCCTCGGGAATTTCAGTTTTTTCAACCTCGTCCATGCCCTCAGCAAGGTCGATCACACCTTTGAAGTGTTCGGAGAACACGCGGTCGAACTTATCAAGGTGGCGTTCGTCCTTCACCAGGGCGGATCGCGCCAGATAATAGAAATCCTCAACCGAATAGCCCGCCAGTCCCTTTTCCACCGCCTCAAGCAATGTCAGGTATTCGCGCAGGCTGACCGGCACGCGGGCATCTTTCAGCTTATAGAAAAAGCCGGTGAACATCGGGATTAGCGCCCTTCGCGCCGCGCCATGAAGGCAAGGCGTTCAAACAGATGCACGTCCTGCTCGTTTTTAAGCAACGCGCCATGCATCGGCGGAACGGCCGTCTTGGCATCCTTGGCGCGCAGTGCTTCGGGCGGCAAGTCTTCGGCCATCAGAAGCTTCAGCCAATCGAGAAGTTCAGAGGTCGAAGGCTTTTTCTTCAGGCCCGACACGTCACGCATGTCGTAGAAAAGGTTCAATGCCTCGGATACCAGACGTTTCTGGATGCCGGGATAATGCACCTCGATGATCTCGGCCATGGTGTCAGCGTCGGGGAAGCGGATGTAGTGGAAGAAACAACGACGCAGGAACGCATCAGGCAGCTCCTTCTCATTGTTTGACGTGATGATCACAATCGGGCGGTTGGTCGCTTTCACGGTCTGCTGTGTCTCATAGACAAAGAATTCCATGCGATCGAGTTCCTGAAGCAAGTCATTGGGGAACTCGATATCGGCCTTGTCGATTTCGTCAATCAGAAGAACCGGCGCTTCGCCGTCCGCCTCGAAGGCTTCCCATAGCTTGCCCTTGACGATGTAGTTGCCGATGTCGTGAACGCGCTCGTCACCCAATTGGCTATCACGCAGGCGCGATACCGCATCATATTCATAAAGACCTTGCTGGGCGCGCGTGGTGGATTTGATCGACCAGGTAATCAGTTTCTTGCCAAGCGATTTGGCAATTTCCTCGGCCAGAACGGTCTTGCCGGTGCCCGGCTCCCCCTTGACCAGAAGCGGTCGCTGCAATGTGATCGCGGCATTGACCGCCACCATCAGATCTTCGGTCGCGACGTAATTTTCCGTACCCTGAAACTTCATTTTTGCCCTGCAACACAAGTTGACGTTTGCGTTAACCTAGGACGTCGCAAAGGTTTGAGCAAGGGCACAAACAGTCACAACTTACGTACCGGTTCCCTTTTGGGCCTGTGCCGGACTTTCCCCATACCAGTCACGATAGGACCGTGAAAAGTTGCTGACGTGATTGAACCCGACGGCAGCGGCCACCTGTTTGACAGTTACCCCCCCGGACGCCAGCAATTCACGGGCATGCATCATGCGTTGGGACCGGATGAACTCCGAACAACTTTTGCCGGTTTCCTGACGAAACAGGCTGTTCAGTCGGCTTCGCGTCATGTGATTGTCTGCAGCCAACTGCTCGATTGAGATTGGCGCAGCAGGGTTCTCAGACACCATCGCGATCACGGTACCGACAACGGCTTTTTCAAGCTGGGTTAACTCGGATGACGAGCTGATCTCTTTTGCCTGCTGAGCGTGAAGATCAATGATCTCGGCCAAAAAAAGGCTCGCCAAACCGTCAAGCTTCAAGTGCCTCCCCACCCCGGAGACATGACCGGAGAACATGGCGCTAACGATGGATCGAATGCGGCTGTTCACTGCAAGTGGACGTATATCCACAATATCCTGACGATCCGACAAGAACGGTTCCAGGCTTTCGGGCAGCTCATCAGCGAAACGCTGCTTCAAAGGTTCGAGCGGAATCGCCACACCAACATGACGAAGCATCTGATCTTTCGGCAGAAAATAGCGGGTTCCAAAAGGATCGACCCGCTTGATCAATCCGACATCGGGTGTCATTTGATACCGTCTGCCGTGCGGACATTCGATTTCAATTTTGCCCATGACAACCGCCGATCCGCCGAGCCACCCCGGCGGCAACGAATTACGGACATCAAACAGGGAATTTTCGCGCACTCTCAATTCAGCACGATGCAAAATCATACCATTGCCGAAATCAAGCCGCTCAAGGCGTCCCTGCACCCCCGGAATATCAAACAGTTCGCCATCGGCAAGCCTTACCTCGCCAATACTGCCCTCGTGATTTTCATCCGAAAGCCTTCCAAACGCATCGTCCGCGCTTTGCCCGGTTTCCTGCATGATTTGCTCGTTTGATTATTCTTGCAGTTTTATTCTGGCCCAACGACCTGTACGTCCAGAATTCTTTTCCATAATGATCGAGATATCAACATGTTGTCTGTGACGAGGCGCACGACCCGCGTTCCGTCAACCGTACAATCCTTTTGCGCACGCAGCGCCCATCGGTGTCCACGGAGATCGATTGGGCCGGCGGCGCATGGCTTCATGCGACATCAGCTTCGCAAATCAGGCGTTATTACGCTTCAGAGCCTGAGCCGGACTTTCCCCATACCAGTCGCGATAAGACCGTGAAAAGTTGCTGACGTGGTTGAACCCGACTTCTGTTGCCACCTGTTTTACAGTGGCCTCGCCCGATGCCAACAACGCGCGAGCCCGCGCCATTCGCTCGGTACGGATGAATTCTGCACAGGTTTTCCCGGTTTCATGCTTCATCAGATTGTTCAACCGGGTTTCGGCCATGCCCGCATCATCAGCCAATTGCAGCACGGACAAGGGCTGAGCAAGCTGGGCTGTGATTTTTGCAATGGTTTCCGCGATCAGCGTTTGTTCCAGAACCGTTGGTGCAAGTGTGGTTTCCACTTCCAGATTGCGCTGACAATAGGCATCGATCACCTCGGTCAGAAACAGCGCCGACAAACCTTCAAGTCTGAGTTTTCGCCCGGGTCCGGTCACCTGGGGTGAGAACATTGTGCTGACAAGACGCCGGATTTTGTGATTGATCGGCAATGGGCGGATCTCAACCAGATCCTGTTCGTCGGTGAAAAACGGCTCCAGCCCATCGGGAACTTCGTTGTCAAAACGCTGATACAAGGCTTCAAGTTCAATCGTCACGCCAACATGGCGGATCAGTTGCCCTTTTGGCATGAAAAAGCGTGTCCCGGGCTGATCAATGCGCATCGCAAAACCGGTTTCGGGCGACATTCTGTGATGCAAGCCCTTAGGACATTTCAGATCAAGGCACCCCAGCAGATTGACAAAGCCGCAAAACCACCCTGGTGGCAGGGCATTCTGGACATCAAAACGGGAATCTTCACGCACATTCAATTCGGCACGGTGCAGACAGATCCCGTTGCCAAAATCAATGCGCTCCAGCCGACCACTAGCACCGGGCAATTCAAACAGATCCCCATCCGCAAGCCGCAGCTCACCGATACCGCCTTCGCCTTCCTGATCCGAAAACATGTCGAACACTTCATCCGTGCTCTGACCGGTCTCCTGCATGCTGTGCCCATTCTGCTATTTTTGTGTATCTGTCGATGGTGCTGTTCGTCAGAATAGCCGACAGTATTTTGTGTTTGATATCATGACATCAACGGGTTGTCTGTGACAGCGCGCACGTCAAGCCCAACACCCTCCGCACTTAACAGCGTGTGCAATTAACCCACGATCCAAGATCAGAAGGTTGTTTTTAACTTGGGCTGGCAATCTTCAGTCAGCGCCACGAGACATCATGGATGCCAGCGGGGCATTCTGCTTTGATACGGCTTCCTTAAGGCCATCAACATCCATGTTCTCGTCCTTGACGAACTCAATGAACATCATATTGACGTTGTTAAAAAGAAGTTCGCCCACCGCATCGCAATCAACCTCGCCCCGGACGACGCCGCGCTTCTGAAGCGCGCGAATCAGGTCACAGACCTGTTTGGACAGACGATGATCAAGGGCGGTATAGCGCTTTGAAAACGGCGTTTCGGGTTGGGCAATCGACAGCGACATTGCCGTGCGCCACATCTCCTTGGAGAGATATGTCAGGGAATGATCGTAATATTCCGCGATCAGTTCTGACAGGGCAGGAGCCACTCCTTCATGGTCGCGCGCGATGATGGCGTCCCCGGCGGCCAAGACTTCCTCGACCTCCATCGAGACCGTGGCCATCAGCATATCGCCCTTGTTCTTGAAGTAGTTATAGAACGTCCCGACAGACACGCCAGCCATTTCAGCGATGTCTTCGATGCGCGCACTGTCATAACCGACTTTGCGAAACAGGGTCGTTGCCGCCTCAAGAATACGGCGGTTTTTGTCGGCTTTCTTTTGGGCGCGCAGTCCTGTCATCGTCACTCCAGAAAAACTGAACGGGTTCAAAATTTACATTGACTCAAAAAATGAACACGTTCAATATTTTTTCAACGGTGCCGGAACGAGTACCGAACACCCAATCCAAGGGAGGCCTCAAATATGAAATCAGGGAGAGCCTATGTCTCGTCACGTTTCCACGGGGAAGACCCGCAATAAGTTTCTGAGCACCACTGCGACCTTCATTCTGGGCGCGGTTGCCATGTCGCACAGCGCACAGGCAACTGAAGAGCTCAATGCGCTTGTCTGGTGCGATCATACCGATCCGGCCTTGATTGAGCCGTTCGAGGAAAAATACGACGTCAAAGTCAATCTCAAGGAATATGAAGGTACGGGTGCCGGTCTTTCGATCATTGAACAATCCCGTCCGGGTGACTGGGATGTGTTTGTGATTGATGGGGTGGATGTCCACCGCGCAGTTGAAATGGGCGTTTTAGGGGAAATCCCGGCCGATGCCCTGCCGACGTCCGATATTTTCCCTGAAGTCGTGATGGCCGACAACAATGTGGTGGATGGCAAGACCTATGCCGTCACCGAAAAGTTTGGCTACAACACCATTTCGTTCGACAAGACCAAGGTTGACCCCAAAGACATGGAAGACATGTCGGTAATCTGGTCGGACAAATACGCCGGACGCATTGCCGTTTATGACTATTACCTGCCGGTGATCGGCCTTGTTGGGCTGGGTCTTGGCATTGACACAGCAGATCTTGGCGCGGACGACATGCCCGCGATCAAGGAAAAGCTGTTTGCCATGAAAAAGGTTTCCAAACAGGTTGGCGAAGTTGTTTCCTCGCAAACCGCGCTTGCAACCGGCGAGGTCGATATCCTTGTCGGTGGTGGTGAATGGATCACCGCCGTCCTTTCGGAAGAAAAACCCAATCTTGACTGGATCATCCCCAAACAGGGTGGTCTTCGCTGGGCGCAGTCGATCGGGGTGATGAAGGATTCTGAAAAGCCTGATCTTGCGCTGAAATTCGTTCAGTACATCATGAGCCCCGAAGGCCAGGCGCGTCTTGCGACATCTTCGTGCTTCTGGGGGATGCCGGCCAACGCCAAGGCAGGCGAGAACCTGACCGATGCCCAGAAAGCAGCACTGCGCTGGGATGATCAGGAAGGCTATCTCAAGAACTCTCAGCTTTACCCGATCCCGGATGCCGATCTCGATGCCGAGATGCAGGATGCCTGGGTCGAGATGCTCCAGCAGTAAGCAATCCCTTGTCTACTGCCACCTGCCGATGTCCCGCTTTTTGCGGGGCATCGGTTCCAACTTACGCTAAACTCAGCCAAACGGCGCCCCTCATCCCAAGCGCGTTACAAGCAATCAGCGCCACCAGGCCGATTGCGAAAAGGATACCGTTATGGCCACTGCCAGCCTTGAACAACGCGAAAATCGCCGCGCATGGGGCTTTGTCACCCCGGCCCTGCTGTGGACCGTCGCGTTTTTCGTTATTCCGTTTATCGTCATGGCCGCGATCAGCCTTGCGACCCGCAAGGGGCGCGAAATCGTCATGGCGTGGAATTTCGACAATTACATCGAATTTTTTGAAAAGGCCCATTTGCTTAAGGGTCTTTTCGTCTCGCTTGAAATCACCTTCACCGTCACGATCATCTCGGTGATTCTTGCCTATCCGCTGGCCTGGATCATTGCCGAACGGGTGCCGCAAAAATGGCAACGCATGGCACTGATCATGGCGATCCTGCCGTTTTGGACAAGCTATGTGGTGCGATCCTATTCGTGGCTTCTGGTGCTGGCGCAAAACGGGGTGATCAATAACACCCTGACCTATCTGGGTGTGATTTCCGAACCATTAGAACTGGCCAGCACGCGCACGGCTGCCGTGATCGGGTTCGTGCATTTCTTTGTCATGCTTTTGACCCTGACGATCTATGCCAATCTGGTGCAGATGCCGCCAAACTATCGCCGGGCCGCGGCCGATCTTGGCGCCAACGGTTTTCAGGTCTTCTGGCATGTTGTGTTACCGCTAACATTGCCGGGCATCATGGTCGGTGCGTTCCTGACCTTTGTGCTTTGCATCGGCGATTACATCACCCCACAAATCCTTGGCGGCAACAATGAACTGGCCCTGCCACAGGTCATCATGCTGCAACTGGGCCGCCGGGCCGATTTCCCGATGGCAGCGACCCTTTCGATCATTCTGATGGGGGTTGTCACCCTGGCCTACATCGCCTGCGCGCGCTGGCTGAAGATGGAGAGAACGTAAAATGATCTCTTCACGCTTTGCCAAACTGCTGTCCTGGTCCTATCTGATCGCGCTGTACGGCTTTATCTTTTTGCCCGTGGCAGTCCTTGTGCTGTTTTCGTTTCAGGATGGCCGTCTGCCCGTTCCGCCATTCAACGGCGCAACCCTTAAATGGTATGGCGAGGTGTTTGCAGATAGCCGCCTGATGTCAGCCCTTGGCAACTCTTTGATCGTCGCCATCGGATCGGCCACGGTTGCCTGCGTCCTTGGTTTCTGCGCAGCCTACGCGTTGGCGCGCTTTGTCCTGCCAGCATCACGGTTGCAACGTGGCCTTCTGATTTCGCCAATGACGGTGAGTTACCTCATTATCGCGCTTGGATTGCTCACCACGTTTAACTGGATTGGCGTTTCCCTGTCGCTTTGGACGGTTGGCATTGGTCATGTGGTGATAAATCTGCCGCTTTGCTTTGCGATTATCTATGCCTCGATGGGGGATCATCAGAAAAATATCGAACGCGCGGCCCGTGATCTTGGCGCTGCAGAGTGGCAGGTGATGACACAGGTATCCGCCCCGATGTTGATGCCATCGATCCTTGCGGCCTTTTTCCTGTCGGTGACGTTCAGTTGGGATGAATTCATCATCGCCTTCCTGCTGTCGCGCTTTGACGTCACCCTGCCGGTCGAAATCTGGAGCATGCTGCGTTCGGGCCTGAACCCGAAAACCAACGCGGTCGGAAGTGTTGTCTTCCTTGTATCGGTTGCGCTGCTGCTTATTCTTGAACTGATTGTCTTTAGAAGGACGGCAAAGAAATGACCGCCCCAGTCTCCATTCGCAATGTCTCCAAAATCTTTGGTGACTTTACCGCCCTTGACGATATCAACCTTGAAATCGCCGCCGGGGAATTCATCGTTCTGCTGGGTCCGTCGGGCTGTGGCAAGACCACCTTGCTGTCTCTTCTGGGCGGTTTTCTGTCGCCGACCAGTGGCGCGATTGAAATCAATGGCACGGATATGGGTGATGTCGCACCGGCCAAACGCCCGACCACCACGATGTTTCAGGATTATGCCCTGTTCCCGCATATGACGCTCCGCGACAATGTCGCCTTTGGTCTTAAGATGCGCAAGGTCGGCAAATCCGAACGCCACGCCAAGGCCGAAGAACTGCTTGATATGGTCGGTCTGAAAACATCAGCCAACAAGAAACCGCACGAACTTTCTGGCGGACAGCGTCAACGCGTTGCCCTTGCGCGTGCGCTTGCGGTTGAACCCGATGTCTTGTTGCTCGATGAACCGCTTGGCGCGCTGGATCTTAAATTGCGTCGTCAGATGCAGGACGAACTCAAGGCCATTCAGAAACGGGTTGGCACCACGTTCGTTCATGTCACCCACGATCAGGAAGAAGCCATGGCGATTGCCGATCGTATCGTGGTGATGAATGCCGGCAGGATCGAAGATGTCGGCAGCCCCGAAACCATCTATATGCACCCCAAAACGATTTTCACGGCAAGCTTCATGGGGGAAGTCAATTTCATCCCCGGCACGTTTGAAAGTGCGACCGAACGCACCATTTCCGTCAAAACACCGCTTGGCTCTGTCGAACTGCCCGAATTCGAATGCAGCGGCTTTGCCCCCGGCGCATCAGTGACCCTTGCCATTCGCCCGGAACATTTCCGCGCGAGCACCGGAACCGGGCCACGCATTACGCTGGGCAAGGCCAAGGTTGAAGACGGATCGTTCTTCGGCACCCATCATCGCGCGCATCTAAGCCCGCTTGACTACCCCAACATGACGATCACCGCCCACATGCCGCAATCCGCGATCATTGAACCCGGTGCATGGGTTGAACTGACCCTTGATCCGACCACGGTCGTGCTGTTGCATGGTCATCCGCCCCGCCCGACACAAGAAAGTGCGACCCTATGACGATCGACCGCGCCAAACCCGAAGACTGGTACAGCACCAAAATCGTCGGTGACGACGTAACCTATATCGGCGAACCGTTTATCGAAGAATTTTACCGCTGCAACATCTGGCATGTGCGCGGACGCGATGGGGATATGCTGGTTGATAGCGGCATGGGGGTTGTATCGCTGAGCGAATGGGTGCCGCTGGTGACTGAACGCAGCGTTCAGGCGGTTGCCAGCCACACCCATTTTGATCATATCGGCTGCCATCATGAATTCGAAAACCGTGTCTGCCACCGGTGCGAGGCCGATCTTCTGGCAGCGCCAACGCGCAAGAACACATTGGCCGATCCCTATGTAACCGACGAGATTTTCACAAAACTGCCGCCGCTTCCCTATTCCTCAACCACTTATGCCGTCAAGGCGGCACCGGCCACCCGGATTGTCGAAGATGGCGATGTGATTGATCTCGGCGACCGCCATTTTGAAGTGATCCATACGCCGGGGCATTCACCGGGCGGCATTGCGCTTTGGGAAAAGGCGACCGGCATTCTGTTTTCCGGCGACATTGTTTATGATGGACCTTTGATCGAAGACACTTATCATGCAAATGCAGCTGACTATGTGCAGTCCATGAAACGGCTTTACGATTTGCCGGTCAGGGTCGTGCATGGTGGACATTTTGCCAGTTACGGCGGCGAACGCCATCGCGAAATCATAAAAAACTGGCTGAGGGAACGAACCTGAGAACCGCGCAACCAGCGTCACCCGTGCCGGGGCATCAATGTTCCGGGCTGACACAACCAAACGATCAGGAAGGCTTCCTATGGATAACGCAGGCAAATTTTACATCAACGGCAAATGGGTTGACCCGATCTCTTCTGAAAAGATGGACGTGATTAACCCGGCCACCGAAGAAGTCATCACCCAAATCACGCTGGCCAGCGAAGAGGACGTGAATCTCGCCGTCGCCAGTGCCAAAAACGCCTTTGAAAACTATAGCCAGACAACGGTTGAACAGCGTCTTGGCTGGCTTGAAAACCTGCTTGCGATCTATAAGCGCCGCTACAGCGAAGTCGCCGATACCATCACTTCCGAACTCGGCGCGCCGAAAACCATGTCGCATGAACAGCAGGCCGCCGCTGGCACCGCGCATCTCGAAGATTTCATCGTCGCGCTTAAAAAGCTTAAAACCGAAGAAACGCTTTATAACGGCGAACATCTTCTGCGCGAACCCATCGGGGTTTGCGGCCTGATCACGCCATGGAACTGGCCGATCAACCAGATCGTGCTCAAGGTCATCCCGGCCCTCGCTACGGGCTGCACCTGTGTGCTCAAGCCATCTGAATTTACCCCGCTCAATGCGATGCTCTATGCCGAAATGATCCACGAGGCGGGCTTCCCGGCAGGTGCGTTTAACATGGTGCAGGGAGCAGGCCCGGTCGCCGGTGCGACCCTTTCGCGCCATCCCGATATCACCATGATGTCCTTTACCGGATCGACCCGGGCGGGCAAGGCGATCACCAAGGATGCGTCGGAAAACATCAAGCGCGTCACGCTGGAACTGGGCGGCAAATCACCCAACATCGTGTTTGACGATGTCGATATCGAAGACCGCATCGCCTGGAGTGTGAATGCCGTCTTTAACAATTCCGGCCAGACCTGCGATGCGCCGACCCGCATGCTGGTGCAACGTTCGATCTATGACGATGCGCTCAAGGTTGCCAAACGCGTTGGCGAAGAGGCATCGGTTGGCGATCCGACCAAGGAAGGCGATCACATCGGCCCGCTGGTCAGCCACATCCAGTTTGACCGGGTTCAGACGCTTATTCAGGCGGGCATCGATGAAGGGGCAACCGTTCTGGTCGGCGGTGCTGGCAAACCCGATGGCACCAACGAGGGCTACTTTGTCAAACCGACCATCTTTGCTGATGTGAACAACGACATGCGCATCGCGCGTGAGGAAATCTTTGGCCCGGTAGTGTCGATGATCCCGTTCGACACCGAAGAAGAGGCAATTGAGATCGCCAATGACACACCGTATGGCCTTGCGGCCTACGTGCAGACCCCGGATGCCCAAAAGGCCGACCGGGTTGCGCGCAAGCTCAAGGCGGGCATGGTGCTGCTTAATGGCTCCTCCCCGCTGGCGGGCAGTCCGTTTGGCGGCTACAAGCAATCGGGCAATGGCCGCGAAGGCGGGCTATTTGGCCTTGAAGACTTCATGGAAATCAAGATGATCCATAAGCTTTAAGCCAGACATATCATGATCATATCAAGGCCCCGGCACGTTCCGGGGCCTTTGTTGTTTTGGGCCTCGTAACCGCCACGGGTCAGGCGTCATGAATTCGTTATGACATAGGGCTGGTAATGATCGGCTTGCGCACTATAATCCCATCGTTAATCGATAAATTCAGCGATCCGGACAACGGATTGCGATTGGATTGGGAGACCTCCTATGAATGCAATGTCCTTTTCTGATATGGGGCTTGCAGCCTTGAAGCAGCGACAGTATGACGCCGCAATCAATATGCTGCGTCAGGCACTTGGCGAAGATATGGATAACCTTGATGCCCGGTTCGGACTGGCGCGCGCCCTGCACGAAAAAGGTTCGATCATCGAAGCAATCGGTGAGTATCGCACGGTGCTGCAATCTGATGGGGGTCATGAAGACTGCCTGCATCACATTGCACGCGCCCTGCTTGAAAACGGTGATCCGCGTTCGGCGTTAAACCACATTGATATTGTTCTGCGTGGCAAACCGACTGATCCTGACATGCTGGCACTGCGTGCGCAGGCACTGATCGCGCTGGAACGCTATGACGCAGCCCTTTCAGCCCTACAATCGGCATCCCATCATAATCCCGGTTCTGAAACCATCCACCGCCTGATCGCCAAATGCCATCGCGCCAACGAGGATTTTGAAAGTGAAAGGCGTGCGGTTGAACAGTTGCTGCGGATCAATCCGTCCTCGCTTGCTGCATCAAACGATCTGGGTGTGATCAATCTGCGCGAAGGCCATTTGATCGCGGCCTTTGAGGCGTTTGAACAAATCCTGTCGCAAAATGCCGAACATCCGCAGGCAACACTTAATCGTGCCATTACGCTGACCGTTATGGGCGGAATGGATCACGACGCGATCTGGAACCGGGTGATGGAAGTTTGCGACGAGATTGACGGGCTTGACGAGACCCGTGCGCAGGCGGACCAGCTTGCCAAACTGCCCGACGCGGCACGCAAAGGCACGGCCGAGGCAGATGCCCTGATCAGCCGGGCCGCGTTCGAAGACATCGACATTTGATCGGTTTGGCCTGACTTTCTGCGCATAAAACAGTTCGCGCGGGAACTGCATGCACTAATCGGCGTTTAATCATATGATGTCCATGCGTTTTCCCCGGTCCGGATCACGCGACAATCTTTGACCCTAAAGGGGTGTTTGCATCATGGTTCAGCGCCTGATCCGCGTCTGGGAGTTTCTGGCCTATAGCCTTTGGGTATCGCCGTTGCTGTTTGCATTGGGCGGTGCGGCTTTTGCGATTGGTGTCATGGCGCTGCCACAGGACTTGTTGCGCGACCTGTTTCCCGGCCTTTTGCCCGGTTTTACTGAAATCAAGGCCGTGCGGGGTTTGCTTGAAACACTGCTGGGTACGCTGGTCACCCTGACAACCTTTGCACTTTCGATCACGATGGTTGTCCTGACCCTTGCGGCAGGCTCGCTTGGGCCACGCATGATCCGCAACTTCATGGGCGATAACAAAACCCAGAATGCCCTTGGCATCTTTGTCGGCAGCATTCTGTTTTTGATCACCTCCCTGATGCTGATGGGGGAAAAACCGGAATCTGCGCCGGTACCGCATCTGGCTGTCACGGTCGGTATCGCGCTGTTTGTCATCAGTGTTTTTGTCCTGATCCTGTTTGTGCACCACCTTGGCCGCTCGATCGTTGCCGACGAGGTCATTCAGCGTGTCGGCAGAAACCTTGAAGAAACCATTCAATCGGCCTGCACCACCCTGACCGATCCGATTACGGCTGCGGAAAAAGCCAAGACCACCCTGCCCGATCCACAAGACATTCCGCAGGATCAGGCTATTTCCATCGGGTCATCGGGATATGTGCAGGGTGTCGACTATGAAAAACTCTGCGAAATCGCCAAGGGAACCGATACCCGTATCTCGCTTGTCATTCGCGCCGGGCAGCATGTGCTTGTCGGCGATGTCGTCGGACACATCATGCCCCTGAACAATGAGCTTTCCAACGACGCAAAAGACAGCATCAAGCAATGCCATGATGACATTCTTGAAGCGATCATGATCGGATCGCATCGCACGGCCATGCTTGATGTCGAGTTCGCCCTGCGCCAGATCGTTGAAGTGGCCTTGCGCGCCCTGTCGCCGGGCATCAATGATCCATTTACCGCAATTGCCGCGATCTATCGTCTGGGCGAAGCGCTGCCCCATGCCATGCAGTTTCGCTATCCGGTCGGCATCTGGCGCGATGATGCGAACGAAGTCCGCCTGCAGGCGCTGATGTCGGATTTCGAAGGTATGCTGGGCGCTGCCTATGACCAGATCCGCCAATCTGCCACCGGCAAGCCCGATGTATTGCTGCCGATGGTGGAAATCCTGGAAAGCCTGATCCGACTGGCGCACACTGAAAATCAGCGCGAAGTCTTGCGCACCCACGCCCGCATGATCGCCAGTGCCGCCGAACGTGACATCCCCGAAGAAAACGACCGAAAAACCGTCGTTCGGGCCGCCACCCGTGTTCTGCATCATCAGGAACCAACGAAAAATCCCGACGGCGAAGACAGCGCATAAACCGCAAGAATGGTCAGGCAATGTTTTGTATTTCCGGGCACACTGATGAAATCACATCAGCACCCAAGCCCGCCCGAAAGCCATGCCAATGACCGACTGCCCGCAAGATCCCCTGCAAACCCGGTTTGCCCGTGTCATCGCCCATATCGATGCAAATGCAGATCGCCAGATGGACTTGACTGAACTGGCCGGGATTGCGGCCTATTCACCCTTTCATTTTCATCGTCAATTCGCCGCCCTGTTTGACATGACCGCAACCCGGTATATGCGACTGGTCCGGATGCGGCGTGCGGCGCACAGCCTGTTGTTTCGCAAAAATACGTCGATCACGGATATCGCCTTTGACGCCGGGTTCGAGAACGCGGAATCCTTTTCGCGCGCCTTTCGAAAGCTCCATGATCAAAGCCCGTCAGACTTTCGCAGCCATCCCGATTGGGATAACTGGCAAGCCCCGTATGAGAAACTTCAACATATTCGGAGGAACACGATGACCGGCACGGAATCTGACAACGTCACCATCATCGAATTCCCGGAAACCCGAACAGCCTGCATGGATCATATTGGCCCGCCAGCCCGGATTGGTGAAACCATTCAGCGGTTTATTGCCTGGCGCAAGGCGCATCATTTACATCCGTCAAAACATGCAACATTCAACATCGTCTGGTGCAATCCCGAAGATACCCCAGCCGACGCCTTCCGCATGGGCCTTGCGGTTGCGACCGATCAGGACCTGACAAACGAAGACCGCGAAATGGGCCTGACCAACATAACCTTGCCCGCCGGACGTTACGCCAAATTGCGCCATACCGGCAGCGATCAGACACTTGGCGACAGCGCATTGGCACTTTATCGCGACTGGCTACCGCAAAGCGGAGAAACGCCGGGTGACTTCCCATTGATCTTCCAACGGATCGCATTTTATCCCGACGTCGCCGAACACGAGGCAATCACGGATATCCTTTTGCCGCTGGCCTAGCACGCAATCCTCAGACAAAACAAAAGGGCCCCTATTGGGGCCCTTTCTATTCATCAGACGTTTGTTAGCTTAATTGTCCAGAGCCATCTCTTCCGCCTCTTCTTCGAGAGCATCCACACTCACATCGGTTGAACCCTCACGGTTAGGCTTAATCTTCGGAGCAGATTTTCTCCAAGCGACAAGATTCTGTCCAACCTCTTGATAAAACTCAGGAACAATCTGCTCCAACAGTGCGATGAAATTAGTCTGCTGAGTAAATTTGGCACCAACTCTGCGCGATAGCAGGATATGGAAACCAAGGACTTGCATCCCCTCTTTCCCAGTTTCAGAAATCGCAGCATCTTCTCTAAGCTCTTCAAGCGGGTAAAGTGTCGACTCACTGCTACCTGGCCACATCAGGCGAATATGTATGTCTGGCGTGCTAACTGTTTTTAGTTGCCTCAATAGCCAGTTAACTCTGGCCTTAGTCGACTTTTTGTCTTCCGGTGCCCTCAGGAACATCTCAACCGAGATAGTGCGTGTCATCAAGTTCGCATAAATCTCCACCGGAGATGCTGCGTCAGGCACATTCAAAACTGCGCCGAGACGCTTTGTTTCTCTCAGACTTGCGAACTCTTCCTTAAGTCTCAAATTGGGATCATCAAGATGCTTGCGAGGTAGCTTTTCGCGTACCAAGGCCTCTGTTTTACGGGTCAATATTAAGGATAGGTCTCGCGTTTCTTGATGCCAAGCTTCCAGAACCGCCAATGCTGCTTCAGACTTAGCGGGAATGGCTTCTGATGCAGACACCAACTTATTCAACTCTGTCCACTCTGGCGGCATTCTATCAAAGCCTTTGATGCCCGTACTTTCATGGGTCAAAAACCGCTTAAGCTCATTTAGCAGATAAAGCTGATCGGGATCAGCGATCTCATCGTTGCTGATCAACAGGTCAGCAGTAGTAAGAATGAACATCCAAGACCAATGGTAAACGGGAATTCTCGAACGACTTTTCCTTACCGATTGCAAAGGGTGGTTCTCAGGGCGAGATGTGAATTGGTTTGAAACTGTTATTACACAATCCACGCCGTGGAGTTTTGCCAAATTGCGATAACGGTCCACTTGGTCGTCATCAAGCAAATTCGAGCCCACCTTTGTCTCGATAAGAGCGCGCCACTCGCGTTTACCTGTTCGCACAATCAGCAAGCCGTCTGGTCTGTCCTTTGAAGCAGTCTTGTCTCCTGCAAAAACGATCTCGGTAAAGGCTTCAACAGATGACGTCTTTCCGACGCGCAGATTGACAGACTTCAAAAGACTTCGCCCAAGTTCATGAATGCTCGTCAGGCAACTTAGAACAACGGCAGTTGTTCTTCCCTCTTTCGAAGTAGTGGCTAGTACAGGAAACAGACGAGCAGCTTCGCCTTGTGACAAATAATCCGGCTTCATTTTTACCCCCCTTAGACACAACCCAAGGTTATCTCTCAGAGCGCTGGTCATGCAACCCAAAGATAAGTTTTTGGGGCGCGATGTAGTTCGAAACACCATAAAAAAGGGCCCCGGTTGGGGCCCTTTCTATTCATCAGACTTTTGATCGTCGGGATCGCTTAGCCAGCGATATGTGCCTCGATCGCGGCCAGTGCGGCGTCGGCTTGTGACGGATCAGAACCGCCGCCCTGCGCCATGTCCGGGCGGCCACCGCCACCCTTGCCGCCGAGTTTTTCAACACCGATGCGCACAAGATCGACTGCGCTGTATGTGTCTTTGAGGTCTTCGGTCAGGCCGACAACGATGGACGCCTTGCCACCGTCACCCGAAACGAGTGCGACAATGCCCGAACCCATCTGATCGCGGAGCTCGTCAACCATGCCTTTGAGTTCCTTGGCCGGAATACCTTCAAGCGACCGCAGCGCCATTTTAACGCCATTGACTTCCTTGAACGCATCGCCGCCCGAAGCTGCACCGGAACCAGCCGTTGCCAGCTTCTTGCGCAAATCAGACACTTCGCGTTCCAGACGACGACGTTCTTCCTGCAGCGCCTTGACGCGGGCCGGGACATCTTCCGGCACAGCCTTAAGGTCAGCCGCGACAGAAGTCAGAACGTTTTCACGGGCCGACATGTATTTCGCCGCATCGGCACCGGTCAGTGCTTCGATACGACGCACACCACTTGAAACCGCCCCTTCGGAGACGATTTTGAACATGCCGATATCGCCAGTGCGTTTGACATGCGTACCGCCGCAAAGCTCAAGCGAATAGGCATGTTCATTGGCAACCGGTTCGCCCATCGACACAACGCGGACTTCATCGCCGTATTTCTCGCCAAACAGCGCCATCGCGCCGAGTTCAATCGCCTCGTCCGGGGTCATCAGACGGGTGGTGACTTCGCTGTTTTCGCGGATCAGGCTGTTAACGTCGGCCTCAATCACTGCGGCTTCCTCGGCCGTGACGGCCTTCGGATGCGAGATATCGAAACGCAGACGATCCGCTGCAACCAACGACCCCTTCTGGGTCACGTGATCGCCAAGATGCTTGCGCAGAACCGCATGCAGCAAGTGGGTGGCAGAGTGGTTGGCACGCAGGCTTGAACGACGGGTATGATCAACGCGGAATTCCGCCGCATCGCCAACCTTAACGTCGCCTTCGGTCACTTTGCCCAGATGCACATGCAGGGCACCCAGTTTTTTCTGGGTATCGCTGATTTCGATGATTGCGCCGTTTTCGGTTTTGATCACACCGGCATCGCCCTGCTGACCGCCAGACTCACCAAAGAAGGTGGTCTGGTTGGCAAGGACAGCGACTTCGTCACCCTTCGATGCGGTTTTGACTTCGGCACCATCCTTGATCAGGGCGGTGATCACGCCTTCGGCGGTTTCGGTTTCATAGCCCAGGAACTCGGTCGCGCCATCACGGTCATTGATGTCAAACCAGACTTCCTCGGTCGCCGCTTCGCCCGAACCGGACCAGGCCGCACGGGCCTTGGCTTTCTGTTCTTCCATGGCGGTGGTGAAGCCGTCTTCATCAATACCGATTTTGCGTTCTTTAAGCGCATCGGCGGTCAGATCAAGCGGGAAGCCATAAGTGTCATAAAGCTTGAACGCAACTTCGCCCGAAAGGGTTGCGCCAGCATCCATGCCATCGGTCGCGTCATCAAGCATCTTGAGACCGCGATCAAGCATGGTTTTAAAGCCCTGCTCTTCAAGCTTCAGCGTTTCTTCGATCAAGGCCTGTGCACGGACCAGTTCCGGGAAAGCCCCGCCCATTTTGCGGACCAGTGCCGGGACCAGTTCATGCATCACCGGATCTTGCGTTCCGATCATGTGCAGATGGCGCATCGCACGGCGCATGATACGGCGCAGAACGTTACCACGACCGGCATTGGACGGCAGAACACCATCGGCAATCAGGAAGCTGGTCGAACGCAGATGGTCGGCAACCACGCGGTGCGACACATTGTTCGGGCCATCCGGGTCGGTGTTGGTGGCATCCGCCGATGCTTCGATCAGCGCACGCATCAGATCGATGTCGTAGTTGTCGTGCTTGCCCTGCAGAACAGCCGCAATACGTTCCAGACCCATGCCGGTATCAATGGATGGTTTTGGCAGGTCGACACGTTCGCCATTTGCCATCTGCTCGTACTGCATAAAGACGAGGTTCCAGATTTCAATGAAACGGTCGCCGTCTTCTTCCGGGCTGCCCGGAGGGCCACCCCAGATGTGATCGCCATGATCAAAGAAGATTTCCGAGCACGGACCACACGGGCCGGTATCGCCCATCGACCAGAAGTTGTCCGAGGTCGGGATACGAATGATGCGATCATCGGTCAGCCCGGCGATCTTTTTCCAAAGACCATGTGCCTCGTCATCGGTGTGATAAACCGTAACCAGAAGCTTGTCAGCCGGAAGACCGTATTCTTTCGTGATCAGGTTCCAGGCGAATTCAATCGCGTTTTCCTTGAAATAGTCGCCAAACGAGAAGTTGCCGAGCATTTCAAAGAAGGTGTGATGACGCGCAGTATGACCGACATTTTCAAGGTCGTTATGCTTGCCCCCGGCGCGCACGCATTTCTGCGAGGTCGCGGCACGCGAATAATCGCGGTGTTCCTGGCCGGTGAAAACGTTCTTGAACTGGACCATCCCGGCGTTGGTGAACATCAGGGTAGGGTCATTGCGCGGCACCAGCGGGCTGGAGGAAACGACTTCGTGGCCGTTCTTGCGGAAGAACTCCAGAAACGTGGTGCGGATATCGTTAACGGTCTGCATATCTCTCCAACCCGGAAAACGCGGAACAACTGCGCCCGCCATGCTGGCGAACGGACTGCCCTATTTAGCGGCTCGGCCCTGACCTGTCCAGTCAGGCGAAAGGAGTCCGGGGCATTTGCCGCAAGTTTTCCGAAAATAAGGGATCAGATGGCTTTCAAACCGCTTTTGCACAGGCAAAATTCAGCGTGATCAAAGCAAAAATGTGAATCGGTCACGGTTCATCGCCTCAACAAACCCGACAGCCTCGAACCCAAGCCCCTGCAACAGTTTACGCGATGCGACGTTTTCAGGATGGGCAAAAGCTGTCAGTTGCTTGATTGTGGTCGCTTCACGGGCATGCTCAAGTGCAGCAACAGCCAATTCACGGCCAAAGCCCTGCCCCCAAGCGGTCGGGGCGAAGTAATAGCCAAGTTCAGGTCCCCATCCGGGATCGAACGGATCGGTATAAAGCCCACCCCAACCGATGATGGTGCCGGTTTCGCGTATCCTGACAACCCATGGCGCAAACCCGTCGCGGCGCCGGAACCATTCATGCACCAGCACCCGCTTGCGACAGGCACGCAAGCTTTCATCAAAATGGGTGAAGCGCATCGCAATACGATCACCAAGGAAAGCATAAAGATCAGGGATGTCAGCCCGCCGTGGCACAGAGAGTTCAAGACGCTCGGTGTAAAGGCGGCTTGTGCCCGGACTAATCGTCTGCACTTTCCTGGATCGTTTTACCAAGGTTTTCCATATCGCGACCGAACCCTTCGGCGGTTTCACAGGCACCAAGGGCAAGACCAAAGCCAAGAACCATCAGGATGGCCAGAAGACGCTTCGTGATCGTTTCCATCTTTTCAGGATGCTCCACATTCAAGTCCGACTAACGGGCATTTCACCCGTCTTTTTGTTTATCGCGACAGTTTGGCGTGCTGCATCTCTGCGTGCAACTGTTATCGCGATGGCTGGTTTTGGTCGGAACGCGAAAAGGACGCCGAAATGGCGTCCTCATTCTAGGTGCGTTGCTCGTATCGCAGATATGCAAGTGTCTAAATCAGACCGGCGGACGACGGCCGCGGAATGCGTTGACCACAAGGGAAATCACAAACAGCGCGATAAAGACAAAGAACAGAATCTTTGCAAAGCCAACGAAGGCACCGGCAAGTCCGCCAAAGCCGAGAACGGCGGCGATCAGTGCCAAAATCAAACAAAATACTGCCCAACCTAACATGTTTTTATCTCCTTTGTCGGTTTGTGCCGACAGACCATCGGCGCGCTTTATTCAGACGCTGCCAAATGGTCCGTCAGCGACACAAGTAAGGACAAACTTATCAATCAATCAGCTTCGTCCTGAATGGCTTCACCGGCATCTTCGACATCTTCGCCAAAGCCTTCGGCGGTTTCACAGGCAGCAAGGCCAAGGCCCATGCCCGAAATCATCAGGATCGCGAAAAGTTTTTTCATCGTATTCGACATGATCTTTCTCCTGTTTACTCTTTTCGATGCTCACAGGAATTCTAACGATGACAACCATCGATTGTTCCCAACAACACCGTTCATCACTTCGTTTTGAAGATAAAAAGGCATTGGAAACGCACAGTTTTCCAATGCCTTGCGCAATCATGATCATTTTGAGGCACTTGGCGAAAGCGGGAATCAAAAGCGATCCCCGCGCGCTTAATCATGCATTATCAGGCCGGTTCAGGAAGCTTCTGAACTCAAGGAGAGATACTGACTGATTTCATCAATAATCTGCTGGTGGATCAGGGCACGATCCGTGCCTTCCGGGTCAGAGCAGATCGGATCGTCATCCATCTCGGCCAGAAGTTCGGCAGCACCCGGGACACATTCCCCCAGGAAAGTCAGATGATCGGCCGGGGCAAAAACGGCATAGGACGGGTTATCGAGTTTCCCCAAAAGGCCACTTCCCGTATCTGTCAGATCCGCGGCCTTCCAACCATGTTCGCGCCCCAAACGGATAAACAGTAAATCGGGATCAACATCGGCAAGGCTGGCATCATTGACCGCAAACGTCATGCCGGGCTCTATGGCAACGAACTGCGAAATGCGGGTGTCTTTTGATCCAGTTTCAAAATCCTTGGAGAGTTGATCGAGATGCACGCCGCCTTTTTGCAGGAACGCACAATCCTGAACCTCATTGCCAAACTTCAGGCAGTAATCGCGATAGGCATCGCGGTCAAAGCGCAACCCGGCAAGATTAAGCACTGTCGCACCACCCAGCGAAAAACCCGCTGCCGATATGCGGTCCGTATCGATATAGGGTTCGAACTCCGGACTGGCGAGGACCTGATCAAGGGCAGCATGCATGTCCTTGGCACGCAGGCCAAGATCAGCCAGGCGGCGCGGGGATGAGTCGCCCGATGTGCTTCCGGGATGATTGACCGCGAGCACCATCGCCCCGCGCAGCGCCAGCTCAGACGATAACCAGCCAATCGCATCCATGTTCCCGCCCGAGCCGTGCGAGAGCAAAATCAACGGGTGCTTGCCCGGTTGCACCGCCGCCCCGATATAGGCATCGATGCTTTGCCAAAGCGCGCTTTTGTTGACCGGCGCGCGATAGATAAATGTATCGGCCGGATACCAGATTGAGGCCGCAATTGGTCGCGACCGATGGGCTGCATCAACATCAAATCGATCATAGCCCGCAAGGTCTTTACCGGCATGGGCCGGGTTGGACGCCAGGGTTGCAAAAAGGCCAATGGCAAGGGTCAGTGCAGAAGTTACGTGTTTCATGATTTCAATCCGTGTTCTAAGTTTCACGGACATCAAATTGCATGTGCTTTGCGGTTTCTGGCGTCCTCGAACCGGTTTAAGGACGTGCAAAACCGGTTTTGGGACATGCCCGCCCGGATAACGCCCGTCTGGATAGTGCCGCCACCATGATTGCCTTACCCGTTCCGTTGATTGTTGCCCTGCTGCTGGGCTTTTTGTTTGTCCGGGCCGTGTTGTTTGAAAAGACATCGCGCCTTTTAGGCGCACTTTTGCTGGCCTGTGCTGTTCAAAGCATTGTGGTGTCGCTGGTGCATTACTACGGCGTCATGGATTTACGGCTTGTGCAGCCGGTCACCGCATCCTTGATACCCGCACTGGCATGGGTCGCCTTTCTTGAAGGCGGGGTACGCCCGCGTCTTCAATTCAGCGACATCTTTCATCTTGCCGCACCGGTTGTTATGGCGGGTGTGGTGGTCCTCGTCCCAATCCTGATTGATGCGCTGCTGGGCGGATTGTTTGTTGGTTACGGGCTTGCCATTCTGCTGGCCCTGCATCGCCAGGGTAATGATCTGGCCCATATGCGTCTGGCATCTGGCCCGGTACCTGCCTTGATCTGGCGGGTGATTGCCATTGCCCTGATCGTCTCGGCGCTGAGTGACGCGCTGATTTCGGCGGCACTGCAATTGGGGGCAGAACGCGCACCGGGCATCATCCTTAGCATCTTTTCATCGCTGGCCCTGCTGGCCATCGGCTTTCTTGCCCTGTCACCTGCCATTGCCATGGCGCGTGATGGCGACGAAGCAGTGGAAGTCCAAAGCACTGATCGGGAAGAACCGAAAGCAGATCCCGACATTCCGGTGGCAGAGATCATGGCACAGCTTGAAGAACTGGTTGGGCGCGAAAAGCTGTATCTTGATCCGGATTTGACACTGGCGCGCATCGCACGGCGGCTGGGATATCCGCTAAAACAGGTTTCAACCGCAATCAACGCACAGACCGGTGAAAACGTGTCGCGCTATATCAACAAACACCGTATCGAGCATGCCTGTCGCGCACTGGAAGCCGGGGAAAATGTCACCGACACCATGTTGGGCAGCGGCTTTAACACCAAATCGAACTTCAATCGGGAATTCTTGCGCATCACCGGCAAAACGCCCAGCCAATGGCAAAAGCAAACAGTTACCACGCGCTAAACTCGATAAGCCGTTCGAAACCAGCCGATTGAGGTAGACTTCAAAGTCAATCTAGAACCGGGCGCATGAAGCTGCGCTCATACGAAATGATGCTGCGATTGCGCGCCTCCATCTCAAAGACGTCTTGGCATTCCGCATCCTTGGCCATGCGTTCGCGGTAATCCTCATAATCTGCGAGGCTAGGAAAGCTAAACAGTGCATAGGCGACGTTGCTGGCCCCTTCATGGGGCAAGAAGTAGCCATGATGGGTCCCGCCCATGCGATTGACGATCGGGATCCATCGTTTGGCATAGGTTTCGAATTCAGGGATTTTGTGGCTGTCGATAATGTATTTCAGATAGCACGTGACCATAGGCGGAGCTCCGTCAGAAGGAATGCGAACAAAAAAGGCGGGATACGTCTGCACCCCGCCCCTTTGAAATCATGTCGCAAGATGGATCGGATCAATCGTCGTTGACCGGGTCCTCTTCGCTCATATTGGTCATGGCTTCGGCGATCAGACCGGCACTTTCGCGAATGCTGGTTTCGATCTCCTTGGTCATTTCCGGATTTTCACGCAGGAAGCTTTTGGCATTCTCGCGGCCCTGACCGATACGGGTCGAGTTATATGAGAACCAGGAACCCGATTTCTCGACGATGCCAGCCTTGACGCCAAGATCAAGGATTTCACCCATCTTGGAGACGCCTTCGCCATACATGATGTCAAACTCAACCTGCTTGAACGGCGGGGCCATCTTGTTTTTGACGACCTTGACGCGCGTCTGGTTGCCGACGACCTCGTCACGGTCCTTGATCTGACCGATACGGCGGATATCAAGACGAACCGACGCATAGAATTTAAGCGCGTTACCACCGGTGGTGGTTTCCGGGCTGCCAAACATCACACCGATCTTCATGCGGATCTGGTTGATGAAGATGACCATGCAGTTCGACCGCGAGACCGAACTGGTCAGTTTACGCAGTGCCTGGCTCATCAGGCGGGCCTGAAGGCCAACATGGGTATCACCCATTTCGCCTTCGAGTTCGGCACGCGGTACAAGGGCAGCAACCGAATCGACGACCAGAACATCAATTGCACCGGAACGCACAAGCGTATCGGCGATTTCAAGCGCCTGCTCACCGGCATCGGGCTGAGAAATCAGGAGTTCGTCGGTATTTACGCCCAGTTTGCGGGCATATCCCGGATCCAGGGCATGCTCGGCATCAACAAAGGCGCAGGTACCGCCAAGTTTTTGCGCCTCTGCAACGGTATGGAGGGCAAGTGTGGTTTTACCCGAACTTTCCGGACCGTAGATTTCGACGATACGGCCACGCGGCAAACCACCGATACCAAGCCCGATATCAAGACCGAGCGAACCGGTTGAAATTGCGGAGATATCAACGGCGCTTTCCCGCTGACCCAGCTTCATAATCGAACCTTTGCCAAATGCCCGTTCGATCTGCCCAAGGGCGGCTTCGAGTGCCTTCTGCTTATCCATAGTATCCTTATCCACCAAATGCAGCGCGGTCTGAATCATTGCTCGAACTCTCTTATTCCACAGGGCCGGGTTGGATGCAACGCAGGCGGTTCCCCGGACCTAAATGCGGAACGCCACCGCTAGAATGTTTTGCCTGTTTCACAGCCTGCCACTGTGTTCCTGCCGACAAAACAGTTGAGAACATAATGCGAACATTCTCACAAAAATTCAGATGTTGCAAGTTTGTTCTCATTTATGTGCCTCTCACTGCGGAGAGTTGTTTAATCGCACGTTCGCCACGCACTGCGTTAATGAGGATGATTGAAGCCCGAATGAATGGATGAGGGGCACCAGATCAAAGCGATACCAATGGCGTAAGATGACAGCCCGAAAGGACAGGCGGAACGGACATAATTGGACGTCCTGCACATTTATTTGGATTCTGAGCACATTGTATTCCAGCGGGCAGGCTATATGCTTCTTGCATCGCGTCCCAAACGCGTATCCCTCAGGGGATGGGAGGTGCAGTTGTCAACTGCCTTGCGATTTTAAGAGCCGTCGCACGGTGATCGAACAGCTCCCTCCCGACATTGGGATTTCCCCATGCCATAACGCCCTTAATTCGGCCCGGTCACAGCGTGCTATCAGGTGGTGATTTTCAGATGTTCGTGCTTGTGGGCATGTCCATGATGATCATGACCGTGATGATGGCTTTCGACATGCAATTCACCGGGAACGGTATAAAGCTGCCCGTGGCGCACGCCGGGCTGTGCCAGCACCTTGTCGGCAAAGGCACGGATTTCCGACAGCCGTCCGCGCAAGGTCACGCTTTCAAGGCACGTATCGTGATCAACATGGAAATGCACGGTCGAGACCGTAAGGTTGTGATGTTCATGCTGGGTGCTCATCAGACGGGATGCCAGCATGCGTTCTTCGTGATCATAGACATAGTTCAGAACAGCGATACCAACCCCGTCAGCATTGTCTTCCAGCTTGGTATTCTGAAGCTTCTCGCGGATCAGATCACGAAAGCCCTCTGAGCGGTTGGTATAGCCGCGGTGATCAAGAAAAGTGTCAAACGCCTCCATCAGATCGTCTTCAATCGATACGGTCACACGGGTCATGTTGACTACCTTTCACAACTAACGGCTTGACGAGTATGATCTTTTTTGAAAAGTTCATACCGACATTGTTTTTCCATTAAACCAATTTCCCAAAGGATCGCAAATGTTTCAACCAAAGTTCGCAACCAGCATGGTGATTGGTGCGGTAACGCTCCTGATCGGTATGTCGGCAAACGCCCATGAATTCATCGCAAGCCACACACCGGCAAATGCGAAACCGGGCGAGACTGCGACACTTGCCCTTGATTCGACCCATCAGTTTGGCCTTCCCGAAGAAGCAGAAGGCAAAAAAGATGTCCGCGCCACGTTGATTACCACGGATGGCAAGAAC
Source organism: Thalassospira sp. HF15 (assembly GCF_011806525.1). Taxonomy (GTDB): domain Bacteria; phylum Pseudomonadota; class Alphaproteobacteria; order Rhodospirillales; family Thalassospiraceae; genus Thalassospira. Next base: position 46,839 of record NZ_JAAVKI010000006.1, on the reverse strand, counting down.
GACATTGCGATTTCGGTCAATGACGATGCCCCCAATCTGATCGGCACGTTTGACATCCCGAAAAACGCTGGCTGGATTTCTGCCCATCGTTTGGGTGTTGTCTGGTCACAAACCCCGGATGGTTGGCAAGCAGGTGGCGCAGACGAGCATCCTGATGCCGTTACATCGAAACGTTATGAAAAGTTTGCCAAGCTTCTGACCGGTGGCCAAGACGCAAACGAATTGGTCACCCAACCGATTGGCGACACACTTGAAATCGTCCCGCTTCGCGATCCGCGTGACACCAAGGTTGGCGAAGATGCCGAATTCCAGATTCTTCTCAATGGTCAGCCTTTGACAACTTCGGTTCTGGCGACCTATGCCGGATTTACCGAAACGCCGGCCTCCTGGGCCTATGCGACCGAAACGCTGAATACTGAAAATGGCAGCGGCATTGCGAAGGTCCGGGTTTCCGCCCCCGGCCTGTGGATCGTGCGTGTTGCGACCGACGTCCCCGATGCCGAGGAAGGCGTTAATGGTCATAACATTCGCGCCACCCTGTCCTTTGCCGTCGACGAATAATGATGGCACGGATCGCTTTTTCCCGATTGTCAGTTCTGATGGCCCTGCTGTTTGCAGGGCCATTGGTCGCACCCGCCCCGGCCAATGCACATGGTGCCGGTTGGCAGGTTGAAGATACCGGCAACACCAAAACCTATCGCTTTGGATATACCGACGGCTCCCCCATGGCCTTTGCAGAGGTTGTTGTGACAACCAAGGACGGCAAGGTCTGGCAAAAGGCGCGCACGGATCGGGTTGGCCAATTTTCCATCGGGCTGGGTAACCTTCCCGCTCTAAAAGACCCCAAACCCGATCTTGATATCAAGGTGGCCGATGGCATGGGTCATGTTGTGCAATTGACCTATCAACCGAACAGCGCGGCTGGTGGGCAACAAGGCTCTGCAACACCCTCGCCAACCACCATGCAAGGAACACCGGCACTGCTTGATCTGCCAATTTGGGCCAGCATCCTGTTTGGCTGCAGCCTTCTGCTAAACCTGTTCGGGGGACTTTTAATCTGGCAGCGCCGCCAGATGGCACGAAAAGCTTCGAACTGATCAGGGCATGAACAGCAAGGCCACGCCAACGAACGCAAGGCACGTGCCCGCCACCGCCTGCACACCAACCGGTTTGCGCAAGATCAGGCCTTCATAGACAATCAGCAGCACGGGCGGCAGGGCCATCAGGGTTGAGGCAATGCCGACATTGGCGTTTTGCACCGCCAGCATCGACAACCAAACCCCGACTGCGGGCCCGATAAACGCACCAAGCAGAAGCCACTTGCCCACATCTGGCGCGATACAGGCCGTGACCGTGCGCCGAACCCGCCCGAGAATGACCGCAAGCCCCCACATCGCGATGACCGCGACCAACGTTCGGATCCAGCTGGCCGACAGGGCGGAATATCCGTCGATCAGGGCATATTTTGCGGTGATCAAATTGGCCACCTGCCCGATCGCACCACCAAGACCAAACAGAATACCCACCGCGTAATCGCGGCCGACCAGCCCGACCGGACGTCCCTTTTTACCCAAAATGACAATCAGGATGCCGCCAACACCACAGGCAATCCCGGTAATCTCGACAGGACGCAGGGTTTCATCAAACAACAGCCACGCCAAAACCGTGCCCATGATTGGCACGGTCGACATCAGAAGCATCGATAGCCGCGCCCCGATCATCACAAAGGCTTGAAACAACAGGGCATCGCCGATCACCAGCCCCAACACCGAGGAAAGCGACAACCAGCCAAGCTGTTCCCATGTCACGGAATTGGGCCAGGGTTGCCCTTCGAGGATCCAATGCAGCACCGTCAGACAAAAGATCGAGCAGGCCAGACGCCCGCGATTGACCGTCTGAGCCCCTGCCTTGCCGCCGACATTGGAAAAAATCATGCTGGAACTGGCCCAGCAGAGCGCCGCCGTAAAGGCAGCAGCCTCGCCAAACAGGGGGATCATGGGGCGCGTTTCCAAAACAGTTTATCTGTCCGGCCTCAGGGCCGGTTGGGTTTCAGGGTCGTGGTGGATCGACCCTTTCACTCATACAGCGCAAATTCGGGATGATTTGCAATGGCTATTATTGCATGGCGTGCCCTTGGTCGAACTGCGGATGATGGCAAACCTGCTTTGCAGAGGCACGCTGTTTGACGTCGCCCGCTACGCATGGTCGTCAGGATTTGTTTTCCGGTCTGTTGAGATCAAGGGACGCACGAAAGATATCCGTACCGCGATTGAACTTCGGCAACAGGGCCTCATATTCCTTGCGCAGCCAGCTATAGGTCGTGAGCGTCTCAAGCTCGATGGTGCGATAGCCTTCCGGGACGCCTCCGGTCTGACTGAGCGAGAAATCGTCAATCAACAAACCATCCAACCGACCATGACGCAGCATACGCAACATCATGCCCGCGCCCCCCGGCACCGTCATAATGTGGGCAAGTCCGACCAGTTCCTGTTCTCCACGCTCATCACCGAGCCAGACGCCGATCTCCTTGTCCTTGAGATCACTCAGCGCCTGCACGGTTTCATCCGCAGTAACCAGAAGACTTTTCGGACGACCAACAACGACACCACCGGCAACAAGCGGCACGCCGGCCGACTTTTGAATGGTGTCGCCACTGGCAAAAACACCGTCAATTTCGCCGCGTTTAAGCGAGATAGCCGTGCGCTTATTGGGCAACCAGACCGGTTGCACGCACAATCCGGCCTCGGCCATCGCCGCGCGATAACGTTCGGCAGAGCGAACATGATCAGCCATTTCCGGCAAGGCGATTTTGAGACAGACGTCGTCCTCTGCCTTTGCCGATGGCAGCAATTCAAAGGAAAGGATTACGGCTGCCAGCAAGATGACAGCATACATGCACGACCGAATGATCGCAGTGGGCTTACGAAGCGCCATGGTATCACCCCCAAGGCAACATTTGTCCCGTCGTTGCGAGACATGTTGCTTAACCTTCCTGTGTGCCCGCCGTCACTGAGTGCGGTCGGATCATTTTCATTGGTTCTTGATTTCGGCTTTTGCCGTTATGGGAAAACTATAAGCGCAATTGCAAAGCCCCTGCAAGCGCGCCTTCCTGCCAAATACAATTCAAACGTATAGGTATCGGCACAAGATTCTGGTGTGCCGAACGCGAACGTCATTTCATGCATTGGTGTTGCTAGGGGCCATGCATCGCGATGCGGAAAAACAAGGCAACGCAGACAAAGCCGACCGAAAAATTTAAGTATTTACGTTTTCTGACTGTACCAAGCTATCATTCGGTCACGATACTTAGCCGTACCAGCGTCAAATTTTGCCAGAAGATCGGCATGTTCTGCATGAAGCCAGCTATAAACCGAAAGCTTGGTTACGGGCACCTGAACAAAACCGTCAGGCACGCCACCGAGAACGTCGATTGAGAAACCATTCAACAGCATGCCATCAATACGCCCTTTCTCGAGCATCTTGTTCATCATTGTCGGTCCCCTCGGCACACGCACGATATGATCGTAATCTGCGAGCAAGTCTTCTGACCAAGAGGCACCAAGCCAGACACCAATGTCTTCGGTGGTCAATTCCGAAATAGTGTGCGGCCCATCCTCTTTAACCACCAAAAAACCCTCCTGCTCAGCCACAAGAACTGTCCCATGGATAACAGGTACCCCCAGCTTCCGCTCGAACTGTTTAAGCATGGCAAACACGCCATCAACCTGATGATGGCGCATGGCCATGAAAGCCCGTGCATTGGGCATTGGGACGGGGTCCACACACAGTCCCGCCTCGCGCATTATTGTCCGATAAAGTTCCGCTCCGGCCGGGTCGATGGCAGCTTCAGGAAAAGCAATTCGAAGACAGGTCTGCTCCGCCTTTGCATTTGGCAAAAATGCAAAATAAAGAAAAAGCGCAACGAAGCTTATCGTCGAAAAAACAGAGGTTCTTACAAACCGGCGTAATTGAAGACACATCATTGTAGGCTCCCACGGCACCAACTAACTGTTGAACGACCGTATCCCGGGAAGTTCGGCTTGTGCTTGGATCACAAGTCGTGTCATGCGGATCTTCGTGATCCTTTGAAAAGAAGAATATATTGAAGTCCGTCAATCACCTAGCACCAAGTGCCAGCTTTGCATGGATCCCACGATATCCATCCAATAGAACCGCTGCGCGCAATGTTAATTCTGCAGTGCGCTGAGATAATCGCTGGTCCCTTGATCAAACTGCGGCTTCAAGTCAGCAAACTCTGCCTTCAGCCAGCTATGCACTTCAAACTCAGCAACCGTGACGGCTTTGTAGCCCGCGGGCACACCACCGGAAAGTCCAAGGGAATAGGCATCCGCCAGCATTGCATCAATGCGGCCTTCGGCCAGCATCTGCTGTAACATTTTTGTTCCGCGTGGCACTTTGACAACATTGTCATAGTCATCAACAAGTTTGGTGCACCATGTCGCCCCCAATGGAACGCCAAGGATCTGGTCGCTTAGATCAGCCACACTCTCAACCGGGCCTTCACGCACAATCAGATATCCGGCCAGAGTACCAAGAAGAACATCACCGGGAACCATTGGCATGTTGACCAATCGGGGCAAATCTTCACGCGCGGCAAAAACGCCATCAATCCGGCCCGATCTCAGTGCGGAAAGTGCGCGAATTTGCGGCATGGCCTGTGGGTAAACACACAGCCCTGCATTCCTCATCACTTGCTGATACAGGTCGAGTTTTTGCTGGCTAATGTCGATTTCCGGCAAAGCGATCCGAAGGCAATTCGGATCCGCACTGGCAGATGGCAACAGGCGGAAAGACAGCAAAAGGGCAACAAAACAAATCGTTGCAAAAGCACAGGTTTTGGCAAATCTGTGCTTTGAATAGCACGCCATACATACCCCCACGGCGTTTGAATTTTTGCTTTGTTGCCGCATCCGACGGCTTTAACGGCATTCGGTCGGGAACTTGGTTCAGGCCTTGTTGACCTCTTATGCTAAAAGATAGGTTGGATCACGCACGTTGACCAGTGCGAACAGCCCGTTTTACCCAGTTCAGTGAGATATTTTTGCAACTGAAACTACCGCAACTTGCAAACCGGGGACTCTGATAACCGACATGTTGTAAACAGGCTTTCGTCCCCCCGTAGCAAACGAAGGGAACAAGCACGGCTGCCAGAAGTTACACAAAGTAGTCTTCTCTGATCATGGAAAGCAGTGCATGCCCTTTGACCTCGGCCAGCAGTCGCTTGGCATCATCATAGTGACCTTTGCAATCTGCACACTGATTATCGGGTTTGCCGGAACGCGCCTTGCCGGCATTGCCGTTAAATTGGCCGAGCGCACAGGTATGGGGCAAATCATCGCCGGTGCGCTGTTTGTTGGCATGTCCACCAGCCTGCCGGGAAGTGTTCTGTCTGTCACCACCGCGTGGCAGGGGCATACCGATCTTGCGATCGGCAATGCACTTGGCGGGATTGCCGCGCAGACAACCTTTCTGGCGATTGCCGATCTGGTGTATCGCAAGGGCAATCTGGAACATGCCGCAGCCAGCGCGACCGGACTTGCCCAGACAACCTTGCTTGTCAGCATGCTTTCGATACCGATCCTGGCCTATGCCGGGCCGGAATGGATGATCTTTCATATCCACCCGGCCTCCATCCTACTGTTTGTCATTTACGGGTTTGGTCTAAGCCTTTTGTCGGAAATCCGCGATGAACCGATGTGGCACCCCAAGAAAACCGACCTGACCGAAGAAGACGCCAAACATGACGGGGCCGACAGCCATCCGGAAAGCTCCGCACGGCTGTGGGGGGAGTTTCTTGCCTTCGCCCTTCTGACTGCCATTGCCGGTCACGTCATCGGTCAGGCCGGACTTGCGATTGTCGATAAAACCGGCATCAGTGAAACTGCCGTCGGCACATTCCTGACCGCGATTTCAACATCCTTCCCGGAATTCGTATCGGCCATTGCAGCAGTGCGCATGGGGGCGGTCAATCTGGCGGTTGGTGACATCATTGGTGGCAATGCCTTTGACGTGCTGTTCCTGGCGGCATCCGACTTCGCCTATCGCGATGGATCGATCTACGCCGCCTTTACCGACCAGCACCTGTTTACCATCGCACTGGTCATTCTGATGAGCGGGGTATTGTTGCTCGGCATGCTGAACCGCGAACGGCAAGGCATTGGCAATATCGGCTGGGAAAGTGTCGCGATGCTGGCACTTTATGGGGGATCCGCATTCTATTTGGCGGGGTAAGCGATAAAGCGTTAACCGTCTCGACCTACGTCACCCGCTGATCAGCGTACCATTATTTGCATTTCAAATGCGCATTTTTATCTGTAGAATGAATTCATGCAGTTAAACCGTTTCACTGATTATGCGCTGAGAGTCATGATGCATCTGGCAACCGCTAATGGTCGCCTGATGTCGACACGCGAAATTGCCGCCATCCATGACGCCAAATACAACCATCTTGCAAAGGTCACCCAGTGGCTGGCGAATGAAGGTTATATTGAGACAATCCGCGGGCGCAGTGGCGGGATCGCACTGGCACGGCAACCTGATCAGATTTGCATCGGAACGCTCGTGCGCAAACTTGAAAGCCAGACTGCCCTTGTTGAATGTATGCGCGAAGATCGTGGCAACTGTCGGCTGGCTGCTGCCTGTGGCCTTGCGGTCGTTCTTAAAGACGCAGAAGAGTCGTTTTTCAAGACGCTCGATCAGGTCACACTTGCAGATGTTTTAAAACGTCAGAGCGGCATGTTCGATCTTTTGCTTAGCATGAACGCCGAATAAATCATTTTATCTCAGACCATTAGACTGAATCCACTCAGTTAAAAGTGCGACACCGTAAAATTGGTATTTACAATGCGCATTTACAGTAATATATGCATTTAGAATACTTATTAAGAGGTCGCCATGAAAACTGTTGATGAAATACCCCCGCAAAGAATCACAGAGCTGCTGTCGGTATTCTATGGGCGCGTGCGCAAGGACCCCGAACTTGGACCGGTCTTTAACGACATTGTCGAAGATTGGACCGAACACCTCGCCCGTCTGGAAGATTTCTGGTCGTCACTGATGCTGGCATCGGGTCGCTACAAGGGAAATCCGCTTGTCATGCATACGCTGCATTCTGATCGAATTACCGCAAAAATGTTTGATCGCTGGCTTGAAATATGGACAGCCACCACGAACGAAATGCTGTCACCAGACATTGCCATGATCATGCAGACAAAGGCCCAGCGCATTTCGTCCCGGCTAAAGGCCGTCATGTATGAACCGTGTCACGGACACCAGCATGTCGACATTCATCCCTAACACATCACCGCAAGCGCTCCGGCAAGGTGCCTAACTTCGCTTGCTTCCATCAAGTTTTCAGATGTCCCGGCTCTTTTCGCAAAGCGCCGAACCGTCACCCCTGTCTTCAACCATAGCCTGAAAGAGTTTTTGCAATGTCAAACGCCCTCTCTGCACGCACCATTGAATTGGTAAAATCAACCGTCCCTGTGCTTTCCGCACGGGGCAGCGACATTACGACAGTGATGTATGGAAAACTGTTCCAGGATGATCATATCCGTGCGCTTTTCAATCACTCGAACCGAGGTAAAAACGGATCACAGGTCCATGCCCTGTCTGCTGCGCTGATCGCCTATGCACAGAATATCGACAATCTGGATGCAGTGGTCCCGGTTGTTGAGCGCATCTCCCATAAGCATATCGGCTATCACATTTTGCCCGAACATTACGAATATGTTGCCCGCGCGCTTCTTGCTGCCATTGAAGAAGTCCTTGCACCGGATATCTCCCAGGAAGTTCTTGCGGCTTGGGGAGAAGCGTATTGGTTTCTGGCCGACATCCTGATCAATCGCGAAGCAGACATTCGCAAAACACTTGAAAGCAGCAAGGGTGGTTGGAATGGATGGCGCGAATTCACCATATCGAGCAAGCAGCAGGAAAGTGACGTGATCACGTCCTTTACGCTGTCGCCTGTCGATGGCTTGCCCGTTCTGGCCCATCGTCCGGGACAGTATCTGACGCTGCGGCTTACCCTTAAGGATGAACGCTCGATAAAGCGCAACTATTCGATATCCTGCGCGCCGAATAACGACCACTATCGCATTTCGGTCAAACTCGAACCAAACGGCCAAGGCGGATCGCGCTTTTTGCATGAAACAGCAAAGATTGGCGATGTCATCGAATTGACCCCGCCCGCGGGTGATTTCTTCCTGCCTGATGAACCTGAACGTCCTGTTGTGCTGCTGTCGGCTGGTGTCGGCCTGACGCCGATGGTCAGTATTGCAGAAACCATCGGCGCGCATTACCCGGATATCGAGGCCTATTATGTCCATGGCGCACTTAACAGCCGAACCCATGCGATGGACAAACATGTCCGTCAGATCGCCCAACAGCATGGAAAGATGTCTGTCATGACGTTCTACAGCGAACCGACGAACGATGATGTCTGCGGGAAAACGCATGATCAGGATGGATATATTTCACCAGACTGGCTCTCGGCCAACACCCCGCTTCACACTGCCGACTTTTTCCTGTGTGGCCCCAAACCGTTCCTGCGCACAATGGTAACTGCACTTGCACAACGCGGTGTTGCAACCAACCGCATCCATTACGAGTTCTTCGGCCCCACCGACGAAAACATTGCAGCGTAAGCAAAAAAAACAAGGCGTCTGAACAACAGACGCCTTGTTTGTTTCCGTATTCCGCGACGCCCGCGCGGCTAGAGCACTTCCTTGACCTTGGTCGCGAGGTCTTTGAGAGAGAACGGCTTGGGCAGGAAGTGCACACCGTTTTCTTCATCAAGCTCATCGCGGTAGGTATCTTCGGCGTAGCCCGAGATAAAGATGACTTTCAGTTCCGGCTTTTGTTCGCGCAGCATGCGGATCAGGGTCGGGCCGTCAATGCCCGGCATGACAACGTCCGAAATCACCAGATCAATCACCTTGTCGGTGTTGTTCAGCACCTCAAGCGCGTTGTCGCCATTATTGGCTTCAAGCACGTCATAGCCCTTGCTGCGCAGGGCCCTGGCACCGAATGTTCGGACTGCATCCTCATCCTCGACCAGAAGGATCGCACCCGTCCCGGTCAGATCGCGTGACGGGGTTTCCTCGATCACCGCCTGCGTTTCAGCAAGCTCTTCTTCGGAGGCCTCATAACGCGGCAGATAGATGGTAAAGGTTGTACCCTTGCCTTCCTCGCTGTTGACCGCAATGAAGCCGCCGGTCTGTTTGACGATGCCATAAACCGTCGAAAGGCCAAGACCGGTGCCCTCGCCGCGCTCCTTGGTCGAGAAGAAGGGCTCGAAAATGCGGGTGAGGTTTTCTTTTGGAATGCCGATCCCGGTATCGGTAACCTTGATGCCGATATAGTCGCCCGGTGGTATGACCTCGGTCCCGGTTGCGGTCGGCTCGTCGATGATTTCGGTGCTGGTCTGAACGGTCAGCGTTCCACCCTCGCCCGCCATGGCATCACGCGCATTGACGACAAGGTTGATGATCACCTGATCAAGCTGGCCCGGATCAACTTTGACCAAGCCAATATCGCGGCCATGGCTGACCTTCAGATCGATCTTCTCGCCAATCAGGCGGCGCAGAAGATTGGACATCTCGGCCAGGGCATCAGTGATATTGATGATTTTCGGCTGCAAGGTCTGACGGCGCGAGAACGCCAGAAGCTGCCGGACAAGGTTGGCAGCACGGTTGGCATTCTGCTTGATCTGCATGATATCGGCAAAGCTCGGATCGCCCGGCCCATGCCGCGACAGCAACAGATCACAGAACCCGATCATTGCGGTCAGAAGGTTATTGAAGTCGTGCGCCACCCCACCGGCAAGCTGTCCAACAGCCTGCATTTTCTGGGACTGGGCAAATTGTTCCTCAAGGTTCTTCTGTTCGGTCGTATCAAGGAAGTTCAAAAGCAACGCACCGGCTTCACCCGAACGGCCTGCGACACGTTGCAGATAGATCTGCGCGGCAACCCCGCGTGAACCGGCAAGGCGGGCTTCGATCTGTCCGCCCTTGCCCATGCCCATCACGGCCTTCGACAAATAGCGCGCCACTTCGTCGCGGTCTTCAGGCAGGATCAACTCAAGGATGGAGCGCCCGACAACCTTGTCATGATTTTGTCCGGCCGTGACAATGAAGGACCGGTTGGCATCGGTCACCGTGCCCGACATATCAGCCAGAACAATCGAAAGCGGGCTTTCATCAAAGAACCAGCGCACCCGGCGTTCGGTTTCGGCCAGCGCGTGTTCCCATTCATGGGCAGGCATCGGATCGGGGAAGATCACGGCCTGACTGCGTACCGGACCGGTGCCCGGCGCATTGATCGAATGGGTCACAAAGCAGCGAATGGGCTCGCCACCGGCCACCTTGAACTTGACCTCGCCATTGACCCCGTCGCCAACGATCAGATCGGCAAGTTCGACGGAACCATTGTTAAAGTCTTCGGGCTCCCCGCCAAGCCAGCTTGCCAGACGGCGGTTGAGGTACAGAATGCGGCCTTCTTCATCCAGCCCGCACACCCCGACCGGCAAACGTTCGATCATCTGATCGGCATGCTCAAAGCCGCTTTGCGCCGCTGCAACCGGCAGGTTGGCCGCCATTTCGGTGGCCTGAGGTGCTGAGAGGGCAAAGCTCTTCTGGGGGTCTGAGGGCGGCAGGAGCAAGGACGCATCGCTATCGGCGAGAACGACACTATCCACACCGTCGACGGTCCACAGCATCTGGCCGGCACGCGCATTCGCCGCAGTCACCGAAATGCGCAGACACGCACCGGCAGGCGATTTGGACTTATCAGGCTTGCTGTCATCCTGTTCGCCATCATCGGCGTTTTCGCCGCCATCCTTATCCGAGGCAGCGTTGTCTGATTGAAGTTTTTCGGAGCGCGAAAGATCGACAAACATCTGTCCGCCTTCGCCGCGCATGGCGCGCGTACGGAGCTCTGCAAGTTCGTCACTGCCAATCCCGAGGAAGGACAGACGTGCCTCAAGCGCGGACAACATGTCCGACCCCGCATCAATGCCGAGCTTGGATGAAAAGGCCGGGTTGGCATAAAGCGTCTTGCCATAGGCATCAATCAACGCAACGCCGATGTCGGATTTCGCAAAACCGGAAATCAGCGGCCCAAGGCCATCATGCCCGCCATTGCGCAGCTTTGCCGACAGGGACAGCGACGCAACCGCCACAACAGCGACACCGGTGACCATCGCCCCGATAATCCACATCAGGCGCGCATCAAGACCCGCCTTTGCCAACACGTCCATCAGGACGAAGACAAACGCAACAAATGCGACACTTACAGCAAGGATAAGTCCCCGAAACAGCACGCGACCGCCTTTAACGACAATAACTTAACAAAATAGTCTATACTTTTAGCTGCTTATCGCCCAACTGGCTACCGACAAGTTTGTCGTCCATCACACAGCCCGGCAATCACCCAAACCGAACGCAACGCCCGCAAAATATGCGAAAGGCAGGAACCAAGAATGGTCCTGCCTTTCGAAGATTACAATCCCGCGGTTTCAGGTCACGATTTTGCTGTGATCAATACCTAGCGGCTCAGACGCTTAACCTGCGCTTCATCGAGTTTGATGCCGTCGAATTCAACGCTAACTCCCTCGTCGCTTACATTGCGTACGATGGCACTTACAGGTTTGTTCAAACCAGGAAGTTCAACTTCGACCTTGGTGCCCGAAGCAATTCTCTCATTGCACGAGAGCTTCGCCCCGCGTTCGGAGATGTTTTCAAGCCGCGCCTTCGATGCCTTACCGCCAAAGCTGATAGTCACATCCTTCGAGGCGCGATGACGGGTCGAAGAGCGACGATCAACATCAGAGGTCGAAGTCCGGACAACTTCGACGAGCACATTGCGAAGATCTCGCACAGCATGTGCGACCTTCTCGGAAAGAGCGCCAACCTCGGCGGCAAGTCGCCCCGTGCCCGATGCTTCTTCGGAAACCTCATTGATCCGACTCGAAACTTCACGGGATGCATCAGCGGTTTCGTTTACATTACGTGCGATTTCCGATGTTGCAGCACTCTGTTCCTCGACGGCAGCCGCAATCGCGGTCGAAACTTCATCCATTTCGTGGATTTTCTCGGCGATGGTTGCCACTGCGGTAACGGCGGAATCCGTCACCGCCTGAATTTCCGCAATTTGACGGGTAATTTCATCGGTCGAACGGCTGGTCTGCGTTGCCAGATTCTTGACTTCCTGCGCAACCACGGCGAAGCCCTTGCCTGCATCACCGGCACGGGCGGCCTCGATGGTGGCATTCAAGGCAAGAAGGTTGGTCTGCTCGGCAATGCCGGAGATCAACTCCACTACCTCGCCAATACCACGCACGCTGTCTGCCAGCTGCGAGACAGTTGCTTCTGTCGTGCGGCTGGCCTCAACAGCGTCTTCACTGACCCGATTGGCACGTGAAATCTGACCATTGATTTCGCCCAGCGAAGAGTTCAGTTCTTCACCGGCACCGGCAACCGCTTCTACCGTCGCCAGTGCCTGTTCAGAGGCCGCAGCAACGGTCTGGGAATTGCCCTGAACAAGGTCGGCAGAACTCGACATGCGATGGGCCGCCTCGGCCAGTTCGCCGGTCTGTCCGGAAATGGTTTCGACCACACGGCGGGTTTCATTTTCAACCCGCTCGGCCATTTCCATCAGAGACTGGCGGCGCTGCTTTTCGGATTCCAAGCGATCAGCTTCTTGCTGTTCGCGCATTTTAAGGTTGTTCAAACCAGTTTCGCGGAAAACGTGCATAACCCGAACCAGATCGCCGACTTCGTCACTACGCTTGGTTTCGGTGAGTTTGACGTCATATTTGCCATCAGCCAGTTGCGCCAGCGTGGTCACGCTTTCGGCGACCGGTGCTGAAATGCGGCGATGCATGACCCAGGCAATCAATGCACAAACAATGATCGATGCAATGGTCACTGCAGTTGTCAGAACGAAAACAAACTCAACATTGCGTTCAAGACCCTGAAGCTTGTCGACCAGGGCTTGTTCGATTGAGATACTATAGGTATCGGTGTACTCGACAGCAACTTCAAGCGCCGCAGCAAGGTTTGCCGCAGCATCATCAAAGTTGCCCATCATCTTGTTGCCAACTTCAGGACCACCGTTGATATAGCCCTGCGCCATTTCCTTGCCAGCGGCATAATAAGCCGGAAACGCGGCCTCGACCTGTTCAAGGGATGCTAGCAACTCATCCTGCCCCAGCTTTTCAGCCAGAGCTTTTGCTTTTGCCAAGTTTTCTGCCAATGCCTGTGCAGCGATTTCGGCCTCGTCAAAGCCGTCATTGAGGCCATCAAGCCCACGGGTCGCAGAAATATCGGTCAACCATTGCTGAACCTGAACAACATTAAAGCGCGCGCCCTCAATCGCCTTAATCAGGCTTGGAACATCCGTACTGACAACCACACCAATATCGGCAGCTTCATGGGTCGCACGACGGCTCTCGCTGTTGACTATACCTATACCAAAAGCTACCGCGATCAGCATGACGACGATAATCGCGTTCGACAGGGCTATCTGCCCGGCAATCCTCAATTTCATAAAGACATTCCCGTTAGAAAAGGCACATATTTTTGCACTGGATTAGGCATTTATAGCCGACCGTATAGTGTCAAAAACACGCAATGGGAACCACTAATTTGCTTCTACCACCTATGCGGCAATTACCGATCGCGGCAAATCGTTGCAAGCAAAAGGTATTATAGTATTACAGAAAGTAATTTTTATAGATCAGACGCCCCTAAGAAGCTGACTATCCAAGCTTCTTGCCGCGTTGACGGAAAACGAACGAGATGATCTCGGCGACGGCCTTGTAATGTTCAGGCGGAATTTCCTGATCAATCTCAACGGTCGCAAACAAGGCACGGGCGACTGGCGGGTTTTCCATGATGGTGATGTCGTGTTCCTCGGCGACTTCGCGGATCTTGAGGGCGACATTGTCCTGGCCCTTGGCGATGCACATCGGGGCACCCATGGTATCGATGTCATATTGCAGGGCGACGGCGAAGTGCGTCGGGTTGGTGATGACGACGTCGGCCTTTGGCACGTTTGACATCATGCGCTGCTGGGCACGCTCCATCCTGATCTGGCGGACCTTCGCCTTGATCTCCGGGCTACCTTCCGTCTGCTTGAACTCGTCCTTGATCTCCTGCTTCGACATTTTCATTTTCTCGTTGAACTCGTACTTCTGATAGGCGAAGTCGAGCCCGGCAATCACGGCGGTCAAAGAGACCGTCGCGATCAGCAGAATAATGATCATGTCATAAAGACGTTCAAGCGTCAGACCGAGCGACTGCTGTGGATACAGCTCCACATCGAAAAGTTCGGGCATAATTACCAGTGTCAGCACGACAGCGACCAGGATGATCTTGCTGACATTCTTGACGAACTCGACCAGACTTTTCATCGAAAAGAGGTTTTTAAGTCCGCTAAGCGGATTGAGCTTGTCTGGCTTTGGCTCGATGCGTTCGAGCGCAACAACAATCCCGTTTTGAATGACATGCCCGGCGGCGGCAAAAAACATCAACAGGACAAACGGAATACCCAGCACCCAGAGCATGCCCAAAATGACGCCCTGAAACAGGTCAGGGAATCCCGCCTGCGAGACATCAAATGTGTGAGGATGCGCAAGAAAACCGACGGCCAGATCACGCACCTCGGCTGCCATAGTCGGGCCCAGCATGGTCATGACAAGACCACCGCCGAACAAGATCATGAAGTTACCGACTTCCTTGGAAACCGCCACCTGACCTTTTTTTCGCGCGTCCTCAAGCTTTTTACTTGTGGGGTCTTCTGTCTTTTGGCTGTCGTCTTCTTCTGCCATCGGCACACCCATGCTTGGCAATACCGGGCAAACATCTGCCCGTCACGGCCTTACGGACTAAGAAACGCCTCAAGCCCGTTCTCGAAATATGCAAGATAAACCATCATCATGGATGGCAGGGCCAAGGTCAATAAAAGCAGTGCAATCGCAATCTGTATGGGCATTGCGACAAAGAACACCGGCAATTGCGGCATCAGTTTATTTAGGAGGCCAAGTGCGATCTGCAAGCAAATCGCCACCACAAGGAACGGTGCTGACAACTGCGCGGCGATGACGAAACTGTTGTTGAGCGCATTGGCAAAAAACTCGCTCATATCACCGACCGGCAAGACTCCACCGGGCGGAAACAAAGTATAGCTTTCAAACACTGCCTGGATCATCAGATGATCCATCCCGGTTGCAAACAACAGCACGAGGCCGATCTGCAGCAGTAAATTGCCGGTCACAGCACTTTGCGCCCCAGATAGCGGATCTGCAGTGAAGGCGTTCGCCATCGATGAGAGGTACGCAATAATCGAGCCGGCAGTCTGCAAGCCCGCCATCATAACCTGCGCAAACAGGGCAAAGAACAGTCCGACGGTGACCTCATAGCCGATCCCGACCAGTAGAGACGCGGCATCAGCCGGTTGCGGCGGGAAAAGTGGCCCAGCCAGTGGTGAAATCACCACCGCCACCCAAAAAGCGAATAAAAGCCGGGCACGTGGCGGCACCGCGCGCGAACCAATTCCCGGCATAAAGGCAAAGGCCGCCCCCACCCTGGCGAAAGTCATCAGGACGACGTAAACATTCAGCGTAAGAAGTTCTTGAAGATCCATGTGTCTTCGACTGCCTTACAAGTTCACGCTGGCAAATCCACGCTGGCGTGCGGCGGGTTTAGCGCTAATTGGGCAACCCGATAAAGTGGTCAACCATCCGGCCCATGAATTCTATCATCTCGGTCATCATCCATGGCAACAAGACCAGCAGGGCAACAAAGATCACCAGAATCTTTGGCACGAAGGTCAGTGTCATTTCCTGAATCTGTGTGAGGGCCTGAAACAGGGCGATGATCAGGCCAACCCCCAATGCAATCAGCATCAACGGCGTGGTGACTTTCAGCAGTGTCCACACCGCGTCATAGGCCACATCCATGATTTCAGCTTGATCCATCGGGTCTTCCTGTTTCGCCGTCTTGTCATGCGGGCCACATCGGGCCTTTATCCTTCATACAGGATTTATCACGGGTTTTGCCATGATTTCCTGTCTTATCAATCGCTTCGTTGTGGATCGGCCCAAAAGAACAAAAAACCGCACGAATGAACGCGCGGCTTTATCACTCATGTCTGCAACTGCCGATCAGACCGGCATGTTCAGGATGCTCTGATAAGCTTCGACGGCCTTGTCACGCACCGAAACCACGGTACGCAGGGTTACTTCGGCAGCAGAAACGGCCGTGACGACTTCGTGAAGTTCGGCATCGCCGGTAACAGCCTTCTGGGTCATTTCCTCGCTCATGGCCATGGTGTCGCGGGCATCGTATGCCGCGCCCTTGACCATGTCGGCAAAACTTTCCCCCGGGTTCACGGATTGCCCGGTACCAGTCACGGTTTCCGTAACGGTATTGGTCTTGCCGGCCGCCGCATTGCGGTAGGCAGAAATGGCATCGTTGAAGCTTCCGACCATGGGTATCAATCCTTAAACGTGTTCTTGCCCGACTATATCGGCTGCTTACTGCAGGATATCAAGGGTCTTGAGCAACATGCTGCGCGACGACTGGATCACATTGAGGTTGGCCTCATAGGAACGCTGTGCTTCGCGCATATCCATCATTTCGACCAGTCTTTCAACGTTCGGGGTCTGGACATAACCCTGATCGTTCGCAGCCGGATGACTTGGTTCGTACTTCATACCAAAATCGGAACGATCAAGCATTACCTTATTGACCTTGACCATCTCGACCCCGACTTCGCGGTCCATGACATTCTTGAAAGTCAGGAGCTTGCGGCGATACGGATCCTGGTTCGGGCCCGTCGGCAGACTGTCTGCGTTGGCAACGTTTTCTGCTGCAACCCGAAGACGGGTACCCTGTGCGCGCATGCCAGCAGCAGAGATTTTAAAAGCCTTGTAAAGTTCCATGGTTCTTACTCTCTACCGGTTAGCGGCCAAGGGCCGAAATGAACATCGTTTTCTGTTTGGCATACAGACGGGTCATGGTCTGATAATCGACCTGATTTTCGTTCATCTTGACCATCTGTTCTTCAAGGATGACGGCGTTTTTGCCCGGTGCGACTTCATAGTTCTTGCGCACTTCCTCGTCCTTGAAGTTCTGCGGTTTGTTAAGACCCTGACTATGGCCCGGCGTGGTCGCCTGCATCGCAAGGATGAACTGGCGGTCGCGGCCGATATTCTTCGGGTCGAATTCCTTGAGATCGTTGGCGCGATAGTTTGGCGTATCGGAGTTGGCAATATTCTGCGCGATGACTTCCTGACGCTGTGTCAGCCAGTCCATCTTCTCTTTGAGATTGGCGAACATGCCAAGTTTGCCGATATCCATTTCCTGCTCCTTGTCTGCGCGGGTTCGAGTATTAAGTGCGCGGGTAAAGCCGAAGTTAACATTGCGCCCTGATCGGACCGGGATTTTCCGAAGGGCCGTTTTTGCCGCCCCGATAAATCCTGCAAACACAAATGCACGTAGCGTGCCAAAACCAAAAACAGCGTTGAAATCGCCCGTAAATAGGTCTAATCACTGCGAGCACTAGACCCCGCCTATGAAACCGGGCATATTGGGCGCGTCTGATGAATATTTGTCATCAATCTATCAAAACCGGGAACTTGCATGCTCTATCTCACACGAAAAGTCGGCGACTCCGTTGTCATTGATGACAATATTGAAGTCACTGTCGTTGAGGTCCGTGGCAAGACCGTGAAGCTTGGCTTCACCTTCCCCGAGGACGTGCAGGTCCTGCGTCGCGAACTCTATGACCGCATTCAGGAAGAAAACCGTTCGGCCGCAGTCAGCGAAGACCTTATTCGCCACCTCGGTACTGTTGGCCCGTCCGACAAAGCGGCTTCTGACAAAAAAGCTGATGCGGATGCCAAGGACGATTCCAGCGACGACTAGGTCATTTGTGCCACCCCAGCACAGCTGAACACCTTAAACCTTTCTGCAGAGCAACCAACACACGCGTGCAGGACTTTTGGCACGTTTGCTTTCAGTTGCTTTTCCTTGTTCAAGATCGTCACGTTTGTCTCGACAACGATTTGTTGACCATCTCGGGTCTATGGTCGAACCTGTCTGGGGCGCATGCGCTGGCAGACGCGGCAAACCGTCCTGAATTGAAGGACCGTATGAACGGGAAAAAGCCCACCTATGACATCACCGACCAACCGGTAAGCAAGACGGAAAATCTTGCCGCGCCGGGTGCGCATGACCAAAAGGCGGTCGCGCTGCGGTACCGGCATGGGCGGGATAACGCCCCGACGCTAAGTGCAAAGGGCGAAGGTAGCGTCGCGGAACAGATATTGCAGGTGGCGTTTGCCAACGGCATCAAGGTCCGCAAGGATAGCGACCTTGCCGAAATTCTGATGGCTGTGGATGTCGAAAGTGAAATCCCGCTCGAAGCCTTTGCAGCCGTCGCCGAGATTTTGAACTATATATACCGGATCAATCGCATTTATGGTGGTCCGTCACGCAGCCAGTCCGATCCTGAAGATCAGATCTTGGCCACACCAAAAGATGACGTAAACGGGGAAGGCCGATCATGAGCCCAGAACAGTACAAGCCCGATCAGTTCAAGAACGACCTGAAACGTGTCCTGTCATTGATCCGGACCGGACAGCGGTATCTTGAAGACGGGAAAGTGGTTGAGCTTTCGGCCCTTGAAAGCCGCATTGCCGATCTGTGCGAACAGGCCCACACGCTGGCCCCGGACCAGCGCAAGGAAGTCGCCCCGCTGCTTGCCGCACTGACCGAGGAACTCGGACAGTTTGAAGCCCGGATGGAGAAGGAATATAGCGACATCCAGCGCCAATTACGCGGCATCAGCAATACCGCACAGGCAACAAATGCCTATGCACAGGCTGCTCGCACCAAATAGGAAAATCACCCAAGGTGCTTAGTTTAAACCGGCCTTTGGGAACAAGGCATCTGGATGCTGCCTTGCCTGACCTTGTGCGGCACGGTAAACAGAAACACGAAGACGGGTAATCACTGCGGTGATGGACCTGCCACCTGAGCGTCACAGGTTGTAGACGGGGAAAACTGCCTAATGGAACTGAGCGCCTATTTCCGGTTTGTCGCCGCCCTGCTTTTTGTGCTGGGGATTATTGGCGTCTTTGCGCTTCTGGCCCGGCGGTTTGTTCCCGGTGCGCGCAATATCAACCGACGTGGTTTGAAACGCCGGTTGTCGGTTGTTGAAGTTGTTCCGGTGGATACCAAACGCCGTCTGGTTTTGCTCAAACGCGATGATACCGAACATCTGGTGATGCTGGGCCCGAACGGCGATACCGTGGTCGAACGCAATATCGGCACCCATTTCAGTGAAATACTTGGCAATCAGGGCCCGTCAGACGAAACCATATCGCCTGAAGGCAGCGAAATTGCCACCGACGCCCCAAAGGACGTCGATCCGACTGACAGGAATGCGCCTGCATGAACCATGATACCCCATCAGCCCGCACACCGTATGTGAAACCGGCGAAGACCGGCTGGCGTGCCCCGCGCTGGTTGACGCTCTGTGCGATCTGGTCCCTGATCCCGCTGATCGCCATCATGGCGGGCGGCGATACCGTGCAGGCACAGACATTCAATTTTGATCTGGGCGATGGGCCCGGGGTGACGTCATCTGGTCGTCTGATCCAGTTGATCGGCCTGATTACGGTCCTGAGCATCGCGCCCGCCATCCTGATGATGGTGACGTCCTTTACCCGTATCATCGTAGTCCTCAGCCTGCTTCGAACTGCCCTTGGTATTCAGCAGTCACCACCAAACCAGGTCCTGATCAGCCTGGCGATGTTCCTGACCCTGTTTATCATGATGCCGACACTTGAACGGGTTTGGGACGAAGGTCTGCAGCCGATGATCAACGGCAATATTGATGAATTCGAGGGCTTTGAACGATCCGTCCAACCTGTCCATGACTTCATGATGACCCAGGTGCGCGAGCGCGACCTTCAGCTTTTCGTCAATCTGGCTGGCATCGAACAAGTCACCGCGCCCGAGGATATCCCGCTGCGTTCCCTGATCCCGGCATTCATGATCAGTGAATTGCGCCGTGCGTTCGAAATCGGCTTCCTGTTGTTTATCCCGTTCCTGATCATCGACATGGTCGTCGCCAGTATCCTGATGTCGATGGGTATGATGATGCTGCCACCGGTCATCATTTCCCTGCCATTCAAGCTCATCTTCTTTGTGATGGTGGATGGCTGGTATCTGATTGCAGGTTCTCTGGTCGAGAGTTTCGGTGGATAGGTCGGCGGGCCAAAAACGTTACATCCCGGACCAACAGAAAAAGCAGCCTGTCTCAGCTTTCGAGATAATCTCGCAGGCGATAGTACCAGATCGCAATCGTGGCATAGGCGCGGTGCATGTCATGTGCAATCAATGGGCTGATGTCACGAAACCGCAGCGGCAAAGGCGTATCCGGTGCCAAGAGGTTATCGGCAATCGCCTTGCCAAGCGACGTCGACAGAGCCACACCACGACCGTTATACCCCACCGCCATTGTCATATTCTCGACCGGTCGATGCAGATGAGGAAAATGGTCATAGGTCATGGCAAGCCTGCCCGCCCAGTAAAACTCAAGCGGTACTGACTTCACCCACGGGTAGTAGGCGTGAAGCTCCGAGATGATCTCCTGGAATGCAGCACGACTGACAGGATCAGTAAAGGTGCCACGTCCCCCGATCATCAGCCGCCCGCCCGGGCCGATGCGAAAATAATTGCCTATACGCCGGCTGTCAGAAACAGGCGTTTTGGTTGGTAGTACTTTCGCAAGCTGTTCTTCGCCAAGAGGTGCGGTTGCCACCTGAAAACTGTTTACCGGAATCAGGCTTTTACGCAGTTTCGGGAACAGATCGCCGGAATACCCGTTTGTCGCAACCACCAGATGGTCGCTTTTGATCGATGCATTGGTATCAGCAATCTCGGCATGCCATTTCCCCGAGACGCTTTTGACACGCTGTACCACTGCCGGTGCAAACACCTGACATCCTGCCCCCTGTGCAGCACGGGTCAGCCCACGGATATATTTCAGCGGGTGGAGCTGACCGGCACGGTTGTCAAACCAGCCACCAACAAGGCGTTCACTTCCCGTCAGAGACTGAATTTCTGTGGTGTCGAGCATCCTGACATCCGCCCCGCGCGATTGCCATTCGCGCATACGGGTCTCAAGCCAGCCAAGATGGTCGCGCTTTACCGAACCCTGTATCCAGCCGCTTGGCGTGGCATCGCAGTCAATGCCGTGCTGCTTGATCAAATCAAAGGTTGTCTCGGCAGTCTTACCCACAAACTCGGTCGTGTATTCACCGTAAAGCTGATCTAACGTGTCGGGGTCATGTTTAAGCCCCGGTATAACCTGCCCGCCATTGCGGCCTGATGCACCAAAGCCCGGCCGCACGGCATCAACAACAATCACTGATGCCCCGCCCTTGGCAAGTTGAAGCGCGCATGACATGCCGGTGAACCCGCCACCAATAATCATGACATCACAAACATGTTCCCCCTTGGGCGATACGGTTTCGGGGGCATCACTTGCGGTGGCTTCCCACAGCGATGTCAAATCATCTTTCATTGGGACCTCGGTGGCTGGGCCTTACGGCTCAAGACAATAATGCTGGGAATTAACAGTTTGATTTTAAAACCTTAGCCCAGAATTCCAAGATATCAATACATTCCTGTATGCTGACAAGGGTGCAACTGCAAAAGCAACGGCAGAGAAGTCGGCAGAACAAATAAAAAAGCCGTCTGCACTGCAGGACGGCTTTTGGTATTCCCTGGACTTGGGCTTTGATACCCAACGAACATCCGGCCCTAACCGTTGCGGCGGCCGGCTTTGAAAACATCCTGTTCAAGCGGCTTGAGGCCGAAACTGCCCCGGCGCGGACCGGGATTATCGGCCACATACTTTTCTGCCACCTGACGTTCCTTTTCGCTCATGCGGGCGTGGATCGCCCCCATTTCGCGCTGTGCCTGACTGCCTTCGGTCGGTGCCGACATTTTCAGCCAGTAATAGGCCAGAATATTGTCCTGATCGACGCCGCTGCCAATCGCATAAAGACGCCCAAGGGCCGCCTGCCCGTTTGCCGATCCCTTGCGGGCCGCGCGTTCGTACCAGGTTGCCGCACGCAGCATATCGACGGGCACGCCAAGGCCATGCTCGTACATCACACCAATCAGGTGATACCCGCCCGGATGGCCGAGCTCCGCCAGATCCATGGCAAGATCAAGCGCATTGGCATAATCAGGTTCACGGTGCGGCACACCGAAAATCTGTATCTGGGTCATCTGGTATTTCGCAGATGCATCCCCCTGATCAACCGCATGGCTCAGCATCTTCCAGCCGCGATTAAACAGCTTCAGATCCGATGAATGACAGAAATACATCGCAAGGTTGGCCTGCGCATAGGCATCCCCCTCGCTTGCGGCGAGTTCAAACCAACTGATGCTTTCCGCAATATTACGTTCCGCACCAAGTCCGACACCAAGGGCATAACCAAGCGCAGACGCGGCTTCAACACTGCCAGCACGGGCCGCACGCATATTGAATTCAAATGATTTCGACGGATCGCGACGAACACCGCGCCCTTCGAGATAAAGGTATGCCAATACACTGGCTGCGGACGGGTCATTGAGTTCGCTGGCGCGTTCGAAATAGGCAACAGCCTTTTCGTCGTCCTGCGCAACACCCCAGCCGTTCAAATAGCACACACCAAGGTTATAAAGGGCAGCGACAGAGCCAAACTCAATCGCTTCCTCAAACCAGTGCGCGGCCGTTTCGGCATTTTCCTGGACACCCAGGCCCTTGGCATAGAGGTAGCCAAGGTTATTGGCCGAGACCGGGCCACCAGCAGCGGCTTCTTCGTTAAACCAGTAAGCGGCTTCGCGATACCATTGCTGACCTTCGCCAAGATCCTCGGCAACGCCGAGTCCCTTGCTGCGCATATAGCCATAGCAAACAGCCGCAAACGCCCGGCTTTGACGGTGAATCTGGTCAAGAATGCGGCGGGTCGCGGACTCATCACGCGGCATCCCGTCGCCCAGATAATGCTTTTGGGCAAGCGAAAGCTGGGCGAAAATGTCCTTTTCGACATTCGCCTCGTCGTAATAGACCATTTTAAGTGCACGATCCATCACAGCACTACACTCGTCACCGTTCAAAAAAAGCCAGTAAAATCATGGCACTTCCACCCAGTCCGGGCGAATTGGGCGCCACGATATATTTATCGAACGTTAATTTATAGCACTAAGCTGAGACTTTTCCAACTGGTCTCGATAAGTTGCCAAGAACCCCTTGAATTCCTCTACTTCGTCGACACGATCAGAAAGCGTGCGATAGTCGATCAAGCCCTGCGTCGGCGAAGATGTAATCAGGCTGAAAGCCTCGGCATAGGGGCTTTGGGCCATGACTTCGCCATAGCGCCGTTTAAGCATGTTAAGGGTGCGTTCCTGTCCGGCCATCGCCAGATTGACCGCCCAGTTAAGCATATACCGGCCACGCTCATCAGAGACGCCGTTTTCATCAAATGGTTCGTCCCCGACCAAACGCTGGAACGTCTCGGCAGCCGACATGTAGTCGCGTTTATTGCGATAATGATCGATCCGCAGCAGTTCGGCATTGCGCGAATAGTCACCTTCAAGGGATGCAACCGCCTCAGCACCACGATCCGTATCAAGCAGGGCCCGCGCCCGAAGATGTCTGCGCTGGGTGGCGAGTTCATCGGAAATTCCGGGCTCTTCCGTCTCGTCAATCGTCCGGATGGTTTCTTCGGGCTTGCTATCAAGAAGATAAACCAGCGCCAGTCGCGCCCCGACACGGGCCTTCTCGACGCCTGACAAACGGAAGTTCACCTGATGTTCGAGAAGCTCCTCGGCACGTTCGAACAGTTCGACATCGACCATCCGGTCTGCCAGACGACGAATAAGCTCATCACCCTTTTCACCCGCCGGGGTGAGTTCGCGGAACTCGTCATAGAGCGCGACCGCCTTGATCGCCGAGATATTGTTGATCTCGTCGCCAAGATAGAGGTTCTCAAAGGTCTTGTGCATCATGTCGGTTGCTTCGGTTGCCACCGGCATGTTCGGGAAGAAGATTGCCACCTGACGCAGCGTGTTGAGCCCGTCACGGAAATCCTTGTTTTCGATCTGCAGTTCGCCAATGCGTTTTAGCAGCGCCATCTCGAAGGCGTCACCGCGCCATGCAAAGCGAAGTTTCTGAAGTTGCTCAATCGCATCTTCGACCGTAAGGCGCTCCAAGCGCATCAGAAGTTCAGTCCGATCAAAGATCGCGTGTGCCCGGGCTTTGCGGTTTTCGCCTTCGGCGACCTGATCCCAGGTCGCTACCGCCTGTTCAAGTTCGCCGGCCTCCTCCTCGAAAATGCCTTTCAGATACTGGATATCCATGATCTTGCTTTCGGAAAGACCCGGGGTCACCAGCATCTTTTCGATCATATCCATCCCGGCTTCTGGGTTGCCGACAATCAACGCCTGCTCGGTCGCGATCGGTACGATGCGCGATAGCAGTTCCGGCGGGTAGTAATCAAGGATATGAACACTTTCAAGAAGGTCACGCGCGCCCTCGTTCGGACGCCCGCGTGCAGCAAGCGTCACCGCCCGCCAAAGCTGCATCTCGGGAATTTCACGCAGTCGTTCATCTTCAAGCAGCCGTTCGGCTTCTTCGTAATCCCGGTTCAGGAACTTGACCGCTGCCTTAAGCGCGCGGAACTGCAAACGTTGCGCGATCAGTGGATCATCGTGCTCCATCGCGGTGATGACGGCATCTGCTTCTGGTCCCAGACCGTTTGCCAAATAATACTGAGCCAGATCGAGGCGTGCCTTGTTACGATGCTCATCGCCACTTTCAGCAACCTTGCGGCGCAGGCCACGGATAACCTTGTTGTAGTTATCAAGTCCGCCCCGCCGCCAGTCATCAAGTTCGAAAATCAGGCCTTCGCGCCCTTCTCCGGTTCCATCTCGCACCCCCGTGGCCGACGCCAGCAAACGCGCCCCTTCGGGCGAGATGTTCAATCCGTCCTCGGCAGTGACGATCACAGCCCGGCCATCATCGCGCCCGGCGACCTGAACGCTGTCATTCATCGGCGCAACAACCACGCCCTGAACGGATGGCAGAACTTCAAATTCCGGATAGCGCAGCGCCACCTCGATGCCATAGCCGTTCTGGGTTGTTGTCGTCACGCGCAAGGTATCGCCAACTTCCGGATCTTCAATCGGAATGATCGGACCGACATCGCCCAACGGCACAATCAGCCGCGCCCTCGTCTGCTCATCAAGCTCGATTGACGGCCCCAGTTTTTCCACCGGCTGCATGATGCCCTGCTGCATCGTGACGCGCCAGTCGCCGTTATCGCTTTGCGTCGTATACAGGCCAATCCCCTCGGGGATGGTCATGCGCACAATCGTCGCATAGGGGCTTTCGATCTGTTCGACCACACCGATGATCTGGGCCGCTTGCTGACGCACGCTATCAAGATTGAGATTGGCGCGAACATCAAAGGCTAACCACAAAAATCCGGCGCGCGACCAAACAGCAGCCCCACCGGGTTGGCCGAACGGGAAATCAAGCGACAATTCCGTTGCAGTCTGATCAACGGTGACAACAAGGTCACCAATGCTTTCGCGTTCGATCGGTGCCTGCCCGTTGGTGCGAACGGTGTTTTCTGTGTTCTGTGCTGCCAGGGCAAGTGCCTCTGGCGAGTTTGGATCAAGTTCACCATCTTCTGCTGCCGGGGTATCTGCGTTTGCAGCCTCTGTCGCAGCATCTGCGGGGGCATCATCAGCCTGTCCTGTCTGCGCCGTTGCCGCGGGGGCAGCAGGTGCAGGTGGTGCAGGCGCGGCCTCTGCATCGGGCGTCTCCGCCGGGCGTGTCTGCGCGGTGGTGGTTGCCGGCGCGCGTTGCACGCCCATGATGTCGACCACAACCTTGTTACCGGATCGGAAATGCCGCAATTGCCGCGCGGGTGTGGTTTCAACAACCACATCAAGCGGATTGGTACCGTCCTGACGCACCCGCACCCCTTGTGGCAAGCGGCGCGAAATATCGGTGGCATTGATCCGCGCAGGTGCGCCAAAGGCGATGGTTTGCGATCCTTGCGCACCTTCAAGCGTGTAATCAGTGCGGTTCGGCCAATCAAAGACCAGCCGATAGAATGTCGGGTGACGACCGACACGCACATCAAGTTCGGCCAACCCAGCGCCCTCATCCGCAACTGTTTCAACAGGTGTGGTTGGAGCAGGCGTTATTTGAGGGTTCTGGTCACTTTGTGCCGGGCGGACGGGTGGTGTCGGGACAGCTGCCGGGGCCGGTTGGGCTTCGGGCTTGTCGAGAATATCAAGCACGACATTGCTGCCGACATTAAACGCGCGCACTTCAAAGTTGTCACTCAGGACAAAGGCGACAGTGCGACCATCAGGATCAAAAAACGCATCGGAGATATAACGCGAAACCGGCGTCAGAACGCCTCGCAAAGAGGCAACCAACGGCTGATCAAAACGCACGACCAATTGGTCGCCGATGATTTCGGCGGTGTAATCGACCGGTTCGTTCCATTGCAGAACAATTCGTCCATAACCGTTATGAAGCCCGGAGCGAATTATGACAGGGTCCGCTACCTGGGCAATTGCAGGACGCATTCCGCTTATGGGCAAGAACATTGCCGTGGTGGTCGCAATCACGACCGCCAGCAGGATGCGCACGGCAAGTTTCGCCATACTTACGTGCCTCCGATCCCGCTTCCCCCATGAGGCTCGATCACAATGTCGACCCGGCGCGCCATCGCAAATCGCGCCTCCTCATCCAATAGTTTGGGAAGCTGGTCGTACCTTGATGCCGCAAATCCGTAAATATTTATGTAATCTGTGTAACCGGATTGTTTTAACTCGTTGGCAACAGCCCCTGCACGCGCCAGCGAAAGTTCCCAGTTAGATGCGTATTGTCCGCGACCACTCAGCGGACGCGGATCGGTATGCCCCTGAACACCGATACGGTTACCGATGTTACGCAACCCCCCGCCAAGCACGAACAGCGCCTGCTTTGCCTTGGGTGTCATGTCCGAACTGCCCGCCACAAACAAAAGATCGCCCGGCAGGGAAATCACAAGCTTGTCTGCTTCACGCGACATGCGTGCATCACCCAGAACCGGGTTGTCATCAATGGCGTCGTCAATCACCGCACTGAGATAATCAAGGTTCATCGCCGGTTTGCGATAAACACGCGGAATGTTCATGTTCGCCATCGGCTCGTCGGTATCTTCGACCGGCGATGGTGTGATCGATTGCGACAGCGCATCCACCACCTCGTCCCAGCGGTCGATCTTGACCTTGGACATGGCAAACAGCATCACGAAAAACGTCAGCAGCAGGGAAATCAGATCCGCCAGACTAAGCATCCAGGGCGGTGGCCCCTTGTGTTCTTCCTTGCGTGGTGCGTCGTCGCTCATCCGCCACCTCCCGATGCTTGGGGTCCAAGCGGGATCGGCTGGGAAACGGCTGGCTGGCCACTGCCCGCTGCTGGCGGAATCATGAACTGCTGGGGTGCAACCGCCCCGGTCTGACCGGAACTTGCCCCGCCATTGCCATCCGATGCCGGCGGTGTCGATGTAGGCGTCGCAGACGGCGTTTCAGTGCCATTGCGCTCAATCGGCTGCGGCGGTTCCTTGGGCCCAAAATTCCAGAAGAAGCGGAATGTCACGATGAACGGATCTGCACCCGGGTCAATCCCGACGAAGAAATGGTCCTCGGGCGCCCCGGCATCAATCAGTTCGCGGGCAAATGATCCGGCCTGCGCGATCTGAAGATTGTTTTCGATCTGGATCGTGCCTTTGTCTTCGATCTGGCTGCCCATGACCATTTCCATATCATAGGAGGCATAACCCTCGTCATCGGCAAGCACTTCGGCCAGTTGACGCATGAAATCGGCCTGGCGTTCACGGATCAGAATAGAGTTGTTATCAAACAACTGATCGACATGCATGATGACTTCCATCAGCTTGCCCGGCTGAATGACCTCGACCCGGACCACCTTGATGGCGGTTTCAAAAAGGTGCCCCAGCTTGGCCTGGGTTTCCTGGGCGGAAACTGTCGGACCTTCGATGGAGGTTACGGTCTGAAGACTGGTCGTCGGGGGAAGAATGGCCGCAAATGCCGAGGACAGGCTTTCCTGCACTTCGCGGGTTTTGACCTCTTCAAAGGTCGAAATGGTATTGAGCAGAATAAAGAAGGCAAGCAGCAGAAGATAGAGCGCCAGAAACAACGCCACGGCCCCGTTCGCAGGGGGGGATGGTGGTGTTGGTCCGTCTTCCTCTATCTCCGCCATGATAACGCCACTTAGTTAAACATCGCGTCGATGTCGGCCTGCGTTACGCCTTTTCCTTCAAGCTGCGGGCCGTTCAGCAAGGCATCCTCGCCTTCGGCTTCCTTTTTCTGTCGCGGGTTGGCAGCAGCATATTTGGCAATCTCGTCGCCAAACGCCGTTACGAGCCCTTCGACACGTTCTTCGATGGATTTCAGAGCCTTGATCACCTTGGTGGTGCGCTGGCCAGTGATATCCTGGAAGTTACACGCCTCGTAAACGCGCATGGTTGCGCCCGTCACGATTTCAGCCTGTTCAGGCGGCAAGGTCGTGGCGAATTCCTCAAGCGCGTCCATGGCATCAAGGATTTCGTGGGTTGCCCCCGCCGTTGCATCAACAATCGCGTCGAGCTCGTCGGTGGCGTTGGGAATGTATTCGGCCTTGATATCGTCTGGACGGAGCGATGCGATTTCCGATTTCATCTTGCGAATGATGCCGGAAAGTTCATCAAGTTCGCCAAACAGACGTTGCTGATCTTCGGATGGCTTGTCGCCCATGAAACGCGACAGCTGATCCATCAGCTCGGACAATTGCTCGACCTTCAGGTCGTCACCGTCAAGGCGTGCCCGAAGATCATTCAACAACTGCCGGAGTTCGTCCTTGGACGCCTTAGACATAGCGGTATCGCGGGACACATGCCCCGCGCTCCTGATCAGAAATCACCAATGACAGTCTTCATCTTGCCTTTCAACGTCTCTGCGTTGAACGGCTTGACGATATAGTTGGAAACGCCTGCCTTTTTCGCCATGACAACGTTTTCGGTCTTGGCTTCTGCGGTGATCATAATGAAGGGCATATCCTTCAGTTTGGCATCTGCGCGCACTTCTTTCAGAAGCTGGAGACCAGTCATCGGCTCCATGTTCCAGTCAGAAATCACAAGGCTGAAAGGAGCCTCACGCAGCTTGCGAAGCGCCATGCTACCATCGGTCGCTTCTTCGATATTCGTAAAGTTGAGCTGCCGCAAAAGGTTACGGATGATACGCAACATGGTTTTGTAATCATCCACAATCAGGATCGGCATATTCGGATCGACGGCCATTCACAACTCCATCAGCTATCTGATCTCCCACCCTTGCCTACCATACTTCCGCATAGTGACAAGGCCCCTAATAATCGTGATGTACATATTTAATATTGGTTAATCAAGACGTTTAACCCAAGATTAAATTCGCCACCACGTTGTCTTCTCACAAAATTTTCCGCCAAAGTTCACTTTTTCCTATATGAACCGCGCGGTCAATCTATTGCACTATGCCCCTTATTGCAGCGGCAACATATTGATATCCTGCTTGTAAGCCAACTCGGATGTCAGCGCACGTGCACGGTCTGGTGTCATTTCAGACAGAACCGCCGCCGTGTTTGCTTCGCGCATGCCAAGGGCAACCTGCAAAAGGATATCCATATCAAGGTCGTTCCAGATGCGCGCGGCATCTTTCGGTTTCATTTTTTCATAGACGCTGATCAGCTTTTTGATGCGATCGTCTTCCTGCGCTTCCTTGGTTTCAACCAGACCTTCGATCGCCGATTTAAGGGATTTCATTTCCTCAATCTTGGCATCAATGCGCGCTTCGGCTGCGGCAATCAGGCTTTCACGCTCATCAAGGCGCTGTTCCTTGCGGTCCAGCTCGCCGCGACGCACCGACAGGTTCTGCAACAGGTCAATTTCTTCCTGGGTAAACAGGGTGGGATCACCGCCAAGCATCGGCGGCACATCGGAGTCACCAGTGACACCATCAATCGGCTCCCCTTCCATGGTGAGCCCTTCCGGGCTATCGAGCCCCGGATCGCCATTTTCAGGTGTCGCGGCCTGCTCTGCAGCAGGATCAGCCGCCGGTTCAGGTGCCTGGGCCTGGGCCATCTGCACCATGCTCACACCTGTCTGTTCGACAGATTCCGTTTCGGCGGAATCGTACGAAAACAGGTTGACCACCCGCATCGACAGCACCATCACGCCGACCAGCACGACCAACGGCAGAATACGCACACCTGACATTCACACACCCAAGCATGTCGGCACAAAGTGCCCATGCTCCTTCACGATTGATTTCTTTCCATTCCGACAGAACGGGGTCCTGCCCTTTAGATAAAAAGAAAACTCATAATCTCAAGGCCGGAAGCGATGCAAAAGGCACCGTTTCCGACTTCTTATCGAACCGACCGAAGTGCAGCCAGCAATTCACGCTCTGCTTCCGAACGCCCGGCATCCTCGTCCTGATCATAGGGATCAGATACATCTGCCCGGCTGCCCTGTGCGCCACCATTGCGCGCAGGTTCGTCGCGTTCATATCCGTCATCAACCGGTCCGCTTGATCCGCGTTCGATCTCACCGACCATTCTGGCTGCGAGTTCTTCGGCCCGGGTTTCAACACCGACACGGTCGCGATCATCAATTACGTCATCACGGTTCTTAGCACCCATCATGCGACCAAGACCGGCACTGGCACCACCTGCAGATTTTGCACTGTCTGCGGCAGACGAGGACGGTTGTACGTCCCCACCTGCCGTTCCGGATGTGCGGCGTGCCGAATTGGCATCGCGCGCCGCCTTTTCAAGGCGATTGGCAATGCTTTCGCCGCGATCAACCATAAAGCTGAGGTCTTCGTTCAGCGCGCCAGCCTTTTCAATATCCTCGCGCAGCTTTTCGCCAGATTGCTCAGCCATTTCCTTAAGCGCCGTGATCGAGGTTTCCGCGCGTTCATTGGCCGCATTGAAAGCGGTCAGGAAGTTCTGCATATCCTCGCGGCTACGCCGGAAGGCCGCCAGCTTGCGGTTCAGTATGATCGCATAGATGATCGTTGCCACCAGCAAAACAATCATCACAAGATCCAGATAGAACGCAAAGTCCATCAGCTATCTTCCTCGTTTATGCGCGCACGATCACGAACCTGAATGGCGATCCTGTCACCCTTGCGGCCCATCAACCCCTTAAACAACGGCACATCCCCGCAGCGAACCTCGACCGGCGAGGTCGGACCAGTATTAAGAACCAGTCGGTTACCAACTTCAAGGTTGATGACATCACCCAGTGCCATGATCTGCTCGTCAAGGACAGCCAATAGATTAACATGGGTCTGCCAAAGTTCGTTTGCGAGGTGGTTTTCCCAAATAGAGTCACGACCAAACTTCTCACCCATGAACATCTGCAGCAGAAGTTCACGAACCGGTTCGAGCGTTGCATATGGGATCAGCAGCTCAAGCCGCCCACCGCGGTCTTCCATATCGATGCGCAACTTGGCAACGATGGCGGCGTTGGCGTGACGGGCAATGGTGGCGAAACGCGGGTTGGTTTCAAGGCGCTCAAACCGGAAGGTCACCGGGCTCAGCGGGTCAAACGCCGCGGAAAGGTCACCCAGAACCACATGGATCATGCGTTCAACAAGGTTCCGTTCAATCGTCGTGTAGGGACGGCCTTCGATACGCATTGCCGCCGTACCACGTCGCCCGCCCAACAGAACGTCCACGATGGAATAAATCAGCGCTGAGTCAACTGTCAGCAGCCCGTAGTTATCCCATTCCTCTGCCTTGAAAACGCCAAGCATTGCCGGCAGCGGGATCGAGTTCAGGTAATCGCCAAAACGCAAAGACAGGATGTTATCAAGCGAGACTTCGACGTTGTCAGAGGTAAAGTTACGCAAGGACGTCGACATCATGCGCACAAGGCGGTCAAAGACGACTTCAAGCATCGGAAGTCGTTCATAGGCCACCATTGACGAGTTGATGATCGCCTGGATGCCAGACTGATCTCCGGCACCCGAACCGTCATCAAAGCCAAGCAGACTGTCAATTTCGTCCTGATTCAGAACGCGCGCAGATGTACCGCCGCCCATGGCTTCGGCCATATCATCGCCGCCGTCACCACCTTCGTCGCCATCATCATCATCGCCGAGCATAGATTCCCATTCGGCGGCCATGTCCTCGCCGCCGTCGTCTCCATCCTCGTCATCGCCGCCCGCCATGGCTTCCCATTCAGCGGCGAGAGCATCATCATCTTCATCATCAGCCATCAGCGATTGCTTCCTGAATTTGGCATTCGGGCTGCTACAAGCTTATTGTACCAGCATTTCCTTGAACAAAACGTCGTTTATTTTTGCGGGCTCTGCCGCAGCACTCACCCGGATCAAAAGTTCTTCACGCAGTCTGAACATCCCTTCGGAGCCTGAAAGATCCTCGGGACGCAGTTCACGAAGATAGACCTGAAAGTTGTCGACAATGCGCGGCATCATCTGTTCGACCTGCGGCAGCATTGCCTGATCGGCAACTTCAAGACTAACCCGGATTTTAAGGTAGCTCTGCTTTCCTCCGCCCGTATTCAGATTGACCAGAATCTCCGGCAGATCCACGAAACCGACATTTTCCGGAACACCCGGTGCATCTTCGATGGAATCTTCGGTGATGACCTCTTCGGTCTGCGCGCCACCGCCTCCGGTTAGCATGTCAATCACCGGCTGAAGCAAGCCTGTGAAATACGCTGCAGCAGCGCCACCCAGTAAAAGCAGCACAAGCAGAATGACCACGATCAGCATTTTCTTGCTGCGACCGCCACCGCCACCTTCGTCCATTTCTATTTCGTCGACGTCGTCACCCATCGCTTCGCGAATTCCTGCGGTTAAAGTTCTGTCTTCCTGATCCAGCAAACACTGTGCCGGATTAAAAGCCATAACGCTATCACGTTAAAAATCTGTTGCGTTTCCGTCCACTGGCGATTTGCGGCAGGCGGAAATTTTCGCATATTTGCGCCATATGTTTAGCCCCACGGCTTAAAACAACAGCCCGCACCATCCCAACCGGAATAAATTGCCTGATAGCGGTATCCTGTCCAACCATCCCGGCAATCCTTTTCCGGCGCTTTGTCGTTTTTGCGGCACTTTCTACCAATTCGCTTGAAAATACGCCCGGCAACAAATGCCGAACATCATTTTACCCTATTAAAATCAATTGTTTAACAAAACTGGCACGCAGATCGCATTCCTTTGGGTCAAGTTACAGTCCTGAAAGGGAAATTCGACCATGGAAAACGTTTCATATATTGCACTGTCCCGTCAAAAGACGCTGCGCAGCATGATGAATAACCTGTCGCAGAACATGGCAAACATGAATACGACCGGCTACAAAGAACAGCGCATGATGTTCACCGACTGGATTGCCAAGAACAAGGATGCGCCGTTCCGTGGTGAACGCGAAATCTCCCTGGTTCAGGACATCTCCCAGTATCGCAATACCACCGTCGGCACCATCGAACATACCGACCGTCCGCTTGATGTGGCTCTGAGCCGGCCGGACATGTTCTTTGCGATCGAAACCCCGACAGGTGTTCAATATACCCGTTCGGGCAACTTTTCACTCGATCCGGGCGGCCAACTGATCACCAATGATGGCTATCCTGTTCTCAGCGACGCCGGTCAGCCGCTGTTCTTCAACGAGGCAGACGGCCAGATCGAGATCAAGGGTGATGGCACCATATCCACCGATATTGGTCAGATTGGCAAACTGCAGGTGGTCACTGTCGAGAACGTTCAGGAAATGACCGTGACCGGCAACACCCTGTATCAGGCTCCGGAAGACGAAAACAATCAGGACCTGGTCGAACTGGTTGAAAACCCGGGCATCGTCCAGGGGGCGCTTGAAAAATCCAACGTCAACCCTATCAGCGCGATGACGCAGATGATTGACGTTCTGCGCACATACCAATCGGTCAGCCGTTCCCTTGAAAGCGAGAACGAGCGTATGCGCAACATGATCAACAAACTTGGTGACGTCCGCGCCTAAACGGCAGCGGCCCAGCAGATAACACGGAATATTCGCGCAGCATTAGCGCAATCGAAGGAGAAGACAGATGCGGTCACTTGATATCGGCGCTTTGGGCATGCAGGCACAGTCCACCAACGTGGACGTTACCTCCCACAACATCGCCAACATGACCACCACCGGCTACAAGCGTCAGCGCGCAGAATTCCAGGATCTGCTGTATCAGGATCTGCGCCGTGCAGGTTCGCCGTCCTCCGATACCGGCACCATTGTCCCGACCGGTGTTCAGGTTGGCCTTGGTGTTAAAACCGCCGCGATTGGTCGCTACATGGGTCAGGGGTCGCTGACCATGACCGAGAACGAGCTTGATATCGCCATTCAGGGCCGCGGCTACCTTCAGATTGACCTGCCAAGCGGTGAGACGGCATATAGCCGAGACGGGACGCTCAAACTTGATGCCAACGGCGCATTGGTAACCAAGGATGGCTTTGCTGTTCAACCGGGCATCACGGTTCCGAACAATGCCCGCTCGGTCACAATCAACGCCAACGGTGAAGTTTTTGCCGAGATTGATGGTCAGGTTGCCCTTCAGAACCTGGGCCAGATCCAGCTTGCGACCTTTATCAATCCGCCCGGCCTGAATGCGCTGGGCGACAACCTGTTCCTTGAAACCGAAGCATCCGGCCAGGCCAATGTCGGCGCTCCGGGCGATGTCGGCTATGGCACGGTTCAGCAGGGATATCTTGAATCCTCTAACGTCAACGTGGTTCAGGAAATCACCAACCTGATCAAGGCACAACGTGCCTATGAAATGAACTCCAAATCCATCTCGACGACGGATGAAATGATGAGCGCCGTCAGCAACCTGCGTTAATAGCAGCGTGTGAAAAGGCTTTTCGTTTGCGCAAGTCGCGGTTCGATGACACGCGAACTTGCGCAAACTGTATTTACGCGATGTATACCGTTCCGTGGTATAGTAGGCGGATGAAGATAAAGAACATAATCCTTGCGCTCGCGATATTGCCCGCACTTGCATCTCTGCCCCTTTTGTCAGAGAGCGCTCAGGCGCAATCATCGCAAGGCAGCAACCTGCCAAACAATCAGCAGACGACTTCTTCTATCTTCCTCAAACCGGATGCCTTGGTCGAAGGTCAGTATGTGACCTTGGGCGATCTGTTTTCCGGTATTGATCCCCAACAGCAAGATATTGCCGTGGCGCATGCGCCCCAGCCCGGGCGACAGACCATTCTTGATTATCGCTGGCTTTACGGCATTGCGCAGCGTCACAATATTGAATGGCGACCGCGCACCACCGCAGATCAGGTTCTGGTTACCAGGGCCAGTCAGGTTATTACCATTGATGAAATCCGCGATGCAGTCGAAGTTTCACTGGTGGATCACGGTATTCAGCGCCCGTTCACGGTCGACCTGTCGAGTGACAATTTTCAGATCCATCTCCCCGTCGATGCACGCAATAGCGTTGATATAAGTGCGCTTGAAATCAATTCACGCACCCAGCGCTTTGTCGCCAGTGTCACCACCGGCGCTCAAACGGCCCAACAGCGTACCTATCGGATCAGCGGCAAATATTACCCGCTGACAAGTGTGCCGGTATTGGTCGAACCGGTATCACGCGGATCTGTCATTCGTGCCGATCAGGTTGAATATCGCGATTTTCGATCTGAACGGGTACCGGCCGGGGCCATTCGTGACATCAATGATGTCATTGGCAAGGAAGTCACACGACCCAGCAACCCCAACGAGCCGCTGATGTTCAGGGATTTGAGCAACCCCATTCTGGTCCGGCGTGGATCACTTGTGATCATTCGTCTGGTTACAGCGAACATGTCGCTAACAGCGCGTGGCAAGGCCATGGAAGACGGATCATTGGGTGACGTCATCCGCGTCGTCAACCAGTCCAGCAACAAGACCATTCAGGTCGAAGTCGTTGCCGAAAATGAAGTCCGCGCCCTGCCCGCCATGTCACAATAATCTGCACGACGAAACTCGACACAACCCGGCAAGCTTTTCCTCTTTTACCGCCTCATAACTGGCACGGTCCTTGCGTTAATAACGGTTAGGAACCCAGGAGGAATTCATGCCCGGTAAAAATGTACAGATATCATGGCGGCGCTTCGCGCTTGTCAGCACCCTTATCGGTGCCACTGCACTGCTGTCAGGCTGCAACGCAATGAAACGACTTTCCGAAGTCGGTGAACCACCGAAGCTTTCAAG
The DNA here is from genome assembly GCF_011806525.1 of Thalassospira sp. HF15. GTDB lineage: Bacteria > Pseudomonadota > Alphaproteobacteria > Rhodospirillales > Thalassospiraceae > Thalassospira. The sequence goes on along the minus strand of NZ_JAAVKI010000006.1, from coordinate 10,446 downwards.
CATAGACAACCCGACCCAGTCAGAATCCTATCGCCCGGTGAGCTTGCCGATGCCTGCCCCGCAGGTCGCAGAGCGCAACCCGAATTCGCTGTGGCGTGCTGGTGCCCGATCTTTCTTCAAGGATCAGCGTGCCAACCAGGTTGGTGATATCCTCACTGTCGTCGTCGAAATGTCAGACAACGCCAATCTGTCTAACAATACTCTGCGAGCACGTACCAACACTGAAGACCTCGGCGTGCCGAACTTGTTTGGATTGGAGTCAGAACTAACAAAAGTTCTGCCAGAAGGCATTGATCCGACCAATGCGTTTAATATGTCTAGCAACACGTCAAACCGCGGCAATGGCACGCTTGATCGCACCGAGGCAATTAGCCTTCGGGTTGCGGCCATCGTTATTCAGGTTCTACCAAACGGAAACTATGTCATTCATGGTCGTCAGGAAATTCGTGTAAACAGCGAGATCCGCGAAGTTCAAATTGCCGGCGTCATTCGTGCAGCCGACATCAGCTCGGCTAACGAGGTTGACTATGACAAGATTGCTGAGGCTCGTATTTCATACGGCGGCCGCGGAACCATTTCCGATGTTCAGCAACCGCGCTATGGCAGCGAAGTTCTCGACATTATTCTGCCGTTCTAAATCGAGCGAAGCAGTGTGGTTCAATCCCGTTTTCCGGGTTCCGGTTGACCTCACGCAACGTCAGTCAAAGGCCACCTTCGGGTGGCCTTTGACGTAAATTGACAGCCCCAAAGGAAAAAGCCCGGCCAGAAGGCCGGGCTTTTTTGATTTTGGTTATCCCTAACCAGTAATCTCCCACAATGTCATGTCGTTGCATGACGTGGACCGGCCAAGCCAGATCCAAAGTATTTTTTTCCACCCGGCGCGATCAATCGTCGCGACGTGTGCGCTCCATCCGTTCGTGGCGTTCCTGGGCTTCGATGCTCAGGGTCGCAATCGGACGAGCTTCAAGTCTTTTCAAGCTGATCGGCTCGTCGGTTTCTTCACAGTAACCGTATGATCCGTCTTCAATTCGACGCAAAGCAGCATCAATTTTTGAAATAAGCTTGCGCGCCCTGTCACGAGTACGAAGTTCAAGTGCCCGGTCCGTTTCGGCCGACGCGCGGTCGGTAAGGTCCGGTTCCTGAAGCCCGCCATCCTGCAGGTTCGCTAATGTTTCCGAAGATTCGTGCAGAAGTTCTGCCCGCCAGGTCAGAAGTTTCTGCCGGAAATATTCCCGCTGACGCGGGTTCATGAACTCTTCGTCCTCAGCAGGACGATAGTCTGGTGGTAAAGTGATAGTCATGTATGCCCTCTATACAGGACTCATCGATCGCGCGGCAATATAGATGGCGCACGCCAACGGTGCAAGCCGATTGAACAAATAATTGTCAATCACCCCTCAACACCGCAGAAATCTGCGATTTTTCAGAAAATAACACTGTAAATTTAACAGTCAGATCAGGCCGGAAACTTCCAGTTTCGCCAGCTCGACCCGGGCGCGCAGATCAATCTCGTCCAGAACAGCAGTAAGTTCCGGATCATCAATCGTTTCACGCTGCTGATCAAGCAAACCAACCAGTTGCTGCAAGCGTGCAGGTGATAGCTGACCACATAGCAAACCGTCGCGCACGGCTTCCAGCTGTTCCAGCATGCTTTTGGCGCGAAGCATCGCCGTCTTTTTTGGCGAATCCAGCGCATCCCCACTTTGCTGAAGCGCAAGCAACGCATCAAGCGCACTGACAGACCCGCTACTGTGAACACCAGCCGCCCCACCTGCATCACCAGAAGAGTCGAGCGAACGCATGGCATCGGCAAAACCGCTTCCGCCAGACGTACCGGAAGATTTTTTGCGGGAAGTTGCCCCCGCTCCAGTCGCCTTGGAACCGCTAACCTTCATGATCCGTTTCCGCTCAGTTGTTGTAGACGCGTTCAATGAACATATGCAGGGCATATATTACATGCTGGCGTCAGCCATAAAAGGCATTGATGGAACACCATCAACATGACTTTCAGACGAGAGTCTCCCTCAATCGCGCTGGAGGCGCAACGGGAAAAAAATGCCGGGTTGTCTCGATTGCATCCCGAAAACTACTGCGCCCCCTCAAAAAAGGACCAGATTTCTGCGGTCCTGCGGCTCTCGTAGCTTTGTACCTGCAGAAAGCCTCAGTTGGCACGGTTTTCGCAAATAAGTTTGCAAACGCGATTAATCCGATCAATCGCCTCATTTACCGGATGCCATGCATTCAACGTAAAAGCGGAAGTAAGAGTATGATCACAGGTCTTGGCAAAATAGCACGCAATGCGCTCGCAACGCTCGCGCTGGGAATGCTTGCCCTGATGCAGCTTACCCCTGCACATGCACAATCACGTATCAAGGACATCGCCGATTTCGAGGGCGTACGTGACAACATGCTGGTTGGCTATGGTCTTGTGGTTGGCTTGAATGGTACCGGCGATGATCTGGGTGATGCAGAATTTACCCGTCAAAGCATGGTGGCGATGCTTGAACGCCTTGGCATTAACGTGCGCGACCAGATCGAAGATCTTGAATCCGATAACATCGCAGCAGTTATGGCAACCGCAACCCTGCCGCCATTTTCGCGCCAGGGATCGCGCATCGACGTCAATATCAGTGCGATTGGCACTGCCGAAAGCCTTCAGGGCGGCACACTGCTTGTCACCCCGATGGTCGGTGCCGACGGCGAAGTTTATGCGGTTGCGCAAGGGAATTTGGCGGTTGGTGGCTTCTCGGCCGGCGGTAATGCCGAAACCATCGTCAAGGGTGTCCCGACCTCGGCACGTATTGCCAATGGCGGCATTGTTGAACGCGAAATCGACTTTAACCTGAATTCAATGCAGGACATGTCGGTTGTTTTGCGCAACCCGGACTTCACCACCGCACGCCGCGTCTCCGATGCAATTAATGCCTATCTTGGCGAAGTTGCGGCCCGCGCAAGCGATCCTGGCACGGTGCGCCTGAACATCCCGGACCGCTATGACCAAAATATCGTCGCCCTTTTGACCGATATCGAACAGCTTCGTGTCGAACCAGATCAGATCGCCCGTGTCGTGATTGATGAAAACACCGGCACGATTGTTATGGGCGAAAATGTCCGCATCAACCGTGTAGCGATTGCCCAAGGCAACCTGACAATTCGTGTAACGGAAACCCCGCAGGTATCGCAGCCTTCACCGTTTGCGCAGGCGGGCACGACCCAAACGGTTGATCGAACCAACATTGAGGTTGATCAAGGCGAAGACAACCAGCTTGGTATCATGGATGGTGGTGTCAGCCTTCAGGAACTGGTGAACGGTCTTAACAGCCTTGGCGTTGGTCCGCGCGACATGATCACCATTCTTCAGGCCATCAAGACGTCTGGTGCACTTCAGGCTGAAATCGAGGTGATGTAATGATGACCGACGGATCTGCCGCAATCATGGCGCAGGCGCAGGCCAGCGCACAGTACGGCAAACAAAACAACATCGCCGCCCGGATGAACTCACTGACCGACGGGCATATCAAGACCGAAGCAGAGGCACGCAAGGCCGGCGAGGAATTTGAATCCATGTTCCTTGGCCAGATGCTCAGCCACATGTTTTCCGGGATTGAAACCAACGAAATGTTTGGCGGCGGGCATGGCGAGACGATGATGCGCTCCATGCTGGTTGATGAATACGCCAAAGAAATGACCCGTGCGGGTGGCATCGGAATTGCAGATGCCGTTACACGTGAAATCCTCAAAGTCCAGGAGGGATGAAAATGACCACCGAAGAGCTGGTTACCCAACTTAAAAGCGTCACATATGACCTTCTGTCCCTGTTGGAGCGCGAGTCAAACGAGCTGCGCAGCCTGACATCAAACGAATATGAGCAGTTCCTGTCGGAAAAATCTGCCCTGTCGATGCAGTATGAACAACTGGTTGTCAAACTGCGCAGCCGTGGCAAGGAACTTCGCGCCCTGTCCGAAGACGAACGCGAAGAACTGCGTGAACTGCAGGCCGAATTCCAGGAAGCCGCACGGCGCAACATGACGACCCTGCAGGCTGCCAAGGAAACCAACGAACGCGTGGTCCAGGCGATCGTGCGCGCGGTCAATGAAAAGTCCAAGGAAGAGTGCACGACCTATAACCGCTCGGCAACGACCAGCAAGGCTTCGCTGGGGGGGTATGGTCGTACGATAAACAAATCTGGTGGCGCCTATAGCGTCAACGAAACGCTTTAAGGGTAAAGGCAAGTATCATGTCACTTACTCAGGCACTTAATACTGCGATCTCCGGCCTTAACACGGCACAAGCCCGTATTGCGATCACGTCTTCGAACATCTCGAACGTGAATACCGAAGGCTATTCCAAGAAGATCGCCGGTCAGGAAACCCTGACACTTGACGGTATCGGTGCCGGCTCTCAGGTTGCGGACATCTATCGAAACGTCAATGAAGGCCTGGTACGTGAAATGCGCGGCGAACTGGGTAAAGCCGGTCGCGAAGAAGCCCGCTACGAATTCTTCATGCGCGTCCAGACCCTTTTTGGCACCACCCAGTCTGACGCTGCGATCAGTCAACGCATCAACAATTTGGCCGATGCCTTTGAGCAACTGGGCGTTACGCCAGATCAGAATTCTCCGCGCATCGAAGCCATCGAAAGCGCGATCCAGGTCATGGAATCATTCGAGAAGCTCTCAAGCCAGCTTCAGGATCTGCGTGATGACATTGATGATCAGATCACCGATGAAGTAAATTCGGCAAACACGTTGCTCAACCAGATTTCTGAGCTCAATAGCGGCATTATCCGTCTGAACAACCTTGGACAGCCGACCACAGAACTTGAAGATCAGCGTGATCAGAAACTGAATCAGCTTGCCAAAATTATCGACATTACGACCTTCAGCCGTAGCGACGGTTCGATCGTTGTCTATTCAGCAGCAGGCGCAAACACGCTTCTGGATCGTGCCCCCAACGAACTTACCTTTACCCAGACCGCCGGGTTTGAACCCGGCACGGGTGGTTCAGGCGTTTCGCTTGACGGTGAAGACATCACTGACACGCTGCGTACCGGGACCCTCAAGGGCCTGTTTGAGATGCGAGATTCCGAAATTCCGGCTCTGAATGATCAGATCAACGAGCTGGCAGGTGAACTGCGCGATGCCATCAATCAGGAACACAACAAAGGCACCTCCTTCCCGCCACCCGCCAACCTTTCGGGTACACGTACAGTTGACGGCAGCGACCCGCTGACCGCAACCGGGGCCTTTCGCGTTGCCGCCCTTGATCAGAATGGTGACCTTGTTGCCAGTGACAGTTGGGCTGATATTGACCTGCCGACAACACCGGCAACGGTTCAGGGCATTGTTGATGCGATTAACGCATCGGATGCAAGCGCCTATCTGACAGCATCCCTGGTTGACAATCGATTGGTCATTGAGGGCCAAGATGGCAATCGGGTCGCTATCAACGAGATGGACAGCCAGATCACGCTAAGCGATGGTCGCCAACAGGGCGCATCGCACTATTTTGGCCTGAATGATTTTATTGCGACCACCAAACGCTCGGACGCGATTACGTCTGCAGCGCAAAGCAGTTCGACCGATGCGCTCGGCGTAACGGCCAGTTCATTTACACTAACAGCAGGTACCGGCGTTCTGGCCGGTGCTGGCATCACGGTTAACTACACCGCAACAGACTCACTTGAAGACGTCCGTGACAGCATTCGTACTGCCCTTCAGGGGGCAGGCATGACAGCGGCCGCCTCAGAAGAAGCAGCCTTCATTGTCGAAGACGGTGACCGCTATCGTCTTGTTATCGAATACAATGCGAACATGACTGTCACTGACTCCGGGACGATGTCTTCAAAAATCGGTTTCACCGAAGATCGCCCTTCGCTTTCAGGGAACATGGACGTTGCAGCATCGATCAAGAATGATCCGTCCCGCATCGTGCGCGGACAGATGAACGCGGATACTTATAATACTTCGAACGCTGTCGTTGACCCGGATGCAGCGATTAACGGCATAGGCCCAACTGTTCCGCCACCGCTTAACTATACGTTGACCGTAAGTGGCAATTTTACCGACGTTAATATCAACTATGACACCAACACGTCGCTGCAGGATATTGCAGATGCGATCAACAACAGCGCCACTCTGACCGACAACAACATCACTGCTGAAGTAAAATTCGACAGTCAGCTTGGTGGGTATAAACTGCATGTGATCGACGCTGATGGCGATCCGTTCTATTTCTCTGATGACGGACTTCCAAATGCGGACGCTCTTACGACTGTTCTGGGTCTTGGCATCAATTTTGGTGTCCACGAGGGCGACAACTCTGCTGCAAACTCGATCAGTAACGCTTTCGAGCGTAGCGATATCGACTTTGAAGCAACCGACGGTTTGTCAGGCGAGCGTACATCCCTGACCGATTATGCCGCAGGTATCGTCGCAACGGCGGCGACCAAGGCCCGTGTTGCTGAAAGTTCGTTTGATTTCCAGGACAACCTTGTCGTTGACCTCAACACCCGTATCCAGAACGAGGCTGGCGTCAACCTTGATGAGGAAATGTCTGATCTGGTTGTTTTTCAGCGTGCATACACGGCAACCGCGCGGGTGATCTCCACGGTTGATGAAATGTTTGATGCATTGCTCAATGCAGTTTAAACTGCACGCTTGTAAAGTGAGGCTGTCATGGTAACTCGTGTCGCGACCTATACGAACCACACATTGCTCTCGGACCTTGCGCTCCGAAACGCATCGCGTGTAACTGACCTTCAGAACCAGGCGTCGAGCGGCTATAAGTCTCGAAACTACGCCGGTATCGCAGAAAGTACACAGCGCTTGCTCAATCTTGAGGGCGAGTATTCCCGCACGGAACAGTATCTTCGCAATACGACGCAGGGCAAATTGCGCCTGCAAAGCATGGAAACGGCTGTCGACAGCATGCTGACCATTGCGACGGAGATGAAAACGCTGCTGATTCAGGCAAGCTCCGCTCAGCAGGCCGATGATGTCAACATCCGCAATGAAGCTGATCAGGCATTGCAACAGATTGCCAATTTGCTCAATACCAACCTTGATGGACGGTACCTGTTTGCTGGTGGACGCTCCGAAGAACCGGCTGTTGATATCGAAAAGATTGGCGCACCGGACAATTATCTAAGTGATCTTGATAGAGCGTTGACGACAACGACGACCTTGGCATCACTTGGTGTCACGACTGGTCAGATCCAGATCGTCAGCACCGATATTGATGGCAATAGCTCGACCTCGACCGTCAACTATAACGCGGCAACCGACGATATTGGCGACATCATGGACGCCATTAACAACGTCACGACCAACCGCGCGATTGCAACTCTGCGCGGTCTTGGCGGTGAAGGCACGCCACTTTTGAATATCGAAAATGTCGGCAATGGCTCGATTACCATTACTGAAACCGGTGCAGGCGATTTGCTCTCCACACTTGGCATGGAGAAAATCGGTAATCCGCGTCCTGACGCAGATTACTATAGCGGTGATCATCAGATCATGGAGCTGCGTGTCGACGAGCAGTATGACGTTTCCTATGGTATTCTGGCTGATAATCCGGCATTCCAGAAACTGGTCCAGGGTCTTGGTATTGCTGCAAGCACCGAAAATCAGGATGCACTTTCGACTGCACTTGGTTTTATTAACGACGCAATTAATGACCTCCCGAACGTTCAGGGACAGATCGGCCTTGATATCGCAAATGTGGAGCGCTTCGAAGAACGCCACCAGGACTTCAAGGTTTTTGCTGCACAAGCAATCAGCGATATCGAAACCGTTGACGTTCCTCTGACACTTGCGGAACTGGGCCAATACGAGACAGCCTTGCAAGCAAGCTTTATTTCCATCTCGCGCGCCGCAGATTTATCTTTGGCTAACTATTTGCGTTGATTGTGATATAGATAGTATTGCGTCATTAACTGTTTTGTCAGGGTGATACTTTAAGTAGTATGCACGACAGAACCTTTCGACCGTCGGAGAATTGCGGGAATGGAAACCGAAAACGTCGCCGAGAATGAAACACCAGAATCCGTTGTCGTGGAAACACGCTTCGGCGACATCGAGTTCAGCTGGGATAAAGGCATTTACATGCCTGTCGGTCTTCTCGGCTTTCCGGAACACCATGTCTTCGGACTGGCAAACATCCCCAACACATCGCTCGATCAGTTCAAGCTTTATCAAAGCCTGACAGATGCAAGCCTGTCTTTCATCGTTGCGCCGTACAATATGGAAAGTGGCGTTTACGCAGAAAAGGACTTGCTGGCTGCGCAAAAAAGCTTGGCCATCGAAAGTGCGGATATGGCGATCCTTATGGTTGTCACCATTCGTAGCGCTCCCGGTGGTCAGGGCATTACGATGTCGACCAATTTGCGCGCACCCATTCTTGTTGACACTGCACGGCAGGTAGCCTGGCAGCACATCTTACCCAACGAAAAATACTCTGTGCAGCATGACCTGTAATTTTTGCCTAGTAGCTTGGCACGCGCATTGCTTTAACGTTCCGCAAGGCAATGTCGCCGAAAGATTGAATGGCCTGAGCCATTCTATCTTATCCGTGTAGGAGGAATAAAATGGCTCTTAATATTATTTCCAACTATGCAGCGAACGTCGCCCATCGAAACCTGACTGCTTCGGACACGATGGCGACGCGATCGCTTGCAAAACTTTCTTCTGGTACCCGCGTTGTTTCGGCACGTGATGATGCTGCATCCATGGCCATCGGTGCACGTCTGAATGCAACGACAGAATCTCTTAAAACCGCAACGGTTAACGTTAACCAGGCCAACTCGATGCTCCAGATTGCCGATGGTGGCATGGCAACCATTGATAACATTCTGGTCCGCATGAAAACATTGGCCGTTCAGGCCTCCTCGGGCAACCTGTCCGATACTGAACGCGGCTTCCTGAACGACGAGTTTGTTCAGCTTCGCGAAGAAATTGACCGTATCGCTTCTTCGACCAACTTCAACGGGATTCAGCTGCTCGGTGATGGTGGCGACGTTGCCCTTGATTTTGGTGATCTAGCTGCTGCCGGCTCTGGTGAAGCTCTTGTTCCAGTCAACGGTTTTGACAACTTCAACATAACTGACAACAACTACTGGGCAACTGACACCAACACGAACACAGTTACCGATAACAGTTTTGAAGTGAACATCAATTACGCCGCAGGTGATCAGGTCATCATGACCGTTACCAGCACCATTGATGGCGCAGCTGACCGTACCCAGTCGATTGATATCACCGATTACCGCACAGGCGGCACCACGGCAATCAGTGCTGGCGACAATGCCACCTTGAATTTCGATGAACTGGGTCTGACCTTTACGGTCAACACCAACTTCTCGGCCTCGGTTGCTACCGTCCGCGGTGACAACACCGGTGCATCCGACTTCGGCACCGCAACTGACTTTAATGGTAGCGGCCTTAACTCGGCGACCGGTAACATCGTCACCATGGCAGCCGATAACGGGCAGCAATTGCAGCAAACAGTCGACTTCCAGGTTGGGGCAGGAAACACCGCAAATGACCGCCTCGCCATCTCATTTACAGCAGTTGACTCTGACACGCTGGGTGGTGGTTCAGCAGGCACAGAGACGAGTATCGCCGACCTAACCGACAATGCCATTGATACTGCCGCAAACGCCCAGAGTGCGGTTGAGGTGGTTTCACGTGCAATTGACGATCTCCAGCGTTCGCGTGCCAACATCGGCACCTATCAGAACCGTTTGGATTTTGCGGCTCAGAACCTCGCCTCCACCCAGGAAAACACAGAATCCGCACGCTCCACACTGCTTGATTTGGATGTTGCCTCTGAGATGACGAACTTTACGTCAAAGCAGATTCTCGTTCAGTCGGGTGTCGCCATGCTGGCACAGGCAAACCAGATGCCGCAGAACCTGCTGCGTCTGCTACAAGGGTAAGAATTTCTCATTTTGGGGAATTTTACGAGGGCGATCTTTGGATCGCCCTCTTTTTTTATCGCGGGAATCATTCCTGCATATCATCCGAAATTTAGCGCTTCTAATCTTTGAACTATGTAATTCGTCACCCGGAAAACGATAGTAATCGTCAAACGTCTTTCAAAAAGATCAGACAAGATGTTGAAATCACCAATTAACAATCAGTTAATTTTTTTCTGGACAATACCCAACCTACGGTGCAGGTTATAATCCGACTTTCTTTGCGATCAAAGTGCTCGTAGAGAAGTTGCCGACATTTAGTCGGGAACAAATCAGCAGGCACCCCCTGCTGAAGTATCCATGTAGGAGAAAAATCTTGGCTCTTAATATTATTTCCAACTATGCAGCGAACGTTGCGCACCGTAACTTGTCGGCATCCGATGAGATGGCGACTCGTTCCCTTTCCAAACTGTCTTCTGGTACCCGTGTTGTTTCGGCCCGCGACGATGCTGCCTCCATGGCCATCGGTGC
>NZ_JAAVKI010000005.1 GCF_011806525.1 Thalassospira sp. HF15 | reverse complement strand
GCAACCAACATTAGAAAAGCTCGCCCTCGTGGCGGGCTTTTTTAATGTCTGGTAGGTGGGAGCGGGCGTTTTGAGCCTCTTCTTCAAACCAAGAAAAGCGTCGCTTTGCGCAGGTTCAGCGAAGCACGCAGGGCGTAGCTAAATCCTCTCCCCGCAACCAGAATGTTAAAGACTCGCCAGCAGGCGGGCCTTTTGCATCTTTGGCTGTTGGGATGATGGAGTTGTTCTCTGCAAACAGACCAAAGCCTGTTTGCCAGGTTCGTTGCGTTGCTATGGCTTTGGTAGTGGTGCGACCAATCGGTTTGCAAAATCTTTGGGTTGACGAAAATCGGTTTAAAAGATAAGAATCGATTATTGAAAAAATAATCGATTCTATGAGCGATTGTTCAGAGGTCGTTAGAATCTCGAAAAACCAAGATGAAAACCCTAGGGAGAAACTAGACATGAAGCTCTTGATTGCAGGTGCGACACTTACAGCATCGCTTTTTGCTTTTTCTCATGCTCAGGCAGACAGCATGGCAGAGATGGATACGATGACGCTCCGTGTAGCATCGTTGTACGGCCCTGATAGTTGGTTCACGGCTCCAATGGAGGCCTACACACAGAGGCTGGAGCAGAGAAGTAACGGAAAGCTGAAGTTTGAATATTACTATGCGGGCAGCCTTGTTCCTGCAAAGGAACTGACCTCGGGGCTCGGTTCCGGGCTGTTCGACTTTGGATTTGTGTTGCCAGCTTACGAAGCGGCCAAGTTCTCTGTCGACGTATGGCAGGGAAGTCTCGCGATCCCGTCAATCTCCGATCCGATCCTTGAAGTCGCGACAACGGCACTTTCGGGTTACGAATGGACCGCAGGTCTCAAAGCGCATAACCAGCAGCTGCTTGATGCGGGTATCTTTGCCATAATGCCGTCATTCTCGATTACCGGGCCGTATGGGGTTTTGTGTAAGGAAGATAATGCCACCTTGGCCGACCTTGAGGGCAAGCGTAGCCGTGTTGCAGGAGAGATCTGGACCAAGGAAGCGCAGAACATCGGTTTGACGCCTGTGGCGTTGCCGATTACCGAGGTTTATCAGTCATTCCAGTCCGGTGTGATCGATTGCTGGATGGGGGGCTTGGCTGATGCAGGTGCCAACGGCTTCTTCGATCACGCAAAATATTTCAACCTGGGCATGGGGCTGACGGCATATGCGCAGGCTGTTTACGGCTTTAATCTTGATACCTGGAATGCGTTCCCTTCGGATCTGAAGGAAATCGTATGGGACGAAACTGCACAATATGCAGCCGAACTTCTTGAAGCTGCGCTGAAACAGCAACTTCGTGCCGCAAAAGACAGTGTCGAAATTGGCGTTGCCTACACGATACCGGATGCAGAAATGCGTGCCAAAATTGACGTCTATCATGATCAGGTGCGCGAGCATGCCGCCGAAAATAGTCCGGAAGAAGTCGAAAATCCGGCAGCAGAGGTTGCACGTCTCTCTGAGCTTCGCACCAAATGGCAAGACATCCTGAGTGCGGAGTTCGGGTTTGACGGGAATTACACCTCGTGGGGCGACTTTGTGGCCAAAGGCGGAGAATTGCCTGATTTCCAACCTCTTAAGGCACGTATCCTGAGTGATATTGTCACGCCGTACGCTTCATCGCAGGATTGATTAATGAGACGGGGCGGGCTTTGCCGCCCCACTCAACTTAGGTCAAAGGTAACCTGGGTTCGCTAAAAATGATCCGTGAGGCAATTGATGAAATCAGGGCTGAAGAAATTCGGTGGCTCCGCGTTGGATATTTGCAGGCAGATGCTGGTTCGTCTCGGTACGTTCTGCATTTATGCCCTTGTCTTGCTGATACTTGCCGATGTGTTGTCGCGAAATCTGTTTAATTTGCCGGTTCCAGGTGTACTGGAAGTTTCTCAATACTGGCTGATGGTTCCGATGGTTTGTATCGGAATCTGGTGGGCGGGCCGAACCCATCAGCATGTGCGCGTTACCATGCTGACCGAGAATTTGGGTGAAAATGCGCTGAAACTTGCCGATGCGATTGCTGGATGTGCCGCCGTACTAGGGCTGTTGATCGTCAGTTGGTTCAGCTTTCAGGTGGCATATGAGAGCATGTTGGATGGCGAATATGCCGGGGCCTACAAGATCGTGATATGGCCGGTACGGTATGTGGTTGCGCTTGGCTTTCTGAGTTTCGCTTTTGTGATTGCAAGGCAACTTGTGGACACTTTGTCGAATCCCAAACGGTGTGACTCTGTTCATTCTGAAAATCCGGAGGCGCTGTGATGCGCGGAATTACTCCAAAGAATACAAGGTCTCAGACGGTTCTTGGCGCGGGAAGCACGGATGCGAGAGGCAATCTGGGCCGGTGGCACGGTGTTGCTCTTGTGCTTTTGTTGCTGCTGGTGGCTCTTGTTTGCAGTGGGCTGTTTTTTGTTGATATGCCAAGGGAACTTAGGGCGTTGGTCGCTCTTGGGATGATGTTCTCTCTCATGGGGCTTGGGGTGAATGTCGGTCTTGCGATGGGGATATCGGGCTCTGTCGGGCTTTATGCCGTTCTGGGTGAACGTGCGCTGGACGCCACTTTGTCCCAGACCCCGTTTACGACAGCGTCGAGTTCTACATTCATTGTGTTGCCAATGTTCATCTTCATGGGGCTCATGCTTTGGTATTCCGGCATTACGACCAAACTCTATGCTGCGGCAAAGGTATTGTTCTTTTGGTTGCCAGGTAATCAGGCCGCGACCACAAATATAGCCGGTGCGGGACTTGGTGCGATCAGTGGATCAACCGTGGGCAGCACTTATGCGCTAGGTCGCATTGCAATTGCTGAAATGCTTCGGAATGGCTACGACAAGCGCCTGGCTGTTGGTTCGGTTCTGAGTGCGGGGACAATCGGGCAACTGATCCCCCCCAGCATCATGATGGTCATCTTTGCTGGTTTCGCTGAAGTGCCGGTCGGACCACAACTTCTTGCCGGAACAATTCCGGGCATTCTGCTTACGCTTGCATATGTTTTGACCGTCGTCATCGTAGCCTTGGCAAAACCGGCGTGGGTTGGCGCGGGCGTTAAAGGTGCAAAGACGCATTTAACAGGTGATGAAGACAGTTTGGCATTCGGTGAGAAGACAAAGATTGTTCTGGCAGCATGGCCTGTACCTGTTCTGATTGCGGTCATTTTTGGCGGTCTTGGCAGTGGATTGCTCACTGTCACTGAATGTGCCTCTGTCGGGGCAATCGGCGCGGTTCTGTACTGCTTTGCAGCGCAAAAAAAAGAACAGTTTCTGAAGTCGTTGACCGGAGCAGCACGAAGCACCCTTTCTACGGTCGGGTCTGTCTTGATCCTGTTGATTGGTGCCGCAATCTTAAGTCGTTTGCTTGCGGTAACTGGTGCTGCGCAATGGCTGTCGGCAAACATGAAGTTGATGTCAGACAATCTGTTTGTGTTCTTCGCGCTTCTTATTTTGCTCTATCTCGTTCTTGGGATGTTTATGGATGCTATTGCCATGATGCTCTTAACGGTGCCGCTGATCATGCCGATTGTGGTCGCCGCCGGGTATGATCCGATGTGGTTCGGCATTTTTCTCGTGCTGATGGCAGAAATAAGTATCCTGACCCCACCGGTAGGACTGCTGGTGTTTATCGGCCACCGTATGGCTCAGGACCCGGAGATCAATATTGGTCAGACAGTGTCGCTCAAAGACGTGTTTGTCGGGGTTTTTCTTTTCGTGCCATTGGCACTGGCTGTTGTTGTGCTGATCACGGTCTTTCCGGATCTTGTGACTTGGCTTCCGGAACAAGCAAGTCAGTAATGAATAGTTGCACATTCGATAAAAATAACAAGTTGGGGACAGGATTCCATGTCAAAACGAGGTGATTCAAAGTCGCTCGCCATGGACGTTTATTGCCGTATTCGTCAGGGCATATTTGAAGGTGAAATCAAACCGGGTACGCGGTTGCAACCTAGTGTGCTGAGTAAGCAATATAGTGCAAGTACGACTGTCGTTCGCGAGGCCCTGATCCTTCTGAGTGGTGACCGTCTGGTTACGTCATCAATAGGCCAGGGGTTTTCTGTCCCGGAACTTGATCGGGAAGACCTCAGTGATCTGACGCTCATCCGTTGCCACAACGAAACACTCGCCTTGAAACTCGCGATTGAACGTGGAGGCGTTGAGTGGGAGACGGAACTTCTTGCGACCCATCATCGCTTGGCCCGGACGCAGCGACGAACCTCGGATAACCAAAGCCATGGCAATCCCGAATGGTTTAATGCCCATCGTGCTTTCCACTCCAAACTGATCGAAGCATGCGGGGTTCCGGCACTGATCGACATTTGTGAAAAGTTGGCAGCCGAAACCGAGATTTACCGCGTCGCGTCCGGTTCAGTCTCCGGCAGCAGCGCAAGGAATGTCGAGCAGGAACATGCAGATATTCTTGACGCTGTCCTGGCGCGTGATGTGGGCAATGCTTGCGAGCTCCTGCGGAGACATTACAGCGCAACAGAAGAAATGTTGCTCTCGCATTGGCCCAAGGAAAACGAGCAGCCTGCTTAGTTCCGGGCTGTTTTTCAGATACCTCAAAGCGCCCGTGATCCGGGTGCACGAATAAACATCAAGATACCTAAAAGGAGAGACGAATGCGTCTTGTGTCTTTTATTTCTCCGGCAGGACAGCCGAGTTTTGGTACAGTCGAGGGATCGTACATCCTTGATGCCGGTGCCATACTGAAGAACAGGTTTGCTGATCTTAAACAGGTCCTTGCCGCAGACGCGATCAATGAACTGAAAGGGGCTGGCGAGAGGGTTTCCTTTGACACCGTCACGCTTCTGCCGCCGATTCCGTCGCCGGACAAGATTTTGTGCGTCGGGTTGAATTACCTGTCCCATATCAAGGAAACTGGGCGAGACAAACCGAAGCATCCGTCAATTTTTACCCGCTATCCTTCCTCGCTTGTCGGGCATCAGACACCGCTCGTTCGACCGCAGGCCAGTGATGAGTTTGATTATGAAGGTGAGCTTGCCGTCATTATTGGCAAGCCGGGGCGTCACATTGATGAAGCCAGTGCTATGGACCATATCGCGGGATATACTTGTGTGAACGAAGGTTCCATCCGTGATTATCAGATCCATACGACTCAGTTTTGGCCGGGCAAGAGCTTTGAAAGTTCGGGTTCCATAGGGCCGTGGATCGTCACTGCAGACGAAGTCGGTGACATAACCAAGCAAACTCTTACTACACGTGTCGATGGCAATGTTGTTCAGCACACAGGACTGGATGACTTGGCCATCTCGATCCCGGAGATGATTGCATATATCTCGACCGTAACCACGCTACAGCCAGGGGATGTGATTGCCACAGGTACTCCGGGTGGTGTCGGTAAGTTTCGCAAGCCACAGCTCTATCTGCAGCCTGGTATGGAGGTTGAGGTCGAAATTACCGGGATCGGCATGCTGCGCAACGGAATCATCAATGAACATATTCCGCATGTAGAGCAGCCAGTCGCAACCCAACAGCAAGTCGGTTAAGGGCGTTTCGAGATGAAGAACAGATTTCATGGAAAGACCGCATTCATCACGGGCGGAACCGGTGCACTTGGTGCTGCTATTGGTCGCCGGATTGCTGAGGAGGGGGGCAAAATCTTTCTTGCTGACCTCGTGCCAGACAAAACCAAGAGCGTTGCGGAAGCTTTCGATGGACTAAAGGATCCGAAAATTCTCGCTTTGGATGTTACCTCGGAAGAAAGCTGGAAAAATGCTTTGGAATGCGTGACCAGTGAAAGTGGCAAGCTCGACGTACTTGTGAATGCGGCGGGTGTTGTTTGCGACGGGAGCTATACGATTGATGCGTTGCCGAGCCAGGAATGGCAGCACGTCATGAAGGTGAATGTCGACGGAACGTTCTTGGGCACTCGCGAGGCAATCCGCGTGATGAAGGATACGGGCGGCGGGGCCGTGGTCAATATCGGCTCGACCACAGCTTTTGTCGGCAGTGTGGATGCCATTCCCTACAATGTCAGCAAGGCTTCCGTTCGCGCCCTGACCCGCAATGCAGCGTTTAGTGCTGGAAAAAGCGGCTACAAGGTGCGGGTGAATGCCGTGCATCCGACCTGGGTTTGGACGCCGCTTGTCGAGGCCATGCTGTTGAAGCGGTTTGGTTCGAAAGAAAAGGCGCTGGAGTTCATTCTTGCGCAACATTGCGTTGATCGGTTGCCCGAACCGGCAGATATCGCAAATGCGGTCGCGTTTCTGGCCTCGGATGAAGCCAGCATCATCACCGGTTCTGACCTGGTCGTTGATGGCGGGCGTACTTTGGGGTGATCCCTACCGCAGCATGTCTCATTATTAAAGTAGCATCTGTATGCTCAGGTGGCAGAAAACGTCCTCAAAAGTGTATTTCGACAGTTTGAGTCCTTTTTATTCTGCCACTCCCCTTCATTGAAATTAGGAAACAAGAGAGAGCTACCGACATGGCTATAACTGCCTTGGGTTATTTGGGCATTCGTTCAAGTAAGCTTGATGATTGGGGTGACTTTGCAAGTAAGTTGCTTGGCATGCAGATGCTTGATCGCGGGGGTAAGGCGCTTGCGTTCAGAATGGATGATCGTCAGCAACGGCTCTTGGTCTCTGACGAGCGGGGTGACACCCTGGCCTTTATTGGCTGGGAGGTCGAGAGCCGTCGTGATTTGGAAGACTATTCCAAGAAGCTTGATGCCGCTGGTTTGGAGGTTCGGATCGGATCGTCCGCCCTTTGTGATCGTCGTTTTGTATCCGAACTCATCTGGTTTGAGGATCCTATGGGTAACAGGGTCGAATTGGTCTATAAGCCCATGATTGCAAACGACCCTTTTGTGCCAGGTAGACCGATTGAAGGGTTTAACACCGGTCCATTGGGCATGGGACATGCGGTTTTGCATGTGAAGGATGTATCTGTGATGCTACCGTTCTACCGTGATCTTCTGGGGTTTCAGGTAACAGATTACGGCTTAAGTCCCTACGGTATTTATTTTTTCCACGTCAACGAGAGGCATCATTCGTTCGCAATGGTCGGGTCCGGGAAGCAAGGGTTCCACCATTTTATGGTGGAGTTCAAGAACCTCGACGATGTTGGTCAGGGGTATGACCTTGCGCAACTTGACGAGGGCAGGTTGGCTTACACCCTCGGAAGGCACACAAACGATTATATGACGTCGTTTTATGCCAATTCCCCGTCGGGTTTCTTTGTTGAGAATGGTTGGGGCGGACGGGTTATTGATCCAAAGACCTGGGAGCCACACGAGACATTTGATGGTCCCAGCTTCTGGGGGCATGAGAGACTGTACCTTGCCGAGGAAGACGGTCGCAAGCGATTGCGGGACATGCGTCTTGATGCTGCCGCACGCGGCAAAAGATCCCCGGCTGTCGCCGATTGTCCATGGCTTTACAGCAAAGTTTTTGGCTCATCGCAGTAAGTGTGCCGTTTTGCCGGTCAGGAAGAAAGTCGCTTGTCGGCGGCGATGATTGCTGGAAAGTCAAACGTCACCTCGCAGCTTCGCTGCCAGCATTCCTCGGCCTCATTCCAGATGACGTGAATGGTCAGTCTATCGATGATCTGGCGCAGCGGGACGATGGCCTCCGGATCGCGTGACCAGGTTTGCAGCTTTGCGATCAACTTGTTGTTGCGAGAGACAATGCGGTCGATGCTTTTGGACAGTGTTGTCTCGGCCAGTTCCCGTTCACATCGGGAGATGTCGAGCTTCAGACGATGAATCTGTTCTGACTTGTCGTCAAAAAATGCACGGATTTCGTGAGACCTTGCATCGGGGCCCAAGGCCTCGATGACCTTGTTCAGGCCAATGCGGACAGTCTCAAGCTCCTTATTCAAATGCGCGATCTCATGTTCCAGTTCTGAGTGTTTACCCACAACCAAATAAAAAGGACCCTGCCATCTCACGGATGACAGGGTCTTTCTCATTTGTGGCTGAGCTAAAAACCTAACTACGCGGCTTGAGATTCTCCGGGTCGTAGATCGGTTTGTAGCCGATGCCATAGACTTCGACCGGGTAGATCTCGTCCATATAAGACACGATCAGTTTGCGACCTTCCTGGCAGTAATCCGAGGGCAGGTAAGCAAGGGCGATGTTTTTCCCAACACTCGGTCCAAAGGCGATCGAGGTGGTGTAGGAGCGACGGCCCAGTTCATCGATCAGGGTCTTGCCGGTTTCCGGATCCATCACCGGCAGGCTTCCGACCGGGTAACGGGCAACACCGTTGGCATCGACGTTTTCGGTCATGATCAGCGTGCAGAGCATTGCCGGCTGATGATCGCGTTCGCGGAACTCGACATGCTTGGCTTTACCGCGGAAGTCAGCTTCCTTCACTTTCGGACGGGCCAGACCAGCTTCCAGCAGGTTGTACTGGGTGTGCAGGTCTGCGTTCTGCAGGCGTAGCGATTTTTCGAGACGGCGTGAGTTGGCGTAGGTTTCAACACCAACAGCCAGAACACCGATGTCGCGTAGCGCATCCCAGACAGCCAGACCGTCTTCATAACGCATGTGAAGTTCCCAGCCCTGCTCGCCGACATAGGAAATGCGGAAGGCCGAGACGGTCTTGCCGGCAATCGTGATCGGACGAATGGCGGCAAACGGGAAGTTTTCAACATTGAGCGCCTCGGGGTCCGCGACAACCTTTTTGAGGTTTTCGCGCGCGTTCGGGCCCCAGATGCCAATCGTGGTGTAATCTTCGGTCACATCAGTGATGGTGACATCCCAACCCTTGTCCTGGGCGGTCCGGCGCATATAGGTCAGGTCACGCGGGCCGGCATCGGCACCATTGACCAGACGGCAGCGGTCCTCCATGCGGAAGACGGTGAAGTCGGCGCGAACCATGCCTTCGTCATCAAGCATGTGGGTATAGATACCCTTGCCGATATTGGCATCCCCGCCGATTTTGGCAGCACAAAGCCATTCCATCAGTTCGACATGATCCGGGCCGGAAATGTCGGTCATGTGGAAGTGCGACAGGTTGATGATGCCGCAATCGTCACTCATAGCGAGCTGTTCGGCGTTCGAGACGCGCCAGAAATGGCGGGTGTCCCATTCATGTTCACGGACCGGTACGCGATCAGCGTATTTTTCCAGAAGGTGCTCGTTGGCGGCGTAGCCATGCGCACGTTCCCAACCACCCAGTTCCATGAAATAGCCGCCCAGTTCGACTTCGCGTTCGTAGAATGGTGAACGGCGAATGCCACGGGCATTGGCGAACGGTTCGCGCGGGTGGACCGGCGGGTTGTAGATCTTTTTCGCCGTCTCATAGCAACGGTCATGGATATATTGTTCGTTCAGCTGGAACTTGTTAAAGCGCGAGAAATCGACAGACGCATGGTCAACATGAGTGCGGCCATGGGTCATCCAGTCGGCGATCAGTTTGCCCATGCCCGGTCCGTCTTTAATCCAGATCCCAACAGCGTACCAAAGGCCTCGCAGGTTCTGACTTTCACCCATTGACGGGCCGCCATCAGCGGATGACTGCAGCAGGCCATTGAACGAGTGGCTTTCGTTAAAACCAAGCTCGGTCAGGATCGGGGTCAGTTCCATGGCGCGTTCAAGCGGCTCGATCACGTCTTCGAGTTCGAGGTCGCGCTGAGACGGGGACAGGCGTGCCTGATCCTTTTCAAGGATGTCGCGCGGATGGACCAGACGCGGGTTTTCCTCGTAATAGTAGCCCCATTCGATCTGGCCACCCTCGGTGCTTTTGGGATCGCCGGTATCGCGCATATAGGCGGAGTTGCCCTGGTCGCGGAGCAACGGATATCCGATTTCAACACCAGTACCTTCGAACTCGTTATACGGCCCGAAGAAGGTCAGCGGATGGTCGACCGGCATGACCGGCAGGTCTTCACCGGCCATTTCAGCAATCAGACGGCCCCACAGACCGGCACAGACAACCACATAGTCGGCATGGATCGTGCCGCGTTCGGTGACGACACCCTTGATGCGGCCATCTTCAGTGATGAGTTCAAGCGCCGATGTGTTAGCAAAGATCTTGAGCTTGCCAGTTGCTTCGGCCTGATCAATCAGTTTGCCGGCAACCGTCTGGGAGCGTGGGGTGACAAGGCCGGCATCCGGGTCCCACATTGCGCCCTGAATCTGGTCTTCTTCGAGGAGCGGGAATTTTTCCTTGGCTTCGGCGGCCGAGATCATTTTGACGTTGGTGCCAAATGCCTTGCCGGAATCAACACGGCGTTTCAATTCGCCCATGCGTTCGTCATCACCAACACGTGCGACTTCCAGACCGCCGATGCGCGCGTAATGGCCCATCTTTTCGTAGAAATCCATGGAATACATGGTGGTCCAGGTGGTCAGCAGGTCGTGGCTGGTTGCATAGCAGAAGTCCGATGCGTGTGCGGTCGAGCCGATATCGGTCGGAATGCCCGATTTGTCGATGCCGACAATATCGTCCCAGCCATTTTCGATCAGGTGATGTGCCACCGAGGAGCCAACAATACCGCCGAGACCGACGATGACGACTTTGGCCTTGCTTGGAAATGCGCTCATTTCTCTCAATCCTTCTTTCCGAGATGTTTGTCAGTGCTCGGCATGGCAAAACGCGTCAGGGACCGGTCAAAGCCGGCCCCTTTTGCGGGAGTTTACTACAAAGTGAAGACAACTGTTCGGTGATCGTTGAGCATCACCCTGCCTTCGAGATGGTATTTCACAGCGCGCGCCAGAACCCGTGATTCGATATCACGGCCAGCCGCCACGAAATCGTCTGCCGACATCGCGTGATTTACGCGTTCGGTTTCCTGTTCAATGATCGGACCTTCATCGAGGTCCGGCGTGACATAGTGGGCTGTCGCCCCGATCAGTTTTACCCCACGGTCATAAGCCTGATGGTATGGCTTTGCCCCTTTGAAGGATGGCAGGAACGAGTGGTGAATGTTGATGATCATGCCATAGAACTGGCTGGAAAGTTCGTTGGTCAGGACCTGCATGTAACGCGCAAGCACCACCAGTTCGGACTTGGTTTCCTTGATCAGGTCGGCAAGCTTTGCTTCCTGCTCGGCCTTGTTTTCCTTGTTCACCGGCCAGTAGTAGAAGGGAATGCCTTCCTGGTCGGCAACCTTGCGGGCATCTTCGTGGTTCGAGACGATGGCAGCAACTTCGGCGTCAAGCCAGCCGACCTTGATTTGGTAGAGAAGGTGAAGCATCGCATGGTCGAACTTCGAGACCATGATGATGATTTTCGGACGGCGTGCGACTTCATCGATCTTGAGCTTCAGATTGAAGCGATCAACTGCCGGGTTGAGCGACAGGGCAATTGATTCCCTGTCGACATCGGAGGGCGTGCTGATAGCAACGCGCAGAAAGAACTTGTTGGTGTGGCGGTCCCAGAACTGGTTGGACTCGGCGATATTGGCGCCGCGCGTGGCCAGAGCCGAGGTAACGGTCGCAACGATGCCCGGCTGGTCGTCGCAGGCAACACGCAGGATGTAAGAGGTATCGTTCACTGGTTTGATTCCGTCTCGATTTCTCTGGTTAAGCTTTAAAGCTGGTTTTCCAGCTGCGGCAGGATGTCGAACAGATCACCGACGATGCCGTAATCTGCGACCTGGAAGATCGGTGCTTCTTCGTCGGTGTTGATGGCAACGATGATCTTTGAATCCTTCATGCCTGCCAGATGCTGAATGGCACCGGAAATGCCACAGGCGATATATAGGTCCGGTGCGACAACTTTACCCGTCTGCCCCACCTGAAGATCGTTGGGCGCATAGCCCGCATCAACCGCCGCGCGCGATGCACCCACCGCCGCGCCAAGCTTGTCAGCAAGCGGCGTGATGACGGCTTTGAACTTTTCTTCCGATCCAAGGGCGCGACCACCGGAAACAATAATTTTGGCAGAACCGAGTTCTGGTCGATCATTTTCCGACAGAATGTTTTCAAGGAAGGAAGATTTTCCGGATTCTGTCGAGCCCGCATCAATCGGTTTGATCTCTGCCGCATTTTCTCCGGCTTCAGTCGCGCCAAAGCTTGAGGTTCTGATGGTCAGGACTTTTTTGGCATCGGTGCTCTGAACAACCTCAATGGCGTTACCGGCATAAATCGGACGTTTGAAGGTTTCCGCGTCGACAACTTCCATGACTTCGGAGATCTGCATGACGTCAAGCAGGGCGGCAACGCGCGGCAGGATGTTTTTGCCGTTGGCGGTTGCGGCAGCAACGATGGTGTCATAGGCATCTGAAAGCGAGACGATCAGGTTTGCGGCATTTTCGGCAAGGTGATTTGCCAGCGCGTCGCTTTCAGCGACCAAAACACTTCGCACACCAGCAAGCTTGGATGCCTGTTCTGCAACAGAGGCAACGTCCTTGCCCGCGACCAGAATATCGACATCGCCACTGATCTGGGATGAGGCACTCAGCGCCTTTGCAGTCTGTTCCGACAGGGCGGTGTTATCGTGTTCGGCAAAAAGAAGAATAGCCATGATTTCAATCTCCGCCTGGGTCAGATGACGCCAGCTTCATTTTTGAGTTTGTCGGTGAGTTCGGCAACATCAACAACCTTGATGCCGGCCTGACGCGTTGCGGGTTCTTCAACCCGGATCACACGGAGACGCGAGCCAACGGTTACGCCGAAGTCAGCGGCAGTTTTGCTATCAAGCGGCTTTTTCTTGGCCTTCATGATGTTGGGAAGTGACGCATAGCGCGGCTCATTGAGGCGCAGATCTGCTGTGACGATTGCCGGCAGGCTGACGCTGATTGCCTGAAGGCCGCCATCAACTTCACGCGTGACTTTCGCATGGTCGGCCGAGAGTTCGAGTCTTGAGGCAAAGGTTGCCTGTGACCAACCCAGCAGGGCCGAAAGCATCTGCCCGGTCTGGTTGGCGTCATCATCAATCGCCTGCTTGCCCAGAATAACGAGGCCGGGTTCTTCGGCTTCGACAACGCCCTTGAGGATTTTTGCGACATCAAGCGGTTCCACAGGACCATCAACCGTAATCAGGATTGCGCGGTCTGCACCCATGGCAAGGGCGGTGCGCAACGTTTCCTGTGCCTGTGCCGGACCAATCGAGACAGCGACGATTTCGTCAGCCTGGCCGGCCTCTTTGAGGCGAATGGCTTCCTCGACAGCGATTTCGTCGAAGGGGTTCATCGACATTTTGACATTGGCAAGGTCAACACCGGAACCATCCGCCTTGACGCGGACTTTCACGTTGTAGTCGACGACCCGTTTAACAGGTACGAGAACCTTCATCATTTCCCTCTCTGACGAAATCCGGATCAGGTCGGTCTGGTCCGGGGTGGCCGCAGGCAAAAGCGACCCGTGTTATGTTTCAAAGACTGGAAGCGTTACGTGATGTGACACTACCGGAGGCGACATTTAACTTGGTGCAATTCAGGATGCCGATTTCCGGGAACGGGACAATTGTCACACATTTTTTTGGCCAACGTTTCGGGGCGCGAATGTACTGTTTGCCGATTTTGGCTTCTTCATCGCAATCCGATTGTTGATTCTGCCGAGACCCTGTGTTTCTCTTGCTTACCCGATACATCCCTCGGTATCGTGAAAATTAATCTGGCGACTTTTTGCGCCAAAAAATAGAATGTTTGCGTCAAAGTGAGATTACCGCTACGACAAACCTGACAACCTTGCCTGTATCGGAGGAACCGATGCTCAAGAAGCCTGATTCCCGTGCCCAAACCGCACCGCGTTTGAACGTCGGTTTTATCCTCGCAAAGCGCTTTACGCTGTGTGCTTTTGCCAATTTTGTCGATGTCTTGCGACTGGCCGCGGACGAAGGTGATCGCAGTCGTCAAATTCTGTGTAAATGGACGGTTCTTTCCGACACGATGGACCCGATTACATCAAGTAGCGGTATTGCGGTTCATCCCAAGGAGCGACTGGGCGACCCGAGACGGTTCAACTATATCGTTGTTGTTGGCGGGTTGATGGATGACACCGAGAAGCTCAGTCCTGCCTATCAGAAATTCCTGCACGAAGCGGCTGCTGCCGGTGTGCCGCTCGTCGGTGTTTGTACCGGGGTATTCATGCTGCATGAAGCAGGTTTGCTTGATGGGTATCGCTGTTGTGTCAGTTGGTTCCATCATTCCGAGGTTGTCGAGCAATTTGAAGGGCTTGACCCAGTCACCGAGCAGATTTTCGTGGTTGATCGCGATCGGTTGACGTGTTCGGGCGGGGTGAGTTCCGCACATCTGGCGGCCTATCTGGTTGACAAGCATGTTGGGCGTGCCCAGGCGAACAAAAGCCTGCATATCATGATTATTGATGACGCCCTTCAGGCCGAAAAGCCGCAGCCGGGTATTCCACTGGATCTGAAGACACAGGATCAGATTGTGCAGCGTGCGCTTTTGATCATGCAGCAAAATATCGATATGCCGATTTCGGTTCAGGAAATCGCGCGCCGTATGGGCAATAGCAAGCGCCAGATCGAACGGCATTTCAGATTGGCGCTCGATACGTCACCGCAGGTGGCGTTCCTAAATATCCGGCTTGATCTTGCCCAGCACCTGATTGAAAAAAGTGACAAATCGGTTGCCCAGATCGCGGTTGATTGCGGCTTTTGTGATTCGTCACATCTAAGCCGTATGTTCCGGCGTCGCTATGGATGTACGCCGCAGGCCCTGCGTCGGCCGATTCCCGACTCGCTAGCGACCAATGCCATGGTTGAAGAAGCACCGCCGCAGATGGATGCACAGGCATAAGAAAACGCCCTGCTGACGGTAAGACGTGAGCAGGGCGTTTTAAATCATTCGGCGATATCAGATGAATTAAAGCTCGACCTCGACATCTGAAAGCGGGGTCGAGCAGCAAATCAGGATCTTGCCCTGATCGATTTCGCGCTGACGAATGCCGCCACCATGGTTCATGTCGACATCGCCCGACACCAGTTTGGATTTGCACGTGCCGCAAATGCCACGCTGGCAGGATGACATCGGCATCAGACCAGCTTCCTTGGCAGCAGACAGGATGGTCATTCCCGGGCTGCATTCAACCACATGGCCTGTTTTGCTAAAGCTAACGCGGAAGGTTTGCTCGCTGATTTCCGGTGCAACGGAGGCGTGCTCTTCGAAAGTGCCCGCGGTTTCCGCCCCGAAATCAAAGCTTTCCTCGTAGTACTTGTCCATGTCAAAGCCGGCTTCTTCGAGCATGTTGCGCACGCCCTCCATGAAGCGGCCCGGTCCACAACAAAACACCTTGCGATCCTTGAAGTCCGGCGACATCAGCGACAGCATCGGCAAGCTCAGACGGCCGGTATAACCTGTCCAATGATGGCTTGCAGAAAAGCTGTCGCAGGTGAGTGCAACCTTCAGGGTCGGGTTCTGTGCGGCCAGAAGGGCAAGTTCATCACGGAAAATCAGATCAGACGGCGTGCGCGCCGCATGAACAAAATGAAGATCGGTCGGCTCTGACAGATCACAGGCGGTTCGCGTCATGGACATCATCGGGGTGATGCCGCTGCCAGCCGATATGAACAATAGCTTGTCATCGCCCGTTGCATCGGCTGTGAATTCACCGCCCGGTCCGGACACATTGATTTCCTTGCCCGGAAGCATGTTGTCATGCAGCCAGTTTGATCCCGGGCCGCCCGGAACCCGTTTGACGGTAATTTCAATACGGTATGGACGGGCCGCAGAGGCCGAGATCGTATAGCAACGGGTAATCATGCCATCGACCGGCAGTTCGAACGTCATGAACTGGCCGGGGTAAAAACGAAACGCACGCGGCTCACGCCCTGAGAAGACAAAGGTCTTTACGTCATGCGTTTCCTGACGCACCTGACGGCAGACAAGAACGTCGTCATTCTCCGGGTCCCATAACGGGACCCGGGTGACTTCGGTCAGAATTTCTTCGACCGGTGCTTCAGCGCCCTTTTTGCCTTCGGCGGTGTTCTTGTCGGTCATTCTGCGGCAATCCCGGCTTTGGTCGATGCAAAGTGGTCTTCAAGGCGCTTGATATACCAGTCACAGAACGCCTCGACATGCGGTTCGGTAAACTTGGAATACGGGCCCGGTTCGTATGCAGGCTGCTCACTGCCGATCTGGGCAAGACGCACAAGGTCGGCGTCCTGCTGGTTGGTCATGTTCCAGACGTGAGTAAGGTTATCAAGGGTGTAATCCTCGTTCTCGTGCGCGTCCTTATGAACCAGCCAAGTCGTACGCACCAGCGTTCTGTTCGGCGACAGCGGTAGGACACTGAACGTGACCACATGGTCGGCCATGAAGTGGTGCCAGGAGTTCGGATGCGTCCAGAAGCTGAGCCCACCAAGTTTGGCATCGGTGAAATTGCCAAGCAGCTTTTTCGAGGCCGATTTTGTATCAAGGGTATGCGATTCCCCTTCACGCATCAGCGGCAAACGCATGGTGCGGAAACCGGTCACGCTTGACAATTGATCCTGTTCGGCAGACGGCAGACCGCATGCTTCCCAGCGGGCATGGTCATTGGTGATCGTTTCAGAATATTTGGCAACGTCTGCTGAGCGGCGCTGATCAAGTTCATCTGGCGAGAAGCCAAATCCAAATTCCGAGAGCGGCACGGTCAACTGCGGGTGGTTGCCCTCGCAGTGGTAGCACTCGCGGTTATTTTCCATGGTCAGCTTCCAGTTTCCTTCCTCGATCAGTTCGGAAACGTGGGCCACCTTGCAATTGGCAAGATCGTGCGGCGCAAGATAGGGTTCCATGACCTTGGCCATTTCTTCGATATCGGCAGGGGCATCCTTGGCAAGGCAGATGAATATCAGGCCAGCAATGGAACGTACATGGACCGATTTGAGGCCATGGCAGGATTTGTCAAAGTCTGATCCCATGTGTTCGGCAAGGATAAGGTCGCCATCCTCGTTATAGGTCCAGCCATGATAACGGCAGACGATATTGCCGATCGTGGTCTGGCGTTCATCGATCAATTTGGCGCCGCGGTGACGGCAAACGTTATGGAAGGCACGAATGCCCATATCGTCGCCACGCAGGATCAGGATTGATGCGCCGCCGATTTCAACGGTGACGCAGTCGCCCGGTTCCGGAAGTTCTGGCTCGACGCCAACAAAAATCCAGTTCTGGCCAAAGATCACTTCCATATCCAGATCCAGAATGTCCTGATCACTGTAGAACGGTGCTTCGAGGCTCTTGAATGTCTGGCGGCGGGCGACGAGTTTTTGAATATCAGAAGAATGCATGGGCGGATACCTCGGCTTCTCTCAATGGTATCTGGATGGAATCCTGTGCATGGCTAGCCGTTTGCATCAGGGCGTAAGCATATCACCGAACGTATTAGTCGGTGTAAAGACAATTGAAACCGGTTTTCTCCGGCCTCTGGCTTATTTCCTGGACGTCTTCGGTGGCTATCTGCGCGCGAGAGAGCTCGTATAGCCGAGGTGGTTGACTGTTTTGAGTTCTCACATCGTGTGTCGAACCCGAACGCACCAACCCTTTTCCCGCAACTCTATGGTTGCCAGTATAATTGGCATTCGCAAGCAAACGCGAATACAAACAATGGTTCACGTACGATGTACGTGCTGGTTTGCGGGCTGTCAGTTGCACCCAAAGTCTCCCTCTACTCCACCGGCAGGTAACCTGCTCTTTGGTACGCCCACGGCAAAGAGTGAGCGATCAGAAAATCTATTTCTAAATGAGGTCGCTAAGGGAGAAAGCATAAGTCAATTGGGCAGTAGTTTTGCGACGCAGTCATCATTGTCTATCACGCTATCTCGGCTACGTGGTCTTTGGGCAGACAATTTTCAATATCCAATGTCAGTTTTCCTGCCCTTTTTTGACGTGCTGCGGCCAGAGTGGCATCATCAGAACAATGTACTGAGAAAACTGGGGATTTAAGCGATGAAAGTCGGGATTGTCGGGGCTGGAATGGTCGGAAGTTCGGCGGGCTATGCGCTGGCAGTTATGGGACTTGCAAGTTCGGTTGTTCTGGTGGATCGAAACCACGATCTCGCCGTTGCACAGGCCGAAGATATTGCGCACGCTGTACCCTTCATGTCCTCGACCATTGTCGAGGCCGCCGATTATGACGGGCTGGCAGGCGCATCCGTGATCATTCTGGCCGCAGGGGTCAGTCAGAAACCCGGTGAAACCCGTTTGGCGTTGCTCGAAAGAAATGCCTCTGTTTTCAAGGATGTGGTGGGTAACGTGCTTGCGGTTGCGCCTGACGCAATTCTTCTGATCGCGTCCAATCCGGTCGATATCATGACCCAGATCACCCAGCGGATTTCAGGTCTGCCTGCCAGCCGCGTGATCGGATCAGGGACCATTCTGGATACTGCACGTTTCCGAAGCCTGTTGGGCCGTCATCTTGGGATTTCGCCGCAATCGGTGCATGCCTATGTTCTTGGCGAACACGGTGACAGCGAAGTTCTTGCCTGGTCAAATGCCAAGGTTGGGTCGCTGTCGCTTGCCGATATTGCCGCCCAGTCCAGTGCGCCGATCACGGAAAACATCCGGGCAACCATTGATGATGGGGTGCGCAATGCCGCCTATAAAATCATCAAGGGCAAAGGTGCGACCTATTATGGGATCGGGGCCGGTTTGGCGCGGATTGTCAAAGCCATCGGACAAGACCAGCATGATGTTCTGACTGTGTCCTGCGTGACGCCTGAAATTGTTGGTGTCGATGATGTTGCGCTATCCATCCCGCGCGTGGTTGGCACGCAGGGGATTGAAACCGATTTGATGCCGGACTTGATCGCATCCGAGCTTGAGGGGCTTGAAAAAAGTGCCCGTCTTTTGAAAGACAGCGTGGAATCGATCCGGCTATAAACTGTTTTGTATCATCGGGCGTGTGCCGCCCACGGGCCTTTGCCGCGCATGTTGCGCAAGGTGGTGCCAAATGCCTGCTTATAGGCCCGACTGAGTGACGCGTGGCTCTTAAAGCCTGTCTGCAGAGCAATATCGGCAAGTTTCATGTTGGTTGATCGCGCCAGATCGCGCGCCCGACCAAGACGCAGCATCTGATAGTACTTTCCCGGCGCCATTTGCAAATTGGCCTGAAAGGCCCGATCAAGACTGCGCAGTGAACACCCTGCCTGGATTGCAATGGATTTCAGTGCGATTGGGTTTTCGATATGCGCAATCATTTCGGAGACCGCACGCCTGACATGATCGGCCCCCGGGTCATGCAATCGATCCGCCCCGCGTATTGTGCTGTTGGCATCTGCTTGTGCCTGATGGCGGACGTCATAGACAAACAGATTGCTGACATCAAAGGCAACAGCCGGACCGAAGTGCCGGGCAAGGAGATGCAGCATCAATTCCATGACGGTCGCCGCTCCGCCAGCTGTGATCATTTTGCCATCTTCGACAAAGCGGTCGGTCAGAACAGCGACATCAGGGAACTGTTCAGAAAACTGATCAAGTTCCTGCCAATGGATTGTTGCCGATTTCCCGGCCAACATGCCGCACGCGGCCAGCAACCAGGCGGCCGTATCCACACCAATCACTGCCCGCGAATGCTGCGCAGCATTTTGCAGTCGGGCCCGTGTTCGCGATGACAAGTGATGGCGCATGTCATAACCCGATATTACCACAAGATAATCAATCCGCGTGGGATCGGGGATGGCGTTCAGGGCTGCTTTTGGTGTGATGACAAGGTCGCTTGAACTCGTCGCCGGGGATCCATCGATTGTGCAGATATCCCAGCTGATCTCTGGCCCATTGGGAAGCCCGGTGGCAACACGCAAAGGCTCCAACGCGCTGGCCAGAACCAGATTGGAAAAACCGTCAAACAGGACAAAGACAAATCGGTGATGTGCGGATGGCATGATTAGAAAAATAAATGACGGAATACGCAAAATCAATATCGCCAATCACGTTATCCTGAAGGCAGAAAATGATCACAAAAAATAGTGAGGCCATCATGCCGCTTTCGATGAACAAGGAAGTCTTCATCACTGCCGCCGTTACCGGATCGGGCGGAACCCAGGACAAATCCCCGCATGTGCCGAGATCCCCCGAACAGATTGCCAATAGTGCGATTGACGCTGCAAAGGCCGGGGCCGCAGTGGTGCATTGCCATGTCCGTGATCCAGAAACCGGGGCACCGTCGCGCGATGGCAAATATTACCGCGAACTGACCGAGCGGGTGCGTGCCGCCGATGTTGACGTTGTTCTGAACCTGACCGCGGGAATGGGTGGCGATATCGTGTTTGGGTCGACCGAGGCGCCGCTTCCGGTTAATGAAGCCGCAACCGACATGATCGGGGCGTCGGAGCGCATGGCCCATATCGCTGATTGTCTGCCGGAAATCTGTACGCTTGATTGTGGCACGATGAACTTTGCCGAGGCCGACTACGTCATGACCAACACACCGGGCATGTTACGTGCCATGGGGCAGATGATGACCGATCTTGGTGTCAAACCCGAGATCGAAGCATTCGATACCGGCCATCTTTGGTTTGCCAAGCAGCTGGTATCAGAAGGCATCCTCAAAAGTCCGGCCCTCGTGCAGCTGTGCATGGGTATTCCATGGGGCGCGCCAAATGATCTCAATACCTTTATGGCGATGGTCAACAATGTGCCCTCTGATTGGAATTGGTCGGCCTTTTCCATCGGGCGCGATCAGATGCCCTATGTTGCCGCGTCGGTTCTGGCTGGCGGTAATGTCCGGGTCGGGTTGGAAGACAATATCTATCTGTCCAAAGGGGTGCTGGCCACGAATGCCCAACTGGTTGAACGTGCCGTCGGCATTATCGAAGGCATGGGCGCAACTGTTATTGGCCCGGATGCCGTGCGCCAGAAGCTTGGTCTGACCAAGCGGGAGCCAAGCTGATGACTGATGGAAACACTAAAAAGGCCGCGATTATTGGGGGTGGCGTAATTGGCGGCGGCTGGGCTGCGCGCTTTTTGCTAAATGGTTGGGATGTTGCGGTTTTTGACCCTGATCCGCAGGCAGAACGCAAAATCAACGAAGTCCTCGCGAATGCACGCCGCAGCTTGCCCGCACTGTATGATCGATCCCTGCCAGATGAGGGCAGGCTGACCTTTCATGACGATCTTGCAAAAGCCGTTTCTGGTGCGCAGTGGATTCAGGAAAGCGTGCCCGAGCAGCTTTCACTCAAACATAGAATTCTGGCGCAGATTCAGGCCCATGCCCCGACGGAATGCCTGATCGGGTCTTCGACGTCCGGCTTCAAGCCAAGTGAGTTGCAGCAAGGTTCAATCAAACCCGAACAGATCGTTGTCGCCCATCCGTTCAACCCGGTTTATCTGCTTCCCCTGATCGAGGTGGTTCCGTCTGCGGCAACAAGTGCAGAACTGCTTGTTGCGGGATGTGATATTTTGCGCTCTGTCGGTCTTAAGCCGCTTGTCGTGCGCAAGGAAATCGAAGCCCACATTGCTGACCGCCTGTTAGAAGCCGTCTGGCGCGAAGGCCTTTGGCTTGTTCATGACGAGGTCGCGACGACCGAAGAAATCGACGATGCCATCCGCTTTGGTTTTGGTCTGCGTTGGGCGCAGATGGGCTTGTTTGAAACCTATCGCATTGCCGGTGGTGAAGCCG
The DNA here is from genome assembly GCF_011806525.1 of Thalassospira sp. HF15. Lineage (GTDB taxonomy): Bacteria > Pseudomonadota > Alphaproteobacteria > Rhodospirillales > Thalassospiraceae > Thalassospira. The sequence continues at coordinate 439,587 of NZ_JAAVKI010000005.1, read as the reverse complement.
GGATGGAACATTTCATCGGGCAATTCGGACCGGCCCTTAAGTGGCCCTGGACGAAACTGATGGATGTGCCGGAACTGACCCCGGAACTGACAGCCCGTATTGCGCAGCAATCAGATGATCAGTCGGGTCATCTCAGCATCCGGGAACTTGAACGCCTGCGCGATGACAACCTTGTTGGCATGATGCGTGCGCTTAAGAAATCGGGCAGTGGTGCTGGTGGTACGATCAACGATCATGAGGGTTCTCTGCCGGATCCGGCACCGCTTGATGATCTTCCCGTCACCGGGGATCGGCAGATCCCGCAAAGCTGGACCGATTACAACGGGCATATGAACGAAGCCCATTATGTCGAGGTCAGTTCGCAGGCAAGCGACCGCTTCATGGAAATGGTTGGTGCCGATGCCGACTATATCGCCAATGGCGGCAGCTATTTCACCGTGGAAACCCACGTGTGCTATCTGCAGGAAATCAGTGCCGGGGATCATATTCGCGTCACAACGCAACTGATCAACGGTGACGGCAAGAAACTTCATTTGTTCCATCGCCTGATCAATGATGCGGGTGCCGTTGCCGCAACCGTCGAAACCATATTGCTGCATGTGGACCTAAAAACCCGGCGCACTTCAGAGCCCGGTGGCGTCGTGGCAACCAACCTTGCCGAAATGGCCAAACGCCATGCAAGCCTTCCAAAGCCGAAACAGCTTGGGCGGGCAATCGGTTAGGGCGAATGCCTTCTCCGTTTCGCATCGAAACAGCTAACAATTACGTTGTGCTTTGCCCCTGCAGTTTTAACTGCGGGGGCTTTTGGTTTGAGGATGCAGTTCCATGCAACTTGTACTTGCCTTCGTCAAAGAAGCCATCGTGCCAGCAAATAGGCGTAGCGCTGTTGTCGAATGGCAACGTGCTTTAAAAGAACAGGCATCCACTGGGTTCCAAGAGTTGAGAGATGGCTTCCTATGGCAACCAAAGATATTGATTGCAATGCCGGTTTAATTTAAGATTATTCTCATGTGATTATTGGTTGATTTTATTTGGCAATTTAGCGCCATTTGGGGTTTGGGAACCTTCATGACTGCTTTGGCAAAACTGGTTGCGCCGGTGGTTTTTGCACTGGCCCTTCTTACAGGATTTGTGGCCGGTGATGTGCGTCATGCATCCGCTGCAACCACGACGATTAACTGCACTCAATTGGGGACTGCAAACACCACCAGCTTTAACGTCCTTCAATACGATCACAGTGCGGGCACTTGCACCCTGATTCCCGGATCGGCCACCGTTCTTTTTGAGCAGTTCGACATTACCTTCCGGAACAATGTTGGCGGCAACTCGGAGGAATTCATCATCGGAACGGGCGGAGGTAGCAGCACCACGTCGCATAAGGGATGTAGCATGGGCGATTTCAGCGTCGCTGCGGGTGGTGACTGCAGCAATGAACGCGCTGGCAACGTTACTGAAACCGAGACTGTCTCAATCGATGGAGAGAACGGCGCGACGATCCGGATGACGGTTTCGCTCACGATCGCTGGAGCTGGGAGTTACACATATAATAGTGCGTCGGTAACGATCACGACTGCCGATGCCAGCACTTCCTCGGACAATTCATCTGCTGCGCAACGTGCCGTGCAGGGGTCGGTGACGCGGTCACAATCTGTGGTCATCGCGCAGAACTTTGGATCGCGTGTCACCAATGTCGTGTCCGGTCCGGCAACGGGTGGAACGCAACCCGGAACGTTGCCAGGCGACACTTCACGGACTCAACAATTCGGTCTTGGTCCATCGGAAACGCAGGACGATACGCAGGCTGGAACGACCTTGCGTGGGCTGGCGATGCTTGCATCCTTTGATACGTCGCGTGTACTTGCCGCAGCAGATACAGCCGATCAACCCGCGGATGGTCTAGGGCAGCGCATGTTCTTGTCTGGTGAAAGCCCCATCACGATTTGGGGGAATGGGTCCTTTACCGACATCGAGAACACACGCAACAGGACCGGCGAGGACAACCGATATGACGGTACTGTCTGGGGCTACAATCTTGGCGCGGATTATCGTTTCTCTCCCGGGGTTGTGGCAGGTCTGTCTGTCGGCTACGCCCAAACAGACATTACGACAACATTTAATACAGGCACTTATGACGAGGATACCTGGAACCTGTCTCCCTATGTCATCTATACGCCGTCCGAAACGCTGACGCTTTCTGCCATCGCCGGCTATACCTTTGGCGATGTCGCCCTGAGCCGCAACACCAGCGTGACGGGAAATACCGATAGTCGGAGCATCTATCTGCAGGTCGATGGACGTCAGACTTTTGAGCCGATCGCGGAAAGCCCGTTCCGGGTGGTGGCGGGGCTTGGTGCTTTGGTGTCGCGCAACACGCTGGACGCCTATACCGAAAGCGACGGAAGCCGGGTCGCGGAATCGTCGGTCAATACTGTACAGATCAAGCCAAATACCGAACTGTCCTATTTGACGCAAATCCGGGAGGTGGATCTGACGCCTTATGTGAAGGCGGGCTATATCCACGATTTCACTGACGAGACAAATGGCGATGCCGGGGCCTTCGACCTTGGCGGTGGTATGCGCTTTGCTGCAGGCGGAACGGGCTTGTCAGGTTCGGTCGAAGGAACGAGGCTGGTCGGGCGCGATGATTATCAGGAATACACATTCAGCGGCCTTGTCGCCTATGGTATTTCTGTCACGGGGGCCGACGGGGCCTTCGTCGGGATTGCGTCCCCCTATCTTGGTACAAGCTTGTCTGACAACGGAAGCCCGGAAATTTCTGCTGGCGCGACACTTACGGGTTTTGCAGACAGTTTTTCCAGCAAGCTTAATTTCTCTGGTGATCCGGGCACCCAGATTGCCAAGATGTTGATAACAGTCGACATAAAGTTTTAAACCAAGCGGCCATCATGTTTGGTTGACCTCATGCGCGGTCGTCCATGCGCGATCAGCTTGGCCGCGCAATTGGTTAGGTCGAATGCCTTGTCGGTTTTGCATCGAACCAGTTCACAATAACGTTGTGCTATGCCCCTGCAGCCTTTAACTGCAGGGGCATCCGCGTTAGGCTAGACCATCACGTCTTTGACCAAGGATCCGTTGATGGCCAATTCCGATCAGGTTTCCTCCGAAGTGACCTATGACCCAATGCCAGAAGAAGAAGGTATTCGCGCCTTCATCGCCAAATGCGACGGGTTTTACCCGCCAGATGCGGTGGCGGCATCCATTGATCAGCAGCGCAGCTGGTATGATGCGTTATGCGCCGAATTCGCCTTTCCACATCCGGAAGGGATGCATGTCGAAGACGACGTGATTGCCGATGTTCCGGTGCGCCATTACCGCCCTGCCGACTGCACCTCAAATCACAAGATTGTCTATATGCATGGCGGTGGTTTTGTCGTCGGGTCGCGCGACAGTCATGATGCGATTTGCGCCGAAATCTCCGAGGCGGCAAAGGCCGAACTAATCGCGATTGATTACCGTCTTGCGCCGGAACATATCTGGCCCGCTCAGCATGAAGACTGCCATCGCGTGACCCAAAGCATCCTGGCATCGGGCAAGAAGATTGTTCTGGTGGGCGACAGTGCCGGTGGCATGTTGGCCGCAGGCATTGCTGTTCGGGCACGTGAAGAAGGTTTTGGCGATCGCGTGTTGGGGCAGGCCCTGATTTACCCGGCCCTTGGCGGGGATTTGAACTGGCCAAGTTACGGACAAATGGCCAGTGCACCCGGGCTCAGCACCGATGACGTTATTTACTATCGTGACGTGCTAAAGGCGCCGATGGATGATCCGTTTGCCCATGCCTTGTCGGTTGATGATTTACGTGGGCTGCCGCCGACTTTTATTACCGCGGCCTATTTTGACCCGCTGCGCGATGATGGTCGGGAATATACCGCCCGTCTTGCCCGTGCGGGCATTTCCGTGCAGTACCGCGAAGAACCGCAAATGATCCATGGCTGGCTGCGTGCCCGGCATATGAGCCCGGGCGCTAAGACCGCGTTTGGCCATTTGTGCGATGCCATTTCTGACATGCGAGATACCGCATAGAAGGCCAGATATTCTACTATGGGTTGAGAATGCACTCCCGACCAAAAAGAAGCGAGACAGGACCTGCAGTGTGCGTGCGGTGAAACCGCGTGTCTTTCTTTGTTGCTCATAAGATGTTGATCAAAATCAAAATTTTAGCTAATCAGGTTGCTACGTGACACAGTTTCGCGTGCGAGGTTGTTATGCAACGTAGTGTTGCGTGCGATTAAGCCGTTTGGGGCGGAATGGTTCGGGGACCTGTATGATCAATATCGTTAAATTGCCATCGTCGCTGCTTTTGGTGATGACCATCGTTTGTGGCTTTATGATCGCTGATGGGCGTGACGCATTTGCGGCAACGACGACAATCACCTGCACCAACCTCGGAACCAAGGCATCGATCTCTTATGTGTTCTACGACGACAGTGCCGGTACCTGCGCCGCAGTAAACGGTAGTGGCTCCAGCAACGATTTGCGCGACATCGTCTTCGAAGTCGACAACACCAACCTCGTAGACGAGAAATTCAAGATCGGAACCGGCAGTGGCAGCAGCTCTAGTGCGCATAGAGGATGTAGCATGGGTGGTTTTAACGCCACCGCTGGTAATCCTTGCCAAAGCGATCGCTCTACTAACACTAATGAAACCGCGACGGTCACCATTGATGGGGAGAATGGGGCGACGATCCGGATGACCGTCAATTATACCCTACCGTTAGGAGGTAATGCGACCTTCCACAGTGCATCGGTCACAATCACGACTGCTGATTCTGCGTCCTCGGGCAGCGCGGCCGCAGCCCTGCGCGCGGTTCAGGGTTCGGTGACACGGTCGCAATCCGTGATCCTCGGGCAGAATTTTGGGGCGCGGGTGGCCAATGCGACGACCGGTCGAGATCTCGGTACAGTGCCAGATACCGTGGCACCGACACAGCAATTCGGTTTTGCTTCGGTGGGCTTGCTTGATGATCCCATGGGCAGGAAAACGCGCACGGAGGGGACAACCCTAAGCGGGCTGGCGATGCTTGCGTCTTTCGATACCTCGCGTGTGCTTGCGGCGGCGCAAACCGCTGATAGTCCGACGGATGGGGCGGAACAACGCACGCTGTTGTCTCGTGAAAGTCCGATTACGATCTGGGGGCATGGGTCCTTTACCGATGTCGAGAATACGCGCAACCGGACCGGCGAGGACAGCCGTTATGACGGCAGCGTCTGGGGCTACAACCTCGGTGCGGACTATCGTTTTTCGCCTGCACTCGTGACGGGTATGTCCGTTGGCTACGCTCAAACCGATATTACGACCACCTTTGATAGCGGCACGTATGACGAGGATACGTGGAACCTCTCGCCCTATGTCATCTATAGACCGTCTGACATGCTGACATTCTCGGCTATTGGGGGGTATGCGTTCGGGGATGTTGCCAGAAGCCGCAATGGCACTGTGACAGGCAACACCGACAGCCAGACCTGGTATCTGCAGGTTGATGCACGCCAAACTTTCCAGCCAATTGCAGATAGCCCGTTTCGGGTGACGGGCGGGCTTGGTGCGTTGACGTCGCGCAATACGCTTTCTGCCTACACCGAAAGTGACGGCAACCGGGTTGCGGAATCCTCGGTCAATACAGTTCAGTTAAAGCCGAATGCAGAGCTGGCCTATGCTTTCCAGATAAGCCAGACGTCCCTGACGCCATATGTCAAAGCGGGCTATATCCACGATTTCACCGACCAGACCAACGGTGATGCCGGGGCCTTTGACCTTGGCGGTGGTGTGCGGTTTGCCTCGGGCGGGACAGGTCTGTCGGGGTCTATCGAAGGCACGCGCATGGTCGGGCGTGATGATTACCGCGAATACACGCTGAGCGGTCTGGTTGCTTATGGCATTTCGTTTAGCGGTCGGGATGGAAACTTTGCCGGAACTGCGTCGCCTTATGTCGGTACCAGCCTGTCTGATAGCGGCACACCTGAAATTTCCGCTGGCGCAACGCTGACCGACATTGATGAAAGATTTTCCAGCAAACTGAATTTCTCAGGTGATCCGGCCACACGCAGCGCTGATATTCTGATCACAATCGATCTGAAGTTCTGAACCTTAAGCGATGTTTTCGTGGCGTGAAAAGGTCGGATGGTTTGTCCGCCGGTGATCTTGCTGATTGCCGCCGACCATTATCACTGAGGCCTGATGATGGTCGGGTATATACCGCCCGTCTTGCCCGTGCGGGCATTTCCGTTTAATACCGTGAAGAACCGCAAATGATCCATGGCTGGCTGCGTGCCCGGCATATGAGCCCAGGGACGAAAACAGCGTTCGGGCATCTGTGTGACGCCATTTTGGCTATGTTGGAAACCGCATAAAAGGGGCGATCACGTCGCCTTGGATCGAAGTTGCCCGCTTGATCAAAAAGCGACGCGGGGCGTACTGTTTGCGCTTGCCGGAACTGCGCGTGGTTCTTTGTAACTGATACGATATTGATCCAAATAAAACTTTTAGTTTATAAGATTCTTATGCAAGCCAGTGTTGAGTGCGATTAATCCGTTCGGGTGGGTAGTGGTTCGGGGGGACCTGTATGATTAATATCGCTAAATCGCCAAGGTCGTTGATTTTGGCGATAATCCTGTTTTGTGGCCTTGTAATCGGTGAAGGGCGTGACGCATCTGCGGCCACTACGACAATCACCTGTTCGGTAGCAGGGTTCAATCAGACTAACGTGAATACTCTGCAATACGATCATAGTGCAGGCACCTGCACCCTGACCGCAAATACGATCTCGCCCAGCAGCGCCCAATTCGATATCGTCTTCTTCAATCAGATCGGCGCTCCGGAACAGTTCCGGATCGGTACTGGCGCCACGCATAGTCTTACGGCGCATAAGGGCTGTTCCATGGGGAGCTTTACCGCCGCAGCAGGTGCCAACTGCTCAAGCAACCGGACGACAAACGGCACCGAAACGGCGACGGTTTCAATCGACGGGGAAAACGGGTCGACGATCCGAATGACCGTTTCCTACACCCTCGCCGGCGGCCTTGGGAACAATTTCACCTACAATAGCGCCTCGGTCACGATCACCACGCCGGACGTGGCCTCCGGCACTTCTGCTGCTGCACAGCGCGCGGTTCAGGGTTCTGTGACGCGGTCGCAATCTGTTGTGATCGGCCAGAACTTTGGAACGCGTGTGGCCAACGTTATGGCTGGTCCGTCCGGCGGAACTGTGCCCGGTAACACCACGTCGACACAGCAATTCGATTTTGCTTCAACGACCGTGTTCGACGATACGTTGCACCAAAAGACGGGGACCAAGGGGACAACGATGCGCGGGCTGGCGATGCTTGCGTCTTTCGATACGTCACGTGTGCTCGCCGCTGCGCAAACGGCTGATATTCCAACGGATGGAGCTGAACAACGCACGCTGCTATCCAGAGAAAGCCCTATTACGATCTGGGGGCATGGATCCTTTACGGATATCGAGAACACGCGCAACCGGACTGGCGAGGACAACCGGTACGACGGCAGTGTCTGGGGGTACAATCTGGGGGCGGACTACCGTTTTTCGCCAGCAATCGTGGCGGGTCTGTCCGTTGGCTATGCTCAGAGCGATATTACCACCACCTTTGAGACAGGCACATATGACGAGGATACGTGGAACCTCTCTCCTTATGTCATCTATACACCATCCGACTCACTGATTTTGTCCGCCATTGCGGGCTATTCGTTCGGGGATGTTGTCAAGAGCCGTAATACGAGCGTGACCGGGGACACCGATAGCCAAAGCTGGTATCTGCAGGTCGATATGCGCCAATCTTTCCAACCGATGGCAGAGTACCCGCTTCAAATGACCGGCGGAATCGGTGCATTAATGTCGCGCAGTACTTTGGATGCCTACACCGAAAGTGACGGTAGCCACGTCGCAGAATCCTCGGTCAATACCGTGCAGTTGAAGCCGAATGTCGAACTGGCTTATCCGGCTCAAATCGGTGAAACGGCTCTGATACCCTTTGTGAAGGGGGCTTATGTCCACGATTTTACAGACCAGACCAATGGAGATGCCGGGGCCTTTGACCTTGGTGGCGGTCTGCGTGTGGCGGCAGCCGGGAGCGGCTTGTCGGGTTCTATCGAAGGTTCACGGCTGTTTGGTCGGGACGATTACAGCGAATATACACTGAGTGCCTTGGTTGCCTATGGTTTTCAGGTCTCTGGGGCTGATGGCGGCTTTGCAGCAATAGCGTCACCTTATGTCAGTACCAGCCTGTCAGACAGCGGGGCTCCGGAAATTTCTGCTGGGGCCACATTGATTGATCTTGATGACAGGTTTTCCAGTAAGCTCAGTGTGTCCGGCGATCCGGGGACGCAAAGAGCTAGTATGCTGATCACAGTCGATCTGAAGTTCTGAACCTTGCGTGATGCTGGTTGCACCATGATCATCGACCAGTCATAAGAAAAGGGCCGGATGACCGGCCCTTTTTGCATCAGGTTACATGAAGTTTCGGGGAATGGCTTTTTCCCACTTCTTTTCAAAGACCTGTTCGCTGCCCTCATAGCCGATGACCCAGGCCGAGACATACCAATTGTCGTGATCACATTTCAGTTCGGCGTGACAATCGGTGCGGACTGACCAGCCATCGCGTTCAAGATCACAGGTCCAAGCGGCCTCACCCATGACAGAGGTCGGGTCAAGCGGATTGATCGTCCATGTTTCGCTACGCACTTCGCGGGTCGACAGGCGCGAGTCCGGATGTTCGAAAAGACCGGTATCTTCATAGATGCGATAGCGCGTTTCATTTTGCGTCAGATTGCGCTGAACGCTGCGTTCCGTCCGGCTGGGTTTGTGTTCGATATATTTGGGCAACGGATCGGGGTTATCCGGTTCCTTGACCTCAATCGCCTCATAATCGCCCAGAAGCGGCAAATCAAACGCGATGGAAGATGGCGCGATGGTGAGTCCCGCGTCAAAGGGCGGTGGCAGGATCATTGGCCAATAGGATGTCGAAAGTGCCAGACGCATCCGATGTCCGGGTTTGAACCGATACCCACAGGCATCAAGAACCAGCGTGATGGTAACCTTTTTGCCGCGCGGCATGGGCTGGGGATTGGCGTAGTTCGCATCCAGATCGCTATGGGCAAGGTTAAGCACCCCGAACGATACGCGGGTCGCCGTGCCATCAGGATGCAAATCCACTAGACGCGCGCACAGGTTTGACCAGTCCGCGTCGCACTCAAGATCAACACGCAGGACTGGGCGCCCCAGAAGGTCGACCTCTGCCTTAAGCGGGGCGGTTTCAAACACCAGCGACCCGGCATCATCAGGGCGCTGATCAATTGCCATTTCGGCATCGGGTTTGAGTGTGAAGTACTCGCCCGCCGCCGTGCCGGTATCAAGCGGCGACTTCAGGTAAATGTCGGCTACAGTTGACGTTTCCTCGGCCGCATCAAAGGCAAGCTTGCCGTCATTGACATAAAGGGTTTTGGTTTCGGGCTCTGACCAAGTGTCCTTGGCAATCCAGAAGCCCGGATCAAAATCGCGCCGCTTGGCCGGTTTGGGTCCATCAAGGATATAGGCGCGCATCTGTGGCAGGTCGTCGATGCCATTGTCTTTGTTGCGGAGCCATTTATTCCACCATTTGATTGCTTCGCCGGTGAAATCCGCACGCGGCTTTGGCCATGCAAAATGCGGGTATTTGTGCACCCATGGGCCGATCAGGGCCTTGGACCGATCAGGCATGCCTTCAATCGCGCGCATTGGTGTGTTGCGGTAACCATCGGCCCAACCGGCCAGAACCATCGACGGGATTTTGACGGCATCAAAATCCTCGCAGATCGATGCATGCTTCCAGAAGTCATCGCGGGTCTGATGTTGCAACCATTCTTCAAGGAAGAACGGTTCGTCCTTCAGACGATGCAGCCACATTGCCCGCCAGTCATCACCGACCAGAGCCGGGTCCGGTGTTCGTGACTGATAGGCCAGCATGGTTGCCGCCCATGACAATTGCACGGCCAGCTGACATCCGTTTTTGTAGTGAATATCGTCGTTGTAGCGATCCACAGTCGAGGCGATGGAAATGACGGCTTTAAGGGCTGGTGGATTAAGGGCCGCGACCTGCAGACAGTTAAACCCGCCCCAGGAAATCCCCATCATACCGACCGAACCATTGCACCATGGCTGATCGGCAATCCAGGCAATCAGTTCGCAGGCATTGGCCAGTTCAAGTTCGGTATATTCGCCGTCAATCACACCATCGGATTCACCCGATCCGCGGATATCCACACGCACACCGGCAATGCCGGCCTTGGCAAATTCGGGATAGGTCGACTCATCACGTGCGCAGGTGCCGTCACCCTTGCGATAGGGCAAAAATTCAAACACCGCCGGGACCGGATCATTCTCGGCGTTTTCGGGCATCCACATGCGTGCAGCCAAGCGGGTGCCATCGGCGATGGTGATAAAGGTGTTTTCAATAACAGTGAAGTTTCGTTCGGACATAGTGGGGCGTCGTCCTTTTGGTGGCGAGTTGCAGGTGTGGGGCTTATTCAAAAAGGCGACCCGGATGATGGGCCGCCTTTTTGTGTTTTCGCACGGATTTTAGTGACCGGCACTTTCCATTTTGCGCGTGGCCAAAACTTTTTCCAGCCAACCCAATTCCATTTCCGGCACCGATTTCAAAAGAAGGTCGGTGTAATCGTCAAACGGCGGGTTCAGGACTTCGGACCGGGGGCCGAAATCGACCAGCTTACCCTGCAGCATGACTGCAACAGAGTCGGCAATGGCGCGCACAATCGCGATATCGTGGGTAATGAACAGGTATGACACCTGTCGTTCCTTTTGCAGGCGTAGCAAAAGATCAAGGATGCCTTCGGCAACCAATGGATCAAGGGCCGACGTCGGCTCGTCACACAGGATCAGTTCCGGCTGTGCCGCCAAGGCACGGGCGATAGCGACACGCTGTTTTTGTCCGCCGGAAAGTTCGGCCGGATAGCGGTCATAGAAAGCTTGGCCCATCTCGATTTCATCAAGAAGTTTGATAACTTCCTTTTTGCGCTCCGCACCACGCTTGCCGAAATAGAACTGCAAAGGGCGACCGATGATCTGCCCGACCGTTTGGCGCGGGTTCATTGCGGTATCAGCCATTTGATAGATCAGCTGGATACGACGCAAATGATCGCGTGAGCGATCCTTCTGAGCGTTGGAAAGTTCCTCATCACCGAAGGTTACCGTACCTTTGAACGGCGGCAGCAAACCGGTAATGACACGGGCCAGCGTGGATTTGCCAGAACCGGACTCCCCCACCACGGCAAGTGTCTGGCCACGCGGCACATGCAGTGATACGTCATGAAGAACCTGCACCCCGTTGCCATAGGCAGCCGAAATATTTTCAACTTTCAGCAACGCATCGGTTTGATCGCGGGCTTCGGTCTGTTTGGTCTGACGCACATTGACCAGCGCCTTGGTGTATTCCTGACGCGGGTTTTCAATGATCTGCTGAACCGGCCCATATTCAACCGTTTCACCGTTGCGCAGCACCATGATGTCATCAGAAATCTGGGCGACAACCGCCAGATCGTGGGTGATATACAGGGCTGCAGTACCGGTTTTTTCAATCGCATTCTTGATGGCGGCCAGAACGTCAATCTGGGTCGTGACATCAAGGGCGGTGGTTGGTTCATCAAAGACAATCAGTTCCGGTTTGGAACACAGCGCCATGGCGGTCATCGCGCGTTGCAACTGTCCGCCTGATACCTGATGCGGGAACCGGTTGCCAAAATTCTTGGGGTCCGGAAGACCGAGAATTTCAAACAGGTAATCGGCGCGTTTGTGGGCTTCTTCGCGCGACATAATGCCGTGTTCGACGGTGGCTTCAATCACCTGATCGCCCAGTTTGTGCGCCGGATTGAAGGATGCCGCAGCCGATTGTGCAACGTAGCAGACGCGCGCACCACGAATGTTGCGGATACCTTTTTTGTCCAGCGGCAGGATATCCTGCCCGTCGAGGAAAACCTCGCCGCCTGTGATGCGCACACCACCCCGGCCATAAGCCAGTGCGGCAAGGCCAATGGTGGATTTGCCCGCACCCGATTCCCCGATCAGGCCAAGCACCTTGCCCTTTTGCAGATCAAAGGAAACACCGTGGACAATCTCGATATCCTGCGGGGCTTCGCCCGGCGGGAAGATGGTCGCGCCAATGCGCAGATCGCGTACCGATAAAAGATCAGACATCGCCGCGGCCTCCTTTCAGGCTGGATGTGCGTTTAAGCAACCAGTCGACAACCATGTTCACACAGACAGCCAGGGCTGCAATTGCCCCGCCCGGAATAAGGGCGGCCTGGATGCCAAAGATAATGCCATCTTTGTTGTCCTTGACCATGCCACCCCAGTCGGCAGCCGGCGGCTGAATACCAAGCCCCAGGAAGGACAGGGTCGACAGGAACAGGATCGAGAATGCGAAACGAAGCCCGAATTCCGCCAGAAGCGGCGAAAGCGTGTTGGGCAGAATTTCGCGGAAGATGATCCACATCCGTCCTTCCCCACGCAGCTTGGCCGCTTCGACGAATTCCATCACCGCCACATCAAGGGCAACGGCGCGGCCCAGTCGATAGACACGTGTTGAGTCCAGAATGGCCATCACCGCAATCAGGATGAAGATGTTCTGCGGCAGGACAGCCAGAACCACGAGGGCGAAAATCAGGGTCGGGATCGACATCATCAAATCATTCAGACGCGACAGCCCCTGATCAATCGGACCACCGGAAACAGCGGCCGTGAAGCTCAGGAAGATGCCGATCGAGAATGACAGGATCGATGCCGCAAGCGACACAAACAAGGTTGTCTGCGCACCGTAAATCAGACGTGACAGAAGATCACGGCCAAGGTTGTCGGTGCCCAGAAGGTAAAGGTCACTGGCCGGTTCCCAAACACCTGCAACAATTTCGCGTTCCCCAAAGGGGGCGATTAATGGCGCAAAGACGGCACAGCCAAATGCGAACAGAATGCCCAGAATTCCGATCCAGGCGGTCAGCGGGATTTCACGTAATCTCATCGCGGATGCCTCAGTCTCGGATTGGCGACAATGGCGACGATATCGGCCGCCATGTTAAGCAGGATATACACCGCCGCAAAGATCAGGCCGCAAGCCTGAACGACGGGCATGTCACGCACGGTCACGGCATCGACCATATATTGGCCCATGCCGGGATAGACGAAGACCACCTCGACCACGACAACACCCACCACGAGATAGGCAAGGTTAAGGGCAACCACGTTGACAATCGGCGCAATGGCATTTGGGGCGGCGTGTTTGACGATCGCCTTGAACGCGCCAAGTCCCTTGAGTTCGGCAGTTTCCATATAGGCAGATGACATCACACTGATGATCGCTGCGCGGGTCATGCGCATCATGTGGGCCAGAACCACCAAAACCAGCGTTGCTGTTGGCAAAGCGATGGCAGCAAGGCGTTCCGACCACCCCATGTTGTCATAGACCGTGGACGGGAAGGTCGCGACGCCCATCTGAACGGCAAAGAACACGATCAGGATATAGCCGATAAAGAACTCTGGTAGCGAGATCGCCGCGAGAGACACAACGTTAATCACGCGGTCCGGGATCCGGTTACGATAGTGAACCGCGACCATGCCAAGACCAACTGCAAGCGGAACCGAAATGACCGCTGCAAAGAAGGCCAGGAACAACGAGTTCCCCAGACGTTTGGTGATCTGTTCGCTTACCGGGGCGCCACTGGCCCAGCTATTGCCAAAATCGCCTTGAACAACACCGCCAAGCCATTCGAAATAGCGGGTCGTGATCGGGCGATCCAGGCCAAGGTCTTCGCGGATATTGGCAATCGCCTGCGGTGTCGCAGACTGCCCAAGATAGGTTTCAGCGAAGTCGCCCGGAAGGGCTTCTACACCGGCAAAAATCAGGACTGAAACAGCCCAAAGCAACAACACACTCAAGCCCAGTCGTTCGGCAATCAGGACCGATAACGGATGGGTTTCTTTCAGTCTGTGTCGCGCGGCTCGCACGCCGGCCAAGGGATTGGCCATGAACACATACTCCCCCTTAGTGGCCTGAACGGAAATTCAAGACGGGTGGGACGGCAAAGGATGTTTTGCCTCCATCTGGAAATTTCGATCAGACCATGTCTTAAAACAAACAGGTGACAGCAAGACGGGGACCACGACCAAAAAGGCCGTGATCCCGCCTATCTTCAATCATAGGGATGCAGCGCACCCCGACTGATTAGCTGTTGATCCACAGACGTGTCGCAACATAACCGTTAGACATGTCGTTACCGATGTCATCGACAAAGCCGGAAACGTTGGTCGTGGTTGCGTTCACGAAGTCGTTGAACATCGGCAGGATAAGACCACCGGTGTCACGGACCATCAGTGCCATGTCGCGATACATTTCCTTACGCTTGGCCTGATCGAGTTCAGCACGCGCTTCGAGAAGGATCTTGTCGAAGTGGGTGTTGAAGAAGCGGGTATCGTTCCAGTCTGCGCTCGACAGATATGCGGTCGAGTACATCTGGTCCTGGGTCGGACGACCACCCCAGTAAGAGGTCGAGAACGGCTGAACGTTCCAGACGTTCGACCAATAACCATCACCCGGCTCGCGTTTGATTTCGATGTCGATACCGGCTTTCTTTGCGGTTTCCTGATACAGGACCGCGGCATCAACAGCACCCGGGAATGCAACGTCAGATGTGCGCAGCAGAACCGAACCGTCATGGCCGGACTTCTTGAAGTGGAAGGCTGCCTTGTCCGGGTCATAGGTACGCTGTTCGATGCCTTCCGGGAACAGGGCATAGGTTTCGTTGATCGGGAAATCGTTACCAACCTTGCCGTAACCGCCAAGGATTTTCTCGACCATGGTTTCGCGGTCCATCGCATATTTCAGCGCCAGACGCAGGTCATTGTTGTCGAACGGCGCGGTATTGCAATGCATGATGAAGACATAGTGACCGCGGCCCGACGTGGTCTGAATTTCGACGTTCGGTGCACGCTTAAGAAGCCCGACGGTCTTCGGATCAACGCGGTTGATGAAATGAACCTGACCCGATGAAAGGGCGGCCATACGTGCGGTCGCATCGTTCATCACGATCATTTCGACCGAGTCAACAAAGCCACGATCGGTGCGCCAGTCATTTTCGTTTTTCACAAACGTTGCGCGCACGCCAGCTTCGAAGTTGTCGATTTTGAACGGACCGGTACCGATACCGGCATTCGGGTTGTCATACCCACCGCCCGGCTGGATGACGAGGTGATAGTCACTGAGCAGCAGCGGAAGATCGGCATTGCCTTCGGAAAGGGTCAGAACAAGATCGCCGCCCTTGTTTTCGATGCCCTTGATCGAACCCAGAACACCCAGTGCGCCAGACTCGGACTTTTCGTCGGTGTGACGGTTCAGGGTTTTGACAACATCGTCGATGGTCAGTTCGGAGCCATCATGGAACTCGACACCCTTGCGGATTTTAAACGTCCAGACTGATGCATCCGCATTCGGTTCCCAGGACTCTGCAAGCGACGGAACGGCGAGGCCGCTGGTCGGGTGCGATTCAACCAGGGTGTCACCCCAGTTGCGGTTCATGGCAAAGGTGAATTGCGATGATGATTTTGCCGGATCAATAACGTCGGTCGAAGAACCGCCCTGGAGGCCAAGTTTCAGATGCCCGCCCCGTTTGGGTTCCTGTGCCATGGCGGCTTTGCCATAGAGGCTGGTAGCAGCTGCAAGGGTCAGGCCGGCGGCCATCGAACGGCCGATGAATTCACGGCGGTTCATTTCATGTGCGGTGACGCGTGACGCGAAATGCTTGATAGGGTCAGTCATCCCTGTTCCTTCTCTGATGCTTTTGATCTTGCTGAATTATTTATAATAGTGTGGCAGTTCCCACCCGCGATTTGATTGTGTTTGGTAGTGCAGGGTCGGGTGTCGTTCAGACAGAAACGGACATGCAGCGGAAAGGTGTGCTGTTGTGCCATGCCACCGTTTGTGTGCAGTAATTGAACTCCCCCGTTTGGCCACAATAATTTCCCCTTTCGGGTATGTGCACGGCCATGGATGATTGCCTTTTGCAGGACTCATCCGGCAAATATGTCCAGACAGAACTTATGATGTTCTGGTCTGGAAGCACATGTTGTGTGGGACAGACAGTGCACAAATCGCGCACATCGTGACACGAGTGTGGTGCCTCATCAAGCCAAGTGCGTATCTGTGTGCCGTTTACAGGCATCTGGGGATAGATTTTTGCCGTCAAATATTCTCTGGAAAATAGAATAGATATTCGATGGATTTTTCCAAGAAATGCCTTGTCCGATAAGGGGTTTGGAAGCGTTGAAAAGGTTTGTTTGGAACCGGGGATTTCTCCGTGAAAAAATTTTTAAAATTTTCAGGTTCGAACATCAAAATCCGCGACGAAGGCGACCTCATTTCCGCATTCGAATTTGAAAAATATTCAGATCGACGATTCGCTGCGAAGTCCAGAATTGCTACGCAGTCTGGCAGATTTCATACATAAATATTGTCAAACCTTCGCGTGAATTGTTGCAGGAAATACTGCAGCAATATTTATGCACAATTTCGAAAGTCGGTTTTTGATTTTGAACACCTTCGATGTTACGCTTCGCTCGCTACCCTGATATTTCGTGAAATCATGGACTTCAGGGGTGGTGCACATAACGGAGGAATGAATGTATCAGAAGATGCTCGTGCCTGTCGATTTGGCCCACGTTGAAAAATTGGATAAAGCAATTAAAACGGCGGTCGATCTAGCCAAGCATTACAAGGCCGAGATAAGCCTTCTCGGTGTCGGTACCAATACGCCGTCATCGGTTGCGCATACACCAAAGGAATTCGAACAGAAACTTCAGGCATTCGCTGAAGATCTGGCGTCCAAGCATGGTGTGAGCACCAAGGCAGTCGTCCATATTTCGCATGATCCCGCGGTGGATCTCAGCAAGGAACTTGTCGCCAAGGCCGACGAACTTGGTGTCGACGTTATCGTCATGGCATCGCACGTTCCCGGCGTTGCGGACTATATTTTTGCCTCTCATGGCGGATATGTGGCGTCTCACTCGGATCTTTCTGTGTTCCTTGTGCGTTAAGGAATGCGGAAGAACTATTACGGCTAGGGGTAGCTGTATATTCATTTAACCTAGGGAGTTTCAAATGGGGTCTGAAGCTGACACGGGCATTGAAAGCCCGGACGGTGCAGCGAACCCGATTGATACAGAATATGAAATCGGGCAAGACAATATTCAGGCCGAGATCGGGCCATTTGGACTGGATGTCCATAACCCGGTCTTTCTGATTTCGGGTCTTGCAATTGTTGCTTTCGTCTTTCTTACCCTGGCCTTTCAGGAAAGTGTCGGGCCGATGTTCAACGACCTGCGTGGTTGGCTGACATCTTCGCTCGACTGGTTCTTCCTGTCTGCGGCCAATGTATTTGTCGTATTGTGTCTGTTCCTGATTGTCTCGCCACTCGGGCGCGTGCGCCTTGGTGGTGCGGATGCAGTACCGGATTATTCCTATTCCGGCTGGTTCGCCATGCTGTTTGCGGCGGGCATGGGCATTGGCCTTATGTTCTATGGCGTATCGGAACCGATTTCGCATTTCACATCCTCGATGGGCGGAATTGCGGTCGGCGAAGACGGTCTTCGTACCGACTGGGCTCCTCTTGGTGCTGCGGCCGGTGATGCAGATGCCGCGTTTGATCTTGGCATGGCTGCGACCATCTTCCACTGGGGCCTTCACCCGTGGGCGATCTATGCCACCGTGGCCCTTGCACTGGCCCTGTTTTCCTTTAACAAGGGCCTGCCGCTAACCATTCGTTCGATTTTCTATCCGATCTTTGGTGAGCGTGTCTGGGGCTGGACTGGTCATATCATCGATATCCTTGCCGTGTTCGCGACCCTGTTTGGTCTTGCGACCTCGCTTGGTTTCGGGGCGGAGCAGGCCAATGCCGGTCTCGATTACCTGTTCGGGATTTCTGTATCTGACACGTCCAAGGTGTTCCTGATTATCGGCATTACCGGTGTTGCCCTGATTTCGGTGCTGGCTGGTCTGGATGCAGGCGTGAAACGCCTTTCGGAAATCAACATGGTTCTGGCAGCGCTGTTGCTGCTGTTTGTCGTGCTGGTTGGTCCGACGATGGATATCATCACAGGCTTCTTCACCAGTCTGGTGTCGTATGTGGAATATCTGCCGGCGCTTTCGAACCCGATTGGCCGTGAAGATGCCAACTTCAGCCAGGGCTGGACATCCTTCTATTGGGCTTGGTGGATTTCCTGGTCACCGTTTGTCGGTATGTTCATTGCCCGTGTTTCGCGTGGCCGTACCGTCCGTGAATTCATCACTTGCGTGCTGATCATTCCGTCGCTGGTTTGTGTTCTGTGGATGACTGCTTTTGGCGGCACTGCAGTCCACATGGTCAGTGAAGGTGTTTCGGCCATTGCCGAGGCAGGCCTTCCGATCAAGCTGTTCACCATGCTTGACCAGTTGCCGATGCAGGCCATTACATCCTTTATCGGGATCATTCTGGTGATTGTGTTCTTCGTGACCTCGTCGGACTCCGGTTCACTTGTGATTGATACCATCACTGCTGGCGGCAAGGTCGATGCACCGGTTCCACAGCGTGTGTTCTGGTGTACCTTCGAAGGTCTGGTCGCGATTGCATTGTTGTTGGGCGGTGGTCTCGGATCATTGCAGGCGATGGCCGTCTCGACGGGCTTCCCGTTCGCGATTGTACTTTTGTTTGCCTGCTATTCGATCATTCAGGGTTTGCGTTCAGAGCCCAAAGCGGTCGGTGCAGGCGCAGAAGCGTCCGACAGCAAAGACTAGAATACATTCATGTATGTATTGCAAAAGGGGCACCAAACGGTGTCCCTTTTTGTTTTGCGCAATATGATCGTCGCGTTCCCGTCGGTGTCCTTGAGAACAAGGCGCCCGTCCGTTACATCCCAACTTTCGACAAGGACGAAGGCGCCACTTAGCGCATTCTCGATTTTCATGGCCTCTTCTGCGACACACATCTTCCGCGTCATGGCGAGTTGGGTGATGCCAAGTGATGACCCGGCTTGTGTGTAGCCGCCGGAATACTGATTGCAACCGGCATTGCCCGTCACCATACCATCATCGGAAAAAGTCACTGTGGCTTTGACTTGCGGTGTTGGCGACACGGTAGCGCGGCCGTCTTTCACGCTGACCAATTGCCATTCTTGGTCTGTCACCGCCGACCAGTCAGTGGTCGTACCGACACCTGACGTCGTGTCGCAGGCCGCAAGCGTCATCAAGGCCGCAAATGCAAATGGCGAAAAGAACCTGTATTTTACGCGATGCATATCAGAGCTCCTGTGTTGCTTGACCGGTCATGCTTAAACCTTACTGCCGATCATCGCTGATTACGAAACCATAATTCCAATGAACGTCATGTCATGCCGATGTGCCTTTGGTTGAAATCGCCTTTGCGCAGTACGATGGCTTGCGGCTATGCTGTAACGCCCTTTAGCGCATGATCCTTGCGCCATTATTCCCACTTTCAAACATCAAGGTCCGCCACCGATGAAGATTTCGCTCGAAGATGCCCATACGCTTGTGCGTGATACTCTGATGCGATGCAATGTCACCGCGCAAAATGCAGCCTCGGTGGCAAAGGCACTGGTGGCCGCAGAGGCATCCGGGCAGGGTGGGCATGGATTTCGTCGGGTTCCGGCCTATTCCGCACAGGCCAAAGCAGGCAAAGTCGATGGCATGACCAGCCCGGTCTTTGAAAAACCAACACCCGGTGTGTTGCGGATTGATGCGCAACATGGCTTTGCCTATCCGGCACTTGATCTGATGATGGATCACTTGCCCGATATGGCGCGCGGTCAGGGAATTGCGATTGCGTCAATCCATCGGTCCCACCACGCAGGGGTCATGGGTCTTACGGTCGAACGACTGGCGGAACAGGGGCTGGCGGCGATGATGTTTGCCAATGCCCCGGCAGCAATGGCGGCATGGGGCGGTCGTCGGCCGATGTTTGGAACAAACCCGATTGCCTTTGGTGTGCCGGTTGATGATGCCGGTGATCCGATCATTATTGATCTTGCGCTGTCGAAAGTGGCGCGTGGCAAGATCATGGCGGCGAAACAAAAGGGCGTCGCAATTCCCGATGACTGGGCGCTCGATGTTGATGGCAACCCGACAACTGATGCGGTGAAGGCGATTGATGGCACGATGATCCCGGCCGGTGGGGTCAAGGGGGCAGCCCTTGCCATGATGGTTGAACTTCTTGCCGCTGGTCTTACAGGGGCACAGTTCGGCCATCAGTCATCGTCACTTTTTGATGATAAAGGTGCGCCACCGGCCCTTGGTCAACTGATCATTGCCATTGATCCCAAGGCAACGGGTGGTGTGGGTGTAATGGATCACCTTGCCTATATTGCCAACGAGATCGCCGCAGAAGAAGGCGTTCGTCTGCCGGGGCGCCGTGGCAAGCAGGCACGCGCACTTGCCGAAGCCGAGGGGATTGAAATTGAAGACGATGTCATGGAAACCATCAATCAGATTAAATAATACCCACGACCAGAGCCAATTTTAGATGTTTAGAGCGTTTATTCTGGTTTTTTGATTTCCACATATATTTAAAGATTTAAATTAATATACTAATTATAAGTTGAGATATGTGCGAATGTTACAGAAATTATGTCAGAATTACAGGTAAATACTTCGATTAATTCTTGATGTATAGACAAGTTTAATTGTTGTCGGGGCAATATGCCCACCTTAATCATCGAACTGTAACATCAGTGTCACCGTAGAGTCGCGGTTTGTGCGTAGCTTCTAGCTCCAGCGAAACACATGCAGGCGATTCTTTGATGCTGGTTGTAGATATCTCTGGACTGAACAAAAGCTTTACCCGTGACAAGCGCGCACTCAACGATGTGAAGTTGCAGGTGCGGGAAGGCGAGATGGTGGCGCTGATTGGCGCATCGGGTTCAGGTAAATCCACTCTGATCCGTCATATTGCCGGTTTGCTGCGCGGGGATCGCGACGGCGGCAAGATCGCCGTGTTTGGTGAAACCATTCAGGAAAACGGCAAGATTTCACGTGGCGCACGCAAGGTGCGTACCGAGATCGGTGTTGTGTTCCAACAGTTCAACTTGGTCAGCCGCCTTTCGGTTTTGACCAATGTTCTAATGGGTCTTCTCGGTCGTGTTCCGGCGTGGCGCGGATCGCTTGGCCTGTTTACCAAAGCCGAAAAGATGCGCGCGATGAGCGCGCTTTCGCGTGTTGGTATTGATGCACATGCCTCCAAAAAGGCGCGCAATCTTTCGGGTGGTCAGCAGCAGCGCGCGGCCATTGCCCGCACAATCACCCAGGGTGCCCGCCTTATTCTGGCAGATGAGCCGATTGCATCGCTTGATCCGGCTTCCTCGCGCAAGGTGATGAACACGCTCGATCGCGTAAACCGCGAAGACAACGTTACCGTCATCGTATCACTTCATCAGGTTGACTACGCAAAAGACTACTGCAAACGCACCATCGCCATGCGCGATGGTGAAGTTGTTTTTGACGGACCGTCAAGCGAACTGACGCCGCAATTCCTTCAGGAACTGTATGGCGAACATTCTTCCGAACTTTTTGCCGATGGCGCGGCGGTATCGACCAAGCCGGTTGCCAAGCCCATCGCAGAAAAGGACCTGGCTGTCGCAACAAGCTAGCCGGGCCAGTTGTCATGACTGCCTTACCTTCTCGAAACATGTCCAAATACATTCTGACAGGGGACTTCTTATGAACGTTAAGACAATCGCATCCGCAGCATTTGCGGCGACGATGCTGGCATCCGTCGTTGCCAAAGCCGATGTTGAATTCAAGCCGCTCGAACAGGATCCGGAAAGCCTTGTTTTCGGTATCATTTCGACTGAATCCACTTCAAACCTCAAAGCCCAGTGGCAGCCGCTGATCGATGACATGTCCGAAGCACTCGACATGGAAGTCGAGGCATTCTTTGCACCGGATTATGCCGGCATCATCGAAGGCATGCGTTTCGGCAAGGTCCATGTTGGCTGGTTCGGTAACAAATCGGCGATGGAAGCTGTTGACCGTGCAGGTGGCGAAATCTTCGTTCAGACCTCGAAATCCGATGGTTCGAACGGCTATTATTCCCACATCATCACCCAGGCAGATAACGACAAGCTGAACTCGCTTGAGGACCTGCTGAAATGTGATGGTTCGCTGAACTTCGGTATTGGTGATCCGAACTCGACCTCGGGCTTCCTCGTCCCGTCTTATTATGTGTTCGCACAGAACGGTGCTGACCCGAAGGAATGCTTCAAAACCGTACGTAACGCCAACCATGAAACCAACCTGATGGCGACCGCCAATGCACAGGTTGATGCCGCTGCAAATAACTCCGAGCAGCTTGCACGTACCGAGATGAACAAACCGGAAGTCACCGAAAAGGTCAAAGTTATCTGGACCTCGCCGCTGATCCCGTCTGATCCGATGGTTTACCGTAAAGACATGTCGCGTGAACTGAAGTCACGCATCAAGGCGTTCTTCCTCGGGTATGGTCGTTTCGGCGATATCGAAGGCGCGAAAGAAGTGCTCGCCAACAACTCGGACGGCATGGGTCTGTTCATGGAAAGCTCCAACGCGCAGCTTTACCCGATCCGTCAGCTTGCACTTTTCAAAGACAAGCTGAAAATCCAGAACACCGAAGAGCTTTCGGATGAAGAGAAAGCAGAGCGTGTTGCTGAAATCGACAAGAAGCTTGCTGAACTCGACATTCTGGTTGCCTACCAGTAACCGACTTTTCGACAGGGAGTGCACCAAACGTGCGCTCCCTGTTTGCATTTACTTCCGGGATTAGAACCATGAACAGCAGCATTTCTTCGACATCATCTGTCGCAACGGAACTTCCGCCGCGTGACCTGAAACGATCTGCTTCGAGCTTTCTGCTTTGGGCGATCATTCTGGGGCTTCTGGCTTGGTCATGGGAAGGGGCTGACATGCGCCCGATGGCGCTGTTTGAAAACAGCGGCAACATGGTCGACTTTGCCGATGGCTTCTTTCCGCCAGACTTCCTGATGTGGAAGATGTATGTCGAAGAAATGTGGATTACCATCCAGATCGCAATCTGGGGGACGGCACTTTCAATCGTTTGCTCAATCCCGTTTGGTATTCTCTGCTCTGAAAATATTGTCCCGGTCTGGGTTTATCAGCCAGTACGCCGTCTGATGGATTCCTTCCGCGCGATCAACGAAATGGTGTTTGCCATGCTGTTCGTTGTTGCGGTCGGGCTTGGCCCGTTTGCCGGTGTTTTGGCACTGTGGATTCATACGACGGGTGTCTTGGCCAAGCTGTTTTCCGAGGCGGTCGAGGCGATTGATCCCGAACCGGTCGAAGGCATTCGTGCTACGGGGGCCAATGCCCTTCAGGAAGTCATCTTTGGCGTAATCCCGCAGGTCCTGCCCCTTTGGATTTCCTATTCGCTGTATCGGTTTGAGTCCAACGTGCGTTCGGCAACTGTGCTGGGCATCGTTGGGGCCGGTGGTATCGGCATGGTGCTTTGGGAATATATCCGAGGTTTCTATTACGCCGAAACGGCAGCTGTCATGATCATCATCATCATTTCGGTCAGCCTGCTTGATATGGCATCCCAGCGTCTGCGCAAATTGGTAACCTGATCCATGGGATACAAGATCACGCAGGCGAAACCGGCAATGAAGGCATTGTCGGAACAGCCGACGATCGATGAGACTGCGATTGTCGTTGATTGCGAAATGGGGGCTTGGACCGAAGTCGGTGCACGGACCTCCATGCGCGAAACGAAAATGGATGATTATTCCTATGTCGTGAATGACAGCGAGATCATCTATTCCGACATCGGAAAGTTCGTAAACATCGCCGCCCATACCCGCATTAATCCCGGACAGCATCCGATGGACCGCGCATCGATGCATCATTTCCAGTATCGCTCCAGCGCCTATGAGCTGGGTGAGGATGATCCGGCCTTCTTTGACTGGCGCCGCGAAAAGCGCGTGCGTCTTGAACATGATGTCTGGATCGGCCACGGGGCAATTGTGCAGGGTGGTGTCACCATCGGGATCGGATCGGTGATTGGATCCGGTGCGGTGGTCACCAAGGATGTTGCGCCCTACACGATCGTTACCGGCATTCCGGCAGCGCCGTTGCGGCCCCGGTTTGAGGACCACATCGTCGATACCCTGTTACGCATTCGCTGGTGGGATTGGTCGCACGATATTCTGCGCGAAAGGTTGCACGATTTCCGCAGCCTTCCGGTCCGGGACTTTTGCCTGAAATACGATACGGTCTAACCGATCAACATTTCCCTGTGATATGAGATGCGTCGAAGGGTAAGCTATTTACCTTCGGCGTTTCTTGCCGCGACACCTTTTCCAGAGTTCAATCATGACCGACCAGTATAAACGCTACGGCCTTTATTATGCGCCAGAACCGCAAGGCGCATTGGGGCAGTTTGGCAATGCCTGGCTGGGGCGTAATCCGGAAACCGGACATCTGTTGTCCCGTCCAACTGTTGCGGGCTTGACGGAATCTGAAATCGTGGCGGCAACCTCATCGCCGACCCGCTATGGTTTTCACGGGACGCTGAAACCGCCATTCGCCCTGCCAAGTGGTATTAATCGGAGTGATCTGGAAGCAGCCGTTTCAGACCTTTGCAAAAGGACTGCGTCGATAGCTTGCGGACCTTTGGTCTTAAAGGCGATTGGTCGTTTTCTTGCCCTTGTTCCGACCGAACCGGTCGCAGATCTGGCGGATCTTGCTGAGACGCTGGTGAGGGAGCTTGATGACTTTCGGCAACCCGAAGACGAAGCCGCAATGAACAAACGCCGTGCGGCTGGTTTGACGGATCGGCAGGAAGATTATCTTGTGCGCTGGGGGTATCCCTATGTCATGGAAGAATTCCGCTTCCATCTGACATTAACCAACAAGCTGTCTGACGATCAGATCGAGCCTTTCAAGGCGGCACTGTCAGGTTTGGTCGCGCCGCTGTGTCAGGCGCCGTTTACCGTAAAAGAGGTCTGCTTGTTTGGTGATCCGGGTGATCAGAAGCCGTTCAGATTGCTTAAACGCTTCCCTCTGGCCCCATAAAATCAGATAAAAATGCTGCACTTAAAAGGTGCAGCATTTTAGGGTGATTAAGTCCGCCTCAGGCGCGGTTTGCAATCGACTGGGGTATTTCAAGTGCCGCGATAAAGCGCGCAATGCCGGTTTCAAGATCGGCGTCGTTATCCACATGAACAACATGATCGCCGTCAATCTGATAGGCTGATGCCCGCGCGAGCCTGCGTTCAATATCAAGGGCATCTTCGCGCCCGCGAGCTTCAAGACGCTTGCGCAGGGCATCGCTGCTAGCCCGGATGCTGATGACGCGGACATTGTCCTTCCCGACAAGCGCACAGGCATCTGCAATGACGCTGCGCGATACATTGACGATGACGGTTTTGCCCGCCTCGACTTCGTTCAGAACATGGCGTGGGATGCCGTACCCCAGATCATGGGCCATCCAACTCAGAAGGAAGGCGCCCTGACGGGCCATCTGCCCGAAATCCTCCGGACGAACGGGGATATGGGTTTCGCCGACCGATCCGGCCGGGCGGGTTATGCAGCGCCGTGGAAAGCAGAACTGCCTGTCATCTGCCAATCGATCACGCGCCGCATCCATAAGGGTGTCCTTGCCGACGCCACTTGGGCCGACGACAAGGACGAGATGTCCATATCCGCTGGGGCCACTATATGTATGGCCCTTGGTCATGACACCCGCACACCTTCGCGCCACACGCCGCGCACAATCGGATGGTGCGGCGAATGATGCACCCGGATCAGATCGCCGCGTTTGCCAACCGCGATCTCGCCGCGATCATTCAATCCGACCTGGGTGGCCGGGGTCAGGGAGACCGTGCGAATGGCACGTGGCAAATCATAGCCATCAAACTCTTCAAACAGCTTCATCGCCCCGTGCAGCAAACTGTGCGGGACATAGTCGCTTGAAATGATGTCGAGATAGCCGTGCTTTGCCAAATCACCGGCGGCGACATTGCCGCTGTGCGATCCACCGCGCACAAGGTTTGGTCCGCCCATCATCACACCAAGCCCGCCTTCATGCGATGCCTTGGCAGCCTCAAGTGTGGTCGGGAATTCCGCCACCGTCATCTTGTCGGTAACGGCCTCGGCCACATGCTCGGCAGTTGCATCATCATGGCTGGCCAGCGCCAAACCCTTGGCATGGGCCTGTTCGACCACGTGACGGCGATGCTTTTCGGAATAGAGTTCCGAATCACGACGACGGGTAGCGATGAATTTGCGCATCTCTTCGTCATTCAGGCCATATTTACCCTGATAGTAGGTGTAATAGGCATCAAGACTGACAAACTGGCGCTGCCCCGGTGTGTGATCCATCACCGACAGCATACTGACAAGTGGCAGGTCGATCAGTTGACCAAGCGCCTGGACCATGCCCGGGAACGATGTTTCACAGCGCAGATGCAATTTGTGATCGGCACGCAGCAACGCATTTTCCAGCGCATGTTCAAGCGCCTTGACCGATTCAATCAGCCGAACAATGCGTTCGGACCCTTCATTGACATCGCCAATCGAAACCGCGTCAAACACCGTGGTGATCCCGGCACTGGCCACCTGATTGTCATGGGCAATAACTGCGGCCGTGGCTGGCCAACGGGTCTTTGGGCGTGGTGTCAGATGCTTGTCGAGATTGTCGGTATGCAGTTCGACAAGACCCGGCATCAGGTAATCACCATCCATGTCCGCGGCACCCGGCAGGTTAGATGGACGATCGGAAATATCGATGATCAGGCCATCCTTGACCTGCACGGCACCATCAATGACTTCGTTTGCCAGAACCAGTTTGGCATTGGTGAAAATCTGTTCAGTCATTGGCCCCAACTTTAAAGGAAGTCACATCAAACGACCCGGTGCAGACCGCATCACGGGTTTCGTGGTCGTGGAAAATGCCGGCAATGGCCGCGCCACGGCTTTTGGCTTCTTCAATCAGTTCCAGAACTGTGGCGCGATTTTGGGCGTCAAGCGATGCGGTCGGTTCATCCAGCAGCATGATCGGATAATCGGCAATAAAACCACGCGCAATATTTACACGCTGTTGTTCACCACCCGAAAAGGTCAGGGGCGAAAGCTGCCACAGCCGTTCGGGAATGCGCAAACGGGTTAAAAGATCACGCGCCTTGTCGGTTGCCGTTTCGCGGTCCGTACCAAGCGCAACAAGCGGCTCGGCAACGATATCAAGGGTTGGCACACGCGGGATGACACGCAGGAACTGCGATACATAGCCCAGCGTGCGTTTGCGGATATCAAGGATCGAATGCGGGCTGGCGGTGGTGATATCAAGCCAGTCGCCATTGTGGAACACCTTGATGGAGCCTTGCGAACAGGTGTAATTGGCATAAAGCATGCGCATGAAGGTACTTTTTCCCGAGCCGGATTCACCGGTCAGCGCGATGCATTCCCCTGCCGAAAGCATGAATTCAACACCTTCGAAGACCGGGATTGTCACGCTGCCCTGTGTGTGCAGGGTAAAGCTTTTTGCGACGTTTTTAGCATGAAGCATTTCAGACATTTTCTGCGCCCCGGTCAGTTCTGCAAAATGGAAGAAACAAGCAGCTGGGTATAGGCATGCTGCGGGTCATCAAGGACCTGATCGGTCAGGCCGTGTTCAATGACCTTGCCTTGTTGCATCACCATCAGCCGGTGCGAAAGAAGTCTTGCGACAGCAAGGTCATGGGTGACGATGATCACCGCAAGATTAAGGTCGTGAACCAGCCCGCGCAGCAGATCGAGCAATCTGGCCTGAACAGAAACATCAAGCCCACCCGTGGGTTCGTCCATAAAGACGAGGCGCGGGCTGGTTACGAGGTTGCGGGCAATCTGCAAACGTTGCTGCATGCCGCCCGAAAAGGTTGATGGCAGGTCGTCAAGGCGTTCAGACGCGATTTCGACCTTGCCCAGCCAGCTGTCCGCATTGCTGCGGATATTGCCGTAGTGACGATCGCCAATCGCCATCATCCGTTCACCGATGTTGGCCCCGGCACTGACATTCATGCGCAGTCCATCACGCGGGTTCTGGTGCACAAAGGCCCAGTCGGTCCGCATCAGAAGGCGACGCTGAGCTTCTGACATCTGATAGACATCGCAGATGCCATCGATGCGCGTCTGGTATTCGACGGTGCCCTTGGTCGGTTCCTGCTGGGCAGAAATGCTGCGCAGCAAAGTTGATTTACCCGATCCGGATTCGCCAACGATGCCAAGTACTTCACCCGGGCGCAGTTCAAAGCTGACATCCTTGCAACCGATCCGGTCGCCATACATCATGGTCAGGTCATCAACGCGCAGAAGCGGTTCGTTTATCTGGGTCATTATTCTGCTGCCTTTTCACGCTTTGAATTGCTAAGCGGCTGGTCATGATGTTGCGGGCCACGATGGCCGGCTTCCTGTCGTTCTGCGCAGTAATCAGTGTCCGAACAGACAAACATGCGGTTGCCCTGATCATCGAGGATGACTTCGTCAAGGTAACTGTCGCGCGCGCCGCACATGCCGCATTCATCTTCCCAAGTCTGAACCTCGAACGGGTGGTCGTCGAAATCGAGGCTTTTGACCTTGGTGTAAGGCGGCAGGGCATAGATACGTTTCTCGCGACCGGCACCGAAAAGCTGCAATGCGGCCATGTCGTTCATTTTCGGATTGTCGAATTTCGGCGTCGGCGAAGGATCCATGACATATCGATCATCGACCATTACCGGATAGGCATAGGTGGTCGCGATATGCCCATGGCGGGCAATGTCTTCATAGAGCTTCACATGCATCAGGCCGTATTCTTCAAGCGCGTGCATTTTCCGCGTTTCGGTTTCGCGCGGCTCAAGGAAGCGAAGTGGTTCGGGGATTGGCACCTGATAAACCAACACCTGATCTTCACGCAGTTCCTTTTCGGGAATGCGGTGGCGGGTCTGAATGATGGAGGCCTCGGCGGTTTTTTCCGTCGTTGCCACCTGTGCGGTCTTGGCAAAGAACTGACGGATGGATACCGCGTTGGTGGTATCATCCGCGCCTTGGTCAATGACCTTCAATGTATCGTTCGGGCCAATCACGGCAGCGGTGACCTGAACACCACCGGTACCCCAGCCATAAGGCATCGGCATCTCACGCCCGGCAAACGGCACCTGATAGCCCGGAATGGCAACGGCCTTGAGCAGGGCGCGCCGGATCATGCGTTTGGTTTGTTCATCCAGATAGGCGAAGTTATAGGCGCTGGTCCCATCCGCCGGATTTTTGACAGTCTGTTCCATGGGATTACTCCGCAGCTTTGGGGTGGGATATGCCATCTTCGGCGTCACGCTTTGCAAGGCGTTCCTCGACCTCGGTCCGCATGCGGCGCACCAGCTCAAGCTCGCCCTGGAAGTCGACATAGTGTGGCAGCTTGATATGTTCGACAAAGCCGGTGGACTGGACATTGTCGCTATGTTCCATCACGAACTCGCTATCCTGTGCCGGGCCCATGATCTGTTCGCCCATTTCATTGGCGCGCATGGCGCGATCGACCAGCGCCATCGAAATCGACTTGCGCTCGTTCTGACCAAACACAAGGCCATAGCCGCGGGTGAATTGCGGCAGTTTGGTTTTCGATCCCTTGAACTTGTTGACCGTCTCACACTCGGTCAGTTCGATATCACCGATATCAATCGCAAAGCCGAGTTCTTCTGGTTCAATTTCGACCGACACCGTGCCGTATCGGATTTCACCGACAAAGGCGTGGCTGTTGGCATAGCCGCGCTGGGTTGAATACCCGAGTGCCAGAACAAATCCCTCATCCCCGCGCGACAGGTTTTGCAGACGCAGATCACGACCGGCCGGGAATTTGACCGGCTCCCGCGTCAGATCGGCGACCGGGGCATCGTCATCAACCGGGGTTGGTTCGTCCTGAATAAGGCCTTCATAGTTCAGGATATCATCGAGAACGCGCGGCATGTTTTCATCAACCGGCTGTTCGCCTTGCGGTGCTTCGGCGGGCGCTTCGCCGTTGGCCATCAGGGTGAAGTCAAGCAGGCGGTGGGTATAATCAAAGGTCGGGCCCAATATCTGTCCGCCGGGCAGGTCCTTGAAGGTTGCCGAAATGCGGCGTGATATATCCATCTCGGCGGTTTTGATCGGCTTGGAAAACGCAAAACGCGGCAGCGTCGTGCGATAGGCGCGCATCAAAAAGATCGCCTCGATCAAGTCGCCACGCGCCTGTTTGATGGCAAGGGCGGCCAGATCGCGGTCATACAGCGATCCTTCGGCCATCACACGGGTGACGGAAAGCGACAGTTGCTGTTCGATCTGATCGGTTTCGATTTCGGCAATGTCTTTGTCGCCCCGGCGCTGCTCGGCCAGAAGCTTATGGGCGTTGTTGATGGCGCGCTCGCCACCTTTTACCGCAACATACATGATTAATTGACCTCGATCCGGGTGGTGCGCGACAGGGCGGCGATCTGGGTTGGGCTTGCGAAAATCACATCAACGCCGCACGGAAACAGGTGATGGTTATCTGCCCGCCAGCGATGAAAGCTTTCAGGCAGGTTCTTGATCGCAAGGCTATGCGTATCCTTGATGCCCGGTCCCTTAAGGGTCATGGACGGGCTATCTGAAATCTCATCAACCATCAGGATCAGGGTCGCGGATTGATCAGGATATTCTGCATTGCCCACGGCAAGATCTGTGACAAAGGACAGGTCATCGGAAATGCGGGCAACGGCGAAATCGGCCTGTTTGACATCCGTGCTGATCGGGCAGCCGCAATGGAATTTCAAATGGTCGCCAGCGGCCTTGGTCGAGCAGGATTTTGAAAGCCAGACAGTGGTATCCATGTCCGCCATGGCAAGAAGTGTTGCGGTTGCGGCCGCGTTCAACCCGTCGGGTGCAGAGATATTGACCGGCAGATCATAGATGCGACCGGGACGCGACATAGCATCAAGAAGGGCGCGAAACACGGCGTTTGAATCAAAGGCCGCATGATCAAAGCCGGGCAGCAATTCGCTGGTTTGGAGGTTCATTCGTCTTCTCCGCGGACAAGGGTGAAGAAATCAACTTTGGTGGCGGCAACCTTGCGGGCATGGTCGCGCTTGGCGGCTGCCTGTTCATTGGCCAGGGTGTCGATGAAGTCGCTTGCTGATCCGTTGCGCAGCATAACCGCGTCAAACAGGGCGGCATACTGCGCCTGAATGCGGTCACGCCCCTTGACGTAAGAATGGCCGACAGTCCCGTCCGACAGGGTGACCGCGCAGCGTGTCACCGTCATTTCACCAAGATTGAACCGTTGTCCGGCCCCGCCGGCACGACCACGTACCATCACCATACCGATCTGGGGTTCGCGCAGGTGGTTCCAGCTTTCGGTGCTGTAATGGTCCGACCATTCGGCTTCGAGGCGGGCACGTGATGTGCGGGCCAGAACTGACATCCATTTTTGGCGTGCTGCAATGTGCGGATCGACCGGGGTGTCTGCGGTGTGATTCTGATCGGCCCGGGCATTCGGGGCGGGGTGCGCCGTCATCAAACTGATCCCTTTTCAACTTATGTCGACAAATTCAAAATTTGTCTAGACGTCTATACCTATTGACGTTATAAGGCGATCCAGCACCAAAGGCAAAGGTCTTGCCATGAAAGTTTTATGAACGGGGAATGCAATGGATTGGGAACCGGGCTTATCCATTTGGAAGCAAATAGAAAAGCAGCTTCTGGCGGATATTTCTGATGGTGTCTTCACACCGGGTGAAAAGATGCCGACCGAGATGGAACTGGTCCGGCGTTTCGGGGTGAATCGCCACACGGTACGACGTGCCATGGCTGCACTGGTCGATTCCAATGTTGTCCGTGTCGAACAGGGGCGCGGGGCATTTGTTCAGGAACAGATCCTTGATTACCCGCTGGGGTCCAAAACCCGTTTTTCACAGATCGTATCCGGCCGACATCGGTTGCCCGATAAACGTCTTGTCTCGTCCGAGGTGCTCAAAGCCAATGCGACGGTCGCCCAGTGCCTTGATGTCAAACCGGGCACGCGGGTGATTGAATTGTTCTCTGTCTCGGAGGCTGATGGTGTGCCGCTTGCGGTGGCGACAAGCTATCTTCCGGCTGCCCGCTTTGACGGGATTGTTGAAATCTTCGTCGAGACTAAATCGCTGACAGAGGCCCTCAAACGCTTTGGGATTGATGATTACAGCCGCAAAACCACCCGTATTTCCGCGACCCTGCCATCGTCGCGGGTTGCGAACCTGCTGAAACAGGCGCGCAACCGGCCGGTGATTTCGACCGAAAGTATCGATGTCGATTCCGCAGGGGTACCAATCGAATATGGCGTGACCGCCTTTTCAAGCGACCGGGTTCAGTTGATCGTCGAATAGGTTCTCGATTGTATGCGCCTGTTGCCTAGTACTCCCGACCCGGACGGGCCTTGTAGACCGGGAAGCTCAGTTTGAATTTGATCGCACATGCGCGCATCAGGAAGGCAGTAAAGAAGGCGATCATGGCGATGGGCCCGCGCGGCAGTTCAAGCATTGCGGTGCCGATCACGTAGATCCCCGCCCCGACAAGTGCACAGGTGATATAAATCTCTGGCCGCAGGATCAGCGGGATTTCATTACAGACCACATCACGCACCATCCCGCCGAAAGTGGCGGTGATCATGCCCAGAACGATTGCGACCAGTGGGGATACGCCCAGATTTAATCCGATGGCCGCCCCGGTGACTCCGAACATCGCCAAGCCAAGCGCATCCAGCCACAGCAAGGCAACATACCGCCGTTCGACAAGGTGGGCCGTGAAATAGGTCAGAACCGCAGCCCCGATACAGGTCACAAGCCATGTGGTGTCGCGGATCCAGAAAACCGGTGTTGCGCCGGTGATGACATCGCGCACCGTGCCGCCGCCAATACCTGTAAAGGTGGCGATCAGGACAAACCCGACCATGTCCATCTGACGACGGGATGCCTCAAGTGCGCCGGTAATCGCAAAAACAGCAACCCCGGCCAGTTCAAGCCAATAGATGATTTCAGTAATCGTCATGGTGTCCTTCGCGGGGATGTGCGTGACGTGTGGATTGTGAAACGGGGCGGTTTGCAGGCATACGTAGCCGGGTTGCTGCGACATCTTCAAGCTGCTCACGCAACCAGCGGTGCGATGGATCATGCTGATAGCGTTGGTGCCAGCACATGAAAATCGGCAGATCAAGCGTCCCGTCTTTAAGGTCGTTCAAAGGCATTGGTGCGCGCGCGAAATCGCGCAGGGCATGCTTTTGCAAAAGGCTCGGCAAGGTCGCGATCATGTTGCTTCCGCGCAGGAATTCGGCAATGGCGGTAAAGTTCGGCACCCGCAAAACTATGTTGCGATCAATGCCTTGGCTTTCAAGCATATCATCAAATTCAAGTGTGCGGTTATTGCCATAGCGCACCGTAATATGGCGTGCTCCAAGATAGTCGTCATGGCTTTGCGGTGCGTCGCGCATATCCGGATCGTAAAACACCATGTAATGATCGGTCAGAAGGCGCTTTTGCACGATATCGACCCCTTCGGGCGGGCGCGGCGAAATCAGAAGGTCACAGTGATTTTCGCGCAGCAATGCCGGCCCCGGCAGAAGCGACGGCACCACGGTCATCCGGATATTGGAAAGTGCTTCGTCAAGATTATGAAACAGGGTTGGCAACAATAGATCGCGCTGCAGATCATTGGCCGCAATCGTTAGCGTCATCGATGCGCCATCGGGCTTAAAATCCGCACCACTGGCAAAGGCCTGCATTTGATCGAGAAGAAACCGGGCCTGTTCGGCCAGGTTTTGCGCGTGCGCCGTTGCCACGATCCCGCGACCGGATTTGGTGAAAAGCGGGTCGTGCATGATCCGGCGCAATTTGGTCAGGTTATGGCTGACCGCGGACTGCGTCAAACCAAGTCGTTCGGCCGCTGCGGTGACGGACCCTTCTTCAAGAACGGCCAGAAACAGACGCAGCGCATGACCGTCCAGTTCCAAATGATCAAAATTACTCATGAATAAGATGATAAATGATGCATTTATTTTATGCAATTGTCCACGCAGGATGGACTTAACACGGACATTGAACTGTCCGGAGCATCATCTGCGGAGGAAACATCATGGAATTTTATCAGCGTGACAGAACGCTTCAGCCTGCTGGTTATGCGCCGATTTACAAAACGTCGGTTGCGCGTTCACCGCGCCAGTCCCTGCTGTCGCTTCAAGGGTCGCTGTCTGAAATCACCGGTCCGGTCTTTGGTCAGAACGAGCTGGGGCCGCTTGATAACGACCTGATCCGCAACTATGCCAAGGATGGCGATCCAATTGGTGAACGCATCATCGTGCATGGACGGGTTCTTGATGAAAACAACCGCCCGGTACCCAATACGCTGGTCGAATTCTGGCAGGCCAATGCCGGTGGTCGGTACCGCCACAAGAAAGATACCTATCTTGCGCCGATTGATCCGAACTTTGGTGGTTGTGGTCGGGCCCTGAGTGATGAAAACGGCTACTATTTCTTCCGCACCATCAAGCCGGGTCCGTATCCGTGGCGCAACTACGTCAATAGCTGGCGTCCGGCACATATCCATTTCTCGGTATTCGGATCCGGCTTTGCCCAGCGTTTGATCACCCAGATGTATTTCGAAGGTGATCCGCTTATCAAGGAATGCCCGATTGTCCATGTCATCCCGGACGAAGACGCAATTAACCGACTGATTGCGCCCATTGATCTGAAAGGGTCGGTGCCGCTCGATACCATAGCCTACAAGTTCGACATCGTTTTGCGAGGCCGTCGTTCAACCCTGTTTGAAAACCGTCTGGAAGGAAACTGAACCATGGTGCAGAACCTTGATTATCTCAAAGAAACAGCCTCCCAGACAGCAGGGCCCTATGTTCATATCGGGCTCATTCCCAAGCAGGCCGGTTTTGATATCTTTGAAAACAACTTCACCAACATTCTGGCTGATGAAAACACACGCGGCGAACGGATCATCATCGAAGGTCGGGTGATTGACGGCACCGGTACGCCGCTCCGTGATGCGTTGCTTGAAATCTGGCAGGCCAATGCGGACGGGCGATATAACAACGAACTCGATCGTCAGACATCCGGCAAGATTGATGACGACTTCCGTGGTTGGGGGCGAACGGGCACGGATTTTGATACGGCTGTCTATCGCTTTGAAACCATCAAACCGGGCGTGGTTGCCGGTCGCAATAATCGCGATATGGCCCCGCATATCAATTTCTGGATCGTGGCGCGCGGGATCAATATCGGCTTGAACACACGGATGTATTTCGCTGACGAAGCCGATAAAAATGCAAATGATCCGGTGCTGAACCTGATCGAGCAACACGAACGTCGCAAGACCCTGATCGCAACCCGCGATGACAGTGGGCCGATCCCGGTTTACCGGTTTGACATCATCTTGCAGGGTGACGGCGAAACTGTGTTTTTTGATATCTGAGCGCAACACCCAACGTAATGACAGCGCGGCACCCAAAATTGGGTGCCGCGTTTTTTTTATTTGGCTTGTCGTCTTAAAAAGTCTGATGCGGATGCTTATATCGACGATCATAAAAGCGGTGTGATAAATTAACCGCTGTCGAGGGTCCCAGATAAAAGAAAAGACCCCGGAGATCGAGAGTGAGAGTGTCTGCCTTGAACAAGTTGTTGCAGGTCGGAATCCGCGTGCAAGTCGCTTTGGCAACGGCGCTGCTGCTGGTTGGCCTGACTGTATTGATGAGCTTTGTGATTGGCAAGCGATCCGGTGCTGATCTGCAAACGCAGATCGGCCTTGGCGTTTCTGATATTGCGCGTCAGATGGCCGATGAGCTGGACCGTACCATGTGGACCCACCGTGGTGAGGTTTCGGTTCTCAGTACGCTTTCTGTCCTGCGCGAACTCCAAGACACCCAACAGATTTCCGATATTATCAATCGGCTGAGCGATGAAATCCCGATCTTTACCTGGATTGGCGTGCTTGACCAAGACGGGACGGTGGTTGCCGCCACCGACGATGTGTTACTGGGGGTCAATATTGCGCAACGCCCGGTGTACCAGTATGGCAAGAACGGCCAGTTCATCGGTGATGTTCACGATGCGAAATTGTTGGCTGAGAAATTCCCGCCGCATAACGGGGAGCCGATCCAGTTTGTCGATATTGCGGTTCCGCTGTTCAATAATGATGATCAGTTTACCGGTGTATTTGCCACCCATCTGAGTTGGGAATGGGCCGATAACGTCCGCAAAACCCTGTTCGCCGGGCAAGGCATCCATGGCGATGTCGAAATATTTGTAATATCCGAGGAGGGTACGGTTCTGTTGGGTGCCGACACAGCACTGGTAGGATCGTCGCTTGAACTTGATGCGCTTGAGCAGGCGCAGCAAAACAACATCGGATGGAAGATCAGCAAATGGCCCGGTGGCGCAGAATATCTCACCGGCTTCGCACCGGCGGATGGTCATCTTGATTACGCTGGATTGAACTGGTCAATTCTGGTGCGTCAGCCGGTCGACGAGGCGCTTGAACCCGTTCATGTCCTGCGCCGCGACATTATGG
This sequence comes from Thalassospira sp. HF15, assembly GCF_011806525.1. GTDB lineage: Bacteria > Pseudomonadota > Alphaproteobacteria > Rhodospirillales > Thalassospiraceae > Thalassospira. The sequence continues at coordinate 402,978 of NZ_JAAVKI010000005.1, read as the reverse complement.
CGTGGGGGCTGCTTTTAAGTATCATCTTTAGCGTGATTGCATGGTGGGGTGCAGGATTCTTTGTCGGACCGATAGGTCATATGGCCCGTTCGATTGAGGAAATGAAACGTGGCGAGATTGATCGTCTTCCCGATGTCGATGGCGCACGGGAAATCAAAATCCTCTCAAACAGTCTGCAGTCGTTGCTCGCCAAACTTACGGAAAAGGACGCAGCCCTTGGCCAAATGGAACATATTGCCCATCACGATAACCTGACCGGACTTGGGAACCGCTTGGCACTTGATGTCTATTCTGAGCATGCTCTTGCCCGGGCGGATCGCCAGAAGTCGCAACTTGCGGTCATGATGCTGGATCTTGATGACTTTAAACCCATCAATGACGAGTTCGGTCATGCAGCAGGGGATGATGTGCTGCGTGAGGTTGCCCAACGTTTGCGCCACTGTGTGCGCGGTGATGATCTGGTTGTGCGTTTGGGTGGGGACGAGATGGTGGTCGTGTGCCACATGGAAAATAGTGCGGCGGCCGAAGCTTCCGTGCTGGCCGAACGGATTTTGAACGCTATCCAGATGCCGTTTATTACGGGGGGCACCCACGTTTCCATCCATATGAGCATCGGCATTGCCCTTTATCCGACGCAGGGCAGGACGATCGATGTCCTTCTCGATAAGGCCGACAATGCCTTGTACGCTGCGAAGTCAAAGGGCAAGAACTGTTTTGTGCTCTATTCCGATGACATTGCCCAGCCCGACAGAAGATCGTCTCTGACGCAAGAACGCGGGTTTTCTTGACTTTGCATCAGTGCATCGCAATAAGCATTCCATGACAATTTCATCGGAAAAAGAACTGGAACACTTGCGCAAAATTGGGCGGATTTGTGCGCGCGCGCGTGATGTCATGGGAGCGACCGTCGTGCCGGGGATCACCACGGCCGAGCTTGATCATATTGGGCGCAAGATTCTTGAAGATGCCGGGGCGGTTTCAGCACCCGAAAGCGAATACAAATTTCCCGGTGCGACCTGTATCAGTGTTAACGAGGCGGTTGCGCATGGCATTCCCGGTGATCAGGTTCTGGCTGACGGCGATCTGGTCAATATTGATGTTTCGGCGTCCCTTGAAGGATACTTCTCCGATACCGGCGCCAGCTTTATCTGCGGTACCGCAAGACCTGAATTGGCAAAACTGTGCGAGGATGGCAAGAAGGCCATGTGGACGGGTATCAAGGTCGTCCGTGATAAGGCCCCGATCCGCGAGATCGGGCTGAAGATCGAAAATTTTGCACGTAAGGGTGGCTATACCCTGATCCGCAACCTTGCCAGCCATGGCATTGGCAAATCACTGCATGAACATCCCCACACCATCCCGACTTGGGATGACCCCAAGGAACGACGTGCGCTTAAGAAGGGGCAAGTGATTACCATCGAGCCGTTTCTGTCACGTGGGGCAAAATGGGCCCTTGATAGTGAGGATGGCTGGACGCTTTATGCCGATACCGGTGATGCAACCGTACAGTATGAACATACCCTTGTTGTGACCGAAAAGGGATACGAGATCATGACTCTGGGCAATTGATTTCACCAAAAATGCTGCACTTTATGCTGCAGCATTTTATGCAACATAAAAGCCGCCCGAACGTGTCGGGCGGCTTTTGTCTTAGCTGTGCTTTGATACCGCAGCGCGATCAGGCGCCGTATTTTGCCTTCGCCTCGCGACGGCGCGCATGCAGAACCGGTTCGGTATACCCGTTTGGCTGTTCACGCCCTTTGAAGACCAGATCGCATGCCGCTGCAAAGGCAATGCTGTCATCAAAGTTCGGGGCCATATTGCGATAAGTCGGGTCACCTTCATTCTGCTTGTCGACAACGGCTGCCATGCGTTTCATGGTTTCCATCACCTGTTCTTCGCTGCACAGGCCATGATGGAGCCAGTTGGCGATATGCTGGCTTGAAATGCGCAGCGTTGCACGGTCTTCCATCAGGCCGACATCGTTGATGTCAGGCACTTTCGAGCAGCCGATGCCGCTATCGATCCAGCGCACCACGTAGCCGAGAATCCCCTGAGCATTGTTATCAAGCTCTTCCTGGATTTCGCTTGGCATCGGTTTGATGTCGCCCAGACGCGGGATCGACAGGATGTCATCGAGGCTTGCACGTTCGCGCTTGCCGATCTCGTCCTGCACCGCACGGACATCAACCTTATGATAGTGAATGGCATGCAGGGTTGCTGCCGTCGGCGACGGGACCCAGGCACATTTTGCACCGGCCTTGGGATGACCGATCTTGGCTTCCATCATCTCGGCCATGCGGTCCGGTTTGGCCCACATACCCTTGCCGATCTGGGCAACGCCTTTCATGCCGCATTCAAGGCCGATATCGACGTTCCAGTTTTCATAAGCCGCAATCCAGTACTGGTCCTTCATCGCTTCCTTACGGACCATCGGGCCAGCTTCCATGCTGGTGTGGATTTCATCACCGGTACGGTCAAGGAAGCCGGTATTGATGAAGACAACACGGTCCTTGGCTGCACGGATGCATTCCTTGAGGTTCACCGTCGTGCGGCGTTCCTCATCCATAATACCGACTTTGAGCGTATGTTCGGGCAGATCAATCGCCTGTTCAACAAAGCCAAACAGATCGTTGGTCAACTCGACCTCTTCTGGCCCGTGCATTTTGGGCTTCACGATATAGACGCTGCCATGGCGCGAGTTCGAAAGTTCGTTATTGCCGATCACGTCATGCTTGGCGATCAGGCTGGTGACCATGGCGTCAAGGAAGCCTTCCGGGACTTCATTGCCATTGGCATCAAGAACCGCATCGGTGGTCATCAGATGCCCGACATTACGGATCAGCATCAGGCTGCGGCCTGGCAAGACAACTTCGTTGCCATCCACACCCCGATAGGTCCGGTCCGGATTCAGGCGACGTGTAACTGTTTTGCCGCCCTTTACAAACTTTTCTTCAAGCGTGCCTTTCATCAGGCCAAGCCAGTTGCGATAGGCAAGCGTCTTGTCCTCGGCATCGACGGCGGCAATCGAATCTTCGCAGTCCTGAATGGTGCTGACTGCAGATTCCATGATTACGTCACAGACCCCGGCGGCATGTTCCTTGCCAATCGGATGGGTCGGATCGATATGGATTTCGATGTGCAGGCTGTGACGACGCAACAGAATGTCCGTCAGCTTGCCATCCTTTTCATTGTAACCAATGAACTGTGAGGGCAATTCAAGTGCGGTTTCGCTGCCATCCGACAGGGTCACAACAAGCGTCCACCAGCCGGATCCGTCTTCGCGCACTTCGTATTTGGTCGCGTCGGCATGCTTGCCGGTTGCAAGCGGGGCTGCTTCATCCAGGAACTCGGCGGCGTAGGCAACAACCGCCGCACCACGTTTCGGGTTAAAGGCCTTGGTTTTTTCCTTGCCGTCTTCCTCGTCGATGACGTCGGTGCCGTAAAGCGCGTCATACAGGCTACCCCAACGCGCATTGGCTGCATTCAGGGCATAGCGCGCATTCATCACCGGCACGACAAGCTGCGGTCCGGCAACCCGGCCGATTTCAGGATCGACATGGGTGGTGGTGATGTAGAAATCATCACCCTCGGGAAGAAGATAGCCGATCTCAGTCAGGAATTCCTTGTAGGCCGCCGGATCGCGTGCCTGATCCTGACGTGAAAGATGCCATTCGTCGATCTTGGCCTGCAATTCGTCGCGCTTTGCCAGCAGCGCCTTGTTGCGTGGTCCAAGTTCAGTGACGAGCTTTTCAAATGATGCCCAGAACTGATCGGAACTGATCCCTGTCCCCGGAATGACTTCGTTGGCTACCAGATCATGCAGAACTTTTGCAATCTGAAGGCCACCTTCTTGGATGCGTTGGGTCATGTTTTCTCTCACCAGACTTGGAACTGTTGCGGGCCATCAAGGCGCTTTGCCGACAATCACATCATGCGTGGCAAAGCCGACCCGCCTGTTGTTGGTTCACAACATATGGGTTGAAGCCGGGCTGGGTCCACAGGCTGTTTCAAATTTGTGGGATGTTTTCCGTATTATGGAAGCCCGCCCGGTGGGTGCTTAGCAGATCCTATTCAGGTTTTCTTCTCGCTATCCGTGTCCGGTTCATCACTGTCAGCGCCACCGTCATGCACATCATCTGTTGAGTCGGTGTCTGCCGGTTGAACCTGCCCGATGTCGTCCGGGTGGGCCGTGCCATCCGGCGTTAACGCATCTTCCAGATCGTGTGGATCAAACGGTTTGGGTTCAGCCTCTTCGTCGCTTGTGGCTGCGTCATTACCATCCTCGGTACTGATATCATCGGTAATCGGGGAGAGTTCAAATGCCATTGGCGTTGTACGCGGGACGGCGACGAACTGACCTTGTTCCTCGATCGAGATACGACGACCAAAGCCTGCGCGATACATCGCAAAGCTCGCAACAGAGACACCAATAATTGAAAACAGCACCGGCAGCGCCCACGGGCCGAAATAGCCAATGGCACTGGATCCCAGAAGCGGGCCACTGGCCGCCGACCCGCCATAAATGATCAGAAGGCCACCCGATGCAGGGACGATATCCTCTGGTTCGAGATAGTCATTGACATAGGCCACAGCCAGACCATAGACCGGCATGATAAACACACCCGTAATCCCGCCCCAGACGGAAAGATTGTCACGCACAAGGTCGGGTGCGATCAGCGGGAAAAGGCCGCAAATCGTCAATCCGACCAGAACGGCGATCATGACATATTGGCGTGGTACGCTGTCTGAAAGCTTGCCAATCGGGAACTGCATGATCATGCCGCCCAGAATGACAAAGAACATGAAATAGGCGACATCGTTGGTCGCAAGACCAAGGTCGGCGGCAAAAACCGGACCAACACCATAAACCGCTCCGGACAGCACGCCTGCGCCGGACGCGGCAACAAAGCCAAGCGGCGAGATTTTGTAAAGACGGCGGAACGTCATACGGTCACCACTGACCGCAGAAGGTGGCGGTTGACGGGTCAGTGCCAAAGGCACGAGTGACAGAGACAGCAAAACGGAAGCCACGGTAAACAGCTCAAAGCTGCTGACCGGTGCACCGTTCAGCAAGAGCTGACCAATCGCCAGACCGCCAAGCGACACTGTCATGTAGATGGCAATGGTACTGCCGCGCGATGTGTTGTCTGCCTGCGCGTTCAGCCAGCTTTCCACAACCAGATACAATCCCGACAGGCACAGGCCCGTCAAGGCGCGAAACAGCGACCAAGTAATCGGATCAACAAAGACTGCATGCAAAAGCGTGATGGCCGATCCGGTTGAGGCCAACGCGGCAAAGGTCCTAATATGCCCCACCCGGTTCACAAGGCTTGCGCCCCAGACAATCCCGGCAACAAAGCCGATATAATAGGATGCCATGATAATACCGGTATAGACCGGTGCAAATCCCTCGGCAGAGGCACGCAGAGCCAGCAAGGAAGATTGCAGGGATGATCCACTGTTCAGGGCAAAGGCCGCAAACAGTGTTGCAGACAATGCAATGATCAGGGCGACCGGCGAACGCGGCATGGTTTCCTCGTTTGAATTTCGTCAGGGCACGCACCCTGCGGTAATGGGATGAAACCTGTCAATCCCTACAAGCCGTTGGCGCATAAGTACTAACAGTGCATCTTGGTATAAACACTGCGATGCAAAACAAGTTCCCGTTAAATTTCTGTGCTTCCTTTAAGCTTGCTTTATATGCGCCCATAGTGCCGGTTTTGCGCAACTGCCATGTGAAAATGGGGCGTGCCTTGCGTTGAAATCGGCACTGAATGGCGAAAAATTCACAAGCTGCTTGACCTTGGGGGGATTGATGCTTTCTATGGACCGAAATCAGGCGCATTTTGCCAATATTCCTGCGAAACCGGATTGGATTTTGCGTCTCGCCACCAGACTTTTGGTTCACGGGAAATAACCGGCATTCAAGCCAAACTGTGAATCCACCATACAAGGGGAGGAAACCTTGAAAATTATGCGCACACTCGGCGTGATCGCCGCGGGTATGATGGCCTTGTCCGTGGCAAATGCCGCGCAGGCTGAAACGCGTGTCACGCTGAAGTCGGCAAAGGCCGCCTCATCCTATTATCAGATGGCTGCCCAGTTCGCCGAAGCCATGAAAACCGGTACCGATGGTGACATCATCGTCACGGTCGAGGAAAGTCAGGGTTCGGTTCAGAACGTCATGGAAGCCATGGTGCGTCCGGGCAATTACGTCTTTACCTCCCCGCCTGGTCTGGTTGGTCTGGCGCAAAAAGGCAAAGGCCCGTTTGACGGACGCCCGACCGAAAAATTTGCCGAGATCCGCGCCCTGTTCCCGATTCCGTCACTGACCATGCATTTCGTCATGCGTGCGGATTCCGGTGTCACCAGCTTCGCCGATCTCGAAGGCAAAACCGTTCTTTTGGGCAAGGGGTCCTTCGGGGCGCGTGAAGGTGAAAAATACCTCAAACTGTTCGGTCTTGAAGGTAAGGTCGATCTTGCGGACGCCGAGCTTTCGAACGCGGTTGCAGCCCTTAAAAACGGTCAGATTGATGGTTTCGTGACTGCTGGTTCCTGGCCCGCGCCGAACGTGATCGAGGCCGCAGCCGGCACCGATGTAAACGTTCTGTCGCTTTCTGAAGATCAGCTTGCGGAAACCAAGCGCGACAAAACAGTCATCCCTGCCGGGACTTATAACGGCCAGGACAGCGACATCACGACGTCTTCGCTGTCGGTTGTTGCCTTCTCCACCACCCAGATGGATGCCGATACAGCATATGAACTCACCAAAACCTTCTGGGAACAGAAGGCCAAAATGGGTGAAAGTTCTTCCTGGTGGAATGGTGTTAGCCCGGAAATGCTCGCCAACATCATCGGCAAAATGCATCCCGGCGCGCTGCGTTACTATGATGAAGTCGGTTTTAATATCCGCGATGATCAGCGTTAATCGCTGATCCATTCTCATGTTTAAGGCCCGGCAGTTTTGCCGGGCCATTTCTTATCAAGCAAGCCATTTACGACATGTCAGCCTCCTCACGCCCCTTCTGGATCGCCCTTGGCGCCGTCTCGATTGCTTTTCACCTGTGGCTGATTTTCTCAGGATTGGTTCCCAATCTGGTCAGTCGACCAATTCACATGGCACTGGCACTGCCTTGGGCCCTGATCTTTGTTGCCAAAACCCGCGCCCAGAAAATTTCGGGTATCATCCTGACTATTATCGGCTTGATCGGCTGTGGCTGGATTGTTGCCAACCACCAGACGCTTGGCGATCAGTATGGTTTTCTGATTGGCAACAGTCAGATTGCGTTGGCGGCCGCGTTGTTGCTGATCGTGCTTGAAATGGCGCGTCGTGCGATTGGTTGGCCACTGCCAACGGTGGCGGCGATTGCGCTGCTTTATGCGTTGTTCGGTCAATATGTCCCCGGCGAATTCGGCCATGCCGGATTGCCGGTCGAGAGCATGTTGGGCACGCTGACAATTGCCGAGGGTGGCCTTTGGGGCAGCTTGACCGGTGTGTCTGTCAATATCGTCGCAATCTTTGTGATTTTTGGTGCGGTTCTGAATGGTGGCGAGGCCGGACAGGGTTTCATGAATGTCGCAGGTGCGGCGGCCGGACGACTCAAGGGTGGGGCGGCCAAGGTTTCGGTGGTGTCTTCAGCCCTGTTTGGCTCGATATCGGGTTCTGCGTCGGCCAACGTGGCATCGACCGGTGCGATTACACTGCCAGCCATGACCAAACTTGGATATCCCAAGCGCCTTGCCGCGGCGGTTGAGGCCGTGGCGTCAAGCGGTGGGCAGATCATGCCACCGCTGATGGGGGCAGGCGCCTTTGTGATGGTGGAACTGACCGGAAAGCCCTATGTCGAGATCATGGTCGCGGCGATCCTGCCGGCGGTCTTGTATTTTCTGGCCGTCTGGGTCGGCATCAATGCCTTTGCCATGCGATTTGATTTGCCCGGCGTGCCAAAGGAAGAACGCCCGAATATGCGTGCAGTCCTGATCACATCAGGTTTCTTCCTTGTACCTTTTACCATTTTGCTGTGGGGCATGTTTGGCGGTGGATACACGCCGCAATATGCTGCCTGTCTTGCGCTTCTGGCCGGGGCAGCGTTGCTGTTTCTTGATGCCGATCTGACGGTTGATCTTGCGCGCAGCAAGGAACGTTTCACTGATGTGTGCCTGAATGCTGGGCGTCAGGTGGCGATGATCGGTTCGATCATTCTGTGCGCCTCAATCGTAATCGGGGTGCTCGGCCTGACCGGGCTTGGTGTCAAGATTACCTCGCTTCTGATTTCCGGATCGGGCGGCATGTTGTGGCCAGCGCTTCTTCTGACCGCACTGGCCTGTCTCATTTTGGGCATGGAAGTCCCGACCACGGCGGCTTATGTGATTTGCGTGTCGGTTGCGGGGCCCGCCTTGATCGAACTGGGCCTGGAGCCTCTTCAGGCGCACCTGTTTGTCTTCTGGTTTGCCTTGCTGTCGACCATCACACCCCCGGTCTGCGGGGCGGTGTTTATTGCCGCCGGTATGGTTGAGGAAAACTGGCTGAAGGTCGCCGGAACCGCGATGGCGCTTGGCATCGGGCTTTATATCGTGCCACTGGCGATGATTGCTAACCGCACCCTGATCGATCTTGGAAATGATCCCTTATGGGCGGTGATCGCTGGACTGAAGGTTGCAGCTGGTCTGACAGCCATTTCATATGGACTGATATCACCCCGACCTGTTTGGATGCGGATCGGATCAGTGGTGCTGGGCGGTACCGTCATTTTTGCCCTGGGCGTCTAGTCTTCTGGTACCAAAAAGGGTCGACAGTTTCCTGTCGACCCTTTTTGTATTGAGGGAAATGAAGTCCAATCTTAAGCGGTCGCGCGTCCGCCGCGCGGCCCGGCAAAGAACCAGATAATCAGGCCAAGGACCGGCAGGACAACAACAAGCACAGTCCACAGGACTTTTGACCCGGTGCTGGCACCACTGCCCATGATATTAACGATGGCCCAGATGTCGGCAATCAGGACAAGAAGTCCAATAATTCCACCATATTCAAGCATGTTCCAACCTCACAAATGTTGCAGCGGTATTTGCACCGCGCTTACAACTCAAACGATTGATTTTCTCAATTGTTCCCGCATTACCTAAATCCGGGGTTCAGTGAGGTGTATTCAAGCAGTCCAGGCCCGACCCCTAGACCACCTGTCCGGCGGACCAGCCCGATGACCAGGCCCACTGGAAATTAAAACCGCCAAGATGACCTGTGACATCAACCACTTCGCCGATGAAATAGAGACCGGGTACGTCGCGTGCTTCCATGGTTTTTGAAGACAGGGCATTGGTGTCGACCCCGCCAATCGTGACCTCGGCTGTGCGATATCCCTCCGTCCCGCTGGGCTTGAGGGCCCATTGATTGACATCCATCGCAAGTTTGCGAAGCGCCTTGTCGCCGGTCTCGCCAATCGGACGATCAAGGCCATGGGTGGCAGTCATCATCTGGGCAAGGCGGTTTGGCAGGATGCGTGACAGAACCGTATGGACAGCCTGTTTCGGGTTTTCGCCCTTGGCCGTTTTCAGAAGTTCGAACGCGTCTTCTTCCGGATTGAGGTTGACTGTAATGGCGTCACCTTCGTTCCAATAGGATGAAATCTGCAGGATCGATGGCCCGGAAAGGCCGCGATGCGTGAACAGTAGACCTTCGCGGAATTGTTTCTTGTTGCATTGAACGATGGCATCAACGGAAATGCCCGAAAGCTCGCCGGTGCGTGCGCGCAGATCAGGATCAAAAACGAACGGGACAAGAGCCGCACGGGTTGGAATGACATTGATGCCAAACTGGCGCGCGATCTGATAGCCAAACCCGGTGGCACCGATTTTCGGGATCGACAGGCCGCCGCATGCGACCACCAGCGACTCACAGGTCCATTGCGCGCCGGTGCGCGTCGTGACGTCAAACCCGCTATCTTCGCGCTTCGTGATGCCAGAAATTTCGGTATTGAGCTTGATCGTCACATCGGCGTCTTCGCATTCGTCAAGCAACATATCAATGATCTGAAAGGACGATTCATCGCAAAAAAGCTGCCCCAAAGTCTTTTCATGCCATCCGATATTATGGCGGTTCACCAGATCAAGAAAGTCATGCTGGGTATAACGTTTGAGCGCCGATACACAGAAACGCTTGTTTTCTGACAGGAAGTTTTCCGGGCTGGTATGGATGTTGGTGAAATTGCAGCGCCCGCCACCGGAAATGCGAATTTTTTCTGCCGGTTTGGCTGAATGATCAACCACAACCACAGACCGCCCGCGTTTTCCCGCTTCAATCGCGCACATCAGGCCGGCAGCACCCGCCCCGATGACAAGAACATCAATCTTTTTCAAGCCCGTCAGATCCATTCATATGAGTTTCGGACCTGCTTATACGTGGAAATCGTTGTGTTGTCAGTGCCAGCAGCGCAAATAGCTATTGGGCTGCGATGTTTCTGGGAATATCACTTTCTGTAGCAGTGGTTTTCGAGGAGCCCTCGTCCTCGACGATCTGCTTTTCGCTGGCAATCTGATTGCGGCCATTTTCCTTGGCAAAATAAAGTGCCTTGTCGGCACGTTCGATGAGTTTTGCCGCCGGTTCACCGGGGCGGAATTCGGCAACACCAAATGATGCCGTGACCTTGCCGATAATTGTTTTTCCGCTTTTGGTCACGACCTTGTGGCTTTCAATATAGCGACGCAAATGATCACCAAACAGCATGGCGTTGCCAAGTGACGTGCTGGGCAGAATGATGGCAAACTCTTCGCCGCCATAACGTGCTGCGGTATCCTGACCTTTGACATTGCGTCTAAGGGATTCCGCCATCAGTCGGATCACCTGATCGCCAATCTGATGGCCATAGGCGTCGTTGAACTTCTTGAAATGATCAATATCAAGCAACAGCAGGCTCAACGGTTGGTCATCCTCCATCGCGTGCATCATGCCTTCGCGCAATTGCATGTCAAAAGCCTTGCGGTTGGCGATGCCGGTCAAGCCATCTGTCAGGGCTTCGCGTTTGAGGTTTTCCATATCTTCGCGCAGCCGGGTAATTTCCGACGAACTGTTGGTCAACCGGCTTTCAAGCGTGCGGTTAACACCTTCCATGTCGCGGGTGGCACCAAGCAAAGTATGAAGCGCGTGCTCAAGGTTGCTCAGATCGCGGTTCTTGTCTCCGACATAGGAACAGAAGTGATCCAGAGCCTTGTTGTACTTCCGGGTGTCTATGCCGACCTTGTTGACCGTATCAAGGATGCTGCCCAACTGTTCGCGCAAGTCATTTGAAATGCGCTCTATGATTTCGTTTTCGCGTTTGTCACTGAAAAACCGGGTGTGAAGTTCTTCGCATTGCGCCTCATCGAATGCACGATGGTTGCTGCGCAGAATGTCAATTGTGCGACACAGATCAAAGTTGGTTTTTGCGACATAGGTAAAGAATATCTGGAAGTTGTCAGGGTGTGACATCACCCCCAGTTCCGCCATTACCCTCAGGGCGGCGTTGGTGTGCTGCTGTGCCTGAAAATGATTAAGACCGTGTCCGCTCATCGCGTGCCTGCAGTAGAATTATATCCCTGAATGTCGCGGGATAATCCTATGCAAATCAATATGAAAACGGTTTGATGTAGATCAGAGGTTGTGCAGGTATTTGCGGTGGTTGGTGCCGAAATTTCACCCGGACAGGCCTGAACTATGCACTTTGGGCGTGTTTGATCTGTTGCGGCGGCAGATCATCCTGAGACATCACACAATTACGCCCATTGGCCTTGGCCAGATACAGGGCCTTGTCAGCGCGTTCGATAACGCGTGTAAGCGGTTCACCCAACTGGTAGGTCGCAACGCCAATTGACGCAGTGATCCGGCCAATATCTTCGTTACGGTTTTCACTTTTGAGGTGCAGTTGTTCAATCGTGCAGCGAATGTTCTCTGCGACCCGCATGGCATCACAAGGGGCCGTCGCCGGAAGGATAACGGCAAATTCTTCGCCGCCATAGCGTGCCGTTGTATCGCGCCCTTTGACATTCTGCTGCAGGGCTTTTGCCAATGTGCGGATGACCTGATCGCCCGCCTGATGGCCATATGTGTCATTGATTCTCTTGAAGTGATCAATGTCGATCAGAAGGACGCTAAGGCAGTCACCGCCTTCCATGGTGGCCATGGCAGCATTGCGCAGGCTTTCGTCAAAGGCCTTGCGGTTGGCGATACCCGTCAGACCGTCGGTGTGGGCTTCACGCTTCATTTCCTCCAGATCAAGCAGAAGCTGGGTAACTTCAGGCTGAGCCGGATCGGATTTATTGTCAGTGACGAGTTCTGTTTTCGCCGTCTGCCCACTGGTGTTTCCAAACAGATTGTTGGCCGCGGCTCTTAGCGCATCTGCGTTGATATGGTCTTTGCCTTGGGACAAAGAGCTTATCAGCTCGGAAAGCTGGCGTTGCAGATCATTTGAAACGGCTTCGCGCAGAAGTTCGACCCGGGCCGGTTCAATAAAGCGCTGATAAAGCTCGTGGCATTTCAGATCATCAAGATCGCGCTGGTTACTTCGCAGGATATCTATCAGTGCCACAAGGTCGTCATTCGATTTTTCGACATAGGCAAAGAACACCGCGAAATTGATCGGGTTGGCGCTCAGGCCCAACTCGGTGATCAAATCCAGCGTTTCACGCGACAACGCTCGGGAACGCTGTCGATATTGTTCTTGCTGCGGCATTGAAGTCCTGAATGAGGAATTTGGTATTACAAGCAACTTTATAAGTGTACGCGCGCCTATTGTGCGAATGCGTTATATCAGTTTTATGATATGCGCGTACAGAGTGTGTAAGTTGTAATTTTATTGGTTTGTTCAAGTATGTTCGCTAGGGTCTGAATTATCGGGAAACGTTATCGGTCCAAAGAACAAAAAGCGGGAAAACAAGATGCGAATTAAAACGGGTTTGAGCGCCACCGTAACGGTGATGCTTGTCGTTATCCTGTTTGGCGGCATGGCCGCAGCCCAGGACAGTGGTGCGACAGACCAAACAACCGTGAACGGGCAGGTGACCGATAGCACGACCGAAAACCCGGCAATTGATTATCGCCCGCTGTCTGCCGAAGAACGCTCCAACATGCCGCCGCTAATGGAACGCTATGTCCTTGATGAATTGAAAAACCTGCGTACCGAGATGCAGGGCATGCGCGCCGAATTACTGCGCGAAGTTGTCAACCGGCAGCTCGAGGCCATCGACAAGGCAATTTCCTATTCGTCGAACACCGTGACCTATTTCTTCTATTTCGTGGCCGCCGTCGGTGCGCTTTTGACCATGCTGGGCTGGCAGTCCCTGCGCGAGTTGAAATCAAGTGTTCGCAATCTGGCCAACACCGAATTGCAGCGTTTGTCGCAGGAATTCGAAGGGCGTCTGACCTCGCTTGAAAATGAACTGCTGCTGAAATCCAAGCTGATCAACGAACATCAGCATGAGATCGAACGCACCCAGACCATTCATGCGCTTTGGCTGCAGGCCAATCAGTTGGGCAACCCGCGGGCAAAGATCGAAACCTATGACAAGATCCTCGAACTCGCACCCGGTGATCCCGAAGTCATGGCATATAAGGCCGATGCCGCCTTGCAGCTTGGCGATCGTGACTGGGCGCTAAGTCTTTGCAACCGATTGCTGGCCGAGGAACCCGAAAGTGCGAATGGGCATTATCAGCGCGCTTGTGCCAATGCTGGTCTTGGCTTTAAGGAAGCCGCCTTGGCCGATCTTCGGCGTGCAGTCGAACTTTCTGATTCCATGCGCCAACCGGCCTGGAACGAAGAAGAATTCGAACCGCTTCGCGATATGCCGGAATTCACCGAAATTCTCGGCAGCAAGGATGACTTGCCACCGGCCGAATAGTTTCGGTGTTTTTCAAACCTGAAATACAAAAAGCCCTGCAATATTGTTGCAGGGCTTTTGTTATGCGGGCTGATAAGTCACTTAACTGCTGGGCAGTTCGTTCCACAGCGGATGGATCGGCGCGACATCTTCTTCGATTTTGGTAAAGCGCGCATCGCAATCAAAGAAATAGTTGTCGGTCAGGTCATCATTAACTTGGGAAACTTCGCCAACAATCACCGGACCCTTGCCCTCTTCACCATAGAAGCGGTGAATAAGGGTGCGCGGCAGCGTAACACTTTGACCCGGCTCAAGAACAACCTTGCCACCAGCAGGCAGGACGTTGAGTTTGCCATCGGTACGCACGCGAACTTCGTTCTTGCGGTCCATCTGGCCATCTTCGGTCAAGTTGCAAAGCTCGATCACAAGGTTGCCGCCACCACGGACAATGATGTCTTCCATTTTGACCTTGTGGTAGTGCCACGGGCATTCCTGATTCTCGCCGACGATCATGATTTTTTCGGCATAGGGCACTTCGCCCGGTTGGCGCAGGATGCCGTTGCGCAAACAAAACAGGATCAGGCCACGCTTCTCAAAATTGCCTTCGCCGTAATCGGTGACATCCCAGCCCATCTGATGGTCGCGGCACCATTTTGCAAGATCGGGTTCGGCTTCCCACTGGGCCGGGCTGTAATGAGCCCATTCCGGCAATTTGAATGCGATCGATGCATAAAGTTCCTTGGCATGCTCGATACAGGCATTGATTTCAGAGCGCAGCATGGTCGACCTCTTTTGGCATTTGGTGCGGTTGATTTGGCCGGGTTTTACCATGCCCGGCTGGTGAAGGCGACAGTTTTTGAATGCATTCAAAACATTTTGGTTGAGAGCATTCTTGTTGTCGATTGATGGATCAAGCTGCCCCGCAATCGCCGTTTTTTATCGCAATACAGGGAAAGTCATACAGTGCGATATTATATCTACGAGATCGCCCGGAACCGAACAGGGGAACTGCATCATGGCGCAATCATCATCGGGATTTGCCAAAGTTGTCGCTGCCATCGTTGTCGCAGGTGGATTGGCGGCATCAGGATGGCTGGTGGGTACTGGCATTGAAAACATGCGCTCGCTTGATCGCTATGTCACGGTCAAGGGATTGGCCGAACGCGATGTAAAGGCCGACAAGGCCGTCTGGCCGATCACCTATGTCGCAACCGACGATGTGCTGCAAAATGCGCAGGCCAAGATCGAAAGTGACACCGACGCACTTTATGCCTTCCTTGCCAGCCATGGCATTACCCGTGACAATACCGAATTGCAAAACCTGCAAGTGACCGATCAGCTGGCGCAATCCTATCGATCCGGGCCGATTGAAAGTCGCTATATCGTCAATCAAACCATTCAGGTCCGCACAGATGATGTCGATGCAGTGGTTGCCGCGTCACAGGATATCGGCAAGCTGCTGCAAGGCGGCATCGTGCTGGGCGGGCAGGGCTATAACCCGGGGCCAAGTTACCTGTTCACGGGCCTTAATGACATCAAACCTAAAATGATCGCGGCGGCCACGGCCAATGCCCGCGAAGCGGCGTTGCAATTTGCCGCGGACTCCGGTGGGCAACTTGGAGGTATCCGGCGTGCGACACAGGGCCTTTTTCAGATTTTGGCAGCTGATGGCGCACCCAACATGATGGAAGCCAACCAGATCAACAAAACCGTGCGCGTGGTCACCACCATGGAATATCTCATCCGCGATTAGTTGACAGCTTCGCCAAAGTTGGTTTTATGCCCGCCATGGCGCAATTGATCCTGTTTAACAAACCCTATGGCGTTTTGACCCAGTTCACCGACCGTGAGAACGGTCGGGCGACCTTGGCCGACTATATCAATTTGCCCGGCGTATACGCCGCGGGCAGACTTGATCGCGACAGCGAGGGTTTGTTGCTTCTGACCGATAACGGGCCACTTAATGCCCAGATTGCCCATCCGAAATTCAAAAAACCCAAGACCTACCTTGTGCAGGTCGATGGCGAACCAACCGACGCCGCACTCGAAGAGCTGCGCAACGGCGTTGAGCTTAAAGACGGCATGACGTTGCCTGCGAAGGCCCGGCGGATTGATGAACCGGCCGGGCTTTGGGAACGTGATCCCCCGGTACGCTATCGCAAGGCGATCCCGACAAGCTGGATCGAACTGACCATTACCGAGGGCAAAAACCGACAGGTACGGCGCATGACCGCTGCGGTCGGTTTTCCGACCTTGCGCCTGATCAGACATGCCATCGGCGATTGGACACTGGATGGTCTGGCCCCGGGCGAATGGAAAACCATCGAGGTCGACGCACCGTCCTCCACCCATCGCAGGCTGTCCCAGGGATCGGTGAAACCACCGCGACGCAAACGCAGTGACCCAAACAATACTACGAAAAATGTTTCGGGGACCGGGCAAGCCATGCCGGACCGTCCGAAACCCGCACGCCACCGCTCGCGCCCGAAGAAAGGATAAGCCGCCATGCTGAGTTACCTGCACGGCTTTCATGCCGGGAACTTTGCCGACATGCACAAGCATGCCGCCCTTTGGCTGGTGCTTGAACATCTGCGCAAAAAGAAAAAGCCGTTCTGCGTAATTGATACCCATGCCGGATCGGGTTGGTACGACCTTGGCAGTGAACAGGCGGCCAAAACCGGTGAATGGAAAGACGGATATGCGCGCGCGAAGGACGGGGCGAATGCACCCGAAATGCTGCAGCATTTTCTAAGTTATGTCGCCGCGTTTGATCCAGTCGCAAAGGGACGCGACTATGGTGTGCGAGAAGGGGATGATTATCACGGTCCGTTTTATCCGGGATCACCATTTATCGTGCGCGATATGCTGCGCGAAGATGATGAATTGGTCCTGATGGAACTTCATCCGCGCGAACATGAAATGCTTCATCACAGGGTGAAGCGCGACGGGCGCATTCATTTGCATAAACGCGATGGCTATGAAGGCGTGGTCGGCATGATGCCACCCGCCATTCGTCGCGGTTTGGTCCTGATGGATCCCAGCTATGACGTAAAACAGGACTATCAAAAGGCCGCCAAGGCCGTGCGCGATGCGTGGGAAAAATGGCCGACCGCGACATTCATGTTGTGGTACCCGGTCCTTGAAGACGGATTTGATGCGGAGCTTCGCACGTCATTCGGGGCAATCAAGGCAGCAGGCGGCGTTTTGTGTGCCGAACTTGCCACCGATCAGGGTGGTGCAAAGGGGCGCATGCGCGGTACCGGTCTTCTGGTCGTGAACCCGCCTTGGCAGTTTGATCAGCAGCTTGGGGATATCGGTAACTGGATTGCCAAAACCTGCAAGCTGCCCGGACCGGCAAAACATCACATGCGCTGGCTGGTGCCAGCCACATAGAAAAAAGGCCCCGAAGGCTTTGTGCCAACGGGACCTCGCAGCGTCGGGACGCATTGGGAACAGGTATCAGATTCCGAAAAATGGCTGCAGCAATTTGGGCAGCAGCCCATTGAATTTCATCGGAGCATCGGTTGCGATCAGGCAGATACATTCCTCCGCCGTGTCGGCAATCGGCTGATGATCAACATCGTCATCAAGGTCTGCAACATCGCCTGCCCGGAAGCGACCGATATCATCGATGTACGACCCTTTGATCAGCAGGGTCATTTCGTGACCATGATGACCATGATCGGGGATCGAAACACCCGGCGCGATCTTCATCAGGCGAACGGTGCCCTTGCTTTCGATTGATTTCAACTGGAAGTGCTTCACACCCGGTGCAAGGGATTTCCAGGGAATATCATCAAGCGACATCACATCGTCGGGCAGCAAATCGGCAAGTGGCCTTGGCAGAGCGCTCATGGCGCTGCCGGTAATGCTTTCACCAACCGCAATACGACGCATTGACGGTATTTCCTGCGTCACAATGTTTTCGTTCGCGGTATCGCGTTCAAGCATTGCCATAACGTGATCAAGCGAATGGTCCGCCATCGACATGCTGTTTGCGGTTTCAAGTGCTGCACCGCCCATGGTTTCATAACCGCTTACCTTGTCGCGGCAATGCGGACATACGGTCATGTGCGTAGCAACCAGAAGCTCCATGGCTTGCGACAGGGAACCACTGGCATATTCAATCAATGTCTGATCGGTTGGATGATGCTTAATGTTCATGCGACACCTTCCAGTCCGCCACGCAACTTGCCAAGCGCAAGCCGCAAGCGGGACTTCACTGTCCCAAGCGGGATACTGAGACGCTCGGCTATTTCACTGTGAGAGCAATCTTCGAAAAACGACAATTCTACAACTACCTTCTGGTCGGCAGGTAACTCTTCCATTGCGGCTTTGACGAGGACGGCCTCCTGGTCACGATTGACAACGTCATCTGCCAGCGGATCTTCGTCGACGATCAAAGTCGGATCGGAATCATCAACCTCGATATGTTTGCGTTGCCGGAACCGGTCAATCCTGAGGTTCCTGGCGATGGTAAATATCCACGTACTGGCGGCCGCCTTGGCGGGATCAAACAGGTGCGCTTTGCGCCAGACCTGCATCATTGCTTCCTGTGCCATTTCCTCGGCGGTTTCTGGATTGCCACCAAACCGGAACATGTAAGCCTTCACGCGCGGTGCGAAATGCGCGAAAAGCTGCGCAAATGCCTCCCGGTCGCGAGACGTTGCGACGGAAACAATCCAGTCGGCACATCGTTTCGCTTCGACCGGATCTGCTGGCCCGGTGCGTCGTGGTGTTGTGCCGCTCATTTTGGTTTCAGGTCCCTTTTGGGGCCGCGCCAGAATCGTGTTCATCATAACAATCCTACGGCGACCACGTTCATTCGGATCAAATAAAAATGTATGTTTTCTGCCAGACACTTACAATCAGGTCAGACAAACAAATCCAGATTAATCCGTGTGATCCGCACGTCAGAGGCGTGCGTATTCATATATATAATGTCTCACACTAACAGCAAGCAGGCCGGGCCGATATGAACATTGTCACCTCGGGAAAACTCAATATCGCCGTCGTAGGATCTGGAATATCGGGCCTGTCAGCTGCCTGGTTGCTAAGCCAATCACATAACGTGACGCTATATGAAAAGGACGACCGTCCCGGCGGGCACTCCAATACCGTTGATGCGGGGCAGACCCCGGTCGATACCGGCTTCATTGTTTATAATACGCGTTGCTATCCCAATCTCTGTGCACTGTTTGACCATCTGAGCGTTGAGACCACGCCGACAGACATGTCGTTTGCCGCCTCGATGGATGAGGGTGGTCTGGAATATGGTGGCGGCGATCTTTCGGCCCTGTTTGCGCAAAAACGCAACCTGTTCCGCCCGCGTTTCTGGAAAATGGTGCGCGATATCCTGCGCTTTTATCGCGAAGCCCCCGCCGCCTTGGAAGATGGGACTGCAGAACATATCAGCCTTGGCGATTACCTGCACGACAATGGCTATTCCAAATCCTTCATCAATGATCATCTGTTGCCGATGGGGGCTGCTATCTGGTCAACGCCGGTCGACACCATGATGGCCTACCCCTTGGCCGCATTTGTTCGGTTTTGTCAGAATCATGGCCTGTTGCAGATCAAGGATCGGCCGGAATGGCGCACCGTGGTTGGTGGGTCACGCGAATATGTAAAACGCATGACAGCAGGGATTTCCGGTGGTGTGGTTCTTGATCGCGCCATTGCCAAGGTCGGCAAGACAGCGTCTGGTGGCGCATTTGTCGAGGATCGTTACGGCAAGCGCGAAGAATATGATCACGTTGTGCTGGCCTGCCATGGCGATCAGGCGTTGGCATTGCAGGAAAAACCCGACCCGCGCACGGCCGAATTGCTTTCGGCGTTCAAATACGAACGCAACCTTGCGATTCTGCACAATGACGCCAGTCTGATGCCAAAGACCAACAAGGTCTGGTCAAGCTGGAACTATCTGGCCGAGGACCATGACGGCGAACAGAAAGTCTGTGTAACCTATTGGATGAACCGCCTGCAGCACCTTGATCCCGCGCAACCGCTTTTCGTGACCCTGAACCCGCCGCGCCACCCCGCAGAAGGCAGCGTGATCCGATCCTTCCTGTATGATCATCCGCTGTTTGATGCTGGCGCAATGGCCGCGCAAAAAGAACTCTGGTCGATCCAGGGGGTTGATAACCTTTGGTATTGTGGCAGTTACTTTGGCTATGGTTTCCACGAAGACGGTATTCAGTCCGGGCTTGCTGTGGCGGAAGCGCTTGGTAATGTGCGCCGTCCATGGAATGTCGAGAACGAAAGTGGCCGTATCCACGTTGGCGAGACGACCCGTGCACAATCAAGCGAGGCCGCATGACAGGTCCTGTTGCGTCTAAACCGGCATCGGCATTGTTTGAAGGGGTGGTCACCCACCATCGGCTGCGCCCGAAAAAGCACAAGCTGCGCTATCGGGTGTTTTCCTTCCTGCTTGATCTTGATGAGATCGATGGTCTTGCTGCAAAGCTGAAACTGTTCAGTCGCAACCGCTTTAACCTGTTTTCATTCCATGACCGCGATCATGCTGATCGTGGTACGGCCGATTTGCGCACGCGCCTGGAGACAATCCTCAATGATCATCAGCTTGGTGACTGCGCGCACAAAATCCGGCTGTTGTGCTATCCGCGCTTGCTCGGTTTTGTCTTTAATCCCTTGTCGGTTTATTTCTGCCATCGCGCAGACGGATCGGTGGGTGCCGTCCTTTACGAAGTATCGAACACCTTTGGTGATCGTCACAGTTACCTGATCCCGGTGACTGACGGCGCCCTTGATGACAAAAACGTGCTGCGCCAGTCTTGCGCAAAAGGGTTTTATGTCTCGCCGTTTATCGACATGGTCGCGGACTATCATTTCCGTATTCGCATTCCCGACGAAAATGTTGTCGTCGCGATCCGTGAGACCGATGCAAAAGGTGCGTTCTTGAATGCTGCCTTTGTCGGTGATCGAACCGAGCTTTCCGACCGTAAATTATTAGGAGCATTCATTCGATACCCGCTTATGACGTTAAAGGTCGTGGCAGGTATCCATTGGGAGGCGCTCCATCTTTGGCGCAAAGGGATGACGTTTCATAAACGACCAGCACCGCCAGAGCAGCCTGTAACCTATGTGCTGGAAACCGGGACAGCAGCGGCCCAAGCAGGAAAGAGATAACAACAATGCCAAACCGCAATCGTAATGCAACCGCCTCGGCCCTTCAGCTGCGTGACCGCATCCTTCCGGTGCTGGGCAGCATGACGGGCAGTCGTAGCCTTCTGAAGGCCATGCTCAAGCGTGTCCTGGCACATCTGCATTACGGGCGTCTGACCATTGTTCTGCCCGATAACGATACCCTTCATTTTTCCGGTGATCAGAAAACCGACCTGCGCGCCGCCATTCATATTCATGACTGGCAGGCGATCCGCAAACTTGCCACCGGTGGTGACGTTGCCTTTGCCGAGGCCTATTTGGATGGCAGTTGGAGCAGCCCTGACCTCACACACCTGATGCACTTTGCCATGCACAATGAAGCCATTGTGCGTGCGCGTCTGGCGGCGGGTTTCCTGGCCCGGACGGTGACGCGCATCGGACATTTGCGCAATGCCAATACGCTTGAGGGATCGAAGCGCAACATTGCTTATCACTATGACCTTGGTAACGCGTTCTATAGCGCCTGGCTTGATCCCAGCATGACCTACTCATCCGGGCTTTATCACAAACCCGGCATGACACTGTCGGCGGCCCAATCGGCAAAATACGAACGCATTTGCGAACTGGCCGACCTTCAGCCGGGCGAAAATGTGCTTGAGGTCGGCTGTGGCTGGGGCGGGTTTGCTGAACTCGCCGCTGGCAAGTATCGCTGCGACGTTACCGGTTTGACCCTGTCCAATGAACAGCATGCCTATGCCCGTGACCGTTTGTTGATGCAGGGGTTGAATGATCGCACGGATATTGTCCTGCGCGATTACCGCCACGAGGAAGGCCAATACGATAAAGTCGTCTCAATCGAAATGTTCGAGGCCGTCGGTGAAGAACACTGGCCGACCTATTTCGACATGATCCGCAAACGTCTGAAACCAGGTGGCAAGGCTGTCTTGCAAATCATCACGATTGACGATGAACGCTTTGAAACCTATCGCCGTGGGGCAGATTTCATTCAACGCTACATCTTCCCGGGGGGCATGTTGCCATCACCGACGGCGTTGTCTGCGGCCGTCAATAAAGCCGGGCTCGATCTGCGTCATTCGGAATTCTTTGGCAAATCCTATGCGAAAACATTGGCCGAGTGGCAGCGTAGCTTCCAGCATGCCTGGGACGGCATTGCCAAGCAGGGATTTGATCTGCGCTTTAAGCGCATGTGGGAATACTACCTCGCCTATTGCGAAACCGGATTTGATCAGGGCTCGATCGATGTTGGGCTGTTCGTGATCGAACATCGCGAAAATGCCTCAGGCTGAATACCCCACCCGGACATCCATTTTTTATGCGCTTCCGGCAATGGCGGCGGCTGTTCCGACCATTCCGGCCTATGTGCTGTTGCCAAGCTATTATGGCGATGACCTTGGCCTTGGTTTGACGGTAACCGGTGTTGTCCTGCTGCTGGTGCGTGTGATCGACATGCTGACCGATCCGGTGGTTGGGTGGCTGTCCGACAAGACCCGCAATCGAAAAATCTGGACCGGTGGGGGGGCGGTGATCGCCGGTATCGGGCTCTGGTATCTGTTTAGTCCGCCGTCGCAACCCAGTGCCTTCTATCTTCTGATTTGGGCAAGTGTGCTGTTTCTGGGCTGGACCATGTTTCAGGTCCCTTATCTTGCCTGGGGGTCGGATCTTTCCGGTGATTATAAAAAACGCACATCGCTGACAGCCCTTCGCGAGGGCGCTGGTCTGATTGGTATTGTTCTGGCCGGGGCCATTCCGGTTCTGATCAATGCGCCGGATCGCGCGGCGGAAATTCAAACTCTGGCCATCGTGACCCTGACCCTTGGCGCTGTCTTTATTGCCCTTCTGATCTGGCAGGTGCCCGATCCTGTGGCGCAACAAAAACGCACAAAATCCGACGGCGCCGGCGCAGGGATGGGGATGGGGTCGGGCAGTTTTCTGAAAACACTCCGTCTTGGTGTTCGCAGTCTGCGTGACAATGGTCTTTTCATGCGCCTGCTTTCTGCGTGGATGATTAACGGTCTTGCGGCCGGATTGCCGGCTGTATGTTTTCCGTTGTTTGTCCGCTATTACCTCGAACTTGATCAGGACAGCGAAAACATCCTGATCTTGCTGTACTTCGCAGTCGCCATCATCGCCATCCCGCTTTGGGTGGTGATGGCCGGGCGCATTGGCAAACATCGGGTCTGGTGCACGGCCATGGTCATGGCAATTGTGGCCTTCGCGTTCGTACCGATCCTTGATGCCGGGGATTTTGCAGCATTTGCCGTCATATGCCTTGTCACCGGCGCGGCATTGGGGGCGGACCTTGCCCTGCCGCCCGCCATTCAGGCCGATGTCGATGACTGGGATCGGTACCGGTTTGGTGTGCGTCGTACCGGCCTTCTTTTTGCTCTTTGGAACATGACCAACAAGCTTGCCATGGCACTTGCCGCGGGCATTGCCTTGCCAATATTGGGCGCTTTTGGACTGACAGAGGACGGTGACGAAAAAACCGGTGCATTGGTTGTGCTGGTTTTGATCTATGCGGTGATCCCCATCGTATTGAAGGCAGGAGCAATCGGGATGATGTGGCGCTTTCCCTTGGACAGCACGCATCAGGTTGCCATTCGTCGGCGCCTTTCACGCCGCTCAGATTGATCTTGGAAAGTCAGGACAGGAGAAAATCGATGCTGCGGAATACCATGGTGCTGTGTTTTTTGGTGCTACTAACCGGATGTGGGTCGATGAAACCGCAGGATTTTGCGCAAAAGCAACCCCGCTTCGATGTGTTTGACTATTTCGAAGGCAACAGCCGGGCCTGGGGGATTTTCGAGGATCGTTTCGGGACCCTCCGCCGTCAGTTTACTGTCGAAATAACAGGAACGATCGAGGACGGGGTTCTGACACTTGAAGAAGATTTTCTCTATGACGACGGTGTAACAGATCGTCGCGTCTGGGAGATTACCAAAACCGGTGAGCATTCCTATGAAGGGCGTGCAGACGACATTGTTGGCATCGCCGAAGGCAGTCAGTATGGCAACGCGCTCAATTGGTCATATGACATGGATCTCAAGGTCGGTGATGGTGCCTGGCGGGTAGGTTTCGATGACTGGATGTTCCTGCAACCCGATGGGGTCTTGGTCAACCGCGCACGGGTCAAAAAATGGGGCTTTGAAATCGGGGAAGTCACCCTGTTTTTCACAAAGATCCAACACGTCGCGCAAGCCGCTGAATGAACCAGCGCAGTACCGGGATTTTGGCATAGAAGTTCTGGCCGGAATCCCAATGATCAAAATGCGATGTCAGGCGTGTGCCATCCTCGTTGAAGGTCAGCTCTGACATGCCGGTAAATTCCCAATCACCAATCACCTTTACCCGCGCGTTGAACCGCCAGCGCAAAAATCCCCGGTCGCCGTCAATGGCGCGGTGGGTGACGACAAAGCGCGGATTTTCCGCATCGGTAAAGGCCTTTGCCAAATAGGCACAGACATCTTTTGGACCGTGGACCGTGGTGAACGGATCGCAAAAGACAAAATCCTCTGTCACCAGATCGTTTAACTGATCAACTGTGTCCAGCGACAGGTTCTCGTAATACGCCGCATATGCCGCCAGCAACTGGCGCTGATTGTCGGTGATGTCGTTCATGCTCTGATCAGTTTGCGCATCAATTTGAAGAAAAGTGGATAGGGCAAAATTCGCGTCAGTTTCAATTGCCGCACAAATTGTGGCGGAAAGGCAATTTCGAATTTGTCATTTCCACTAAGCCCGCGATAGATGAAATCTGCAGCCTCTTCGGGTTCCAGCAGATAGGGCATCTCAAAATCATTCTTTTCGGTCAGACGGGTTTTGACAAAGCCCGGATTGATGACGCGCAGCAAGACGCCACTGCCGCTAAGTTCGGTATGCAGCGATTCACACAGATTGATCAGGGCGGCTTTTGTCGGACCATAGGCCGATGCGTTGGGAAGGCCACGATATCCGGCTACCGATGCCATCACGGCAATCTCGCCAGATTTGCGCGCTCGCATCTTCGCCAAAAGCGGCTCAAGACAATTGACGATGCCCATGTAATTGGTATCGACGTGGCTGCGAATGGTCGCAGCGGAAAAGGCGTTCAGTTTCATGGGCGAATAGATGCCAGCAGCCAAAACCACCAGATCAGGCAACCCGAACTGCTCTTCAACCTTGGTTATCGCACCATTTACCGCATTCTGATCGGTAATATCGACTGGAACAGGGGTTAAACCCGGCATTTCGGACGCAAGTTCCGCCAATTTGTCGGAATTTCGGGCTGAAATGATGACTTTCTGGTCCGGGGATGTGGGTTTTTCATGAAATTGACGCGCCAGTGCTGCGCCAATGCCTGATGATGCCCCGATAATCCAGATTGTCTGGAAGTGTTTTTTCATTCCTCATCCTTTTGCGCGGTCTGTGTCGCGCAATTCATGCAGCGATATGTGATGGTCGATCCATCGCGCGCCTCGAATGCCAACCCGACCCAACGGCCATCGGCATCATACCATGCAGTGGTTTCAAGTTCCCCGTCATAGGTGAACCGCGTGGCGGGCAGGGTGCCGTCGGTTGTGCGCAGCATCTCGACGTCGGTTGCCTGGATATCAACAGCGTTTGGCTTGCCAGTGATGGTGTTAAGCACCGCTTTGCTGCCCAATACACCACAATGCCAATGGTCGGTCGGGAAAATGCCATTTGGCAGCGTCTGCTGACCGTCCGGACCATCAACGACCAGCGTGCCCTG
The DNA here is from genome assembly GCF_011806525.1 of Thalassospira sp. HF15. Taxonomy (GTDB): domain Bacteria; phylum Pseudomonadota; class Alphaproteobacteria; order Rhodospirillales; family Thalassospiraceae; genus Thalassospira. The sequence goes on along the minus strand of NZ_JAAVKI010000005.1, from coordinate 377,258 downwards.
ATCGTTGGTTTTCGCTGTCACCTCGGTTTCGTCGCCATCATCATCTACCCGAACGGAAAGGGCTGCCAAGCGATCACCTTGCCAAAGGCTTTCAGATCGATAGTCAAAGCTATAGGCATTGAACCCCAAAAAGCTGATATCGATATTGCTTTGGGCAACCACCTGCAGTCCGTCACGCCCCTGATTGAACTGTACGACGTGGCTTCCGACGGGCGCATCGTTGCGCCGGATCTGAAAGCGAAGCTCGTTGCCATATCGCTGGATTGGATCGAACTTGCTGCACGTATCCGGGCCATCGAATGCTTGCGACAGACGCGCCTCCTCGATCGGTGTGGGGGAAGGCTGCATCGATGGTTGCTGATCGTCTGCAAAGGCGTTGGAAGACAGTACGATGTAGCCAGCAAGCGCACATGCGCCAAACAGCGATTTGACCGGATATCTCATGGACATCTGCATGATCTGTACCGAAGCCGGGTTGAAAAACTTGTTCACCCTTCTTGTTACGCAAATACGTGATCTGCGGATCAAACGTCATGATCATTGCCCGCTATCGCCTGATGGGGTAAGCAGGGCCCACGGGCCAAGACCCGAAATGAAAGGCCACACCATGCCCCACCCGATTGCCGAAGACCTGATCGCGCATGTTCTGCACCGCGATTCCAACATCATCGTTCTGAACAAGCCGCCCGGGTTGGCGTCCCACGGTGGGCCCAAGACCTATTTTCATGTTGATGCCTATCTGCCGGATCTGAAATTCGGCATCCAGCCCGAACCGACATTGGCGCATCGTCTGGATCGGGATACGGCAGGCTGTTTGTTGCTGTGTCGTCATCCGAAATCGTCAAAGAAGATCACCCGGCTTTTCACCGAAAAGAAAATCGGCAAGTCCTATTGGGCGGTGGTTCGCGGTGCGATGGAAGAGGATCACGGTTTCATTGATGCACCCATTGGCAAAATCAATGATGAAAGCGGCTGGACCATGCTGGTGCATGAGGATGGTCAGCCGTCAAAAACCGAATATACCGTGCTGGGTCGTGGCAAGGATGCTGATGGCAACGACATCACCTGGCTGGAACTGGTCCCCCATACCGGGCGGACCCATCAGTTGCGTGTCCATCTTGATCATGTCGGGCATCCGGTGATCGGTGATCCGTTCTATGGCCGTGGCGATGAACCGCCAATCTTCGGGGCGCCACCGACCCTGATGTTGCTATCCCGGCAGATTATTGTGCCGTTCCATGCGGATCGCGACCCGGTGATTGTTGACGCCCCGCCGCCCGAACTGATGCGCCCCGGGCTGGAAGCATGCGGCTATGATGGCGACTATGCCGCCCATGCTGCTTCAATTGATGCTCAATATACCGGCGATGACGGCGACGCTGAAGGCGGAGAGTAAGGTCTCCAGCGTGATGATCGATGCCATTGCCTCCGGGTCGCCATTAAGTTGGCGTGCGAGGATATAGGCATTGCCTGCACACGGCATCCCGGCATACAGAACCCCCATCGCCAGAACCATGCCGTCGATCCCTGCCAGATAAAGACAAATGCCGGTGATGACAGGCAGGGCGGCAAGTTTGATGGTGGTGGAAAGCGCAATCGCACCAAGCGCCTTTTTATCCATGACAAAACGTAATCCCGCCCCGACCGATAAAAGGCTGAGTGGCAGGGCGGCTGTCTTGAACAGGGCGGCGGTATTTTCGATCGGCAACGGAACGTGAATATTACTCACATTCAGGATCGCGCCCGCCCCGGCGGCAATGATGATCGGGTTTTTGATCACCCCGCCCAGAATGCGTTTGAGGTTGCTTTTGCCATTGCTAAAGGCGCTAAGAACCACGACGCCCAGCATATTGGTGGCAATCACCATCACGGCAATAAAGACGATGGCAAGGGCAAGGCCCTCCGGCCCGTAAAGCGCATCGGCAACTGCAAGCAGGACGTAGCTGTTGTAGCGGACCGAGCCCTGAAAGATGGATGTGAAAAGCGGAGTGTCGCGTGTGATCACGGGACGTAGCAGCAGAAGCACACCAGACACACCAAGTGTCGCGGCAAGCGTGACACCGACGGCTGTTCCGGCATGGCCGCTGGAAAAATCGGCACGATAAATCTCGACAATCAGAAGTGACGGCAGCAACAGATAATAGGTCAGCCGATCAATCCCGGCCCAGACATCCGCCGCCGTGATCAGAAATTGCTTTAGGGCCGCACCAACCAGAATGGCGGCAAAAATCGGAAAGATCGCAGCGATCACATCATAGGCGAGTTGCATGGCAGGTGGGGCGCTCCGGCGCAGAAACGTCTTTTGGGGCCGTGTGGGGTTTAGACCTTGCGGTTGCTGTAGTCGGCAAAGACCTGTTCGGGGGTATGGTCGCGATATTGTTCGCAGATTTCCTCGAACTTCGGATTGCTGATCAGAAGGTCGGCCGTGCTTTGATTGCACGCAATTGGCACTTCATACATGTTGGCCAGCCGGATCAGGGCGCGGACATCGACATCGTGCGGCTGGGGTGTCATCGGGTCGGTGAAAAAGAACATGGCTTGCAACTCGCGATGGGCAATCATCGACCCCAATTGCTGATCGCCGCCAAACGGACCACTTTTTAGCGGATGAACATCAAGTTCCGTAAACCGTTCCTGTAAAACCCGCCCGGTGGTGCCGGTGGCAAAGATGCGCATATTGGCAAAGACATCCTTGTGTTTTTCCAGCCAGTCGGCCATTTCGCGTTTGCGACGGTCGTGGGCAACAACGCCAACAGACAGCACCATTTTTATTCTCCGGGCCAGTAAACATAATTTGTCATACTAATCCCCAAAGCCATCCAGCGTCACCTGCCAAAAGTCTGACAATTCTACAAACCAGATAAAATCTAGACACTTAGGCACTGTTTTGGCGGGTCAGGTAACGATGCCACAGCTTTGATGCATAAAGTCTTGGCAAATGTCGGATTGGGGTGAAATCATCATAAGCGCGTCGGTCACAGGATCGTCGAATATGGTCTATGAGGGCGATTGATGTGATGGGCTATTTGAAACGCGGTGCGGCCAAGGCGAAGATCTGGGGCCAGATGGTTGCGGGTGTCGGAATTGTCCTGTGCGCCATCTTGGCGGCGTCGGTATCGGCCAAGGCGGACCAGAGTGTTTTTCGGCCTTTTCCACAACATCAGGATTATCAGCAAGGGGCGTTGTTGCCTTCACGCTGGTCGCAAGCGCAACGTGATGATGATGTTCGTGCCTTTTATCAGCAATGGAAGGCGGATTATCTTCGAAAGGTTGATAGCAGCAGTGGTGATGTGCAATATCGCGTGACATTCGGCCATGAACAGCCGGAACGTACCGTGTCCGAGGGCCAAGGATACGGGATGATGATTGCGGTCCTGATGGCCGGGGCGGACCTGGACGCGCGGACCATATTTGATGGTTTGTGGCGCTTTGCCCGCCAATGGCCAAGTGACATTGATCCACGCTTGATGGGATGGCAAGTCCCGCCGTCAAAGGATGGCAATGACAGTGCCTTTGACGGCGATGCCGATATTGCATTTGCCTTGCTGATGGCAGCTGATCAATGGGGGGATGCAACCTATTTGACAGCAGCACGCACAGTCATTGCTGCCATCGGGGAACGGACGATTGGCCCCGATAGCCGTCTGCCGTTGCTGGGTGACTGGGTCGATCCGAACGGCAAGGAGTACGATCAATGGGGCACCCGACCATCTGATTTCATGCCAGAGCATTTCGCCGCCTTCAAACGCGCAACCGGTGATCCATTGTGGGAGGAGGTGCGGCTGCGGGTTCTGGAGGTCGCAAAACGTTTGCAGCGCGACGTTTCACCGAATACCGGATTACTGCCCGATTTTGCGATTAAGGAGCCTGAAGGTCAGGTTCATCCCGCACCGCCAAATTATCTGGAAGGCTATTATGACACCGCGTTTTATTTCAATGCGGCGCGTGTGCCGTGGCGGATTGCAAGCCATGCACTGATTTCGGGCGATCCACATGCTGCCGAGATTGCCCGGAAGATGGCAAGCTGGATGCGGGCGCGGACGGGTGGTGATCCGGGCGTGATCCAGTCTGGATATATGTTAAGCGGCTTGCCGTTACCTTATGAAAGTGAAAACAGCACATTGTTCGTTGCACCGATGGCGGTGGCATCCATGCTGCTGCCCGGTGATTACGGGGCCCAGGAATGGCTTGATGATCTGTATGCCAATATTCGCGACCGGCACATGGACTATTATGAAGACAGTGTCACGTTGTTGTGCATGTTGGTGCTTTCGGGGAATTCTTGGTCACCCGCCGGGCGATGAAATGCCCATGCAACGCAAAACGGCCGCTCCAAAGGAGCGGCCGTTTGTGTGATCGGGTTGCCCTGATCAGGATTACATGTGGATTGCGCGTTTGTCCGCGTCCAGTGCCGCTTCCTTGACGGACTCGCCAAGGGCAGGGTGGGCGTGGCAGGTGCGTGCGATGTCTTCGGCAGATGCACCGTATTCCATCGCCAGAACCACTTCGGCAATCAGATCGCCCGCAGCCGGGCCGACAATATGCGCGCCGACGACACGGTGCGTTTTCTTGTCTTCGATGATTTTGACAAAGCCTTCGGTGCTTTCCATTGCCTTGGCACGTCCGTTGGCGGTGAAGGGGAATTTGCCGACTTTGTAGTCTACGCCTTCTTCCTTCAGTTGCTCCTCGGTTTTGCCAACAGAGGCAACTTCCGGCCAGGTGTACACAACACCCGGGACCTTGCCGTAATCGACATGGCCTTCTTCGCCTGCCAGCATTTCTGCCAGGGCAACGCCGTCTTCCTCAGCCTTGTGGGCCAGCATCGGACCAACGATGGTATCGCCAATTGCAAAGATGCCGCCAACATTGGTCTGGAAATGTTCGTCGGTTTTGACGCGACCACGGTCGTCGAGTTCAACACCGACAGTGTCCAGGCCAAGGCCTTTGGTGTACGGACGGCGACCAATTGCCACCAGTACGACATCGGCTTTGAGTTCCTCGGCATCGCCACCCTTGGACGGTTCAACCGTCAGGGTTACGCCGGACTTGGTGGTTTTGGCACCGGTAACCTTGTGGCCGAGTTTGAATTCAAGACCCTGTTTGGCAAAGATGCGCTGGGTCTGTTTGACCAGATCGCCATCCATGCCCGGCAGAATGCGGTCAAGATATTCAACAACGGTGACTTCCGAACCCAGACGACGCCAGACGGAACCCAGTTCCAGACCGATAACGCCTGCACCGATGACAACCATCTTTTTCGGCACTTTCGGAATGGTTAGCGCGCCGGTCGAAGAAACGATTTTGTCTTCGTCGATTTCGACACCCGGCAGCGGGGTGACTTCCGAACCCGTCGCGATGACGATGTTCTTGGCCGTCAGGGTTTCTTCGCCGCCATCAAGAAGGGCAACCTTGACTTCGGTCGGCGAGGTGATTTCGCCAGCACCTTTGACATAGGTAATCTTGTTCTTCTTGAACAGGAATTCGATGCCTTTGACATTGCTGTCAACGACCTTGTCCTTGCGGGCCATCATCTTTTCGAGGTTGACCTTCGGCTTGGAGACTTCGATGCCATGGGTATCGAAATGCTCGGTCGCTTCTTCGAACAGGTGCGAGGAATGCAGCAGGGCCTTGGACGGAATGCAGCCCACATTGAGGCAGGTACCGCCAAGTGCGCCGCGTTTTTCAACGCAGGCAACTTTAAGACCAAGCTGTGCGGCGCGGATGGCGCAAACATAACCGCCAGGACCGCCACCGATCACGACAACGTCGTAGTTCTCACTCATGAGTTCTTTGATCCTTTTGTCTGATCAGATGTCGAGCAGGATGCGTTCCGGATTCTCGATGCATTCCTTGACGCGTACCAGGAAGGAAACGGCTTCACGGCCGTCAATGATACGGTGGTCATAGGACAGCGCCAGATACATCATCGGACGAATTTCGACTTTGCCGTCGATTGCGACCGGACGCATCTGGGTCTTGTGCATGCCAAGAATACCGGACTGCGGTGCGTTCAGGATCGGGGATGACAGCAGGGACCCAAAGACACCACCGTTGGAGATGGTGAACGAACCGCCCGTCATTTCATCCATGCCAAGCTTGCCGTCACGGGCACGTTTGCCGAAATCGACAATGGTGCTTTCCAGATCAGCAAAGGTTTTTTCCTCTGCCGAACGGATAACCGGAACAACCAGACCCTGCGGGGTGCCAACGGCAACGCCGACATCGCAGTAGTTCTTGTAGATGAAGCTGTTGCCATCAATTTCGGCGTTCACGGCCGGCCATTCTTTGAGCGCCGTGGTGCAGGCCTTGATGAAGAAGGACATGAAGCCGAGCTTCACACCGTGTTTCTTCTCGAACCCGTCCTTGTATTTGTTACGGCACGCCAGAAGGTTGGTCATGTCCACTTCGTTGTAAGTGGTTAGCATGGCCGCAGTGTTCTGGGCTTCTTTCAGGCGGCGCGCGATGGTCTGGCGCAGCTTGGACATTTTGACACGCTCTTCACCGTCACGCAGTTCACGTTCCGGTTTCGGGGCTGCCGGTGCGGCTGGTGCCGGAGCAGCGGCGCGCGAAGCGGATCCACCACCTTCGAGGAAGTTCAGAACGTCGCCCTTGGTCAGGCGGCCGTCTTTACCCGTTGCCGGGATTTTCGACGGATCCAGGTTCTTGTCTTCGACCAGTTTGCGGACAGCCGGTGCCAGCGGGTGATCGCTGTTCGACGTGGTCGCTGCTGCCGGTGCAGCAGCCGGGGCTGCTTTCGGCTCTTCTTTCTTGGCCGGAGCTTCTTCTTTCTTCTCGGCCGGGGCTTCTTCCTTGGCCGGTTCGTCAGAAGCTGCGGCGCCTTCAGCGCCTTCGTTGATGTGTGCGATCAGCGCGCCAACTTCAACTTCGTCGCCTTCTGCAACAACCAGCTCGGCGATTGCGCCGGCTACCGGGGAGTTGACTTCGACGGTGACCTTGTCGGTCTCAAGTTCGACAATCGGTTCATCGGCAGCAACAGCGTCGCCGACTTTTTTGTACCATTTTGCCACCGTGGCTTCAGATACAGACTCGCCCAGTGCGGGAACTTTAACTTCAGTCGCCATTTTTTCCTCGACCGTTTTTTCAATCAGGCAGTGTGGGTCTGCCAGGATACGAATGAATTCTAAATGAACGGATCGAACGGGCGATTTCTCGCCCGTTCGTTGAAAGTGCTAGACGCTTAGTGCCTTGTCGACCAAATCAGCCTGTTCACGCAGGTGAGCCTTCAGAAGACCCGTTGCCGGCGAAGCAGATGCTGCACGACCAACATAAACAGGACGCCCCGTTTTATGCTTGATGCTGGCAAGCGTTGCCTCGATCCGGCGATCCACGAAGAACCAGGAACCCATATTCTCGGATTCTTCCTGACACCAGACGACATCAGCATTCGGGTATTTCGCAAGCTCCGCTGCCAGTTCTTTCTCAGGCCACGGATAAAGCTGTTCGACACGAACAAGTGCGACATCTTCGATGCCACGGTTTTCGCGCTCGGCAAGCAGATCGTAATAGACCTTGCCCGACGACAGAACGACGCGTTTGACCTTTTTGTCGTCAACCAGCTTGCCGGTTTCACTGATCACAGTCTGGAAGGTCGTGCCCGAAGCAAATTCGGACAGCGACGATACAGCCTGCTTGTGACGCAGAAGCGATTTCGGCGTCATCAGGACCAGCGGTTTACGGAAGGAGCGACGAATCTGACGGCGCAGGATGTGGTAGTAGTTTGCCGGTGTCGTGCAGTTCGCCACCTGCATGTTATTTTCACCACAAAGCTGCAGGTAACGTTCCAGACGTGCAGAACTGTGTTCCGGACCCTGGCCTTCGTAACCGTGCGGCAGCAGCATCACCAGACCTGACATACGCAGCCATTTGGCCTCGCCCGAGCTGATGAACTGGTCAATGATGACCTGTGCACCGTTGGCAAAATCACCGAACTGGGCTTCCCAGAGAACCAGCGAATGCGGTTCTGCAAGGGTGATGCCGTATTCAAAGCCAAGAACACCAGCTTCGGACAGTGGCGAGTTGAGGACCTCAAGCTCGGCCTGGCCGGTGCGGATGTTGTTCAGCGGGGTGTATTTTGCCTCGTTGGTCTGATCGATCAGCTTGGCATGACGCTGCGAGAAGGTACCACGTTGGCAATCCTGGCCCGACAGACGCACTGGCGTGCCTTCGCACATCAGGGTCCCGAATGCCAGGGCTTCTGCCGTCGCCCAGTCGATGCCTTCACCGGTTTCAAACATCTTCGCTTTGGCCTTCAACTGACGAAGGATTTTGCGGTTGATGTCATAGTCACTCGGCGGGGTCGAAAGCGCCCGACCGACTTCCTGCAGAAGACTTTCTTCTACACCGGTCTCGCCGGTCCAGTCGGCATCGTCGCCATGCGAGGATGCGAGACCCGACCATTTGCCTTCAAGCCAGTCAGCCTTGTTCGGACGGTAGTTCTCTGATGCCTTGAACTCTTCATCAAGGTAATCCTGGAACGACTTGTCCAGTTCCTTGATGCGGTCCTCGGTCAGAAGGCCTTCCTTGATCAGCTGCTGGGCATAGATGTCCTTGGTGGTCGGGTGTTTGCCGATCACGTCATACATCTTCGGTTGGGTGAATGCCGGTTCGTCGCTTTCGTTGTGGCCAAAGCGGCGATAGCAGAACATGTCGATAACGACGTCCTGCTTGAATTCCTGACGGAATTCGGTCGCGATGCGGGCCGCATGGACGACTGCTTCGGGATCGTCACCGTTGACGTGCAGGATCGGTGCCTGAACGACTTTGGCAATGTCCGAGCAATAGGGCGAAGAACGGGAATCGGTCGGTTTGGTCGTGAAACCGATCTGGTTGTTCACAACAAAGTGGATCGTACCACCGGTACGATAGCCTTTGAGGTGTGACAGATCGAAGGTTTCGGCCACAAGACCCTGACCGGCAAAGGCCGCATCACCGTGCAGGAGGATACCCATAACCTGCTCGCGGGATGTGTCTTTGCGCTGGGCCTGCTTGGCGCGGACCTTACCAAGAACAACAGTGTTCACCGCTTCAAGGTGCGACGGGTTTGCCGTCAGCGACAGGTGAACAACATTGCCGTCAAATTCGCGGTCGGCGGACGTACCCAGGTGATATTTAACGTCACCAGAGCCCATCACGTCGTCCGGCTTGGACGGGTTGCCCATGAATTCCGAGAAGATCGCACGGAACGGCTTGCTCATGACGTTGGCAAGAACGTTCAGACGACCACGGTGCGGCATGCCGAACACAACCTCGCGGATGCCAAGCTGGCTACCACGTTTGAGGATCTGTTCGAGTGCCGGGATCAGGGCTTCGCCACCGTCTACGCCAAAACGCTTGGTGCCGACATATTTGGTGTGCAGATAGTTTTCAAAGCCTTCGGCTTCGACCAGGCGCTCAAGGATGGCTTCCTTGCCACGGGTGGTGAACTGCGTCTGGTTGCCGATGCTTTCGATACGCTGCTGGATCCAGGATTTCTGTTCGGGCTCCTGGATATGCATGAATTCGATACCGATCGACCCGCAATAGGTTTTGCGTGCCAGCGAGACAATCTGGCGGATGGTCGCAGTTTCAAGGCCAAGAACATTGGCGATGAAGATCGGACGATCCATGTCGGCTTCGGTAAAGCCGTAGGTCTTCGGATCAAGTTCCGGGTGTGGTTCACGCGGGGCGAGGCCCAGCGGATCCAGATTCGCTTCAAGATGGCCGCGTACCCTGTAGGACCGGATCAGCATCAGGGCGCGAATGGAATCATTGGCCGCAGCGCGGATGGCATCAGAATTTACCTGACTAGCCGTCGGTGCTGCGTGGGGTGCCGGTGCATAGCCCATCTGGACCGGGCGTTCGGCATGCCCCTGTGAGACGTCGTATCCCTCCATGCCGCCAACAACCTTGGTTTCCCGTGGTTGCCAGCTCGGCCCACGCATTTCTGCGAGAAGTTCGGAGGCGTCGTCCTGCAACCCGTCAAAAAACTCAGCCCAGCTCTGGTCAACCGCAGACGGGCTTTCCAGATACCGGGCATAAAGTTCAGCGATGTAGGTTGCGTTCGACTCGTTTAGAATCGTGTCGAGATCTTGAGGTTTCATTTGTGGTCTTGGAAGGCATGGTCCCCAAGAAGGACCACGCCCCCCCTTGCCTTTCCTCTGACTACCCAGATTAGCCCTTCAAAGCCTTCAGCATGGTCGAGCCGAGGCTTGCCGGGGAATCGGCAACAAGAACGCCAGCACTGCGCATGGCTTCCATTTTGGCATCCGCGGTACCTTTACCGCCCGAGATGATCGCACCGGCATGGCCCATGCGTTTACCCGGAGGTGCGGTAACACCGGCGATGAAGCCGGCAACCGGTTTCTTGACCGAGGAAGCCTGCAGGAATTCACATGCTTCTTCTTCTGCCGAACCACCGATTTCACCGATCATGATGATGCCTTCGGTTTCCGGATCCTTCAGGAACAGGTCGAGGCAGTCGATGAAGTTGGTGCCGTTGACCGGGTCACCACCAATACCGATACAGGTCGACTGACCAAGGCCAGCGGCCGTGGTCTGCGCAACTGCTTCGTAGGTGAGCGTACCGGAACGTGAAACGATACCGATTTTACCGCGGCGGTGAATGTGACCCGGCATGATGCCGATCTTGCATTCGTCCGGGGTAATGATACCCGGGCAGTTCGGGCCGATCAGGCGGGTCGACGAACCGTCGAGTGCACGCTTGACGCGGACCATGTCAGCAACCGGAATACCTTCGGTGATGCAGACAGCCAGTTCGACTTTGGCGTCGATGGCTTCAAGGATTGCATCTGCTGCGAAGGGCGGCGGAACATAGATGACCGAGGCATTCGCGCCGGTCGTGTGAACCGCTTCGTCAACAGTGTTGAAAACCGGCAGGTCAAGGTGCTTGGTGCCGCCTTTACCCGGGGTTACACCGCCAACCATTTTGGTGCCGTATGCCAGTGCCTGTTCGCTGTGGAAAGTACCCTGCGAACCAGTGAAACCCTGGCAGATAACTTTGGTGTTTTTATCGACGAGAACAGCCATAGTTACGCGGCCTCCTTCACAGCTTTGACCACCTTCTCGGCGGCATCGGCAAGGTTGTCAGCCGAAACAATCGGCAGACCCGATTCTTCGAGGATCTTCTTGCCAAGTTCGACATTGGTACCTTCAAGGCGAACGACCAGCGGGACGTTCAGGCTGACTTCGCGGGCTGCTGCCACAACGCCGTCTGCAATCACGTCACAACGCATGATGCCGCCAAAGATGTTGACCAGGATGCCTTCGACATTCGGATCCGACAGGATCAGCTTGAAGGCAGTGGTCACGCGTTCCTTGGTTGCGCCGCCACCAACGTCAAGGAAGTTAGCCGGTTCGCCACCGTACAGCTTGATGATGTCCATGGTTGCCATGGCCAGGCCTGCGCCGTTGACCATGCAGCCGATGGTGCCATCAAGCTTGATGTAGTTGAGGCTGTGTTTTGCAGCTTCGAGTTCGGCCGGGTTTTCTTCGTCTTCGTCACGCAGCTCTTCGATGTCCGCATGGCGGAACAGCGCGTTGTCGTCGAAGTTCATTTTGCAATCAAGCGCGATGATGTCGCCTTCGCCGGTCACGACGAGCGGGTTGATTTCAACCATGGCTGCATCGGTATCGAGGAAGCACTGGTACATCGCCGACATGAATTTGACAGCTTTGGAAACCTGCTTGCCTTCAAGGCCAAGTGCAAACGCCAGTTTGCGACCGTGGAAGCCCGAGAAACCTGCAGCCGGGTCGATGTCAACGGTGACGATCTTTTCCGGGGTTGCTTCGGCAACTTCTTCGATGTCCATGCCGCCTTCGGTCGACGCCATGAAGATCACACGCGAAGATGCGCGATCAACGAGAACCGAAAGATACAGTTCGCGTGCGATGTCGCAGCCTTCTTCGATGTAGACGCGTTTGACTTCTTTGCCTTCAGGGCCGGTCTGGTGGGTAACCAGGGTGGAGCCGAGCATCTGTTCAGCGTTCTCGCCGACTTCTTCCGGGCTCTTGACGACGCGAACGCCGCCTTTGTCACCTGCCTTGGCTTCCTTGAAGGTGCCCTTACCGCGGCCACCTGCATGGATCTGGGATTTTACCACGTAAACCGGGCCAGCCTGGGACTGGGCAGCTTCGATGGCTTCCTGAGCGGTGTATGCAACTTTGCCGTTTGGCACGGTCACACCGTATTTGCGAAGAATTTCTTTCGCCTGGTACTCATGAATATTCATGTTCGGTCGCTTTCTTGCCTTCCGTACGATTTCCGGTGGGTCAGAAATCTGGATTTCAATGTCCCTGTCTCGAGCGGGAGGGACTTTGTTAAGAGGCCCGCGATCATTGAAGTTTGAAAAACAACAATGATTGAAAAACGGGCCGGTCAATGACCAGCCCGTTTCGCGTTCTTTAGAGCATGCCCTTGGCAGCTTCGACAAGGCCGCGAACTGCGTTCACGGAATTATCGAAGTTTGCCTTTTCGGACTCGTCGAGATTGATCTCGACGATGCGTTCTACACCGTCGGCACCCAGAACAACCGGGACGCCAACATAAAGACCGTCAACACCGTATTCGCCGCTGAGGTAAGCAGCAACCGGCATGACGCGCTTCTGGTCTTTGAGGTAGCTTTCCGCCATCGCGATTGCCGAAGCAGCCGGGGCGTAGAAAGCAGAACCGTTTTTCAGCAGGCCGACGATCTCTGCGCCACCGTCACGGGTACGCTGAACGATCTGGTCGATTTTTTCCTGCGTGGTCCAACCCATCTTGATCAGATCCGGAACCGGGATACCGGCGACGGTCGAATAACGGATCGACGGGACCATGGTGTCGCCGTGGCCGCCCAGAACAAAGGCGGTAACGTCTTTGACAGAGACGTTGAATTCTTCTGCGAGGAAGTAACGGAAACGTGCAGAGTCCAGTACGCCTGCCATGCCGACAACTTTCTTCGGATCGAAGCCGGTTGCCTGCTGCATTACCCAGACCATCGCATCAAGCGGGTTGGTAATGACGATGACGAAGGCGTCAGGAGCGTGTTCCTTGATGCCCTGACCAACCTGGGTCATGACTTTGGTGTTGATACCAATCAGATCATCGCGGCTCATGCCCGGCTTGCGAGCAACACCGGCGGTGACGATGACGACATCAGCGCCTGCGATGTCTTTGTAGTCACTGGTACCCTTGAGGTCGGCATCAAACATGTCGACGGGGGAGGATTCAGCAATGTCAAGCGACTTGCCCTGTGGCATGCCATCAACGATGTCGAAAAGGACGACGTCGCCAAGCTCTTTCAGACCGACGAGGTGAGCAAGCGTGCCACCAATATTGCCGGCGCCGACGAGCGCGATCTTGTTGCGGGCCATTCCGTTACCTTCTTCCCTATTGCGCTTCCTGGGGGTCGAAACTCAACTTGGGAGCGCGATTGAAAATTTAAACCTGCGAACGCGAAATAATCGTTCGTAAACATCGAGTGTCGTAAACTGAATCGGCACGAATGACAAGGGGAAACCCCACTGTTTTTACGAGGAAAACCGCCGGTTCGCGGTTTATTGCAACTATGGTCTAAACGCTCAAAAACCATTCACGTTGCAGCTGCGAAGGCAGGCGAATGTCCAGCAAAACCAAAGCTGGTTTGCGATTGCGGCCTGCTTAAATGAAAGGCAGTCTGGGCCTTTGCTGGGAATTCGGGCGTATGAACCCGATTACACCAACGCAGCAATGCGCAAAACGGCTATCAGCCATGCGATCCGTTCGGGGGCCTGAAATCCCTAATATGACGAATTTTGCGTGAAGCTGCGTTTCCCCTACGTCAGACGCAAGAATCGGGCGATGATAAGCGCCCATATGGCGAATAATTGCGATGGTTTTAAAATTGCCGTTGTGGAGTCGTTTTACAGGGATCAGCAGATGTGAGGCGCGCGTTTTTTCAAATGCAGTCTGACGGCTTTTGGAACGGGAAAGCTTGCGACCCGGTGGGGCATTATCAGGTCAGATGCGCCATATCGAGATATTCCTGACTGCGCATTTCCGTCATGCGCGACACCGTACGCTGGAATTCAAATGAATAGTCGCCGTCGGTGTAGATCTCGGTCGGATCGCACTCAATCGCGCAGATCAGCTTGGTTTTGTGCTCATACATCGCATCGACCAGAGTGCCGAACCGCTTGGCCCAGTCACGGCGAGAGTCCGGCAGTTTCGGAATGAAATCAATGACGATGGTATGGAAATGCGTCGCCAAGGCGATGTAGTCACCCGGGCCCAATGGTCGTGTGCAGAGCTCTTCAAAGGTGAATTTGGCCACCCCGGCGCCAGCTGCGGCAATTTCGATTTTGCGGCCCTTGACGGTCAGACTGTCGGGTGCAACGCGTGCGCCCTCGGTCAGGGTGGCAAACATCTCGTCGATACGCGGCGATGCGTCTTCGCGGGTGGTCGGATACAGGAAGACTTCGGCCGCGGTCAGATTGCGCATGCGGTAATCGGTTGGGCTTGCCAGTTCCAGCACATCAAGCTTTTGCTTGATCATGTCGATGAAGGGCAGGAAGTTCTGGCGCTGCAGACCATCCTTGTACAGATCATCCGGCACGCGGTTGGATGTGGTGACGATCACTACCCCATGATCAAACAGCTGTTCGAACAGACGGCCGAGGATCATCGCGTCGGTGATGTCGGTAACCTGCATCTCGTCAAAGCACAGCAACCAGGCATCTTTGGCAAGGTCCTCTGCAATCGGCGGGATCGGGTCGGCATCGTCCTTTTTCTTGGTCTGGCGATAGCGGTGCATGCGTTCATGCACATCCTGCATGAAATCATGGAAATGAACGCGACGTTTTTTTTCAATGCTGATGGTTTCGTAAAACAGATCCATCAGCATCGATTTGCCACGCCCGACTTCGCCATAAATATAAAGTCCAAGCGGCGGGGTGGGTTCCTCGCGTCGGCGCGTTAAACCAAACCGTTCGCGCCAGCCGCCTGTTCCGGTTGTCGGTTCGTAATGATCAAGCGCATGTTTCAGGCTTTGCAGCTTTTCGGCGCACAGCTCCTGCATCGGATCGTGGGACAGCTCACCAGCGGTGATTTTCGCGCGATAACGGGAAAGCGGGCCGTCGGTCATCAACAAGTCTCGGATGCAGTGGAAGAAATGATAACTGTGAGATTGTCATAGCTCCAAGTTGCATCGCATTGCAACAAGGCGGTTTGCATTGCTGCCATCAGATAAGACGCATTTTCTTGAACAACCAGATTTCGAACGCAGTGATCAAAGCCAGAATAATGGATACGCCAAGGAAGCCGTATGGGTTGTCTGCCGCAGGCAAGCCGCCAACATTGATGCCCAGAAGTCCGGTGACAAAACTGATTGGCAGGAACAATCCGGCAATCACCGTCAGCCAATACATGGTGCGGTTCATCTGTTCGGTTTCCAGCGCCATCAGGTTTTCATTCACGATCTGAATGCGTTCACGCAGTGAATCAAATTCTTCGACCAGCCGCACAGTCTTGTCGGTCAGAGCACGGGCACGGCGTTTGAACCGCTTGTCCGACCAGGATGGTTTTTGTTCGACATAATGTGCCAGCGCATCGCGTTGCGGTCCCAGATGGCGACGCAGGCGCGACAGGCGGTGACGGATGTCCGATCCACGTTTGCGAAGGGCAAGTGTTTTACCCTCGGCCACCGTTTCCTGTTCATCCTCGATCGCCTCGACATCTTCTTCCATGCCGAGCACGATATTCTCGACGCGATAGGCAAGGCGCTCTGCAACAGTCAGGACAAAGTCGTCAATGCTGCTGGGGGCTTTGCCCTCGGCAATGGCTGCACGCATGTCATCAAATGCCTTGAGCGGCTGGTTGCGCAGCGTGATCACCATATTTGCCGTGACCCAAAACCGCACGGAAATCATATCCGCGGGATCATTTTCCGCGTTCAGGTTTACCCCACGCAGATTAAGCGAATAACCCGGGTCATAGAAAAAGACCGCCGGGCGTGTCCCGCGCGTCGAAAGCGTGTCTGTGATCGTGGCATCAATCCCGGCCACGCTGATCAACCAGTCGCGGACCCCGTCGCCCATCCAGTCCAGATGCACCCAAAGAAAGTTTCCCTCGGCAATCGGCGGCAAACCTGATTGCAGGGCATCCCATTCAACCGGCTGTGCGGTGCCGTTCGGGGCAATTTCAAAGGCATTGATGAGCGCGGTTTTACTCATTAAGGGGCTCCTTGGCTGACTGCGTGCACGCAAGTCAGGAACGGGGTCATGGTCAATGTGTCATCGCACGGGAACGAAACGTTAGATGATTCGTTACGGTTCTCAGTGTAGGGTTCGGTTCTGTGAACAAGTATCAACCCAACCTGTTTACAAAACGCGAAAAACGCTCAAGAAACGGAAGCCGGGCTTTACCTCGGGCATCATAATGGATTATCAGGAATGACATCAGTTCGTCAGGTCATCGCAGGTCTTGCAATCTGTCTGTTCGCAATGACGGCTTCTTTCGGTTTGTCGGCACAACCCGGCGAACAGCGACCTGAATCCGTTCAGAAGATCGAGCTGGAAAATGCCCAGAACCGCATCTCGGACTGGGAAGCCAATCTTGATGACGTTGAAGACTCCATTTCCGGCGAAGATGTCACAGGGCGCGTGATCGCCAATGGTCGTGATCAGATTGAAACCATGCAGCTTGCCATCAATGACCTGCGGGGTCGGGCCAATGATCGTCTGCAGCGTTTCGAGGCCGCCCTTGGCAAGCTTGGCAAAGCCCCGGAAGAGGGGGAGGAAGAAGTCCCCGAAGTCGCGCGCGAACGTGAACGTATTGATCAGGATATCGCGCGCATCAGCGGCGTGATCAAGCAGCTGGAATTGGTAAGTTTCCGGGCCAGTGAACTGTCCGATCAACTGGCAGGTCTGGCGCGCGAACGCTTCACCCGGCGTATTCTTGGTCGGGTGGATGTGCCGCTTGATCCGGTCGTCTGGTTTGAGGCCTGGGGTGAAATCGTAAAACTGCCCAGCATGGTGCAGGCGCGCTATTCCAATCTTGAACTTGAAGGCAAGGTTGCCGATCAGTTTTCCGAGGTCGCACCCGGACTGGTTCTTTTGACCTTTATTGTCATTGCTGCCCTGATTGGCGGTGAAGTCATTGTCCTGCGCTATATACCCGCGCGCTGGAACAGTGTGCCTGATGAAGATCGGGTATCGCTGATATCCGGGACGCGGTTCCTGTTTACCGCGATGGTGCCGGGTATCGCGCTTTTGATTGCCTATGGCATCCTTGAATCGCGTGATGCCCTTCTGAGTGGCGCGATGGGTGACTTTGTTTATCAATGCTTTGCCGCTGCATTGTTCCTGTTGTTTGTCGGGGCTGCTGTGCGCAGTGTGCACTCGCCCTTTGCGCCGAAATTGCGCCGTTCGGGCACAACCGTGAAAGGGGCGCGGGTTGTCGGGTTCTGTTCACTGGCTGTCGCGGTGATTTTTGCCTGCGATATGGTGTTGCTGCAGGGGGCGACGACGCTTGGTACGTCGCTTGATGTTGCGCTTGTGCAAAGCATCTCGAACGTTCTGGTGATCTCGGTTCTGCTGTTTGTTTCCTCGCTGGGGATGTTCTGGCAGCATGACGAACGTGACCGTCACGAAATCTGGTCAAAGATCGAGCGCCGGTCGCGCCGTGGCCTGAAAATCATCGCAATCCTGATGCCGGTCCTGATGGCTGTCGGCTATGTCGCGCTTGCGCGGTTCATCCTTGAAAACCTGATGATGGCGCTGGCTTTCGTGACTTGCTACTGGCTGCTGCGTGCCTACAGCCGGGCCTTGATGCACACCTATCTGGTGCGTCCCGAGAGCAGCGAGGACAGCAATGTTAGCGATGCGGTGCATGGCACGCTGTATTTCTGGCTGCGTGTGCTGATCGATGTGGTGATGTTCAGCGTCGCCGTGCCGGTCGCGGTCATGATCTTTACCGACATTGCGTGGACCGATCTGATTCTGGCTGTTCAGCAGGCATTTATCGGCATCCAGGTTGGGGGCATTCATTTCTCGCTGCGCTCCATCCTTTTGGCGGCCTTGATGTTTGTCATCGTGCTGGCCGTGATGCGATTCTTCCAGCGGATGCTGAGCACGCGCGTTCTGCCCAACACCAAACTTGATCAGGGTCTGCAACACTCAGTCTCGGCCATTTTTGGGTATGCTGGCATCTGTCTTGCCATTTTGCTGGCGGTTTCTGCTGCCGGGCTTGATCTTTCGAACCTTGCCATCATCGCCGGTGCCATCTCGGTCGGTATCGGTTTTGGCATGCAAAGTATCGTGAACAACTTTGTGTCCGGCCTGATCCTGCTGGTCGAACGGCCGATCAAGGTTGGGGACTGGATCGTGGTTGGCGCTGATCAGGGCTTTGTCAAAGACATCCGGGTGCGTGCGACAGAGATCGAAACCTTTGATCGGTCCTCGGTCGTCATTCCGAACTCTGAACTGATTTCCAACCGGGTTCTGAACTGGACGCTTAAGGAACGTTCGGGGCGTGGCATCATCAAGATCGGGGTGTCCTATGGTGCGGATGTCGAAAAGGTTCGTGAGATCCTGTTTGAAATGGCCGACAAGCGCCGCGAAATTCTGACTTACCCGGCACCGCAGGTGGTGTTCATGGATTTCGGAGCCAGTTCGCTTGATTTCGAATTGCGTTACTTCTTGCGCGATATTGGTGACGTGATTGCCGTGGCAAGCTCGATCCGCTTTGAGCTTGTTCAGCGCTTCCGCGATGAAGGTATCGAAATTCCGTTCCCGCAGCGTGACCTTAACCTGCGTGATATCGACAAGCTAACCGATGCCATCCGTGATGCCGGAAAGGGCGCACCGCAAAAGATCACTGAAACCGAACCGAAGTCAGACAACACCTCGGAGGATAAAACCGACGAAATGTCCTCTGACTCAGATGACAGCGGCGCGGATCAAAAGGCGGCCCCGCCGTCTGCGGCCAAGGATGTTTCGCGTGATCGTGATGCGTCGGGCCGTGAAATTCCCGATGCGGGCGGCAGTCCGGACGGGGATGCACCGCGCTAGGAAATGTTTTCGTCTCGTTGGCCATGCTTGTGCCGGGAAGCCTGCTTGGGCCTGCTCACAGGATTAACGTGTTGCGCCTTCGTGACCGGGCGTTGCGTTTTTTATGCGGTGAAAAATTCTTCAAGCTCGGCAAAACCCATGGCCTGATCGGAAAACCCGAATGTTCCGGTGTCGATCATTTCACGCGATGCATTGACAAAGGCGCCGTAGGCAAGACGGGCCAGTGCGGATCCGACGCTGATCCTTTTTGCGCCCGCCTCGGCCAACTCGGCCAGACTGAACGTTTTTCCAGGCATTCCCATAACAACATTCACCGGTTTGCTCAGCGACGCGCAAACAGTACGGATTGTATCAAGATCGTGCAGGCCCGGCGCATAGAGAACATCAGCACCTGCCTCTTCAAACGCCTGAAGGCGCTTGATCGTGTCATCAAGATCAGGGCGTCCCCACAAAAAGTTCTCACATCGTGCGGTAAGGACAAAATCATGGGGCAGGGCTGATTGTGCTTCGGCGGCAGCCTGGATGCGTTCAACGGCAAGCGAGAAATCATAGATCGGGTTTTCGCGGTCCCCTGTGTGATCTTCAAGCGAACAGCCAGCCAGGCCGATTGACGCCGCGACCGAAATCGTTTTCGCCGCGCTTTCCGGACTATCGCCCATTCCTTTTTCAAGATCGGCAGTTATGGGAAGTGGTGTGGCAGATACCAGTGCCTCGCAGTGCCTGAACGTATTTTCAGGTGATGTTTTTCCCTCGGCAACGCCTAGGGAAAATGCCATGCCAGCACTGGTCGTTGCCAAGGCGCGAAAGCCCAGTGCGGCAAGAATTCTGGCTGTTCCGATATCCCATGGATTGGGAATGATGAATGCACCGGGCTCTTCGTGAAGCGCGCGAAGCAATGCCCCTTTGTCCTGCGTCATGTTCGGATCCCTTTATGCCGAGTTGCACAGCATTTTTACCATAAAGAAATTAGAACATAAAGAGAACAAACAGAGAGGCGGATATCATCGCAGTAATACGTTGCCCGCCGGCCGGACCGCGTTGAACCGGGATTAAATATCAAACAGGGCGGCGGTGATCTTTTGACCCATCGGGGCCATCAGGTGGCGTTCACGCGGGGATAGCCATCTAAGTTCGGCAATCTCGCGTGCCGGGGAAAGGGTGCCGCAATAGTACCCGGTAAAACAGGTCATGCGGACGACCGATCCTTCGGGCAGGTTATGGCCCTGTCCGGCAAATGTTCCCAGTTGGCGCAATGTGCCAGGGATCAGTTCGACACCGAGTTCTTCATTGATTTCCCGTTTGATGGCTTCGCGGGCGGTTTCGCCGGGCTCAATTTTACCGCCGGGTAAATAGAACCGATCGCGACCATGGCTTCTGACCGACAGGATGTTTTCACCGTCGCGCAAGATCCAGTTGGCGGTTTCAATCACCTTGATAAGGGCAGGGTCTGTGGTGCTGTGACTGCTTTCAAGCATGTGACCTCACAGAATTGCGACATCAAGTCCGATATCAACGGCGGGTGCGGATTGGGTAATCCGCCCGACGGAAACATAATCGACACCGGTTGCGGCGATTGCACCGATGGTCTGAAGGTTTACACCCCCGGATGCCTCAGTCTTGCAGCGACCAGCGACAATTGCAACTGCTGCGCGCAACATATCGGGCCCCATGTTATCAAGCAGGATGATATCTGCCCCGGCTTCTGTGGCTTCTTTGACCTGATCAAGCGTGTCGCATTCGACTTCGATTTTGGGCAGGTTTGCCGCGCGCGCGGCTTCGACGCATTTGGTGATCGATCCGACAACACCGATATGGTTGTCCTTGATCATCACCCCGTCATAAAGCCCCATGCGGTGGTTTTGAGCACCACCCATGCGGGTGGCGTATTTTTCAAGCTTGCGCCAGCCCGGCAAGGTTTTGCGGGTATCAAGCAGCTTGGCAGTCGTATCGCCCATCGCCGCGACATAGGTGCGTGTTGTGGTGGCAATACCCGAAAGATGCTGAAGCGTATTAAGGGCGGTGCGTTCGGCTGTCAGGATACCGCGTGCATTGCCTTCGACCACGGCCATCACGTCCTTGGCTGAAATCGCATCGCCATCCTCGCAATGCTTTTCGATCTTGGCATCGGGCACCAGCTTGCGGAAGCATTCAAGCGCAATATCAAGGCCGGCCACCACGATATCCTCGCGGGTTTCAAGCGCAACGCGCAGCCGCGCATCGGCGGGGATGACATTGTCCGATGTGATGTCGCCCGGGCCAATATCCTCGGCAAAGGAACGATCAATGAATTCCGCGATTTCGGCTTGGGTCAGGACGGTCATGATGGCGGGCTGCTTTGAATTCTGAAGGGAGGGGAATTGCAAACAGCCCCGCAAGATTTGCGGGGCTGTGAGATGATTGGGTTTATGCCGCGTCGTCTTTTTTGACCGGAATGTTCTTTGACATTTCCAGCATGCGTTCAAGCGGCTTGACCGCATTGACGCGCAAGTCTTCGGGCATGACGATCTGCGGGCCGTTATTGACCAGACACAGATAGAGCTTCTCGAGCGTATTGAGCTCCATGAACGGGCAGTTGTTGCACGCGCATGATCCGTCCGCACCGGGCACCGGAATGAATTCCTTGTGCGGGGCGGCCTTTTCCATCTGGTGGATGATGTGGGGCTCTGTCGCGATCAGATATTTCTGATCCGGGCCGTTGATCACATATTCCAGAATGGCGCGGGTCGACCCGATATGATCGGCATGTTTCAAAATACCGTCATGGCATTCCGGATGGGCTGCGATCTTTGCATCCGGGTTCTGGGTTTTAAGCCGGATCAGCTCTCGCTCGGAGAACTGCTCATGGACGATGCACGACCCGTTCCACAGCGTCATGTCACGACCGGTTTTCTTGGCAAGGTAGGAACCAAGGTGACGGTCAGGCGCCCACAGGATCGGCTGATCTGCCGGGATCTGATCAATGATCTCGGCTGCATTGGACGAGGTCACGATAATATCAGACGCGGCCTTCACCTCGGCCGAGCAGTTGATATAGGTGATCGATACGTGATCAGGATGCTGTTCGCGGAACTTGCGGAACGGTTCTGGCTGACACGAATCTTCGAGCGAGCAGCCCGCTTTGGAGTCCGGCAGCAGAACGGTTTTGTTCGGGCTAAGGATTTTGGCGACCTCGGCCATGAAGCGCACACCGCAGAACACGATGACATCGGCATCGGTTGCAGCTGCCTTGCGTGACAGGTCCAGACTATCGCCAACAAAGTCGGCAAGGTCCTGAATTTCCCCATCCTGATAGTAATGGGCCAGAATGATCGCATTCTTTTCCTTCTTGAGGCGGGCAATTTCCGCTTCAAGGTCAAGGGTGGGATCAATCTGCATTTCCGACATTGCGTCGGCAGAGGCCTCGGCAATGGTGATCATTTCATTCATGGCGTTGTCTCATCTCGCCTGGTTGCAAGCCGGAGATAAGTCGCGGGGCCCGGCATTGCAAGTTAATGACAGTTTGAAACCTGAATATCGCCATTGGCCGGGGATGGCAAGGAATAGGGGGAAAGGCACCCGATATTGATTGAACGAGACAGCTGTTGATCAAAAAATGGATCATAATTATTTGAATTAATAAATAAACGGCACGTATTTGGTGACGGAATTAAAAATCGTATTTTCATTTAATTTCTTAAATAAAAAATAATAACGTTGCAAATTAATCAAAAGTATTCATATAGTTGATGCTGCAAATATTTTTCGATTTTCAAATTCCCAATATTTTATTGGCTTGGGCATGGTTGTCCGTTGTTAATCCGAAAACTTTGATGTGTCTGTAATCCGAGTCAGTGTCTGACGGCGGGAATATTCCCGATGGTCTGACCTGACCAATATGCGTGTCCGCGCAAGGAGCCTTTTTTGACCAATCGTACCACTTCAAAAATCCTGAATTTCACGCGCCCGTTCAGCATGCGCGGCCTTGCAGAAGTTCTTCCGGCCGGATCCTATAAGGTGATTACCGAGGAAACCCAGGATGAAAAACTGACATACCCGACCTGGCAGTGGGTTTCGACGCAGATTCATCTCAATACGAATTCGGAGCGCCCGGATGCTTCACGCGTTCTGAGTGTTGAGCCGCGTGACCTTGAAGTCGCCTATCTGCGGGACCTGAAAACGATGGATGCCCGCCCGCAAGTCGCATTCTCGGCAAACAAATCAAACAGCCGAGCAAAGCGCGCTTCCTGACGTCTCATATTATCAGTGCCCATGGTCAGAGAAATCTGACCAGGCGGCACCCTGAACAGAAAATCCTCAATATTCCCATTCAGTTGCCGATATTCTCAGCGCTATCTGCGGCTTCATGTCAGGGTTGCAGAATGGGAAGTTTGCCTTTGCCCAAGTTCCATTCATAACTTTCGTAACGGATACAAATGAGAGTCTTGAATATGGATTGGGTCCCAATCGCCTTTGGTACATTTAAGGTCGTCGCACTGCTGACCGCGATGTTCTTCGCCATCAAGTGGCATTATGACCAAGGTCAAAAGTACGGAAGGCAAGCGGTGCTGCGCGCCAGCGCCAAGGTAACCGGCGCCTTCGTGCTAGCCCTTCTGGCTGTGGGGGGAATCACCCTCGCACTCAGTAACTTCCTTGGTTTGGACCTAAGTTACTGATCGCTGTGGCACCACCCCCGCAGATAGCGGATTAGACAGAAAACCCGTAATATTCCCACTCTGCCGCCGAAACCTTCAGCGCCATCTGTTCGTATTCGGCCTGTTTGATTTTGGTGAATGCGGTGTGGAAGCGTTCGCCAAGCGTGCGTTTGTTGAACTCGGACGCGCCGAACTGATCAATCGCATCAAGCCAATGACGCGGCAGGTCATTTGGTGCCTTTGCCTGACCGATTTCATCTTCGCAGGGTTTGCCCGGATCAATCTTGCCTTCAATCCCGTCAAGTGCGGCCCCAAGGGTCACGGCCGCGACCAGATACGGGTTGGCATCAACCCCGGCAATACGATGTTCGAAGTGGCGCGTCTTGCCCGGTGTACCGGGTACCCGCAAGGCGACGGTGCGGTTTTCTACACCCCAGTCGTCCGAGGCCGGTGAATACATCGCCGATGCAAAGCGGCGCCAGGAATTCATGAACGGGGCCAGCAGCAACATGGTTTCACCAATCGTGCCGCGAATGCCACCGATTGCATGCAGCATCAAGGGGCTGAGCGATCCATCCGGCTCATCGGCAAACAGGTTGTTGCCATCCTTACCCGCAAGCGACAGGTGCAAATGCATGCCCGATCCGGCTTCATCGCCGAACGGCTTGGGCATAAACACGGCTTCCTTGCCAAAACGGCGCGCCACGGTGCGGATCAGGCGTTTGGCGATAATCACGTCATCGGCCGCGCGCATCAGATCGCGATAGCGGATGGTCATTTCATACTGGCCCGGACCATATTCCGAAATCAGGGTTTCCAGCGTCAGGTCAAGATGCTTGGCACCTTCATACACCGCATCAAAAAGCGGTGACATCTCGTCAATTTCATCGACGGACATGGTGTTGCGAAGGGTGCTGCGCCGTTTGGTGATGGCATAGGATGCCGGATGATAAAGCCCGGCCGCATCAGGGGCCTGATCGACCAGATAAAATTCAAGCTCGAACGCGCCCATCGGATAGAAACCGAGTTTTTCTGCACGTTTGACCTGGGCACCAAACACGTTGCGCGGATCAACATCGTGCGGTGCGCCGTCTTCTTCATACATCGAAATCAAAAGCTGCCCGCGTCCGGTATGGGGCAGATAGCCAAGCGTGCCCGGCACTGGCCAGCAGCGGCAATCACCACCACCCCCCGTTTGCACAAGGCCGCAATTATCGACATCCTCACCGCTGACATCCTGCCCGAACAGCGAGCTCGGCAGGCCGCGACCGGATTTATAAATGCCTTCAAGTTCGTGGCGGCGGATTGTCTTGCCCCGGCCAATCCCGTGAAAATCGGTCAGGATAATGTCGATTGCCTCGACATCAGGATATTTGACCAGAAAGTCCTGAGCTTCGGACAGCTGACTTCCACTGGGCGAGGGGGCGTTTGCGATGGCCACGGCACGATTTCCTGAGATGCGGGAACAGGTTGTGTCGATTGGAAAACGACACAGAGTACGATATCAGCGCTAGATATTAGCCCTGATAACGACGGAAGAAATAGCGATCTTTTGGAACGCCTTCAGGAAGCGGTTCGGCAATTGTGCCCGGCACATCAATTTTCTGATCCGATGCGACAATTGCGCCCTTCATCAATGCGGGCGGCAGCGTTGATCCGATAAAGGATGCGATCTTGGCATTAAGGGCCTCATCCCCGGTGCCGACGTCGGAATGCACCAATGCGACTTTGCCTTTGAATCGCGCAACCGCCTTGGGCAGGGTTTCAAAGATATCGCCAAGGAACAAATGATCATCATCGGGGATGCATTTGGGGTGTGCGGCGATTTGTCGGTCAAAAACGAAAATCTCGCGGTCTGGCATGATTTCACGCAGGTGATCGAATGTGCGCCCATTGCCAAGACCCACTTCAAGCACGATGCCGTCCTGATCCTTGATCATGTCTGCGGCCGCATTCAGGCAATCGCGTTGGGCTTGCAGGCGGCGGATAACGCTATTGAGACGTGACATATCGGTTGAAGCTCCGGGTTATCGAAAATGCATAAATATATGAATTAAATAAAATTTCGCCCCTCGCAAGGGTCAATGCGCGGGGCGAGGATGGCTTAGCCTTCAAATTTGGTGGCATCAAATGCCGGGACGCGTGCGCGGAACGCATCAAGCCAGCTCACAAGGCCGGGATAGCTTTCGCGCCATTTTCCCTCAAAGCGCAGATCAAGATAACCCAGCGCACAGGCAATCGCGACATGGCCAATCGTCAGCTCACCCTCAAGCGACGGTGCATTGGCACTCAGATGATCAAGGGATCGTTTGACCTTGTCGGCCTGATAGGACAGCCAGTCGCCATGACGTTTGTCATCCGGGCGCATCCGGGTTTCATAGACCTGCAGGATTGATGCGTCGATGATGCCATCACCGAGCGCCTGAAGGGTAAGGGCCTCCCAGCGTGCATCGCTTTCGGTCGGATGCAGGGTCGAGCCATCAACTTGCGCATCCAGATATTCACAGATCACGCGGCTATCGAAGATCTTGCGACCATCATCAAGGATCAGGATCGGAATCTTCCCCAGCGGGTTTTGCTGGCGCAGGCTATCAGCCGGATCGTTGGTGTTCGACAATTCCACCGTCAACTGGTCATAAATACCAAGCATCTTGGCAACGATTTTGACTTTCCGGCCAAATGGTGACGGATCACTGGAACGCAGAATCATCAGTATTCTCCTCCTAGGGGCAATGAGTTGCCCGCAGTCTAAGGGCGAACAGTGATCCCAAGGAACCTAAATTTTGCGAAATGATGATCACGAACCTGAGCTCTTGGCAGCAGCCGATGTTTCTGTGGTGTCTTTGTGCTTTCCATCGCCCAATCCGGCGAGATGCAGTTCACGTGCGAGGCGCACGGCAGGGCGCCCGGCAAAGAACACCGATCCGATGATAAACAGCCACGTTCCCGCCTTGACGGTCGCGTCATCAAGAAACAGAACACTGCCGACGATAAACAGGACTGCCGCCAAAAGGTCGATGGCCGAATAGGCGATTTCATAGGCACTGTAAATCTGGCGATGGCGCGGGCTGGCGTCAAATCGGCGGGAACGAAATAGCTTCATTATGTGATCTCTTCTTGTCGCGCTGTGTCTATGTGGTCAACGCTTGGCAACGCGAAACGTTTCCTCTGGATTGTGTCAGCGTCGCGCGCGCGGATGGGTGCCATTATAGACTGCCATCGATTTTTCGTTGTTAGTTGTGTGTTATCGTATTATTTGAGGCGAGAGGTTGCCTTAAATGTGAAGTTTTCAACATTAATGTCGTAGTATATTGTGTATTGGAATCATTACTTGATTGGTTTGGGCGTTATATCTTAAAAACAGATGTGAGTTAGCAGAAGAATTTATATAAGTCCTTGTGGAAGATTTCAAGATGGAGATGGGTAGAGTAAATGTTGGAAAGAATACAGTTATTTCTTGGTTTTTTGATTCTTATGCTGGTTGGTCCAAATCGGTTCCATTACTTGGCGCAAAGGAGTGGGATTGCGTCTAAAGTGGCTAAGGATTTTTGTGAGAATCAGTGGCTTGTGAATCTGGTCAACTGGCACAAAGAATACTTGGAGGGAAAGGATCGAGATAGAATATCAGATTATGCGCTAAAGCTGTATTCTGGAAAATCTCTGGGGGGATGGGGAGAGATTACAGAAGAGACGGTGAAAAGAGGTGATAGGCATCTTTCGGTGTTTGATCAAATGCGTGGAATTGTTGTTCCGTATCTTGAGAAGGAAATGCGTGCGGAAAATGTTAAAAGCATCCTTGAGATAGGCTCTGGTGACGGGCAGCTGCTGCACGAGTTGGCAGTTAAGCATCCTTCAAAGAAGTTTGTTGGAGTAGATCTAAATTCCGATTACGCAAAGGAAAATTTCTCAGCAGAGAATTGTACCTTCCAATCAGGGTATGCTCTGGATACTCTTTCTTCATCTTATAAGGATCAATACGATATTATCTTTGCAAGTTCAACATTTGTTGTGTTTACTCCTAAAGAACTTGAAGCTTACTTGAGTGTTATCAAGGATATTGGGGTGTCGAAAGTAATATTAGTTGATCCGATTACAAGAAAGTACTCCCCGGAGAAATATCCAAATACTTCTCTGCACATGGCGCATGGTATGTGGGGGCATGACTACAATTACTACTTCGATAAAATCTCCTGGAATTCAAGAAGATTTCTTTTCAAGTATGAGAAGCACAGGAAGAGAGAAGAAGTTTACTTCCAAGTAGTCGTCGCACAGAGGGACTAAGTCTTCGCAGGAGTATTTAAAGCTAGCTAAGATTTGTTGGTAAGGCGTGCACGCGGATGGGTGCCGTTATAGACTGCCATCAACTGTTCGGTATCAACCGCGGTGTAACGCTGGGTCGTCGAAAGCGATGCGTGGCCCAGCAAATCCTGAATGGTGCGCAAATCACCCCCACCGGCCAGAAGGTGGGTGGCAAAGGAATGGCGCAGTGCGTGCGGCGTGGCAGTATCCGGCAGGTTTAAAAGTTCGCGAACCTTGCGCATTTCGCGCTGGGCTACCTGGGCCACAAGCCGTTTACCGCGTGCGCCAAGAAACAGTGGATCATCCCCATCGGGTGCAAAAGGGCAAGTGCGGACATAATCCTCGATTGCGTCACGCACGATCGGCAAAACCGGGACAAGGCGTTGCTTGTTGCCTTTACCGGTTATGACCATCGAATCCCCGGTCGGGCGTTGATTGGCATTCAGATCAAGTGCCTCGGAAATACGCAAGCCGCACCCATAAAGGAGGGTGAAAAGAGCCAGATTGCGTTTGCCAAGCCACGGTTCGTCCTGCCAGGCATCAGCATTTTCAAGTACTGCCATGACGTCATCGGGTGCCAGTGGCTTGGGCGTTGATTGCGGCAGCCGGGGATTGCGGATCGACTGCACAGCGGCATTCTGACCGCGCCCGGATCGTTCAAGAAACCGGTAGAAATTTCGAAGGGATGACAAGGCGCGCGCGGTGGATGTCTTGGCCATGCCATCCATGCTGCGCCGGGCCAGCCAGCTTCGAAAATCGCGCGGGTTCAGGCGCAGCAGATCGCGAAGAGACGGGGTGTCGCCAAGATGATCTTTGACGAAGCCCAAAAAGGCATAAAGATCGGCGAGATAGTTTTCAGTGGTGTGGTTGGATGCGCGGCGCTCATCGGCAAGCCAGCCACGCCAGTCGGCGATGGCGTCGCGCACATCTTGGGGCAGGGTGATGGCGGTCAGACCGTTTGGGTCAGCCATCGGCGCACACCAAACTCGATAACAGAAGCCAGGAACATGATCAGGTCGTTGGCCTGTGCCGGGCTGAAATAATCCGGTTCCTTAACACCAAAGGCAACCAGTCCGACCGGATCGCCATAAAACGGTGCAAGGCGCACAATCGCGGCAGATCGGATATCAGCGGCCTTTGGGCCAAAGATGGCTTCATCCCCGGCGTCATCAGGCAACAACCAGACATCTTGTTCATCACCAAGGACCTGATCAACCGCGCCGGCAACAAGGCGGCGCACACGACCATCACAGCTTGGCACCGGGGCCTCACTGCATTCTTCAAAGCACAGCGCGATGGCATCAAGATCAAGCAGTTCGGGAACAAGGTCCTGAAGCGCTTCGACAAAGGTTTCAAATCCGCGCGCATTCAGAAGAGCCAGAACCGCACGGTGAATGCGGCTTTGGGTTTCGAGGTTGGATTTGGAAATATTGATCAGCTCGCTGGTGGCACCGCGCAGCTTTTCACGTTCATCGCGCAGGCGGGCCACGACATATTGCTGCATGTCGGCAACGCCATTGCCCAGTTCACGTATCGGCAAATCAAGACTTTCAAGCAAGTCCGGGCGCGTAGTGAAGAATTCGGGATGTTCGGCAAGGTAGTCCGCGACATCATCGGCGCGCAAAGCTGTCTTTTCCATCGGTTCCGGCTTGAAAAGTGAGAAACAAAAAACCCGGCTGCCACAATGCGGGCTGCCGGGTTAAATGCATGTTAAAAACCAAGCGCGATGCCGGTTTTTATATATCTGTTGCGATCAGTGACCCGAAATCAGAGGATCGACTGGCCGGTTTTTTCCCAATCGGCGAGGAAGGCTTCAAGGCCTTTGTCGGTCAGCGGGTGCTTGGTCAGCTGACCCAGAACCTGCGGCGGGATGGTGACAACGTCAGCACCCAGACGGGCCGAGTCGACAACATGCTGCGGGCCACGTGCCGATGCCACGAGAACCTCGGTGGTCCAGTTCGGGTAGTTGCCATAAACATCAACGATGTCGGCAATCAGCTGCATGCCGTCAGAGGAAATGTCATCCAGACGGCCAACGAACGGCGAAACATAGGTCGCGCCGGCCTTGGCAGCCAGAATGGCCTGACCAACCGAGAAGCAAAGGGTGACGTTGGTCTGAATGCCTTCGTCGGTGAAGGTGCGGCAGGCTTTCAGGCCATCAGCGGTCAGCGGCAGCTTGACGACGACATTGTCGGCGATCTTGGCAAGCTTGCGGCCTTCGGCAACCATGGTTTCGTAATCGGTCGCAGCAACTTCTGCGCTGACCGGTCCGTCGACAACGTCACAAATTTCCTTGATCAGTTCGAGAAACGGTCGGCCTGTTTTTGCTACCAGCGAGGGGTTGGTGGTGACACCGTCCACGAGGCCGGACATGGCCAGTTCGCGGATTGCGTCGATGTCAGCGGTATCGATGAAAAACTTCATTGGAATTCCTGTTTAGGACCTGTTGTTCAATGATGCGGTTAGCTGCTAGGTTCTGGATCATCTGATGACGGAACCAGACCCTTGCTGTGGGACCGTTTGTTTCTGTGCCCAATGTCTGGCGACCCTGAAACGTCACCGGTCTGGTGGGCAACCTCACGGGGTTTATAATATATGAGTGCCGCAAAGGCCACCTCTGGAAATTTGTTTGCGAACGATCCGGCCTTTGAGGTAACCGCCCAGACCGTAAGCGTCCTGCCGCCGCTGCCGTTGGCCGGGCCATATGATTATCTGGTGCCCGAAGGCGTATCCGTCGAACCCGGTGATTTCGTTGAAATTCCATTGGGTCGGCAGACTCAGCGTGGTGTTGTCTGGGGCGATGCCAAGGGCGATGTCGACCCTGCCAAGCTTCGTGAAATTCACGGTGTCCTGCCAACACCCCCGATGGCGGATGTGACCCGCAAATTCATTGACTGGGTGTCTGCCTATACAATGTCGC
This sequence comes from Thalassospira sp. HF15, assembly GCF_011806525.1. GTDB lineage: Bacteria > Pseudomonadota > Alphaproteobacteria > Rhodospirillales > Thalassospiraceae > Thalassospira. Next base: position 346,364 of record NZ_JAAVKI010000005.1, on the reverse strand, counting down.
CGCAAGGGGCGGTCTTGCGCATGGCCATGAGCGTGCCCGACGCGCTTGAGGCCCCCAAACCGATCTTTCGATTTACCCTTAACCCGGAATTCGATCCCGCAGGCTTGCGCATGACGCCGCCGCGCAAACGGGTTCTGGCGTTTCTGGGGGATCATCCGCCTATGGAGCAGGGCGATATCCTGCGGGAAACCGGGGCCGGGGCCAGTGTCGTCAAGGGGCTTGTCGAAGCGGGGGCTGTGCAGCGCTTGATGGTGACCCCGCCATCGCCGTTTGATGCACCTGATCTTGATATTGCACGCCCGGACCTGTCGATTGAGCAGATCGAAGCTGCCGACGCCCTTTGTGCGCGGGTCGATCAGGGCGGGTTTTCCTGCACATTGCTTGATGGTGTGACAGGGTCCGGCAAGACAGAGGTTTATTTTGAACCTGTGCGTGCTGCCCTCGCACAGGGCAGGCAGGTGGTTGTTCTATTGCCGGAAATCGCCCTGTCCGCCCAGTGGTTGCAGCGTTTCCGAGACCGGTTTGGTGTTGAGCCGGCCCTGTGGCATTCCGAAGTCGGCCAGGCAAGGCGACGCGATACCTGGCGGGCGGTGGCCGATGGATCGGCCAAGCTTGTTGTCGGGGCCAGGTCGGCGCTTTTCCTGCCATATCATGATCTTGGCCTAATCGTGGTCGACGAGGAACACGAACACGCCTTCAAGCAGGAAGACGGGGTGATGTATCATGCCCGTGACATGGCGGTAACGCGCGCCCATCTTGGCAATATTCCCATCGTTTTGGCGTCTGCCACCCCGTCGCTTGAAACACTGGCCAATGTTGAAGCCGGGCGTTATCAGCATGTTCAGCTTGGCAGCCGTCACGGGGTGGCCGTATTGCCCAGTGTCGAAATCATCGACATCCGACAGGACAAACCCGAACGCAATCGCTGGATCACACCGACGCTGAAAAAACGTCTGGCAGAAACCTTCGCCAACGGCGAACAGGCGATGCTGTTTCTGAACCGGCGGGGGTATGCGCCGCTTACGCTATGCCGGGCCTGCGGTCATCGGTTCCAATGCCCGAACTGCACGGCTTGGCTGGTCGAACATCGGGCATGGGGCAAATTGCAATGCCATCATTGCGGCTATCAGGCCAAGGCCCCCGATGCCTGCCCGTCCTGCGGTGCCGAGGGCAAGCTGGCCCCGTGTGGCCCGGGGGTGGAGCGCCTTTACGAGGAGGCGGTCGAAACCTTCCCCGATATCCGGGTCGAGGTCGCGACATCCGATAACATCATGGGGCCCAAGGCCGCAGCACAGCTGATCGAGCGCGTGCATAATCACGAAGTCGATCTTCTGATTGGCACGCAGATTCTTGCCAAGGGCTATCACTTCCCGATGCTGACTTTGGTGGGTGTGGTTGATGCTGATCTGGGGTTGGCCGGCGGTGACTTGCGCGCAGCCGAGCGCAGCTATCAATTGCTGACCCAGGTTGCCGGGCGTGCGGGCCGCGGGGATCGACCGGGTACGGTGATCTTGCAAACCGCCGATCCGGCAAACCGCGTGATCAAGGCAATTGCCGCTGGCGATCGCGATGCCTTTAACGAGGTGGAACTCTCGCAACGCATGACCCATGGCATGCCGCCGCATGGGCGACTGGCTGCCCTTATCATAAGTGGCAAAAAGGAAAACGAGGTTGATGAGGCCGCCTGGCGCATTGGCCGTGTTGCGCCGCGTGGAGACGGCCTGATGGTCCTTGGTCCGGCACCGGCGCCTTTGTCTTTGCTGCGTGGCCGTTATCGCCGGCGTTTCATGATTCGGGCGGACAAGTCGGTCAAGATGCAGGCCCTGATCCACGACTGGCTGTCAAAGGTCAAGACACCCGGCAGTGTCCGCGTGCAGATCGATATCGATCCTTACAGCTTTATGTAATTGTGGATTTCCGGGCTGGCTTACTGGGAATATTGCGACTGCCACCAGTCATAGCCATCTGCACCAAGGTAGCGTTCAAAAATGCTCAGTAACCGGCCATCTTCGCGCATGTCGTGAATGATCTTGTCATATTCGGCCAGAAACCGTTCCTTGTCCGGATAATCAGACGCCCGCGAGAACACATTATAATAGGGGGCCCGGCGTAGCGGCGGATAGAGAAAGGCAATCTTGTCGCGGTAGCGATTCTGCAGGCTGTCGTAAATGGTGTTGAGGTAATTGACCGGCACCGCATCAAATCGGTTTTGCAGAAGCATGGGAACCAGAAGGTCACTGCGCGCAACAGTCTGAATATCCAGCCCGGAATTCCAGAAGGCGCTGGTATAGGAATAGTCCGCTGCCGCGCCGATCCGTAAACGTGACAGGTCCGCGAATTCCTCAAACCGGATTTTGTCTTCGTCCCCGGCCCGTACGGCAAAACGCCAGTCAAGCAACAGGTGGGCTTCTTCCGGATACATCATGTATTTGGCGCGCTTGTTGTTCATCGACAGCGTCAGCACGATATCTGATGTTCCATTGCGCGCATTGTGCAGCAAACGGCTGCCGGTATCGACAAACCGAAACACATAGTCGGTAATCCCCATGGTGTTGAGGACTTCGGTCATGATGTCGATATCGATGCCTTTGGGTTCTTCGTGCCCCATCCATTTAAGCGGTTCTTCTTCAAGCCCCTCGATCACAAGGGTGCGCGCGGCTCCATGCGTGCTCATGACAAAGAACAGCATCAGTGTGGCGACAAGGCCGATCAAAGATCGGGCAGGCCTGATCTCAACGCGTGGATGTATGATGTGTCTCATCCGTCTTCACTTGATTGGTCGGCACCAAATGATACGCTATCTCGTTGCGAGAACCGAATAATTTCAATGATATTTTGTTACGGCGCCAATATCGATCCTGTTCTGGCACAATGCAGGTGTTGCCTTGGGCAGACTAGGTTGGTCGAACGCATGATCATCGTTGTGGACACAGGACACTGTTTGTAAATGCCCGAAACGCAGGTTGCAGCTGATGATAAGGATATGATCGAAGCGCCGGAGTTGCGCCATCGGGTCATGGCCGGATTTATCGGTAATGTTGTCGAATGGTATGATTTCGCGCTTTACGGTTATCTTGCAGGCATCATCGCCCCGGTATTTTTCCCAGCTAATGATCCGACCGCCGGGCTGATCGCGACCTATGGCATTTTTGCTGCCGGCTTTCTGATGCGCCCTATGGGGGCAGCTGCGTTTGGCTGGTTCGGTGATCGTTATGGCCGGGCTCGCACCATGCAGATCTCGGTTGCGATGATGGCATTGCCGACACTGCTTCTGGGGGTTCTGCCGACTTATGCGTCGGTCGGTATTCTGGCCCCGGCCCTTCTTGTGTTGGTGCGGATTCTTCAGGGCCTTTCGGTCGGCGGGGAGTTTTCCTCGTCAGCGACATATCTGGTTGAAACAGCCCCGACGGGCAAACGTGGCCTGATCGGAAGCTGGGCCAATATCGGTTCCATGACGGGGTCTTTGCTGGGTGTCGCCGCCGCGGCACTGGTGACGAATGTCTTTAATGCGGAGCAACTGGGCGACTGGGCCTGGCGGTTGCCATTCCTTGCTGGTGCGGTGCTGGGCGGAACGGCGATCCTGATGCGCCGTAATCTGCATATGTCAGAACGGTTTGCCGCCCATGATGATGCAAGGGACGAAACATCACCTTTGTTGGAGGCCTTTACAGTTGATCGCAGGGAAACCTTCATCGCGCTTGTCTTCGCGGCCTGCTATGGCATTTGTTATTATATTGCATTCGTCTATTTGCCGGAATGGCTTGCCGGGCAGGGGTTGATGGATCGCCACGTGGCATTGACCATCAATACGGCCATGATGGTGCTGGTTATCCCGGCCATGCCATTGACGGCGATGATCGGGGATCGGCTGATACCGCGCAAAACGCTTATTGCGCTCGCGATTCTGTTGCTGGGCCTGTTTTCGTTGCCGCTACATTGGTGGATGCTGAGTTCGGGCGGTTCGATCATCTCGGTCGTGGTCACACATGCAATTTGCTTTTTGCTGCTTGCGGTGCCCTTGGGATCTGGTCCGGCGCTGTTTGCCGAAATGTTCCCCGAACGCGACCGCCTCTCGGGATACTCGATCGCCTTTAATATCGGGATGGGCATTTTTGGCGGTCTGACACCAATGATCGCAACCAGCCTGATCGCAGCAACAGGACAATCGACAGCCGCCTCTGTCTATATGAGTGTTGCGGCCCTGTTTGCGGTGGTTGCGCTGTCTCGCTGCCCGGATCGAAGTCGTGTCCCATTGCGCTAAACGCCTTTGATCAGGGACGTCATGTCTGATCGCCCCTGTCTCCCACCAGATTGCTTTGGAATTACGGTTCATGAACTACAAACTTTTTTACGCGCCGGGTACAGCCAGTATGGCCGTCCACTGGATGCTGATTGAACTCGCGGTGCCGTTTGAGGCGATCCCGGTCGATATCAGTCAGGGCCAACAACGCGATCCGGAATATCTGCGGCTTAATCCGTCGGGGCGCGTGCCGACTCTCATCGTCGATGATGTGCCTTACGGGGAAACTGTTGCGCTGATGATGTTGCTGGCAGAACGTCACGCTGCAGCGGGGCTAATGCCCGATACGAATAGTCCCGACCGTGCGGAATGGTTGCAGCTTACAATATATATTGCCAATACCTTGATGCCGGCGATGCGTGATTGGCTTTACGCTGCCAAGGACGGGGACCCTGCGGGGGCCGACGCAGTGAAGGCCCTGGCGGAACGACGGATCAGTTCCGTATGGGACAATTTCGAGACCCGTCTTGAGGCAAAGGGTGACCATTTACTGGGCGAGCGTTTCGGGATGGTCGACATGCTGGCCGTTATGCTGATGCGCTGGTCGCGCAAAATGCCCTGTTCCGCGATCGACCGGCCAACCTTGCATCAATATGCCACGCAGGTGACCCGTCGCCCGTCCTATATCGATCTGTGTGATCGTGAAGGGCTTTCGGGCTGGCCTACGTGAACTTGATCACATTTTTTGTGGCGTTTTGATCTCTTTTTTCGCGAATGGGCGCTCAAGCCCACGCGTTTCAGGGGATTCGTCGGTCAAATCAGGTTTCGATAACTTTGACGCCGCGTTTGGTCGTGAAGGCCGTCTTATAAAATAGTTGTAAGCCTGCCTTAAAATTGGGCGATTTCGGGGTGTTTTGGCCCATCTTTGCCAAAGAATGGAAAAGAGCGCGCAAATGCGCTTGCGCGGGGGTTGCCCATGCCAAGGACATGTGATACCAAACGCTCGCTTCCCGGAAGGAAACCCTTTCGGGGGATCATTTTTTTATACGTATCCGAGTCGTTCTCATAACCAGAATTGAGGGCTTTCACCGGTGTCCCAAAATACTGCCGCGACCGGGCTCCAAGGGCGCTACGCCACAGCACTGTTTGACTTGGCCAATTCGGCCAACCAGCTTGATGTTGTCAAAAGCGATCTTGAATTGCTCGACCAGGCCATCGCAACCAGCGATGACCTCCGGAATGTACTCCGCAGTCCCGTGATTTCCCGGGACGTGCAGGCCAAGGCGATGGCGGCTCTTCTGGATAAACTCGGTGTTTCCGAGTTGACCAAGAAGACCGTTGGGCTTCTGTCTCAGAAGCGTCGTCTGTTTGCCCTGCCGGCTGTTATCGATTCCTACCTTTCCATGCTCTCGGCTCACAAGGGCGAGGTTACTGCACACGTAACTTCGGCTTCCGAGCTGAAAAAAGAGCAAATCGAAGCTGTTACCGGCGCTCTCAAAGAAGTTGTCGGCGCCACTGTCAAAGTGGACCTTAAAGTTGATCCGGCTGTTCTTGGCGGTCTTGTCGTCAAGGTCGGTTCCCGGGTTTTTGATGCCTCGCTTCGTACTAAACTGCAGAAGCTCGAGCTCGCTATGAAAGGGGTTGCGTGATGGAAATCCGCGCCGCGGAAATCTCCGCTATTCTCAAGGATCAGATTGCCAATTTTGGTTCTGAAGCCGAAGTTGCCGAAGTCGGTCAGGTTCTGTCTGTCGGTGACGGTATTGCCCGTGTTTACGGTCTGGACAATGTTCAGGCTGGTGAACTTGTTGACTTCCCGGGTGGTATTAAGGGCATGGCCCTTAACCTCGAAGAAGACAACGTCGGTGTCGTGATCTTCGGTTCTGACCGTTCGATCAAGGAAGGTGACCAGGTTAAACGTACTGGCGCCATCGTTGACGTTCCGGTTGGTAAGGAACTTCTTGGTCGCGTTGTTGACGGTCTGGGTAACCCGATCGACGGCAAAGGTGATCTGGGTGCAAAAGAACGTCGCCTTGCTGACGTCAAGGCACCGGGCATTATCCCGCGTAAATCGGTTCACGAGCCGGTCCAGACCGGTATCAAGTCGATTGACTCCCTGATCCCGATTGGCCGTGGCCAGCGTGAGCTGATCATTGGTGACCGTCAGACCGGTAAAACCGCGATCATCGTTGACACCATTCTGAACCAGAAGCCGGTGAACGATGCAGCGAAATCCGACAGCGACAAGATGTTCTCCATCTATGTTGCGGTTGGTCAGAAACGTTCGACCGTTGCACAGGTTGTGAAGGTCCTCGAAGAGCGCGGCGCGATGGAAAACACCATCATTGTTGCCGCGACCGCATCCGACCCGGCGCCGATGCAGTTCATCGCACCGTTCGTTGCTTGCGCAATGGGTGAGTACTTCCGTGACAACGGTATGCACGCAACCATCTTCTATGATGATCTGTCCAAGCAGGCTGTTGCTTATCGTCAGATGTCGCTGCTGCTTCGCCGCCCGCCGGGACGTGAAGCATTCCCGGGTGACGTCTTCTATCTGCACTCCCGTCTGCTGGAACGTGCTGCGAAGATGAATGACGAAAACGGCGCTGGTTCGCTGACCGCACTTCCGGTTATTGAAACCCAGGGTAACGACGTTTCGGCGTTTATTCCGACCAACGTGATCTCGATCACCGACGGTCAGATCTTCCTTGAAACCGACCTGTTCTACAAAGGCGTACGCCCGGCTGTGAACGTTGGTCTGTCGGTTTCGCGTGTTGGTTCGTCCGCACAGATCAAAGCGATGAAGCAGGTTGCTGGCTCGATCAAGCTGGAACTCGCTCAGTATCGTGAGATGGAAGCATTCGCACAGTTCGCATCGGATCTTGATCCGGCAACCCAAAAACTTCTGGCCCGTGGCGCACGTCTGACCGAGCTGCTCAAGCAGCCGCAGTACTCGCCGCTCAAGGTCGAAGAGCAGGTTGTTGTGATCTACGCTGGTGTTAAGGGCTATCTCGACAACATTCCGGTGAACAAGGTTCGCGCCTTCGAAGAACAGTACCTGTCCGAAATTCGTTCGGCTGGCGCTGATATCCTCGATGCGATCCGCACCGAGAAGGTTCTGTCTGATGACAGCGAAGCCAAGCTTAAAGCGTTCCTCGACAAGTTCGCGAAAACCTTCGCGTAAGACTGAAACTTAGGCGAAGGAGGAAACGCAATGGCTAGTTTGAAGGATCTGCGCTCGCGCATTGCCAGCGTCAAATCGACGAGGAAGATTACCTCGGCGATGAAGATGGTGGCAGCCTCCAAGCTCCGTCGTGCACAGGATGCAGCGGAAGCAGCCCGTCCCTATGCAGAACGCATGGGAACGATGCTGGGCCGTCTTGCAACTGCCGTCGGCAGCAATGAAGGGGCGCCGAAGCTTCTGGCCGGTACCGGTAAGGACGATGTGCATCTGCTCGTCGTCTTCACCGCAGACCGTGGCCTTTGCGGTGGTTTTAACGCATCGATCGTGAAAGCGGCTCGTCTCAAGGCTCTTGCTCTCAAGGGCGAAGGCAAAACCGTTAAGATCATCTGCGTTGGCCGCAAGGGCTCAGATGCGCTCAAGCGTGAATTTGGTGACAATATTGTCGCCCGGTATACTGGCATCGAGGGCAAGAAGGGGATTGATTTCTCCTCTGCGACCGAGGTGGCAGACAAGGTTCTGGCGCTATATGACGAAGGCGAATTCGACGTCTGCACGATCTTCTACAACAAGTTCGTGTCCGCGATTTCGCAGGTACCAACCGCTCAGCAGCTGATCCCGTTCGCGGGTGAAGAAGTTGACGAGCAGGAAGAAGCAGCCGGTTCTTCTGCGGTTTACGAATACGAACCGTCCGAAGAAGCCATTCTGGCTGATTTGCTGCCGCGTAATGTTGGCGTCCAGATTTTCGGTGCAATGCTTGAAAGCAGTGCATCTGAACACGGCGCGCGTATGTCCGCGATGGATAACGCAACCCGCAATGCCGGCGACATGATCGACCGACTGAGCATCCAATACAACCGCTCACGTCAGGCTCAGATCACCAACGAACTGATTGAAATCATTTCCGGCGCCGAGGCTTTGTAAGCGGGTCGCAGGAAGTTAACGGATAGCTTTGTCCGAGCAGGAGACAATACCTATGGCGAACAAGAAGGCGGGGAAAATTTCCCAGGTAATGGGCGCCGTCGTCGACGTTAAATTCGACGGCGAACTGCCTCCCATTCTGAATGCGCTGCATGTTGACAACAACGGTCAGCGTCTGGTTCTTGAAGTTGCACAGCACCTTGGTGAAAGTGCGGTCCGTACGATCGCAATGGACACCACCGAAGGTCTGCGTCGCGGTCAGGAAGTCACCGACACCGGTGACGCGATCTCGGTTCCGGTTGGTCCGGAAACACTTGGTCGTATTCTGAACGTGATCGGTGAGCCGGTTGACGAACGTGGTCCGGTGAACTCGAAGAAAACTTCTCCGATCCACCGTGAAGCACCTGACTTCATCGACCAGTCGACCGACACCGAAATTCTGGTGACCGGCATTAAGGTTATCGACCTTATCGCGCCGTACACCAAAGGTGGTAAAATTGGTCTGTTCGGCGGTGCGGGCGTTGGTAAAACCGTCCTTATCATGGAACTGATCAACAACGTGGCAAAAGGCCACGGTGGTTACTCGGTCTTCGCCGGTGTTGGTGAACGTACCCGTGAAGGTAACGACCTCTATCACGAGATGATGGAATCGGGCGTTATCAATCCGGAAGGCGAATCCAAAGCGGCACTGGTCTATGGCCAGATGAACGAACCCCCGGGAGCACGTGCACGTGTTGCTCTGACCGGTCTGACCCTTGCGGAATACTTCCGTGATGAAGAAGGCCAGGACGTTCTGTTCTTCGTCGATAACATCTTCCGCTTTACCCAGGCTGGTTCGGAAGTGTCGGCGCTTCTCGGTCGTATCCCGTCTGCTGTGGGTTATCAGCCGACGCTGGCAACCGACATGGGTGCACTGCAGGAACGTATTACCTCGACCAAAAAAGGTTCCATTACCTCGGTCCAGGCAATTTACGTCCCGGCCGATGACTTGACTGACCCGGCACCGGCAACCTCGTTTGCTCACCTTGATGCAACGACCACGCTGAACCGTCAGATTGCCGAGCTCGGCATCTACCCGGCAGTTGACCCGCTCGACTCCACCTCGCGTGCTCTGGATCCGGGCGTTATCGGCCAGGAACACTACGAGACCGCACGTGAAGTTCAGCGTGTTCTTCAGACCTACAAAGGTCTGCAGGACATCATCGCCATCCTCGGCATGGACGAGCTTTCGGAAGAAGACAAACTGGTCGTGGCACGTGCCCGTAAGATCCAGCGTTTCCTTTCGCAGCCGTTCCACGTTGCAGAGGTCTTCACCGGTACTCCGGGCGTGTTCGTTCAGCTCGAAGACACCATCAAGGCGTTCAAGGCGATCTGCGCTGGTGAATATGACCACATGCCGGAACAGGCATTCTACATGGTCGGCACTATCGAAGAAGCCATCGAAAAAGCCAAGAAGATGGCCGAAGCTGCCTAAGGCAGCTTTGGTCCCCCTCCGGCTAAGGAGCGAGGATTGTCATGACTGATACGACTGTACTGGAACTTGTTTCACCGTCTGCCCTGCTCAAATCCGAGCCGGTCGAGATGGTCGTTGTTCCGGGCACGGACGGGAATTTTGGTGTACTGCCCAAGCATTCGCCGATGATCTCGACCATTCGTCCGGGTGTCATCGACATCTATGCAGGTGGTAAGGTTTCCGAACGTATCTTCGTTGCCGGTGGTGTTGCAGAGGTTAATCCCGAGCGTTGCACCATTCTGGCAGAAGAAGCTGTTCCGGTTTCCGATTTGAAAGCTGACGAGGCGCAGGCCCGTCTTGAAGCGGCAGAAGCCGATCTCAAGTCTGCCGAGACTGCACACGATAAAGCCAACGCCGAGCGTGCGCTCGATGTTGCCCGTGCACAGATCCAGGCCCTGACCAACTAATCGTCGGTTTCAGAATATCATTTAAAAAAGGCCGTCCTGATGGGACGGCCTTTTTTGTTGTTTGCATCCCAATTAAGGCTAGCCGCGCCAGCCAGCCTGGGCGCGCAGGCTTGATGCCTGCAACATCCAGCCGCCCGCGAACCCGCAGACTAAAACCAATCCAAATATGATCGCCGTCATCGGCCCAGCGACATCGGCGATTTGACTCGGATTGATGGAGCCGATGGCATTTGCCGCACCAACAGCAATTGTGCTCCCTGCAATCACGCCCACCAACCCACCGGTTGCAACCATCAAACCAGTTTCAAGAGCGCCGGTCTTGTTGATCTGATTGGGGCGAAGGCCAAGGGCGCGCAGCATGGCAAGCGCTTCGGTCTGTTGCTGACGCAGTGCAATCAATCCACAAACAATCACCAGCACCGACCCAAGGGTCGCAAGCATGGTCAATCCAATCAGCGCGGCAGTCACGCCGTCAAACAACCGGTTCAACTTTGCCAGCACCTCTTTGACAAAAACTACCGGCACATTCGGATAAGCGTTAAGTGTCGCATCGATGGCGGTTTTAGCGTGGGTCCCGTCTTGCAGGTTAAGCGCACTGATTACGCCATGATCAAAAACCGGTTCCATCGGCGAAAGCACAATCGGAAAATCGAGACCAAGGCGTGTCCAGTCGATCTGACGCAGGTTGGCAACCTTGCCCTCAAAGGGCTGTCCCATGATGTTCAGGGTCAGTCGATCACCAACCACTATCCCGATGGCTTGCGCAACGCCAGCATCCAACGAGAGAAGCCTTTGATTAAGGCTGTCAGCACGCCACCATTCACCGGCTGTCACCGGGTTTTGGCGCATGTCTGCTGTCGGCCGGTCAGCCCATGACATTCCCCGGTCCCCGCGCAGGAACCAGTGATAGCGCCTTGGCACATCTCCACGGGTCAGCGGCATTCCGTTCAAATGCGTCACCCGACCATGCAAGAAGGGCATCTGTGTCACAGCCACGACGGCATCATTGCTTGTGACATTGCTGAGAAAGGCGCTTTGTTCGGCTGGTGGAATGTCGAAGAACACCACATCGGGTGTTTGTGACGGCAGTACCGATTTCAGGTGTTGGCCTGCCAGCGAACCAAATAACAAGACCGCACACAGGCAGGTCATCGCCAGACCAAATGATGCCGTAATGGTCACGGTCGGCGCAGATGGCCGTGCGATATTGCGCAGCGCCAGACGCAGGCTGGGGACAAGCATGTGCTTTGTTGCCAGTTTCCCGGCCAGCGCACGGATCACGCGACCAAGAAGGACGAAAAGCCCCTGACAGGCGATCAAAAGTCCCAGCAACATAAAGCCAAACCAACCGAGATCGATCAAGGCGCCTGCAATGCCGAGCAGAGCAATTGCCAACACAGTCTTCAGCAGGTTGAGTTTGTTTGATCGGGGTATGGCCTGATTTGCGGTTTGATGGCGAAACAGACAGGCCGGAGAAGTCAGGCAGGCGTTGCGCACCGGTTTCATCGCAACAAGGGCAACGAACCCGAATACAAAGGCTGCAATCATCGGGCCATCGGTGAAATCCGGTTGAAACGCAAAACCAAGTGTATGACCAAGCATTGGGCCAACAGCCGCGCCAAGGATTGCTGTCAGGAGTGCCGCGATCAGTATGGCAACACCAGTGATGAGGCCAAGCTGCCAGATGATGCTGCCTGCGATGTCATGCGGACGGGCACCAAGACTGCGCAGCGTAGCAAACCGCGAACGTCTTGCCGCAAGGTCGGCACGCAGCGCATTGTGAATGGCACTTGTCGCAATCGCAAAGATCGCGATGCCCATCAGACTGACAAAGGATGATGCGAATTCCCCGATCCGTTCAAGCCCCGGAACCCCGTCCGCGGCATTGACGATGCGCCAGCCACTCTCGGGGAACCGGTCTTCGATGGCGGCAATGACTTGCTCGGGCGTTTGGCTGGCTTCCGGTGGCAGTTTGAGGTGTAAATACCAATAGACCTGTTTACCCGGTGCCAGAAGGGGACTGTCGCGATAACTCTCAAGTCCGACAATCAGGCGAGGACCGAGTGAGAATAATCTGAATTTGCGTTCTGGCTCTGCCACAATACTTGCACGCACCTGATGGCGGCGACCTCCGAGATCAAGACTGTCGCCAACACCAAGCCCGGCTTGTTCCAGCAATAACGGATCGACGACGATACCCGGAACACCATCCTTGGCGGCAAGCGCGTCATGAAGTGCGATGTCGGGTGACAGTGCAAGATTGCCAAACAGGGGATAGTTTGCATCAACCGCCTTTAGTTCCGACAGAACCGATGGTTGATCGTTTGCTGCCTGGGCCATCACCCGTTGTTCGATACTGATCCCAAGCGTGCCGAGTGTTTCAAGAAAGGCAATTTCATTGGCTGCCGGGGGGCGATGAAACAGGCGTAGCGAGATGTCACCGCCGATTGTCTGTTGGGCGGATTGGCGCAAGCCGTCGCGGACCGATTGGGTCAGGCTGACGGTAAGCAACAGAACTGTGGCCGCAAAGACAAGCGTTGCAAAAAGGATGGCAATGCCGATACCGGGTTTGCGCAATTCGCGCAAGGCAATCCGCAGGCTTGTTGGCATCGGCAGGGATCGGAAAAGCACAGATGTCGGGCGGGACACGGCAGTCTCGCTGCAGAGGGTTACGGCGTGGGGGTTAACGCCAGCCCCAGCCAGAATGACTCAATCATTTTCATCAAGTCGATGAATTCTGTCACATCGACCGGTTTGCGCAAATAGCAGTTTGCCCCGGCGGCATAGCACAAATCGACATCATGCTCGGCACCGGATGTGGTCAGGACGATGACAGGGATGGATGCGCAGTTCGGATCGTTGCGGATATCGCGCAGCATTTCGCGACCATCCTTGCGCGGCATGTTCAGGTCAAGAAGGATCAGTCGCGGACGCGGCGAATTGCGATACGGACCATCCTGCTGCAAGAATTGCAGTGCAGTGATCGCATCCTTTACATGATGCAATTCAACCGGTTGCTTGAATTCCCGAAGTGCTTCACGCACGAGGCGCGCATCACCTGGATTGTCTTCGATCAACAACAGGTTGTTTGTCGCGCCATTGTTTTGATCCGGCATGCTGATCCGCTATCCTTTGGGGTGACCACATATTGCGCAAGGTCATCCCTGAATTTTTGTTTCGTGAGCCTGTCAATATATTGATCCCAAAGAAAAAGATGGCCCCCACCATCAGAGAATATTCTTCGAAATCATATACATGATTTATTTCTTATCTATCCTTAAGTCTTATTTTCATACCGCAGCACGAACTTCAATTCAATAAGACTTCAGTAAAGTTGCAGATATTATCCGTAAGTATGATATATAATGGCTCAAACGAGCAGGAAAAAGGGTCCTGAGAAAACAAATTTCATCAGTATTTTTGCTGATAAATGCGCGCTCAGTTCGCGACGATGCCGATTTCGCGTGCTAGTGAATCGAATCGGGCCACCAGATCCGGCTGGTCGGAAAAGACCTCTCCGGCCTTTTCATAAGCAGCTTTTGCTTCGCTTTCTTGACCCAGCACCATATAGGCCTGCATCAGACGCGCCCAGCCATCCGGATCATTTGGTTCCGACTTAAGGCGTTCTGCCAGACCATTGACCATCGACATCACCATTTCCTGGCGCTGTTCGGGTGTCATTTCCTGGGCGGCAGCAATATCGGCCTGACTTGGACCGGGCGATGTGTTCTCGGCAACGTTCAGGCGCCCTTCGATATCAATCCCCTGGGCAAGGGCGGCTTCATTGATCTGTCGGACCACCATCGGCAACCACGGCGCATTGGCCGGTGCACCATTGGCAAGGGCGATCCAGCGATCAACAGCGGCAGCAACATTACCTTCCTGCGCATCGGCCAGACCAAGGTAGAACTGGATGCGCGGATCGGTGCTTGAGCTTTGTTCTGCTTCGCGCAAAACCCCGCGTGCGGTTGTATTGATCTGCCCATTGTTACTACGCACTAGGCTTTCAGCATACATCGCCAGATAATCGCCATCGCGTCCGGACCGTTTGACGGTTTCAAGAAACGCGGTCTGGGCTTCTTCTGGTCGCCCGAGCGCCATCAGACTGGCACCCAGCAATTCCCACGCACGCAGATCATCCGGGTTTTCCAAAAGCTTCTGCGACAGGTCACTGACGGCACGGTTCAGCACCGACTCACGGTCCTGATCGGCATTTTGCGCCATGCGCATGGCATTGATTTCATCAGCGCGGCTGGCAATCGGGCGATCGGGCATGGTTGGACTGCCCAGATCAAGATAAAGGCCAATCCCGCCGGCGATGAACAATACGATGAAGCCTGCGGCAATTGCACGCACCGGTGAACGGGCGGGCGCTTTGCTTGTTGCACCGTCACCGGTTTGTTGTTTTTTGATCCGCTGGTCGGCGGCGAGAATACGGCGTTGAACCTCGATCCGCGCCGCATTTGCCTGCTCAGAACTCAGCACCCCGCGTTCAATGTCGCGGTCAATCTCGGAAAGTTGGTCGCGATACACCGCAAGGTCACGCGCAATTTCGCTTTCCGGGCTGGCATACTCAGCGTCGGCTGTGGATGACGAGCTGCCAGCATCGTCATCGGCAGCCGCGGTTCGTTTGCTTTGGAAGATCGGCCACAGAATGAACCCCGCAAGCAGCAGGGTAATAGCGCCAAGAACAATCCAGATGGTCATAGTCGTTTCCTGTCCTTGGTCTTATTCGGCTGGAACCGCTTTGGCGGCAGTTTTTTGCGAGCGGGTCGGTGCGCCAATGCGATAGCGACGGTCAGACAACGACATCAAACCGCCAAACACCATCACAAGTCCGCCAGCCCACATCCACGGGATCATCGGTTTGACATAGAACCGCGTGATCCATTTGCCGCCTTCATCCTGATCACCGATCACGGCATAGATATCGCCGGTAAAGCTTGATTGAATGCCGGCTTCGGTGGTCGGCATGCCTTCCACCGTATAGACGCGTTTTTCCGGTGTGAGGATAACGGTGCGTTCGCCCGGGGTGGTGATGGTGATTTCACCCTCACGCGCGGCATAGTTCGGTCCCTGATATTCGCGCATATCAGACAGCGTAAAGGTATGTCCGGCAAGCTCGGTGCTTTCGCCAACGGCCAGTGACTGCACAGCTTCCTGGGTCCAGGCTTGTGATCCGGTGATACCGGCCACAACAATCGCCACCCCGGCATGGGCCAGCATCGTGCCATGCGCCGAGCGTGGCAGATTACGCATGCGCCGCAGACTGTTACCGAACGGTTCACGGAATAGTTTGATGCGCCCGGACCATTCAAGGATGGATCCGACAAACAGCCAAGTCGCCAGACCCATGCCAAACAGGGCAAAGGCCGGGCCACCCGACAGCCAAAGGGTCACCAGAACCACGACAACTGCGGCGGCCAGGGCGATCTTGAGTTTGTTGAACACGCCCAGAAGATCCGCTCGTTTCCACGGCATCATCGGACCAAATGCCATCGCAATGATTACCGGGGTGATGATCGGAACGAATGTCGAATTGAAGAACGGCGCCCCGACCGAGATTTTCTCGCCGGTTAACGTTTCCAGCAGCAACGGATAGAGCGTGCCCAGCAAAACCATGGCAGCAGCAATCGACAGCAGCACATTGTTGAAGATAAGTGCCCCTTCGCGCGAAATCGGCTGGAACAGTCCGCCGCCCTTCAATGTCGGTGCGCGCCACGCATAAAGCGTCAGCGACCCGCCCACCGCGATAAACAGCAGGAACAGGATAAACACCCCGCGCGTCGGATCAGTCGCAAAGGCATGTACTGATGTCAGCGCGCCAGAGCGCACAAGGAACGTCCCCAGAAGCGAGAAGGAAAACGCCAGGATCGCGAGAAAGATCGTCCAGCTTTTAAGCGCGTCACGCTTTTCAACCACGATGGCCGAATGCAAAAGCGCAGTGCCCGCAAGCCAGGGCATGAAGGATGCGTTTTCGACCGGGTCCCAGAACCACCAGCCGCCCCAGCCAAGCTCGTAATAAGCCCACCAGGAACCAAGACCGATACCCGCGGTCAGGAAGACCCAGGCTGCCAAGGTCCATGGGCGCACCCAGCGCGCCCAGGCCGGATCAACCCGGCCTTCGATCAGGGCTGCAACCGCAAAGGCAAAGGCCACCGAAAAGCCGACATAGCCGAGATACAGGAACGGCGGGTGGATCGCGATGCCCGGGTCCTGCAAAAGCGGGTTCATGCCCTCCCCGTCAAGCGGCGGGTTCAAGACGCGCTCAAACGGGTTGGAGGTCAGAACAATAAACAGGATAAAGCCAGCCCCGATCAGGCCCATCACACCCAGTACACGCGCAAGCAGGGTCGGCGGCAGGTTCCGGCCGAATGCCGCAACCGCGCCACCAAACAAAGTCAGGATCAGCACCCAAAGCAGCATCGATCCTTCGTGATTGGCCCAAACCCCGGTGATTTTATAAATCATCGGTTTGGAGGTATGGCTGTTGGCCAGAACGTTCAGGACCGAGAAATCGGAACTGACATAGGCATAAGTCAGGGCAAGGAAGCTTGTCGCCACCAGTGCAAAACACGCAAGCGCCAAACGTGGTGCGACAACCAGAAGGGCCGGGTCGCGTCGTGATGCCGCCAGAAACGGAATGGTGGATTGAGCCACTGCCATCACAAGTGACAGTATCAGGGCGTAATGTCCGATCTCTACAATCATATTATCGTTTCTCGTCCCTAGCAGGCTTTGCGGTATCTGTTATGTGCCCGGATGCAACATATAATCCCTTTAAAAAGGCTTGGAAACCTTGCGGAATATCAAATATGCGCTATTTGCTGCCCTGAGGCGGGCGAAAATATGGCAATAGACATTACATATTGTACGCAAACAGGCTATAAAACGGTGGTCAGGCAGCGTATTGGTAGGCCAGAGGTTGACAACCCATGAGTCAATGTCCCGTCATTGACATAGCGCAGAAAGAAACTTGGGCGCGTCGTGCAACGACGGCCTCCATTGTCATTGCTGCGACACTGATTCTGATCAAGGCTGTTGGCTGGTTTTTGACCGATTCCGTCAGCCTTTTGTCTTCGATGATTGATAGCATGCTAGACGTTGGCACATCTGTGATCAACTTCATGGCAGTGCGGTCTGCATGGCGCCCGGCCGACTATGATCACCGGTTTGGCCACGGCAAGGCTGAACCATTGGCCGGTCTGTTCCAATCCGCTTTCATGATTGGCGCTGCTGTTCTGGTTTTGGCCGAGGCAGCATCGCGCATCAACGAACCCAAGACAATTTCCTTTGCCGTCGAAGGCCTTTGGATCATGGGTGTTTCGCTGGTCATGACAATCGGTCTGGTTTTGCTTCAACGCAAGGCGGTGCGGATTTCCGGCTCTGCGGCGGTTGAGGCAGACTCCCTTCATTACAGCAGTGATATTCTGTCCAATCTGGCGGTGATGATTGCCCTGTTTGGCGGCATGTCTGGTTTTGCCTGGGCCGATCCGGCAATTGGCGGGTTGGTTGCAATCTTCCTGCTTTATTCCGCAGTCAAGGTTGGTCGCTCGTCCGTCAAGGTTCTGATGGATGCTGAGCTGCCGGAATCTGACAGCCAGCGCATCATCGAATTGACGATGAAAAACCCCGATGTGATTGGTATTCACCGTTTGCGCACGCGTTCATCGGGTGTGCACCGCTTTGCCGAGATCGAGCTGATCATGGATGGCGGCATGCTGATGCGTGAATCGCACACCATTTGCCATCATGTCATGGACAGCATCCGTGCGGAATATCCCGATCTCGATATCACCATCCATCCCGAACCGCCTGAAGACATTCATCTTGATGAATTCAGCGGCTACACCGAAGATCCGGAATTCTGGCATACGGGCCGGGCAAAACGCGCCGGTCAGCATGACATCCCGGTTAGTAGTAGTGGCGGTGAAGTCGCGGCCATGGGGCGTTAAACGCTCTTTCGGTTTGCAAAAAATGGAAAACGGCTGACATTTTTCAATGCCAGCCGTTCTTTGGCTTTTGGCGGAGCTGTCGTTGCGATTAATCCCAGCTCAGCGCACCACCGTTCTGATATTCAATTACCCGAGTTTCAAAGAAGTTCTTTTCCTTTTTGAGGTCCATGGCTTCTGACATCCATGGGAACGGGTTATCCACTTCTGCAAACACTGGTGCCAGACCAAGCTGTCCACAGCGGCGGTTGGCGATGAAGTGCATATATTGCTCACACAGTGCGGCATTCAGACCAAGGAAACCGTTCGGCATGGTGTCACGACCATACGCCGCTTCAAGTTCAGCCGCATCACGCAGCATGCCACGTACTTCTTCCTGAAACTCAGCCGTCCACAAATGCGGGTTTTCCGCCTTGATCTGGTTGATGACATCGATCCCGAAATTAAGATGGATGCTCTCGTCACGCAGGATGTACTGATACTGCTCGGCAATACCAACCATCTTGTTGCGACGGCCCAACGACAGGATCTGGGCAAAGCCGGTATAGAACCACATGCCTTCAAACACGACATAGAACGCGACAAGATCGCGCAGAAAGTCCTGATCACGTTCTGGCGTGCCGGTGGCAAAGTTCGGATCATCAAGATGCTTGGTGTAATCAAGCGCCCAAGCAGCCTTGTCAGTGATCGAGGGTACCTCGCGATACATGTTGAACAACTCGCCCTCATCAAGGCCAAGGCTTTCAACAATGTACTGGAAAGTATGGGTGTGAACCGCTTCCTCGAATGCCTGACGCAGCAGATATTGTCGGCATTCCGGGTTGGTGACATGGCGGTAGATCGCAAGCACGATATTGTTGGCGACAAGGCTTTCCGAGGCCGCAAAGAAACCCAGATTGCGTTTAAGCATCCGGCGTTCATCCTCGGTCAGGCCATCACGCGATTTCCAAAGTGCGATATCGGCCTGCATGGAAACCTCGGTCGGCATCCAGTGGTTGTTACAACCTGCCAGATACTTTTCCCAGGCCCAGCCATATTTCAACGGGAGAAGCTGATTCACATCCGCTCGTGAGTTGATCATCGCCTTTTCGCTGACCGAAACGCGACCGCCAGTACGGTCAATCTCGCCAAGACCGGTGGCATCGGTGCCCGCATCTCCGTCACCAGATGGTGCCAGAGATGCAGCTGCATTTGCAGTATTGTTTACGGAAGGGGTTTCTTCTTCGACCCAATCAAGCATGGTTTTCGTTCCCGTTTATGGTGTTACTGGCAGGCTTCGCAATCCGGATCGTCAAGGGAGCAGGCCTTCCCCCAGACTTCTCCGCCCGTGATGTCATCATCTTTTGGTTTGCTATCCACCACCGCAGATGTAGGCGCTGCTGGGCTTGGAGATGGCGATGCTGTCACGACGGCTGCAGGTGTCGGGCTGGGGGCTGCTGCAACCGGGCTGTTGCCAACCGCGTTCAGTTTGCCATCCGTGCCTTTTAGGGTTGATTTCTCAACATGGGTCGCGGCACTCGACCGCAGGTAATAGCTGGTCTTGAGCCCACGCAACCAAGCCAGACGATACAGGTTATCAAGCTTCTTGCCTGACGGGTTGGCGATATAAAGGTTCAGTGACTGTGCCTGATCCAGCCATTTCTGACGTCGTGCCGCGGCCTCGATCAGCCAGGATGAGTCAAGTTCGAACGCCGTGGCATAAAGCGCCTTGAGGTCGTCGGGGATTCGATCAATCTGACCAACACTGCCGTCATAGTATTTCAGATCGGAAATCATCACCTCGTCCCAGATACCCCGTTCCTTGAGGTCATGGACAAGGGCGGCATTGACCACAGTGAAATCCCCCGACATGTTCGACTTCACAAACAGGTTGCGGTAGGCCGGTTCAATCGACTGGCTGACACCGCAGATGTTGGAAATGGTCGCCGTCGGGGCAATTGCCATGGTGTTGGAGTTGCGCATGCCAATGGACTGAACGCGACCCCGAAGCGTTTCCCAATCCAGACGCTGGATACGATCCACATTCAGCTCATCGCGGGTTTCGGCTAGAAGTTCGATGGAATCAATCGGCAGAATGCCACGAGACCAAAGCGATCCGTCGAAGCTCTCGTAACGGCCGCGCTCTTCGGCAAGGTCTACGGATGCGGAAATGGCGTGATAGGAAATCGCTTCCATGCTCTCATCTGCGAAATCAACTGCCTGATCCGATGCATAGGCAATGCCCATCTTCTGCAAAGCATCCTGGAAGCCCATCAGGCCGAGACCAACCGGGCGATGGCGCAGGTTTGAATAGCGTGCTTCGGGGATGGTGTAGAAGTTGATATCGATCACGTTATCAAGCATGCGCATCGCGGTTTTTACCGTTTTGGCAAGCTTGTCATGGTCTAGACCGTTTTCGGTCACATGCGCCATAAGGTTGATCGAGCCAAGGTTACAAACCGCAACCTCATCGGCCGATGTGTTGAGCGTAATTTCCGTGCACAGGTTTGATGAATGCACGACACCGCGATGGTTCTGCGGGGATCGGATGTTGCAGGGATCCTTGAAGGTGATCCACGGATGCCCGGTTTCAAACACCATGGTCAGCATGCGCCGCCACAGATCAACCGCACGGACGGTTTTGAAATTGCTGATTTGGCCACTGTTGGCCCTGGCTTCGTATTCTTCATAGGCAGCCTTGAAATTTGCGCCATAAAGATCGTGCAAATCCGGGGTGTCATCTGGCGAAAACAGGGTCCACGGACCATCGGCCATCACGCGTTCCATGAACAGGTCCGGCACCCAGTTGGCGGTGTTCATATCGTGGGTGCGGCGGCGGTCATCGCCGGTGTTCTTCCGAAGATCAAGGAACTCCTCGATATCGATATGCCAGGTTTCCAGATAGGCGCACACAGCCCCTTTGCGCTTGCCGCCCTGATTGACTGCAATCGCGGTGTCGTTGGCGACTTTCAGGAACGGAACCACGCCCTGGCTTTGGCCGTTGGTGCCCTTGATATGCGCGCCAAGACCGCGCACCGGGGTCCAGTCATTGCCAAGCCCGCCGGAATATTTCGCCAGCAACGCGTTATCCTTGACTGACTTGAAAATACCATCAAGGTCATCAGGCACGGTGGTCAGGAAGCAGGATGACAACTGCGGACGGCAGGTGCCAGCATTAAACAGCGTTGGGGTCGATGCCATGAAGACAAAGGTCGAAAGCTGATCATAGAATTCGATCGCTTTCGCTTCGCGGTCGATCTCGCGGATGGCAAGCCCCATGGCAACCCGCATGAAGAAGGCTTGCGGCAATTCAAAACGCGATCCTCTGACATGCAGAAAATAACGATCATACAGGGTCTGAAGACCCAGATACTGGAAATTCAGATCGCGTTCCGGTTTGATCGCAGCCGAGATCTTTTTGAGATCAAATTTGGCAAGCTCGCCATCAATCAGCCCGGCCTCGATCCCGACCTTAAGGGCGGCGGGAAAATAGGTGGCATAACGTTCGCTCATTTCGGCCTGAGTGGCCTGTTCCGGACGGCCCGATACAAAGCTCAGTGCTTCAGCACGCAGTTTATCAAGCAGAA
The DNA here is from genome assembly GCF_011806525.1 of Thalassospira sp. HF15. Classification (GTDB taxonomy): domain Bacteria; phylum Pseudomonadota; class Alphaproteobacteria; order Rhodospirillales; family Thalassospiraceae; genus Thalassospira. The sequence goes on along the minus strand of NZ_JAAVKI010000005.1, from coordinate 324,587 downwards.
GCCGCGCACTGACATAGGCATAGTTCGGTTCGCGCTCAACAAGAGTTCTGGCTGCCATGATCGGGGCCAGCGCCAGCTCGCCGGTGGTCACGCCGTCATAAAGGTTGCGGCGCGTTTCCTCAAAAATCGGGTCGCTGCTAACCCCTTCAAGCTCGCCGCAGGCTTCTGAAATCACTGTGGTCAGGCGGGCGAAATCAAGCGGTGCCTTGCTCCCGTCCAGCTGGGTTACGTTGATCTGTGGGGCATCGGGCTGTTTCTTTTTCTTGCGCGCATCAAGTTTGGCGCGCTCACGCGCGCGGTCTTCGCGATACAGAACATAAGCGCGCGCGACCTTGTGGTGCTCGCTTCGCATCAGAGCGAGTTCGACCTGATCCTGAATGTCTTCGATCTGAAGGGTATGGCCCGGTGCAACGCGGCGTAAAAGGGTGGTGGTTACCTGTTCGGCAAGTGCATCGACAATGTCATGGACACGATGCGAACCCGATGCGGTTTCGCCCTCTGCGGCAAGGAATGCCTTGGTCAGTGCTGCCTTGATCTTGGCAGGGTCAAAATTGGTCACCGAGCCATTGCGACGAATGACCTGAAATTCGGTTTGCGATTGTGGTAATGGATTGGAAACGGCTGGCCGTTCCATTTCGACAGTTGCTGACATCGTTAGCCCCAATTTTTTGGGGGCAAAGGCCAAACGGAGGTATGCAGGGATGGATGGCAACAAATTGCCAGATCGCAAGCACTCCACCGGGACACCCCGCCCGTGAATGTTAACTCATGCTCACGGCAGGTCTCCTGGCTTGCGGGTCAATGCGTCTTTCAACCTTCCCGAAGTATCCAAGGACTTCAGTGGTTATTTTGCGAAAGACGCTCTCCGCTTACAGTTGCGGGGGCAGCTCCGGATTTGTTTGAAAAAGGCTCAAACGCACCGAATTCCCTCTTAGCCTTCGTGCCAACTCTGTGGCCGACGCGAAGGACCGTGATGTCCAGATATTGGGTCCGGTGTGCACTTTTCGTCAATATATATGTTTTCTTGACAGATTTTCCCATGTTGCGCGATTTGCCGCGAAGCCAAGAATTTCTGCCAAACATATCTGTTGGAAAAAAAAGTGGCGGGCCCCGAAAGGCCCGCCTTTTTCTTCTTTGGTTTGCTGTGTCGGGACTTGATTTCGAGGCTTAAAGAACCGTCAGCATGCTCGCAACCAGCGGGTGACGGACAATGTCCTTGTCGCGCAGCTGGACGCAGGCAATGTCATCCACATTTTGCAGGCGGTCGGACATTTCCGCCAAACCGGACATTTCCGGCAGAAGGTCGGTCTGATCCGGATCACCGGTCAGGATCATGGTTGAATTCCAGCCAAGGCGGGTGACCAGCATCTTGAGCTGCCCGTATGTGCAGTTCTGGGCCTCATCAATCACCACAAAGGCATTGTTGAGTGTCCGGCCACGCATATAGCCGATCGGGGCAATTTCGATCGTCCCGTCGGAGATATAAGTCTTAAGGCGCTTGGCTCCCAGACGGTCATTCAGCGCATCATAAAGCGGGCGAAGATAAGGTGCCATTTTGGCTTCGACATCACCTGGCAGGAAGCCGATATTCTCCCCGGCTTCAACTGCCGGGCGGGCCAGAACAATGCGGGCGATGTCGCCGTTATCAAGGGCCTCGACCGCCTTGGAAACCGCGATATAGGTTTTGCCGGTCCCGGCCGGGCCAAGGGCCATGACCAGATTGAAATTATCAATGGCATCCATCAGGGCTGCCTGGTTTTCACTTTTCGGGCGGATGTTGCGGCGGTAGCTTTGATCGCGTTGTTGTCCTTTCTGTTCTGGTTCGCCAAGTGGATGCCAATCGGCATTCTTTTCATCAAACAGCTCATGAACATTGGTATTAGACTGTTGCGGACGGTTACGACGACGTGCTGCGCGCTTACCCATGACAATCACCTCAACAAAGTTGCCAAAAAAGCAAAACGCGCCATTCCGTTATGGAAAGGCGCGCATTCAGTTTTCATCTTGCGATGGAAGTGGCGGTAGGAGTTTCCGCCGGTCACAACATGTTGCATGTGCGATCCGGGGGGCGAAAATTCTCGGTTTAAGACGCTTTTTCGCGGCACTCGGGAACCCCTCCTGCGGTCCAGTTATTGACCGTTAATTGGAATCGTACCCCTATATGCAGTGTCTTGTCACGGGTTTTTGCGCGATTAAATTTTCGTGAAACAGGATTGTGAGTCTTTTCAGTTATTTATCCCGCATCTGCGAAAGAAGTTTTTTCGATCAACTCTGCGTTGACGCTGCCGACCGCCTTGGCAGGGCGGCACTGATCACCCAGGCCAGCGTCAAAAACGCAATCGATGTCACAAGGCATCCAACCAGCCCGCCATAAAGATACGCCACGCCCGAAAGCACGGTGCCGGTCAAACGCCCGATGGCGTTGGACATGTAATAGAACCCGACATTCATCGCGACCTTGTCCCCCTCGGCATAGGCAAGGATCAGATACGAATGAAGTGATGAGTTAATGGCAAAGACAATCCCGAACACCAGCAACCCGCCCAGAACGGCAAGTTCGGGGGCGAAGTCCCGTGTGATGGCCATGGCAATAATTGCGGATACGGCAATAAGTGCGGCAATCCAGATTTGCGCGGTTCTGCCATCGGGCTCGCGGGTTTTCGCACGCAGCATCTTGGGTGCAATTGCCTGAATGAAGCCATATCCGATGACCCAAAGCGCCATGTAACTACCGACCTCGATATGGCTCCAGCCAAGCTCGGATGCCAAAAACACCGGCAACCCGACGACAAACCAGATATCGCGTGATCCGAACAAGAACAGTCGGGCCGCGGACAGCACATTGATCTTGCGATCGCGCGAAAAGACGTCGCGGAATTTCGGTTTCATCGCGCCGGCCGGACCTGCCATCGTAGACCCAAGCGATAAGGCAACCGCCATCAGTGTAAGTGCAAGGCCTGCTGCCATCGCAAGCAACGCACCGGAAAAGCCAAGCCAGGAAAGCAGCGCACCACCCATGAAAAAGCCAATGCCCTTCAGCGCATTCTTTGACCCGGTCAGAAGGGCCACCCAGCGAAAAAGTGCCCCTTCGGCATGGGCAGGTACCAGAACCTTGATCGCCGATTTGCTCGACATCTTGGTCAGGTCCTTGGCGACACCCGATGCCGCCTGAAGGCCCATGACATAGGCGACGGATATGGCTGGCAGCCAATCGGGGTTGGTAAATGATAGCGCGGTCAGGGATGCGATTTGCAACGATAGCCCGGCAAACAGGGTAAAGCTCAATCCGCGCGCTTGCGCCAGCCAGCCGCCCACCAGATTGGTGACGATCCCGGCCACTTCATAGAGGATGAACAAAAGTGCTATTTCAAACGCCGAATAGCCCAGCGCATGAAAGTGCAACAGCACCAGCATGCGAAGCGCCCCGTCGGTCAGGGTAAAGCCCCAATAGGCTGCGGTCACCAGTGCATAGTTGCGGATTGCCGACGACATATTGCTATGACCCCAAAAGGTTCTGCGCGACTTTGGCCGTCAAATCTGCCATCCGGCAGACATATCCCCATTCATTGTCATACCAGGCCAGAATTTTAACCTGCCGCTTGTCAATCACCATGGTCGATGCTGCATCGATAATCGAAGATCGACTGTCATTGAGATAATCAGCACTGACCAGCGGGCGCTCCTCATAACCAAGGATTCCGGCCAGATAAGTTTCGGATGCCTCGCGCATCAGGCGATTGACGGTCTCAGCATCGGTGTCTTCGGCAACTTCAAACACGCAATCGGTAAGTGACGCATTCAGCAACGGCACGCGCACGGCAATGCCGTTCAGCTTGCCCTTCAGTTCCGGGTAAATCATCGTGATCGCAGTGGCTGATCCGGTGCTGGTCGGGATCAGCGATTGCAGGCAGGATCGCGCGCGACGCAAATCCTTGTGCGGCAGATCGACAATCGTCTGGGTGTTGGTGACGTCATGAATGGTGGTGATCGATCCATGAACGATGCCAAGCTTTTCATGCATGACCTTGACCACCGGTGCCAGACAGTTGGTCGTGCAGCTTGCCGCAGTTAAAAGGTGATGCTGGGCCGGGTCATAAAGATCATCATTGATCCCATAAACGATATTAAGCGCGCCTTCCTTGACCGGGGCGGCAAAGATGACTTTTTTCACACCCTGATCGAAATAGGGCTGAAGCGTTTCGGGCGTTTTGAACTTTCCGGTGCATTCCAGAACAATGTCACAGCCCATGCCAACCCAGTCGGTTTCACCCGGGGTGGCATTTTCACTTACGCTGATTTTGTGGGTCTGATCGATTACGACCTGGTCGTCGATGCAGGCAACGCTGTTGCCCCAACGACCATGTACCGAATCAAATTCCAGTAAGTGTGCGGCAGTAACGGCGCCGCCCTTGATTTCGTTGATATGGACAAATTCAAGGTTCGGGTGCCCCCAACCGGCGCGCAGCACCAGACGCCCCATGCGGCCAAAACCATTGATGCCAATGCGAATTTTGCGGCTCATCTCAGGGCTCCGTTACTGTGAAACATTTGATGACGGGAACCAGCCACGGGTGCGGTTGGCAATCGCCACAAGTGATAGCATGACCGGCACTTCGACCAGCACACCGACAACGGTGGCAAGCGCAGCACCCGATGAAAATCCGAACAGACCAATCGCCGTTGCTACAGCCAGTTCAAAGAAGTTTGAGGCCCCGATCATTGAAGACGGGGCGGCGATTTTGTGTTCCACGCCCAGAAGCTTGTTGGCGACATAGGCGATGGCGGCAATGAAATAGGTCTGCAAAATGATCGGCACGGCCAGAAGGGCGATGATCATCGGCTGGGCAATGATCTGCTGTCCCTGAAAGGCAAACAGCAAGACCAGTGTGCTCAAAAGCGCGATCATCGAAACCGGTTTGAGTTTGGCGTCAAAATCATTAAAGGCCGCGACCCCGCCTTTCATTACCTGACGTCTGATGATCTGACCTGCAATCACCGGAATGACGATAAAGGCCACGACCGAAATGGTCAGTGTTTCCCAGGGGACGGTGATCGCCGAAATACCCAGCAGCAACGCCACAATCGGGGCAAAGGCAAAGATCATGATCGTGTCGTTCAACGCCACTTGGGTCAGGGTAAAGTTGGCATCCCCCTTGGTCAGGTGCGACCAGACAAAAACCATTGCCGTGCAGGGGGCTGCCCCCAAAAGGATCAGACCGGCGATATAGCTTTCAATCTGCGCTTCGGGCAGAAGCGGGCGGAACAGAAAGCCGATAAACAACCAACCAAGCGCTGCCATGGTGAACGGTTTGATCAGCCAATTGACGCCAAGCGTGACACCGATTCCCCGCCATTGCCGACCGACTTCATGCAGGGCGCCAAAATCGACCTTCATAAGCATCGGTACGATCATCAACCAGATCAGAACCGTCACAGGCAGATTGATCTCATAGGCGGTCAGATTGCCAATTGACTGAAACACGCTGGGGAACATCTCGCCCAAGACGATGCCGACCACGATGCTGACAGCGACCCAGATGGTCAGAAAACGTTCGAAAATCCCCATCTAGCAGCATCCTTTTTTATCGGCGGTGGCTGAGCGGGCCGGCAGTCCGCACAGTTCGGGTTGTCCCTGACAGCAATCATCGGCAAGGAACCCCAAAAGATCGCGCATCGCTTCGGGCACGATCCGGTAAATGATCGACCGGCCTTCGCGCTGACTTGTGATCAGTCCCGCCTGACTAAGGGTCGTCAGATGCGAAGACATGGTGTTGTGCGGAATGGACAATTGGCGTGCCAGTTCGCCCGCGGCAACGCCGTCCTTCCCGGCCCGGACCAGAAGCCGAAAAGCCGCAAGCCTATGTTCCTGTGCCAGTGCGCCAAGGGCGCTGATTGCTTCTTTTGTTTCCATATGTCGGGAAATATCGACATATAGTCGCCCTGACAAGTGACATTTGTATTTCAGTTGTGAATACTGAGGCGCGGAATATCAGAAATTGTTTTGATCTCAATGAGATGACGGCACTGAGAAAAATATATTTAAATAACTAGAAATATAGTTATAATGATCGCATGAGTGAGAAAACAATCGCACCGGCCTTTGCCGCCCTGGGTCATGAAGCCCGTTTGAAAATCTATCGTCTGCTGGTCAAGGCTGGGGACGAGGGACTAAATATTGGTGAAATCGGTCGATTAATGGGGCTTCCGGCCTCAACCCTTTCCCATCATCTGGGAGCACTGGTTCAGGCGGGTCTGGTCACACAGGAAAAGCACGGTCGCGAAACCCGCAATCGGGCGGATTTCGATGTCATGCGCGATCTTGTCGGCTTTATCACCGATGAATGTTGCAGCGGTGTGGATCTTGATGTTGCGCGTGAACCAGAAAATGCCTGTTAGGTCTGGGCGTTTTTTTGCACCAAAATAACTAATTTTCTAGGGATTTGGATATGAGTGCCCTGACATTTCAATTGCGCCGCATCGGCACTTCTGCCCGACACGTAGACCGGGTTTTGTTGGCGGGCTGCATCATTCTTGCCGCGATCTTTGTCTTTGACGCGCCGCAATTTGTCCCAAGCGTGCTGTTCACAGCCCAGTCCTTTGTCGAAACCGCGCCCTTCCTTGTGCTGTCGATTGGTATTGCCGCCTACGCGACGGCAACCGGGGCCGATAACCTGATTTCACGCGCCTTTGCCGGGCGGCCGATACGCATGGTGTTTACCGCTGCGGCCTTTGGCGCATTGTCACCCTTTTGCTCCTGCGGGGTGATCCCGCTGATTGCAGCCTTGCTTGCCATGGGAGTTCCGCTGGCACCGGTCATGGCGTTCTGGCTGGCAAGTCCGGTGATTGATCCGGCGATGTTTGTTCTGACCATGGGTACACTTGGCACCGACTTTGCCGTGATCAAAATGATCTCGGCGATTGCCCTTGGTCTGATGGGCGGCTTTGTCACCATGTGGCTGGATACCCGTGGCTTCCTTGCCGATCCGTTACGCGAAGGTGTTGGCAATGGCGGCTGCGGCGGGGCCAAGGTGCGCTCGCACAAGGAAGTCTTCTGGAAGTTCTGGCAGGATGATGAACGGATCAGGAAATTCGGCTCGTCCGCTGTTTCGAACATGATCTTCTTGGGCAAATGGATCGCCTTTGCCTTCCTGCTGGAAAGCCTGATGGTGGCCTATGTCCCGGCCGAAAGTGTCAGTGGCTTGTTGGGTGGCGACGGGCTCGGCCCGATTGCGATTGCAACGCTTGTCGGTGTTCCGGCCTATTTGAACGGCTATGCAGCCCTTCCGATTATGGAAGGCCTGATTGCCCAAGGCATGCAGTCGGGGGCGGCGATGGCGTTTCTGGTGGCGGGTGGTGTGTCATCTATCCCGGCCGCCATTGCGGTCTTTGCGCTGGTCAAAAAGCCGGTCTTTGCGCTTTATCTGGTCTATGCGCTGGTTGGATCGTTCGTGATCGGCGTGGTGTCGCAGCTCTGGCTTGGATGACGGCGCTAGGTCCTGAGCCTAAATCATCGCAGAGCATTGGCATGGCAACATTTGCAGGACGTTGGCAATGATTTCGAGCCCCTGTCGCAATCGATCTTCGCTGAGTTCATGACTGATGCAAATTCGAATTGATTCGGGCGCGGCTTGTGCCTCTGCGGCGAAGCTTCGTCCTTCATTGATCAGAACACCAAGGCGTGCGCATTCAGCACAGAATACGTCTGCGCGCCATCCTTCCGGCAAACGCAGCCAGATGTGAAACCCGTCGCCTGGCGTTTCAAGGAACGCTTTGCCGACAATGTCACAGGCGATTTGCTGGCGTCGAAGGGCTGTTTGCCGTTGCATCTGGGCAAGCTTTAAGGCTGTGCCATCCATGATCAGGCGGCATGCGATTTCAAGAGTTGCGGGCGGTGTCATCCAGACACTCAGATTGATTGCCTGATGCAGGGCTGGGACAAATCTTTTTGGTGCGGCCAGAAAGCCGACGCGCAGACCGGGGGCCACGGTTTTTGACAGGCTGGTGACATAAATTGTTTGATCCGGTGCGGTGTGCGCAATCGGTTTGGGCTTGTCTCGTTTGAGCAGCCCAAACACATCGTCTTCAATCACAATAACATCATGTCGACGGGCGATTTCGCCAATTTCCGCACGCCGCGATGTCGAAAGCGTGACGGTTGTCGGCGCCTGCAATGTCGGGGTCAGATAAAAGGCTCTCGGGTTGGCCGTGCGGCACAGTTCTTCGAAAGAGTCGGGAATGATGCCATTTGCATCCATCGCAACGCTTGCCGTTTTTAGACCAAGCCGGGCTGCCATTCCCAAGACAGGGCTATATGTCAGGGCTTCGGTCAAAAGCAGGTCGCCCGGCTGCAAAAGTGCCATAAGGGCACTCAATATCCCATGTTGTCCGCCAATGACCGGGACGATGCAATCGGGTTCGCAGTCCATGCCATTTTCAGCCAGCCATATCTTGCCTGCGTTGCGATGTTTTTCCAGATGGGCGTCCGTTTGGTAATCAAGCAATGCGGGCAGTTCGGTGCTGGTGGCGATATCGCCCAAAATTCTGCGAATGTCGTGTTCGGCAAATCCCGATAACGGCAAATTGCGCGAAAGGTCGACTGGTCCACGTTCGGGCCTCACCATGGATTGAGGCTCTTCATTCGGCAAGTTCCCGTCTGTGGAACGGACAAAGGTTCCGCGCCCGACTTCCCCTTTTATAAGCGCTCTTTTGACGGCCTCGGCATAGGCCCTGCTTGTTGTGTTCGGCGACATATCAAGTTGATAGGCCAGCTCACGATGCGGCAAAAGCCGCGTGCCGGCTGGCAGCCGTCCGCCTGCAATATCCTCTGCCATCGCCTCGACGATTTGCAGGTATTTCGGGCCTTCGCGCCCCGTAAGATCAGGTTTCCACATTGCTATCAGTTCAATGTTTTAATTGCATTGATCAAATATTGGGGCAATTTGAGGAAACTATCAACGCAAAACCAAAGGTCGAACTATGGCGGAATTCACTTCATCGGGTCGTAAAGGGGTGGCTCTTTCACTTGGCAGTCTTGTCCTGCTTGCGGTTATGCCGATCATTTCCAACATGCGGCCCTCGGCAACGGATGCTCTGTCCTTCGCCTTTGCGCTTTCTGTCTGGCAGATTGTTTTTGCTGCCCCGTTGATGGGATTGGAGTTGCGTTTGGGGACGCGCGGGATTTTTGGTGCCAATCTGTCCTGGCGCGCCCGCAGGCGCATGTTCCTGATGGCGTTGTTCACAGGCGGTTTGTTCGGACTATCGACCTATATCTATGTGCTTGGCGTTGAGAAGGCCGGTGCAACCAACGCGGCAATCGCCATTCAGGCCTATCCGGTTTTCGCAATTCTGATCGAAAGCCTGTTCCTGAAACGCCGTAAGTCGATGCTGGAATACATCCTGACCGCGATCCTGATCGGGACGCTCTATTTTCTTGGAACCGGCGGCACATTAAGAATGTCCGGACTGTCTGAGTGGGTATTGCTTTGCCTTGGTGTGCCGCTTCTCTGGAGTATCGCTCACGTCCTGATCAAAGAAGAGCTTGGCAATACACCGGTTACCCCGGCTCAGGTGACGTGTTTTCGGGTGACGATTTCGACCGTCTTCCTGTTCGTTGTGATTGCGATATCAGGTTCTTCGGCGATTGAACGGGGAATTGATGCGATCATGCAGCCAATGTCAGCCGTCATGGGGTTGGTCTATTTCCTTGAGCTGATCGTCTGGTTCTACGCAGTGCGTCACATCGATGTCTCGCTTGCCAGTTCGATCACCACACCCTGGCCTGCATTGACCATGGTTCTGGCCATTCCATTCTTGGGCGAAACCGTGGCGCTGTATCAAATACTGGCACTTGTTGTTGTCATTGCCTGCATTTATGGGCTGACACTGGTCGGTGTGCGAAAGGCCTCTTTGGCAAAAACGGTTTGAAAAACGCTGTTCCGTTTGTCGTAACTTGCCGGATCGATCATTTGAATGCGTTTGGACCCTTCATGTCGGCTATGATGATTTCACGGTGGCAATAACGTTAAAAATCGCTACATTGCGCGCCAAGAAATTCATATCGGATTAAAGTTGATAACCATGTCGATGATTGACCAGCAGGTATCGCGTCGCCGTACCTTTGCCATCATCTCGCACCCGGATGCGGGTAAAACTACCCTGACCGAAAAGCTGTTGCTTTTCGGGGGTGCGATCCAGATGGCCGGTGCGGTGAAGGCGAAAAAGGAACAAAAGGGCGCGCGTTCGGACTTCATGAAGATCGAACAGGATCGCGGTATTTCCGTATCTTCTGCCGTCATGACGTTCGAGTTTGAAGATCATATCTTCAACCTGCTTGATACACCGGGCCACGAAGACTTTTCCGAAGATACCTATCGCGTTCTGACCGCGGTTGACTCTGCCGTGATGGTGATTGACGCCGCCAAGGGGATCGAGGCCCAGACGCGCAAGCTGTTTGAAGTCTGTCGTCTGCGCGATGTGCCGATCACGACGTTCGTCAACAAGCTTGACCGTGAAACCCGTGATTTCTTCGAACTGATCGATCAGATCGAACAGGACCTGGCCCTTGATGTGTCACCGGTCACCTGGCCGATTGGCTCGGGCCGTGATTTCCGGGGCTGCTATGATCTGGTCAATGACCGTATCCTGTTCATGGACAAGGGAGGTAACGTCGTTAAGGACGCGATCGAGATCAATGGCCTTGACGATCCCAAGCTTGATGAACTTGTGCCGGATTATCTGGTTGCACAGCTGCGCGAAGACATCGAAATGGTCCGCGCCATGTGCCCGGAATTCGATCTTGAAAGCTACCGCGAAGGTCATCTGACCCCGGTCTTCTTTGGTTCGGCCATCAATAACTTTGGTGTGCGTGAATTGCTGCGTGGCATCGGGCAAAATGCCCCGACCCCGCGCCCGCAAGAAGCCGCCACCCGCACCGTTGAATCCTCCGAACCCAAGGTGTCGGGCTTTGTCTTCAAGGTGCAGGCGAATATCGATCCGAACCACCGTGACCGTATTGCGTTCATTCGTCTGTGCTCGGGTCATTTCAAACGCGGCATGAAGCTCAAGCATGTCCGTGCGGGCAAACAGATGGCGGTGCATAACCCGATGCTGTTCTTTGCCAATGAACGCGACATTGCCGAAGAAGCCTGGCCTGGCGACATCATCGGCATTCCGAACCACGGCACGCTCCGCATTGGTGATACATTGACCGAGGGCGAAGACCTTCGCTTCCGCGGTGTGCCGGCCTTTGCCCCGGAATTGCTGCAAAAAGTCCGTCTTGATGATCCGCTCAAGGGCAAGCACCTTCAGCGCGCGCTTGAACAGCTTGCCGAAGAAGGCGCCTCCCAGGTGTTTAAACCGATGATGGGGGCGGACTGGATCGTTGGAGTGGTCGGACAGCTGCAGTTCGAGGTTCTGAAAGAACGTATCTCGGCCGAATACGGCATCAAGGTGCATTTCGAACCGACCCCGGCCTATGCCGCACGTTGGGTCATCGGCGATCCCGCCGAAATCAAGAAATTCCGCGATGCCAATCAGTCGGCGCTGTTTGAAGACCACGACGATACGCTGGTCTTTATTGCGCGCAATGCCTGGCATCTCGACACGACCCAAAGCGACTGGCCGAACCTCAAGTTCGAAAGTACGCGCGAACAGAACTTGGTTGCGGCCTGATAACGGCCCGCCATCCGACGTAAAAAGCCGCCTTCATCCGAGGGCGGCTTTTTCTTTGTTTTTGCACGGGATTTTGGTGGCCTAGCTACCGATAAAACACCTGCCCACACCCACCAGAACCATGCCAACTGCCATGGCGGCAAACAGATTGCGGGCAAGCGCCATGGTGATCACGGTGGCAGCGGCACCTGCGATGCCGATTGCGCCTGCCGAAAGGGCGCTTGGCACCCAGACGGAAATCAGGACTGCACCGGGCAGGCGTTCAAGCACATGTGCCCACCGACCATGTTGCGGCAAACGGTCTGCCATCAAAAGACCGCCCAGACGCATGCCATAGGTCACAGCCGCCATGCCAAGGATGGTCAGAACGGCCTCTCCGCTGAAACTTGTCAGATCGGGGAACTGGGTCATTTACCGGTCTCCGTTGCGGGGGTGATGTCGGCAGTACCTTCCGGTGCGATATACGCATCCCGGCCTTCAACGGCAAACTCGGCCTCCAGACTGTCGTCATCCATATCTTCGCGCCATGTCAGCGCAGCCACAGCCACGCCAGCACCGGCACCTGCCAAAATCGACCAGGTACCGGGCAATGTGTAATGGCCGATGATCGATCCGATGGCAGCAGCAATCCATGGCAAAAGATCAACGCGGCCCTTCCACATGCCGATGGTCAGCGCAGCAAAAACGGCGGTGAAGGCGAAATCAAGCGCATAAACTTCCGGGTCGGGAATGCCGCCACCCAGCAAGTAGCCAACCGTATTGCCCGTCGCCCAGACGACGCCCAGGAACATGCCACCACCCAGCAAGAATCCCGGATTGGCAAGGTCCTTTTGCGTCATTGATACCGCCCAGTTTTCATCGGCCACCATATGCATGCCGGTCACCTTGACCCACAGCGGACGACCGCGAAACACCGGCCGCAGGGACGCGCCGATCAGGACGTAGCGCATATTGATCACCGCCGTTGCGATGATGATGGTGGCACTCGGAATGGTTTCGCGCCACAGATCAACCGACACAAACTGGGCCGATCCGGCAAACACGGCCAGGCTCATGAACAGCAATTCACCCAAGGACAATCCACGCTGGGCGGCCAGCACGCCAAGCACCGCACCGAAAATGATGGTGCTGGGCAAGAGCGGCATGCAGGCAAGGGCGCCGCGCCTGATGGTATCAGAATCAAAATGCCCGGCGTGGGGTTGGGTCTTGGTTTGATTTTCGGTCTGTCCGGGGCGTGACATTTCCGACGTTTCCTTATGGTTATTCGGTGCCGATTCTGTTGCGGTGACCGGCAGTTTCTTTGTTTTCAATATGGTGCGCGAGGAGCCATCATTTCAGGCTCCATCATCGGCGATATCAGATAGTCGGTATTGGACGATATTGCTATTGCCGCGTTGTGATGTGGCTATCCGGCGGCATCGGGTGCGAAATCGGCAATCAGCATATCAAGAAACAGCTTGGTGATCGGGTCAGGTTGCTTGCTGTCATCAAGGCTTGCTTGAAACGTTGCGTTTACCTTCAAGCGTTCGGGCAGGATCATGCGCATGCGCCCGGCCTCGACAAACTGCTTGGCGTAATGTTCGGGCAGATAGCCCAGAAACGCTCCGGACAGGATCAAGCGTGCCTCGGCCTCCATGTCCGAAACGGTCGCATGTGGCCGGGAAATCGCGAACTCTTTCAAATCCCGGCCTAGCCACGGTTTGCGTCCGATCAGGCGATAACGGCGGATTTCGTCAATATCGATTTCCGTATCATCACGGTCAAAAAGCGGATGATCCGATCCGCAATAAAACCGGTGGATTTCGTTATAAAGCGGGATATAGCGCAGACCCAAAACGGTTTTTGGAAAGCTGCAAATTCCGATCTGGATGTTATCGGTGACCACTTCGCGCAAAAGGTCATTGGGCGGATGGGTCACGACATTCAGGGTTACTTCGGGCGCACGTTCGATGAAACGCGCGATGGTCTTTTCGATCCGGCGGGCACCGGGATCGGTGATGGTGTTATCAGTCAGGCCGATGGTCAAAGTGCCGCTCAGCTTGTCACGCAGGGCGCGCATTTTGGTCTCATACTGCCCGACCGATTTGAACAAACGGTGGGCTTCTTCAAACACCACCTGTCCCTCGGCTGTCAGGGCAAAACCGCCCCGCCCGCGCTTGCAAAGCGTGAAACCCAGCCGGGTTTCAAGGGCGGTGATATGGCTTGAGATTGTTGAAAGTGACAGATTCAGATCGCTTTGGGCTGCGGCAAAACCCCCGGCCTCGACGATCGTCAGGAATATGCGCAAAAGCTTCAGATCGGCCTGTTCCGTGATCATCAGGCGGGTTCCGTGCGTAAAAGGTCCTTACTTCGATAATTACCAAAGTAAAGTTCAGCAATACGTGATTTTTCCGGGCTACGCAATTTGATCTGATCGGCACATTACAGGAATTCGGCCACGCGTCCCACGTGGTGCGAATGTTTCAGGAGGTCCCATGTTCACAGACGACAAGCTTGCCAAACTGCGTGAAAAATACGGCGATGCCAAAGGCGCAGACATCTTTGATCCGCATTTCCGCGAAGTGGCCGCATCGCAGTTTTCGGAAAGTGGCGGGCGCAAATGGCCGTTTGCCGGGGTCCCGACATTCCTTGATGCGCCGTTTGCCGCCGATGCCGAGCGCGATAATTTCGCAGGTCTTGATATCGGCCTTGTCGGGGTGCCCATGGATCTTGGGGTGAGCAACCGCGCCGGTGCGCGTTTGGGCCCGCGGGCCGTGCGCAATATTGAGCGCATCGGTCCGTATGAACATGTGCTGCGCATGGTGCCGGGTGCCATGGCACGCATTGCCGATATTGGCGATGTCCCGTTCCGAAGCCGCTATTCGCTGGAAAGCTGCCACGAGGATATCGAAGCCTATTTCAAAAAGATTGTTGGCGCCGGTGTCATTCCGATTGCGGTGGGCGGCGATCATTCGATCAGTTATTCGATCCTCAAAGCCATCGGCAAGGACCGCCCGGTTGGCATGATCCATCTCGATGCCCATTGCGATACCTGTGGTGCCTATGACGGATCGCGCTTCCATCATGGCGGTCCGTTCCGCGAGGCGGTGATGGATGGCGTCCTTGATCCCGAACGCACCATTCAGATCGGCATTCGTGGCCCGTCGGAATATGTCTGGGAGTTCTCCTACGACAGCGGCATGACCGTCATCCATGCCGAAGAAGTTCCGAAAATGGGTGTCGATGCCGTGATCGCCAAGGCCCGCGAAGTGGTTGGTGATGGTCCGGTTTATCTGTCCTTTGATGTTGATTGCCTTGATCCTTCCTTCGCACCGGGCACCGGCACGCCGGAAGTCGGTGGCCTGACCTCGCGCGAGGCATTGGCAATCCTGCGCGGGCTGAAGGGGCTTGATTTTGTCGGGGCGGATACGGTTGAAGTGGCCCCGCAATATGATGCCACCACCAATACCGCCCATGTCGCGGCACAGGTTCTGTTCGAAGAACTCTGCCTGGTGGTTGAGGCGATGAAAAATCGCGAAGCGGCCGCTTAAACAGATCTGGAGATTGCCTGCCTGTGTGCATCAAAACGCGGGCAGGTAGCTTGCCTCAGGGCTTGCGATCAAGACCGGCGATGAAGGCACCGGGACTAACCCCCCACATGGCCTTGAAATGCCGGTTCAGATGACTTTGATCGGCAAAGCCGGTTGCTGCAGCAGCATCGGCAATGCTTTCGCCGTCAAACAGCAGGCGCTTTGCCCGGCGCAACCGCATATGATTGAAATAGGTATGCGGTGGCAGACCGGTCGCGGCGCGAAAGACGCGCAGCAAATGAAACCGGCTGATCCCGGTGAGAACCGCCAGATCATCGAGCGATATATTCGCATCCAGATGGGCGGCCATATAATCAATCACGGTTTTGACGCGTTTGTCCTCGGCCCCTGGCTGATAGAAATATGGCGGGGCATCGGCATGACGCAGCGCAAAGCGCGCCGCACTGTAAAGAAGCTGGCTGTCACGCTCCAACAGTGAGGCGCTGCCATCTTCATTCGGACGAAACAGGCGATGCAGATTTTGCAGTTGCAGATGCAGTTCCGGGTCATTGACCACACAACTGCCGAAAAAGGGCAGGCCGGTATTTTTCGGTGACATCTCGGCCACCAGATCACCAAACACTTTCGGGTCGATGAACATGATCTGGTACTGATACCCGTCATCGGAGGCCGGGCTGCCATCATGAACCTGCATCGGGTTCATCATCAAAAGCTGTCCGCGCGCGGCGACATAATTGGTTCCGCGGGTCGTGAACTGCTCCGCCCCGTTCAGGACAGTGCCAAAGGCGTAGTAGTCGTGGCTGTGCTTGGGGAAAGAGAAATTCTTGTAATCGGCTTCGAACATATCAATGCCGTCGGCTGCCCGCCAATGACGGGCAATCTCGCGGGGGCGCCGGGACGCCGGTCGGGATGACACCGGGCGACGCGCTGACGCAGTGCTATGTCGCGAAGCATTCATACGGCCCAGTATAGCGCCCTCGTTCCCCGACAGCTTGTACAATATTGTCATGGCGACATTTTAATTTGCATCATTCAAAACAGCGTCGCCAAGGCTTGGTATCCGTCGCGGTAATTTATCGAGTCGCGGGTTTCCTTTGGAAAAACTGCCTCTTTGACGCATTCCGAAACGGATAATGACCCTCGTCCAATTGTATAAGGCCATGTTCAAGTGAACATTTTTCGCAGCCGGTTTTGTTGTTTTGCGCTGCGCAAATGGATGTTGCGCACCCAGTTTGATGGATGAATGCGGATTTCATCCAACTGTTACAATATGCGGGTCTGCGCAGATGTATGGATCACGCCAAACGTCTTTTTACTGTTTGGATGTCCCATGTTTCTTGATCGAATTCGTATCGGATCGCGCATCTTTGCCGGTTTCTTTGTTCTGGTTGTTCTGCTGGTCGGTCTGTCGGCACTTTCATCAACCTACTTGCTTGGTTTCGGTGCCCAGGCGGACCGCATTGCCAAAAGCACCGGGCTGGTCGGACTTGCCAATGAATACGCACTGAACCTTGAACGGCTGTCCAATCAGGTGCTGCTGTTTGCCCAGACGGTTGATCCGCTTGATCGCGACGGGATCACCACCATCCGCGAAATGGCGGAACAAAGCGGTGCGACCCTGGTGGCCAAACTGCGTGAAAACGGCAATACGGATCGCGCCAATGCGCTTGAAAGTCTGAGTGCCGATTATATCGCAACCCTTGAGCCATTGGTGCTGCGCGCGGAAAACCTTTCTGCGGCGTCGGAAACCATGTTGCTTGGTGCCAACCAACTCGGCAAGTCGGCCGCCAAACTCGAAGAGTTCATCAACAAGCGTGATCCGGCCATTGCCGAAAAATATGCCGACAAACTCGGTAGCGCCAATCTCGCTGCTATCGTCAACTCCCTGCAATACCCGATCTTGCGCACCTCGGAATCCCTTGACGCCGCGCGGGCAGGAACCTCGGCGCTGACCGATCTGCAGGAAGAAATCAAATCATCATTTGACGGTTTAAAGCGCAGCGACAAAAAGCTGTTTTCCTATGCGCTGCGCGATAACGACCTGCTCAAACAGGGGGCCAATCAGCTTGAAGGCTCCATCGGTGGGTTCCGTCAATCGATGGATGATTTCAAATCCGCCGTGCGTGAAGTGCAAACCATCACCCAGAATATCCGGGCTGAGGCCATGGCCAATCAGACAGCCCTTG
This sequence comes from Thalassospira sp. HF15, assembly GCF_011806525.1. Classification (GTDB taxonomy): domain Bacteria; phylum Pseudomonadota; class Alphaproteobacteria; order Rhodospirillales; family Thalassospiraceae; genus Thalassospira. The sequence goes on along the minus strand of NZ_JAAVKI010000005.1, from coordinate 307,201 downwards.
TCGAGGCCGCCCACAGCCAGTCAGAAAACTCGGCCCTGACCAACATTGTGGTTGCTGCCATTGGCGTTCTGATTGCGGTTGCGCTGGCACTTGGAATTGCCATGAGCATCCTGCGCCCGCTTAAACGGGTGAATGGTGACATGACCCGACTAAGCGAGAACGATACTGATATTGCGCTTGTCGACATTAAACGCCGTGACGAATTCGGCGCCATGTCACGGACGGTGGCGATCTTCCGCGAAAATGCGCTCAAGATCGAAAAAATGGCCGAAGAACGCATCACGCTTCAGCGCCTTGAGGAAGAAAAACGCCGTGCCTCGCTCGGTGCCATGGCCGAAACCATCGAAGGCGAGACCACCGGCCTTGTCAAATCGGTCAATCATCAGGTGACCCGCATGCGCGAAGCCGTGGTCGAAGTCGCCGCGGCCGCCGAACGCGTCACCGGACAGACTGAAATGGCAACCAGTGCTGCACAGGATAGCCAGTCACATTCCAATGCCATTGGCGATGCCGCCAACCGTCTGCGCGAAGCCATCGGCTCGATTGCCAACCGGGTCGAACATCAACGTGAAATTGCTCAGACTGCCGTCGGCTCGACACAAGAATCGGCCAAGGCTGTTGATGACCTGCGCGAAGTAGCAAGCAGCATCGAACAGATTGTCGATCTGATCCGCGGCATTGCCGGGCAGACCAATATGCTGGCACTCAATGCCACGATTGAGGCCGCCCGTGCCGGGGATGCCGGCAAGGGCTTTGCTGTGGTCGCGGCCGAGGTCAAAAACCTTGCCAGCCAAACCGAACGCGCAACTGAACAAATCACCGAACATGTCAATGCGATGGGGTCGGTGACGGATCGCTGTGTAACGTCGATGGAAGATGTCGGGGTCACCGTACAATCCATGATGTCGATTTCCGAAGAGGTCGCCGGCGATGTTGAACATCAACGCCGCGAGACCGAGGAAATTACAGGCGCGATTGCGCTTGCCGGTGATGCCGTGCGCAATGTTGCCACCGCTATCGGTGCCGTATCCGAAGACATCGAAGGCACCCGCAAGCTCAGTCTTGATCTTAACCGTCGTGCCGACGAGGTCGATCGCAATGTGACCGAACTCACAGCATCCCTTGATCGCGCGGTGGCATCTGCCGCAAGCAATGAAGACGCCGATGCCGATGAAGCCAATATCGAAGATGCCATCAATTGGAATGACGACAATCTGGTGGCCTTCCCGCAAGAGCGACAGCGCGGTGCCGCCTGATTGTCCTTTGGGAGGCAGGCGATCTGATTGCTGTAATTCAAAGTTGAACGACACGGGCCTGCACACCGTATAGAGGGTGTGCAGGCCAGATGTCTTTGGCCAAACCGGTCTGAAAAACGCAGAGATTGTCTGCAGTTAAGATACAAACTGCGACGTTTCTGATACACTTTTTGTGTGGTTCCGACCGGCAGGTTGCAATATCGTTCGGTGTAACGGTATCTCGCTCACAGAATTGGGCTGACGATCTGTACTGAATTGAATTATCGGCACTTTTCCGGAACGGGAACAAGGTTGTTTGGTCAGCCCGACTTGGAAGTATCAATGTGATGGCGCGTAAATCAACGCTTCTGATCGCAGGTGTTGCACTGATTGCAGTTGCGGCCTCTGCCTATATCTTTGCCAAAGACGATATCGCGGCGTTGATTGCGCCCGATGCGCAACCTGCGAACGCGCAACAGCGTGGCGGCGGGGAGCGCAGTCTTCCTGTGATCGCCGAATATGCCAGCCTGATGGATGAAAAAACCGTTGTCGAAGCTGTCGGCACAGGCAAATCAGCCCTTGGCGTTTCGATCTATCCGGCGGTGTCGGGTGAAGTTGCCGATGTGCTGGTTCGGGCTGGCGACAAGGTGACCAAAGGTCAGGTTCTTGTCATTCTGGATTCCGAGCGCGAACGCCTTGCCCGAGATCTCGCCGCCGTTCAGGCCCGTGATGCCGAACAGCTTCTTGCGCGCTATGAAAAGGCCCGACCGCTAGGGGCTGTTGCCGAAAGCGAAGTCGACAGTGCTCGCACCACTTTGGCAGAGGCCCGCATTGCCCTTGATCAGGCCGAGGTCAATCTGGCTGATCGCACCATTCTGGCACCCTTTGATGGCATTGTTGGCATTCCGCAGGTTGAATCAGGCGACCGCGTGGACAGCTCCACTGCCATCGTCACCCTGGATAATATCGAAAGCATTCTGGTCGACTTCGAAGTCGCCGAAACCCGGTTTGACAATGTCCGTCCCGGCCAGTCAGTCAGGGTCGAAACCTGGAGCCTGCCGGGCGAAGAATTCACAGGTGTGGTTGAATCCATCGGTAGCCGCATTGACCCTGAAAGCCGCACCTTTGCCGTGCGTGCCCGTGTGCCCAACCCCAATGGTCGATTGCTGGCCGGGATGTCCTTTGCGGTTTATGTCGATATCGAAGGCAAACAATATCCCGCAGTTGCTGAAATCTCGGTCCTGTGGGGCGATGAAGGCACCTATGTCTGGCGTATTGACGACGAAGACAAGGTCTCGCGTGTTCCGGTCCGGGTTGTGAAACGCACCAATGGCCGCATCCTGCTTGATGGCGGGATTTCCGAGGGCGATCTGGTCGTGGTTGAAGGTGTCTTGCGTCTGCGTCCCGGTCGGACGGTATCGGCAACCATTCGCGGTGATACCAATCCATCCGGCACTGGTGGTGTCGCCACCCGCGAAGGCGCTGGCGAGGGGTCCTGATCATGACGACAGGTTCCGATAATCACGACCAAAAGGATCTTGCATCCCTTAGTATCCGGCGCCCTGTTCTGATCAGTGTGGTCGCCATGCTGATCATCCTCGCCGGGTTGGCCGCGATGCTGGGTGTGGAAATTCGCGAACTGCCCAATGTGGACCGCCCGACCATTACCGTAACGGCGGACTATGACGGGGCATCACCCGAAACGGTCGATTCCGAAGTGACCGGCATTATCGAAAGTGCGGCATCGCGCGTCAGTGGCATCAAGGAAATCAGTTCGCAAAGCGAAGAAGCCAATGCCCGCATTCGCATCGAATTTTACCCCGATGTCGAAATCAACGATGCTGCCAGCGACATCCGCGAAGCGATCAGCCGGGCCGAACGCAGCCTGCCTGACGGGGTCGAAAACATTCGCGTGGTCAAGGCCGACGCCGACGCCAGCGCCATCATGCGCATTGCAGTCGTCAGCAATAGCCTGACCGAAGAAGAACTCGCAAACATTGTCGAAGACCAGATCAGCCCGTCCTTGCTGTCTGTGCCCGGCGTGGCAGAGGTCGGTGTAAACGGTGATCGCGAACGTGTACTGCATGTCCGCGTTGATCCGCTGCGTATGGCAAGCTATGGCCTGTCGGTTCAGGATGTGGCCGATCTTTTGCGCACCGCACAGTTTGATATTCCGGCCGGTAGCTTTGAATCATCGGATCAGAAACTGTTTGTCCGGGCGGATGCGTCGGTCTGGGAAGTCGACAAGCTCAATCAGATGCTGGTGCGCGACAGCGTGCTTTTGGGTGATGTTGCCGATATCTATTACGGCCCTGACGATGCATCGTCCTATGTGCGGCTGAATGGCCGCACCGTGATCGGGCTTTCCATCACCCGTCAGGCACAATCAAACACCATCGCCATTTCCAACGGTGTACGCGACGTCGTCGATCGTTTGAATGAGCAATATGACGACCTTGATGTCTTCGTGAACTCCGATGATGCGGTCTTTATCGAAGGCGCGCTGTGGGAGGTGATCTTTAGCCTCACTCTCGCCGTGGCGATCGTGATCGCGGTGCTTTATCTGTTCCTGCGCTCCTTTACCGCAACCCTGATCCCGACCATCACCATCCCGATTGCCCTGATCGGCACGGTCGCCGCTATCTGGGCGATGGGCTTTTCGATCAACATCCTGACCCTTCTGGCGCTTGTTCTGGCGACCGGCATGATTGTCGATGACGCGATTGTCGTTCTGGAAAACATCCAGCGCCGCCGTCATCAGGGGCTCGGGGCCATGGCCGCGGCCGTGTTGGGATCGCGACAGGTCTTCTTTGCGGTGGTGGCAACAACCCTCACGCTGATTTCGGTTTTCGTGCCGATTTCGTTTTTGCCCAGTACAGCCGGGCGTCTTTTCCGCGAATTCGGTTTTGTGCTGGCCTTTGCGGTGGCGGTTTCTTCCTTTATTGCGCTGTCACTGTGTCCGATGCTGGCCTCGCGCCTTAAGCATATCGATCCGCATGACGGCAAAACCGATGATGCCCCCAACATGTTGGAGCGTTTCGGTTTCTTCTGTGCAGGTGTGTATCGCCGCATTCTTGAAGCAGCGCTTGGCAGCCCGGTCATCACCCTGATGATCTGTATCGTTTCGGGCGGGCTTGCCTTTGGTGTCTACACCAGCGTCACGCAGGAATTGCTGCCCGATGAGGATCGCGGACGTATTCTGGTTTCCATGCGTGGGCCGGATGGTGTCGGGATCGACTATATGGACCGTCAGGTCGAAACAGTTGAAAACATCCTGCGTCCGGTGGTCGAGGCGGGAGACGCCTATAACGTCTACACCATCGTTGGCCTGTGGGATCCGAACCGGGCCCTTGTGATCGCGCCGCTGAAACCGTGGGAAGAACGCACGCGAACCCAACAGGAAATTACCGCATCGATCCGGGGTGACCTGAATGCGATTCCCGGTGTGCAGGCCTATGTCTGGAAACCCAATAGTCTTGGTTTGCGCGGTGGCACCGGCGAAGGACTTGAATTCGCCCTGACCGGGACAAGCTATCGCACGCTGGCCGAAAATGCCCGCGCCATGCAGCAAGAGATCGAGGCAAACTATCCCGGGCTCACCGGTCTTCGGGTCTCCTATCAGACCACCCAGCCACAGCTTCTGGTCAATATTGATCGCAAACGTGCCTTTGATCTCGGCATCCCGATTGAGGAACTCGATACCACCTTGCGTGCCATGATCGAGGGCTATGAAGTCACAGAAATCAACGTCGATGACCAGAACGTGCCGATCAAGTTGCGCAGCACGCTTGGCAGCATCAATGATCCGTCTGATCTTGAAAACCTGTTTGTCACCGGCACCAATGGCCGCATCCTGCCGCTGTCTTCGGTGATCACCTTGACCGAGGAAGCCGTCGCCTCCGAACTTGAACGCGAAGGGCAGCAACGCGCGGTGACCATTTCGGCCAATCTGACGCCGGGCTATACATTGGCTGAGGCGGTGGCAGATGTGAACGCCGTAGGCGACCAGTTATTGCCTCCCGGTGTCGGCATTCTGTTCCTTGGTAATGCCGCCGCACTGGGTGAAACCGCCAATGATGTGCAGATCACTTTCCTGATTGCTGTGCTCGTTGTGTTGCTGGTTCTGGCCGCCCAGTTCGAAAGCTTTACCTCCGCCCTGGTGGTGGTTTTGACTGTGCCCTTTGGTCTGGCTGCGGCCATCTATGCGCTGGCCCTTAGCGGCACCTCGATCAATATCTATAGCCAGATCGGGCTTGTGATGTTGGTAGGTCTGATGGCCAAGAACGGGATTCTGGTTGTTGAATTTGCCGATCAGCTTCGCGATGCCGGAAAGTCCGTGCGCGAAGCCGTGCATGATGCGGCCATGGTTCGTTTGCGCCCGATCATGATGACCATGATCTCGACGGTGCTTGGCGGCTTGCCGCTTGTTCTTGGCACCGGTGCCGGGGCCGAGGCACGCGCGGCCATTGGCTGGGTGGTGTTTGGCGGTCTTGGTATCGCCACGGTTTATACCCTGTTTCTGACTCCGGTATTGTATCTGTTGCTGGCCCCGCTGGTGTCAGCCCGTGCCGATGGCGGCAAGAAACTGCAATCCCAGCTGCGTGCCGCAGAAGCCATTCCCGATCACGGCGAGGCGGCATCGCATGTGGCGAATGAACCTGAAAGTGGCGGTCTTCAAGGAAGTGCGAAGTAATATGAACAATCCTCACATTTCCAAGATTTCGGGACTTGCACTTCTGCTCGCACTGGCTGGCTGCCAATCGGTGGGGCCGGATTACACCGCACCGAACTTCGATTTGGTTGGCGCCTATACCCCGGAAATCCCGGTGATTGCCGCCAATCAAACCGAACAAGGCCGTTGGTGGGAAAGCACGACCGACTCGGTTTTAAATCGTCTGATGAATGAAGGAGTCGAGAATAATATCGACCTTCAGATCGCCATAAGCCGCATCCGTGCGGCCGCCGCAACTGCGCGCGGTGTTGCGGGCGCCAATGGTCCGACCGTCGGGGCATCGCTTGACGGCTCGGCCAGCCGGTCGACATCCAGCCGTGCCAGTGGCGATCAGGTAACCGATATTGGCTATGGGGCTGGTATTGATCTTTCCTGGACGGCCGATATCTGGGGTGGTCAGACGCGCGAGGAAGAAGTCGCCGAGGCCGACTATCTGCAACAGGTTTATTTGCGCGAAGATGTCTATCGCACGATGATTGCCGACATCATCCGAAATTATATCGAACTGCGCGGCGCACAGCGCCGTCTGGCCCTTTTGCAGGACTCGCTTGATCTGCAACGCCAGACCAGCAATATCGTCGAGGTGCGGTTGCAAACCGGTCTTGGTTCCGAGCTTGATCTGTCGCGTGCACGCGCCGAGGTCGCTGATCTTGAAGCGACGGTTCCGACCCTGCAAACCACCATTGATCGATCAATCAATGCGATTTCCATTCTGGTCGGCGCACAACCGGGCACCCATCGTGACTTGCTGCTTGATCCATCGCCACTGCCCGAATTTCAAAGCAGCCCGCCCATTGGCATCCCGGCCGATTTGCTGCGCCGTCGGCCCGATGTGCGGGCGGCCGAACTGGCGCTGATTTCTGCGACCTCGCAGATCGGGGTGGAGACTGCGACGCTCTATCCGGAACTCTCCCTTGATGGATCACTCGCCCTTGGTGTGACCGGTTATGGTACCGGCCCGATTGTGCGGACTGCGATGGCGGCCATCGGTGCGCTGATTGATGCGACCCTTTATGATGGTGGTGAACGGCGTGCGAATATCACCGTTGCCGAAGAAGAGGCAGAACAAGCCTTTCTGACCTATCGTCAGACGCTTTTGAATGCGATTGAGGAAGTCGAAAGTGCGATTTACGGCTATGTAGGTGCAGTTGCCCAGCGCGACAGCCTGATCGCATCGGTGCAATATCACCGTGACGCCTTTGAACAGTCGCGCGTGCGCTATGTTCAGGGGCTGTCGGATTTCCTTGATGTGCTGGATTCCCAGCGCAGCCTGACCACATCGCTGCAATCGCTTGCCGATTCCGAAACCGATCTGGAACTTGAAACCATCAATCTCTATAGCGCGGCGGGACTGAGTGTCGAGGATGTCGAACGCTACGCCAATGAAACCGGAGTGGCGCTGGTGAACGGCTAGAACCCTGCGCAAAAACGCATATATCAGCGAACTGTGGCTTGAGTTTCCTGATCTTTCATCCTAGGTCTTTGGCAATCTGAATTCCGGGGAAAACCATGACCGGCGATCTGTTTGCCAATGAACCACCACGCAACCTTTTGCCCTTTGATGGCGAAGTGCTGTTGCTGCGTGACATCATGGACGAGGATGAAGCCGACAAGACCTTTGCCCGGCTTCAAAGCAACATTGTCTGGCAGCAGGAAACCGCCAGAATTCATGGCAAGGAAATCCCGGTCCCGCGCCTGACCGCATGGTATGGCGAGGTCGCCTATCGCTATAGCGGGGTTTATCACCCGGCAAGCCCGTTTCCCTCTATCGTCGCACCGTTGAGGGTACTTGCCGAAGAACTCGCGGGCGCATCCTTTAACACCGTCCTGCTGAACCAATATCGAGACGGACGCGACAGCGTTTCATGGCATGCCGATGACGAGGACGTTCTGGGCGAAAATCCGGTGATTGCCAGCCTGACTTTCGGGCAGGAACGCCGGTTTCATTTTCGCCACAAGAAAACCGGTGATCGCGTCAGTATAGATCTGCCGCATAACTCGGCTCTGATCATGTCAGGGGCAACACAGCATTGCTGGCTGCATCAATTGCCAAAGACCGCCCGGCAGGTTGGCCCGCGAATTAACCTGACCTTCCGCAACACCCGCCCGGAAAGCCGATAGGGCGCTTGGTCAACGTGCGGCAATGTCTTCTGGCCGTGCGCCCCTGCTTCTGGCTATAGTGTCACCAAATCAAGCGGATAATGACGGTTTTGAGGATAGGGTACGCATGGCAAAACGCGTAAAACTTCTGGATGTCGCCAAGGCGGCCGGGGTTTCGCAAGGAACAGCCTCCAATGCCTTTGGCAAGCCCGATCTGGTCCGCCCGGAAGTACGTGAACGCATTTTTGAAGCCGCGCGTGAACTTGGCTATCGTGGGCCGCATGTCATGGCGCGGATGCTACGTACCGGCAAGGCGGGGGCGCTGGGCGTGGTCTTTCCGGATAATCTTGAATATGCCTTTACCGATCCGGTGGCGATTGAATTGCTGCGCGGGATCGGGCGTGAATGCGCGCGCCATGCTGTCAATGTCATGATCATTTCCGCCGAGAACCCCGAACAGGCGATCACAGCCGTCAACAATGCTGCGGTCGATGCCTTTCTGGTACATTGCTATTCCGATAATAACGACATCATCAAAGCCATTCAGCGCCGCAATCAGCCCCTGATCAGCATCGATACCGACATTGCCGGGGCGGCCGGCACGGTGGTGCTTGATGACTTTTCTGCAGCAAAAAATGCTGCGCAGCATTTGCTTGATTGCGGGGCCTCGAAGTTCGCCATTCTGTCACTACAGGCGACCGAGCATGACCATTTCGGCCCGATGACCCCCAACCGTCTGGGGGCGGCCAGCCATCGTGTGGTCCGTGAACGCTTGGCTGGCTATCACGCGGCCCTTGAGGCCGCCGGCATTAAGGCAAGTGATGTCGTGCATATCGAATGCGACAATCAGTCCGATCACAGTGCCAGAATGACGACCGAACTTCTCTCAGACCACCCGGAAATTGACGGTATTCTGGCGATGTCGGATGTGATTGCCATCGGTGCAATTGATGCCGCACGCGCGATCGGGCGCAAGGTGCCGGCTGATCTTAAGGTCATTGGTATTGATGGCATTCCCGCTGGCGAACGCACCGACCCGCCGCTTACCACCATGCATCAGGATTCGGTTGAAAAGGGTCGGCTGGCCGCCGAAATGGCATTATCAGATAAACCGGGTAAAACCGTTACCCTTGAAACCAGCCTGTTGTTACGTGGCTCCTCTCAGGAAAGCTCGGCATAACGGTAACAATCGCTGGTGTGGTCCATGACGATCCCGGTGGCCTGCAGGAAGGAATAGATGATCGTGGTACCGACGAATTTCATGCCGCGTTTTTTCAGATCCTTGGAAATCTTGTCACTGAGTTCGGTCGAAACCGGCACGTCCGACATGGCCTTCCAGTGATTGATCACCGGCTTTCCTCCTACAAATGACCAGATATAGGAATCGAAGCTTCCGAACTCTTTCTGGATATTGAGGAATGTTTGCGCATTTTGAATAGACGCCGCGACTTTTAATTTATTTCGAATAATCCCCGGATCGGCCAGAAGGGCTTCTTTCTTGGCATCATCGTAGGCCGCGACCTTGTTGACATCAAAATTGTCATAAGCCGCCCGATAGGTGTCACGCCGTGCCAGAATGGTCAGCCAGCTCAAACCCGCCTGCGCGCCTTCAAGGATCAGCATTTCAAAGAAATGCCGGTCATCATGCACCGGAACACCCCATTCGCTGTCATGGTATTCGACATAGAACGGTTTGTCGGCGTGGGTCAGTGCCCAGCCACAGCGCGAATGATCGGTATTTTGCATGCGAATTCCTCCTTCTGGCGCGGGCATTCTGGCGTTGAAGCATCCCGCCTCGCAAGCTGTAATCCGGGTGGGACTGACATCTCCTGACAGTTTCTGGCAGGGCATTTGGCAAGCCGGTTGGTGAGCATGATCACAAAGCGATGAAAACTTGGCACGAATTGCACCAAAATCAACGCTCTGAGCTTGCGTTGGGCGCAATTGCCGACTAGGTTTTGCTGCGTGCAAACATCTTTCCGGGCCCAAAGCATCTGTGCGCCCGGCGATTGTAAGGAGCGGCGATGCTGGCGATTTTCTGGCTGATTGACACTGTGGTGGGTATCTACATTTTCATGCTGATTGCATCTGCAATCCTGTCATGGCTTGTGGCGTTCAACGTCATCAATACCAGCAACCGGTTCGTCTATATGGTCGGTGATTTCCTCTATCGTGTCACCGAACCGGCATTGCGCCCGATCCGGCGGATCATGCCCGATCTTGGTGGCATTGATATCTCGCCGATCATCCTGATCCTGGTCCTGCAATTTGCCAATATGCTGATCCAGACCGATGTCCGGATGGCGCTGGTCGGCTTTTAGGTCCTGACCCGAATGTCTCATTTCACCTATTAAATTGTCTCATTTAGACAATGTCTGATCAATTGCCCGTGTTACGGTCCGAGCCATCAGGGGTTCGACTGTTTGTCAGGCTGACGCCAAAGGCATCGCGCAACGCGATCGGGGATGTCATGGTCGATGCCAACGGGCAGGAGCAGCTAAAGGTGTCGGTGACGGCCGTGCCGGAAAACGGCAAGGCCAATCAGGCGCTGATAAAACTTTTGGCAAAAGCGGCCAAATGTCCTAAATCGTCGGTCAGGATTGTTTCCGGGCAAACCGATCGCACCAAAACGCTGCTGATCGAGGGAAATCCCGAAGAGCTGATGGCGAAAATATCCCAACTCACGGGGCGGACAGACATATGAGTGACGCAAAAATCATCGACGGCAAGGCCTTCGCGGCCAAATTGCGCGAAGACATCACTGCCGAAGTATCGAAGCTTAAATCCGAACATGACGTAACCCCGGGTCTGGCCGTCATTCTGGTCGGCGAGGACCCGGCCAGTCAGGTCTATGTGCGCAACAAGGGCAAACAGACCCTTGAATGCGGCATGAATTCCTATGAGCACAAGCTTCCGGTCGACACCAGCGAGGAAGATCTTCTCGCGCTGATCGCCAAGCTTAATGCTGATGAAAATGTCCATGGCATCCTGTGTCAGCTTCCTGTACCCAAACACATTGACGAACAGGCCATTCTGGCTGCCATCGATCCGGCCAAGGATGTTGATGGCTTCCACGTGGTCAATGCCGGTGCACTGGCGACGGGCGGCGAAGGTTTCGCGCCCTGCACGCCGTATGGCTGCCTGATGTTGCTGAAAGACACGCTCGGCGATCTGTCGGGCAAACGTGCGGTCGTGGTCGGTCGTTCGAACATCGTCGGCAAGCCGATGGCGCAGCTTTTGCTGAAGGAAAGCTGCACGGTGACGATTGCGCATTCACGCACCCGCGACCTTCCTGAAGAAGTCCGCCGTGCCGATATCGTCGTTGCCGCTGTTGGTCGCCCGAACATGGTCAAGGGTGACTGGATTGCGCCTGGGGCGACCGTGATTGATGTCGGCATTAACCGCATTGACGGTGAAAACGGCAAGACCAAGCTGGTCGGCGATGTCGAGTTTGAAACCGCCTCCAAGGTTGCCGGTGCGATTACCCCGGTTCCGGGCGGGGTTGGCCCGATGACCATTGCATGTTTGCTGAACAACACCCTGATTTCCGCCTGCCGTGCAAATGGCGTTGCGGTGCCGAACCTTGGTTTTGACAGTTAAGCAGCGCGACCATATCGAAATTGCAAAGGGCAGCCATTGGCTGCCCTTTTTCTTGTCGTGTAATGCTATTTGTCGGTGATGCCCGCGTTATATGGAGTGAATGCTGTCGGGCGTTCAACAATGACAAGCGCGACGCCTGCAATGACGACAGCACCGCCAATCAGCGACATCCGCGTCAGATCCTCATCAAGCCATAAAACCCCGCCAAGGATTGTGGTGACAGGTACGAGCAACAAAAACGGACTGACAAATGCCACCGGGTATTTCCCGATCAGGTGATACCAGATGCCAATACCACCGGCAGTCATGACCGTGCCAAGGTAGATCACTGTTACCCAGATCGTTGGCGCAGCATTAACGATCAAGTCGATCTGATCCTTTTCGAAAAATGCAGAGATTAAAAGCAGTTGCGGGGATGCAAAGGCAGATATCCAGGCCAGATTGCGCAATCCGCCTGTTTCGCCCAGTTTGCGGATTTTGATCTGCCCGACAGCCCATGTCAGGATGCTGCCCAAGACCCAGGCAACCGCGATAATGTTGGTTCGAATTTGCGGATCACCAGCGATCAGAACGATGCCAGAAAAGGCGATCATGGTTCCGATGGCTTTTCGGTAGCCCGGCATTTCTCCAAGCATAATCGCACCGAGCATAATCAGAACCGGCGCTTCGAGTTGGACCAGAAGAATGGTTGTCGACGCATCAAGGTCCTTTAGGCCCATATAGATCATGGCGTAGGGCACCGTAATCGCCAGAACCGAAATGATCATGATGTTGCGCATCTGGCCGTATGGCGGTTTGACAAACCAGATCAAGACAATGGCCGCGACCCCAAAGCGAAATGCCGCCAAAAGGATGGGCGGGAAGTAGTCGAGTGTGGACTTGGCCAGAACCCAGCCCATGCCAAAAATCACCGACATCAGGGTCGCCAGAAGCAGATGTTTATGTTTCACGTTTAAGTTCTATTAAGTTGTGATTGTCGAGCTGTGGATATTCTGATCCAATGTTCTTGCAGGATTTGAATAGAAGCCAGTCATTTGAAATGCGATATGAATTCAGAAAAACTAAAGTCTGAGGCAACAGGGTGGTTGCCATCCCTTAAATCCATCCGCGCCTTGGAAACTGTGGCCCGACACGGAAGCTTCCAACTGGCGGCAGAGGAACTCGGTGTCAGTCCGGCGGCCGTTCATCAGTTGGTACGTGGTTTGGAAGACGTGATTGGTCAGGATCTGGTTATTCGCGACGGTCGAAACGTCGCCATCACCCAAGCCGCCGAAGCAGGTCTGGCCGAGCTTCATGTCGCATTTCAAAATCTTAGCGCCGGGGTGCGCAAAATTCGGGAATATGATGGACGGCACCAACTGAGAATTTCGGTTGATCCGTCCTTTGCGCAGGTCTGGCTTGTGGGGCGGCTTGGCCGGTTTCAGGCGGACAATCCCGAGATCGATATTCTTCTTGATTCAACAACGCGTTTTGCCGATGTGGCGCATGGGCATACGGATGTCGCGTTACGTTATACACACGACGTTGGCGACGATCTGAATGCGATCAGGTTTTTCGAAGATGAAACCATTGCCGTTTGCAGTCCTTCATTGATCCCCGATCAGAACCGTCCGCTTGATGTTGCCCGGCTTGCCGAGTTTCCCTTGCTGCATTTTGACTGGACGCAGTCAGCGCAAATTCAGGTCAGTTGGCGACGATGGTTGCGCCTTGTCGGTGGACCGGATTTACCGCTTGGCGGTGGTGCGCGGTTTAACGATTACAATGCTGTCGTTCAGGCGGCAATTGCCGGACAGGGCATGGCACTCGTGGGAAGGCCATTGGTAACAGAGGCGCTGAGCGCTGGCATCCTTGTCGAGCCATTCGGACGCAGCTATCGCAACGGATATGGCTACTTCGCCATCAGAGCCCGTGGGGGTGATGGCGGTTCAGAAAGCTACGCCGCAAAGTTCGTTTCATGGGTCGTCGATGAAAGCGACCGTGACAAACTAAAGTGGCCAAACCCATAGAATCATCTGCACCCCGACGGCGACGACGATGATTTCAATCGGTAGACTAGGCCACCAAGTTCGATAAGGACTGAGCTGTTCAATTGGGCTATTGGGATTTCACTATAAAGGGATGTAAGCTGGTTAAGTCGCGACTATAAGGCGGTAATCTCGTGCCGAGCTGAGCAACATTAAATCTATGGAGGAAAGTATGAAAATTTTAAGAGAAAGAATTTGTTATTCTGGTCTAAAGGGGCTCGCTCTGCTCTTGGCTTTTCTGACTGTGGTCGCTTTATCTAACCCTACGTTTGCGCAGGATACATCAGAAGCGAAATTGGAAGCTGCTGAGCGGTATGCAAAAATCTTTAATTTGCCACAGATGATGAATGAAACGGTGGGGCAGATTGCATTGACTGTTCCTGAAGATAAGCGGCAGGAGTTCATTCAATTTATGTCACAAGCACTAGATATGCAGAAGCTTGAGAGCTTGATCGTGACTTCAATGACTGAGCATTTTACGACTAATGAATTGAACGCTCTTGCAGATTTTTATGGATCGCCTGAGGGTGTTTCAATTGTGAAAAAGATGCCGGTTTACATGGCGAGCACAATGCCGCGAATTCAGTCAGCGGTTCTTCAAGCAGCGAAGAAATTTCAATAACTGGCATCAATTTGGGTGGCGCCCGAATAGCTGCGATGAGTTCTACCTCATAATGGCCAGACCCAAAGCAGCATAGGCACGCCAACTGCAACCACGATGATTTCAATCGGAAGGCCAAGCCGCCAATAGTCGCTGAATCGGAAGCCGCCGGGGCCGAGGATGAGGGTGTTGTTCTGATGGCCAATCGGGGTCAGGAAGGCGCAGGATGCGCCAATCGCGACCGCCATCAGGAACGGGTCGGAACTGGCACCCAGTTGGGCGGCACTGCCAATCGCAATTGGGCACATCACAGCCGCGGTGGCGGCATTGTTCATGAAATCCGATAGCGTCATGGTGACAACAAGGATCAGGGCAAGGGCGATTGGCGGGCTTCCCTGTGCGACGGATTCAAGCAGGAAACGCGCAATCAGATCCGCACTGCCGGTACTTTCCATCGCGTTGGCAACCGGGATCAGGGCCGCAAGCAAGACGATCACCGGCCAGTCAATGGCATCATAAAGGGTGCGTGTGGATACCACGCCCACCAGCAGAGATGCCAACACGCCCATCGCAAACGACACAGCAGCCGGAACGATGCCAAAGGCGGCAAGCGCGATGGCGATTGCCATGATCGCGCTGGCCTTGAGCGCCTGGGTCTTGTCGCCAAGGTGAAGTTCGCGCTCTGCCAGGGGGGCGCAGCCTAGACGATTGGCGAATTCGCTGACGGCTGCGGGGGATCCCTGCATCAAGAGCACATCGCCCGCCTGCATTTTCATGGTTCGCAAGCGTGACATCGAACGTTGTCCCTGCCGCGACAGGGCGAGCAGGTTAATGCCGTAGCGACTGCGAATGCGGATATCGGCGGCAGATCGCCCGATGAAGGATGCGTTCGGCAGGACCACAACCTCTATCAACGAGATGTCGTCGGACTGAAGCGCGCGTTTTTCCGCATCAGGCTCCTTTTTGTCCGACTTTGACGTGTCATCCTTATCGCCACTGCCTTTTGGCGCGTCGCCGGATTTTTCAGCCGCCCTTTGCGCCTTTTGGGCGCGGACCTGTTCCTTGGCCTCTTCCTTTTGTTCGGCACTGGCTTCTTCGCTGCGCAGTTCGGCCTCAAGGGATAGTTCAAGGCCGGAAAGCGCGCTTGCCAGTCCTTCGGGTTCGGCTTCAATCAGGAGAATGTCGTCCTGTTGAAGTTCGCGATAGGGGCTTGGTGCGGGAATGCGGCGCTCGTTGCGGATCAGGCCAATCACCTGCGCGTCTGATTTTTCAAGCTCGTCATTGATTTCGCGCAGGAACATGCCGATGGACTTGCTGCCCTCGGTAATGCGGGCCTCAGTCAAATACGACCCGGTTTCAAACCCTTCGGCACCGGCACGTTCGCGGGTTGGCACCAGAAAGCGGCCAAGGAGAATGACAAACAGCAATCCGGCAAGCGCAATGGCGATCCCGACCGGGCTGTAATCAAACATCGAAAAGCCCGAACCGGTGGCCTCGGCGCGAAAACCCGAGACGATCAGGTTGGGCGGTGTCCCGATAAGGGTGGTCATCCCGCCAAGGATCGAACCAAACGCCAACGGCATCAGGATTTTGCCGGGTGGCAAGCTTTGTTTGTTGGCGATTTGCAGGGCAATCGGCATCAAAAGGGCGAGTGCCCCGACATTGTTCATAAAGGCAGACAGGATGGCTGCGAGCAAGCTAAGCGCTGCCATGGTGACAAACGGGCCCGCCGATTGCGGCAGAACGGTGCGCGACAGCGTATCGACCGCCCCCGACCTTTGCAGGGCGGATGACAGGATCAGGATACAGGCAACCGTGATCACGGCGGGATGGCCAAAGCCGATAAAGGCTTCACCGGTCGGGACCAGCCCCAAAACCACACAGACCAGAAGGGATGCCATGGCGACCATGTCATGACGCCAGCGTCCCCACAGGAACAGCACAACAGTGCCAAGCAGTACGGCCAGAATCATGATCTGCGGGGTGGTCATTCGGGCTGTCCTGTTTTTGTCGTTGGTGTCGTGAGCCTATGAGTGCAGGCAAATCCGGTCAAGCATGTGACGTCACTGATCGGTGAAATCGTCCTGACGGAATTGTCAGGAGTATATGGTAGTATCACCCTGTTTCCATTCAGAATTTATGTGTGTTTTGATGCCGATTGACAGTGCCGCCATCCCGTCCCCGACCGTATCGATTTCGACCAAACAGGCGCGCAACCTGGCCCTTGTCGGGCAAGGGTTCGCGGCCAACCCGGACCGGGATGTGACCAAGCGCCGGATCTTAAAGGCCATCCGGGCGACCAACATGTTGCAGGTCGACAGCGTCAATGTCCTGACGCGTGCGCATTACATGCCGGTCTTCTCAAGGTTGGGGGTCTATGACCCGAAATTGCTTGATGAGCTGGTATGGGGGACGGCGCGTCAGCGCAAACTGTTTGAATATTGGGGCCATGAAGCATCGATGATCCCGGTTGAGGATTATCATCTGTATCGCTGGCGGATGCGCGATGCCGAGCAGGGCATGGGTACCTGGGGGAATATTGCGCGCGTTCAACGCGAACAACCCGATCTGATTGATAACCTTTTGCGCCACATCGATCAGGAAGGTGCTGTTGCCGCCAGCGAGCTTGAGACCGAAGGCGCTCGCCGCGAAAAATGGTGGGGATGGTCAAACACCAAAACCGCGATGGAGTACCTGTTCTGGAGCGGTCAGGTGATGGCGCGCAAACGGCGCAGCAGCTTTGAACGCGAATATGATTTGCCGCATCGGATTATCGGTGACGCAGCACACGAACCCGACCGCGATCGACAGGATGCCATGTGCGATCTGATCTGCAAGGGCATTGCCGCCATGGGGGTCGCCGCCGAGATTGATCTGCGCAAATATTTCCGCCTGCCAACCGATGAAACCAAGGTCTGTCTGGCGCGACTTGTCGAAGAGGGCCGGTTGCTGCGCGCGGATGTCGAAGCCTGGAAACAGCCGGGCTATCTTGATCCCAATATCAATCCGCGATCACGCGCCAAGCCGACCTGCCTGATGGTGCCATTTGATCCGGTCATGTGGGAACGTGACCGGGTAGAGCGGATATTCGGCTTTACCTACCGGATCGAGATTTATGTCCCCGCCGAGAAACGCGAATACGGCTATTACGTTCTGCCATTCATGTTAAACGGCGAATTTGTTGCGCGCGTTGATTTGAAATCAGATCGGCAGGCAGGGATGCTTCGGGTGCAAAGCGCGCATCTGGAAAATCATGCCAAGGCGGGCGAGGTTGCCGGGCCGCTCATGGAGAACCTTATGCGTCTTTCGGTCTTTTTGGGACTGGACGGGGTCGAGGTGATGCCCGCCAATGACTTCTCAAAATACCTATCCAGCATAAGGTAAACGGGGCGCAGGTCCCACATCCGCGCCCCGTCTATCCGTCGAACTGGCTGACCACAAAAGCTTCAGGACAATGTGGTCAAATTGTTGCACCTGGCCTTACCAGCAGGTGTAACCCCCATCTGCCAGAACGATGGACCCGGTCATCAGGCTGGAAGCGTCAGAGGCCAGGAACAGCACAACCGATCCGATTTCCTCGGTCTCGCCAAGGCGGGCCATCGGGGTGCCATTGATCCAGGCGTCATACATTTCCGGCTTGGATTTCACGAATTCATTGAGCGGGGTCGCGATATAGGTCGGTGCGACCGCATTGACGCGCACACCGCGTGCGCCCCATTCCGCTGCCAGCGATTTGGTCAGGTGGTGAACACCGGCCTTGGACGCGTTGTAATAGGCCTGTTCCTGCGGCTTGTTGACGATAAAGCCAGACATCGAACCGACATTGACGATGACGCCGTTTTTCTTTTCGAGCATCTGCTTGCCGAATTCGCGGCAGCACCAGAACGTACCGTTCAGGTTGACGTCAATGACATTGAGCCAATGTTCATCGGTCACGGTTTCCGCCGGGGTTTCCGAGCGCGCGATACCGGCATTGTTGACAAGGATGTCAACACCACCCTGCTTGGCCATCTTTTCGGCACTTGCACGGACCTGATCGGTGTTGGTGACATCCATGATGTCGATATCAGCCGAATAGCCTTTGGATTTCAGGTAATCGCGGCCTTCTTCGGCAACACCTTCGCTGATGTCGCCGATGATGACATGGGCGCCTGCCTCGGCAAGGGCTTCGCAGCAGGACAGGCCGATGGCGCGACCGCCGCCGGTGACATAGGCCCGACGGCCGGTAAGATCGAACTTTTTCAGGTACATTTTGGACTCACAAGTAACTTGGTGGGTAAGACGGGACCGCAATGTTCGTGGGACATTGCGGTCCGGTTTATGCACGTATCAGGATTTGCCCAGCGCCAGCCCGTGGGCATCAAAGCGATGGATGCGATCCTGTTCCGGGGTCAGGAAAATCTTGTCATGTTCGCCAAGCGGAACTTCGCCGGTGGCACGCACCGTCATCGGGCCATAACCGTCGGCCTCGACATGCAGGTAGGTTTCTGCACCGAGATGCTCGGCAATTTTGACCGTTGCCGGGATTTCACCATTTTCGGTGCTGACCGCGACATGTTCCGGGCGAATGCCGATTTCATGGCAATCGTATTTTTTGGCAAGCTCCCCGCCCAGGAAGTTCATTTTCGGCGATCCGATAAAGCCTGCGACAAACTTGTTTGCCGGGCTGTTGTAGAGTTCCATCGGCTTGCCGACCTGTTCAACACGACCGGCCTGAAGTACCACGATCTTGTCGGCCATGGTCATGGCTTCGACCTGATCGTGGGTCACATAGATCATGGTGGTCTTGAGTTCCTGATGCAGACCGGTGATTTCAAGCCGCATGTTCACGCGAAGGGCTGCATCAAGGTTGGACAGCGGTTCGTCAAACAGGAAGGCCGCCGGGTTACGGACAATTGCACGGCCAATCGCGACACGCTGACGCTGACCACCCGAAAGCGCACTTGGGCGGCGTTCGAGATAGTCGGTCAGGTTAAGGATCTTGGCCGCAGACTGGACTTTCTCTTCGATAACTTCCTTGCTTTCGCCCGCCATTTTCAGGCCAAACGCAATGTTGTTATAGACCGTCATATGCGGATAGAGCGCATAGGACTGAAAGACCATGGACAGACCACGTTTGGCCGGGGCCTCGGTCGCGACATCCGTACCATTGATCAGGATTTTGCCATCGGTGACGTCTTCAAGGCCGGCAATCAGACGCAGAAGCGTTGATTTGCCGCAGCCAGACGGGCCGACGAAGACAACGAACTCGCCGTCATTGATATCAAGATCGACACCGGGAATGACATCGAGTGTGCCGAAGGTTTTCTTGACTTTCTCCAGTCGGATAGCACCCATTTTGGTGTTCCTTCTTTCCAGATTGCTATCAGGCTGCGGTTACTTGACCGCGCCGAATGTCAGACCACGAACCAGCTGTTTCTGAGAGAACCAGCCAATCACGAGAATTGGGGCAACCGCCAAGGTCGATGCGGCTGAAAGCTTTGCCCAGAACAGGCCCTCCGGGCTTGAATAAGAGGCGATGAAAGCTGTCAGCGGGGCTGCATCGGACGTTGTGAGGTTGAGCGTCCAGAAGGCTTCGTTCCATGCAAGAATGATGTTGAGCAACATGGTCGATGCGATGCCGGGAACCGCCATGGGCAACAGCACAAAGATGATTTCCTTGGGCAGGGTTGCACCATCCATGCGGGCCGCTTCGAGGATGTCGGTCGGGATTTCCTTGAAGTAGGTGTAAAGCATCCAGACCATGATCGGCAGGTTCATCAAGAACAGAACCATGATCAGACCAAAGCGGGTATCAAGAAGCCCCCAGTCGCGGAACATCAGATAGATCGGGACCAAGACGCCGACCGGCGGCATCATCTTGGTCGAGAGCATCCAAAGAAGTGCATCCTTGGTGCGTTTGGTCGGATTGAATGCCATCGCCCAGGCGCAGGTCACAGCAAAGACCAGACCAACCAGCGTCGAGCCAACCGCGAGGATGACGGAGTTCATGGCGAACTTGAAATAGTTCGAGCGTTCCTGAACCTCGGCATAGTTTTCCAGCGTCCAGTCAAACGAGATGAAGCTGGGCGGGATGGAAACCGCTTCGAGTTCGCTCTTGAAGCTGGTCAGGACCATCCAGAAGATCGGGAAGAAGATCAGAAGCCCGACGATCCAGGCGAAAACCGAGAAGCTGACATAGCCAAGAGGTGTTTGTTTGCTTTCCATGTCGTGCCCCTATTTGTCCAGATTCTTGCCGATAAGGCGGATCAGGAAGATCGCCACGATATTGGCCAGAATGACCGCAACAATGCCGCCTGCGGACGCACCACCGACATCGAACTGCAACAGCGCCTGCGTATAGACGAGGAAGGCGATGTTGGTCGTTGCCAGACCCGGGCCACCACCCGTGGTGACAAAGATTTCGGCAAACACGGTCAGCAGGAAGATGGTCTCGATCAGAACGACGACCGTGATCGCGCGGCTAAGATGCGGCAGGGTGATATAGAAGAAGATCGATACCGGACCGGCACCGTCCATCTGGGCGGCTTCTTTTTGATCGCGGTCAAGCGACTGCAGGGCCGTCAAAAGGATGAGCACGGCAAAGGGCAGCCATTGCCAGGACACCATGATGATGATCGAGGTCAGCGGCGCATTGGTGAACCAGTCAATCGCGGGCAGGCCAAACAGGCTGGCAATCCAGGCAAACATGCCCGAAACCGGATCCATCAAAAGGTTTTTCCAAACCAGCGCATTCACGGTCGGCATGATGAAGAACGGTGCGATCACCAGCAGACGCAGGATGCCGCGCCCGAAGATCGGTTGATCAAGCATCAGTCCCAGAAGAATGCCACCCACGACCGTGATGACCAGAACCGAGCCGACCAGCAACAGGGTGTTGGCAAGGGATGCAAAGAATGCCGGATCTGTCAGGAAGAATTCGTAGTTAAGTGTCCCGATCCACTCTTCCATTCCCGGCGACAACAGGTTGTAGCGCAGGAAGGAGAAGTAAATCGTCATGCCCAGAGGGACGGCCATCCACAAGAACAGGACGATGATCGACGGTGCGGACATGATGCGCCCGGTAAGGGTCGAGGCCCGTGTCGACATGATGTGCTCCCCGAAATTGACGTTACTATCCATGCCCCTAAGGGAAAAAAAGGGTGGTGCGTTATGCAACCACCACCCAAGTTTCTCTCAGGTTAAGGAGGTCCAGACCGGAACGCACAATCAGGTAATGAATTCCGGTCTGGGCAGTGTATCAGTAGTAACCAGCCTTGCGCATGGTGCGATCGGTGCTGGACTGTGCGGCCGCAAGGGCCTGTTCAACACTCATCTGACCGGCAAGGGCTGCGGAGAACTGCTGACCGACCGTGGTGCCGATACCCTGGAATTCAGGGATTGCAGCGAACTGAACACCAACATAGGGCTTCGGTTCCAGGGTCGAGTTGATCGGGTCTGCGCTGTCGATCGCCAGAAGGGTCTCGTCTGCGAACGGTGCCGCTTCAAGATATTTCGGGTTCTGATAAAGCGACATGCGGGTGCCCGGCGGTACGTTTGCCCAACCTTCCTTGGAGGCAACCAGTTCCAGATAGGCTTTCGAGGTCGCCCAGGAGATGAACTTCTGAGCAGCGTCTACTTTCTGGGAACCCATCGGAATGCCAAGGTTCCAAGCCCAGAGCCAGTTGGCGCCGGTGCAGGTGACAGCGCACGGTGCTTCGGTGAAGCCGACCTTGTCTGCAACTTTGGATTCTTTGGGGTTGGTCACGAAGGATGCAGCAACGGTGGCGTCAATCCACATGCCGCATTTGCCGGAGTTGAACAGCGAAAGGTTTTCGTTAAAGCCGTTCGAGGTCGCACCCGGAGGGCCATAGTTACCAAGGATGTTGGTATACATGTCGAGCGCGTTTTTCCACTCGGCACTATCAAAGGTCGGGTTCCACTCTTCGTCGAACAGGCGCGCGCCAAAGGCATTGCCCATGGTGGTGATCAGCGCCATGTTTTCGCCCCAGCCAGCTTTACCGCGCAGGCAGATACCATAAACGCCTTCGTCAGGCTTATGGAGTTTCTTGGCGATTTCAAGGGTCTGGTCCCAGGTCAGGCGACCGTTGATTGAGATGCCAGCCGCTTCGAACAGATCCTTGCGGTACATCATCATCGAGCTTTCGCCGTAGAACGGTGCCGCATAAAGCTGGCCGTCGTTGGAAACGGCAGAGCGGATTGCAGGCATCAGGTCATCGACGTCATAGTCAGAGCCGAGGCTATCAAGCGGTGCGAGCCAGCCTTTTTCCGCCCAGATCGGCACTTCGTAGGTGCCAATGGTCATGACGTCATACTGACCGCCTTTGGTGGCGATGTCGGTGGTGACGCGCTGACGCAGGGTGTTTTCCTCAAGCGTGACCCACTCAAGGGAAATGTCAGGATTCTTGGAGGTGAAATCATCCGTCAGCTTCTGCATGCGGATCATGTCACCGTTGTTGACGGTTGCGATGGTCAATTTCGTTTCGGCATTGGCGTGTGCGATACCGCCCGCCAGCAACGCACATAGCGCTGCTCCCATTACGCGTTTCATATTTCCTCCCAAAGGACTATTTACCCGCTGAGCAACTTGAGTTGCCCATATTGATCATTTGTTCAGGTGATGAGCATTCACTCAATTTAAGGGTTGCTTGTCAAACAAAATCGTTTTTGCGGCGCACAAATAAACGCCCCGACAACAAGGTTGTCAGGGCGCGAAAGCATTCCATCTGTGTGCAAAAAACATGGCGCGCTAGCGCAGCAAACTTTCCGCAGTGGCTTCGTCGGTAATGAGAGTTGAGATCAATCTACCGCGCATTGCGCCGCGAATCGCAGCGACCTTTTTGGCCCCTTTGGCGACGGCAATGGTGTTGGTTGCGGGCTGCACGGCAGGTGCACTGGTCACGCACTGATTGACCGGGTGATCGAGGATATTACCATCCTGATCAAAGGACCAACTGATGACTTCACCGATGCCCCCGCTGTCGCGCAGAGAGGTGAGTTCATCTTTCGAGATAAAACCGTCAATATGCAGCGGTGCGTCGTCACCAAGGTGCCCGACACCGATAAAGCGGATGTCGGCTTCGCGCGCGAGTTTGAGGATATTGTCCATCGGGGGCTGTTGCTGCATGCGCTGGCGCATTTGCGGATCGGCAATGATGACCGGGATCGGCAACGGGTAATGCGGTGCCCGCGTGCGGTCGGCAAGGTCTGTCACCGCGTCATAGAAACTTGCCGCGCCGTCATGGGCGATGGTCCCGACAAGCGAGACGATCTTGTGATGATGGGCATCAATGCGCCCGATCTCGTCGACCATGGCGCGCATGGCACGCCCGGTGCCCAGGGCAATGATCTGCGGGTCGGAGGCATGCAGAACGCGTTCCAGATAGTTCGCCGCGGCCTGCGCCATGCCAAACATTGCGTCTGGTGCTGCTGGATCGGTCGGCACCACATCGCAACCGGCAATACCGTATGTTTCGCAGATCGCCTTGCCCAGTTCCATGCAACGGGCAATCGGGTGATCCAGGCGGACTTTTACCAGTCCTTCACTGACAGCCGCCGATACCAAACGCTGCGCGGTCGGCCGTGACACGCCAAGCTTCTGGGCGATTTCATCTTGCGTATTGCCAGCGCAATAATAAAGCCAGCCGGCACGGGCTGCTTCATCAAGGCGGGCTGCTTCCTTGCGGGTGCGTTTGACCATCTCATTCCCCGGACATTTTGATCCGTCGCCCAAAAGGCAAACAGGCATTTTTTGATTTTGAATTTGTGTCTTCTTTTTCCCTAGCGCCTTTTTCTGTCTCTGACCAGCATCTTGCCGGGATGCGGAACGACAAAACCCGCCCATCATGGGCGGGTTTTGTTTGAAATTTGTTGCCGATGCGTGGGATCGCTTATTTCTTCGGCAGGAATTCTGCGACCAGTTTCTCGGCAATCTGAACCGCATTCAGGGCCGCACCCTTGCGCAGGTTGTCGCCAACACACCACAGCGACAGGCCGTTTGCGACTGTCGGGTCCTTGCGCACGCGCGAGACAAAGACATTGTCTTCGCCCTGGACTTCCTGCGGGGTGACGTAACCTTCGTCTTGACGATAATCGACGACTGAAACGCCCGGGAAGTTTTTCATTGCCTTGCGGGCGTCTTCGACCGTGATCGGTTTTTCGAACTCGATGTTGACCGCTTCGCCATGGCCGACAAAGACCGGGACGCGAACACAGGTGGCGTGGACGGCGATTTCCGGTGCAAGGATCTTGCGGGTTTCGACCGTCATTTTCCATTCTTCGCGGGTCGCGCCATCATCCATGAAATTGTCGATATGCGGGATGACGTTAAAGGCGATCTGTTTGGTGAATTCCTCCTTCTTGGGGGGATCATTCACATAGATGCCTTTGGTCTGGTTAAACAGCTCGTCCATTGCGGCACGGCCGGCGCCCGACACCGACTGATAGGTCGCAACAACGATGCGTTTGATCGTTGCAATGTCATGAAGCGGCTTAAGCGCCAGAACCATCTGAATGGTCGAGCAGTTCGGGTTGGCGATGATGTTCTTTTTGGCGTATCCGGCGAGCGCATCGCCATTGACCTCTGGCACGATCAGCGGAACGCCCGGTTCCATGCGCCAATAGCTGGAATTGTCGATGACAACGCAGCCTGCTTCGGCAGCTTTGGGGGCCAGCTTTTTGGCGGTTTCGCCGCCGGCCGAGAACAGGGCGATATCGGCCTTTGAGAAATCAAAGCTCGCGGCATCGAGAACACTGATCTCGTCATCTTCGCCATAACCGACGGTACGCCCGATGGATTTCGACGATGCCAGTGCAAAGATTTCGTCTGCCGGGAAGTTGCGTTCGGCAAGGGTGTTGAGCATTTCGCGCCCGACATTTCCGGTCGCGCCGACAACGGCGATTTTGTAGCCCATCAGGGTGCCTCTTTTCAGTCTGTCAGGCAGCGGCGACAGTTGCGCGTGCCTGTGAATAATGTCTGATAATCTGGGGCGAGATGTAAGGGTTTCTGGGCGATTGCGCAAGCGTGTCGTTGGCAAGGCGATCAGGATTACTACTTGAGATTGTTAAAAAATCTGGCAGAATTGTTAAAGGGGTTCTTGTAATGAACCCGAAATCAGAATCGTTTTGCATCTTGCCGGGTTGATTTCTGAATTTCTGCCTGACGGGTGCTGGCGCCACCAATGCCATGACCTGACCTGACGACTTTTCCGGACGGCCAGATACACGATCCTGATCAAGGGTTCACTGCAGATATGCGGCGTTGCTGCATATGGGGCGATCACTATTCCGACTTTTGCAAAAAGGACGGCCAATGACGTACCCGATGACTTTGGATTGGACACAGAAGAAGGTTCTCGATTTCTTTCGGGAACATGTCACGCGCGGAACTTTGGTATTTTGCGTTAATGACAAGCACGAGATCGTGCTGGGGGATGGAACAGAACCGCGGGCGGGTATGACCGTTCCGGACTGGACCAACACACTTAAAATGGCACTTAGCCCGGATCCGGGCTTTGGCGAGGCCTTCATGCATGGCGGGTTCGACCTTGTCAAATGTGAGATGGAGGACCTGATTCGGGTGTTGCGCCTTAATTTCGAAGGCGGGCATTCGACCAGCGGATTTGGCAGCTTTATTGAAAAGTTGCAGGCGCTCAAATTCCAGATCGGACAATTTACCTCGGTCAGGGCAGCGTCGCACCGCGTGCGCCATCACTATGATATTGGCAATGATCTTTACACCCGGTTCCTTGATCCGGAGATGCAATATTCATGTGCCTTCTGGGATGACGGGGCGCAAACCCTTGAAGAAGCCCAGCATCGGAAGATGAGCCTGACCACACAGCGCCTGAATATCAATGAGCCGGGCCTGCGGGTGGTTGATATCGGCTGTGGCTGGGGCGGGTTAAGCCGCTTTATCCACCGTGAAACCGGGGCGGAGGTGCATGGCATCACGCTGTCGACCGAGCAATATAGCTGGGCTCAGGAAAAACGCGCCGAGATGGGCGGCAATATGAAGGCGGGGCTTGATTATCACTTGCTGGACTACCGCCTGTTTGCCGATGCCAATGCCGGCAAGTATGACCGCGTGGTGTCGGTCGGCATGTTTGAACATGTTGGTCGTCATCAGTTCAAAACCTATTTCGAAAAGGTTGGCGAGCTCCTTAAGGCCGGCGGCCGGGCGGTGATCCATACGATCATCAAGCCACGCGCAGAATTCACCTCGCCCTGGATTGATAAATATATCTTCCCGGGCGGCTATATCCCGGCGGTTCATGAGGTGATCGAGGCGGCCGAGCATGCCAACCTGACCGTCGAGGCATCGCATTTCCATCCCGGTCGCAACTATGCCCAGACATTGATTGAATGGCGCGACCGGTTCCGCAAAGTCGCTGATGAGCTTGACCCGGAAAAGTACGACGAAGAATTCAAACGCATGTGGGAATTCTATCTGGCAGGCTGCATCAATGCCTTTGACGCCGACGAGGGCGGCGGGGGCATGCGGGTTGGCCAGTTCGTCTTTACCAAGCCGGGCTTTGATTATGCCTGATGATACAGGGCGGGGAGCGATGATTTCCCCGCCCTGTTTGTTTTACGCCTGCCACTTCCCATATCAATTAGATGGGCACCCAATTTTGCTGCGGCAAAAAGCACCGCATGACTGCAAATCAAAATCAACCTAATCAAGGTCAAAAGCGTGCCTGTAAACCAAACCACATCGCGTGATGGACCGGCACGACAGATGTGAAAAGCGAAATACCGGTCATTTTGTCGGGAGGAAACGACATGCTTGAATTGATCGACCGGGATGACGCTGAGCGCGGAACAAAGGCGGATACGGTGCTTGCCCCGCATATCGGACAACCAGAGGACTATGTCCGTGCCTTGAGCGCGATTGAAATGTCGAGTTGTGAACGCGACATGCTGCGCGCGCACGCCAATGCACCAGGCCGCAAGATCACCGGTTTGAAACTGGCTGAAACGGTTGGGTATTTCGGGTGTCGTATTGGCAACAAGAAGTATGGGCGGCTTGCGGCGAAGATCGCGACGGCCGCGAACCTTCCGATGTGCAAGACGGATGTCAGTGACTATCTTGCGGCGATCTTTACCCTTGCCGATGGCACGCAAAGCGATGGCGAGGACTGGACATGGGTGATGCATGACAATGTCGCCCGCGCGCTTGAAGATTCAGGCCTGGTCTGAGGCTCATAAAAATTGCCAGCTTCATAAAATTCAAATTTTGCGGGCGGTTCGTGTAACGCGGATCGTCCTTACTTCGTCCTTGTGGGCAGAGGGGAGCATTCCCCCGCTATTCCTCGTGTCACCAAGGAGAATTGTCATGACCCGCTTTGCTTTTCACGAAGTCACACCGGAACTATTTCAGGCCCAGTTTGCTCTTGCCACCAAGCTGGGCGAGGAACCATTGATTAAACCTGTGTTGCGCGACCTAATCGAATGCCGGGTCTCACAGATCAACGGATGTGCCTATTGCGTGCGGATGCATTCAGACAGCTTTGCCAAACATGGTGGCGACCCGATCAAACTGACGATGTTGCCGGTTTGGCAGAGTGCAGAAGGGTTCAGCGAGGCTGAGCGCGCGGCATTGGTATGGGCGGAATGCCTGACTCGGGCGGAATGCCAAGTCACGATTTCAAAGTGCTATCGTGTGCTTCTGGATCATTTCGAGGAAGCGGAAATTTCCGAACTGACCTGCATCATTTCCACGATGAATGCCTGGAACCGGTTGGGTATTGCGCAGCATGAATTTGCATAATCTTCGCAAGCTTCCTGACGACGATCACAAAAGCCCATACAATGGGTCACGAGCCGCGATACGGGATTTGCCCGTATCGCTTCATGCGTTTGGTGGGGCTTCTGTGGCAGACCGGATTTTTGAACAACATCGCGCAAGGCTAACGGCACTTGCCTATCGCATGCTGGGCAGTCATGCCGATGCCGAGGATGCGGTTCAGGATGCATGGTTGCGTTGGCGCAATCAGGATCATGAGACGATCAATGATGCCACCGGCTGGCTTGTGCGGGTGTGCAGCAATATCTGCCTGGATGTTCTGAAATCTGCGCGTCGCCAGCGCGAAAACTATGTTGGCAATTGGCTGCCCGAACCGTGGTTGCCGTCCGAGGGGCCAAAGGCCGAGGAACAACTGATCGAACGCGATGGTCTTGGTCAGGCTTATATGTTGATGCTTGAACGTCTGGCGCCGGTGGAGCGCGTCGCCCTTGTGCTGCATGAAGTGTTTGACTGGATGCATGATGATATTGCGCCGCTGATCGAACGAACGCCCAATAATACGCGTCAAATTTTGTTTCGTGCCCGGCGTAAGATGCAGCGCGAAAGTGACCGGGATGCCACGCCCGAACCCGATGCAACGGCCTGTGATCGCGACAGACTGGATGCGTTTGTCACGGCCATCGGGCGCAGCGACGTCACCCGGCTGCTTGATCTGCTGGCCCCGGATGTCATCTTGCATTCAGATGGTGGTGGCAAGGCAATGGCGACGGTCAATCCGCTGTTTGGGGCAGACCATGTTTCACGCTTCTTTGTCGGCATCTGGGGCAAGCGCAGCCCCAATGAACGTGTCTTTGCCATCACCATTGAAGGCGAATGCTGGATTTTGATGGCGGAAGGCGGGGGTGTCGCATCCGCAATCTGTGCGACCGAGCGCGATGGACAGATTGTTGATC
This sequence comes from Thalassospira sp. HF15, assembly GCF_011806525.1. Lineage (GTDB taxonomy): Bacteria > Pseudomonadota > Alphaproteobacteria > Rhodospirillales > Thalassospiraceae > Thalassospira. The sequence continues at coordinate 278,209 of NZ_JAAVKI010000005.1, read as the reverse complement.
TGTTTGTGCATCGGAACCCGGATAAGCTTGCGCTGTTTTCAACAGTTCTTGCCGATGCGGTGGAGATCGGTCGTTAGAATGAAAAAAGGCCGGACAAATATCCGGCCTTTTTAAATTCTCGATCGGAACGAACTATCAGACGAGTTTGTCGAGTTCGTTGATCAGGGATTCGCCCATGACGGTGGTCGAAACCTTGGCCATGCCATCCTGCATGATGTCTGCAGTCCGCAGGCCACCTTTAAGGACGTTCTGAACGGCATCTTCGATCAGGGTGGCATCATCACCCATGTCGAACGAATAGCGCAGCATCATGGCAAAGGACAGGATGGTTGCCAGCGGGTTGGCGATGTCCTGACCGGCAATGTCCGGGGCGGAGCCGTGTACCGGCTCGTAAAGGGCTTTGCGTGCGCCGTTTGCGTCGGCTGCACCAAGGGAAGCCGACGGCAACATGCCAAGCGATCCGGTCAGCATGGCCGCGCAATCCGAAAGGATGTCGCCAAACATGTTGGTGGTGACCATAACGTCGAACTGTTTCGGGTTACGAACCAGCTGCATGGAGGCGTTATCGACATACATGTGGCTGAGATCGACTTCCGGGAAGTCCTTGGCAACACGTTCGACAACTTCGCGCCACAGAACGGTCGATTCCAGAACGTTCGCTTTGTCTACAGAGCACAGGCGCTTGTCGCGTTTCATCGCCATGTCAAAGGCAACGCGTGCGATGCGTTCGACTTCCGGCTCGGAATAAACCAGCGTGTTGAAGCCATGACGGACACCGTCGCGTTCTTCGATGCCGCGCGGCTGACCGAAATAGATACCACCGGTCAGTTCACGCAGGATCATGATGTCCAGACCCTTGACGATGTCTTCTTTCAGCGAGGAAGCACCTGCAAGCGCATCAAACACAAGTGCCGGGCGCAGGTTTGCAAACAGGCCCATTTCCTTACGGATTTTGAGCAAGCCGCGTTCCGGTTTGATGTCGAACGGCATATCGTCCCATTTCGGACCACCAACAGCACCAAGAAGTACGGCGTCTGCGGCCATGGCATCGGCCAGCGTTTCGTCGGTCAGCGGGTTGTTGTGCGCATCAATCGACGCACCACCGATCAGACCTTCGGTGATTTCGAAATTCACACTGCGCTTTTTTGCCATCCAGTCCATGACGCGCTGAACCTGACGCATGACTTCCGGGCCAATTCCGTCGCCCGGCAGCATCAGTACTTTTTTGGTGGTGCTCATAAATGCTTCCTTCCCAGATATTTCCGGCCAGATATTTTCGAGGTGCTTTACCCCGTAACGATCAGAAAACGGGCGACGAACCGATGTTCGCCGCCCGTTTTGCAATTACAGTGACAGCCAGGGCTGCGACGCAGCGCGCTTGGCTTCGAAATCATTGATGGCGTCGCCCTTCTGCAGGGTGAGGCCAATGTCGTCGAGGCCATTCAGCAGGCAATGCTTGCGGAATTCTTCGACTTCAAACTTGATGCAGCCGCCATCCGGACCGGTGATTTCCTGATTCTCAAGATCGATGGTGACGGTGGCATTGGCACCGCGTTCGGCATCAGACATCAGCTTGTCGACATCTTCCTGCGGCAAGCGGATCGGCAGGATGCCGTTCTTGAAGCAGTTGTTATAGAAAATGTCGGCGAAGCTTGGTGCAATAACGCAGCGAATGCCGAAATCAAGCAGTGACCACGGTGCGTGTTCACGCGAAGAACCACAGCCAAAGTTATCACCCGATACCAGAATCTTGGCGTTACGGTATGCCGGCTTGTTCAGAACGAAATCCGGAATTTCGTTGCCGTTGTCGTCATAGCGCATTTCATCAAACAGGTTCTTGCCAAGGCCGGAACGTTTGATGGTTTTGAGGAACTGTTTGGGAATGATCATGTCGGTATCGACATTGATCATCGGCAGCGGTGCTGCAACACCGGTGAGCTTGGTGAATTTTTCCATTGTTTTATCCCTTGCTTCCAGTTTCCCAGGCCAGACCGAGTGCTTCGATCAATTCTTCGGTCGCGTCGAGTTCCTGCGCAATGAAGTCCGGCAGGTTGATACCGGTCAGTTGCGGCAGGAGCTGCTCAAGCACCGGTGCACGGCCAAGGCGCGGGGCACTTTCGCGGAAATTGATCAATGTTTGATCGGCCATGGGGAACCTTCCTTAACCGAGTTTGCGAATGTCGGTCAGATGACCGGTGATCGCAGCCGCAGCTGCCATGGCCGGGCTGACGAGGTGGGTACGACCACCACGGCCCTGACGGCCTTCGAAGTTACGGTTCGAGGTCGAGGCGCAACGCTCGCCCGGGGCCAGACGGTCCGGGTTCATCGCCAGACACATCGAGCAGCCCGGCTCGCGCCAGTCAAAGCCTGCTTCGATGAAGATCTCGTGCAAACCTTCGGCCTCTGCCTGTTCTTTCACAAGGCCGGAGCCCGGAACGATCATGGCATTAACGGTCTCGGAAACCTTGCGGCCCTTGGCGACTTCAGCAACGGCACGCAGATCTTCGATACGACCGTTGGTGCACGAACCGATAAAGACGCGGTCGATCTTGATTTCCTCGATAGGGGTGCCTGCGGTCAGACCCATATATTCCAGCGAACGCTCGATGGCTTTCTGCTTGCCAGCATCCTTGCCATCTTTCGGGAACGGCACGGTGCCGGTGACCGGAACGACGTCTTCCGGGCTGGTGCCCCAGGTAACCTGCGGGACGATGTCTGCGGCATCAATCTCGACAACCTTGTCGTAATGTGCGCCTTCGTCAGATGGCAGGGTCTTCCAATATTCAACAGCCTGTTCGAATGCGGCACCCTTCGGTGCCATCGGGCGGCCCTTGATATATTCAAAGGTTTTTTCATCCGGTGCGATCAGGCCGGCGCGTGCGCCGCCTTCGATCGACATGTTGCAAACCGTCATGCGGCCTTCAACCGACAGCGAACGAATGGCCGAGCCTGCATATTCGATGACATAGCCGGTACCGCCAGCCGTACCGATGCGGCCGATGATCGCAAGGGTGATGTCCTTGGCGGTTACACCCGGGTGCAGGTCGCCTTCGACCTTGACGAGCATGTTCTTGGCCGGTTTCTGAACCAGGGTCTGGGTGGCCAGAACGTGTTCAACTTCCGAGGTGCCGATACCAAATGCCAGTGCGCCGAATGCGCCGTGGGTGGAGGTGTGCGAGTCACCGCAAACCATGGTCACGCCAGGAAGGGTAAAGCCTTCTTCCGGGCCGACAATGTGCACGATGCCCTGACGCAGGTCGTTCATCGGGAAGTAGTGAATGCCGGTGTCCTTGGCGTTCTGGTCAAGGGTTTCAACCTGAATACGGCTGTCTTCTTCCTTGATGCCTTCGGAACGGTCAGACGTCGGAACGTTGTGATCGGGTACTGCCAGCGTCAATTCCGGATGGCGCACTTTGCGGCCCGTGTTGCGCAGGCCTTCGAATGCCTGCGGGCTGGTCACTTCGTGGACGAGATGACGGTCAATATAAAGCAGGCAGGTACCATCATCCTGCGTGTCGACCACATGGCTTTCCCAAATCTTGTCAAAAAGGGTTTTAGGCTGACCCATCTCGACCTCCTCATAAAACATCGATCTTTTGAGCAGCAACTCTCTGCCCGCCGGGTGCGGTTCTGAATGTCACGAAGATTCGGTGCAATACCTGCCGTTGACGGCGGGCGGGACTTGACGTTTCTCCGGCGCAACCGGCTTTATCCGGTCTGCGAAATTTTATTATCCAGAACCACGCGGGTTTGATCGTTTTTGCCGCGGGAGTGCCTTTATACACGCCGCCTTCCAAATCGCAAGGTATCGGGCGCGTGTTTTTGTTTGCGCCACACTTTTAAATAGAGCGGGGTGATTTACAGCATCCCAAAGTAGCCAAATCGGGCTTATCCGATATAGGTAAGGGATATCTGATATAATATAAGCTGATGAATTTATCGTCGGGTTTCTGCGGGATTGCATTTAGTTCTGTGAAATCAGTCGATTCGCTATAATGCAATCTTTGCGTGTATTTATTGAATTCTGATCCCTTGGTCGACGGGTCGGAAACGAAAACGGGCCCACCCGAAGGTGAGCCCGTCTTTATTCTGATGCGAGAAGCGCGAAGAATTACTTCTTCTTGGTGCGCTCTGCAGCGGTCAGTTTGCCTTTGTGGCCGGTGGTCTGCTCGGCGATACGTGCAGATTTACCGGTACGGCCACGCAGGTAGTAAAGTTTCGCGCGACGTACGTCACCGCGGCGAACGACTTCGATTTTGTCGATTGCCGGGGAGTAGGACTGGAAGATACGCTCAACGCCTTCGCCCGATGCGATTTTACGCACGGTGAAGGAAGAGTTCAGGCCGCGGTTTTTACGCGCAATGCAAACGCCTTCGAACTGCTGGATACGCTCACGGGTACCTTCAACGACTTTCAGGTGCACACGAACGGTATCACCTGCATCGAATTCCGGTACTTCGCGCTTTTCAGCGATTTTGTCGAGCTGCTCTTTTTCGAGCTGCTGGATGATGTTGGTCATGGTTTAACCCTCTTTGATGTTCCCGTTTGCCACGTACCGGTCCCAAAGGTCCGGGCGTCGCGCGCGGGTAATTTCTTCTGCCTGAGCATGCCGCCAGGCTTGTACCTTGGCATGATGTCCGGAAAGCAAGATCTCCGGCACGTCACGCCCGTTCCAATTGGCCGGGCGCGTGTAATGCGGATATTCAAGCAACCCGGTTTCAAAGCTTTCCTCGTCGACAGACTCGGTCTTGTTGACCGTTCCCTCGATGAGGCGAATGCACGATTCAATCAGGACCATGGCCGGCAACTCGCCGCCCATGAGGATGTAATCACCGATGCTGATTTCCTCGGCCTGATGTTCATCCAGAACCCGTTGGTCGATACCTTCGTAACGACCGCAAAGCAGGATGGCCCCCGGGCCTGCTGCCAATTCGCGGCAGCGTTTCTGGTTCAGCACTTTTCCCCGCGGGCTGAGATAAATCAGCGGTAATTGCGGTGCAGAACCACGCAATTCACACAGGGCGGCGTCGACAATATCCGGGCGCATGACCATGCCGGCCCCGCCCCCGAAGGGATTGTCATCTACAGTGCGGTGGCGGTCGGTCGCATGATCGCGGATGTCTTTGACCTCCAGCGACCAGATCCCGTTTTCAAGCGCCTTGCCAGCCAAGGACTGACCAAGCACACCCGGAAACATTTCCGGGAACAGGGTTGCAACTTTTGCCTGCCACACAGACATCGATCAGGCCTCCTTCCCGCTGCCGGTCGCGGTTTCCGCGCCTACTGCATCAGCAGTAACGGCATCAGAATCGCGGTCGGCCTGAGAGTCCTTGCGGGATTTGTTCGGACGACGGCTGCGATTGCCGGGTCCGTCCTCATCCTGCAGTAGCCCCTCGGGCGGATTTACCACCATCTTGCGTTCCGAAAGAATGACCTCGGGCACGACTTCCTTGGTGAAGGGAAGAACCACAACCTTGTTCTTGGCTTCTTCGAGCGCGACTTCGATTACGTCGCCAGCGCCAAAATCAGCCACACCCCGAACGGTGCCAAAAATCGAACCATCAATGTGGTGCGCTTTCAGACCGACAAGGTCAGCAAGGTAGAATTCATCTTCTTCAACCGTGTCAGGCAGTGCAGCACGCGGTACATGCAGCTTGGTGCCCCGCAACCGTTCGGCGGCGTCCCGATCGTCCACACCTTCGATCTTGGCGATCAACTGGTCGCGGACATGTCCGACAGGAGACAGCTTGTATTTCACGCGTCCCTTGGCGTCGAACAACGGGCCGTAACCGACAAGGTTATCCGGATCGACGGTATAGCTTTTGACGCGCACGGCACCACGCACCCCGTGCGGGGCGGTGATCATGCCGACGCAGACATAAGCTTCGTCGTTTTTGGATTTGCGGGTATCAGCCATTTCGGTTCACAAGTTTCCGGTATCTGATCAAAGCGTGCGTTCAGCGATTACTCGCCTGCAGCTTCTTCTTCAGCAGGTGCTGCTGCTTCGGCAGCGGCTTCCGCAGCAGCGGCAGCAGCAGCTTCGGCTTTCTCAGCTTTCTCACGAAGACGTTCCTGAGCTTTCGCTTTCGGAGCAGACTTCTGCGGCTGTTCGGTCGGTTTGAACGCTTCAGCCAGGCCAGCTTTGCCCAGGAAACGGGCAACACGGTCGGTCGGCTGTGCGCCAACGGACAGCCAGTATTTGATGCGCTCTTCTTTGAAGGTTACGCGGTTGTCAGCATCCTTCGGGAGCATCGGGTCGTAGGTACCGACACGCTCGATGAAGCTGCCGTCACGCGGGGCACGAACGTCAGCAACTACGATACGGTAGTACGGACGTTTCTTGGCACCGCCACGGGAAAGACGAATCTTGACAGCCATTCGGATAAGTTCCTTTCAGCTTGGGTTTGTAGTCTTCTAAATCATGACCCCGAGGGGCCTATTCACTTGGTCTTTGATCCGGCTTTATGGGCCGGTTTTGGTTCCTAAGAGGAATTCTTGAAGAACTCATTTCAGAACCGGGGGCTTGGCTATTTCTTCTTGCCGAACCCCGGGAATCCCGGAGGCAGGCCACCGCCGCCTCCCAATCCCGGCAACCCGGGCGGCAATCCGCCCCCGCCACCGGTCAATCCTTTTGGCAGGTTGTTGAGATCCGGCATTTCGCCGCCCTCAAGCATGGAGGGGTCCATTTTCGGCATGCCGCCAAACAGACCCTTCTTACCCTGCTTGCCCATCTTTTTGATCATGGTGGACATGGTCTGGTACTGCTTCAGAAGCTTGTTGACCTCCTGAACGGTAAGACCACAGCCCGCAGCAATACGCTTTTTGCGTGATGCCTTGATGATCGCCGGGTTTTCACGTTCTTTCGGCGTCATCGACAGGATGATCGCTTCCTGATGGGTCAGAAGTTTGGGATCAAGCTTGGTCTGCGACATCTGTTTTTTCAGCGCGCCCATGCCCGGCAGCATCCCCATGATGCCGGAAAGATCACCCATTTTCTGAAGCTGTTTGAGCTGTGCCAGAAGATCGTTCAGGTCAAACTGACCTTTACGCAGCTTCTTGGCCATTTTCTCGGCATCTTCGGCCTTGATGTTCTCAGCTGCTTTTTCAACAAGGCTGACAACATCGCCCATGCCAAGAATACGGTTGGCGATACGATCAGGATGGAAGGCTTCCATCTCGTCGATTTTCTCGCCGGTACCAAGCATCTTGATCGGGCAGCCGGTAATCTGACGCATCGAAAGTGCTGCACCGCCACGTGCATCACCATCCACACGGGTCAGAACGATACCGGTAATGCCGACCTTTTCGGCAAATTCCTTGGCGACGTTGACCGAGTCCTGACCGGTCATGGCGTCGGTGACCAGAAGGGTTTCGACCGGGTTGACCGCGTCACGGACTTGGGCGACTTCGCTCATCAGTTCCATGTCGATGTGCAGGCGGCCAGCGGTATCAAGGATCACCGCGTCGTAGCCTTCCTTGCGGCCCATATCCATCGCGCGCTTGGCGATCGAGACCGGCTTCTCGCCCATGACGATCGGCAGAACGCCAAGACCGTTATCGTCGGCCAGAACTTTCAGCTGCTGCTGGGCGGCCGGGCGGTAGATATCAAGCGAAGCCAGAAGGACTTTCTTGTTGCGCTTTTTGGTCAGGTTCAGCGCGATCTTGGCAGAGCTGGTGGTTTTACCGGAGCCCTGCAGACCGACCATCAGAATCGGAACAGGCGGGGTAGAGGCAAGATTGATTTCCTCGCCGTCGCCCAGCATGTTTTTGAGTTCATCATGGACGATCTTGACGACCATCTGACCCGGCGTGACCGAGCGCAGAACATCCTGGCCAACAGCACGTTCGGTTGCGTTGGAGATAAAGGTTTTGACGACCGGAAGTGCCACGTCCGCCTCAAGCAGGGCGACGCGTACTTCGCGCATGGCTTCCTTAACGTCGGATTCTTTCAGCGCGCCACGTTTGCGCAGCTTATCAAGAACCCCGCCAAGGCGATCGCTTAGTCCTTCAAACATTCCAAATCCCGTCTGTGTTGCCGGTGTTTCCACCGAATGCGCACAAAAAACTAAAACCCAGTGCTCGAAACTCGAGGACTGGGGGAGTCACCTCTTGGGCGACCTTTGGTGGGGAGGGTTTATTGGATCGGGGTGTGGGAGTCAAGCGCAATCGGGCGCAAAAGCGCGTTATTCCGCGCTTTTCATCCGGTTTCCCGTGCAATTGGCGATTCCGCCACTTTGCCCGGGTGGTTAACCCCCGGTCGTGGCCGGTTCAATCGCGTGATTATCAATCAAACGCGCTTTGCCAAGGCGGGCGGCAACGAAGATTCGCGCGGGTTTTGTGACCGTATTACTAATCAGTTCGAGTGTCGCTGCATCGCGGACTTCAAGATAGTCAATCGGATTGAACCCGGCCTTGAGAATCTCTTCGCGCCCCTTGGCCAGAAGCGGGCCGAGTTCAGCACCCGTTGCGGCCTTGGCGGTGATGTCACCCAGAACCTTGTTCAGTGTCGGGGCGATAGCCCGTTCATCAGGTGTCAGATAGCGGTTGCGCGATGACATCGCCAGACCATCGGTTTCGCGCAGGATTTTCGCCCCGATGATCTCGACCGGAATATTCAGATCCGCACTGAAACGACGGATGACCATCAGTTGCTGGTAATCCTTTTGGCCGAAAATTGCGCAATCTGGCAGGGCCTGAAGCAGCAATTTGGTGACAACCTGTGCGACACCATCAAAGTGACCGGGGCGAGCTGCGCCACAGAGCACATTGGTCATCGCCCCATCGACACAAACCTTGGTGGCAAAACCGTCGGGATACATTTCATCAACCGACGGGGCAAAGCACAGCTCAACCCCTGCATCATTCAGCAGCTTTTGATCGGCGGGCAGGGTACGCGGATAGGCCCCGAAATCTTCGTTCGGGGCGAACTGGGTTGGATTGACGAAGATTGACACAATCACCCGGTCGGCATGTTCACGGGCCAGACGGGTCAGGCTGACATGGCCATCATGAAGGGCGCCCATGGTCGGCACCAGGGCGACACGCAGGCCTTTGGCGCGCCAGTCGGCAACAGTCGCGCGCAGATCAGCGACAGTGTGAACAGTCGTAAGGGACATTGTTTTCGTCGTATCGAAGATTGCAGAAAATCGCGGCGGTCTTTATCAGACCGCGCGCAACTTACCTTTTTTCGCAATACCAAAGCAATGTTCATCCGCCGGGAACTGACGGGTGCGCACTTCATCGGCATATTGGCCAACGGCCTCGGAAACCGCATCGCCAAGATTGGCGTAGCGTTTGACGAATTTTGGCGTGAAATCGGAAAACAGGCCAAGGATGTCTTCGGTGACCAGAACCTGACCATCACAGGCGACCGAGGCACCAATGCCGATGGTCGGAATATCAATGGTCTCAGTGATCTGGCGTGCGACCGCCTCGACCGTGCCTTCGATGACGACGGAGAAGGCCCCAGCATCGGCAACCGCCTTGGCATCGGCAAGGGCCTTGCGTGCGGTTTCTTCATCGCGGCCCTGACTTTTAAAGCCGCCCATGGTGTTGACCTGTTGGGGCATCAGGCCGATATGGGCCATGACCGGTACACCGCGCATGGTCAGGAATTCGATGGTTTCGGCAAGTTCAGCACCACCTTCAATCTTGACTGCAGCACAGCCGGTTTCAGCCAGAATATGGGATGCTGTACGGAACGCCTGTTCCTTGGATTCCTGATAGCTGCCAAAGGGCAGATCAACAACAACACAGGCATTCTTTGATCCGCGCATGACGGCCTTGCCATGGTTGACCATCATATCGACAGTCACGGCAAGGGTGCTTTCCATGCCATAGACAACCATGCCCAGTGAATCACCGACCAAAAGCAGGTCACAGTGTTCATCAAGGCGCTGGGCCATCGGCGCGGTATAGGCGGTCAGGCAGACAATCGGGTCATGCCCCTTGCGGGCACGGAGTTCAGGGACGGAGGTCCGGCCCATCTTTTTATTGGTGGCACTCATGACGTTTCTCCCCCGGTACAACCGGATTTCGCTGCCCGATCTCTGTCAGGCGTGCGGTCATGTTTACAATATCATGACCTCAATCAGGAAACTTTTTTTGCAATCGCGAAATAGGCAATTCGGCCAATAACCGCCATTTCAGGCGTGCCGACACGGATGGTTCGAATGATCTGCGCCGCTTATTGCGATTGGCCATTCACAGGTACGACGAAATCACAGACCTTCGGCAAGATCTTCAAGCATGTCCAGACCGACCGCCTCGATATGGCGGTTATCCTTGAGCGAAATGGTCGATTCCTTGCGCAATTGTGTCAGGGTCCGCGAAACGGTTTCAATCGTCAGACCAAGATAATCGGCAATATCCGAACGGCTCATCGGGACATTGATGGTTTCGGTACTTTCGCCGCGCAGTTCCTGACGACGGGCAAGCATCAGAAGGAAGGATGCAACCTTTTCCTTGGCGGTCTTGCGCCCGAGAAGCAGCATCTGATCCTGTGCGGCAGCCAGTTCATCGACCGCCATGCCGAGCATACGTTTTTCAAGATGCGGAAACTTGTCAAACAGCTTTTCGAGCTTCTGGCGCGGGAAACGACACGCTGTTACCGGTTCAATTGCCTCGGCTGTGTAGCTGTAATTGGCATTAAGTGCGAGACCAAGGAAATCGCCAGCAAACAGGAAACCGGTAATCTGGCGGCGACCATCACCCAGCAATTTATACAACTTTACCGAGCCTGACGTAACGTTAAAGACGTAATCGGCGTCTTCGGCTTCGTGGAAAATCGTGCTGTGCGGGTCATAGTGAGCATGAGTCAGCAGCTGACGCAGTTCATCATGTTCGTCGCCATGCAAGGCCGAGCAGAAAGTTAAGTCCTTGATAGAACAGGCTTCGCAGAGTTGGGGGCGGACTGCCATCGTAGACTCCGATGCTGGTGACCCGGTAGGCGGAATGAAACTGAATCTATCCGATGCGATAGGCCTGTTTCAAGCAATTCTAACTATCGCCCTGATTGAACTTTTTTGAATTGTCCGAAGGCTTGACATCATCGTCATCAAAAAGAATACGGTTTGCCGCACCTTCCATATCGTCAAACTGTCCCGAACGCAACGCCCACAAGAACGCGCCAAGGCCCAAAAGGCCGAGAAATAATGCAATCGGGATCAGGAGAAGGAGGTTGCTCATGGCATTATGCTCCTGCCTGCTGCGACAACTTGGTTGCCGGTTTCGTGCTGGCCTTGTCAGGCTTGCCTGATTTCGCATGCAAACGCAAGGCATTGGCGATCACGATCAGTGAAGAAGATGACATCGCGATTGCCGCAAATAACGGGGTGACAAAACCTGATACGGCCAGCGGGATCGTGATCACGTTATAGGCAAAGGACAGGGCAAAATTTTGACGGACAAGACTGTTCGCCTTGCGCGCGACGTCGATTGCCTCGATCACGGCGCCAAGCCGGTCACCCTGAAAAACAATATCCGCAGCGTTTTGCGAAATTTCGGCAGCTGTGGCGGGCGACATCGATGCATGGGCGGCCGCGAGGGCGGGCGCATCATTGATGCCATCACCGACCATCAGATCATGTTTACCTGCATCTGAGCGGGTCTGAATATGGTTGGCCTTTTGGGTCGGCGACATGCGTGCCTGCCAGTTGGGAATGCCCAGCGTTTCGGCAAGCTGGCGCACCGTGCTTTCGCGGTCACCTGACAGCAGGGTCATTTCAATGCCACGCTTGCGCAGGGTGTCGATCACTTCGGGCGCATCGCTTCGCATGGTGTCACGGAAAACAAAACGGGTTGGTGCGACGCCCGGTTCGGACAGCCACAATTCCGGTCCGGTGATATCGGATGGTGCAGCGGCATTTTCAGAGACATCGCAAAAGGCGCGGCTGCCAAGCCGGATCGGTCCGGCCGGGCCCCGGGTCATCAGGCCAAGGCCCGCTTGTTCCGTCACATTGGGTAGTGCTGTGACATTTCCTGCCGCACGCACCAATGCACGCGAGAGCGGATGGTTGCTGTTGGCGGCCATGCCAGCGGCCAGCATCAGTTTTTCTTCTGCCGGCTGGCCGACCAGTTCGGGTTTGCCTGTGGTCAGCGTGCCGGTCTTGTCAAAGATGATGCCGGTGATTTTGGTCAGACGTTCAAGGGCGGTTGCCGATTTAACCAGAATACCCGCACGCAACAGACGCCCGGTGGCGATCACTTGCACGACCGGAACCGCAAGGGCCAGTGCACAGGGGCATGTAATGATCAGAACGGCGATGGCATTCATCAGTGCGTCCTGCCAGCCAATGCCACCAATCAGCCACCAGCCGACAAATGTTGCCAGCGACAATGAATGCACCACGGGTGCATAGGCCTTGGCCACCCGATCCGCAATCGCGACATATCGCGCGCGACCCTGTTCGGCATTTTCCATCAGGCGGACAATTTCCGACAGCAAGGTATTGCCACCGGTCGCGGTGACTTCGATGCGCAGCGGTGCGGAAATATTGGTGGTTCCGGCAAACACGGTGCTACCCGGTCGGGTCAGTTCAGGGATGCTTTCGCCGGTGATGATGCTGGTATCAATATCGGACTGGCCTTCGACGACCTTGCCGTCAATGCCGATGCGTTCACCGGCAGCTGCCAGAACGATCATGCCGGGTCGGGCTTTTTGTGGTGCAACCAGACGCCTTGTGCCGTCAGGCTCAATCACCGTGATCGAGCGGGCATTCAGCGACAAAAGATGTTCGGCCGCCGAACGTGCCTGACCACGCGCACGGCCATCAAGATAGCGTCCGATCAGCAGGAAAAACAGAAGGGTAATCGCACTGTCAAAATACGCATGCGGTTCGCCGCGAATGGTTTGTGCCAAACTCATGCCCAGCGCCAGAATAACGCCAAGACTGATTGGGACATCCATATTGACCCGGCCATTGCGAATGGCACCAAGCGCGGATCGATAAAACGGCAAACCGGCATATGCCGCAGCCGGCAGCGCAATCAGGGCTGAAATCCAGTGAAACAGATCGCGCGTGGCCCCGCCCATGCCCTGAAAATACCCGGCCCAGACCGATACTGACAGCAGCATGACATTGCCTGCCGCAAAACCGGCGACCGCCAGACAGCGGAGCAATTCCTTGTTCCGTGATGTGGTGGCCTGTTCAAGGGCGGCCGGGTCAAACGGGATTAGGCGATAGCCCATCTGCATCACCGGGCGAATGATATCTTCAATATCGGCGACTTCACCCTGCCAGCTAAGTCGCAGGCGGCGGGTGGTCATATTAACCCGGGCCTGCAACACGGCACTGTTTCGTTGCAGCAGGGTTTCAATCAGCCAGACGCAGGCCGCACAGTGAATGCCGTCGACCATCAGGTTTAGATGGTGGTTGCCATCAGGACCCGTGCTGGCAAGTTCGGTGAAATCGAAGTTTGCGACTTCGTCCTCGTCGGGGCGCAGGGCGCGGACCTTGGGATCGATTGCGCGTCGCTTGTAATAAGATGTCAGTCCCAGTTCGCCCAGCAGCTCATAGGCACCCGCACACCCGGCACAGCAAAAATCGGGTGCGGCCGGTGACATGGCTGTCACCGGCTCGCCACAATGACGACAGGACTGAAGGGGGGCGTTCATGGATTTACGACGACATACTCGACGGTTTGATAATCATCACCCATCGCATTGGCGATAGTGCGCAGCTGCCAGCGCCCGTAAACAGGGAAGGAGGCACTTGCACGATATTCGCCTGGCGCGATTTCCGCCATCGGGACGGTAATATCAAGATCATCACGGTCGGCACGCGACATCATGACTGACATTTTAGCCCCGGTAATCGGGTTGGAGTCCTTGTCGCGAAACAGGACGGTAATGGTGCCATTCTGATTAATGACACCATCAACGCTGAGCTTGCTGCGCCAGCCAAGTTCTTCCTGACGGGCGGCACCGGAAATGGCCGCGTTATAGTTGTTGCCTTCTTCAAAGGCGTGTTTGGTCACGAGGCCATTCCAGCTGGTCATCGAAAAAGTGATCAGCGAGATATTGGCGATCAGCATGATGGCGAAACCACCGACAAAGTACCACGGGATCCAACGGTCTGACTTGCGCGGACCGTTTTGATCTGAATTAGGGGATGTCGTCATCTGCATAGCCATTTCTTGTCTCCAATACTGATACGCTATTGCGATCAGTTGTCGGTCTCGGGACCGGCGAACACTGTATCATAGGTTTCGGTGTTTCCGGTGTCCTGATCGGTTACCGTAAACTCGAACGGTGTTGATTTGCCGTCAAGCTCTTGCGGATCGGCGGCAATAAAGACGCGGAAGCTGCCAACACGGTCCGGTGCCACATCAAGGTCAAAGGTGCCATCCTGATTTGGCGTCAGGCCAATCACCTGCAGTTCGGTGGCATCAAGCCCCTGAATGGACAGGACATAGGTTTTCTCGGCCTGTTCCTTGTTCAGCACCTTCATGGTGTAGCCGTTACGTACATCCCCATTGGACAGGGCAACAAACAGCGGGTTGCGGTCGCGCAGGACATTCAGTTCCAGAACCGAACGGTTGGCAAGGCCAAACATCATCACCGAGGCGATGATCACCAGCAGGATCGAATAGAAGATCGTGCGCGGACGAATGATGCGCACCCGGGTTGCTTTGCCCTGTGCGCGAAGTTGGGTGTTCTGGACCGAATCAAAGCGGACCAGATCGCGCGGGAAGCCTACCTTGTCCATCATCTCGTTGCAGGCATCAATGCACAGACCGCAGCCGATGCATTCAAGTTGCAGGCCGTCGCGGATATCAATGCCGGTCGGGCAAACGTTGACGCAGGCATGGCAGTCAATGCAGTGACCGGTTTCGGGCACTTCGCCACGCACCAGGTTTTTGCGTTTTAGCGGACCGCGCGTCTCGCCACGCCAGTCTTCATAGGTGACGATCATGCTTTCATCATCAAGCATCGCCGACTGGAAACGCGGCCACGGGCACATATAGGTGCAGACCTGTTCACGTGCCCAACCAGCCAGAAGGTATGTGGAGCCCGTCAGGAAGGCGATGGTGACATAGGTGCCAAATGACGCGTTGGCGGTGAAAATATCGACCATGACGGTTGGTGCATCGTGGAAATACAGGACAAAGGCACCACCGGTCGCCATGGAAATGGCGATCCATGCCAGATGGGTGGCGCTGATTTTCCAGATTTTTTCGAGCGTCCATTTCGACTTGTCGAGACGTACACGCGCGTTGCGGTCACCCTGAATATAACGTTCCACCAGCATGAACAGGTCGGTCCATACGGTTTGCGGGCAGGCATAGCCACACCAGATGCGCCCAAACAGCGATGTCGCAAGGAACAGACCGACTGCCGCCATGATCAGGATGCCGGTGATGTAGTAGACTTCCTGCGGCCAGATTTCGATGAAGAAGAAATAGGCGCGGCCAAGGTCCATATCGATCAGAACGGCCTGATCAGGCGCGCTTGGTCCACGGTCCCAGCGCAGCCATGGCACAACCCAATAGATGCCAAGAAGGGCGATCAGTGCAAACCATTTGAGGTTCCTGAACTTACCAGACACGCGTTTCGGATAGACTTTGTCGCGCGTTTTATAAAGCTGGATATCCTCTTCCTCTGGCGTGAGGTCCGGATTGCCCTGCGGGGTGACTTCGGAATGCTGCAAATTGGACATGGCCATGTTCGCTACCTGGTTGTTGCTCTGAACCTTACGGCTGCTCTCTTCGTGGGTTGGACCCACCAGTCGTTTTGAAGGTTGGGCTGTCAGGAGAACTTGGGTTTCTGGCAGCTTTGCAGGGCAAACTCTAATTATTCAAATCTCAGGCAGAAGATACGAGAGGCCCAGCAAACACACCATGACACATGTCAATTTAATCATGCATATTCGTCTGAAATGTTTGCGCCAATCGGTTCGGGCCGAAGACCTGGGAAAAGACGCTGAAAAAGAAAAAGGCCAGTGATCTGTGATCACTGGCCTTTTTCGGAAATGTTGGCTTACTGACCGCCACCAAGAGAGTGGACATAAACCGTCAGCATTTTGATGGTTTCTTCGTCCAGACGATCACCCCAGGCGGGCATGACGCCGCGGCGGGAATTCACGACCGTCTCGGTGATGGTTTCTTTTGAACCACCATAGAGCCAAATGGCGTCGGTCAGGTTCGGAGCACCGAGATCCTGGATGCCTTTGGCGTCTTCGCCGTGGCAAGCCGCGCAGTTCTCTTCGAACACGACCGCAC
Organism: Thalassospira sp. HF15; assembly: GCF_011806525.1. Classification (GTDB taxonomy): domain Bacteria; phylum Pseudomonadota; class Alphaproteobacteria; order Rhodospirillales; family Thalassospiraceae; genus Thalassospira. Next base: position 261,988 of record NZ_JAAVKI010000005.1, on the reverse strand, counting down.
CGCGATCCGCTGCTGCGGCGTCGGTTGCACGGTTCGTGAAGGAGAGAACATACTCAACCACGTCTTCGATCTGGTCGCGTTCAAGCAGGCCGTCACGACCAAATGCCGGCATGTCGTTGAAGCGGGTATCTTCGTTGGCGTCCCAACGCACACCGACATGCAGTGTTTCGTTGATCGCCCCAAGCGTACCGCCCCAAAGCCACGCATCATCCTGCAGCGACGGGAAGCCCGGGTTACCCGAACCACCGGTGCCATGACACGGTGCGCAGTTGTCGGCAAAGACAGCCTTGCCACCCGCCATGGAGAAGTTCAGAAGTTCGGGGTCATTGACGACTTCCGACACATCCAGGGCTGCCAGACGTTCCATGTAAGGTGCACGTTCGGCCGCAACATTGGCCATGGTTTCGTGCAGTTCGGTACGGTTGGTGGTCCCAAACGTACCCTTGAGATAATCGCTGGCGGTCGGCCAGGAAGGGTAAACCACCCAATAACCAACCGACCAAATGCAGGTAATCCAGAAGACATAGACCCACCAGGACGGCAGCGGAGTATTGAGTTCCTTGATGCCATCCCATTCATGACCGGTGGTATCAGTTCCTGAAACCTGATCTTTCTCGACTTTTGTCGACATTGCTCTGTTCTCCCCTCAATCCTGATCCCGGAAGGGGATCTGTGCATGTGCTTCCATGTCCTTGTTGCGCTTTTTGCTAGGCCACATGACCCAGGCAATAATCGCGCTGAACAGCAGCATCAGCCACAAACCCCACAGAGGGCGGAAAAAGTCAGCGAGTTGCGTAAAGAATTCCATGACGATCCCCTTGCACTAGCGCAGGTTCATCTGCGGGTTGTAGGTGGTGAAGTCGACCATCCGGCCCAGGACCTGCAGGTACGCAACAAGCGCATCCATTTCGGTCAGTTCTGCCGGGTTGCCGTCAAAATCACCTGTTGCCGCATTCGGATACCGTGCGAGGAAATCATCGTCATAGGCCGCATCCTCGCTGGCCTGCAGGTAAAGGTCTGCCTTGGCCGCCTCGATCATCTCGTCTGTGTAGGGAACACCTACCAGCTTGAGGGTTTCGAGATGTGCCTGAGCGTCATCGAAATTCAGTTTGCGTTCCGCCAGGAACGGATAACCCGGCATGATCGATTCCGGCACAACAGCGCGCGGGTCAATCAAGTGGGCCACATGCCATGCGTTGGAATATTTTCCGCCGACACGTGCCAGATCCGGACCGGTTCGTTTCGAACCCCACTGGAACGGGTGGTCATACATCGATTCTGCTGCAAGGCTGTAATGGCCATAACGTTCGACTTCGTCACGGAAGGGACGAATCTGCTGGGAATGGCAGTTATAGCAACCTTCGCGGAGATAGATGTTACGACCGGCCTGTTCGAGCGGCGAATAAGGACGGACACCTTCAACCTTCTCAATGGTCTGTTCCATCGTGAACAACGGTACGATTTCAACGATACCGCCGATGATGATGGTCATGAAGATACCAAGGATCAGAAAGAAGACGTTCTTCTCTACGATATGGTGTTTTTTAAGAAGCATCTCTGGTTCCCCCCTTATTCGGCTGCAACGGTTGCAGGTGTGCCGATCGGTGCTTCGTTTCGGAGGTCACCCTTGATGGTCTTGTAAACGTTCCAGACCATCAGCAGCGAACCCAGCACGAACAGCAGGCCACCGGTTGCACGAATGATGTAGTAGGGATGCATTGCCTCGACAGTTTCGATGAAGGAATACTGAAGGAAGCCAAGCTCGTCATAGGCGCGCCACATCAGGCCCTGCATGATCCCCGAAACCCACATCGAGGTGATGTAAAGAACGATCCCGATGGTGCCGAGCCAGAAGTGATGAGCAACAAGGCGCATCGAATACAGGCGTTCACGGTTCCAAAGGACCGGGATCAGGAAGTAGATCGCACCGAACGATACGAAGGCAACCCAACCCAATGCACCGGAATGCACGTGACCAATGGTCCAGTCGGTATAGTGCGACAGGCCGTTGACCGCCTTGATCGACATGACCGGGCCTTCGAAGGTCGACATGCCGTAGAAACCGACAGCCGCCACCATGAAGCGCAGAACCGGATCAGTGCGCAGTTTGTCCCAGGCGCCCGAAAGCGTCATCAGACCGTTGATCATACCACCCCATGACGGCATCCACAGCATGATCGAGAAGGTCATGCCAAGGGTCTGTGCCCAGTCAGGAAGTGCGGTGTAGTGCAGGTGGTGCGGACCAGCCCAGATATACAGGAAGATCAGCGCCCAGAAGTGGATGATCGACAGGCGATAGGAATAAACCGGACGTTCGGCACGTTTCGGAATGAAGTAGTACATCATGCCGAGGAAACCAGCCGTCAGGAAGAAGCCCACAGCGTTGTGGCCGTACCACCACTGGGTCAGGGCATCCTGCACACCAGAGAACATCGAATAGGATTTCGTGCCAAACAACGAGACCGGAATCGCCAAGTTGTTGCCCAGATGGAGCATCGCAATGGTCACGATAAAGGCCAGATAGAACCAGTTCGCAACGTAAATATGCGGCTCTCTACGCTTGAGCAGAGTACCGACGAAGACCGCCAGATAGCAAACCCACACAATGGTCAGCCACAGGTCAACAAACCATTCCGGTTCGGCATATTCACGTCCCTGGGTCACACCGGTAACATAACCGATGGCTGCCATCACGATGAACAGCTGGTAGCCCCAGAAAACGAACGCCGGAAGAGCCTTGCCACCATAAAGCGGGGCGCGGCAGGTTCGCTGTACGACATAGAATGACGTCGCCAGCAGCGCATTACCGCCAAAGGCAAAGATCACTGCGGACGTGTGCAGCGGACGCAAACGTCCGAAGTTCAAAAATTCGATATCAAAATTGAGAACCGGAAAAGCAAGCTGCCATGCGATGACATCGCCTACCAAAAATCCGACTACTCCCCAAAATACGGTCGCAAGTGCGCCCCAGCGCACAACGTCCATATTATAATCGACAGCAACTGAAGGCGATGCTGCCTGTGCCATGCTCCCCTGGCTCATGCTTGACTCCCGTTCAAGGTGGTCGGGTGAACTGCCCAAAACCCTCTTGGGCAGTTTCAATAGTCCTGATGAACCGATAACCCTTGCGATCTTCGATTCACCTGCACAAAAAGCCCCACCCAAAATGCGCCTTGGTCTCTGATCAGGGCGCGCTATTCCGGGCGAGGTTTCCTATTTCGTTCGATGAGTATGCGGACTGTTCATCCGAAAGCCATTGACCTACGTCAATATCGGCTTGCAAACCCGTCAGAAATTCAATCAGCGGAAACGTTAAGGCCCTTCGGCTGGTACTTCTGTACTGGCTGTGTTTATGCGCGCCAAACCCTTAAAAGGTGTTGATACACATCAAGGTGGGGTCGAATTATTTGCGGCATGATCAGGCAAATTCCAGAGGGCAGGATCATGTCAGAAGCCTATAAGTCACTTCCACTTACAGCACAAACTGCGGATATGACATATCCGCTGGTTCAGATGTTGAAAGTCGACATGTCTTTTGACCGCTGGCGGGCATTTGTTGACCAGTATTGCATGCCGGTCACCAAAAGCTTTGCGAGTGAAAAAAACAATGGTGATGACATTCTTTGGCAGCGCCAGCGTGGCATCATCGTGGTTGCCAATGAACGTGGCTATATCCACGGGCTGTTTTCCTATTACGTCCGCGATGACATGACCGATGGCCTCGTGCTGCATGTTGACAATGTCATGGCGGTTGAAATCGTTTCCGGCGACTATGTCCTTGATGCCATGCGTGACGGGATGGCCCGTCTGGCGCGTATTCACCAGTGCAGCAATGTCTATGTCTCCCTCGGGGAGCCGGACGACCGTCTTCGGACCTATTTCGCACGCTCGGGCTATGCGCCAAGCAAGGTGCGCTATTGTGCCCCGGCCGATCCACGAATGACGGCTTGATCGCGCTTGCTGTCTTCCTTCAACCTGACAATCCGGTTTGAAAACACCCCCTGATCTATCGGGGATTCCACCTGTGGACGCAGTGTGAAATCAGGATTATAAGGCGGGTATGAACGGTATTCCTTTTGTCAAAATGCATGGTTTGGGAAATGATTTCGTTGTCTTGGACGGACGACGCGATCCCGCTGTGCTTGATCTTGATGACGCAACCGCAGCCCGTATTGCCGATCGCAAGACCGGGGTTGGCTGCGATCAGTTGATCGTGATTGAACCGGCCAGTGATGATCTTGCCGACGCCTTTATGCGCATCCGCAATAATGACGGTGGCGAGGTTGAAGCCTGCGGCAATGCCGCGCGCTGTATTGCCAGCGTTGTCATGGGCGAGCTTGGCCGCAAGGAAGTCATCATCGAAACCGTTGTCGGGTTGCTTGATGCCAATGGTCTGGCCGATGGCCGTGTTACGGTTGATATGGGGCAGGTTAAACTGGACTGGCGGGATATCCCGCTGTCCGAGGCGGTTGATACCAACCATATTCCGCTATCGCTTGGTCCGCTTTCGGATGCGGTCGGTGTCAATGTTGGCAATCCGCACGGCGTCTTCTTTGTTGATGATGCCGAGTCCATTGATATCGAGAAACTCGGCCCCGTGCTTGAACATCACGAAATGTTCCCGGAGCGCGCCAATATCGAAGTTTGCAGCATCATTGATGAGAACAAGTTGCGCATGCGGGTTTGGGAACGCGGCGTCGGGATAACCCGTGCTTGCGGTACCGGGGCCTGTGCCGCAGGTGTTGCGGCTGCGCGCCGTGGGCTGACCGGGCGCAAGGTCGAGATCATCCTTGATGGCGGGCCACTGACCATTGAATGGCTGCCAGATGATCATGTGCTGATGACCGGTCCGGTGGCGACCAGTTTCTCGGGCTTTTTGCATGCGTCCCTTCTGGGGAACCATTGATCAGGTATTTTTGCGGGCCTGATACGGCCTTGCGTCGGTTGCGCTGATCGGGCAAAAAAGGGCGCATCAGGATTTGGTTCAATCCATGTCGGGACACCCAATCCCGTCTTTTGTAAAACTCAAAAGCAGGTTCAGATAATGGCTGACTTCAATACGCTTGACGGTGTCAATGTCGCTGGCAAGCGCGTTTTGCTGCGCGCTGATCTTAACGTTCCGATGAAGGATGGGGTTGTTGGCGATACGACTCGTATTGACCGCACCGTGCCGGGTCTGATCGAACTGGCTGATGCCGGGGCGAAACTGGTGGTGATTACCCATTTCGGTCGTCCGAAGGGTGCGCGCGTTCCGGAAATGAGCCTGAAACCGGTGGCCGAAGCACTTTCCAAGCAGCTTGGTCGTCCGGTGAAATTCGCCGATGACTGCATCGGTGATGCGGCGGCAAGCGTGGTCAATAGCCTGAAAGACGGTGAAATCGCCCTTCTGGAAAACCTGCGCTATCACGGCGAAGAGGAAAAGAACGATCCGGATTTTGTGGCTGAACTGGCCAAACTTGGCGACATGTATGTCAATGATGCGTTTTCCTGTGCGCACCGCGCGCACGCCTCGACCGAGGGACTGGCGCGTGCTCTTCCGGCTTATGCCGGTCGTTTGATGCAGGCTGAACTCGAAGCACTTGGCAATGCGCTGGAAGCACCGAAACATCCGGTGATGGCGATTGTTGGTGGCGCAAAGATCTCCACCAAACTTGATCTTCTGGGCAACCTGGTTGCCAAGGTTGATCAGCTGGTCATTGGCGGTGGCATGGCCAACACGTTCCTGGCGGCCAAGGGTGTGAATGTTGGCAAGTCACTGTGCGAGCATGACCTGCTTGAAACTGCGCGCGCGATTTTCAAGAAAGCCGAAGCCGCCAATTGCGAAATCGTTCTGCCGGTTGACGGTCTGGTCGCCAAGGAATTTGCCGCCAATGCGCCACATGATGTTTCTGACATCAATGATGTCCCGGCAGACGGTATGATCCTTGATGCTGGTCCGGCAACGATCGAGGATCTTAATAAGCGTCTGGAGTCGTGTGAAACACTGGTCTGGAACGGTCCGCTGGGTGCGTTTGAAATCACGCCGTTTGACACTGCAACTGTTTCGGTTGCCCAGCATGCGGCTGCACTGACCAAGGCGGGCAAGCTGCTGTCGGTTGCCGGGGGTGGCGACACGGTCGCAGCCCTGCGTCATGCCGATTCTGATCAGGCATTTTCCTATGTCTCGACTGCTGGCGGCGCGTTCCTGGAATGGCTGGAAGGTAAAACCCTTCCAGGGGTGGCGGCGCTTCGCGCCAGCTAGGCCTTCTGGCGTCAGAAAAAACAGAAAACCCCGCCAAGCTGGCGGGGTTTTCTTTTGTCTGGTTCGGGTCGGACTTAGTCCTTTTTGACGTCAGGCAGGCTGTTTTGCGCCGTGTTTTTCATGATCTCGTCGCGGTTCTTCAGGAAGCCTGCATACCCGTCTTCCATCATGGCACTGCCCAGTTCGATATAAACCGTGAACAGGCGGGACAGGGTATCGGCCTCGTCAGTATCAAGGACTGACAGAAGTTCACTGGATCTGGCCTGACCTGTTTCGAAATGCTCCCACGCGTGTTCGAGCATGATCTTGCCAAGGTAATCGAGGTCTTCGTATTTGGCCTGACCGATGGCGTTGCGGATCTCGCCCAAGGTGATGTCAGCCGCGATCAGCATTTCAGACGGGATGGTCACAAGGCGATCCGGACCTTTGATATCGTCGGGCAGGTCGCGCAGGATGTGAATGATATAGCAAAAGATCGCCATGTCGCGCGCGTGATAGATCGGGGGATTGGTCAGCGGCGAGGTATAGCCGATTTCCGAATCATGGCGTGCTGAAAGCAGATAAACAAAAATCGATGCCGGCGCCGCAGTCGCACCCTCGCAATAGGCGATGAAATCATCCCATTCATCCATCGGTTCTTCCGCGATGTCGCGATGCAACGCATCTGCCAGTTCAATCCAGGGATCTGCAGGCAGATCGCTACGCCCCAGCGTCAGACGCAGCGCGTCGTAGACCGGCTGTTCAAGTGGGCCATGATTGGGCAGTGGATTATCAACATCCGCCTTGGCGGAAATGATCTGGGTCTGCCATTGATGAATGGTTTCAAGGACGTTTTCACGTTCAGCATCGCGCTGGGCATCAGGGAGTTCAAGGAAGCCATCATCGACGATGTCGTCAATCACGCGCATGGATGCATAAGCCGCCAGAAAGAAACGTTGCCGTTCAGGCGAAAGGCGCATGGCCGCGCGGTACAGGTTGGCATTCTTTGCTGCGGCCAGTTCGTTGCAAGCATCGAACGGTGCACCAAGCACAGCATGTTCAGGGGGGAGCGAATGGCTCATGCGCGTCTGAATGTCCCTTTGGTTTCCTTATCAAACAGTCATACAGGACTGCCAGCCCGGTGCAACAGCAGAATCGGGAACTGGCCGCGAAGTCAGCAAGTCGGACGAAGTTACGTGATCAGAATTCAATGCGATAACGTGCCGTCAGACCCAACATGGCATCAATCCCGTCAAGCAGTCCGTCTTCGGGGTTCTGGGTGCTGAGATCGCGCGAAAGCGTGCCATGCAGGCCGATCCAGATATCTTCAAGCGGCATATAGGATAGCGACCCGGCAAGCCCGGCATCATGGGTAATTCCTGTGGAAGAGTGACCAAAGCCCGGACGCATGGGGCGCTGTGTCCCGAACGGATCGGTTTGATACACGCCAACCGTGCCGGGTGCTGCGGCATCAAGATCAACGAACGGCCCCAGTGAAAAGCCGAGATCAGGGGATGGGGAATAGCCAAGGCCGATCCGGGCATTCATGCCGTGATCTGCGCGCGGCGCACCCCCGAATTCAAGCCAGTATTGCGCCGGGTCATCGGGCGCGTTGGCATCCGGGTTCAGCGTGATGCCATACCGTGCAGACGGGGTGAAATCGCGATCAAAGCCGGTCGGATTGGCGGTGCGAATCCCCCCGGGACCAAAGGCACTGCCGCCCGGGACCAGTTGAATGGCTGGTGGCGAAGCAGGATCAGTTTCAAGTGATTGGGCCATGACAAGGGGGCTCTGAACCAGACCCGCGATCAGCAAGGTCATCAGAAACGTCAGGGTCTTGATACTTTTGACCCGAACTAACCAATACAGCTTTGTCATGTCGCCTGTGCCCACAGGTGATTGAACAACCACGGAAATCGAGGCAACGGCCAGACTGCATCCTGTACCGGACGCTTGAATGGTATGATTTTGTTGGTCCCAACCAACAACCGTTGAACCCTTGCTGCGTTCTTGGCGCGCAGCAAATGATCGCTGGATTCATGACGGACGGGATTTTATGGCGTGACGACATCTTCTGTGTGATCGGGCCTTGGCCGATCAGGATGTGCTTTTGCTCAGAAAGTCCCGGATTGCGTCGACTTGCGCTTTATCATTCAGATGGGGTGCGTGTCCGCAGTTCGCCACTGCAAAAACCGGCATTTCCGGTTTTTTCTGCTTCATCTTGTCGACAATTGCCTTGGGAATCAGGTCGGATTGTTCGCCGCTGATCAGCATGACAGGGCAGGGGAGGGCTTCGAATTCGGCCCATGCGTCAAAAGAATCAATATGTTCGGCAAAGACCCGCATCACTTCCGGATCGTAATGCATCATGAAGTTACCATTCGGCAGGCGGCGTACTGACCTTGATGCCAAAAATGCCCATGTGGCGTCATCGGCGACCCCGAAAGAGGCATAAACCAACCGAACAAGCTGTTCGACCTCGTCGATGGTTTCGAATTCTGGTGAGGCCCCGACATAGGATTTGATGCGCGCAACCGCATTCGGATCAAGTTCCGGGCCAATGTCATTCAGCACCAGCCGTTCGATGCGTCCGGCGACTTCGGTCGTGGCATATAGCCCAATCAGGCCGCCCATGGATGTTCCGATCCAGTCACAGGTATCGATGTTGAAATGATCGAGCAGTTCAAACATCTGCGCGACATAGAAGGGAACGGTATATTCCGCGTCAGGATCGTGCGCCCAGCCAGAAAACCCGCGCCCGATCATCGACGGGCACAGGACGTAATACTGATCAGTGAAATGCGGGGCGACATGGTCAAAGTCATCTGCCAGACGGGCAAGTCCGTGGATCATCAGAAGTGGCCGCTTGGTCGGATCGCCCCATGCCCTGACGTGAACCTCATAACCGCAGCATTTGACGAAATGTTCGCGAAAGTCCGCCATGGGGCGCTCCTTGTCAGGGATATCTGGTTGATCGTTATCCGGATTTCTTGCGGGCGATCATGAACAGTCGGTTGAAAGGGAACAGCGTCCGTCCGTCATCACGTGAAGGATAAACCTGATTAAGGCGTTCCTTGTATTTCGTGGTGAATTTTTCGCGGGCTTCGTCATCCGGCAGCGCGTCCATGACCGGGCGCAGGATGGTTGAACTGGTCCAGTTATACACAGCATCTGGTCCGGTCAGGACATGGCAATATTGGGTTTGCCACAGGTCGATGTCATCGCAGACGGGGGCCAAGACATCGAAATAATCACCCGGACGCATGATACGTGCCGCATGCATTGCGGTTGCCACTTCCTTGCGCCAATCCATGCCTGCTTCTCCGATAAGTTGGTGGCTGGGGGCAAGGAAGTTGTTGGGCACCTGAATGGCGATCATGCCGCCTGGGCGCAAATGTTCAAGAAGCCGCGGGAAAAGCTTTGAGTGATCTGGCACCCAGTGCAGCGCTGCGTTGGAAAACAGCAGATCAACCGGTTCATCAGGCTGCCAGTCGGCAATGTCGGCCTTTTGCCATGTGATATTTTCGTCGCGTTCGCGCGCGGTTTTCAGCATTTCGTCAGAAGAATCGACCCCGACGATGCTTGGCCCGCCCGCCGTGCCAGCGCCATAGGCATCTGCGAGGACGGCAGTTACCGATCCCGGACCACAGCCAAGATCGACAATATTGCGGGGAGAAAACCCGTTCGCCGGTTTGGGCAAACGTGAAATCAGATCGATGGCCGGTCGCAGGCGCTCATTGCCAAACAAACCGTAACGGGCAGGGTCCCAATGTGTATTGCTCATGGGGAGACTCTTATCGCGTTTCGGGAGTCGTTTGAAGCATTGAGGTGATGAAACCTCAAAGACTTACGCCCCGAACCAAAGAACGGGGCGCAGCAAACCGGACCTTAAATCACCTTAGCGATCAGTGATCAGCAGCTTCAAGCTGGTCATAATGGCCCTTGATCAGCTGGAACATGAACAGTACGGCGCCAAAGAACAGGGCAAGGCCGACAAAATAGGAATAGCCATCGTGCGAACCTGACGCATAAAACAGGCCGAAAAGACCGACCACGATGGTCAGAACACCAAAGATCAACCGATCCATACCCATGCTGGAACTCCTCTAAGCCGAATGTTTGTTATTCAAATTTAGCGAAAACTGAGCTGCGATCAAACCGCAAAAGTCATCTTATGACTGACTCATGTCGCGAATTCTTTGCGGTATATCATGAAATTCAGCGGCAATTTGCAAATAAACCGGTCTTTTGAATGGCACGATCAGATCGGGTAGCGTCGCCAAATCGTTCCAGCGCCAGCTATCGAACTCTGGATGCGGTACATCAATATTGATGTGTTTGTCCTTGCCGGTGAAGCGCATGGCAAACCATTTCTGCTTCTGGCCACGATACTTGCCCTTAAACGCCTTACCAATCAGATGTTTTGGCAAGTCATAGGTCAGCCAGCTTGGTGTTTCGGCCACGATTTCGGCTTTATCGGTACCAATTTCTTCCTTGAGTTCGCGCATGGCGGCCTCGACCGGGGTTTCACCATCATCGATGCCGCCCTGGGGTAACTGCCAGGCACCTTCGAACCCGAACCGGTTGCCCATCCAGACAAGCCCGTCAGCATTAAACAGGGCAATGCCGACGCACGGACGATAGGGAAGATCCTCTGCCGTGACTTTATCAGGGGTAACGGTTTCCGTCTTTTTGGGTTTATCGGACTTCTTTGCCATGATTTCTCCTGACGGACGGGCCGGGGTCCGGCATCTGTCACTCGTTCTCGATTGTGTTGGCGGGCTCGGCGTTTTCTTCTTCCTGGGCGGCTTGTTCGGCCATCGCTTCGCGTTCGCGTTCTTCGGCTTCAAGGCGCGCAGCTTCGGCCTCGTCGGCTGACTGTTCCGGGACCTGTTGGCCAGAAACGGCACTGACCGGCACCAGAACTACGCCCTGGCGTTTCAGGCGGAAGGCCCAGTTGCGCAGACGCTGGATCGTTACCGGATAGGATTGCGCAATCCCGACGGCAACGCCTTCGCGTTTGGCGATCTCGACCAGTTCCGCCAATCGCCTGTCGATTTGGCGGCGGCTTGGCGTGTCATCAATGATCACATTGCCAATCGCATTCGGGCTGCCAGCGTTTGCGGCCAATTGCGCGCCATAGCTGGCAACGCCACTGCCTGATCCTTCGATATACATCAGACCGGTCCGCGAGATGAATTCGATTACCGGGCGAATGGCGCTATCAAGGCTGCCAAACTTTGATCCCTGACGGCTGACCAGTCCCGCATAGCCCGGGAAACGGGCCAGCAGCCATTCCAGACGGACAAGGTTTTCACCCTCTGACAGAGACGTCAGAAGTGCACGCGGGCCGGGGTCGGAAAGCGGGAAGTCGGCTGGTTCCATCGGAAGTTCAAGGAAGACTTCATGGCCCATGGCGCGCGCATCTCGCGCAACTGTCTGCAGATCGCGGGCATAGGGCGAAATCGCCAGTGAAATATTCAGCGGCAAATCATTGATCGCTGTTTCTGTGCGCTGATCGTTTAAGCCAACACCGGTCAGTACAACCGCAACAACAGGCGTGTCTTCCGGAAGTTCGAACGGGCGTTTATAGGCATCAAACGGTGTAGTGCCATCATCACCAATGCGCGGCACGCGGCCAAAGCTGCCTTCCTCATCAAGGCCCGGCAGCGGGGCCGGGCGCAGGGGATCGGGTTCGATCGGATCATCAAGTGATCCTTCTTCTTCGATCAGGGCGGCCAGTTCTTCGGGGGTCGGGGCGTTATCACCGGTGCTATCAGTTGCCCCAGGGGTGCCGATCAGGTCGGAAACACCGTCAAGGTCACCTGCAATGTCCTCGGCAGACTGTCCGTCACCATTTTCACCGTTCGCAGCTTCCTGTGCGGCGCGGTCGCGATCCTGAACATCCTGAACGCCACGCGCGATTTCTTCTTGCAGTTCACGTTCGGTCCCCGGAACCGTCATCGTCGATTCCGGCCCGCCGGTATGGAAAAGGCGCCAACCGGTTTCAGGATCAAGGATCGGGATCATCGCGACCGCTGTCGCACCAAAGGGTGACAGGAACAGAGTAATGATCAGCAGCTTCGACAGCCAGCTGCGCCGCGATTTCGGACGCTTTGGCAGCCGTTTGGACTGTTCCTCGATCGGCAGTTCGTTAAAGGGCAGGTCATCAAGATTGACGTCTTCTTCATCGTCGTCGGCGTCAGTCATCCCCTCGCCAAGGTCGTCGGCCAAATCATCGGCCATTTCCCCGTCGATATCGCCGTTCTTCTTTTTTCGGAACGGCAAGGAATTTAGGATTTTCCTGAACACGAACAGTCAGTCTCTCACGATGCCGGGCCCAACCTTATCCATTCGGACGCGGGCCAAACAGGGAAATACCCCGGATCATGTCCAGCGCGCGCGACAGCTGATAATCGTCAATCGCCAGCTGTTCGGCCTCGTCACGGCGGGAATTAGCATCCTGTTCCGCATCGGTGATGCCTTCGTCCTCGTTGCGAAGCGCTCCGTTGAGGGACGCTTCAGAGCGACGGGTGTCGGCTTCGATGCTTTCGACACGTGCCTGCGGAACAATGATGTCCGGTACAATGCCCACTTCCTGAATGGATTTTCCAGATGGCGTATAATAGCGCGCCGTGGTCAGGCGAAGCGCCACGTTGCCGGGCATCGGCAGGATGGTCTGAACCGATCCCTTGCCAAAGCTGCGCGTGCCCATGATGACTGCGCGACGGTGATCCTGAAGGGCGCCCGCAACAATTTCCGATGCCGAGGCAGAACCATCATTGATCAGAACGACGATCGGCAGGCCTTCGCTGAGATCGCCTGCACGTGCATTGTAGCGTTCAGTATTCTCAGTGTCGCGCGGACGGGTCGATACGATTTCGCCCTTATCAAGGAAGGCATCCGAAACCGAAATCGCCTGATCAAGAAGGCCACCCGGATTGTTGCGCAGGTCAATCACAAGCCCCTTGATCTCCGGGCCGATTTCTTCGCGCATGTCGGCAATGGCGCGCTGCAGGCCGCTGGCGGTCTGTTCATTGAATTTGGTGATGCGGATATAGCCGATATCGTCTTTCGGTTCGGCGCGGACCGACTGGATCTTGATCACGGCACGGGTCAGGGTAACGTCAAACGGCGCCTGTTCGCCCTTGCGGATGATGGTCAGGACAATATCGGTATTGACCTTGCCGCGCATCATTTCGACCGCATCATTAAGCGTCAGGCCGCGAATGGCGGTGCCATCGATATGAGTGATGAAGTCGCCCGGCTGCAGACCGGCCTTTTCAGCCGGTGTGTCATAGATCGGTGCGATGACTTTGACAAAGCCGTCTTCCATGGTGACTTCGATACCCAAACCACCGAATTCACCACGGGTATCGACCTGCATCTCCTCGAAATTATCCATATTCAGATATGAAGAGTGCGGATCAAGCGATGTCAGCATGCCGTTGATGGCCGCTTCGATCAGTTGTTTGTCATCAACTTGTTCGACATATTTGCCTTTGACCTGCTCGAAGACATCGCCGAACAGATTGAGCAGGCGATAGGTCTCAGCCGAGGAGGTTGAAGATTGCGCCAATCCTGGCGACGCAAGGCCGAGAGTCATGCCGGTCGCGAGTGCGAGTACTGCCAATCGAGAGGTTTTCATCCACTTACCTTGCCGTTTTTCGAGGCCAGCCATGGAAGCGGATTGATTGCTTCCCCATCCTGGCGCATCTCCAGATACAGTTTTGGCGCAGTTTCACCCATAATACCAACAGGTTCGCCCGCCAATAGATATTGTCCTACCACACTGTCCAGCCGATCAAAACCGGCGATAAGGCTATGGTATCCTTCGCCGTGTTCGATAATCAAGAGTCGGCCATAGCCGCGGAAGGGGCCCGCAAAGACAACTTTGCCGTCAAAGGGCGAGACAACCTGCGCGTTTGCGCGTGTGCTGATCTCAATTCCCTTTGACCGGTTAACTGTCAAACCATCGGGACCACGTGATTTTTCACCAAAAAGTGTAACGACTTTACCACTGGCCGGCATCCTGAGATTGCCTTGCGCCAGGGTGATTGAACTGCCAACGGCGAATTCTTCGTCACTGGTATCATTGTCGCCGCTATTGCCCGTATCAGCCTTGCTTTCGGGCGGTGGTGGCGGCGTGTTTCTGGCAATTGGTGTCGCGCCAAGCGTGTCTGCATCCGGTTCGGTGCGTGAGGCAACGCGAACTTCCGGGCGCGCGCGCGGTATCGGCAGACCTTCGGCGCGGTTTTGCAGATTGCGCAACAATTCACCGAGCGATTTGGCTTCATCGGCCAGCAAGCTGACCGCTTTGGCAGCTTCTTCGGCTTCGGCCTCTGTCTGGGCGCGCAGACGACGTTTTTCATCAAGAAGGGCCGCAAGGGATGCGCGTTCTTGCTGGAGTTCATCGGTTGCACTTGCAACGTCTGTTCTTCGGTCGCGAATGTCGTCACGCAGCGATGCGATTTCGACCAGTTCCTTGCGCAGATCGCGCGCATGTTGTTCGACGCCGGGCAGGGCAGCCTTCAGCAAAACGGCTGAGCGCAGCGTATCTTGTGGCGAGGTCGGCAAGGCAATTACCGCCTCGGGCGGAGTGGTCGAAAGACGCTGAAGGGCCATCAGGATACGGGCATACTGCCCGGCCTTGTCTTCGAGGCTGGTGGCGGCGACCTTTTCACGCGTTTCAAGCGTTTCAAGCTGATCTTCCAGGTCGGTCAGCGTGGTTTCAAGGCGCTGGGTGCGTCTGGCGACAGAGATCGCCTCGGACTGAAGAGCTTGTTCCTCGGTCCAGAGTTCACGCGATTTGCGTGACAGGAACTCTTCCTGTTTTTGCTGTTCGGAAAGCTGGCTTTCAAGTTGATCAAGCTGCTGATCAACCTTTTGCAGCGATTGGGCAAAAGAAGGCGCTGTCCCGCCTGCCAGACACAGCGCAATCGCGGTCAAGGCAGGCGAGAATATCTTCGAGACTGATTTAGCTCGCAAGAAGCGCGTCATTCTGTTTCAGGCCCTTAAGCAAGGGTTTTCCGGTCATTTCAGCCGGTTGCGGCAGACCCAGCAATTGCAGCAAGGTCGGCGCGACATCGGCCAGACGACCATCTTCCAACGTTACCCCTTCGGGAGCGTTAACAAGAATGGTCGGCACGAGATTAAGCGTATGTGCGGTGTGCGGTTCACCGGTTTCGGGATCGACCATCACTTCACAGTTGCCGTGGTCGGCGGTGACAAAGGCCACGCCCCCAACCGATTTGATCGCATCAATGACCTTGCCAAGACAGGTATCAACGGCCTCGGCTGCCTTCATTGCGGCTTCAAGGATGCCGCTATGGCCGACCATGTCCGGGTTGGCAAAGTTCAGGATGATCGTGTCGTATTTTTCCGACTTGATGGCAGCCACCAGCTTTTCGGTGACTTCAGGGGCCGACATTTCTGGCTGCAGGTCATAGGTCGCGACTTTTGGCGATGCGACCAGAATACGTTCCTCGCCCTCGAAAACCTGTTCTTCGCCGCCGTTAAAGAAGAAGGACACATGCGGGTATTTTTCGGTTTCGGCGATGCGAAGCTGCTTCATGCCAGCCTTGGAAACCACTTCGCCAAAGATGTTTGGCAGGGTTTGGGGCGGATAGATCGCATCCATGTATTTCGCATGTTCGGACGAATATTCGACCATCCCGGCCTGAACGGCGAATTTCACCGGGGTGCCGCGATCAAAGCCGTCAAAGTTCGGCGCGCAAAGGGCTGCAAGGATTTCACGTGCACGGTCCGCACGGAAATTCGTCATCAGAAGGCCGTCGCCATCTTTCATTCCGTCATAGTCGCCAATTATGGTCGGCAGAACAAATTCATCGGTTGTGTCGGCTTCATAGGCGCTGGCAATTGCGGCCTCGGCACTTTCAGCCGTGCGCCCATCGGCGTAATTCTTGCCCTTCACCATGGTGAAATAGGCCTGGCTGACACGTTCCCAGCGATTGTCGCGGTCCATGGCGTAATAACGCCCGGTGACTGTCGCGATTTCAACATTGGCATCGCCAATCAGGGCGCGGAATTTCTCGAGGAATTTGGCCGCACTTTTCGGCGCCGTATCACGGCCATCAAGATAGGCGTGGATCTTAACCGGTACACCGGCACCCGCGATGATTTTGGCAAGGGCTGCCATATGGGCCTGATGGGAATGCACCCCGCCTTCGGACAGAAGGCCGGCGATATGGCAAACGCCCTTGGAATCGGAAAGCTTGTCGATGATTTTTTTGACGGCGTCGGTTTCGGCGATGCTGCCGGCTTTGACGGCCTCGTCAATTTTGGGCAGTTCCTGCATGACCACACGGCCAGCGCCGAGGTTCATGTGACCGACTTCCGAGTTGCCCATTTGACCTTCTGGCAGGCCGACATCCAGACCACAGGCCTTGAGGAATCCGGTCGGATTGTTGGCGTAAAGGTCGTCCCAGACAGGCGTATTGGCAAGCGCAACAGCGTTGTTCTTGCTTTCTTCGCGATATCCCCAGCCGTCCAGAATGCACAGCACCACCGGGCGCGGGCGCTTTACGGAATTCGATACAGTCACGTTCATAAACCCCACAGATAAAGGAAAAGGCTGAATGTCCCGTAAATATGGTGACTTACGGGATGTTTCGCCATCAATCCCGCTATGCGGGCAGGGTGGGTCAACCTTCGCGCACAACAGGTACATGAATTATACCGGCAATTTAGCACGATTGCCGGTGCTTAACAGCATCCGCCGAAGAAAATTTTGCAGATGCAAACCAGTTCTTTTGACAGTGTCTAATGACGCAGATAGTGTTCAATCTGACGGTGAACCTCTGAGGTGGCAGAAATGCCATTTCGCACCGTGACGGGAGAGTCCGGATATCACGCGATTTGCATGATGTGCGGCGCCGAAGGAGCAATTGCCTCATAACACTCTCAGGCAGATGGACCGTCACGGATAGAGGCTCTGGAGAGAGAAACCAAAAAGCGACTGGGAGAAAGCGCTGGTCAGGTTTCCACCGAAGGATGAACGCCATTGGTCGATCTTGATCGGTCAGGGCGGATAATCTCAGGTCAAGGGACAGAGGGGGCAAATACACCGGTTCTTAAACAGCGCGACAATAAGCGCGTTATTGAGCCGTGAAGGAGGCCCTTGATGACCAACCCCGCAACCGATCCGTCTTCGGGATCGCAAGACAATTCCCAGCATGACGTCAACCTGTCGGTTGTCGACCTCTACACGATTGGTATTGGTCCATCGAGTTCACATACGGTTGGCCCGATGCGGGCAGGATATCGTTTCTGTCTCGAGCTTGAGGCGCGCAATCTTTTGCAAAATACCGGTAGTGTTGTGGTCGATCTGTATGGCTCGCTTGCCCTGACCGGCAAGGGCCATGCCACGGATACCGCCGTGATCATGGGGCTTAATGGCAAGCGCCCGCGCAATATTGATCCCGATGACATTGCGCCAACGGTGGCCGCGATTGATGACACCAATCTTTTGCAGCTTTATGGCCAATATCCGGTGGCCTTTAACCGCGATACCAATCTGGTGTTTCATTTCACCGAAACCCTGCCGCAGCATCCCAATGGCATGCGTATCACGGCCTTTGACCGCGATGGCGTGAAAATCCACACCCAGGAATATTTCTCGGTGGGTGGGGGCTTTATCGTTTCAAGCGATGATCACGGTGCGGAATATTCCGGCGATAACATCACCCTGCCATTCCCGTTTTCCTCAGCCGATGAACTGATGGAAATCTGCAAGCGCGAAGGGCGCTCGATTGCGGAAATCATGATGGAGAACGAGCAAAGCTGGCGCAGCCCGGAAGAAACCATCGCCTTTGTCGATCGCGTCCATGACGCGATGATGAACTGCATTGATCGGGGCGTTCGTAGCGATGGCATTTTGCCAGGTGGTCTTAATGTCAAACGCAGGGCATCAAACCTTTACAAGGAACTGACCGAAAAGCCCGAAGCGGGCTTGCGTGATCCGTTGACCGTGATTGACTGGGTCAATCTGTATGCCCTTGCCGTGAACGAGGAAAACGCTGCTGGCGGGCGGGTTGTGACCGCGCCGACAAACGGGGCGGCAGGTGTTATCCCGGCGGTCCTGCGCTATTACGAAAAGTTCGGCGCCAATGCCAATCAGCACAATATCCGAGAATTCCTGCTGACAGCGGCGGCAATCGGATCGATCTATAAAAAACGTGCGTCGATCTCGGCGGCCGAGGTCGGCTGTCAGGGCGAGGTCGGGGTTGCCTGTTCGATGGCGGCTGGCGCGCTATGTGCGGTTCTGGGCGGAACACCTGAACAGGTCGAAAATGCCGCCGAGATCGGCATGGAACATAACCTTGGTCTGACATGCGATCCGATTGGTGGTCTGGTGCAGGTGCCTTGCATCGAACGCAACACCATGGGGGCGGTCAAGGCGATCAATGCTGCACGTCTGGCATTGCGTGGTGACGGGCAACATACCGTGTCGCTGGACAAGGTGATCGAGACCATGCGTCAGACGGGACTCGATATGCAAACCAAGTACAAAGAAACCAGCCAGGGCGGTCTTGCGGTCAATGTCAACGTGGTCGAGTGCTAATTCCAATTCTTAAGAATAGGGCGGAAACCCGGGGTTTTTGGCATGTTTCATGTAAATGAACCGGTTTGTTGTACTTGTTTCTTGCGACTTGCGGTTGGTGTTTTGCTATGATTTGCCGATTAAAAATAGGGGCAAAGACCCCAATATCGGTTGGACATAGACATGAGCAAAAAACTGTTCCGCATTTATATCGCGGTCAGTCTGGATGGCTTCATTGCGCGCGCCAATGGTGCGGTGGACTGGTTGGGTGACTACGACCCGGCCGAGTTCGGCTTTGACGATTTTCTGGACTCCGTAGGCACCCTGATCATCGGGCGAAATACCTTTGACCAGGTGATGGAATTTGGCGACTGGCCCTATGAGGCCCGGCGCACAATCGTTCTGACATCGCGCGACCTGCCCCATGACCGGCCTGCCAATACCGAGGCCTATGGTGGCAGCATCATTGAACTGGTTGATCAATTGCGTGACCGCCGGGCCGGGGATGGTGACATCTGGGTTGTTGGCGGGGGCAGTGTGGTGACACAGTTCCTGTTTGGCGGGTTTGCTGATCAACTGGATATCTTTACGATCCCGGAAGTGCTGGGGGACGGGATATCGCTGTTCGGGCGTGATGCCGGGGGGCTCAAGCCCCGCCTGTTGGCGTCCGAGCGATACAATTCAGGCGTCGTACGCAGTCAATACGGTCTGGCGTAATCCAAAAAAGAGAAAGACCGCATCGAATGAACGCGATGCGGTCTTTGCTTTTCTCTACCGTCTTTGACGCCTTGTGGCTGTTTAAATCTCTTCAAGTGCCTCAAGCGATTCCGGCAGGATCTGGCCGCCATCAACCACGATTTGCTGACCGGTGATGTAGGCTGCTTCGTCGGATGCAAAGAAGAGCGCGGCATTGGCGATATCCTCGACACTGCCAAGGCGTTTGAGCGGGATCGAGTTGGCCATCGAGCTCAGATATTCCTCACCAAGATCAGCCAGACCCTCTGTCATGATATTGCCGGGCATGACGGCATTGATCGTGGTGTTATAGCGCGACAATTCCATGGCGGCGGTCTTGATAAAGCCAAGTTGCCCCGCCTTTGACGCGCCATAATGCGACCAACCGGGATAGCCGGTGACAGGTCCGGTGATCGAGGATGTGATCACCACGCGACCCTTGCCGGATTTTTCGAAATAGGGGATGCAGGCTTTCACGCACAAGAAGCTGCTTTTTAGGTTGGTCGACATCACCTGATCCCAGTCGCCCGCCGTCATATCGACCATCTTGACCTGCGGAAAGATGCCAGCATTGGCGCACAGGATATCAACGCCGCCAAAGGTTTTGGCCGTGTATTCGGCAAGCGCACTTACCTGATCGAAATCCGAGACGTCACACAGGAACTTGTCGGCAGTCCCCCCGGCGGCCTTGATTTCATCAACCGTTGCCGCCGCGTCCTTTTCGGTGCGGGCAGCAATCATGACTTTGGCCCCCTTACTGGCAAATACCAGGGCAATGCCCTTGCCAATGCCCTTTGAGCCGCCGGTCACGATGACACTTTTTCCGGAAATCGAAGTCAGCATGGTTGATCCTTTCGTGAAGTCACTGGGCAATGCGCCTGCCTTGGGGGCGTTTTGGCGGATTGCCGGTCCCTGATTGTGCGCTGCGTTATCTTTTCTTGATGATTGGTCGAAATATTCCGTGATGCAACAAAAAATGTTGCAAGTTACACATTTTGTGCCGCATTATTCACAAAATAGCTTGGGAACGGCGCGCAACGTGGGGCTGAGCGGTCATGAGCAAGCGACAGGAGGCATCGGTTGGGCGGTATTTACGATGACAACATGATTGATGTCCTGAAACAGGGCGCGATATCGGTTCTGCCCGGTTGGGGTATGGGGCCGGATGCCAATGTTGCGCTTCTGACCGTTTCGGAAAATGCGACCTTTCTGGCGATCGACCCGAATAGTGGGGCAAAACTGATCTTGCGCGTTCATCGACCGGGTTATCATACGCGGGCTGAAATCGAGTCTGAACTTGCCTGGATCAATGCCCTTCGGGCCAGCGACATCGTTGATACACCCAAGCCACGACTGCGCAGTGATGGATCATTGGTCGCCGAATTTGATCATGACGGGGTCAGTCGCCATGTCGTCGCCTTTGATTTCATGAGTGGTACTGAACCCTCTGCCGACGAGGCATTGGTGGATGGGTTTTTCAAACTGGGTGCGATCAGTGCGCGACTGCATGGTCACGCGCGGCAATGGACGCGTTCGGTTAATTTTGTGCGCAAAAGCTGGACCTTTGACACAACGCTTGGGGCCAATCCGCATTGGGGGGACTGGCGCGATGCACCGGGCCTTTATGCGGATGGTCTGGCATTGCTTGAACGTCTTTGTATTCATCTTGATCAGAAATTGTCGGCTTTCGGGATGGACAATGATCGCTATGGCCTGATCCATGCCGATCTGCGTTTGGCCAACCTTTTGGTCGATGGGGATCGGCTGGGGGTGATTGATTTCGATGACTGTGGTTTTGGCTGGTTTGGTTACGACTTTGCCGCTGCCATCAGCTTTATCGAGCTTGATCCGATTGTCCCGGCACTCAAGGAAGCATGGGTTGAAGGATACCGCACTGTCGCGCCGTTCTCGGATGATGACGAAGCAATGCTTGATAGCTTTGTGATGTTGCGGCGTTTGTTACTGACGGCATGGATCGCAAGCCATCCGGAAACACCGACCGCGCAGGAAATGGGCACAGGCTTTACGGCCGGAACCCTTCAAATGGCAAAGGACTACCTGAGCGCCGAGAGTGCACAATGAAATCTGCGCGCCCCATTCTTGATATGAATGCCTATAACGGTAAAACGTCAGTCGGTCAGTCCGGCACCAGTGATGACCTGTTGTCGCGACGCACCCGGAACTTCGGGGCGGCATCGGTTCTGTTTTACCGCGATCCGATTGAAATGGTGTCGGGGTCTGGCTGCTGGATGACTTCGGCTGATGGCACCAGCTATCTTGATTTCTATAACAATGTACCGTCGGTCGGGCATTGCCATCCGCGTGTGGTGGCTGCGATGGCTGATCAGGCGGCAAAGCTTAATATCAACAGTCGCTATCTGCATCAGACGACCGAGGAATATCTTGATCGTCTCAAGGCGACTTTCCCTGATTATCTTGAAAACATCGTTCTGACCTGCAGCGGAAGTGAGGCCAATGACCTTGCGTTGCGCATTGCCGGGCGGGCGACCGGGGCGCGCGGAATCATCGTTACCGAGGCTGCCTACCACGGCAATACAACAGCCGTGACCGAGATTTCGCCATCGGCACTCAAACGCGGCAATCTGCCCGATCATGTCATCGCTGTCCCGGCCCCCGGCAAGCTTGCCTATGGTGATGATATTGCTGCCGGCTTTGCTGATGAGGTGAACAAGGCCGTCCTGGTTTTGCGGGATCGCGGATACGGTGTTGCCGCCCTGATCGCCGACAGCATTTTTTCCAGTGATGGTGTGTTTTCCAATCCGCGCGGTTTCTTGCGTTTGGCGATAGCCGTTGTTCATCGCGCCGGTGGGATATTTATTGCTGACGAGGTGCAGCCGGGCTTTGCCAGAACCGGCGATGCTTTCTGGGGTTTTGCCCGCCACGATGTCGAACCCGATATCGTCAGCATGGGCAAACCGATGGGCAATGGCTTTCCGATGGCAGGCATTGCTGTGCGCCCGGAATTGCTCAGCGCATTTTGCGACGATGTCGGATATTTCAACACATTTGCCGCAAGCCCGGTGGCATCGGCGACGGGACTTGCCGTTTTGAATGTCATCCGCGATGAAAACCTTCAGGCCAATGCCGCCCTGTGCGGCAAGTCATTGCGTGAAGGATTGCTGCATCTGGCCGACATCGATGGACGCATCACGGACGTTCGCGGCGCGGGGTTGTTCATCGGTGTTGATCTGGCACCTGATGGTGATCCGGCAAACCCCAGCGGGCAACTGGTCAGTGACGTTATCAACGCCATGCGCGAACATCGCGTTTTGATCGGGGCAGCCGGGAAATATGGGCAGACGTTGAAAATTCGCCCGCCGCTGTGTCTGAAATCGTCCGAGGTTGATTTCTTTATCGAGGCCCTGGCGAAGTCCCTGCGTGCCTGCCGCTAGGAAGCACGTTGTTAGCTGCGTGTCGCAGCCTTGATCGTGCAGCCACTTGCACGAATAGCTTCATCAAGCATGCCCATCGGGCTTTCATCGCTGACCAGAACATCGACAGACGTCCAATCGCAATAGCGCGCCGGGAAGGCCTGATTGAACTTGGTGTGATCGGCAACGATCATGCTGCGCGTCGCGCGTTCCATCATGACGGAATAGACATCAGCCGCCTCGATCAATGCATCGCTAGCCCCATCTTCATCAAGGCCGCTGGCCCCGAGAATGGCCCATTCCACCCGATAGTTCTCCAAGAACCGCACGGTCTGTGCGCCATGCATGGCACCTTCCTGTGCGTGATAAAGGCCCGGTGCCATGATCACCCGGATCGTCGGATTGATGGCAAGAACCGTTGCGACACCAAAGGAATGGGTGATCACTGTCAGATCGTTCATGGTCACCGCCAGTCGTTTGGCGACATGAACCGTGGTTGCACCCGAACCGATCATGATATGGCGTGTACCGGCCAGAACCGGAACCGTTTGCTTGGCGATGCTTTCACGCTCAGCAATGTGAAGCTGATGACGTTCATTAAGCCCCGGCTCGCTGGCCTGACGGCGGACCGCCCCGCCATAGGTGCGGTTGATCAACCCTTGCGACGTCAGTTCGTCAAAGTCGCGTCGAATGGTTTCATTCGAGACATTCAGCCGTTCTGCCAGATCCGCGATCCGAAGCGACGGTTCGTGGTCGAGTTCACGCAGAATGCGTTGTTGTCGAAGGGATTTCTTGTTCGCTGCCATGACGCGATGATAGTGCCCGCACCCGCATCGCGCCAGCCGTTTTAAGCAGTCATTTAGTCTGTCGAAATCCCGAATTTGCGACAATGGGCATGATAGCTGCTGGCGAGTTCGTCCGCCCCAATCAGGTTTCCAGCCTCGTCCTTGTAGGTAAGGTGATGCTCGATGGCCTCACCCTGCCAAAGCTTCTCGATCTCGGCACGTTTCGGCGTCTTGCGGAAATCGGCAATGAAGGTGTTGATGGCACAAAGCAGCTGATAGGAGGCCGGTTCGGCTGCAACCGCCGCGACATAGAAAAACGGGTGCGGCAGGATCGGTTTGGGCAAGACTTCCATACGGCCATGCCACGGGCTTTGCGAGTTTCTAGACGCCCAGTAAAATACCGGATGATCACCGGCAAAGGCATCAATTGCACCATCGGCGACCGCATCATGCACCCGTGAAATATCACCATAGGCAATCATATTGGAAAGCTTGGCAATGCCGCCGGGCTTGTTTTCATTATCGGCCCAGCGCAGACCGACATCTTCGAGTACAGCAAGGGCGGCCGGGTCATTGACCGTCCCCAGAACCTTGCCCTCAAGATCGCCAATGGTGTTGATCGATGTGTTATCCGGACGGCGGATCAGCGAGAAGTTCAGATAGGTGTAAGTATCTGAGAACGCGACACCCTTGTAAAAATCACTGGGCGGCAGTGCGCACCAGACAACATCGGCGGGCGGCTGTCCGGCATTTTTGCCGACAAACAGAAGTTCGGTCAAAAGATCCCATGGATGTTCAATAAACTCGCATTCAACACCGATGGATTTGGCGAAGGCCTCGGCATAGTCGATATCAATACCCTTGAGCGGCCCGCCTTTTTGCGGCCGGAAGGATGCACCGACCAGTGCCGGGTCAATGGCGATGCGGATTTTACCGCGCGCCTTGATGTCGGCCAGCCGGTCATATGCCGGGTCTTCCGGGATATGGTTGGTTGCCAGAAATTGCGACAGTTTGGTTGCGACATTTGTCGCATCGGTGGTGCAGTCAGAAAGTTTGCCGATTTCGCCAGATGCCCAACTGACCTTGCTACGCGTGCGGGCCGATGAATCCTTGCTGGCATCCAGCAATTCGAAAACGACCTGATTGTGGCCGCTGATATGTTCAAGGCGTCCGGACATCTGGGCAAAGCGGTCCTTGAGACCACCAAGCGCCTCTTCGATTTCGCCACCCAGGCTATCAAGGTCATTGCCGATATTGCCCATGCTTTCGCGCAAAGACTTGGTGACATCCGAAAGATCAATCAGGTCGACGGCCTCGTTGGTGCGTTGCATGGTGCTTTGCGCCAGATTACCGACTTCCTTGGCAACCACGGCAAAGCCGCGCCCATGATCACCCGCACGGGCGGCCTCGATTGTTGCATTAAGGGCAAGAAGCTTGATGCCCTTGCCGATATCTTCAATCGCACTCAGAACCTTTGCCGCACCTTCGGCCTTGGTTTCCAGATCCTGACTGATCTTTTCAAGATCGCCACGAATGGCATCGGTTTTTGATGAAACCGTTACACGCGTGCTTTCCTGCACATCGTTGGCGGTGGCTGTGCTTTCTTCGATTTCGCGACGCGTTTCTTCAAGGCCAGTGCGCAGATTGTTCGATCGCACATCGATTTCGCGCATCAAGCTGTCTTGGGTTTCACCAGCCGTATTGGCGAATTCCAGCAGGTTTTCGATGTAATCAAGCGCTGTGGAAATGCCGCGCATCAGCGCGTCGAGCTGATCGACCTGTCGGTCATCGGCATCAGGCAGCGCTGGTGGCGTGTCCGATGATTGTTGCGGATTGTCCTGATCGACCAAATCCGCACGCGGAGCCATGATGGTTTCTTCCATTTTTCAAAGCCTCACCACTGCCACTGAATTTTGTGAATTTTTATTTCTTATAAGGAAACTCTATCGCTCGGTGGAAAATGTTGCAAGGCAGCATACTGTGAAAGTTGATAACAGGTCTTGTGATGCGCTGAAGTTGCAACGCTTTTCAAACGCCGCTGTGCGAAACGCGCTCGTAAAGCGGCATTCAATATTGCAATGCAATGTCTAGCTGTCTGCGAAACCGAACTTGCGGCAGTGGGCGTGATACAGGGTGGCGAGTTCTTCGGCCCCGATCAGGTTCCCGGCTTCGTCCTTGTAGGTCAGGTGATGCTGCAATGCCTGACCCTGCCAAAGCTTTTCGATCTCGGCACGTTCGGACGTGTTGCGGAATTCAGCAATGAATTCGTTGATCGCACAAAGCAGTTTCCACGATGCCGGTTCGGCCGCGACCGCAGCGGTATAATAATATGGCAATGGCAGAAGATTGCCCGGCAGAACTTCGATACGGCCATGCCACGGGCTTTCGGGGTTGTTGGCTGCCCAGTGGAAGATCGGCTGATCGACCGCAAAGGCATCAACCGCCCCGTCGGCCAGCGCATCATGCAGGCGGGTTTGGTCGCTATAGGCGATCAGATTGGAAAGCTTCGCAATGCCGCCGGGCTTGTTTTCATTGTCCGCCCAGCGCAATCCCTGTTCTTCAAGAACCTGAAATGCCACCGGGTCATTGATGATGCCCAGTACCTTGCCATTCAAATCCGAAAGGCGATTGATCTCGGTATTTCCAGCCCGACGACACAGCGCGAAATTCAGATAGGTGTATGTGTCGGAATAGGCGACACCTTTGTAGAAGTCGCTGGGGGGAAGCGCACTCCAGACCACATCAGCGGTGGGTGCCCCGGGTTTTGCCCCGACGAACAACAGTTCGGTCAGCAAATCCCACGGGTGTTCGACAAACTCGCACTCAACACCCAGCCATTTGGCCAGCGCCCTTGCATAATCAGCATCAAGGCCACGCAGCGGATCGTTGGGTTTGAGGCGGAATGACAACCCGACAAAGGCCGGTTCAATCGCGATGCGGATTTTGCCGCGCGCCTTGATGTCGGCCAGGCGGTCATAGGTCGGATCATCGTGCAAGTGATGCGTATTAAGGAACCGGCTGAGGTTGGTCTGCGCGGTGGTTGCATCCGCAAGACTTGCGCCAAGTGTCTTGGTGTCTTCGTGCGCCCATGTCACTTTGCCGCGCGTTCGGGCAGAAGCATCCTTGCTTCCGGCCAGCAGCTCAAACACCACCTGATTATGTTCGGAAATATCGGCCAAACGCCCGGACATATTGGCAAAGCGTTCCTGAAGGGTTGTGAGCGACCCTTCGATTTCATTGCCGAGGCTATCAAGGTCGCTACCAATATTGGACATGCTTTCGCGCAGTGCCTTGGTCACATCGGAAAGGTCAATCAGATCGACGGCCTCATGGGTACGTTGCATGGTGCTTTGGGCCAGATTGCCAACTTCCTTGGCAACCACGGCAAACCCCCGGCCATGGTCACCGGCACGTGCAGCCTCAATTGAGGCATTCAGGGCCAAAAGCTTGATTCCTTTGCCGATATCTTCAATCGCGCTCAGGACCTTGTTGGCCCCTTCGGCCTTTGTTTCAAGTTCGGCGCTGATACGTTCAAGATCGGTGCGGATGGCTTCGGTCTTTTCGGCGACAGTGGCGCGGGTAGAAGCCTGAACATCCTGGGCGACACTGGTGCTGTTTTCGATCTCGCGGCCGGTATCATCAAGGCCTGCGCGCAGATTGTTTGATCGCACGTCAATTTCGCGCATCAGGCTGTCCTGGGTTTCGCCCGCAGTATTGGCAAATTCCAGAAGATGCTGGATGTAATCCAGTGCGGTGGAAATCCCGCGCATCAGGTCTTCGATACTTGCACTGGTTTGGGCGACTTGGCCTGCAGTTTCGCCATTCTGCGCGGTCAAAACGGTTTGTTCCATGTTCAAAGCCTTACCATTGCCCAAGAGTCTTTTTGATTTAGGGAATATTTTTTTCTTCTCGGGAATGTTAGCCGGGGGAGGGCTATGTTGCAAGGCAGCATGCGCCAGAAATGAGAAAAGTTCTTTGTTTTCTCTAGTCTTGATTGAGCATGGGTATAGGTCCCCTTCCACCACAGGTGGGGTTTCTACTACCTTTATGCTGCGATGCAGATTAAGCGACGGCGCCGCTATTCGCGGTGATAGGGATGGTTGGTCTGAATGGCGTGGGCGCGAAACAGTTGTTCGGCAATCAAGGCACGCACCAGCATATGCGGCCAGGTAGCCTTGCCCAGCGACCAAAGCGTGTTGGCGCGTGATTTCAGCGCTGCACCATGCCCGTCCGCCCCGCCAATGGCAAAGGCGATATTGCCGGCATATTGATCCATCCAGCCTTCAAGCTTTTGCGAAAACTCGATCGAGCCATATTCCTTGCCGCGCTCATCCAGCGCGATCAGAAAGGCATTCTCCGGAATGACGCCAAGCAGGAGGTCTGCCTCGCGGTCTTTGAGCTGATTGGGGGGAAGCTTCTTTTTTTCTTCGACTTCGCGCAGCACGAATGGCCAGCGCAGTCGGGCAGCGTAATGGTCAAACAGATCTTTCTCGGGACCGGATTTCATCCGGCCCACCGCAGCAAGGGTGATTTGCATGTTTTCGATCCAGACCGTTACGCAGATATCTGTTTGATGCCTGTCCCGATGACTGCGGGCAAGCGCCAAACAGCGCGGGCTGTTAGTACAGCCGCGCTGCCTGCTGTTTCAGGGCCGGGTTTTCAACGCCCCACATCTCTTCGATGTTGTAGAAGGCCCGAACTTCCGGACGGAACAGATGCACGATGACATCGCCCGTATCCACCAGAACCCAGTCTCCCTGTTCCTTGCCTTCGGCCAATGCACGGCCCTGGCCAGCTTCCTTGATGGCTTCGACAATGTGCTCAGCCATGGCTGCCACCCGACGCGAGGACGAGCCGGTTGCAATAACCATGTGATCAGCAAGGGAGGTTTTATCGGTCAGATCAATGGTGACAAGGTCTTCGGCCTTGTCATCTTCAAGCGTACTCTTGATCAGCGAAAGCATTTCGCCAGGTTTAAGAGTCTGTTTTGCGGTACCTATGGTCGCCACCTTAATGTTTCGCGCGATGGTCGGGAAGGCCCGACAAAGACATCGCTGCGATGCTTACACCTGCCATCTGCCTTCGGCGCGAATTGCGGTCGAAGAGGCCGGATGGCGCTTGATTGGCAGGTATACCCAGGCCGGAACATCTAGATCGGCCAGCAAACCCGCCCTGTCCATGGGAATACGCCAGCGTTCCATACGGCGCGCGGCGGTTCCGGACAATGCCTTGATAGAATACCCCTCACGGTCAAGAACCGCAATGGGAGCACGTAAAATCAACCTTTCCCACCATTTCCATTTATGGAACTGGGCCAGGTTGTCTGCTCCCATCAGCCAAACGAACTTTGTTCTGGTAAAACGGCGTTGCAAGGCTGCAAGAGTATCGGCCGTATAGCGGGTTCCAAGCTCCGTTTCAATTGCAGAAACAACAATGCGGGGATGCTTTGCCATCATCAGTGCCGAATCAAACCGGTCGGCCATATCCGCCATGCCCGCAGATGACTTCAAAGGGTTTTGCGGCGAAACCAGCCACCAGACCGCATCAAGCTGCAAGCGTTTCAAGGCTTCGAGCGAGATGTGAAGATGGCCTTCATGGGCGGGGTTGAACGACCCGCCCAACAGGCCGACCCGGGGTGGGGCCGCATGTGATCTGGGGGCGGCCGACGTCATGGACGGGTCTGACCCTGGCCACGGACGATATACTTGTAACTGGTCAGCTGTTCGACTCCGACCGGGCCACGTGCATGCAGCTTGCCGGTAGAAATACCGATTTCGGCACCCATGCCAAATTCACCACCATCGGCAAACTGGGTTGATGCATTGACGATCACGATCCCGGAATCCACCCCGTTCAGGAAAGTGGCCGTCGCGGTGGCGTTTTCGGCAACGATTGCATCGGTGTGGTGCGAGCCAAACGTGTTGATGTGATCAACCGCTTCTTCGACGCCCGAGACAACCTTGATCGAAACAATCGCATCAAGATATTCGGTGACCCAGTCGTCGGCTGTGGCCGGTTTGATGCGGCCATCAATCGCCTGTGCGGTTTCATCACCGCGAAGCTCACAGCCCTTGGCAACCAGTGCTTCGGCGATGCGCGGCAAAAGGCGCCCTGCGACCGAACTGTCGATCAGAACGGTTTCCGTCGCACCACAAATACCGACGCGGCGCATCTTCGCATTGACGACAATATCGACGGCCTTTTGCGGATCGGCGCTGGCGTGGACATAGGTGTGGCACAGCCCTTCAAGATGCTTGAACAGCGGAATTCGGCTTTCATCCGTGATGCGCGAAATCAGCGACTTGCCACCGCGCGGAACGATGACGTCGATATAGTCCGACAGTTTCAGCATTTCGCCAACAGCGGCACGGTCGGTGACCGGGATCATCTGAATGGCGTTTTCGGGCAGGCCGGCTTCACGGATGCCCGCCACCATGCAGTCAAAGATCGCACGCGATGAATGGAAGCTTTCCGAACCACCGCGCAGGATGGCGGCATTGCCCGATTTGATGCACATGGCACCGGCATCGGCCGTGACGTTCGGGCGGCTTTCATAAATGATGCCGATCACGCCAAGCGGAACGGATACGCGGGCAATATCAAGGCCGTTATGCTCCGGGCTCCAACGGGCCAGTTCACGACCGACAGGGTCGGGCAGTTCGCCAACCGCTTCGATACCCTTGGCAATGCCTTCGATACGATCAGCATCAAGTGCCAAACGGTCCAGCAAGGCCGCTGTCAGGCCTTTGGCACGGCCGGCTTCCATATCCTTGGCGTTGGCGGCAAGGATGGCATCGGAGTTTTCGCGCAGCTTGGCTGCGGCGGCCTTAAGCGCGGCTTCTTTTGGTTCGGCCGGGACCTGTGCGAGTTCGAGTGCCGCCTTGCGGGCCTTGATTCCCATATCGCGCACCAATGCAGCGATATCCTGGCTTTCGATACTGGCAAGCGCCGTCATGGTCCTGGTTCCGTTCCTAAAGGTAAAGGCAGGGCTGGTAATTAGCTACCAGACGCCTTGTTTTTGAGATTTTATCAACAAATTGACAAAATAGCCGTCAAACCGGCTATCTGCAATGACCTTCATGGATAAACGGCGCTGGATGCTTGCCAAATTAGTTTGATCGGTCCATCTGTTGATCACAGAATGAAAAGACATGCCGTGCACGTACCGCAATGCTGCCCGGTTTCTGATTGGGGATAAGATTTTGAAAAATATGGGTTCCGATCAACCGACTGCGCGTGCAGAGTTCGGCGTCGTCAAGACGTTCCTGCCCTATTTGTGGCCGCGCGGCGAAGTTGAATTGAAGGTACGTGTTGTTCTGGCCTTGCTGTTTCTGGTCGGGGCGAAGGTTGCTAATGTCTATATCCCGGTACTGTACAAATATGCAGTCGATGCGCTTGGCGGTGTGGACAAGGCCGGTGATACAGCCGCAAACGCGGCCCAGTCGGGGTCGACCGATACCACAGCCCTGATCGTCGTGCCGGTGGCGCTGATTGTGGGTTATGGCCTTGTGCGGATCTTGGTTTCGGCCTTTGGCGAGATGCGCGATGCGGTCTTTGCCAAGGTGGCACAACGTGCTATTCGTCGATCCGCCCTAAGCGTCTTTGAACACCTGCACGGACTGTCACTGCGCTTCCATCTGGACCGGCAGATGGGCGGGCTTTCGCGCGCCATTGAACGCGGGGTGAAGGGCATAGAGTTTCTTTTGTCCTTCATGCTTTTCAACATCCTGCCGACCTTGCTTGAAATCGTCATGGTTTCGGTGATCTTGTGGGCGCTTTATGACGTCTGGTTTGCGGTGATCACTTTCACCACCATCGTGATCTATATCGTCTTCACGTTGGTGGTGACCGAATGGCGCATGAAGTTCCGTCGCGAAATGAACAAGCGCGATGACGAGGCCAACACCAAGGCCATCGACAGTCTGATCAACTACGAAACTGTCAAATACTTCAATAATGAAGCCCATGAATCGACCCGCTATGACAAGGCTTTGCGGGGGTACGAGGTTGCTGCCGTTCAGTCACAGGTTTCGCTTTCCAAGCTTAATGTCGGGCAGGGGGCGATCATTGCGCTTGGTTTGGTTCTGAATATGTTGCTGGCGGCCCAAGGGGTGAAAGACGGCAACATGACGGTTGGTGACTTCGTTCTGGTCAATACCTATCTGCTGCAGCTTTATATGCCGCTTAATTTCCTTGGTTTCGTCTATCGCCAGATCAAACAGTCGCTGACCGATATGGAGCGGATGTTCTCGCTTCTGGATGTTGAAAAGGAAGTCGAAGACAAGGTCGATGCCAAGGGACTTGCCTGTGATGCGGCAACTGTCCGGTTTGAAGATGTGCATTTCTCCTACAACCCGGATCGCAAGATCCTGAAGGGTGTCAGTTTCGAGGTGCCAGCGGGCAAAACCGTTGCCGTTGTCGGGCCAAGTGGTGCTGGTAAATCGACCCTGACCCGTCTGATGTTCCGGTTTTACGATGTGTCAGGCGGCAAGATCACGATTGATGATCAGGACATTCGCGAGGTGACGCAAAACTCGCTAAGACGTGAAATCGGGATCGTTCCGCAGGATACTGTTCTGTTTAACGATACCATTGCCTATAACATCTCATACGGTCGGCCGGGTGCCGAACAGGGCGAAATCGAAAATGTTGCCAAGCTTGCCAGCATTGACGGATTCATCGCCGGTTTGCCCGAAGGCTTCAAAACCATGGTTGGTGAACGCGGCTTGAAACTGTCGGGCGGGGAAAAGCAACGCGTTTCGATTGCACGCATGTTGCTCAAACGCCCGAAAATCATGATCTTTGATGAAGCCACATCAGCACTTGATACCCGCACTGAAAAGGATATTCAGCAGGCCCTACGTGATGTTTCGCGTGGTCACACCACACTTATCATTGCCCACCGTTTGTCGACCGTGATTGATGCTGATGAAATCATCGTGCTGCGCGATGGACAGGTGGCCGAACGCGGACGGCATCAGGAATTGCTCGATCGTGATGGTCTTTATGCCGAGATGTGGGCACAGCAACAGGAAATCCGCGAGGCCGAGGAAATTCTGGCCCATGCGGGTGAAATCCCGACCTGATTGCCTCGCGCGGCAAATTTGCACTGGAACCTTGCGACGTCATCGCCAAATAATGGGGATGACGTCGCAACTGGTTTTGGGGGAAGTCCGGTGCCGAAATTGACACGAAGTGATCTACATGCTCTCAGGGGAGCGTCATCAGACCATCGGCATACCCAACATCATGATCATCATCACGGGCGAATGGATGAAGGTCGTTATGCTGGTGATACGCGCGAAGAAGTTGATCGCATGCGTCGTAATATTCTGGTGGGAATGGGGATGTTGCCGCTTGCTGGCATGGTCCTCAATCCGACGCGGCAGGCATGGGCACTTTCAAACGAAGTCAGCATGCGCGAAGACGGGCGGTATCGCTATATCCGCTCCAACGCGATTCCCGATCACGCGACCGGAAGTTTCCCCAATCGCAAGAACCCCAATTCCATCAAGGCGCAATCGCTTGAATTTCGCCTACCCCTGCATCCAGCGCGTGCAGGGCGGTTTTCTTCCATTGATCACATGTCATTTGGCGTCGCGGTAAATGGCGTACCCTTTGATCCCTTCACCGCCGAATACTGGCAACGGGATCGTCAGTCCGGTTGGCGCTATGAGGCGATCTCACCAACGGTGGATCTGGGGCTTGATCAGAACAATGCCCATGTTCAACCTGACGGGACCTATCATTATCATGGCCTGCCCAAGGGACTGATCAAGAGCTGGTCGCCGGATCAACATTCCATTCGCATCGGCTTTGCTGCCGACGGTTTTCCGATCTATGCGATGTTTGGGTATTCTGATCCGGGTAATTCCAATTCATCGGTGGTGGCTGTGCGCAGTTCGTGGCGGGTGAAATCCGGGACGCGCCCGAACGGACCAGGCGGTAAATATGATGGCACCTATGGCGAGGATTTTGAATTCGTCCCCGGGTTGGGGGATTTGGACGAAGCCAATGGCCGTGAAGCCGTAACTCCGGAATATCCCAACGGCACCTATGCCTATTTCGTGACGGAGAGCTTTCCGTTCATTCCGCGCATGCTGGCAGGGATGCCTGATCGCAGTTTTGCCAAAGGACCAGGCGGTATGGGGCCCGGCGGCGGGCCAGGGCAAGGGCCGGATGGCGGCCCTGGTGCCGGACCGGATCAGGGAAGACGTCCACCGCCACCGGGTGGCGGTTTCCCTGGGCAACGCCCGAAATTTGGTCAACCGCCGCGTTGATAGCGGCTGCTCAGGGGAGTGGCCCGAACACGGCAGTTGTATCAAGCAACCAAAGTGCGGTGCTGATGGTGATAAAGGACAGCGATGTCGCTGCCATCAGGGATGCCGAACCCATGCCCTCGTGTCCGTACCGCTGTCCGTAGATGGGATAGACGCTGAACATTGGTGCACAGGCAAAGCTGACCGCCGCGATCTTCATCAATGGGTCCAGATCGGGGACAAGACCAAGCAGCACGAAGATGATCAACGGGTGAAGTAAAAGTTTGCCAAACACGATGCGCGCCATGTCAAACCGCAGACCATGCAGCTTGAGGCCGACCAACCCGCCACCGATGACAAACAGGGCCACCGGACCAGATGCTGAGGCCAGCATATCAATAACCGAAAAGATCGGACCGGGTAATGTGATCCCGGATATCGAAATGCTCAGTCCGATCACGATTGCGCCTATGATCGGGTTTCGAGCCAGTCGGGCAAAAGTCTTGCGCAGGATTTGCCAGCGGTTGGCACCCTCGGCCTGCGCACTGTCCCCCAAAATCAGCGCCAGCGGCGTGATCACAAGGTTTTCAATCATGAAACACAGCGCCAGCGCAATGCCCGCCGTCGGGCCAAGCAGTTGCAGGACAATCGGATAGCCAATAAAGCCGCTGTTGGAAACTGACATGCCCATGCCCTGCAGGGCGGCATTCTGCTGGCTTTTCTTGGCGATCAACCGGGCAAAGAAATAACCCAATGCGAAGACAATCAACGACCCGCTGCCATAGGCCAACAGATAGTTTGTGTTGAAGACTTTATTGATGTCGTGGGCGATGACGGTGCGCATCAGAAGGCACGGAAGGGCAAAATTGATGACAAATGCCCCCATGCCGCGCGCGACGGTTTGCGGCACGATGTTGCGATAGACCGCGATATAGCCAATGGCGATGATCAGGAATATCGGGGATGTGACGGCAAGAATATCAAGCATCTGTGCCAGAGGCTTTCATTGTGGTAAGGCCATCATCAGCTAGCCCCCAATTGCCTTAAGGTCAAGAAACAGAATGCCTTCCAACATGAACCAAACGGTAATGGATTGGTCAGAAGGACTGGATGGCAAAAGCTTTTCGGGGATAAACCGGCTTGTGAATGTATCCAAACGGGGTGCTTTGGCCGCTGATATTTTGCGGCGTCACCGGATACTTGATTGTTTGGCGGCTTATGATCCCGAAGTTGTCAGAACCTTGCCTTTGGCGATTGATACGCCAAAATCTGATATTGATATCCTGTGCAATGCGCCTGATTTGGCAGCATTTTCCAAACTTTCAGACCGGGTTTTTGGCCATTTTGACGGCTATAGTCTTCATCAGCGGCCTGCGACCAAACATGTCCCGGCAGCAATGGTCGTGCGATTTGAGTGTGACGGGCTGCCGATTGAAATCTTTGCGACCGATTGTCCGACACGAATACAGTTCGGTTTTGTCCATATGCTGGTCGAAGCACGCATTCTGTCTGTGATGGGGGATGAGTTTGCGAGTCAGATACGGGAGTTGAAGCAAGCAGGTATCAAGACGGAACCGGCTTTTGCCAGGCTTCTGGGATTGTCCGGAGATCCCTATATCGCATTGGCAGAATTTGTAGGCCTTTCGCCGTCGCAGCTAAGCAAGCGGCTTGGCGTCTGAGGAAATTAGTTTCCCTCGACCACTGGGTCACCAATGGCAAGTGTTCCACCCTTGATCACGCGGCAGGTAACACCACCTCGCCAGTCTGGCCTCAGGGCTTCTTGCAGGCCCATGGCAACCGCATCCATACGATTGCACGGGTCTGTTTCACCGGTAATCTCAAACATTACATTGCCGATTGAAAGCTTGCTGCCCTTGGTTCTGGGCAGTGCGATACCACGCACATAAAGGTTGGCGCGCCGTTCAGTCCACGGGATGTCAGTTCGGCTAATCTCGTTACAGGCTGCCTGCCAGTCTTCCTCAGCCAGAATAGTTACCTGCCGACGGCGCAGTTTGCCGCGGAAATCCCCATCGATGCCAAGTTCGGTTGTGACGTCAACTTGGTCTAGGCTTTCCATCGGGGCACGGGGGCGAGCCTTGCGCGCGATGCCAATCAGCTCAGCTTTAATAACCATTCACGTCTTCCACTGACCGGAAATGACCCAGCGACCGGCGAAGTTTTCCGGTACCAGAATGGTCTGGCGCGGCGTGCCGCTTTCATCCAGATCAGGATAATCGGTGGTGTAATGCAAACCTCTGCTTTCGCGCCGCCAAAGGGCCGATTGAATGATCAGCTTGGCAACGACCGACAGGTTACGCAGTTCCAGAAGGTCATTGGTAACGCGGAAATTGCCGTAATACTCATCGATTTCCGACAGCAGCAAATCCACACGGTGCTGGGCGCGTTGCATGCGCTTGGTGGTGCGCACAATGCCGACAAAGTCCCACATCACGTTGCGCAGCTGTTCCCAGTTATGGGCAACAATGACTTCTTCGTCTGAATCCGTGATACCTGTTTCATCCCAATCCGGGATCGGTTTGAAAAGGTCATCGACGGGCAGCGCTTCGATAATGTCCTTTGCGGCGGCATCACCAAACACAAGGCATTCCAGAAGCGAGTTTGACGCCAGTCGGTTGGCTCCGTGCAAACCGGTACCGGCACATTCGCCAATGGCGTAAAGCCCGGTCAGATCGGTCCGCCCGCGCAAATCGGTCAGGACCCCGCCGCAGGTATAGTGCGCGGCCGGAACAACCGGGATCGGTTGTTTGGTCATGTCGATGCCATAACTCAGGCAATTCTCATAGATCGTCGGGAAGTGTTCCTTGATGAAATCGGCCCCCTTATGGGTGATATCAAGGTAGACACAATCCGCACCCAGACGTTTGAGTTCATGGTCAATGGCGCGTGCGACAATGTCACGCGGGGCCAATTCACCACGTTCATCAAACCGATCCATGAAACGCGACCCATCAGGCAGCAACAGTTTGCCGCCTTCACCGCGCACGGCTTCGGATATCAGGAAGGATTTGGCTTGCGGATGATACAGGCAGGTCGGGTGGAACTGGCTGAATTCCATGTTCATCACGCGGCAACCTGCACGCCATGCCATGGCAATACCATCACCGGTCGACCCATCCGGGTTGGAGGTAAACCGGTAAACCTTGCTGGCACCACCGGTGGCAAGGATCACCGTGCGCGCATTGAATGATTTGACCTGTCCGGTATCAAGATCAAGCGCGTAGGCCCCGATGCAGCGACGGCCTTCACCACCGAATTTGCGATCTGTCACCAGATCAATCGCCAGATAGTTCTCAAAAACATCAATGTTCGGATGATTGACAGCCTGCCCCTGCAGGGTGGTCTGAACCGCGCGACCGGTTGCATCGGCGGCATGGACAATGCGCCGATGGCTATGGCCGCCTTCACGGGTCAGGTGGAACGGCTGATTGTTGTCACCATTAGGATCGCGCGTCAGCTGAATGCCCAATTCATCAAGCCAGGCAATCGCCTTTGGCGCGTTGGTGGCGACGAATTCGACAGTTTCGCGTTTGCAAAGGTCGGCCCCTGCAACCAGCGTATCGCGGACATGGTTTTCGATACTGTCTGCGGCATCAAGCACGGCAGCAATGCCGCCTTGTGCCCAGTTGGTCGAGCCATCATCAATCTTTCCCTTGGAAAGAACGGCGACCTTTACATGCGGGGCGAGTTTAAGTGCGGTTGACAAACCGGCAGCACCACTGCCGATGATAAGCACATCATACTGGAAAGAATTATCGGACATTTTTCCCATCACTTTCGGGCGGTGCCAGATGGCGGAAATTGTCGCGGTGGCGTCAACATCGGGCTCCGAACAGAGCCGCAGAATAGGGCTGCTTTTGTCCAATCTCAAACATAATTGTCTGAAAAAGTATGATGAATCATCGTCGAGACAGGATTGCGCATCGACGATCAAACAGTTTGATCTGTCTAATCGGTAACGCCGGGCACCTTGAGCCAAGTCAGTTCGTGCTTGTTGTTATAAAGGTGGACGACCTTTGACCCGGGGATATCAGCAAACTGCGTAATTGCGGAATAATCGGTATCGCCTTGCAGTTTGATGGTGCAGATAAAGTTGGTTGCCATGCCGGCATCCATCCAGAGATTAACCAGTTGGAACAAGCGATCCGGATAGCAGATCACGTCGGAGCACAGCCAGTCGATATAGCCGATTTCTTCCGGGTTCAGGCCAAAGGCGCTTTCCTGTCGGAAATCAACGCGCGGCAGATTGGCGATCTTGGCATCAAGGCGGGCCTTGTCGATGGAAATGACATCGGTGCCAAATTCATGCAAAACCCACGTCCAGCCGCCCGGGCTTCCGCCCAAATCCATGGTGCGATCACCTGCCTGCGGATAGGCGCCAAGTCGGGTGAAGGCTTCCCACAGTTTCAGATATGCACGGTTGGGCGGGGTTACCTTGTCTTCTTCAAACTCGACCTCGCCGTTTTTCCACGGGCTGGAACAATCAGCAGCCGCAATGATGGTATCGGGATCAATCAGCGTCCACGAGCCAAGCGGTGCAGTTGGGGCCGGTTCACCAAACACCTGACGTTTGGCTGACACGTGCGGCAAATGCCCTTCGATCAGTTTGGCACGGGAAAAGTGGTCAAACTTGAAGAGAGCCCAGTTGCGCTGATTGAATTTCAGGATCTTGGCCGCACCCTTGATCGACGGGATGGCAATACGGACCGGATTGCGCCAGACATTCTGCGCCCAGAAAACCCGCCGTTCCGGACCGGGGGCAAACATCAAGCGGTCATGGCGTTCAATCACATCGCCAAGTTCTGCTTCGAGCTGATCTTCAAAGCCGACAGGGGCGAGATAGCCGGTGGCATCCATCGGCTCGATCACGGCATCAATGCCGTCGGGGGTATCGAATGTCTGTGTGTTTTCCATCATGGGCCTGCTTTTACGCCGATTTGGCGCAATAAAAAAGCGGGAAAGCTGCATGTCAGCTTTCCCGCCCGTGATGGTCGACAAGGGAAACGGCAAATCAGAATTTGTCTGCCTGCACCAGACCGTCGATCAGGAGAACCTTGGTCGGGTCACCTTTGATGCCAAAGTCATTGTCGTTGATCATCGCAAGTGCGCCATCCCCCATGATGGCAAGGCCTTCGAGCTTGTTGGGTGCTTCCGGGTAGTCCGCGCTGTCAAAACGAAGCGTCTTGGAAACCGCAACCAAATCAATGGTGCCAAGATCATTTTGCTGTTCAAGTGACGGGCTGGTGGACATGTCATCCCAGCGGGTGGCAAGGATGTTTGTCGCACCTTTGAGCTCAACTTCATGCAGCTTGGTGGTTTTGTTGGTGCGTTCCAGAACCAGAAGACGGTCGTTGCCAAGGGCCAGAACTTCAGAGATGCGCGGTGCGTTCTGTTTCTTGGATGGATCGTTGCGGAAGGTCTGTGGATCATCAAGCTGATAGATGTATTCGCCGGTCAGCTTGGAAGATGTGCGGTCATAGACGAACAGGCGCGTATTCTTTGCCTTGGTGTAGGCGGCCTTGTCGGGGTTTGCCAGCGGGTTTTGGACCATGAAGTACAGTTTGGTTTCATCTGGTGAGACCGCCATGGATTCAATGCCGCGGTTGGTCTGGCGTTTGACCAGAATGGCGGGAAGGCCGCCGGTAACCTTATAAGCCGAACCTTCGAAATCCTTTTCAGAGCCAGCCGGAACGATGCGTTCAATGACAGTGCCGTCAGCAGAAGCATGCAGGATCGACGGGCCATTTTCCTCACCAATCCAGTAGGAGCCATCAGAAAGACGAATGATGCCTTCGGCATCGATTGAGGACACCGACTGCTTAAGCATATTACCATTGGCATCAACCGGCTTTTCGGTTTTGGCCACGGTCAGTTTGTTGGTAAGCCCGGTCAGCGGTACCCCGTTTTGGTCCTTGATGGTGATGACATCCTTGATGTCAAAGTTGCCATCGTCATTCAGGAAGATGGTGTAGATCGACGGCGAATAATCCGGGGTCGGATAGACGCGGACTTTCTGGCCTTTGCAGACCTGATCGGCCGAAACTCCCAAAACTGCTTCGACGTTTGCACAGGTGAAGTTCGGGCCACGGTCGGATACGGCATAGAACATATTGGCCGGGTCGCTTGGGCGACGATATGCGCCCGAACCAAGACCAACGGTGAGTTCACGTGCCTTGCCGCCCTCGACCATGACGGTCGAAAGATTGTTGATCGCACTTTTGGTTTCAAAAACCTTGGCTTCGCCTGCCAAGGCAGAACCAGCCATCAGCATGGCGGTGGCACCGAAAAGACCGGCTGCAAACGTCCGTTTCATCACTGGGAATTCCCCGAAAAAATTTCACAAGAACATGCAGCTCAAGCCCGTAATGATCGGGCGAACTGTGTTCCTGTTCACATTAAGGGGTCTGTGTGACAGTTTGTTTGCGCTTGCGCGTCTGTTTGATGAAACAAATCAGACGCTTGGATGTGTTATTTCCAGAAATCCTCGCGCCGGACCGGAAAGGTTTCCGAAACGCTGGCATATTCCTGATAGCCAAGGCGGGCGAGAGGTTCAAACAGGGTGATATCGACCATGCCATCGCGAATGATGTCATCATCAATATGCAGGCCAACCACGGTGCCAATCACCATCGCACACGGGCGTTCCGGAGTGGCACTTGGCAGATCGACAATCTGAAATACCTCGCATTCCATGTGGATCGGCACACCCTTGATCAGGTGCGGTTTGACGCAACTTGCAGGCAGCTTTTCCAGCCCGGCATATTCAAACTCGTCTTCGCCGGGCGGCAGCGGTGCAGAGGAGAAATTGAGTTCCTTCAGCATTGCTTTCGGGGCGACACCAACAACGAATTCACCGGTGTCACGCGCATTGCGCAAACTGTCGACCGATCCACCGGATGAAAACATCACCATTGGCGGGCTGCCATGCACCGCATTGAAAAACGAATAGGGTGCAAGATTGGCCCGGCCATCGGCATCAACGGTCGATACCCAGCCAATCGGGCGCGGTGCCACACAGGCCTTGAATGGATCGTGCGGCAGGTTGTGCGCGGTTTTACCCGGTTCGTAGAACATGGTGCGTCCTGAGTTGTGTGTTTGGTGTTCCTTATCCGGGACCAACACCGGTTTGGATCACCAATAGATTTGCCGACCGGTTACTGACCCGGCGCGTATTCATGCTCCCGGACATGATCTGGGCGCTCTGCGAGATGCAAGCGGGTCTGGGCCATCGGGGTTTCGGCGATGATCTTGCCGTGTTTGATGACAAACAGGCGATTGGCGCGCATGCGGATGGCCTCGATCGTGTCGCGGGCCTGCAGGATGACGAAATCGGCATTGTTGCCAACTTCGATCCCGTATCCTTCTAGTCCAAGGATTTTGGCCGGTTCTTTGGTCACCGCGTCAAAGCAGGCGCGGATATCCGCGCGCGAGGTCATTTGCGCGACATGAAGCCCCATGGAGGCAACCTCAAGCATGTCGCCTGACCCCATTGAATACCAGGGATCCATCACGCAATCATGGCCAAACGCAACGGTAATCCCGGCGTTGCGGAGTTCAGGCACACGCGTCATACCGCGGCGTTTGGGATAGGTATCATGCCGGCCCTGAAGCGTGATGTTGATCAGTGGGTTGGCAATGGCTGAAATCTCCGCCTCGGTCATCAGGGCGATCAGTTTGGAGACATAGTAATTATCCATCGAATGCATCGATGTCAGGTGTGATCCGGCCACCCGGCCCTGAAGCCCGAGACGCTGGGTTTCATAGGTCAGCATCTCGATATGGCGCGACAGGGGATCATCGGATTCATCGCAATGCATATCGACCATCAAACCGCGCTCGGCCGCCATTTCGCACAATTCTTTGATGCTTTGTGCGCCGTCAGCCATCGTGCGTTCGAAATGCGGAATGCCGCCGACCACATCAACACCCTTGTCCAAGGCACGGATGGTGTTTTCCTTGGCCGTCGGGCTGCGCAAATAGCCATCCTGCGGGAAGGCGACAAGTTGCAGGTCAATATAGGGGGCAACCTGTTTTTTGACCTCAAGCAAGGCATCAACCGCAAGCAGCCGATCATCGCAGACATCGACATGGGTGCGGATGGCAAGCAGGCCCTTGGACACTGCCAGATCGCAATATTTAAGCGCGCGTTCAATCACGGCTTCTGGGGTGAGAAGCGGTTTAAGCTCCCCCCACAGTGCGATGCCTTCAAGCAGCGTGCCCGACTCATTCATCCTTGGCAGACCAAGTGACAGGGTTGCATCCATGTGGAAATGGCTGTCGACAAAGGGCGGGCTAACCAACATGCCGCCGCAATCAAGGACCTCGACCGCCGGAACATCAATATGGCTTGCGATCTCGACAATCTTGCCATTCTGACAGGCAATATCGACGCCGGACTGACCATTGGCGATATTTGCATTCTTCAGGATCAGATCGGGTTGCATGATGTCATCCTTGGTCTTGTGGTGGCAGTCACAAACGGTTGGTGGTGCTTAACGTTGGCCCTTGAACCATGGCACAAGAAGCGCCTTGGGGTAATCGGCTTTGCGGGCAACAACAATAAGCGCAATGATCGACAGGATATAGGGCATCATCAGGAAAACCTGCGATGGCAGGAAGGCACCGACTTCGGTCTGCAGGCGGACCTGAAACGCATCAAATGCCCCAAACAGCAATGCGCCAATCAATGCCTTGCCCGGTCGCCAGCTGGCAAACACGGTCAGCGCAATACAGACCCAGCCACGACCATTGATCATGCCAAAGAAGAACGCATCAAAGGCCGACATGGTCAGGAACGCCCCACCCAGCGCCATCAGCGATGATCCAACCACGACCGCCCCAATACGCAGGCCATAAACCGAAAGACCCTGTGCCTCGACCGAGGACGGGTTGTCGCCAACGGCCCGGATCGCAAGACCAAGCGGCGTGCGATACAAAACCCAGCCGGTAACAAACACCAGCACAAGGGCGAGCATCGTCATCGCCGTTTGCGAAAACAGTGCCTGACCGATGAAGGGCAGGTCTGACAGGAACGGAATATCAAGCGGTCGGAAAGGTTCGATGCGCGGAGGGGACGAAACATCCGGCAATGCCGTGCGATAAGTGAAATAGGACAGGCTGGTGGCAAGCAGGGTGACCCCGATCCCCGACACATGCTGACTTAGCCCCAAAGGCACGGTCAGGATCGCATGGATCAGGCCAAAGAATGCCCCGGCGAGGGCGGCAACCAAAACACCACCCCAAAGCCCGGCACCCAGCCAAACCGCCATCCAGCCCGCCATGGCACCGGCGGTAAAGATGCCCTCGATCCCAAGGTTCAGCACACCCGCGCGTTCGCAGATCAAGGCGCCCAAAACGCCAAAGATCAGCGGCGTCGCGATACGAATGGCGGCTTCCCAGAAGCTGGCAGCAAGAAGAATATCAATGATTTCCATGGTCTTTCCCC
Organism: Thalassospira sp. HF15; assembly: GCF_011806525.1. GTDB lineage: Bacteria > Pseudomonadota > Alphaproteobacteria > Rhodospirillales > Thalassospiraceae > Thalassospira. The sequence continues at coordinate 218,572 of NZ_JAAVKI010000005.1, read as the reverse complement.
TTAGCCCTGCGCCGATTTGCGATCAAAGTGAACCTTGAACCGGGTCAAAAACCCGCCGATCAAAACGCACAGCAACGCCATGGCAACGATCAGATCAGCCAGATAGCTTGAAACGCCAATTGCGCGGCTCATGGAATCTGCACCGACAAACACCGATGCAACAAACAATGCCGATGCGATAACACCAACCGGTGATAAACGCGCTAACATGGCAACGACGATCCCGGCATAGCCATATCCGGGTGACAGATCGGTTGCGAGGTAACCACGCGTTCCAGCCACTTCGGACACCCCGGCCAGACCCGCCAGACCACCTGAAAGGGCGGCGACAAGGATCATGGTTTTGGTCACAGAAATACCGGAAAACTTGGCAGCAGCGGCATTTTCACCAACCGCACGAATTTCAAATCCCCAAACCGTGCGTTTGACGAAAATCGCCAGCGCAATGGCCGAAACCAGCGCAATGATCAGGCCAATATGAACCCGCATGCGTTCGAGAAGGGGCGGAAAAACGGCACTGTCAATAATCGGTTCCGATTGTGGCCAGCCCATCGACATCGGGTCTTTTAGCGCACCTTCCAACATCATCTGCACAAACAGCAAGACGATGAAGTTCAGCAACAAGGTGGTCACGACCTCGTCGACGCCGAGACGGGTTTTCAAAAGCGTCGGGCCAATCAGCATCAACGCACCAGCAATCATGCCGGCAATGATGACAAGCGGGATCATCACCCAGCTTGGACCATCAATCACACCGGACCCAACAGCAACGGCGGCCATGGCGCCCATGTAAAGCTGGCCTTCGGCACCGATGTTCCAAAGCTTGGCGCGGAATGCGATGGCAGCAGCAAGCCCGGTCAGGATCAAGGGCGTTGCACGGGTTAGCATTTCAGATGTTGAAAACACCGAGCCGAAAGCACCTGTGATCATCAGGCCATAGGCTTTGATAATCGGGGCACCGGCAAGGGCAAGCGGAATGGCGGCCAGAAGAATGGCAATCGTTGCGGCCAAAACCGGTACGCCATAAACCAGAAGCGGGCCGGGATTGCTGCGGGGTTCAAAGCGGATCATGCCGTTTCTCCCGGATTGGTGGTCGTCGTGGCATGGGGGGCTGCTTTTTGCCCGGCCATCATCAGGCCAAGTTCGGAGCGATCAATACTTTCCGTTGGCATGGCTGGTGTGATGTGCCCGGCATGGATGACCGCGATCTGATCAGAAATGGTCAGAAGTTCATCAAGGTCTTCAGAAATCAGAATGACCGCCGCCCCGTTTTGACGGGCTTCAAGCAAACGACGATGGACTTCCGATTGCGCACCAACATCAAGGCCACGCGATGGCTGATTGGCAAGGATCAGTCTGGGTGATTTTTCCAAGACACGCGCCAAAATCAGTTTTTGGATATTGCCACCCGACAAAAGGCGTGCCGGGGCATCGGGGCCGGGGCAGCGCACGTCATAATCGGCAATCGCATGTTCGGCCCGTTTTCGGATGACATCGAAATCAAGGAAACCGAGTTTTTGGTACTCAGCGCTTCGCACATCCTCAATCGCGATGTTTTCGGCCACCGTCATCGATCCGACCATGCCGTCATGATGGCGGTCTTCGGGGATGCGGGCGATGCCGTTCTGCGCGAACGTGTGGGCATCGAACTTGGTGACTTTGTCGCCAAAGATTTCGACCGTCCCGCTATCGGGTTTATCAAGTCCTGCGATCAGTTGCGCCAGAGCCGCCTGTCCATTGCCCGATACCCCGGCAATGCCGAGAATTTCGCCTTCGCGGGCGGTGACGTTCACCGAATGCAGGGATCGGCGGGAATCCCCGCGATCAATGATGACGTCGGCCAGGGTGATGACTGGTTTTCCGGCTTCGCGCGGTGTGCGACGGCTGGCCGGAACTTCGCGACCGACCATCAGTTCGGCAATGGATTTGTGGTCCGCCTCGCTGGTTTTCATTTCGCCAACCTTGGCCCCGCCGCGCAGCACCGCGATCCGGTGCGATACGGCAAGAACCTCGGCCAGCTTGTGGGCGATGATGATGACGGCAAGGCCGGTGGCGGCAAGTTTGCGCAGGATGGCAAACAGGCTGTCAGCTTCTTGTGGGGTCAGAACAGCGGTCGGTTCATCAAGGACAAGTAACCGTGCATCGCGATACAGTGCCTTGAGGATTTCCACGCGCTGCTTTTCGCCGACAGTCAGTTTGTGTATGGGTTGATCAAGATCGACATTCAGCCCCGACCCGGCCATCAGTTCGCCAAGCTTTGCGCGTGCGGTACTGCGGTCGCGCCTGACGCGGAAAATCGATTCTGTCCCAAGGACGATGTTATCAAGGCCGGTCAGGTTTTCGGCAAGTGTGAAATGCTGATGAACCATGCCGATCCCGGCATCAAGGGCCGCCTGTGGGGCGCCGGGTTCAAGCTGTTCAAGGGTGCCGTCGCGACTGGCGACCGTAACGGTGCCTTCGTCTGCGACATAGTGACCAAACAAGATATTCATAAGCGTGGTTTTACCAGCGCCGTTTTCGCCCAGAAGGGCAACAATTTCACCCTTGTGAACAGTCAGGTCGATGGCGTCATTGGCAACGAGTGCGCCAAATCTTTTGGTGACACCTGCCAGCGACAGCAGCAGGTCTTGCAACGTTTCAGATGATGTGTGCGCAGCAGATGACATTCGGGTAATCCGTTTTGTTTTTATGCGTCACGCTGTGGGGCGATTGGATGGTGGTTATAAACGAAAAAGGGCAGTTCGGCTTCTACACCGAACTGCCCGAAAATCTGAGAGCAAATTTACATCGTTGATTTCGGTTCTTCGTCGTTTACTTCGACAGTGAAGGACCCATCAAGAATTTCAGCCTGCTTGGCTTCGACGTCTTCGACCGTTCCGTCCGGCAGCAGGGCCGGGTCAAGAACGACAGAACCGCCGCCGAATTCCATGTAGCTGTACTTGCCGTAATCTTCGGCCTTGAATTCACCGGCTTTGACCGCCTCGATGGCGTGGTCAATGGTGGCTTCCATGTGCCATAGCGCCGAACCCAGGATGGTGCCCGGATAATCAGCCGCGGTGTCGATCACGTTGCCAACGGCCAGAATGCCACGCTCCTTGGCCGCATCGGAAACACCAAAGCGTTCAGCATACATGATGTCCGCACCATTATCGATCATGGCAAAGGCTGCTTCTTTGGCTTTGGGCGGGTCGTACCAGCTGTTGATGAAGGTCACCATGAATTCGACATCCGGATTGACCGATTTCGCACCTGCCATGAAGGCATGCATCAAACGGTTCACTTCCGGAATGGCAAAGCCACCAACCATGCCGATCTTGTTGGTTTCGGTCGCGGCACCAGCCGCCATGCCGACAAGGTAGCTCGGCTCATGGATAAAGTTATCAAAGACCGAGAAGTTTTCCCCGTCGGGTGCAAAGCTCGAACCCATCAGGAAGGCGGTTTCCGGATAGTCGGCGGCAACCTTGCGCGCGGCGCGTTCAACGCCGAACACTTCGCCAACGATCAAATCAGAGCCGTTTTCGGCATATTCGCGCATGACGCGCTCATAGTCGGTGTTGGCGACGTTCTCGGAAAACTCATAGGAAATGTCACCACGTTCCTCGGCAGCGTTAAGTGCCTTGTGAATGCGCGAAACCCACTGCTGTTCGACCGGAACGGTGTAGATTGCTGAAACCTTGAGCGGATCGGCGGCCTGTGCCGGTGCACCAAAGCCAAACGAAACCACTGCGGCTGCGCCAGCGATGGCTGACAGCATGGCCCGGCGCGTAAGGCGGAAAGTACCTGACTTCATTATTGTCCCCCTGCGGATTATTGCCGTTGTGCGAAAATCAACCTTTTTGCATAGATTGTGGGCAGATTGTATACGCGATCACAAAAGAGGCAAAGCACCTTCTGTCCAAATGGTCAGTTTTCCACTTTTGGGTGTAAGTATCTGGGAATACTCGGGGATAATTGTCAGTCAGCGCATGCAAATCACGGGGGTCTACGCAACTGTGAGGTGAGGCAAGGATATCCCGGCACCGAATGGGCCTGATTTCGCCCATGCACGATCACCCGAGTCCGGGCTGGATCAACTGGCTTTGCGGTCTTGCGGTTGCAGGGCCAAAATCTTCCGGTTTTTCGACCATAGCAGTTAAGATTGTCTAAACAGCTCACGCACTTTCTAACGCAATGCGAATCCTTGAAAAATTTCGGAGTCGGTTAACTCTTTCATTAACTATTTCGGTTGATGCTTTCATCAAGATTTCAAGGGGGAACCTAGAAGGCATCATGACAAAAAAGACATCTTTACCACTTGATCAGGTGATGGTTGGCGATTGCATCGAATTGATGAACAGCCTGCCGGAAAAATCCGTCGATCTGATTTTTGCCGATCCGCCCTACAACCTTCAGCTTGGCGGTGACTTGCTGCGTCCGAACAATTCCAAGGTCGATGCAGTCGACGACCATTGGGATCAGTTTGACAGCTTCCGTCACTATGACGACTTCACCCGTGACTGGCTGACCGCAGCCCGTCGTGTGCTTAAGGATACCGGTGCGATCTGGGTGATCGGCTCCTATCACAACATTTATCGCGTCGGGAATACGCTTCAGGATATCGGGTTCTGGATCCTCAATGACATCGTCTGGCGCAAGACCAACCCGATGCCGAACTTCCGCGGCAAGCGCTTCTGCAACGCGCATGAAACGCTTCTGTGGTGCTCGAAAAGCGAAGAACAGAAAGCCATCACCTTCAACTACGAAGCGATGAAGCAGCTCAATGAAGGTCTGCAGATGCGCTCTGACTGGTTGATGCCGATTTGCTCTGGCTCGGAACGTCTCAAGGATGACAAGGGCAAGAAGGTTCATCCGACCCAGAAGCCCGAAGCACTCCTGCAGCGTGTTCTGATGGCAACCACCCGTCAGGGCGACGTGGTGCTTGATCCGTTCTTTGGCACCGGGACGACCGGTGCAGCTGCGCGTCGTCTGGGTCGTCACTTCATCGGTCTGGAACGCGAAGAAGCCTATGCCGAAGCTGCGCGTGACCGCATTGCCAAGGTCCAGATGCTGGATGGCGACAGCCTTGAACTCACCGAGTCGAAGCGTTCCCTGCCGCGTATTCCGTTTGGTGCGGTGATTGAACGCGGCCTGCTTTCGCCGGGTGACAAGATCTATGACAACCGGGGCAATGTTGCTGCAATGGTGCGTGCAGACGGCTCGATCAGTCACAAGGACAATGCCGGGTCGATCCATCAGGTTGGCGCACACGTGCAGGGCGCACAGGCTTGTAATGGTTGGACTTATTGGCATTACAAGTGTGATGGCCGACTGGTTTCAATCGACAATCTGCGCAGTCAGCTGCGTAAGGAAATGGGTCAGGTCCCCGCCTGATTAAGAGCGGAAAATTCCGGGTAAATCATTGATGCCCAAAAGAACCGGCGTGGTTGCAAAACCCGCCGGTTTTGCTTTTGCCCAAAATTCTTGCTATATTTTTTCCGTCAAAACTTATCCGCAAGGATAGATGGAGAAAGTTATGCAAGCAGGTGCAGTAGGGGGTGCAGCATACGCACCCAACCCGGTACAAATTCAGCAGGCAACCGCGCCGATTGCTGAAACGGGTAACAACGACCTGAATTCACCGCCGACACAGCGGGTAGAGCAAACAGCAGAAGCCGAAACGTCGCAGCAGGCCGCACCGACCCCGACAGAGGGCCGTGGACAGGTAATCGATATTTACGCCTGATCGCGCCGCGCGAAGTTCAAAAACAAAGGCCCGTGGTTTTGACCACGGGCCTTTTTCATTGCGGCAGTTGTTGCAAACGCATTTGACGCGATTACGCCGGGTCGTATTTCAGGGCATGACGCACGATCTTTTTCATCACGGTCGGCAAGGCAAAGTCCGAAAGCCCGTCAATCGTCGTCCAGCTGCCATCTAGTGTATCTGCCTGATCGGCAGGCAGGGTCGCGGCCAGCACGCTGACAGTGAGATGAAAATGCGTGAAGGTATGACCCACCGTCCCGTCCAGTTCGGACCAGTTGGCAGATACCGGCGCTTCGGACAGCATGACATCATCTGGTGTTTCAATTGCTCGCCAGTCACTGCCGGGAACTTCATACAATCCACCCAACAGTCCTTTTTCCGGACGGCGACGCACCAGAATACGACCGTCATCCTCGCGCCGGATCCAGAAGGCGTAACCCACGCGGGTTGGTTTGGGTTCCTTCTTGCGTTTCTTCGGAAGGTCGGGCGCGATGCCCGATTTGCGGCCTTCGCAATCAGCCTGCCACGGGCAAATTCCGCACGCCGGATTGCGTGGAGTACACACTGTCGCCCCCAGATCCATCAATGCCTGGGCATAATCACCCGGGCGGTCCGATGGCGTCAGGGCGGCCGACTTTTCCTTGATTTCCGGTTTGACGTCGGGCAGCGGGGTTTCCAACGCAAACAGCCGTGAAATCACGCGTTCGATATTGCCATCGACCGGGCTTGCATGGCGGTTAAAGGCAATGGCCGCAACCGCACAGGCGGTATAAGGCCCGATGCCCGGCAGTTTCAGCAAGCCTTCCTCGGTGTCGGGAAAAACACCCCCATATTCGGATGCGACGACCTTGGCGCATTTGTGCAGGTTGCGGGCCCGCGCGTAGTAGCCAAGTCCCTGCCAGGCATGCAGAACATCATCCAGTTCGGCATTGGCAAGATCGATTACGGTCGGCCAGCGTTTCAGGAAAGCAGCGAAATATGGCCCCACCGTTTGCACGGTGGTTTGTTGCAGCATGATTTCGCTCAGCCACACGTGATAAGGGTTGGGCGTGTCGCCGGGTTCAGACCGCCATGGCAGGGTGCGATGATGGCGGTCGTACCATTCCAGCATGCTTTGCGAAAGGCGTTGGATATCCTGATGGGTGAAATGCACGTCGATCCCGTGTTATGTTGTTTTGCGGACAGTTACTTTAGGTCCGGAAGGTATGCAGACCCTACGAAAGAAGCGGGCGTGAGCAAGAAAAAAGATAACACTGGTACGAAAAGTGGCTCGGTGATGGATCAGGCATCCAAATCTGTTGCGCCCAAAAAGAAGCAGGGTTTTGTCCCGCTGGGCAGTTCCGAACGCCGCATGGGCCTTCGCAACGTCGCGCCGCTTGTTGGTAATCTGACCCGGCCACTGGTGCGCAAACGTGGCTTTTTCCAGACCGAAATCATTCTGCATTGGGCCGAGATCGTCGGACAAGATCTTGAACAATACACCATGCCGCTGAAATACACCCCGCCGCCCAAGGAAAGCATTGCCGGGGGTACGTTGCTTATTCGGGTTGTCGGACCGGTCGCCCTTGAATTGCAACACCGCATGCCGCAGATCATCGAACGCGTGAACAGCTATTTCGGCTATCGTGCCATTAACAAGATCACGATGCTTCAGGGTGATATTTCCCGCCCCGAACGCACCGTACATCGCCCGACCGAGGTGCCCGAAGCCGACATCACCCCGTCAAGCCAGGCCGATATCGAAAAGATCGAAGATCCGCACCTGCGCGAAGTCCTGACCCGCCTTGGCCGTCATATTGCCGGGGCAAGTGGTGGATTGCGTCCCAAGAACGGCAAAAAATAAGGCATCCAGCGCCATCCGTTAAAGCCCGTGGTGCCGTGCCACACGGTCACGAGTTGTTGTCTTGCGCGTCGAGGATAATCGAATCAGTTTCATGAAATGAACGATCACGGAGTTGCCGCAATTGCGCGCCAACTTGGCGACTCGTTGGTGGCATAGCCGTTTTCGGGGGTGTGTTGACTCCCGCGCTGCAACAGGCTTGTAATCACAAAACTTTGTTTTAACGGAGGTTTCCTTGCTAAAGGCAGTTAAGTTTCTTGCTGGTGCTTTTTTGATGATGGTTGGTGTGGCAAGCACCCAGCCGGCACAGGCAGTTGAATGGAAAGAACATGTGATGGGGGATGCGGATGCACCGGTCACGATGATCGAATATGCATCTTTGACCTGCCCGCATTGCGCGTCCTTCCACACCGAGGTTCTGCCCGAAATCAAGGAAAAGCTGATTGATACCGGAAAGCTTAAGCTGATCTTCCGCGACTATCCGCTTGATGGTGTTGCCCTGCGCGCGGCTGCGATTGCCCAGTGCGCGGGCGAGGATCGCTATTTCGGTGTGCTTGGCATGCTGTTCAAATCGCAAATGACCTGGGCACGTTCCGAGGACCCGATTGGCAGCATCAAGGAAGTGGTGCGTTTTGCGGGCATGACTGGTGATGCGGTGGATGCCTGCATGGCCGATCAGGAACTGATTGATGGTATCGTTGGATCGCGCATGACCGGCGAGCAGGAACACAAGGTCAATTCCACGCCAAGCTTCATTCTTGATGGCGACTTGATTGCCGGTTCGCGTGAAGCGGAATTCTTTATCGACAAAGTCGAAGACCTTATCGACTAACTAAAACAATTCTGTCGGACACCGCATGTGTGGTGTCCGGCAACAGGGGACAGGGTCGGACCGGGGGACATGATTGGTCCAGTTTAAATCGCTAAAGCTGACGGGGTTCAAATCCTTCGTCGATTCAACAGATTTATTGGTTGAAGACGGGCTGACCGGTGTTGTCGGACCGAACGGCTGTGGCAAATCCAATCTTGTCGAGGCACTGCGCTGGGTGATGGGCGAAACATCGGCCAAGCAGATGCGCGGTTCCGACATGTCCGACGTTATTTTTGGCGGCACATCAAGCCGCCCTGCTCGTAACGTTGCAGAAGTATCGGTTACCCTTGATAACAGCGAGCGCAAGGCGCCCGCGATGTTCAATGACTTTGACATGCTCGAAGTCACGCGCCGCATCGAACGTGGCGGCGGGTCAAACTATCGCGTTAACGGCAAGGATGTACGTGCCCGTGATGTGCAGTTGCTGTTTGCTGATGCCGCGACCGGTGCGCGTTCAAATGCGATGGTTTCCCAGGGCAAAATTGGCGCACTGATCGGGGCCAAACCGATCCAGCGGCGCCTGATCCTTGAAGAAGCTGCAGGCATTACCGGCCTGCATTCACGCCGCCATGAGGCGGAACTACGCCTTAAAAACGCCGAACAGAATATGGAACGTCTTGAAGACGTCCTTTTGCAGCTTGATGGTCAGATTGCCTCGCTGCAGAAACAGGCGAGACAGGCCGAACGATATCGCAAGCTTTCTGAAAGTGTCCGCGAGACAGAGGCATTGCTGTTCCACATCCGCTGGACCGAAGCGGAGAAACGTCAGGAAGATGCGCGTGAATTGCTGGTCGCGGGTGAAAGTGCAGTTCGCGATCTGACCTCATCGGTGACCGAGGCAACCACGGTTCAGGCCCATGTGGCCGCCAGCCTGCCCGATCTTCGCAAAAAAGAAGCCGATGCGGCTGCAGCACTGCAGCGCCTTCTGATCGAACGCGAAGGCCTGGATAAGGACAAGGCGCAGATTGAAACGCAAATGAGCCAACTGCGTGGTCGCATCCAGCAGATTGATGCCGATCTTGCCCGCGAAGCGGAACTGGCAAGTGATGCGCAGGGTGCGCTTGAGAAGCTCAAGAACGAACGCGAAGAACTAAGCGAAGCTCAAGGCAGCGAAGACGACGCCCTTGATGAAGCCCGCGAAGTTGCATCCGAAAAGGCCCTTCGGGTGGAAGAGCTTGAAACAGACGTCGATGCGATGACCAACAAGGTCGCCGAGGAAGAGGCACGCCTCAAATCGGTGCAACAGCGCTTAGGTGAACTCAATGCCCGCCGTGCCCGCCTGACTGAACGCCATGATGAGGCGGTTGCCAAGCTAGACGATATCCGCATTGAAGCAGATTTTACCGAAGCCCTTGAAGAGGCAAACGAGCATCTTGAAGAGTGCGAGGAACTCGTCGAACAACGCAAGATGGCAGTCGAAGAGGCGGAAATGCGCCTTGCCGAAATGCGTGATCGCGAAGACGGTTTGAAAACGGCCGAAAGTGATGCGCGCGATGCCCTGCGTGATGCTGAAAGCCGCAAGGCGCGCCTCACCGCCGAGATTGAGGCGCTTGAAAGCCTTCTGCGTGGTGGCGATGACGACAAATATCCCGGGGTCATTGAAAACATCACGGTGCAAAGCGGGTTTGAACTTGCCATGGCCGCCGCCCTTGGCGAAGACCTTGATGCGCCCGATGCAACCGATGCGGCCATGCATTGGGCAACCATTGACCCGGCAACTGATGACCCAGCCTTGCCCGATGATGTCAGTGCGCTCGCCAAATATGTCGAGGCACCAGCACTTTTGAACCGGCGGCTGTGGCAGATCGGCATTGTCGATGATGAAGCTACGGGGAACTTCCTTGCCAAGAATCTCAAGGTCGGCCAGCGCCTTGTTTCGCGTGAAGGTGCACTTTGGCGGTGGGATGGCTATCGTATTCTTGCCGGTGCTGAGCTTCCGGCAGCGGTTCGCCTGCGCCAGCGCAATCGCCTTGAAGAATTACGCGGTGAACTTGAAGAAGCTGATGCCGTCGTCGAAGCCGCAAGCGAGCGCGCAGAGATAGCCAGCGAGAATGTCGAACGCCTTGATGAAGAAATCGAGGCGGCCCGGACAGCCGAGCAGGAAGCCCATCGCGCGGTACGCGATGCGGAAAATACGGCTTCATCCGCGCGCGAGGAAATCGCCAATATCAAACGCGACGCCAGCGCAATCCAAAGCCGTCTTCAGAACGCAGAAGAGGCCGAAAAGCGTGCCAAGCAAGACCTTGATGAACTGATTGCCGAACAGGAAGAGCTCGCCGCCCTGCCAGAGGAAAGCAGCGAGGGCCTGATGGAAATCAAGGCCGAGCTGATTGAAAAGCGTGCCAACCTTGCCGATGCGCGCGCCGATCAGATGGAAGCCAGAAGTCAGCTTGAGCGCATGCAAAGCACCATGTCAGGTCGCCGCAAGCGTCTTGAATTCGTTGAAAACGAAATTGCCACCTGGAACGAACGTGCATCCGGTGCCGGTGAACGGGTTGCCGAACTGCGCGAACGCCAGGAAGAAGCCCGCATGGAGATCGAGGAGCTTGAACTCAAGCCCGAAGAGATCGAAGAACGCCGTGCCATTCTGTCGGACCGGATTGAACTTTCCGATGCGACCCGCAAAGAAGCCGCTGATGAATTGCAGCGTGCTGAAAATGCCCAGCGCGAAGCGGATATGAACCTGCGTGAAGCCGAACAAAAACTGGCCGAGGCCCGCGAAGGTCGCGTGCGCTGCGAGGCACTTCTTGAACAGGCCGAACAACATCGCCGTGATTTGATCGAACGTATCCGCGAACGCGTTAATGCCACGCCAGATCAGTTGGTCGAGCTGGGCCAGATTGATCTGACCAAGGACCTGCCAAGCGAAGGCGACATCGAAGCCCGCCTGCAACGCCAGACCCGTGAACGGGAAAACCTGGGGGCGGTTAACCTGCGCGCCGAGGTCGAATTGGCCGAGATGCAGGAACAGAAAGACACCATGGTGTCCGAACGCGATGATTTGATTGCCGCCATTGAAAAACTGCGCAATGGCATCAATCAGCTCAACCGCGAAGCACGTGCACGCCTCAAAGCCGCCTTTGACGAAGTCGACAAGCATTTCCAGCAACTGTTTGTTCGTCTGTTTGGCGGTGGTGGCGCGCATCTGATGCTGACCGATGCGGATGATCCGCTCGAAGCCGGGCTTGAGATCATGGCATCCCCGCCGGGCAAGAAGCTTCAGCATCTCTCGCTTCTGTCCGGGGGTGAACAGGCCCTTACTGCTGTGGCACTTCTGTTCGCAGTCTTCCTGACCAATCCGGCGCCAATCTGTGTACTTGATGAGGTCGACGCCCCGCTTGATGACGCCAACGTTGACCGTTTCTGCAAGCTGCTTGAAGCCATTGGCCGTCATGCCAACACCCGCTTCCTGGTCATCACCCACCACCGTATGACCATGGCCCGCATGAACCGCCTGTTTGGTGTGACCATGGCTGAACGCGGTGTGTCATCGCTGGTCTCGGTCGATCTCCATCAGGCAGAAGTCTATTCCAAGAAAGAACAGACCGAGCTCGACTTCACCAGCTAAAATCAGGTTTACCCGCGCCGGTAATTGATCCGTTTTTTAATAAACTGATAGGGCGCGCGATGTTAAACATCATTGAAACTCAATGATGGTGAAGGCCGAATGTCCCAAAAAGTGCGCGAGCTTTATGAACAGTTTCCCTATCCGTTGCGCGATCCGCAGCAGGAAAAAGACCGCCTGTTAATGCCGCCACTTGATACCCTGTCACGGGTCAATCACTACTGCTTTGGCGGGACAAGGGGCTTCGATGCCAGTTTTCGCGCTCTTGTTGCAGGCGGTGGGACAGGGGATTCCCTGATCTGGTTGGCCGAGCAGCTGCGTGATGTCGGTGGGGCGGTAACCTATCTAGAGCCGTCTGCGGCCAGTACCAAGGTCGCCCGGGCACGGGCCGAGGCACGCGGCCTTACCAATGTCGATTACGTTAATCAGACGATTTCAGAATTTGCAAAATCCGAACCTGACCCGTTTGACTACATTAACTGTGCCGGCGTTTTGCACCATCTGGAAGATCCGGAGGAGGGCCTGCGTGACCTGACTTCAGTGCTCAAGACCGATGGCGCGATGGGCATCATGGTTTATGGCGAACATGGTCGTCTTGCCGTGACAGAATGGCGCAAAATGATCGAGCCACTGCTGGAAGGCAAAGACCTGCAGCAACAGCTTGCCATGACGCGCACGCTGCTTTCCGCCCTTCCCGAAGATAACATGCTGCTGAAAATGGGCGGTGGTCCGGGCTTTATCAAAGGCCTGCTTGAAAACGATCCGGAAGTCGTTGACCTGCTGCTGCATCCGGTTGAATGCGCCTATGATGTTCATGGGGTCTATGACTTCGCGTCTTCTGCTGGTCTGCATGTTGCAGCCTTTACCGGCTTCTTCGGGTTCGGTGGCACGGGCAAGGCACACTACAATATTGAAAATCTGGTCCGTGATCCGGCATTGCTGCGTGAACTCGCGGCCAAGCCGCTGCGCGATCAACAGGCATTTTGCGAACGGTTTAGCGGTGCGATGCCGCTTCATGCCTTCTATCTGACACGCGAAGACAAGGGCCAAAGTGCCGAAGTGCTGCCGGATGCAGAACTGGCACCCTATTTCTTTGTTCCGCCCAACAAGACATTCTTTGATGATCTGGTCGCCCTCGCGGGGCAGCCTGTTCTGATCGAAGATGGCAGCGGTAATGCAGTTGATTTAACCGGCGGGCCGGACCTGGCGCGTTTGTTGGCTGTCTTTGATGGCAAAAACTCGGTCGCCCGGATTATTACCATTCTGCGCGATGAAATCCTCGATACCCAGCCAATTGATATGAACTCGATTGCGATCAACACGCTCGGTGCAGTGTGGGCGTTGTTTCACAAGTTCGACTGGATGTTGGCTGCCAAGCCAAAAGGTTGGCAAAAAACCGATGGCGAACGGACATTGCGCGTGCGCAAGGTTTGATTGGCTGCTGATCGCGGCAGGCTGCGATAACGACCAGTTCAGTCCCCGGTGAATCGGGGCGGTGGATTGTGTTTAACCTTTCGATATTTCATGGTTCTGGCAAAAATAGGCCCTGATCTTGGCAAATTGTCGGGTCAGGATAAAAATCCCCGACTTTGTCATTTGCCTTGTCAAAGGCCGTCAAACCGGCAGGAACCAAGGAAAACCGCCGGTTGCAGGCAAGTGGGACGGATCACTGTTATTTTTTCGGACTGCGACTATTGCCTAACTTCAAAAGTGTTTTCCTTCACATTCGATAGCTTAAATTATTGAAATAATTGACGTTATTCCGATTTTCCAAGCTCTGGGAAGGTGGGGTTTTACAGCTTGACAGCCCATGGGGTGCTAAGTATGTTGCCCGCGCATTTCCTTGCGACGTTTGCAGGGCTGCCAAAGCGGGGTTCACGACAATGAGCGATGATAAAGATCGCGCTTCATTAGCAGAGCTTGAAAGCAAACTGGCAGCTGTAGCAGGCAAGCGAGAAGAACTGCACAGCCCGAACCGGGCGACCGGCAAACCATCCCAAGGGATGGCGCTTGGCATGAGGATTTCGGCGGAAATGATCGCTGCGGTTCTTGTTGGCTTGCTGATCGGCTGGGCGCTGGATCGGGTGCTTGATACGACGCCTTGGCTGCTTGTTCTGTTTGTTTTTCTCGGAGCAGGCGCCGGAGGTTTGAACGCTTATCGCGTTGCCAAGGGTTTTGACAGTGCTGTCGGACTTGGTCGTGCGATGGGGAAGCGCAAGCAGGGGAACGGGGACCAATCCGAACCCTGATAATATTGAGCGAGGATTACGGTGGCTGGACCGCTAGAGCAGTTTGAAATCAAGCCCTTGGCCGAACTTTCGGTTGCCGGCATTGATATTTCCTTCACCAACTCCGCACTGTGGATGGTGATCGCAGCCGTTCTCGTAACGGGCTTCATGACGCTTTCGATGCGTCGCGGCGCGCTGGTTCCGGGCCGCTGGCAGGGATCTGCCGAGGTGATGTATGAATTCGTCGCCAATATGCTCAAGGACAACGTGGGTAGCGCTGGTCGCAAATATTTCCCGTTCGTCTTTACACTGTTTATGTTTGTTCTGTTCGGGAACCTGCTTGGCATGATCCCGCACAGCTTTACCTTTACGAGCCACATCGCTGTGACCTTTGCGATGGCTCTGGTGATCTTCCTCGGTGTGACGGTCATCGGCTTCATGCGTCATGGTACGCATTACCTTCGGATGTTCTTCCCTGAAGGTGCGCCGATTGCGACCGCGATCATTCTGATCCCGATCGAAATCATCTCCTATTTCTCTCGTCCGTTCAGCTTGGCGATCCGACTGTTTGCGAACATGACCGTCGGCCACATCATGCTGAAAGTTATCGGTGGGTTCGTTGGCCTGATTGGCATTCTCGGCGTGCTTCCGTTTGCTTTGCTGACGGGGATTACTGTTCTGGAGTTCGGCATTGCTGCGCTTCAGGCTTATGTCTACACAATTCTCACCTGCATCTATCTCCATGATGCAATCCACATGCACTGATGTGTGTGGTTTGGTGTGATCTCTTCTGATTGCCTTTAAGAAATTCGAAAGGGTGAAGTTATGGAACTCGATGCTGCTAAGATGATCGGTGCTGGCCTGGCTGCTATTGGCATGATTGGTGCCGGTATCGGTGTTGGTAACATCTGGTCGAGCCTGATTGCGACTGTTGGCCGTAACCCGGCTGCAAAAGGCGACGTTGAACTGTATGGCTGGATCGGCTTTGCTGTTACCGAAGCTATTGCACTGTTCGCACTCGTCGTTGCGCTGATCGTTCTGTTCGGCTAATCGGCGCCTTTTGCGCGAA
Source organism: Thalassospira sp. HF15 (assembly GCF_011806525.1). GTDB lineage: Bacteria > Pseudomonadota > Alphaproteobacteria > Rhodospirillales > Thalassospiraceae > Thalassospira. Next base: position 203,259 of record NZ_JAAVKI010000005.1, on the reverse strand, counting down.
TACACGGCCCGGCGAGGCACTCCCTCGCCGGTCTCGTTGAATTCGGGAGTAGGCTATGCCGCAGTTTGATATTGCGACGTTCTCGGAACAGATTTTCTGGCTGTTCGTTATTTTCGCCATCTTGTATTTCCTGATGTCGAGAATTGCGCTGCCGAAAGTCGGTGAAGTTCTGGAACGCCGTCAAAAAACCATCGAAGACAACCTTGGCAAGGCTCGGGCGTTGAAAGACGAAACCGATGCCGCCATTGCGAAGTACGAGGCTGCCCTGGCAGAAGCTCGTGAAGCTGCTCAGGCAGACATTCGCGAAGCATCGGAAAAGGCTGCTGCAGAGCAGGCAAAGAAAACCGATGCGATGGTCAAGAAACTGTCTAAAAAGACATCTGACGCCGAAAAGGCAATTGCGGACGCAAAAGCGGATGCAATGACGGGTGTTGCAGAAGCAGCATCGGAAATTGCCCGTGAAGCAACCGACAAACTTATCGGTGTCAAGGTTCAGGCCAAAACTGCCGACAAGGCTGTTTCGGCAATCGTAGGAGAGTAAGATAATGGCAACCCAAGAGGTTACTTTCCTTACCGATCCATACACTTGGACCACGCTTTCTTTCGTGCTGGTCGTCGGTTTTGGCGGTTTCAAAGCCGTCAAAGGGATTTCTGCTGCACTCGATAAACGTGCCCAGAAGATTTCCGACGAACTGGACGAAGCACAGCGTCTTCGCGAAGAAGCACAAGAGCTTCTGGCCAATTATCAGGCCAAACAGCGTGAAGCGCTTAAGGAAGCTGACGAAATCCGCGCGCATGCCAAGGCAGAAGCTGACCGTATGCTCGAGAGCGCCCAGGCAGAGTTGAAAGCGGCCCTCAAACGCCGTGAACAACAGGCCCTGGACCGTATCTCCAACCTCGAAAGCCAAGCTATCGCCGAAGTTCGTGCACATGTTGCCGAAATCGCGGCTAAGGCCACCACGGCCCTTGTTTCTGACAAGGTTTCCGGTGCAAAGGCAGACGAGCTGGTTGATAGTGCGATCGCGGAAATCAAAGGTCGTCTGAACTGATTTTTCCGGTTTCCGGAATTTAAAAACCCCGCAGCATTGCTGCGGGGTTTTTTATTGTCTGAATGACATCGCTGCGATCAGGACAGCTTTTCGCGACCATGCGGTGCATCAAGGTCCTGCACCGGACCCATTGGGACAACACCGGACGGATTGATCGTCGGGTGGCTTTCGTAATAATGGCCCTTGATATGATCCATAAAGACCGTCTGTTTGACCCTGGGGTGCTGATACAGATCGCGCGTATAGGCCCAAAGGTTGGGATATTCATTCAGCTTGCGCAGGTTGCATTTGAAATGCCCGTGATAGACAGGATCAAAGCGCACGAGTGTGGTGAACAGGCGCCAGTCTGCCTCGGTAAGCTGGTTGCCAACAAGGTAGCGCCGCTTGGAAAGGCGTTCTTCAAGCCAGTCCAGCGCATCAAACAGCTTGGTGACGGCTTCTTCATATGCCGACTGCGTGGTGGCAAAGCCTGACTTGTACACGCCGTTATTGACGTCGTGATAAACGCGCTCGTTCACTTCATCGATTTCTGCCCGCAATGCTTCAGGGTAGAAATCTGCATCGTTTGCGCCAAGGTCATCAAACGCACTGTTAAACATGCGGATGATCTCAGCTGATTCATTGTTGACCAGCTTGTTGGCTTTCTTGTCCCAGACGACAGGCACGGTGACACGTCCGGTGTAATCGGACATTGCGTCGGTATAGACCTGATGCATGAAGTCGCGATCTTCAAGATGATCGGGAAGGCCGGCGTCGCGGTCAAATTCCCAGCCATTCTCGCCCATGTGCCAATGGACAACAGATACGCTGATCATATCTTCAAGGCCCTTCAGGGCGCGGAAAATCAGCGTACGATGCGCCCAAGGGCAGGCATAGGAGACATAAAGATGATAGCGGCCCTTTTCAGCCGGGAACTCGGCATTCTGATCGGCCGACACCCAATTGCGGAAAGCAGAATCCTGGCGTTTGAATTTTCCGCCGGTGCTTTTGGTGTCATACCATTTGTCTTGCCATTTTCCGTCGACAAGTAATCCCATGTCCGTTTCCCAGTTTCTGTTGGTCGGTTTGGGCAGTCATCCTGCCTCGGTTGGGCTTTATTCTCCTGATTTGCGCGTTGAAGACAATCCGTTGATGTGACATTAATTTGTTTCCAATCGCGCAACAGTACGCCGTGTAATGTAGCCAGGAGCCGCATAATGCTGATCGGAAATCTTGACGGCATGACCGTCTTTGCCCGTGTTGTCGAAGAACGCAGCTTTTCCGGCGCGGCCCGTAAACTCGGCATGTCAAAGTCTGCGGTCAGCAAACATGTGACCAAGCTTGAAGACAATCTTGGTATCCGGCTTTTGAACCGTACCACACGGCGGCTTAGTCTGACCGATGCTGGGTCGACCTTCTATCAGCACTGCGCGCGCGTGGTCGAAGAAATCGAAACAGCCGAACACGCGTTGACGGATTTGCGCGGAACGCCGCGCGGTACATTGCGGATTTCAGCCCCGCTGACCTTCGGGCAGATGTATCTGCCGCAACTCGTTACCGAATTCATGGAAAAATATCCTGGGCTGCATGTCGATATCCATCTGGCCGATCATATGGTTGATCTGGTTGCCGAGGGGATCGACATGGCAATCCGGATCACCCGGCTTAAGGATTCAAGCCTGATTGCCCGCAAGCTTGCCGATTTCAACGGCCACGTGGTGGCATCACCGGGCTATCTGGCCGAACATGGCGAACCCAAAACCCCGCAGGAATTGGTCGAGCACAGAACGATTTCATATACCAACATACCCAGCCCGAATATATGGGACTTCGAAGGCCCTGATGGCCAAGTCTCTGTCCGGGTCAATCCGGTGATGTCGTGCAACAATGGTGAATTCACCTCTGTTGCGGCCATTCGTGGTCTTGGTATCGCCCGCGAGCCGGAATTCATCGTCGCTGAGGCCCTCAGCGAAGGGCGGCTGGTGCGGATACTGCATGATTACGATCCGCTCAGCAGTGGCGGGATTTACGCGGTCTATCCCGAACGTCGTCACCTGCCCAGCAAGGTGCGTGTCTTTATCGATTTTCTGGTCGAAAAATTCAAAGGCGGTCTGTGCAATTTCCACAAGGATACCTGCGCCGAATATCGTAAAGGACGGGGACGTCAGCGCCCCACGCCGTGACTACTTGCTTTCCACCCGCCAGCCCAACAAACAGATCGCGCCGATCAAAAGGGCGACAAACGGGATGGGCAGAAGATTGGTGATGCCGCCAATCACGGTTTTGAAACTGTCGGTTTGAACAAAACCTGCCCAGTTGCTTCCATGCCAAACACGATCATCGGGTACATGGCGGAAATCAGGCAAGCCATCTTCAATCCGGCCGATATAACCATCATTCTCCACGACCAGTCCGGCCAAAAGGTCAGGGGTTGAATTGGTGTTCCGGGTTTCAGCTGTCAGGGCATCGCGATCCACATGAAGGCTGGTCTGGCTGCGATTATCCTGATCGCGAACCCGAACCCGGATCAGACCGCGTGTCTCAATCGGCACGGTCGCCTGCCATGATTGATCTGGCAGTTGTTCGAACGGCGCGTTGATTTGCTCACCAGTTTCCGGATTGATCACACTGGCTGCTGCGGGCGCGGCACCAATTTTGCGCCAATTGAGGATCAGGCTGTCACCATCCGGGCTGCGTTCGGTCAGAACCGTGTTTTCATCAAGGGCTGGTTCCTTCATCAGCCAGTGCGACAGGCGACGCAGTAATTCGGCAACCGGGCCGCCGCCATCATGACCGCGCTGCCACAGCCACATCTGATCGGAACTCAGCATGGCGACACGGCCTTCTTCGACGCGCTGCATGGTAAGAAGCGGCATCTCGTCAACACCGGTCAGCAGTGTCATGGCATCGGGATCGGATACACGGGTTTCGATCTGTCTGTACCAGCGGCCCCATTTGGGTGGTGTATTTGGCGATCCGGCAATAGCGGTTGTCACCGGGTGCAAACGCCCGGCCTGATTGACACGCGGGACAAAAGCTTCCTCTACGATGCGGCCGGTCGGGACAGCAGGCATCAGATCGTTGAGTGCCGTGGTTGAAAGCCCATCTGCCCCGACATATTCCGGCCCGGCGACCACAAGGGCGGCACCACCCCATTTGACGAAATCGACGACCTTTTCAAGATAGTGCGGCGGCAAAACGCCCCGCATCTGATAGCGATCAAAAATGATCAGATCAAACTGACGCAGGCGCACCTCAAATAAATCGCGGATCGGAAACGGGATCAGCGCCAGTTCATTGATCGGCGTGTCATCGCCCTTTTCAGGTGGCCGCAAAATGGTGAAATGCACAAGATCAACACCCGGATCAGCACGCAACAGGTTGCGCCAGGCCCGCTCGCCCGGATGGGGTTCGCCAGATAACAACAGAACACGCAGCCGGTCACGAACCCCGGTGGTTTCAAGGATCAGCCGGTTGTTGGTTTTGTCGGTTTCTTCATCGAGCGTATCCATGCGCAATTCGGCCAGAACCGATCCGGCATGCGGTACGGGGATGCTGACCCGGCGCTGTTCATTGGCAGGCAGGGCAATTTCGCGTTCGGTACCGTCTTCAAGCAACATCCGCACCGGGATGGCCGTGCCGCGCGAGAGCTGTGGATCAACCGCCTCGATCATGAATTCGGCATCCTTGCCGACAATGCCGTAATCGGCACTTTGGCGAATGACCAACCTGCGGTCGCGTTCATCGCGCCCGCCGCTGATCAGAACATGGAGGGGAGCTGCCAGATCAAGACGGTCGGGAATGTCGTGAACCTGCCCGTCTGTGATCATCATGACACCGCCCAGCCGTTCACGCGGCAACCCGCCCAATAAGCGGTCGAGAACCGCAAACATGCGGGTATCGGTTTCCCCCGGAACATCTTCAAAGCGCAACTCAACCGATGGGTCATCGACAAAGCGATCTTGCAGTTCAGCAATCGCCGCATCGGCTTGCGCTGCGCGATCCGCGATATTCTGACTGGCCGATCGGTCGACCAGTACCAGAACAATGTCGCTAAGCTTCTCGCTTTCCTGATCAGTAAATTGCGGTGCCAGAAGGGTAAGAAGAACCAGCACCATGACCGCAGCACGCCAGACCGTCCCGCGCAATCGAAACAGGGTAAAGAGGATGACAGCAGCCAGACACAAGACCGCCAGTCCCTGCAGGATGGTAATGTCGAGCAGCGGTGCGATCTGAAGGTTCTGCCATCCCTGGTTCATCGGCCCAACCTTTCGAGAATGGCCGGGATATGTACCTGATCGCCCTTGTAGCTGCCGGTCAGGGCATACATCACCAGATTAACGCCAAACCGATAGGCCATTTCACGTTGCCGTGGCGAGATGTCTTCACTGCGCAGATCGTCACGACCTTCTGGAAGGATCCAGGCCGATGCCCAGTCATTGCCACCAAACAGCACCGATGCAACCCCGTCCAGACGCTGGCTGGGCCGTGCATCAAGCCATAGCGGTTCGGAAAACCGGCCAAAGGCATGATCAAGCAAATAGAAACTGCGAAACAAAATGTGATCACTTGGTGCACGATCCAGAAGCGGGACTTCCAGCCCGGCCAACAGGCGCCGCAGGCGGGCTGGCTGGACTTCGCGATCCCGACTGTCAATCAGGATCATTCCACCATTATTGAGATAGCGGTTCAGACGGTCTTGCGCACGCTCGGAAAACGGTTCCTGTCCGTCGACAAGTGGCCAATAGATCAGCGGATAGAAGCTGAGCTCATCGGTTTCCGGATTGACGCCATCCACTGTGTTCAGGTCCGCGGCACTTCGCCTGCGCAGTATTTCGGTCAGGCCTGTCATACCCGCACGGCTGAGGCGATCGACCGGCGCATTTCCGGTTTCAAGATAGGCCAGACGGGGTTGCAAGGCGGCCTCGGGCAGGGTGGCAGCGCGTGATGATGAAGACAGCAGGACGGCCGCACCCATGCCTGTGATGACAACACCGAGCAAGATCGATGTCATGGCATTGCTGCGTCGGCTGCGCCGAAGAGACACATTGTTCAGCACCAGCAAAATCAGGGCATCAAACATGACCAGAATAACCGCCGCCAACAGGCAAAGTGCAGCAAGGTCGACCTGGCTCTGATCGGTGATTTCGCGTGTACGGACACCCGATGGCCAAATGACATCACGCCCGATATTTGAAAGCGACGGACCAAGGTTAAGTGCAACCGCCTGTCCATTTTCGCCGTAGATGCCCGGTGGGTGGCGTGGGTTGGGTACTGGAAGCGGAGTGCGAACGGGCAAGATCAACGCATCTGGTTGATGAGGTCGCCCAAACCCATCAAGGATTGTTTGGGCCGGAAGACTGCTTTGTAACTCGGCATCGTTGCTATTGCTGGGGCTGGCAAGTGGCAGGATTTTTTGCCACAGCTCTACAAACAGACCGGACATCGGCAGGTTCGACCAATCCGCCCATGGTGTTACATGGAACAGCACAAGCCGGCCAGCATTGCGCGGTGTGCTGGTAATCAAGGGTGTGCCATCGGTCAGGCGCGCCCATGTTTTGCTGACAATATCCGGGTCCGGTTCGGCCAGTAATTGACGGGTGACCGTGATGTCATCGGGGACCGCAATGCCATGAAACGGGCTGTTTTCGGGGAAATCCAGTAACCTTTTGGGCTTTTCCCATGACATTGATCCGCCAAAATCCCGGTTACCCAGTCTGAGCGTGACGGGCAGAAAGTCCTTGCCGATCTGTGATGAACTGTCACCAGCAAAACGGACAAGCATGCCGCCTTCATTGACCCAGCGTTCCAATGCATCAAACTGGCTGCCCAGCCCTGAAATCGGTCCGGCAGACACCAGAATATCGACTTGGCCTTCAAGCAACGTGCCCAGCGGTGCATAGGTCACGTCCGCATAGGGCGAAAGTGCGCGATCAAGGAAGAAATACTGATCGGACAACACCCCCGGACCATCGCCGGAACTGACAATGACGCCAACCCGGCGCTGTTGCCAGCGTGCGCCGGTTTGAAACACCGATGCGGCACTTTCAATCCCTTCAATGCCTACCGACTGAATGGCGTTGGAAATGTCACGGGGCAGCAGAATGGCGACATCGCTTTGATCGCTATCGGGGGTGATTTCTACCTTATGGCGCAGGATCACATTACCGCGTTCTCCGCGTGCCAGAAGGTTCACTTCGCGGGGCAGTTCATTGCGATTATGCGTAAGTGTTGCCACCATGCCTGTGCCAGAACGGTTGAGCGACCGGATGGCGATGCGATCCGTGACAGTTGGCGAAATTGTGGTGATTGGCGCGATATCAAGCAATTCGGATGCGATTTTAGACTTTCCGGGGCTGTCCATTTGCCCGGTAAGCCAAAGGATACTGCCCACTGCACGGTTCATTTCCGGCCGTTCTGAAATCAGGTCCGACAGGGCTGCGTAATCGGATGGCCAGGGTCGTGGCTGCAATCGGTCAAACAGGCGTTTGGTATCATTGGGCGATACCGGCCCGCTAATGTCGGGAAGCTTCCAGGTGCTTGCACCGGCGGCCTCTGGTGCGGTTTGCGCGACATAGACCGTCTGCAGATCAAACCGGGCCTGATTGGCGATCTGTTCGAGTGCCGTACGGTACTGTCCCCAGTTCGCCGCACTGTCCCAACCATTATCGGCAATGATCAGGATTGCGCCGTCATTGGCGGCAAAGTCACTGCGGTTCATCACCGGACGGGCTGCGGCAATGATCAGAAGTGTGAGGATCAGACAGCGCAGAATGGTTTGCCAGATCGGCGCGCGCTGAATATCGCGGCGATTGCTTTTAAGGCCACGCAGGATGCGGGCGGCCGGGAAGATGATGGTTTTCGGCGACCGTGGTGCGGACCTGATCAAAAGCCAGACAATCGGCAAGACCATCAAGCCGGTCAACATCGCAGGATAAAGGAATGTGATGGCCGACAGGCTCATGACATCTCCTGCCTGTTTTGGCGCTGCAGGTTCGGGCGGCCCCGTCCATTCGATCCGCTTTGATTTTGCCGTTCGCTCAGATGCTGATAAAGCGCAAGCAATGTCGGGCTGGCACTTTCGGATGTGACGTGGCGGTCATAGAGCCAGTCATTCTGGCGGGCAGCATCGCGGACCTGCGCCCGCCATTTCTGGGCGCGCTTTTTAAAGTCATCGGCAAGATCTTCGAACTTTTCGCTGCGAAAAATCATTTGATCGTCAGTATCAAACAGATCAATCCGCCCCTGATACGGTGGGGTGATTTCGGCAGGATCAAGAATCTGAACCAGCGCGCCGTCATTCTGATATTGCCCCAGACGCCGCACGGTTTTGCTCGACTTTTCGGTTTGATCGGAAAACTCGAGGAAGTCGCCCAGGATCAGAACCGAATGCTTGCGCCCGGGATGAATGTTTGCACCCTGATCGACAATGCTTTGCGGGCTGGCAAGCATGGCGTGGGCCAGTTTTTCCAGATGTTCTGACGATGTGATGCGGGTCCGTTCACCATCAAAGGTGCCAACGGTTTCGCCATTGCGTATCAAAAGGTCCGCCAGTGCAATGGATATGATCAGAGTGCGTTCGGCCTTTGACGGCAAGCTGTCTTTGGATGCCCAATAGGTCGACGGCGAAAGAACCGGCCATATCCAGTAATTGTGACTGGCCTGCCATTCAGTCTGGCGGATGAAGGTATGTTCGCTGCGTGCGGACCGGCGCCAGTCAATCTGATTGGTTGGATCACCGGGAACATAGGGGCGGAATTGCCAGAAATCACTCCCCGGGCCGACCTTGCGATTGCCATGCAGGCCGCTACGCAGACTGATGGCCGTTCGCCGTGACTCATCAATCAGCTGTGGCAGTCGGGCCGCAAGGGCGCGGGCGGCGGCGACATGATCATGCACAGCAGTGGTCACCAATTAGCTGTTCTCCTGCAAATGGGCCAGCGCGTCGGTAATCAGTCCCTTGGCGGTAAAGCCTTCGGCACGCGCACCATAGGTCAGGCCGAAACGATGGCGCAGAACCGGGACGGCAAGTTCTTCGATATCTTCAATCGACGGCGCGAACCGACCAAACAGCATGGCGCGTGCCCGACATGCCAGCGACAAGGCCTGTGCCGCGCGCGTCCCTGGACCCCAGGCGACGTTTTCGCGGATATCGGCAAGGGATGTGCTTTCCGGGCGGCATTCACGACACAGCGCGATGATAGTGTCGAGAACCCGATCAGGCATCGGAAGGCGCCTTACAAAGTCCTGTGCTTCCACCAGATCATCAGTTTGAAGCACCTGACGCGGGCGGGCCGGATAACGGCCTGTGGTTTCGGTCACGATCTTGCGTTCTTCATCTGCATCCGGATAGCCCAGACGCACTTCGAGCAGGAAGCGGTCAAGTTGTGCTTCGGGCAGGGGATAGGTGCCTTCCTGTTCGAGCGGGTTCTGGGTCGCCAGAACGTGGAACGGTTCTGGCAGTTTGTGACTGAAACCGGCAACCGATACTTCGCGTTCCTGCATGGCCTGCAAAAGGGCCGACTGGGTACGCGGGCTGGCACGGTTGATTTCATCGGCCAGAAGCAACTGGCAGAATACCGGGCCCTTGATAAAGCGAAACGCGCGTTTGCCGTCCGTCCCTTCTTCCAGAACTTCGGAGCCCAGAATGTCGGCAGGCATCAGATCGGGCGTGAATTGAACACGCTTGTCAAGCAGGCCAAGAACCTTGCCAAGTGTATGCGCCAGCAAAGACTTGCCAAGGCCGGGCGCACCAACCATCAGCACATGCCCACCGGATAAAATTCCGATAAGTGTTTGCTCTATGGCATCATTCTGCCCAAATATAACACTGGAAACCATTTTGCGGGCTTCGGCCAGCCGTGCGACACACTCGTCCAGGCGAGATGCATCGCGTTCCAGACTGCTTTCCTGGGAGAAACCCATTTCTTCGGGGAATTGTGGCGCGTTTGTCATGGCAGTTGACTGTGCTTCCTATGTTGCAGTGCAGGCGACGGCAGGTCGAAGAACGCAGAAGAAATCGGTAAAGTGAAACGGGAAAACGTCTGGTTCAGGATCAACTCTACAGCATGAATGAAAACCAAAAAACCGTCGATCTCGCCGAAAAATTGTGGACGCGCCTTCGCGGGCAGAAACCTGACACCGGGCGGCATCCACAAATCTGCGGCGATATCCCTATGTCTATAGGTCGTGATGGAACCTGGTTCTATCAAGGTGGGCCGATCGGTCGAATCGAACTTGTGAAGCTTTTTTCTTCCGTATTGCAGCGTGACGAGGAAGGTGGGCATTGGTTGGTGACCCCGGCCGAGATGGCCCGGATCGAGGTCGAGGACGTCGCCTTCATCGCAATCGAGATGCAAAACGAAGGCGAAGGCAAGGATCAGAATATCCGCTTTCGGACCAATATCGACCAGTGGGTGGAGCTTGATAAAGATCATCCTTTGCGTGTCGAACATGACCCGGAAACGGATGAACCATCCCCCTATGTCGGGTTGGAACGCGGTCTGGAGGCGCGCCTGAACCGGGCAGTGTTCTATCAGCTGGTCGAACTGGCAGAGGAAATTAGTGACCCTGAAAGCAACATGACTCGTATTGGTGTGTACAGTCATGGCGAGTTTTTCGAGATCGGCCGTATGGAGGCCACGGAATGACACCCGATGACATCATTGCCGCTTTGCGTGCGCCGAGCGGTGGCGTTTTACAGCGCCGTGGTGATCACGCTGTCGATTTCCCCGGTTCCCAATCCCGTGCGCGGGCGTTTGCAGACGGGGAACTGGTATCACGGCCGGCCGCCGTTCTGGTGCCATTGGTCAAACGTGATGCCGGTTTGCATGTTATCCTGACCCGGCGGACTGATCATCTGAGCGACCATGCGGGGCAAATCAGTTTCCCGGGTGGTCGACAAGAAGAGGTTGATGCCACCCTTGAAGAAACCGCCTTGCGCGAAACCGAAGAAGAAATCGGGCTTGCGCGCCGTCACATCGATCTGGTGGGGCGGATTGACGATTATTATACTGTGACCGGCTATCAGGTGACCCCAGTCATTGGTCTGGTCACACCGCCATTTGATCTTAAGCCCGATGACCATGAAGTGGCCGAAGTATTTGAAGTTCCGCTCAATTTCATTCTTGATCCACGAAACCAGAAACTGCAAACCGTGACATTCGAAGGCACCCGCCGACGGTATTTTGCGATACCGTATCGCGAATATTACATTTGGGGGGCGACCGCGGGGATGTTGGTCAACTTCTCTGAAGTCATCCGGGCCAATGCGCCATCACTTAACCGTTAATCCGAATATTAGGACAGAGCTTTATGTTGCGACAAATCATCCAGATCGGTCTTCCTCTGATCCTGCCCTTTGTGATTTACGGGCTGTGGCTGAAATGGGCGCGGGCCAAGGCCATCCGCGAAGGGCACGATATCGTGCCGCCGTGGAACAAGGGGCCGTGGCTTCTGTTGTTTGGTGCGGGTGTCGCTCTGACAGCTGCAATTCTGATTTTCACCGCACTCGGGACTGGTGCGCCGCCTGATTCCATTTATCATGCGCCGGTATTGCGCGACGGCGTGGTCGAGCCGGGCTATTTCGAACCCAAGGAATAACCACAAACCATCCGCCGCGGCCAAGGCCGGCAGGACAGGTGGCAACAAAGCAGCGATGACAGCACTCGAAGTAACCGGCAGATTGCGGCCATACGGGATCATGGTCGCCGATGATACCGCCCGCGTGTTTGATGCCATTGCGCAGCAAGGTGGCTGCGCGCGCTTTGTCGGTGGTGTGGTGCGCGATGCGTTGCTTAAACGTGATTTGGTTGATGTCGATATTGCCTGTGATCTTGCGCCCGAGAAAACTCAGGCGGCGTTGGAGAAGCAAGGTATCCGGGTGATCCCCACTGGCCTGAAGCACGGCACAGTGACGGCAATTACCGATGCCGGGGCTTATGAAATCACCACGTTGCGTGTCGATGTTCTGACCGATGGCCGCCATGCCGAGGTCGCCTTCACCGACAGCTGGCTTGAAGATGCCAAGCGCCGCGATTTTACCTTCAATGCCATTTACTGTGACCTCGATGGCACAATCTATGACCCTTTCGATGGTGAAACCGATTTGCGCGATGGGCGGGTGCGATTCATCGGGGTTGCAGAAAACCGCATCGCCGAAGATTTTTTGCGTATCTTGCGGTTTTTCCGGTTTCAGGCTTGGTTTGGCCGCCCACCGATTGATCCGATCGGGGCAGAGGCATGTCGCAAGGCAGTAAAGGGCCTTCATGACATCTCTGTCGAGCGTATCCGCGACGAGATGTTCAAATTGCTGCGATCAAATAGTCCGGCCAGCACGGTCAACGATATGATCGGTTTTGGCATTCTGCCGGCCATTCTACCCAAGCTGATCCATACTGATTGCCTGCGTATCATGCAGTGGCTTGATAGTACCGCTCTTGCCGATCCCGCAATCCATCCCGATCCGCTGCGCCGTTTGGCAGCCCTGCTCGAGACTGACGGCGATGATCAGGAAGACAACTTGGCGGCTGTCGAACGCTTTGCGCGGGACTTGCGGCTGTCGAACGAAGAAACTGACCGGTTCGTAGAAATGGTGGCGCACGCACCACTGATTGATCCAAACCTGCCGCTTGAAACAGTGCGGCGTGATCTTTACCGAATGGGGGCGTCTGCCTTTCGCGATGCCGTGCTTTTGGCGTGGAGTACACGCGGCGCTGTTCCACCCTGCTGTACGCGGGCTGAAAATGACGCATGGAAAGGCCTGCTTGAAGCCGCGACAAATTGGCAACCGGTTACATTGCCAATACAAGGACGCGATATCCTAAAAGCTGGTCTTGCGCCTGCAGGACCGCAAATCGGGGCCCTGTTAAAGCAGGCCGAGGAATACTGGATTGATCAGGATTTTAAACCTGGTCGTGACGAGTTGATGGATTATGTGGCCTGCCAATCGAAGGTGGGCGACGAGGAGACGTAATGACGACAGGCACGATAGGACATCGGATTTGCTGTTTTGGTGACAGTCTGGTCAATGGTGTGCGCGATGAGGAAAAGGGCGGTTGGCCCATGCGCCTGGGACGTCGTCTTCTGGATGAAGCTGGGCACGAGGTCACCATCTATAACCTCGGCATCCGCGCGGAAACGTCCGAAGGGCTTAAGGCCCGCTGGGAGTTTGAAGCCAAACTGCGCATGGTCGCGGAATTTCCGACGATCCTGATGTTCAGTTTCGGGGTTAATGACGCCAATCACGCCGAAGACCGTGGCGAGGAAACCACCATGAGGGTGTCACCGGCAGCATCGGCTGCCAATGCCGCCGAGATCATCGGTGCGGCATCCAAATTGGCGCCGACTCTGTGGATTGGCCCCCAGGCCGTGATTGATGGCAGCAAATCCAGTCAGGAAATCAATCAACGCCTTGAAGGCCTTAATCAGATTTATCTCGAAACTGCACGCGGATTTAATGTGCCCTACCTGGACCTGTTTGCAACGACACTCAGTGACGAGACGTGGCAACGCGCGCTGCGTCGCGGGGATGGTTATCACCCCAACAAGGCTGGTTATGACCGGGTGGCGGAACTGATCTGGGAATGGGGTGCTGTACAAAAGACCATTGGTCTCTCGTCATCGGACGACTAAAGCGCAGATAACCGATCAGGTCAGAATATCAAAATACTGACCACGACCGCCTGAACCAGCCGTCAGGTTATGCAGCGGATCACCTGACGCGCTATAGGTCGGGGACGAGATCTTTTCGACATATTGATCTGATTGCGTCTTTTGCTCGCCGTCTTTCAGGAACTGCTTTTGTTCACTGCGGTCGCGCTGATAGGACTGAACAGCGCGTTCAATCTCCTGATCCGATGTCAGGACCGAAGCGCGGGTACCGTCAATAATCCGATTTTGTTCGGCAAACCGTTGTTCATCGCCACGTTGTTGGGCGATGGGGCTTGCCTGACGGATTGGTGATGACTGCTGAAGGTCAGAAAAAGGCGCAATATTTACCATTGACGGAACTGCTCGTTTGAACCGATTGGTGTTTTTAATTCGGGCGGAATATTACTCAGAGTGACTCGGATTTGAAGCCCTAATTTGCCCTTCACAGCGATAAAAATGACAAGTCTTTGAAAACCAAATCAAAGAAGTTTTGGTTCGTTGGCATTATCGCTGTCAGGGTCATAAATTCCGGTCGCGAATCGGCCCGAACTGGTCTTGGCAAGCGCCTTTAATTTCGCCGCTTCGACCGAAATATGATCAAGCGTGATGTCGGTGCGTTCGGCCGGAATCCGGATCAGGGCCGCACTGACACTCATCAGATCAAATCGCGTTGGTTTGCCATCGCGTCCCTTACCGGTCAGGTATCCGCTTTCGCGGGTTTCCGGGTCATAAAAACTTTTGATCTGGGCATTGAACATTGCCTGGACGCGATGAACGGCCTCAACCGCATCTTCGAAGTCAATCGACTGGACATAGGCAAAGAAATCATCGCCGCCGATATGGCCGACAAACCATTCATTCTGGCTAAGGACCTTGCCCAGAATATCCTTGAACAACAGGATCGCGCGGTCGCCTTGGCGGAAGCCATACCGGTCATTGAACGGTTTGAAGTTGTCGAAATCGAAATAGATGGCAAACCGGCGGCGGCGAGGTTCTGAAAGTGCACGTGCGGCATAGCGGTAAATCGCACTGTTGCCCGGCAGACGGGTTAGCGGGTTTTCATCGCGCGCATTTAACGTGTTGCGCTCATTAACGGCACGCAAAAGGGCACTTTGATCGAGCACTCCAAGATACTGGCCATTTTCGGTCAGGATTACACCATCAAGTGCCTCGGTTGAGACAAAGGTTTCAAGAAGTTCAGACAGGCTGGTGCGGATATCGGCAATCGGACAGCGTCGCAGGAAGCGTTTGATATTGGCCCGGTTGGCCGGATTTTGCAGCAATTCACGGCCAAACGGGGTGTAGATGAACGCCTTGAATTCGGAATCCCGCACAATACCTAATGGTTCACCATCCTGATTGACCACCGGCACCAGTGAAATGTCTGGGTTCTGCTGAAAATAGCTCAGGATATCGACTGGATTGATATCACTTGGCAGGGCTGGCGTTTCAAGCAGATAGGATCTGACAACATCATCATCGCGATCTGATTGGCGCCGTGAGTTGGCGGCGATATCGGCGGCGGTTTTCACAAGGTCAGTCTGTTCGGGGATATCAAGTGTCGGTCGCGCGATAAAGAAGCCCTGTACCAGATCGCAGCCCAAACGGCGACAACACAGAAACTCTTCGCGGGTTTCAACACCTTCGGCGACGACCTGTGCGGCGATCATGTGGGCAAAGGCAGTGATCTGTGTAACGAACAGTTCCTTGCGGCGGTCGCGGTCGATGCCATCGATAAAGAATCGATCGATTTTGATAATGTCGGGTTCGCACTCATAAAGTGCGCGCAACTGGGCAAAACCGCTGCCGTAATCATCAATGGCAATCTTGAAGCCCTGACTGCGATAGCGCACCAGAATGTCTTTAAGGTATCCGGCATTGCTGATGTCGTGGCGTTCGGAAATCTCAAGGAAGATGGTATCGCGTTCAAGTCCGGCATCACTCAGCAACGCGGCGGTTTGACCGGGCTGATAATCCTCGGTTTTCACAACGCGGTTGTCGAAATTGTAAAACAACTTGAGCCGCTTGGCGCCGGGGAAACGTGCGAATTTCTTGATCGCCTTGGCGCGCAGCATCATGTCGACACTGTGCAGATTGCCTGTATCCCACGCGGTATCAAACAGCGCCTGAATGGACGAAAACCCGGCATCCTCCCAGCGGCGCAGCAGCGCCTCATAGCCGAAAACATGGCCTGTATGGGGGCTGACAATGGGTTGAAATGCGAAGTCGACTTTCTCGACGACCTGCTGCCAGTTGCGCAGCATGACCGGTTGGGTCACAGGTCGTTCAGATATCCACTTTTCATCTGCATCAGAATCCAAATGCAGTACCCCGATCTTCGAAATGGTCTGATTTCCCGGAAGTTAGAAGGATTGATTTTTTCCGGTTTCTCGTATCCCAGATATGACAACAAGTTCGTTACAGTGGGGTTACGAATATGTGACATCCGCGGAAAACATGCACTTTTCCGTCAAGAATGCCGCGTATTTCTATACGATGGGCTAGACAAATCGGGAAACTCGATACCGCCTCGGCCTAGCCGTTGGTGCGTTGGGCAAGGGGATGATGTTCCTGAACCAGTCCGCGCAGCCGTGACTCGAGGACATGGGTATAGATCTGCGTGGTCGAAATGTCCGAATGCCCGAGCATCTTTTGCAATGATCGCAAATCTGCCCCATTGGCCAGAAGATGGCTGGCAAAGGAATGACGCAACACGTGCGGCGAAACCTTAGAGGGTGGCACGCCGGCCTCAATCGCCAGATCCTTGATCATTTTCAAGAACATCTGGCGGGTCAGATGCCCGGTTTTCCCGCGCGACGGGAAAAGGTATGAGGATTGACCAGGGCGATCCGCATGGCCATCTGATTTGTCTGATGGAATGAAGGCATCGCGAACGTCAAGGTAATCGCGCAGCGCATCGCGTGCCGGATCTGAAAGCGGCACCAGCCGTTCCTTGCTACCCTTGCCGCGCACAATCAACATCTGCGGATCACGCGCCGCAGCAGCAAAGGGCAATTCGACCAGTTCGGAGACGCGCATGCCCGTGGCATACATCAGTTCCACCATCGCCAGAAGGCGCTTGCCCTTGATGCCAGGATGATTTGTCGCTGCCTCAATCAGGCGGTCGATTTCTTCAATCGACAGGAACTTGGGCAAGGTCTGCCCCTGTTGCGGGCTGTCGATATTCGTTGACGGGTCGTCATTACGATAGCCATCGGAATAAAGGAATTTGTGAAACTGCCTTAAGGCCGACAGTCGCCGCGCCTGTGTACGCGGAGCAAGCCCGGCGGAACCAAGTTCTGCCATATAGCGCCGGACATCTGCATCACTTGCCGCCACCGGGTCGGATTTTCCGGCTGTCAGCGAGGAGGCGTAATCCTCAAGGTCGCGGCGATAAGCATCAAGTGTATGCGCACTGGCCCCGCGTTCGGCCGCCATCATTTCGAGAAAGGCCGATATTAGCGAACTTGTCAGTGCCTTGGCCATGGCCGGTCCCAGCAGTGATTAAAGGACTTGATGATCATGTATCTCAGTGATTGAACGACATCAGCAATTCTGTCGCCAGACGCCGCGCATCACTTTCAAGCCCAACAGCTTCAAGCGACGTTACGGTATCACTCAGAACCTTGGGGTCGGCATTTTCAGCCGCAGCAATCTGTTGGGCCTGAATGACCATCGCGACGGTTTTTGCTTTTTGCTGCGCGCTGGCTGCATCATTCAGATGATGGGAAACCGCACTGCTGGTCGTGACGCGTTCTTCGGCATAGGGGGCTTTCAAAAGACCATCCCACAAGCTGTCGGGAACTTCGATGCCAAAGCCTTCAAACAAATTGAAGATCAGCTCGCTATAGCGTCTTGCCGCAGCCTGATCACCGCGTGCTGCCTGCATTTCCTGCCATTCGATCATGCGCGCACGATGACGGGCAAGGGCGGCGGCGCGATCAGATGCACTTTGAACATCTTCGGCAGAGGCCGAATTTGGCATCACGGTTGCCGATGCCATGCCGCCACTTGATGTCGGGGCACCCGGCACAACAGCACCGCCAAGCCCGAAGTTCTGTTGCGGGGCCGATTGGGCATCCGTCCCGAATGTCTGAACCGAATTTCCGTTTGCCGCGTTGGCAACAGGTTGGGCCGGTTTGATCGCGCCGGTTTCTTCCAGACCTGAAATCGCCAGCACCGGATACAACAGGCTCAAGCGCGACGAAATGTCATTGGAAGCATTGGCCGAAGATCGGGCAACCTGAAGCCAGTTTTCCGCCCGTTCGAAACTGTTTGCGGCAATCGATGCCTTAAGGGCGGCAACCGCAAACCACGAAAAGTCGCCATTGACCGGAATGTCGGCCAGCATGGGGGCGGATAGGCGTGCCGCCTGCATGAAGTCGCCTTCAAACTCGGCGGTCTCAAACAGCGCAGACAGAATTTCGGCACGTGCTGCCGGCACATCACTTTGTACCGCAGCCTGATAAAGTTTTGCGTATTGGCGGGCCTGAATGCCTTCGCTGGCGTCATCAAGAACACTTGCCAATGCATCGGCCGTGAAATTCACAGACTGGTAGATGTCTGCCAACTGTTCCGCGCTGATCAGGCCGAGTTTTTCGGCCTTTCGCGCGGCTTCCAGGCGAACATCGGTCGCAGTTGCCTTGGCATTGGTGATGCCAATGATGGCGGCAGGATTGCCGGTTTCAAGCTGACTGGTCGGAATTGATTGTTTGGCAATTTCCAGAAGCGCAAGGTCCAGCGGGCGCAACTCGTCAAGCAATTCGGGGTTGGCGGCACCGCCGCTTCGGATGGCTGATACCAACCCAAAGAAGGTTGCATCGCCTTCACCGCCCATTTCGCGGACGAGGTCGACCGAAAAGGCTGCCGAGGTCGGATCATTGGCATAGAACGCGCACATTGCGGCGGCCTTTAGCCAGAAAACTTCTTCGTAACTTGCCCCGTAACTTTCAATCGCATCACAAGCCGCATCAAGTTTTGCGCCGATCAAAAGGGCATTGATCTCTGCTTGCGCCAGCATGGAACCGCGCGACCCTTGCGGGGCGGCGCGCACAAGTTCGATGGCGTTATCAAGGGCACCCATTTCAATCAGCTTGGCAACGCGCGCTTCAAGCAGACTGATTTCGGGTGAATCTTGTGGCAGGGCGGCGGCGGAAAGCAACATACGTTCCTGCAAATCGCGTGCGGTGTGGGTGGCTGGTGTTGCCGGCAGTTCGGAAATAAGGTGTGCCGCGGACCGGCGTGTGGTGCCATTCCACATATCAATGCCAAGTCCGCCGCGCGACCGGCCGATGGTACCAACCGCCTCGGCATCGACAGCACCCAGCGACAGTGACTGCACCGCATTAGGATCAGACGGGAATGTTTCGGCCTGGGTGGTGTTGGGTACCGTGCTGCCAAAGCCGCCTGACAACGGGGCACTTGTCGTGCCCGGATTGGTCGGGCCCTGGTCAGACTGGCGTTCCGCGTCCTGTTCGGCTTCCTGTTTTAAAAACAGCGGCACCGGGGCGGATGTTTGTGCGAGTGCAGGCGCGCAAGCAAGTCCCGTTCCCGTCATCATCGCCAGTAAACAAGTTCGCATTAGCAGCCGGGAACGCAACGTCATCTTAGTTGAACCTCGAATTCGGGATGGTTTCTTCGATTTGGGCGGTCGGGGCCGGGATGTCCCAGGTCACCAGGAATGTGGCGCCGCCAGCAATCACAGCGATAACCAGCAACAGGATGATGCGCGATAAAATCTTCATTTTAATCCAGACTTCGAAGCGTTTGAGCGAAGGACGCGAATACCAGTATGCGGACGAAAATCAAAGATGCAAGAACCGCAATTCTTGGTTTGGACAATCATTTCAACCGTGCCACGGCTTGCCTGATGCCCTGTCTTTGACCCTTCATCGCATCGGTGTGGTCGCATGCCAATTCGGCAACTTGATGGCAGTATAAGTCCCTGTTACTCACAGAGAGTTAATGACATCTGGCGCAACTAGGTTGGTTTAAACGTTGCCCATGCATGCGAAAAGTGACCGAAAGCAGTAGTTTGACGCAGCATTTTTGTCGCGTTTTCTTTGCCGTTTGCTTGCGTTCAGGGGCAAGCTGCCCTAAAGAATTGGGTAATTTGTAACGCATTTGATTGAACCACAGGACTGCAAACCGAACATGGACAGCAACATTGCCGAGTCGGGTTTGCACGAAGACGTGATCGCCAGAATTCGGAACGGTCTTAAGGGCCGTACATTGGTGTTCATTGGACTGATGGGTGCAGGGAAAAGCTGCATCGGCCGGATGGTCGCCAAGGAACTCAATCTGGATTTTGTCGATGCCGACCGCGAGATCGAAGAAGCCGCCGGCTGCTCGATAGCCGATATCTTCAAGCTGTATGGCGAAGAGGCTTTTCGCGACGGCGAGGAACGTGTAATTGCCCGTTTGCTTGATGGCGAACAGATCGTGTTGGCCACAGGCGGTGGTGCGTTTATTCGTGAACGCACCCGTTCGCTGATTCTCGAAAAATCCGTATCGGTCTGGCTGCGTGCCGACCTTGATCTGCTGTTGCACCGGACCAGTGGGCGAACACATCGCCCATTGCTCAATAACGGTGATCCCAAGCAGATCCTGGCAGAGCTGATTGATACCCGGTACCCGGTCTATGCCGGGGCAGACATTATTTTCGACTGTGATGAATCCTCAAAGGAAGCGACCCGTGATGCAGTTCTTGAACTGCTTGCGAACTCCTTTGATGACAACGGTCAACTGATCAAGACAGGAACCTGACAGAGTGAGCAATCACGACACCCTTCGCGTCGAACTTGGCGCGCGCAGCTATGACATCCTTGTTGGCAGCAACCTTTTGGCCGACACCGCCAAATATATTGCCCCGTTCGTCAAAAAGGCCGGTGTTGTCGTGATCAGCGACGCGGCCCTGTCCGAAAATCACCTTCCAACAGTTCTGGCATCCCTTGACGGGGCCGGGATTGCGCATCGTGAAGTCGTCGTGCCGTCGGGTGAAAAATCCAAAAGCTTTGCCATGTTCGAAAGTGTCGTCGAACAGATTTTGGCGATGGGGATCGAACGTTCCACGCTTGTAATCGCCTTGGGCGGTGGTGTGGTTGGTGACCTTGCCGGGTTTGTTGCGGCGTCGCTTCTGCGCGGGCTTGATTTCGTTCAAATCCCGACGACCTTGCTGTCGCAGGTCGACAGTTCGGTTGGTGGCAAGACCGGGATCAATTCCAAATCTGGTAAAAACCTGGTCGGGGCGTTCCATCAGCCGCGTCTGGTTCTGGCCGACACTGCGGTTCTTGATACTTTGCCTGCGCGTGAACTGCGGTCTGGCTATGCCGAGATTGCCAAATATGGCCTGATTGATGATCCGGAATTCTTTGCGTGGCTTGAAGAAAACGGTCAAGCGGTTCTGGATGTCGACGGGCCTGAACGCCGTCAGGCTGTCATCAAAAGCTGTGCGGCCAAGGCGCGCATCGTGTCCGAGGACGAACGCGAAGGTGGCAAACGTGCGCTTTTGAACCTTGGTCATACCTTTGGCCATGCGCTTGAAGCTGAAACCGGCTATGGCGAGAAGCTGTTGCACGGGGAAGCAGTCGCCATGGGCATGGTGATTGCGCATGAAGTATGCGGTGCCATGGGTATGGCGCCTGCGGGCGAGAAAGACCGGATTGTTGCCCACCTGAAATCGGTTGGTCTTCCGGTTGCGGCATCCGAAGTTACCGGCATGCATTGGGATATCGACAAGGTGATTGGGCACATGTCACGCGACAAAAAAGTCCGAGACGGCGAAATCACCTTTGTCATGACGCGTGGCATCGGCAAGGCTTTTACATCCAAGGCGATGGATGTCGATAAAATGCGCGCGGCCATCACCCGGTCCTGCCGCGGGTAAAGGTTTTGCGACATTTGATGCCCCGATTGGCACCAATGTGTTGTTGTTAACTTGTTTAACGCCATTTGACCTTATAGATGAACACGGGACAAACTTGTTCTGTTGAGTTCACCGCTTGGAGACGGCCCTGAATGACGATCACGATTGTCGTGATTTTTTTCCTGTTGATGCTTTCGGCATTCTTTTCTGGCTCGGAAACCGCGCTGACGGCGGCGTCGCGTCCGGTCATGCACCACAAGGAACAGGATGGTGACCAGCGGGCCGGGATCGTTAACAGGCTGCGCCGTTATCAGGAACGGCTGCTGGGCGCGATTTTGCTTGGCAACAATATGGTCAATATTCTGGCCTCCGCGCTTGCGACGTCGGTAATGATCGAACTGTTCGGCGAGAACGGCGTCGTCTATGCGACCGCCGTCATGACGGCACTTGTTCTGATATTTGCCGAAATCCTGCCAAAGACCTACGCCCTTCAGAATGCCGATACCATGGCGCTGCGTGTGGCGCGCCCGATGAGCGTATTGGTGGTTCTGTTTGCGCCGATCACCCAGACCATTCAGGTTCTCGTGCAGGCCACCTTGCGCCTGTTTGGCAGTGGCGAGGGCCCCGGGCTGGACAGCGAACGTGAATTGCGCGGCGCGATTGAATTGCATGCCGATGACGTGGTTGTTGGCGAACACCATGCCGAACGCACGATGTTGCATGGGGTGCTGGACCTGGAAGACGTCGGTGTCTGGGAAATCATGGTGCACCGTCGCAAGGTGCAGATGATCGACATTTCCCGCCCGATGGAAGAAATCCTGGATACGGTTCTGGCAAGCCCGCATACCCGTATTCCGATTTACGAAAAGGACCCGGACAATATCGTTGGCGTCCTGCATGCGCGCGAAGTTCTCAAGGCGATTGTGCGCGGTGCCAAACCTGAAACTGCCGAGGATGTCCGTGAACTGAGCTCCGAACCCTGGTTTATCCCGGATTCAACCACCCTTGCCGATCAGCTCAAGGCGTTCAAGGAACGTCACGAACATTTTGCCATCGTCGTCGATGAATATGGCGCGTTCGAGGGCGTTGTCTCGCTTGAAGACATTCTGGAAGAAATCGTTGGCGATATTGCCGATGAAACCGATGTCGAAGTGGTTGGTGTGCAGCCACAGGCTGACGGGTCAGTGATCGTGCGCGGCGATGTCACCATTCGTGACCTGAACCGCCGGTTCGGCTGGCGTCTGCCAGATGAAGAAGCCGCAACCGTTGCCGGACTTCTGTTGTATGAAACCCGACGCATTCCCGATGTCGGTCAACAGTTCCGTTTCCATGGCTTTGAATTCGAAGTGCTGCGGCGTATCCGTAACCAGATCACTCGCGTGCGGCTACGCCCGGTTACCGATCCGGCCGGGGACGAGCAGGAATAAATCCTGCATCCAGGTTTTGTCCGTCTGACAGAATAAAACCTTATTGGTGTAAAAAATTTCAGCTTTATCTACTTATGGGTTAAACTCTTGTTTCAGGGTCTTGACCCAAAGGATTGCAGGGCCACTTGCAAATAAGGGCCCTTCACACTGTGTCATCCAA
This sequence comes from Thalassospira sp. HF15, assembly GCF_011806525.1. Lineage (GTDB taxonomy): Bacteria > Pseudomonadota > Alphaproteobacteria > Rhodospirillales > Thalassospiraceae > Thalassospira. The sequence goes on along the minus strand of NZ_JAAVKI010000005.1, from coordinate 180,129 downwards.
TGACGTCATCCAAATACGACGTCAGCCAGTGTGAAACCAGATGATCTGATCGGGTTTGGGCTTGTGGCAACAGCAACCTGCAGAGAGAGATGCATGGATACGAAAATTGTACCGGGTGTGGTCCAGGAACAATCCATCGCGACACTCAATCCCGCCGATTCCGTGATGGACGCCGTTAACATGATGTCTGAACGCAAAATTGGCGCGGTCATCATCGTCGACAACAATGCCAAATTGGCCGGAATTTTTACCGAGCGTGACCTTGTCAATCGCGTGGTCGCCAAGGGGCTTGATGCGGCATCTTTGCCGTTGTCCAAGGTCATGACAGCAGATCCCGATACACTTGGTCCCAATGATTCGGCCATGAGTGCGCTTGATTTGATGAGTGCCCGACGATATCGCCACCTGCCGGTGGTTGATGGCGACAAGGTTGTTGGCATGGTGTCGATCCGTGACCTGTTTAACGTGGTCAAACGCCAGCTTGAAGAAGATGTGCGCGAACGTGAAAAGTTCATCTTCGGCTCCGACTACGGGGTCGCATAAACAACCGCGATTTCAAAAGCATAGCCTGATGTTGGCCTGAGGGGATTTGTCCCTTCGGGCGCGTAGGCATGCGTGAAAGATTGGAGGCCGTGACGGCAGACAGCGCTTTTGCTGCTTGACAGAGTGCAGGTGAACGTCTTTACGTTTACGTAAAGGAGATAGCCCCATGCCATTGTCCAGTCCCGCTGAACGTGAACACATCCATACCCGCACAGTGACCTGTCAGGGGTTTCGTCGCAAAGACGGTCTGTGGGATATCGAAGGTCACATTACCGACATCAAAACATACGGCTTTTCCAATCACGACCGGGGTGAAATCCCGGCGGGCGAGCCAGTCCATGGCATGTGGATCCGGGTTACCATCGGGGATGATCTTGTGATTCGCGAGGTCGAGGCTGTGACGGACTATGCACCGTTTTCGGCTTGCGATGCAGTTACGCCGAATTACGAAAAGCTGGTTGGATTGAAGCTTGGTCCGGGATTGCGCAAGCAAATCCGTGACCGCGTCGGTGGCGTTCATGGTTGCACGCACCTTAATGAGTTGATGGGGCCTGTTGCGACCACGGCGTTTCAGACGGTCTTCCCGATCCTTGCCAAGGAATCCCTTCAGGCGCGTGAAGAAAACGATGACACACCGTCGCGTCGCAATCCTCTGATCAACACATGTCATGGCTGGCGAAGTGACGGGCAGGCTGTGAAGCGCATATCCCCCGACTTCTATACGGGCGACGAATAACGGCGTCGTCTTGCAAGCGCACGTGGGCGGTCCAATATCAAAGGGGTCCGTAACGTTTAGTTGTCAGGTGACTTGCGATCATGTTGCGCCTGAATGGAAACGCCAAAAAACAAAACAACCGAAAAGTCGGCAAGGGGGGCCTGGTCCCGGTTGCACTTTTAGCGCTGCAGTGTTGTGTCGCGGGCATCTTGATGCTGGCTGCCCCTGCGTTACAGGCGCAGGACCTTTCGTCCTCGCAGGTCCAGGCAGGACAAGAAGATCCTCATCCTGAGGATGGCTTCTTGATCTTGCAGACCAATGTTCATCCTCCCTATCAGGAACTGCAAAACGGAACGCTTAGCGGATTTTCCGTTTCAATTCTGGATTGCGTGTTTGATCGGCTCGACGTTGGGTATGGGCTTGCCATCGCCCCACGGCAACGCAACCGTGAAATGGTGCGCACCGGCAAGGCAGACGGCTTTTTCCTGGCGCGCATCAGCGAGGAGATGGACGCGTATGCGGTGGCGACAAATCCGTTGGCGCTTGAAAAATGGGTATGGGTTTCATCGTCTGGCAAATCGAATGATCCGCGGATCATGCGCCCTCCCAAGCCCGGCGACTTTTCCACTGTTGGCGCGATACTGGGATCGAACGAGGCCGAGTGGTTGGAAGAAACCGCATATGAAGATGTGGCGCGTGTTCCGTCCATCGCCTCGCTGGTGAGCCAGGTAGCAACGGGTCGGGTTGATTATGCCCTTGTTGACAAGCACAGCTTCGAGATTGCCCGCAAAGAATTGGGACTGACCGCCGACAAATTTCTCGTCCAGTTTGAACGCTATGCGCCCTTGGTGGTTTATCTTTCCAAACAGTATGTTGCAGAGTTTCCCGAAATGCTTGAGCAGCTGAATGCTGTTTTGCAATTTTGTGAAACCCGTCCCATGCGTCTTGAGCCATGGGAGCGCAGTGCTATTGAACGAGTTCAGTTACCTGTCGTGCATCAGTTTGCTCGTTCACCGGAGCTTCTGGCCCGTGTTCAGAGGCTGCTTGACGAGGCTGAAAGTCCGTCGGAAGAGAAGAAACGTCTAAAAGACGTCGTGTGGGCAGAAATGGCCCGCAAGGGCGAGAAAAGTAAAACAGCCAACAAAATACTCGAGAACGAATTGTCAGAACACCTGCGGATGTTCCAAGCCAATAAAGGGGAACAGATTGCAGAAGCATTCATATTTGATGTTCATGGTCAGATCATCGGAATGAGCCGTCTGACATCGGATTTTGATCAAAGCGACGAGCCGCAATTCCAGATGATCGAAAGCATCAATCGCGATCAGGTCCTGATCACCGATATCCTCTTCGATGCCTCGACCCGTGCCTTCCTGTCGCAAATTACGGTGCCGATCATTGACCCAGATAGTGGTCAGACACTTGCCGCCTTGACCGTTGGGCTCAATGTTTCTGCCGCATTACGCCCGGAAAGTTGAAGATTAACCGGCAACGTCAGTCACTTTCCGTGCAGATTTGCGGTCAAGTGTTTCTCGCGGCAAGAGCAGCTTCGTATTCTGCAGGTGTCATGGTTTTGAGTGCAAGCGCATGCACCCGGTCCTTAAGCAACGCATCAAGCGCACCATAAACAAGTCGCTGGCGATTGACCCGGTTCTCGCCTTCGAATTTTTCCGAAACCACAAGCACTGAAAAATGGGACTCGCCGCGGGGGTCTGCCCCGGCATGGCCGGCATGTTTTGACGAATCATCATTGATCTGGAGTTCGACCGGCGCGAATTGGTCGGTCAGGATGTCACGGATCTGGTTGGCGACCTGCATGGTAAGGGCCTCTGTTTTCATGTGATGTTTGCAAATTGCTGCAAAAACGTTTCTAGGGTTAGGACCTATGCATCACGTTCTGGCATGCGATGACCATTTTTCAAGCCTTTTATCGCATCTAAAGCGCTCGTATGATATTGCGCAGATCGAATTTTCAGAACATATAGACCCAAATGAACCGAGGACACCGCAACAAGCGCAAGACGCTCTACCATGACGAACCAATTCTGCCGGAATGTGACTGGCCGGATTGCGACGGGCATGGGGAATTCCGTGCGCCCAAGGATCGCAAGTTGCGCGAGTACTACAAGTTCTGTCTGGAACATGTTCGCGAGTACAACAAGTCGTGGAACTACTACGCAGGCATGAAGGCCGAGGATATCGAAAGCGACATGCGTCGCGATACCCACTGGCAACGCCCGACTTGGCAGTTTGGTCATATCCGGGGTTCGAAAAAGCCTTTCAATTTCAAATTCAAGGACGGGTTCGGCTTCTTTAACGAGGACGGCGATCAGACCCACCATGGACCGGGTGCCGAAGCCAGGGCCAATGCCGAACGCAAACGCAAAAGCGAAGAAGCCCAGCGTCGTGCCGGTGCCATGGGCATGCCTGCCGAGCAGCAACAGGCGATGGCGACCCTTGATCTGGGATGGCCTTTTACCCGTGATGAGCTCAAGGCCAAATACAAGGCGCTTTCAAAGAAGTATCACCCCGACGCCAATGGTGGTGATAAGGCAGCTGAGGAACGCTTTAAGCGCATCAGTGCGGCCTATACATCGCTGACGCGGTACATTCGCGATCTTGAAGCGCGGGTGACCCTGTAATTTTCTGCGAAATTCGATGAAAACCGGTCTATCAGGTCGCAGTTTGCGTACCTGATAGCTCTTATCGAGTAAACCTTTTGCGATAATAGATATTTTTTGCGCATCTTCCCTTTGTGTGATGCGCCATAACCGCTATTAATGAGCAAGTTTAACGAAACGACCGCGTCACCAGCGTTGGTCCGAGAAATGCGCGAGTACTTATGAGCCAAGGTTACGAAGCGACAGGTGTGGCGGCGGAACATCCGCTTGATACACCCGATACCACCATTTCCGTGCGTGAAACGTTCGGGATCGACATTGATATGGAAGTCCCGGCGTTCAGCCAGGGCAGCGAACATGTACCGGCAGCCGATCCGACTTACCGTTTTGATCGCGACACGACGCTGGCGATCCTTGCAGGCTTTGCCTACAACCGCCGTGTGATGATCCAAGGCTATCACGGCACGGGTAAATCGACCCATATCGAACAGGTGGCATCACGCCTTAACTGGCCGTGTGTGCGCGTCAACCTTGATAGCCATATCAGCCGTATTGACCTGATCGGCAAGGACGCAATTGTTTTGCGCGATGGCAAACAGATTACCGAATTCCGCGAAGGCATTCTGCCATGGGCGCTCAAACGTCCGGTGGCGATGGTGTTTGATGAATATGATGCCGGTCGCCCGGATGTGATGTTCGTCATCCAGCGTGTGCTTGAGGTTGACGGCAAGCTGACCCTGCTTGATCAGAACAAGGTCATCCACCCGCATTCCCATTTCCGCCTGTTTGCAACGTCGAACACGGTTGGCCTTGGCGATACCACGGGCCTGTATCATGGCACCCAGCAGATCAACCAGGCCCAGATGGACCGTTGGTCGATCATTGCGACGCTGAACTATCTGTCCGTCGAAGATGAAACCAACATCGTTGCTGCCAAGGTTCCGGCGTTCGATAATGCCGAAGGCCGCCAGAAGATCGAGGCCATGGTTGCCCTTGCCAACCTGACTCGTCAGGGCTTTGTTGCTGGCGATATCTCGACCGTCATGAGCCCGCGTACCGTGATCACGCTTGCGGAAAACGCCGAGATCTTTGGCGACGTTTCCTATGCCTTCCGCGTAACGTTCCTTAACCGTTGTGATGAAGTCGAACGACCGATCCTGGCGGAATATTACCAGCGTTGCTTTGGTGAAGAACTGCCCGAGGAAGCCATCAATGTAATGGTCCGCTAAGGCGTGGCCTTCAAGCAGATTGGCGAACTGGTCCCACAAGCGAGTAGTGCAATGAAGAATGATGAGGCTCTTTCCGGCTTCTTGCGTGGCACGGCAGCGACGTTTCGCGCGCTTGCCGGGCGCAATGATCTGGAAGTCGGCTTTGTCAAAGGCGGACGTCCGGGGGGCTATGGCGAGCATGTGCGTTTGCCTATGCCCAAGCAGGCCATGCCCAAGGATGAGGTCGCAGATCTGCGCGGCGTTGCCGATGGCTGGGCGCTTAAAATGCGTCATCATGACGCCGCCTTGCACGCCAAGCGCATGCCTGAAACAGCCGAGGCGCAGGCTGTTTATGATGCGCTTGAAACCGCACGTGTTGAAGCAGTTGGATCGCGTTATTTCCCCGGCGTGCGCAAGAACCTTCGTGAACATGCCGAACAGGATTGCCACGCCAAGAATTATCACCGCGTGACATCGCGTGATGACGCCCCGTTTGCCGATGCAATCGGGATGCTGGCGCGTGAAGTCTTTACCGGCGAGCGTGCCCCGGAATCGGCCCGGCCGCTGATTGATTTGTGGCGCTCCCATATCGAAGAAAACGCTGGCACGGACCTTTCTGATCTGCGTGAGGTGATGGACGATCAGGAAGCGTTTGCGCGTGGTATGCGCAAATTGCTTGATCATCTTTCGCTTGAAGATGACATCGACGATACCCCGCCCGAACAGGAAGGCGAGGATGATCAGGAACAGGAAGGCGAAAACGATCCCGATCAGGAAGATATGGAAAGTCAGGGCGGCCAGCAGGGCCAGAATGATGACTCCGAACCTGATGGTGGCGATGATCAACAGGATGCCGGTTCCGAAGAAGCCGAAGCGGGCGAAGGCGATATCGATGACCAGCAGCTTGAAGCCATGTCGCAGGAAGAAAAGCCTGCCGGACCGGGCGAGCAGCCGGAATTTGATGGTCGTAACGAGCCTGTCGAACGCGGCTATGAGCCGTTTACCCGCGAATATGACGAGGTCGTCACCGCGGATGATCTGTGTGAAAACCTCGAACTTTCGCGCCTGCGCGCGATGCTTGATAAGCAGCTGGCCAACCTTCAGAACGTGGTCTCCAAGCTTGCCAACCGTCTGCAACGCCGCCTGATGGCGCAGCAGAACCGTGGCTGGGACTTCGACCTTGAAGAAGGCATTCTTGATGCCGCCAAGCTTGCGCGCATTGTCTCGACACCGTCGACGTCACTGTCGTTCAAGCAGGAACAGGATACCGATTTCCGCGATACGGTCGTGACCCTTCTGATCGACAATTCCGGCTCCATGCGTGGTCGTCCGATCACGATTGCGGCCCTGTCGGCTGATATTCTTGCCCGCACGCTTGAACGGTGTGGGGTGAAGGTCGAAATTCTTGGCTTCACCACGCGTCAGTGGAAGGGCGGTCAGTCCCGTGAAAGCTGGGTCGAGGCAGGAAAACCGCCAAAACCCGGTCGTCTGAACGATCTGCGTCATATCATCTACAAGGCGGCCGATACGCCGTGGCGTCGGGCGCGCAAGAACCTTGGTCTGATGCTGCGTGAAGGGCTGCTTAAGGAAAATATCGACGGCGAAGCGCTGCTGTGGGCGCATGAACGTCTTTTGGCGCGAAGCGAACAGCGTCGGATCATGATGGTGATTTCCGATGGGGCGCCGGTCGATGATTCGACCCTATCAGTCAACTCCGGCAATTATCTGGAACGTCATCTGCGTGAAGTGATCGAATGGATCGAAACCAGATCGCCGGTCGAACTTCTGGCGATTGGTATTGGCCATGACGTGACGCGCTACTACCGCCGTGCGGTGACGATCAACGATCCGGAAGAACTCGGCGGCACCATGCTGCGCGAACTGTCTGACCTGTTTGACGAGGAAGGCGCACGTCAGCCCAAACGCCCGATGCGTCATGTGCCAGCCGATAACGGACAGGCTCGTGATCACGCCGCGGGTGACCGCGACCGCTGGTAAAAGCCAAGGTGTATCGAGGATGAGTATCATCACCCGCTTTGCACCAAGTCCGACCGGATATCTTCATCTCGGCCATGCGGCCTCGGCGCTGTTTTCTGCAAAACAGGCCGGGCCGAATGGCCGTTTTCTTTTGCGGATCGAAGATATCGATCAGACTCGCTGCCGCCCTGAATATCTTGAGGCGATCTATGAAGACCTCGCATGGCTTGGCCTTGAGTGGGAAACGCCGGTGCGCGTGCAGTCCGATCACTTCACCGACTATCAGGCCATACTTGATCGATTGTCGGATATGGAACTGCTTTATCCGTGCTTTTGCACCCGCAAGGACATTCAGGCCGAAATCGCGCGCATCGACAATGCGCCGCACGGGCCCGATGGCGCACTTTATCCCGGTACCTGTCGGCACTGTTCAGTAACCGAGCGCCAGGACCGAATCGCTGCGGGTGAAAGCTATGCGCTGCGCCTTGATATGACGGCGGCCATCAGACGGGTGGGCAAGGAACTGACTTGGTTTGATCGTGCTGCGGGTCAACAGGTGGCGACACCGGAGATCTTTGGGGATGTCGTGCTGGCGCGCAAGGACACACCGACCAGCTATCATATCTCGGTCACCCATGATGATGACTTGCAGGGCATTAGCCTTGTTACCCGTGGTGAAGACCTGTTTTTTGCCAGCCACCTGCATCGCTTGTTGCAGGAACTACTGGGTTATGATGTGCCGGAATATCACCATCACAGGCTTCTGACGGGCCCGGATGGCAAACGCTTCGCCAAGCGTGATAAATCCAAGACCCTTCGATCCATGCGCGAAGAAGGCCTGCCCTCTGTGGCCGTGATAAAACAAGCAACCCTGTCCTGATCAAGGTGCGGGATGTCCGTTCGGGGCCGTTTCCAAAAGGTCTGGCCGGTCGGTAAACCAGTTTCGAATGAAGTCGATCATAAGCCGATTCTTGATCGGCAGATTCCCCTGATAAGGATACACCAGATAGATCGGCCGCAGCGGCGAGCGATATTCATCCAGAGCGGTTTCAAGTCGTCCGGCACGAATTTCTGGCAGGGCGACATAACGCGGCAGGCGGGCGACGCCCAAACCCTGCACGGTTGCGTTTCGGATCAGCGGATAATGGTTCAGGCGCAGATTGCCATTTGCTGTAATCGATTGCGGGCCGTCCTTGGAAAAGAACACCCATTTGCGGTCTTTGTAATACTGGAAATTCACCAGGCAATTGTGGTGGGCAAGGTCGTCTGGTGTTTGTGGTTTGGGGTGTGTTTGCCAATAGTCCGGGCTGGCACAGATCAGTTCGGAAAGCTGCCCCAATGGGATGGCGACCTGTTCTGGATCGTCACTCAGGCCCGCACGAATGGCGATATCCATGTGTGATGACTGCAAATCCCGAAATGTGTTTTCCAGCTCCATCTCGATCTGAATGCGGGGGTGAGACTGCTGAAAGCTGACGATGATGTCTTGCAGGAACATTTCACCAAACGAAACCGGAACCGTAATGCGAACCGTGCCAACCGGTTCCCCGCGCAGGGTTTCGACGGCTTCAAACGCGGCATCAGCATTCTTGGTGATGTTCTGGCAGTATTCCAGAAATGTCGCACCGATTTCGGTCAGTTCCAGCTTGCGCGTTGAGCGAAACAGCAATTGCGCGCCAAGGGCATCTTCAAGCCGTTTGACGTGCTGGCTGATCAGGCCCTTGGACGTGCCGGTGCTGTTGGCAGCCTTTGTAAAACTGCCCTGTTCAATCACCGCAGCAAAGCTGCGCATTTCGCTAAGATAGTCTTTCATTGTTTAAAATTCTAAACGATAAGTTTGAAAATCACCAGATTATCCAGCCGACTGTTTTGTGAAATCCTCTGTGTATTGGAAATTCCACAGTTGGAGGATGAAATGAAAATCTTATTGGTTGGTGCGTCCGGGATCATTGGCAAAGGTATTGATGCCGAGTTGTCCCCACGTCATGAAATCATTCGGGCATCACGTAACAGCGGTGACGTGCATGTTGATCTGCAAGACAGTGCATCTATTCGCACGATGTTTGAAAAAGTTGGCACCGTTGATGCCGTGATCGCGGCAACCGGGCATGTGCATTTCGGTGCGCTTGCGGATATGGACGAGGAAAAATACCGCGTTGGTATTGATGACAAACTGTTTGGTCAGATCAATCTGGTGCTGATCGGGCGCGAGTATGTCTCTGATCGCGCGTCCTTCACCCTGACCACGGGGATTCTGTCTAAAGACCCGATTCCGTTTGGCAGTTCGGCCTCGATGGTGAATGGCGCGATTGAGTCGTTTGTCCGGGCGGCTGCAATTGAAATGACGCCGGGACAGCGCATCAACGTTGTCAGTCCGGGGGTCATAACCGAAGCAATGGAAGGCTACGCAGCGTATTTCCGTGGACATGATCCGGTTCCGGCAGCACGCGCAGCCCTTGGGTATGCCAAATCGGTCGAAGGGCTGCAGACCGGACAGGTCTTTGAAATATTCTGATCATCTTTTGAGTTGATGCAAGGGACGGTTCGTTTTGGCGAGCCGTCCTTTCGTTATGTAGCATTGCGCAGATTTGGCGGTACTTTTGCGATGTTACCTTGCCCCGATATACATTCTCGTTGGCGTTGAATAGTCCGTATGTATAGGATTACTGATATTCGAAGAAGTCGGGGGCGCAAGACCAGATGGAAAACAACGCCGGTTTGGTCGGCAGGATCGGTAAACGTCTTTGGGACCCGGGCATCGGGGGGATGCCGGTTGGCCGAGAGCTGACGGGCAAGGTGCAGCGTGATCTCCTTGATCTCGCCTATCGCAACAACTGGGCAAACAATCTGGTCAATCTGGCCGCAGGGGCCAGTTTGGTTGCGATGTTCTGGCTGCGGGGCGATCTGGTTTCGGGGAATGTCATCTGGTTGGCGGTTGTCGGGATTGTTTCCTGCATTCGCCTTTGGAGCGGTTACCTCTATCGGCTGCTGCGCGAAAATATTAGCGAATTGCCTGACGCATTGCTAAGGAAGTGGCGGTTTCGATATCAGACCGCGGTGATTTTCACGGGCCTTTTGTGGTCTGTCCTCGGACTGATGCAAATTCCGACCGTACAGGGTGAAAGTCAGTTCCTGACGATGATTATCCTCGCTGGCATGGCCGGTGGTGCAACCGGTATTCTGGCCCCGGTATTTCTGGTAGGACGCATTTATCTCTGCGCGTTGTTGCTGCCGCCGGCGGTGATCCTGGCGGTCATGGCGGAGCCGAATTATATCCTTTCAGCACTGGCATTGGTCTTCCTGCTGGTGATGCTGGTGACCCATCGCAACAACCATGCAGTTCTGTTCAGATCCTTTGTTCTGAAATACCAGAATCAGGGATTGATTGAAGATCTCAGACAGAAAAACCGGATTACCGAGGACTGGAACGCAACCCTTGAAATACGCGTCGAACAGCGTACCGAGGAACTGCGAAACCTGGTGGAACACGATGCCCTGACCGGTCTTTATAACCGGGACGGGATTGTCGCTTGGTTTGAGCATAAAAAGAGATCGGACGCGCTGTTGGATTATGCGGTTCTGTTTATCGATCTTGACCGGTTCAAACAGATCAATGATGGGCTGAGCCACGCAATTGGTGATGAAGTTCTGCGCGCAGTCAGCATGCGGTTGGGCGAATGTGTTGGTCCGGAGCATGCCCTGGGGCGCTGGGGTGGGGATGAATTCCTGATCGTTCTGGCCGCTCCGCATCTGGAACTTCATCCGCTGGTCGAAGATGTTATCGAACTCGCTCAGCAAGCGGTCACCCAGCCGATCAATATTGTCGGGCATACGCTGCATGTCGGGTTCAGTACCGGCGTTGCCTTTTCCTCAGGCCGCAACCCGTCGATATCGGAGCTGATCCACTGGGCCGACCTTGCCGCGGCAGAGGTCAAGCGATCCGGGCGTGGCAGTGTGCATAACTATGACAAGATGCTGCTGACCGAACAGGAACGGCGTCTGAGCGTGACACAGGCGCTAAGACGCGCCATGGGTGCCGATGAGTTCGATGTTAAATATCAGCCGGTCATAGACGCCGTGACGGGCGACATTATCGTCTATGAGGCACTCCTGCGGTGGAACAGCGGTGTGCTTGGTGTTGTGTCACCCGATGAATTCATCCCGATTGCCGAGGAAAGCGCCCTGATCGTCGATATTGGTGAATGGTGTATGCGCCGGGCCTGTCAGGCCTTGCAAGACTGTGCTGAAGTCTCTGCAACGACGAAAATTGCGATCAACGTCTCCATCCGCCAGATCGTCATGCCGAACTTCGCCGATATGGTGTCGCGTGTTCTGGCAGATACCGGCCTGTCATCGGACCGGTTGGTTCTGGAAGTGACAGAGTCGATTTTTGAAAAACGTCAGACCACCCAGATCGCCAGAGTGCTTGATCAGCTCCATGCCATGGGCATCGAGATATATATCGATGATTTCGGGACCGGTTATTCATCGCTGTCGCGCCTGCATGAGATCCCTGTTGATGCAGTCAAGATCGACAAGTCCTTTGTCCTTGCCATGGATGAAAATGCCCGCGTCGTGATCGAAGCCGCAATCCTGATTGCGCATCGCTTTGGCCTTAAGGTGATCGCCGAAGGGATTGAGACAGCCGAGCAACGCACTGAATTGTTGGCGATGGGGGTTGATGCCTGTCAGGGGTTCTTCTTTGCCCGCCCTGGCCCGATGCCCTGCCGGGATACCCAATGGCAGTCTGATACGGATCAGCCCGTCTGAGTCCCGCTTGTCCTGAAGGCACACAAAAAAAACGGCCTGTCGCTACATGTGGCAGGCCGTCTCAGTACTGTTCTGCGGGGGACAGCAGAATCAGCGGCTAAAATCAATCAAGACAAGGAAGGTGACTGGCACCAGGGCCAGCGCAACGTAAATCCAGAAGGACGCGACTGGAACGCCCAAAGCAGCAAGAACATAACCGGCAAGATAAAGCGCCAAGCCAATTACAGCGACCAGCAGAATGCCCAAAAGCGGCAGAGAAACTTTGCTATCTGATTTCATGTCCCGTCATGCTCCCGAAACGGATTTCTTAACTCATGGTGTTGAACTTACCATGCTGCGCGCGTCTGCGTTTTGATCCGTATCAATAAAGCGTGCGGATTGAAACCACGGACGCCGCACGGAAAGAAAACAGACAATGACGTTATATAAGGACAGAGAATCGGTAATCAGATGTTGGCTAAAATCGCATAATTGTCGGTAACTGAGGTCTTTGGTATTGTCGCCCCGGTTTGAAAAGCCACAGATTCCGTGCGGTTGAGTTGGGCAAATGACACGCCAAATCGGGGTTTAGGGCGAAAACGGTGCCAATAAGCGTTTTTGTCGCGGTTTTCGCTTGATGAAGGCTTGACGCCATTGGTCAGAGGCGGTAATAACCCGGCTCCAAGCGCGGGCCTGCATGTTCAGGCCAAGCGTCCTTTTGCGAATTTATAGACCAGGAGATCAGGTCATGGCACGTCGCTGCCCGGTATCCGGCAAAGGCGTTTTGGTCGGCATGAATGTGAGCCACGCCCACAATCGTACCAAACGTCGTTTCCTCCCGAACCTGCAGCCGACCTCGCTGCTTAGTGAGTCGCTCGGTCGTTCGGTGCGTCTGCGTCTGACCACCAATGCTGTCCGCACCATCGAAAAACGTGGTGGTCTGGATGCATATCTGCTCAGCACTGCAAATGCAAAGCTGCCGGCAGATTTGGTGAAAATCAAACGCCAGGTCGCCAAAGCTGTTGAAGCAAAAACTGCCTAATTCAGGCTTCTGCTTTACAGACAGAATTTACGAAGGCTCGCTTTTTAGCGGGCCTTTCGTTTTTTCAGGTCTTTAATCAACTGCCGCATTTCCACATGCACGATGCGCTGTCATGACATGGTCAGGCGGCTTTTTTTGTGCCCTGCGATATCGTCTTCGCCTAGGGGTTCCAAGGGTTGCGCAAGGATGTTGCGTGAAGAAACGCGACTCGGCGGAACACGGGCTTTGCGCTTTTGGAAATTTGTTCTATACTTTGCTCTATCAGTGGTTTACGTCGCCGTGTCGCCCGGTTTGGTGAAACGTCATGATATCTTCATCAACAGCGATTCCCGGACCTGCTAAATAAAGCAAGCGACTCGGTAAACACGGTGGAGCGGATGGTATGCATTTATCGCCCAATGCGTGTCCGGCACTTGTTCTTAACGCCGACTTTCGGCCGTTGAGCTACTTTCCTCTGTCTCTTTGGTCATGGCAGGATACGCTCAAGGCGGTCTTTCTCCAACGCGTCGATGTTCTTTCCGAATACGACCGCGAAGTACGTTCCCCATCCTTTAAAATGCGCCTGCCCAGCGTTATCTCCCTTAAGGAATATGTTCCGCTTAAAAGCAGCCCGGCCTTCACCCGGTTCAACGTCTTTTTGCGCGACGAGTTTTCCTGCCAGTATTGCGGTGATCGCCTGCCGACCAATGAACTGACCTTTGATCACGTTATTCCGCGTGCGCGTGGCGGGCGGACCAACTGGGAAAACATCGTCACGGCCTGTTCTGACTGCAACCTATACAAGGGCAGTCGATCGGTGCGCGAGGCGGGCCTGCGACTGCGCAGGACGCCGGGACAGCCCACAATGCACGAACTGCAAAGCACAGGACGTCGTTTCCCGCCAAACTATCTTCATGAAAGTTGGCGGGATTTTTTATACTGGGATACCGAACTGGATTACGACTTCTGATCGTGTTGCAACGCGTTTTACAAAACACAAAGAAAAAGCTGCCACGGCGAAAGTCGCGGTTCAGAGGCACGCTAGTTGTGGCTTGGTCGCTACAAATCTGGGTGCCAGATCATCATTTATGATTTCGGGATGTTATTTCTTCATCCAGCGCGACGGTGCGATCAGGCAAAAAATGGTCAGTGCCGCCGAGAAAAACACATTCACGGTCGGCATGGTAATGCCAAACAGGGTCCAGTCGATCTTGTCACAGCGAATGATCGGCTGTGCCATAAGCTGCGCTTTAAGATCGGCGATCGATCCGGCACCACTTTGAACGCCGCCACACATGGCAGGCCCTTCCCACCAAAGTTCCTGAACCCCGACGTGATAAAACGCGATCACGGTGCCAACCGCGAACGTTGCAGCACACAGATAAACCACGGCCCTTGCAAGCGCTGGAAAACGAATGAGCAGCAAGGCAACCACCGAAAAACCGGCAACCACATAAAACGGCACACGCTGATACAGGCACAGTACACAGGGCAGCAGCTTCTGGACATATTGTGCATAAAGCGCAAAGCCGATGCTGCCCGCTGAAATCAGCAGCAGGGCAATGGGTGGAAAGGCCGGAATGAAGCGGGGGCGCAGCAGATTGAACATCAGAGGGTCCGTTTATTGGCTTCCATAAGAATTCGGCATCGGGTCAACCATGCGGGATCAGTTTAAGTGCAGCAAACCCACCGACAAGAACCACGATAAATATGGTGAAAACGAGGCCCAGTCGTTTTTCGATGAAGTCGCGGATCGCAGGGCCGAACTTCCAGATCAGGGCTGCAATGACAAAGAACCGCAACCCGCGTGCAAGGATCGATGCAATCGTGAAAACAACCGGATCAAGGGCGGTTACCCCTGACAGGATGGTGATCACTTTATAGGGGAATGGCGTCACACCGGCGATAAACACCGCCCAAGCACCCCATTCATTATAATAGTCGCGGAACTGATCGAACTTGTCGGCATAGCCATAAAGCTGCAGCACCGGTTGGCCGACTGTTTCGAACAGGAAGAAGCCGATGCCATAGCCAACCAGTCCGCCAAGCACCGAACCGACAAGGCAGATCAAAGCATAGCGCCAGGCGCGCGTGGGCGCGGCGATGATCATCGGGATCAAAAGAATATCTGGTGGAATCGGAAAGACAGAGCTTTCAATCGCGGCAATGAAAAACAGGGCCCAGCCAGCATGGCGGTGGCCAGCGAGTTTCATCGTCCAGTCATAGAGGCTGCGGATCACGGCTATGCGCCTTGTATCGGTTATGTGCAATTGGTGTGCGGCGCTTGGCCTTGAAATCAGGCCAGATCAAACCGCATTTTGCCGCCAATCGCAATGACGCAGTTTATTGACGTTTGCAGCGACGCATTTTTGCACAAAGCCCCATTGACCCGGCGAAATTTACAGCTATTATCCCGCCCGTCGATGGACGGTGCGCACACGCACCTGTATTGCCTGCCCCTGTGGCGGAATTGGTAGACGCGGCAGACTCAAAATCTGTTTCACCTAGTGAGTGGGAGTTCGATTCTCCCCGGGGGCACCATCGCCTTTTTATCCGAAAGATAAAACAGCATCACAAAAATCTGCTGGATCGCAGGCGCTGTAATGCATCGCATCATGTTCAACCTGAGCGGCAACCGATCATTTCGGGGTCATGGATGATCGTTCACCGCTCAAAGCAATGCTGACTTCCCAAGGTTTCTGCCATTTTTCTCTTGGCACAACAATTGCCATTCCCTGAGTCCTTATCAACTTAGGGAGGAAATAATGCAAAAAGTAAAAATCATCACCTTCGCATCCGTGATGCTCGGTGCAATCGGAACAATCGGCTCTGCGTCCGCTCATGACAGGTTCGGTTCCCAATTTGGGCCGGAAGATCAGATCGGGGCTGCAAACTTTTTGACCTCGGAAGTGACACTTGCAGCAAGCAAGTTGGTTTCCGAAGGCAAGGTCTATTCACTGGGGATGGAAATTTCACGTGATACGCCGGCGTTTGCGCCGCGCGGTGTTGCGGTCACGGTTTTCTCACCCGGGCAAAGTGGCAACAAAACGATTGGCAGCAATGCCGGAACCTATAACGATGACATGTTCACCGGCTGGCTTGGTGTGGGGACCCAGATTGATGGCCTTGGTCATCTCGGTGATCATCATACCTATTATAACAACAACCACGCCGAAGACATGGTCGCAGCCACTGGCTTGACCAAGCTTGGTATTGAAAACGTTCCCCCCATGGCAACGCGCGGCGTGTTGCTTGACGTTGCAGCAATCAAGGGAACGGATCGTCTTGAAGGCGGCTACGTTATTACCCTTGATGATATCATGGCCGCCCAAAAGGCAGCAGGTACCGAAATCCGCAAGGGCGATGTTGCGCTGATCCATACTGGCTGGCTTGATCTGGTTGGGAAAGATAACGAGCTTTATGGCACGACCGAACCCGGCATCGGGCTGGAAGCCGCTGAGTGGTTGGCAAAACAGGGTGTTGTTGCCGTGGGTGCCGATACATGGGGCCTCGAAGCAGTTCCCCATGAGGACCCGAGTGCGTTCTTCCCCGTTCATGTCAAGCTTCTGGCCGAAAACGGCGTTTATATCCTTGAAAACATTGTCACCAGGGATCTGGCAGCGGATCGTGCCCACGAGTTTCTCTTTGTTCTGGGGCAGGCAAAACTCAAAGGCGCAGTACAGATGATCATTAACCCGGTTGCTATTCGCTAACCCGGTCCGATCATTTCTCGAACTTCGGAACCGGTGGCCATGCGTCCAAGCAGGCCACCGGTTCTGATGCCATAGCCGATCTGTTTTTGCGTGTTGGGCTGTTATGGCCTGCAATTGCGCGCACCATCGCTATTTCCAAACGTCTTTGTCTTTGTTGATCCGTTAAATCACGAAGACGCTTTGCGCACCTTGCTCGCGGCCAGTGTGATCGCTGCCCATTCCTGCATCTGATCAAGGCATTGTTGATATCGCGCGGTTTGCGATGGGGATAGTCGACGCGTCAGTTCGCTCCAAAGGGCAACGCCATACGCTGCAGCACTGATTTGCATGTAGTCGTCGGCGAAATTTTCTGGTGTGTCGTTGGAAGCGATTTCTGACGTCATCTGACGCCAGTGTTCCAGAAGCTCTGTAACCAGGCTGATATCGCCGCCTGATGCGGAAATCAATTCGCTGATCAGTTTCTCAAACGCCTTGGCGCTTGCACCTTCCTTATGGCGGGTCAGCCTGCCGGCAAGGGTGAGGGCGTGAATACCGTTTGTGCCTTCGTAAATCTTGCAGATGCGGGCATCGCGCAGCGTTTGTTCGACCCTGTATTCGCGCAAATATCCATACCCGCCAAGGACCTGTATCCCGATATCGGCCGCTTCAACCCCGGCATCGGTGCAGAACGATTTGCAGATCGGGGTCAGGAATTCAATCAAGTCGGGATGTTGGCCCGTCTCCATCAGGGCAAAGGCCTTATACGTCATCAGACGCCCGGTCATGGCCAGCATGTCCTGACGGGATAGCATGCGCGCGACGTCAAAATGTTGGTCGATGGAAACCGGTTGGCCGCTGTTGCGATCCCGGCCCTGCTTACGCTCGGCGGCATAGTTTTGGGCGATTTGATGCGCGCGGGTTGCATGCGCAACCCCCTGAAGGGCGACATCAAGGCGGGCATGGTTCATCATGGTAAACATGCACATCAACCCCTTGCCAACCGGACCGATGGGGATTGCGGTTGCCCCGTCAAAAGCCAGTTGGCAGGTGGGTGAGGCATGCAACCCCATCTTTTCTTCGATCCGCGTGACCGTCACGGCATTGCGTTCGGTTTCGCGGGTATGGGATGGGCACAAAAACAGGGTCAGGCCGCGCACACCGTCTTCACGACTGCCCGTCCGGGCCAGAACCAGATGCAGGATTTCATTACTCAGGTCCTGGTCCCCGCCAGATATAAAGATTTTCTCCCCATTCAGAACCCAACGGCCATCTTCTTGCTGGCGTGCGACGGTGCGGATATCCGAAAGATCCGATCCGGCTTGCGGTTCGGTCAGGCACATGGTGGCAAGGTGGCTTCCGGAAGCCAACTTTGGCAACCATGTCTGGCGTTGCTCATCCGTGCCAAACTGCGCAATCAGCCGGGCCGCACCCGGCACAAGCCCGGTGACCATCTGAAAGGAATGGCAGGCACCGGCCAGTATTTCACTGATCGCGCCACAGACGGTTGCCGGGGCACCCTGACCATCAAATTCTTCAGCCAGCGAGATTGCCTGCCAGCCCTGCTCAATATAGGCCTGATAGGCCTCACGAAAGCCGGATGGCATTCTGACCCGGCCATTTTCAAACCGGCAGCCTTCCTGATCGCCCGGTTCGTCAATCGGTGCGATGACGTCTTCGGCAAAACGTGCGAAGTGTTCCAGGATATCTCGGGTGATTTCAGCATCAAATCCGTGTTCTGCGGCAACGGTTTCATCGCAGGTCGCAGACAGGGCAAACAGAATGTCATCAATTGGGGCTTTAAAGGGGATCACGGCCGGGCCTCTTATGCCAGCGATTAAACCTGCGTTTCCTGATGGAGTGTCATGCGGATAACCTTGTCCTCAGACAAGGCAGCCTTGACATTATCTGGTACGGGAACGGCGGCCAGACTTGCCGGGTTATCCGGATTGGCGCGTGCCCATACACGCGTTTGCGATCCTTCAAGCAATTTGGTTTCGCCAAGGGTGAACCGATGGGCAAGGTCAAACGATTTGCCGCCCCAGCGCGATACTTCGACATGATGGACAATCAGGTCCCCAACCCGGGCGGGCGCCATGAAATTGGCCTCGGCACGGACCAGCGGTGTTCCGCGAAAGTCGGCATCCTTTGCAATCATGGTGGCAAGATCAAACCCGGCAACTGAAAGCAGGGCAAGAAGGCCGCCTTCCATCCAGTCATAAAAGTTGGGGTTATAGACAATCCGGGCCGGGTCGCAGTGACCCCATTCAACACGGATTTCGCGGGACAGTCGCAGCATGGAATCCTACCTGATCTAAACGTTATTTGACCTGCTGAATTCGGATCAGCATTTCGACAAGTTGCGCACGTTCGTCGGGCGCAAACCCCTCGAGGAGTTTGTCTTCGTGTTTTTGAACGGCACGGCTGGCTTCAAGGAAAAGCTCAATCCCCTTTGAGGTGGTCCGCAGCGCATAGACGCGCCGGTCGGTTGGCACCTTGTTGCGCACAATCAAGCCGCGTGCCTGCAGTTCATCGACCATCACGACAATGTTCGAACGTTCCATGGCAAGCGATCGGGCCAGATCCGTCTGACTGATGTCGGGGTTCTCGTTGATAATGGCTAGCGCACTATAGGTTATCGGTTTCAGATCAAGGTGCGTCAGGCTGGCGACAAAATCGCTGTGGATCGACATATAGGCGCGCTTGAGGTTATAGCCGACAAAACCGCGCAGCGGACTGTCGGGTGACAAGCCCGCAATGCCAGTATCCGGATCGTTTTTCTTCTTTTTGTTTGCTTGCAACAGTGTCTCCATCTTTTTGCGCGCAGCTATCCTGTGACGATATCCACCAGCCAGAATGTCAGTGCAGGGAACGCAACAATGACCGCGATGCGTAGGCACTCGACCAGAAGGAACGGCACCGCCCCGCGGAAAATCTTGCTGGTCGGGATATCGGGTGCCATCGCCGATATCATAAACAGATTAAGTCCGACCGGCGGCGTGATCATCCCCAATTCGACAACAATCAGGGTAATGATGCCAAACCACAGGGCCTGATGGGTTGGGTCCATGCCGAAATCCATCGCCATAAAGGCCGGGAAGAATACCGGCACCGTCAGAAGGATCATCGACAGGCTGTCCATGATGCAGCCCATGATGATGTAAAACAGAATGACCACCATCAGAACCGTCATCGGCGCAATCCCGGCCGTACCAACCCAGTCGGCCGCCATCGTCGGAACCCGTGTCAGGGCAAGGGCGACATTGAAAAGATCCGCACCGAAAATGATGGCAAAGATCATTGCCGTTGTACCGGCGGTCTCAATCACGCATTCAAACAGGCCCTTGATCGAAAGGCTGCGCATCAGAAATCCGGTCAGCGCAATCAGGACCACACCAACAGATGCGCCCTCGGCCGGGGTGAAGACGCCGCCATAAATCCCGCCCAGAACGGCGATGAAAACAAGGGCGACGTGCCATATACCGCCAAGTGACTTGATGCGTTCGCGCATCGGCAATCCGGGATGTGCCGGGCCTTCTTCCGGGAACAGGCGCACATAAACGCCAATCGCCAGAATAAAGCCAAGAACCGCCAATAGCCCCGGTATGGTCGCAGCCAGGAACAGTTTGACGATGTTCTGTTCGGTCAAAAGGGCATAAATGATCAGAACCACCGAAGGCGGGATCAGAATGCCAAGCGTGCCGCCCGCGGCAAGCGTCCCGGCACCCAGCGCGCCGGAATATCCGTGGCGACGCATTTCAGGCAGGGCAACCCGGCCCATCGTGGTCGCGGTGGCAATTGACGATCCGCAAATCGACCCGAATGCCGCGCAACCTGCGACAGAGGCCATGGCAAGGCCGCCGCGCCAATGGCCAAGCCAGGCGTTCGACGCGGTAAAAATCGCCCGACTGATGCCGGTTCGCGTGGCAATCTGCCCCATCAGGATAAACAGCGGAATAACCGCAAGATCATAGGAAATGTATTTGTCGACAATTGCGGTTTTCAGATAGGCCGACAACGGCAACCACCCGGACAGAACCACATATCCGCCAGCCCCGACCACAGCCATCGCCAATGCAATCGGCATGCGCAGGAATATAAGGGCCAACAGGACGACGACCATAATGATACTGATTTCGACCGGGCTCATTGGGGGGTATCCGTGTGCGAAGAGGTGGGGGCGGGGGTGACAAATTGTTCGATGACGTTCGACAACGCGGTCAGCGATGAAAGTCCAAGTCCGAACAACGCGACCCCATAAACAATCCAGGTCGGCATTCTAAGAAGCATACTGCGGTCGTTATAGTCATACATATCGATCAGGCCGTATGCGACGCGCCACGAAATGATGACCCAGGCAAGGCAAAACAGCGCCTCCCACACCTGATCAAGCACGCGGCGTGTACGTTGCGGGAAAGCCATGCTGAAAATGTCGACCATGACATGGTTGCCCTTGCGTTGGCACAACGGCAAAAACAGAAATGCAGCAATCCCGCATCCCAGTTCGACAACTTCAAAGTCACCGCGAATACCGCCAATGCCGATATACCGCATTGTAACCGACAGGGTGACCGTAATGGCGACAGCAACAATCACGGCACCTGCAATGCCAGCAGACGCAATGCAGGCACGATCAACAAACTGACCAAGGAAATGAATGGGCGCAGCGCGATGGCCGCGCCCATTGTGATCACGGGTGGCTCCTGACATGTCAGGCAGTCTCGGCATCAATCAGCTGATTAAGGCGATCAATCATCACCTTGCCATCATGGCCAGCATCATTAAGCGTCTCGATCCAGTCATCGACAACAGGCTGGGTTGCGGCCTGCCAGCGTTCAATCTCGGCTTTGGGAATCTCGACGAATTTGTTGCCGCGATCAGCACACATCTTGTAGCCAACAGACTCAAAGCTATCGAACTGTTTGCCGATCTGGCGTGAAAGGTCGATGCCGGAATTGGCATCAATCACCGCCTTGAGATCATCTGGCATGTTGTCATAGGCATTGCCCGCCATCAAAAGCGCAAACGAGTTGGCATAAAGACCACGTCCGCCCTCTGCCGGTGCGCAATGGAAAGATGTCAGTTCATGAAGTTTGAAGGCCGGAACCACTTCATAGGGCAGGCAGGTACCGTCAATCACGCCATTGGCCAGGCCAACGGCCATCTCGGTTACCGGGAAAAAGACAGGTTCTGCGCCCAGAATGGACAAGGCCTTGCCAACACTCTGGTTCGGGGCACGGATTTGCAGCCCTTCAAGATCGGCCTGATTCTCGATGGCTGTGTCGCGCATATGGAACTTGCCACCGGCATGAACATGGAAGGCCAGCGGCTTCATGCCGCGATATTCATCCTGACCGAATTCATCCATGAACTTGTGCATGGCGACCGATGTTGCCTCGGCGGTGGTCACCATGAAGGGCAGGCTCGGCGTTTCGGAAACCGGATAACGCCCCGGCGTATACACCGTCAGCGTCCAGGCGATATCAACGACATTATTTGCCACCTGATCAGCCAGTTGCGGTGGTTTGCCACCAAGCTGCATGGCCGGGAAAATCTGAATATCGATACGTCCATCGGACTGTTCACGAATGGTCTTGGACCATGGTTCGAAGAACGCCTTGTGCATCGGTGCAACCGGCGGCAGCATGTGATGCAGCCGAAGGGTGACCTCGGCCGCA
Source organism: Thalassospira sp. HF15 (assembly GCF_011806525.1). Classification (GTDB taxonomy): domain Bacteria; phylum Pseudomonadota; class Alphaproteobacteria; order Rhodospirillales; family Thalassospiraceae; genus Thalassospira. Next base: position 157,928 of record NZ_JAAVKI010000005.1, on the reverse strand, counting down.
CGTGCCTTGCCGATAATGGCCGGGGCTGCAAGTGCGCCACCCATGATGCCGAGCATCTGGCGGCGGTTGACGGGAAATCCTGACATCGAACGTCTCCTCACGTTGTGGGCACACCGTTTTGTTTGGGTGGCCCTGTTCCTTCCTGACTGTTCTAGCGTCCGCTTTTTTGCGGATTCTTTACCGGTATTTTGATCTTCTGGCCGCGATTGGGCGGCTCTGTTATGGGGCGCTATTTGAAATTCGGGGCGCGCTTTTCGAGAAACGCCTTCAAACCTTCCTGTGCATCTTCGCTGGTCTGGGTCAGGGCTGCGCACAGGCTTTCGGTAAACAGGCCGTCTGTCTTGGCCATGTCCTCAATCCGTGACAGGGCCTGGATCATGACATAGTTGGAAAGTTGTGCATTTTCAGCCACCGTATTGGCAAGCTCGAGTGCTTTTGCCTCGGCGGCATCCTGACTGTCACAGACATAATGGGTCAGACCAAGCCGCAGTCCATCCTCGGCATTGTATTTGCGCCCGGTCAGCATCATTTCGATCATGCGATCCGCACCCAGAATGCGGCCGACCCGAACAGATGCGCCGCCGCCGACAAAAATACCACGGCGTCCTTCGGGAAGCTGGAAAAAGGCGGTTTCATCGGCAATGCGGATATGGGTGGCACTGGCCAGTTCAAGGCCGCCACCGATCACCGCCCCCTTGAGAAGCGAGATCACCGGCAGTCCGCCATACTGGATCATGTCCATGATGCGGTGCCAGTTGCGCGAATGGCGCATGGTTTCTGCAGCATTGCGCGCGACATGTTCTGCAAGATCAAGGCCCGCGGAAAAATGCCCGCCTTCCCCGGCAAGGATGACAACCCTGACCTCTTTCGGGGGATTGGCAAAAAAGGCCTCGAGGGCTTCCATCAGGGTGTCGCTGACAGCGTTACGCTTCTCAGGTCGCGTGATGGTCAAACGGGCAATCGATCCGTTGATTGCGACGTTCAATACGTCATTCGCGCCGTTGGTCATGTTCTTGTTCCTTACGTAAAGCAATCTGTCTTCATCGTGCCTGCAGGCGAACCGCGCCATCCAGTCGGACGACGGTGCCATTGAGCATGGTATTTTCAACGATATGGCGGGCCAGGTCGGCAAATTCCTGTGCCTTGCCCAGCCGCTTGGGAAACGGAATATTGGCCTCAATCGCCTGACGGGCCTCGTCTGGGAGGGTCTCGGTCATCGCCGTGGAAAAAAGTCCCGGCGCAATCGCCATGACCCGCACACCGATCCGCGCCAGTTCACGTGCAGCTGGCAACGTCATGGAGGCAATGCCACCCTTTGATGCCGCATAGGCGCATTGGCCGATTTGCCCGTCTTCGTATCCGACCGAGGATGTATTGATGATTACGCCCCGTTCACCATCGTCATTGACCGGGGTTGCTTCCGAAAGCAACTGGGCGGCATGGCTCATGGTGATGTAGCTGCCGGTCAGGTTGATGTTCAGTGTTTTGATGAAATCATCAATCGGCAGGTTGCCATCGCGTGGCAGAATACGGTTGGCCGTACCGATCCCGGCACAGTTTACCAACACCCGCGGCAGGCCAAGATTCTGTTTCACGGTCTTGAATGCAGCTGCGACCGACTCCTTGTCAGAGACGTCGACTTCCAGTCCGATTCCGCCGGTTTCGCTGGCGACTCGTTTGGCGGCATCGCCATTGCGATCAAAGACCGCAACCTTCGCACCCGCAACTGCAAATGTACGTGCGGTGGCTTCGCCAAGGCCGCTTCCCCCGCCGGTTATGATGACGGGAACCTGATTGAGCTGCATTTCCTTACCCAGAGTTTGTTATGTTTTATAACAATTATGTTTACACAGTAATGCGGCGGCGTCAATCGCCATTAGATCGCTGAAATACGGCTTAAATTTTCTTCTCGCGCGCGCGATCATTATAATAATTTTGGCGAACTTTCGATGGGGCCATACACGCATAGAGATATTGCGCTTGATGTAATGAATTATGATTGTTATGAATTATAACAAATAAGAAAATGATAACTGGAGGTTTCGTCTCATGCCTATGATTGCAGAACCCGGACTCCGTCCGGTTCGCATGGGAGACACGCGTGTCTCGGTGTCAAAAAAAGACAACGGCACGATCTATATCCGCTCTGCTGAAACGCCGGATGACTATCCGCGCGCCATCACCGACAAGCTTGATGAATGGGCGGAAAAGACGCCTGATCGCCTGTTTCTCGCCGACCGCGACAAAACCGGTGGCTGGCAAAAGCGCAGCTACCTTGAAACCCGCAATGAGGTCCGCAACCTTGCGCAATATCTGATCGGGCAGGATCTTTCAGAAGATCGCCCGGTTCTGATCCTTTCAGGCAACAGCCTTGAACACGGGCTGCTTGCACTGGCATCCATGTATGCCGGTATTCCATATGCGCCGGTATCTCCGGCCTATTCGCTGATCTCGACCGATTTTGCCAAACTGCGCCATATCTGCGATTTGCTGAACCCCGGTCTGATCTTTGTCGATGACGGTGCGAAATATGCCAAGGCATTGGCCGCTGTCATGCCAAAGGATGCCCGTCTTTTGGTGTTGGAAAATCCGCTGTCGCAATATGACTGCGATGTTTATGCCGACGCCTGTCAGACCATGCCGACCGAGGCTGTCGATGCCGCGAATGCCAAAATCACCGAAGACACGATAGCCAAATTCCTGTTTACGTCGGGCTCCACAGGGATGCCAAAGGCGGTGATCAATACCCAGCGCATGCTGTGTTACAACCAGATGATGCTGCGCCACGCGCTGGCCTTTCTGCAGGATGAACCACCCGTGATGGTCGATTGGCTGCCATGGAACCACACTGCCGGCGGTAACCACAATTTCGGACTGGCCCTTTATAACGGGGGCAGTTTCTATATCGATCAGGGCAAGCCGACCCCGGGCGGCATCCATGAAACGGTGCGCAATCTTTCCGAGATTTCGCCAAACATCTATTTCAACGTCCCCAAGGGCTATGAGGCACTTGTCCATCATTTGCGCGAAAACAAGACACTTCGCGAGATGTTCTTTGCCAAGCTGAAACTGATGCAATATGCCGGTGCCGGTTTGTCGCAATATGTCTGGGACAATCTGGAAAAAATTGCCGAAGACACGGTCGGCGAAAAAATCGTCATCGTCACCGGCTATGGTTCGACCGAAACCGCCCCCTTTGCCTTCACCACCACCTGGGCGGTCGATCAGGCAGGCAGTGTTGGTCTTCCGGCGGTCGGGCTTGATATCAAACTTGTTCCCAATGCCGAAAAGCTTGAAGTGCGCCTTAAGGGGCCAAGCATCACGCCGGGGTACTGGAAGCAGCCCGACAAGACCGACGAATCCTTCGATGAAGAAGGCTATTACCTGATTGGTGATGCTCTGAAATTTGTTGATCCGGACAATATCGACCGTGGCTTTCTGTTCGATGGTCGGGTGTGCGAGGATTTCAAACTCTCGTCCGGGACGTGGGTGCATGTGGCTGCCATCCGAACCGCAATTGCCCAGACCTTTGCACCTTATGTGCGTGATGCCGTGCTGACCGGCTTGAACGAGGATTATCTCGGCGCGCTGATCTTTGCCGATTTTACCGCCTGCAAAAAACTTTGCCCGGATCTGCCGGCAAATGCGGCCGAGCGTGACATTGCCACCCATCCGGCTGTCATCGCGCATTTCCAGAAATGCCTTGATGAACTTGGCGCCAAAGCGACCGGCAGTTCAAACTTTGTTGCGCGCGCGATCCTGCTTGAAAACTCGCCGGAACTTGATGCGCATGAAGTCACTGACAAGGGATCGATCAATCAGCGTGCGGTTCTTGCCAAGCGTGCTGACAAGGTTGCCGAACTTTATACTGACCCGTCACCAGCCGGTGTCATGATCGCCAAAAGAGGATAAGCAGAATGACTGCCAACGCCAAAGGTCTCAGGACCGAATTTGAAGATGTCTGGCTGCTGGGCGGGAAGCGCACACCGTTTGTCGATTATACCGGCGCATTCGGGCTGATTTCCCCGATTGATCTTGGCATCAAGGCGGCCCGTGCCGCCATCAAGGATGCCGGGGTCAATGCCACCGACATAGATTTTACCGTCGCCGGCTCGATGGCCCAGGCGTCCTATGATGCCTATATGACGCCGCGCCATATCGGGTTGTATGCGGGCGTTCCCTATGACCGGCCAGCCCATCTGGTGCAGCGGATTTGCGGTACGGGGATCGAAGTCATCCTGCAGGCGGCGGATCATATTTCGCTTGGTCGTGGTGATCTGGCACTGTGTGTCGGGACTGAATCCATGAGCCGCAATCCGATTGCGGCCTACACCCATCGCAGTGGTTTTCGTATGGGGCAGGTCGAATTCAAGGACTTCCTGTGGGAAGCGCTGCTTGATCCGGCTGTCAGTTGCACCATGGGCGATACGGCCGAAAATCTTGCCAAAAAATACAACATCACCCGCGAAGAAGTGGACCGCTTCGCCGAACGCAGTTTTGCGCGTGCGGTTGACGCCCAGCAGAACGGGTTCCTCGCGGACGAGATTGTTGCCGTAACCAACGAAACCTTTGAAATGGAAAATGGCAATCCACGCGCAATCAAACTGCCGCGCAAAGTGGACGCGGTCGACGCAGACAGCCATATCCGTCCGTCCCCCTATGACATTCTGGCCAAACTGCGCCCGGTCTTTGGCGGGGTTCAAACCGGTGGCAATTCATCGGCGGTTGTTGACGGCGCGGCGGGTGTTGTTCTTGGCAGTGCCGATTATGCCCGCAAGCATGGCCTGAAACCGCGCGCGCGGATCATTGCCGGGGCGGCCGTGGGCGTTCCGCCCGAAATCATGGGCATCGGCCCGGTACCGGCCATTGAGGCCGTTCTGGATCAGACAGGTATGACCCTTGATCAGATTGACCGCATCGAAATCAACGAGGCGTTTGGCGCACAGATATTGGCGTGTATCCGCGAACTTGGCCTTGATGAAAACAAGGTCAATGTCAATGGCGGCGCGATTGCGATTGGTCATCCGTTGGGTGCAACGGGCGTTCGTATCACCAACACGCTGGCCCGCGAACTGGCCAAATCCGGCGGTCGTTATGGCATCGCATCCGCTTGCATCGGCGGCGGGCAGGGAATTGCCGTTCTGATCGAAAACGCGCCGCTGGCATAGGCTGGCATAACAGGATTCAGAGGCGCCATCAGGGGCGCCGGGGTACGACAAACGGAGAGGTTATTTTTGACCGGGGCATTGGTTTTGGACCCGGTTTGGCGATCAGTCCAACCTTCGGTGCAAAGCTTTCCAAGGGTGGTTTGATCAAATCGAGAAACCGACAGACAAGGCAACAAAAACATAAGTGCCGCTGTTGGTTTACTCAGGGAGGAAACAATGAAACGACTTAAACTTGGTTCAGTGATTGCCCTGGCATCATTTGCTGTCATCGCTTCTACCTCTGTGGCATCCGCCCAAGAGGTGAACTTCCGCCTTGCCCACTGGTTGCCGCCAACCCATCCGGTGCAAACCATGGGTCTTGAAGATTGGACAAACTCCATTCGCGAGGCATCCGGTGGCAAAATCGATTTCACGATCTTTCCGGCCCAGCAACTTGGTTCGGCACCCGATCACTATGACATGACCCGCGATGGCATTGCCGATATCGGCTACATCAATCCGGGCTATCAGGCGGGCCGTTTCCCGATCTATGGTCTGACGGAAGTCCCGTTCAATGTGAAAGACGCGGTCAATGGATCGGTCGCGCTTCACAAGTGGTATGCGAACTATGCCGAACAGGAAATGCCGGAAGTCAAACTCTGTCTGGTAAACCCGCATGACCCGGGCACCATCCATTCAAAGATGCCGGTCCATGTCCCGGATGACATCAAGGGCCACGCAGTCCGTCCGGCCCATGCAACCATGGCCCGCTTTGTGAACCTTCTGGGCGGTGCCAGTGTTCAGGTCCCCGCACCCGAGGCACGCGAAGCCATTGCCAAGGGCACGGCAGATGCAATCACCTTCCCGTGGAACTCGATGTATATCTTTGGCATCGACCAGGAAACCAAATATCACCTCGATATGCCGTTCTATGTCTCGTCGCAGATCCTTGTGATCAATCGCGGTGTCTATGACGGCCTATCAGCGGAAAACCGCAAGGTGATGGACGATCATTGCACACCGGAATGGTCAGGTCGTTTTTCCAAAGGCTGGGCTGAGAACGAGGCATCGGGTCGTGACAAGATGATGGCATCGGGCGATCACGAACTGTATCAGCCGACCGCTGATGAACTTCAGCAATGGCGTGATGCCGCCGAGCCGCTTGTCGCACAATGGCGCGAAAGTGTCGCTGCCAAGGGCGGTGATGCCGATGCCATCTATAAGGCATTCATCGACGCGCTTGAGGCCGAAAACGCCAAGTATTGATGCCATGTTCTGTATCGGCGGCATCAAATGTCGGTGCTGCCGATACCTCTGAAAGTGCATAATCCATGCGGGTTCTTCATCACTGCCTTCGCTATCTCGAAGCATTTTCACGCAAGGTCGAAATGGTCTCGGCCATCTTGCTTGCGGTGATCACGCTGCTTGTCCTTGCGTCCGCAATTGGCCGGTACCTGTTTGCGTGGCCGATCCCTGACGCGTTCGATTTTTCGCGGCTGTTCCTTGGGGTCGTAATCATGTGGGGTTTTGCCTGCGTGGGCTATCGCGGATCGCATATCAAGGTTGATCTGTTTGCCTTGATGCTGCCTGCGTGCGTGCGTCGCTGGACGGATTTTTGTGCCTGGCTGGTCCTGCTGGGATTCACCGGTTTGCTGTGCTGGAAGATGCTGGCCCGTGTGACCAGTGCCTATAACAGTGGCGAGACGACATTTGATCTTCAATTGCCCGTCTGGCCGGTCATGGCCCTGATCTGGCTTGGTGTTGCGGTCGGCATACTGACCATCCTGGCCCGTGCCTTGATGATTGCGCTTACCGATGCCGGTCTGGATGATTTCGAACCGGCGGAATCAGAACCACACATTGCCTCTGAACAACACAAGTCAAAGCCATCTGCTGGTTTGGGGGGAACTGATGACTGAAGCAGATTTTGTCGCACTGGGCGGGTTTGTTGCGCTTTTTGCCCTGATGTTGCTTCGGGTTCCGATCGGGATCGCAATGGGCATCGTCGGTGTCGGTGGATTTGCCGCAATCGTCGGGCCAACCCCGGCGCTCAACCTTCTGGCGCAATCGCCCATCCGGACCATTACCGATTTTAACCTCAGCCTTATTCCGTTCTTTATTCTGATGGGGGTTCTGGCCACCAATTCGGGCATGTCGCGCGAACTGTTTCGCGCAGGTCAGGCGTGGCTTGGATCGTTTCGCGGCGGCATGGCGCTTTCGACAATTGCGTCATGTGCCGGGTTTGCCGCGATATCGGGCTCTTCGGTGGCAACGGCGGCAACCATGACCAAGGTTGCTTTGCCGGAAATGCAACGCAGTGGCTATCGCGATCATGTTGCAACCGGGGTTATTGCGGCGGGCGGCACCCTTGGCATTCTGATCCCGCCATCGGTTGTTCTGGCGGTGTATGGCTTTATTACCGAACAGGATGTCGGCAAGCTTTTCATTGCTGGCATCATTCCAGGTCTTCTGGCGATCGTGATGTATATGCTGGCCTTTCGGGTGACCTATGCCCGTGGTCTACCGGCGGGCGACCGATTTGATTTGCGCCATGCCATGCGCTCCCTGCGCGATGTCTGGGCGGTTCTGGCCCTTTTTATTGCGATTATCGGCAGTATCTATCTTGGTGTTGTCACCGCGACCGAGGCCGCGGCGGTGGGATCTGTCCTGACCGCCTTGATAGGTGTGCTTCGGGGTAGGCTTGGCTGGCGCAGCATTCTTGATAGCCTGGTTGAGGCCCTTCGCACATCGGTTGCAATCTATACCATTCTGATCGGTGCGATCCTGTTTGGCTATTTCCTTGCCATCACCCAGACACCGCAAAAGATCACTGCATGGCTGGTCGGGCTTGATATCGGGGCCTATCCGACGCTTGCACTGATCCTGGTCTTTTTCCTGCTGCTGGGCTGCATCCTTGATGCCATGGCGATGATCATCTTGCTGGTGCCCATCGTCTTTCCCGTGGTGACCCAGTTGGGGTTCGATCCGATCTGGTTTGGCATCATCGTTGTCATGACGGTCGAACTTGGCCTGATCACACCACCCGTCGGGATGAATGTGTTTGTCATCAATTCGATTGCGCGCGAAGTGCCGCTGCAAAAGGTCTTTCAGGGCGTCATCCCGTTTGTCGCGGTCGATATCATCCGCCTGATCCTTTTGGTTCTGGTGCCGTCTATCGTTCTTTTCTTACCGATGACCATGAATTAGGGGCGCAAACATGAAACTTGAAATCGAACATTTTTGTGATCTCACGGTCGAGCTGGAAGCCCCGATGGAATTGGGCGAATCAATGCGCGGCACGCGAAGGATTATCCCGATCATCGGCGGGCATGTCGAAGGCAAGTATCTGAACGGGCGCGTTCTGGCATTGGGCGCAGACTGGCAAACTGTTTTCGAAAACGGTGTGGCCGAACTGGATACGCGATATTGTATCGAGACCCATGATGGTGCGCTGATCGATATCCGAAACTTCGGTTTCCGCCATGGCCCCAAGGATGTGTTGGCCGCCCTTGCGCGCGGCGAACATGTCGATCCGTCAAAATATTACATGCGCACACAGCCCCGGTTTGAAACCGGCGACGAACGTTATCGCTGGCTTAATCACCGCATATTTGTCGGAACCGGACAGCGCGAAAAAAGCACTGTCTACGTGTCGGTCTACGAAGTGCTGTGACAGCTGCTTGGCGACTTGCAGCACTACGCCAAACAAAAACGCCCCCGGTCAATCGGGGGCGTTTTTTGGTTTCTTTATGCGGTACTCAGAACACGACGCTTGGCAGCCAGTTGGCGAGTGATGGCCAAAGCCAAATCACGAAAATACCAAACAGCTGAAGTGCGATGAACGGAATGACACCCTGATAAATCTGGCCGGTGGTGATTTCCGGCGGCGCAGCACTGCGCAGGTAAAACAGCGAGAACCCGAACGGCGGTGTCAGGAACGATGTCTGAAGGTTGATCGCAATCAGGATCGCCAGCCAAACCGGATCATGGCCCATCATGATCAGCCCTGGCGCAATCAGCGGCAGCAGGATCACCGTGATCTCGACGAAATCAAGGAAGAAGCCCAGCACAAAGATCAGCGCCATGCAGAAAATCAGCGCGCCTGTCGGACCACCGGGCATGGATTCAAGTATCTCTGCCACATGGTCTTCGCCGCCCAGCCCGATAAACACCAGCGAGAACATGCTGGCCGTCAGGATGGTGGCAAAGATCATCGAACTGACTGTCATGGTCGATGTCAGTGCTGATTTCAGGATATCGGTTTTCCATGCCTGACGCAGACAGGCAAAGATCGCAACAATGCCGATTATGGCCAAAGTGACATACCCGACACCCAAGACGTAATCAAAGCCGGTCAGGTCACTGCGCTGGAACCGTACCGGTGCGACACCGGCCATGACGGCAAGGATCAGAAGGGCGACGGTGCCGGTCAGAACCAGATTGCGGTTCGCCCCCTGACGGACACCGGCCATCAGGATCGCGCCAATCGCACCCACTGATGCGGCTTCGGTCGGGGTCGCAACCCCGCCCAGAATGGCACCGAGAACAGCAATGATAAGCATGACCGGTGGCAGAACTGCACCAATCACCTCGCGCATATTCGGGCGGCCATCATCACTTTGAACCGGCGGCATGTCATCGGGGCGGAACACCCCGCGCAGCAGGATATAGATGATATAGATCGCAACCAGCGTCAGGCCGGGGATCAGCGCACCGGCAAAGATCTGCCCGACCGAGATGGTTTCTATCGTGAATTTTCCCTGCTCATACTGTGCCTGCTGATAGGCCGATGACATCACGTCAGACAGAATGATCAAAAGGGTCGAGGGCGGGATAATCTGGCCCAGCGTGCCTGCGGTGCAGACAAGGCCCGAAGCCATTTTCGGGTTATATCCCGTGCGCAGCATGGTCGGCAGGGCAATCATGCCCATCGCAATCACGGTTGCGCCGACAATCCCGGTGGAGGCTGCCAGCAACGCGCCCACCAGCACGACTGAAATGCCCAAACCGCCGCGCAACTGGCCAAACAGGCGCCCCATGGTATGCAGCAGATCTTTGGCAATGCGGGATCGTTCCAGGATCACACCCATCACGACAAACAGCGGAATGGCGATCAGAACATCATTGGTCAGCGTGCCAAAAACCCGCTGCCCAAACGCCCCCATCAGGCCGATATTCATCGTATCGGTGACCCAACCAAGATAGCCGAAAATCACCGCCGTGCCGGCAATCGAAAAGGACACCGGAAAGCCCAGAAGGATGCAGCCCATCAGGGCGGCAAACATCAAAAGATCAAGATATTCCATCACTTCGCACCACCTTGATCTTCAACGTCACCGCGCAGCAAAATCACCTGCCGCAAAAGACAGGCCACAGACTGGATAATCAAAAGAATGCAAAAGGCCGGGATCAAGGATTTCAAAAACCAGACGGCCGGAATGCCGCCCACTGAAATCGCCCCTTCCATCATCGAGATCGAATTGATCACCGAAGGCCAGGTCCAGTACAGCAGGGCTGCCATCGATGGAATGGCCAGAACTGTATACCCAAACGCATCAATCCGCGCCTTGGTCTTGTCGGTGGCAGCGGCATAGAAAATGTCCACCCGGACATGACCATCAACCAACAGCGTATAGCCCGCCCCCAACATGAACAAAGCGGAATGCAGATACAAAACGCTTTCATTCAGCGCGATTGAGCTGAACCCGAAAACATAGCGCAGCAAAACCACTGTAAACTGCAACAGAACCATCAGAAGTGCGAACCAGCGCACGGTCATCCCGGTCCAGTGGTTTACCTGATCAAGTGCATCAGCAAGGCGCTGCATGACATCTCCCCGTGAAAGGCACGCCTGAAAAAATAACCGGTGCCGGAGAGTTCCGGCACCGGTCATAACGTCTATCAGAAGCCGAGCACTTTGGCGCGGGCATTCATCTGACCATTATCGGCATAGGTCATGTAACCACCGATCAGGTCACGATAGGCAAGGAAGCTTTCAGTGACTTTACGGGTCAATGCGTCGTCGCTTTCACGCAGGTCTGCATAAACCTCGGTCGCAGCCTCACCCATTGCTGTAATCACTTCATCTGGAAGCATGCGGACTTTAACGTCCTGCTCGGCAACCAGTTTCTGCAATGCCTTGGCGTGGTTGGTTTCGTATTCGGTCCAGACTTCGTTATAAAGGCTGTCTGCCGCGAACTTCACAACCGCCTGAAGATCTTCCGGAAGATCGGCATAGGCCTTGGCGTTCACTGCACATTCCTCAGCCGAGGACGGCTCGCCAACACCTGGCCAGTAGTAGTTCTTGGCAACCTGATAGAAACCAAGCGCGCTGTCTGTCCACGGGCCAATGAACTCGCCGGCGTCAAGCGCACCAGACTGAAGTGCCTGGAACATGTCGCGACCACCCATGGCCTGAACCGCCATGCCGAGTTTCGCGCACATTTCCGATGCCAGACCGGTGGTGCGGAACTTAAGCCCCTTAAGGTCATCGACCGAGTTGATTTCATTGCGGAACCAGCCTGCCCACTGCGGACCGGAGTTGCCACACAGGAACGGTTTCAGGCCGAACTGGCCATAGATTTCGTCATACAGTTCCTGACCGCCACCATAGTTCAGCCAGCCAACCTGTTCATCGGCACGCAGGCCAAACGGCTGAGACCCGAACAGAAGGATGCCCTTGGATTTTGACCCCCAATAGGCCGGAACCGCGTGATAGATCTCGGCCGTGCCTTCGGAAACGGCATCAAACACACCACGACCCGGAACCAGTTCGCCAGCCGCGTGGAGTTTGACTTCAAGACGACCACCCGACAGCGTGGTGATACGGTCTGCCAGTTTCTGTGCAGCCACACCCGGTCCAGGCAGGTTTTTCGGCCAAGCGGTAACCATGTTCCACTGGCGCTTGTCCTGTGCGATGGCAGGGGTTGCGAATGTTGCAGCGGCTGCTGCACCTGCGCCGGCAACACCGGCGGTCAGAAATTCACGTCTTTTCATGTTAAGAAGCCTCCTTGATTGTACCCTGATTGGGCGGAGCAGGGGCAATCGTCATCGCCCCCACGTGAGAGTTTTGCTTATTTGCCGAGAATGCCGGGCAGGTTCAGCCCGTTTTCCCGTGCGCAATCCAGTGCGATGTCATATCCCGCATCCGCATGACGCATCACACCGGTTGCCGGATCGTTCCAAAGGACGCGTTCGACCCTGCGTGCGGCATCTTCTGTGCCGTCACAACAAATCACCATGCCGGAATGCTGCGAGAAGCCCATTCCAACACCGCCACCATGATGCAGCGAGACCCAGGTTGCCCCGGACGCCGTATTCAGCAGCGCATTCAAAAGCGGCCAGTCACTGACCGCGTCCGAGCTGTCTTTCATGGCTTCGGTCTCCCGGTTCGGACTTGCGACCGAACCACTGTCAAGATGATCACGCCCGATCACGACCGGGGCTTTAAGCTCGCCATTCTTGACCATTTCGTTGAACGCCATGCCCAGACGATGGCGCTGCCCCAGACCGACCCAGCAAATACGCGCCGGCAGGCCCTGGAACGAAATGCGTTCGCGCGCCATATCCAGCCAGTTATGCAGGTGCGGATCATCGGGGATCAGTTCCTTGACCTTCTGGTCGGTCTTGTAGATGTCCTCCGGATCACCCGAAAGGGCGGCCCAGCGGAACGGACCGATGCCCTTACAGAACAGCGGGCGGATATAGGCCGGAACGAAGCCCGGGAAAGCGAATGCGTTCTCGAACCCTTCTTCCAGTGCCATCTGACGGATGTTGTTGCCGTAATCGACTGTCGGAATACCCGCATCATGGAAGGCAACCATGGCTTCGACCTGAACGCGCATGGATGCACGTGCGGCCTTGGAAACGGCCTTGGGGTCGGATTCCTGTTTTTCGCGCCATTCGGCAACGGTCCAACCCTGCGGCAGATAGCCATGCACCGGGTCATGCGCCGAAGTCTGATCGGTTACGATATCCGGGCGAACACCGCGTTTGACCAGTTCCGGGAACACATCGGCCGCATTGCCAATCAGGGCAACGGACTTGGCTTCGCCCGCCTTGGTCCAGCGCTCGATCATTTCAAGCGCCTCGTCCAGGGAATGGGTTTTCTCATCGACGTAACGGGTGCGCAGGCGGAAGTCCGCACGGGTTTCATCGCACTCGACCGCCAAGCAGCAGGCACCGGCCATCACGGCCGCCAACGGCTGTGCGCCACCCATGCCGCCAAGGCCGCCGGTCAAAATCCATTTGCCGGTAAGGTTGCCGTCATAATGCTGGCGACCTGCCTCGACAAAGGTTTCATAGGTGCCCTGAACGATGCCCTGTGACCCGATATAAATCCACGAACCCGCGGTCATCTGGCCATACATCGCCAGACCCTTTTTATCGAGTTCATTGAAATGGTCCCAGTTGGCCCAATGCGGCACAAGGTTGGAGTTCGCGATCAGAACGCGCGGTGCATCCTTGTGCGTGCGGAAAACGCCAACCGGCTTGCCCGACTGCACCAGAAGGGTCTGGTCATCTTCGAGTTCCTTGAGGCTGGCAACGATCTGATCGAAATCCTTCCAGGTGCGGGCCGCACGGCCAATGCCGCCATAAACAACCAACTCATGCGGGTTTTCGGCCACATCGGGATGCAGGTTGTTCATCAGCATGCGCATCGGCGCTTCGGTCAGCCAGCTTTTCGCCGAAATTTCGGTCCCGGTATCGGGATAAACATCACGCTGGTTGTGACGCGGATTATTGGTCATGACTTGCCTCTTAGTGCTGGGGCCAAATCGGCCAGTGTCTTCAGGATTTCGGTAAGATGCGTGCGCAGTTTTGCCGCACGGCTTTCGTCATAGGACCAAGGGGCTTCCTCGGCCGTTAGATAGGTCGATTGCGCCAGTTCCATCTGGATGGCGTGCTGATTGATCTCCGGGCGGCCATAATGGCGGGTGGTCCAGCCACCCTTGAAACGCCCGTTCAAAACCGCGCTGTATCCCGGCGCCTGCGAACAGATTTCAGACGTCAGCGTCTCGATCATCGGATCGCATGTCGTGCCCAGATTGGTGCCGATATTGAAATCCGGCAGAGTTCCCTCAAACAGGAACGGAATGTTTGATCGGATCGAATGGCAATCATACAGGATCGCCACACCATGTTTGGCGCGCACACGCTCAAGCTCGGCCGCCAATGCCTGATGATAGGGCGCATGGAAGGTCGCCGCGCGATAGGCAATGTCATCGTCGGTCGGGGCCACGTCCCAGATATTTTCGCCGTCAAAATCGGTCAGTGGCACAAGGGTCGTGGTGTTCTGACCGGGATAAAGGCTGACACCTTCGGGATCGCGGTTGGCATCAATCACATAGCGATGGAATGTCGCGCGTACCGTGGTGGCCCCGTCCAGTACCCCGTCATAAAGCTGATGGATATGCCAGTCGGTATCTGCCAGTTCACGGCCACGATCATTGAGCTTTCCGGCAATGTCATCGGGGACATAGGTGCCGGTATGGGGCAGGCCCAAAACAATCGGGCTATCGCCCTGTTTGATTTCAACCGGGTTGGTCATGCTCATGCATCCTCCCCGACAACAAAGCCCGACAATTTGGCGGCGGCGACAATGGTGCCTTCGGTAACAAGTTCGGCGGCCTTGGCCAGATCCGGTGCCATGTAACGGTCTTCCTTCACGGTCGGAATGTCGGCACGTACCGATTTCAGAACATTCAGAAGGCCCGGGCTGGTTTTAAGCGGGCTTCGGAATTCCACCCCCTGCGCCGCACAGATCAGCTCAACACCCAGAATATTGGCAAGGTTGGCATTCATCCGTGCCAGTCGACGTGCCCCGTGGGCCGCCATCGACACATGGTCTTCCTGATTGGCACTGGTGGGCGTGCTGTCGGTCGAGCACGGATTGGCCAGATGTTTGTTTTCACTCATCAGTGCTGCCGTCGTGACCTCGGCAATCATCAGACCGGAATTCAGACCCGGCTCCGGGGTCAGGAACGGCGGCAGATCATGCGACAGGGTCGGGTCGACCATCAGCGCGACACGGCGCTGGGCAATTGCGCCGATCTCGGCAACCGCAAGCGCGATCTGATCGGCGGCAAAGGCGACCGGTTCGGCGTGGAAGTTACCGCCCGAAACGATGCGGCCATCTTCTTTAAGCACCAGCGGGTTGTCGGTCACCGCATTGGCTTCGATCTCAAGCGTCTGACCGGCAAAGCGCAGCAAGTCCATCGCAGCCCCGGTGACCTGTGGCTGGCAACGGATGCAATAGGGATCCTGAACGCGGGTGTCGCCTTCGCGGTGGCTTTCGCGGATTTCCGAACCATCCATCAGTTCGCGCATCGCACGCGCAACATTGATCTGGCCGGGATGACCACGCAGGGTATGGATTTCATCGACCAGCGGGGCGGTTGATCCCATAATGGCATCGGTCGAAAGCGACGATGTAACAATTGAACTTGCCGCGTTGCGCCACGCCGAAAACAGCCCGACCAGCGCGCAGGCGGTGGAAAACTGCGTGCCGTTGATCAGGGCAAGACCCTCTTTCGGGCCAAGCACGACTGGCGTTAGACCCGCTTTGGCAAGCGCCTCGCCACCGGCCAGAACCTGGTCTTTATATAGGGCTTCGCCTGCACCGATCATGACCGCGGCCATATGGGCCAGCGGCGCCAGATCGCCAGATGCACCGACCGATCCTTGCGACGGGACCACCGGGGTGACGCCCTTGGCCAGCATGCCTTCGATCAGTTCGATCAGCTCCCAACGCACACCCGACGCGCCACGACCAAGCGACAGCAATTTAAGTGCCATCATCAAACGTGTGGTCGGGGTATCAAGCGGCTCGCCCACGCCGCAGCAATGGCTCAGGATCAGGTTGCGTTGCAGGGTTTCGGTATCTTCCGGGGCAATCTTGACCGAGGCCAGCTTGCCAAAACCGGTATTCACGCCATACACCGCATCTTCGCCGTCGGCCGCCTTGCGCACCATTGCGTGCGCGGCTTCAACACCGGCACGTGCTGAAGGATCGAGTTTGACCGCAACCTGATCACGCCAGATGCGTTCAAGCTCTGCCAGTTTGACCGAAGCGGGGATAAGGGTGACAGTCATATTCTAACCTCAGGGCATATGTTGGCGCGGTGGCGCGGGTTTCTCAGGCGGCGATGCTTTCACCGCCCAGAATGCGTTCGAACAGCGGGTTAAACCCGATGCGGTATGAAAGCTCGGCCGGATGTTTGGCATTCCAGATGGCAAGATCGGCACGGAGGCCTGCTTTGACCCGGCCGGTATCAGACAGGCCAAGTGCACGTGCCGCATGGGCCGTTGCACCCACAAGTGCCTCTTCGGGCGTCAGGCGGAACAGCGTGCAGGACATGTTCATGGTCAAAAGGATCGATGCCAGTGGCGATGTGCCCGGGTTGCAATCGGTGGCAACGGCCATGGGTACGCCGTGCTTGCGAAACGCCTCAATCGGCGGCAACTGGGTTTCATGCAGGGTGTAAAACGCACCGGGCAAAAGGACTGCGACCGAGCCGGACTTGGCCATGGCCATAGCGTCTTCTTCGGTGGCGTATTCAACGTGATCAACGGAATGCGCGCCATATTCGGCGGCCAATTTGGTGCCGCCGATGTTTGAAAGCTGCTCGGCATGCAGTTTGACCGGAATGCCAAGGTCGCGGGCCGCGTCAAACACACGTTTGATCTGATCGGTGTTAAAGGCAATGCCTTCGCAGAACCCGTCAACCGCATCGACCAGCCCCTCCGCATGGGCGGCTTTCAGAGCCGGAATACAGACTTCATCAATATAGCCGTCCGGATTGTCTTTATACTCGACCGGCACCGCATGGGCGCCAAGGAAGGTGGTCTTGATCCGCACGTTACGATGATCGGCGATCTTGCGCGCTGCGCGCAGCATGTTGAGCTCGGTCTCTTTGTTCAGGCCGTAACCTGATTTGACCTCAATCACCGAAACGCCTTCGGCCAGCAGCGCATCGACGCGCGGCAGGGCGGTTTCAATAAGTTCGTCAATTGATGCGTCGCGGGTGGCCTTGACCGTGGAAACAATCCCGCCGCCAGCACGCGCAACTTCTTCGTAGCTTGCACCCTTCAGGCGCATCTCGAATTCAACTGCACGGTCGCCGCCATGCACAACATGGGTATGACAATCAATCAAAGCCGGGGTGATCAGGCGTCCTTCAAGGTCACGAGTTGGACCCTCAAGATATTTGCTCGGGATGGCATCATCGGCGCCGACCCAATCAATCAGGCCGTCCTTGATGGCAATCGCACCGCATTCGATCAGGCCATAACTTTCCTGATCCTCAATCGTGACGATTTTTGCGTTTCGAAGCAGCATCGCGAAGCATCACCCCTTGATAAGTTTGTTATTAAAGATAATATGTACGTACATATTATTTCTGTCAAGACGGGTAGAGGCAATGACGGTTCTTTGGGCAAATCAGGCACTTACGACGACGGGCTGGCAAAACAATGTCCGCATAGACATTGATGAGAATGGCAGAATCGCTGCGATTCAGGCCGATTCTGCTGCGCCTTCGGATGCCTCAAGCAAAACCGATATTCTTCTTCCGGCGATTGCAAACCTGCACAGCCACGCGTTTCAGCGCTCCATGGCGGGCCTGACGGAAAGGCGTGGACCCGATCCGCGCGATACCTTCTGGACCTGGCGGCAATTGATGTTCCGCTTCCTCGATCAGCTGACACCGGACCATGTCGAAGCCATCGCGGCATTCGTTCAGATGGAGATGTTGGAGGCCGGATATGCCAACAATACCGAGTTCCATTATCTGCATCACCGCCCCGGCGGACATTTGTATGACAATATCGCCGAGATGGCCGAACGCATTGCCGCCGCGACCGAAATGACCGGCATCGGGCTGACGCTTTTGCCGGTGCACTATCAATATGGCGGCTGTGACAAGCGCCCACTGGGTCCCGGACAGATCCGGTTTGGCAACGATCCAGACCAGTTCGCTAAATTGTATGAGGAATCATCACGCGCGATTAAAAACCTGCCCGCCGATACTGTAATGGGCGTCGCACCGCATTCACTGCGTGCGGTTGGCCGCGAAGACTTGATCGCCACAAGCCTGCTTTCCAAGGACGGTCCGATCCACATGCATCTGGCCGAACAGCTGGCCGAGGTGGATGAAGTGCGTGAAAGCTGGGGCAAGCGCCCGACCGAATGGCTGCTTGAAAACGCTGATGTAAACGCAAACTGGTGCCTGATCCACTGCACACAGATAGAAGAGCACGAGACCCTTGGTCTTGCCAAAACCGGCGCGGTTGCGGGGCTGTGCCCGATTACGGAAAGCAGCCTTGGCGATGGGATCTTTGACGGGGTTCGCTATCTGAATGCCGGGGGTGTGATTGGTGTGGGCTCAGACTCTAACATCCGTATTTCCTTGTCTGAGGAGCTCCGTACACTCGAATACAGTCAACGCCTGCGTGACAATTCCCGTGCGGCTTTGGCAACAGAGGAAAAATCAACCGCGCGCCGTATCTATGACGCAGCCGCCAAGGGCGGTGCACAGGCTGCCGGGCGCGATTCCGGCCGGATCGAAGTCGGCGCATTGGCCGATTTGATGGCGCTGGATGGTTCGGCGGTTGACCTGATCGGCCGGACAGGCGATACGATCCTCGATACATATATCTTCGCCGGAGATGATCGCATGGTGCGTGATGTCTGGTCGGCCGGTCGCCATGTCGTGACCGAAGGCCGCCACATCGCCCATGACGCGATCACCAGCCGGTATCGCAACGTGATGGAACAACTCAAGGAAGCAGTGTGAACAGCCTGGAACAGCAAAGCTGGCAGTCCGTCCACGACGAGGTTCTGCGCCGCATTCATACGCGTGTTTGGAAGCCCGGCGATCTGATCCCCAAGGAAGTCGAACTTGCCGAGCAACTTGGCTGTGCACGCGCCACGGTAAACCGTGCCCTGCGTGAACTGGCATCCGAAGGGTTCCTGGATCGCCGGCGCAAGGCCGGCACACGGGTGGCAGCCCACCCGGTGCGGCGCGCCAAGCTTGATATTCCGGTTGTTCGTCTTGAGGTCGAAGGGCGCGGGCAGAAATATGCCTATGGCCTGCTGTTTAGTGAACGCCGCACGCCGCCACCGGAAATCTGCGCCAATCTGAGTGTAACCGCAGAAAGTGATATGCTGCATATCACCTCATTACATCTGGCCGATGGCAAGCCGTTCATGTTCGAGGACCGCTGGGTATCGATTGCCGCAACACCCACGATCGTTGAGGCCGACCTTGAAAAGATCAGTGCCAATGAATGGCTGGTGCTGCATGCACCTTATACGCGCGGCGATATCTATTTTTCCGCCGTCAATGCCACCGAGACCGAGGCCAAGGTACTGCGCACCGATCCGGGCACATCGCTTTTCCTGATGGAACGTACCACGTGGGAAAACCAGACCGGGATCACATCCGCCCGGCTTCTGTTTGCACCGGGCTATCGCAAACATTCTGCGATCTGAACCCATCTCTAAAAAGTAAAACTGGAGATTGGGCGATGGCCTAATGGCTGTTTGCCGCTACAGGTTCTCGGAAATGAGGATTTCAATGCGAATGCGTTCCTGAGAGGCGAGTGTTTCGCGGTTTTCGCACTTGGCTCTGAGGGTTCGAATGGCGCTTCGTACGATATGCCCAGGGTCCTGGTTGATCAGTGCGTCGAGTGTGTCGTCGCGTAATGCCTGCTCGGTGGACGGGGTGCGTTCGTGGGCAATGGTGATCAGTTTTCCATCGGGTTTGAGGTCCCGGGCGCATTCGATGGCCACACGGGCCTCAGAACCCATGATGTAAAGCCCGATAATGTCGGGATGCGCGGCAAAGGCGTTTTCAAGGACAAGTTTTGTGCGGTCCGGATAGCCGTGCGTTTCGAGGGTCGGTAGCGCATGAAAATGCGGGTAGTCCGGGCTCAATACCCGATCAAAACCAAGTCGACGTTCCAGGCTGTCACGTGATTGCATGGTTTCGGCAAGGACAAGAATATCCCCTGAACGGTTGCCAAGAAACCGGGCCATAAGACGCCCGGCCGTAGCCCCCGCGGCCACGTTATCAATGCCGACAAAGGATTGGCCGTCTTCTTCCTGCTGGTTGGAAACGATTGCGACCGTTTGAATGCCGCGTTCGCGCATCCGATAGAGCGCATCGCGAATTTGCGGGGTTTCCGGTGCCATGATCGCAATGCCGTCATATTCATCTGCTGACAGGCGCGAAAGCGTTCTTGCCGCGCGATGAGGATCGTGGTCGTCAATGCGAATGACCTTGGTCTGGATCATTTCAGCCCGGCTGGCTTGGGCAAATTCAGAGATATGCTTGATAATGACGCTTAGGAATTCGTCGCCAGAACGTGGCACGACAAAGCCAAAACGATAACCGCGCTGTCGGGCCAGTGTCGCCGCGACCTGATTGCGTTCAAATCCGATGCGTGTGATCGCCTCATTAACGGCATCGACGGTTTTCTGGCGCACACCGCTGCGCCCGTTCAGTACGCGGTCAACCGTCGCAAGGCTTACACCGGCTGCCTTTGCAAGGTCTTTTGTGGTTGGTCTCATTGGTTTTTAAGGCCCAGATCGGTCTGTTTTTTCTTATCTTACCCTCAACTATTGGAGGCGTCTCTGCAAGAAATTTGAGGTACGTACCGCAAAAAATGCTCATTTTGAGGTGCGTACCTCAAAAACTTGTGGTAGAAGTGCCGCAGTCGCCAAAAAGCTGCGACTTTCCAATGGGAGGAAAAACAAAATGAAATCAATACCTTTGAAGACGATTGTGGCGTCTGCAATCGTTGCTGGTTCGCTTCCGACAGCTGCTGCTGCCGAAGATCTGACCTTGTGCTGGGCAGCATGGGATCCTGCAAATGCACTTGTAGAGCTGTCCAAGGACTTCGAGACCAAAAGCGGCCACAACATGAGCTTCGAGTTTGTGCCGTGGACGTCATTTGCTGACCGTATGCTCAATGAATTGAATTCCGGTGGTCAGCTGTGTGATCTGATGATCGGGGACAGCCAGTGGATTGGTGGCGGTGCCGAAAACGGTCACTACGTCAAACTGAATGACTTCTTTGATGCCAACGGTATCGACATGGGCGACTTCATTCCGGCCACCGTGACCGGTTATGCCGAGTGGCCGAAAAACACGCCAAACTATTATGCATTGCCCGCCTTTGGTGATGTGGTCGGCTGGACCTATCGCAAGGACTGGTTCGAACGTCCGGAAATTCGCGCAGAGTTTAAGGAAAAATATGGTCGTGAGCTTGGTGCGCCGGAAACCCTTGAAGAGCTCAAGGACATTGCGCAGTTCTTCCAGGGGCGCGAAATCGATGGCAACACTGTTTATGGTGCGGCGATCTATACCGAGCGTGGGTCCGAAGGCATCACCATGGGCGTTACCAACGCGCTTTATAACTATGGCTTCCAGTACGAGAACCCGGACCAGCCTTATGACATCGAAGGGTTCGTTAACTCAGACGGCGCGGTTGCTGGACTTGAATACTACAAGGACCTTTATGATACCGCCACGCCTCCGGGCTCATCGAACTGGTATATGGGCGAAAATATTGATGCCTATAAATCCGGTCAGGTTGCGCTTCAGATGAACTTTGCCTTCATCTGGCCGGGTGTTGAAGCCGACCCCAATGTCGGTGGCGGTAAGTCGGGGTACTTCCCGAATCCGGCAGGGCCGGCAGGGCAGTTTGCGCAGCTCGGCGGGCAGGGGATTTCGGTTGTTGCCTACTCTGAAAAACAGGATGCAGCGCTTGAATACATCAAGTGGTTTGCCCAGCCTGAAATTCAGGCCCGCTGGTGGGAGCTTGGTGGCTATTCTGCGTTGCGCGCCGTGGTCGAGGATCCCGGTTTTGCCAGCAGCCAGCCATATGCACAGACTTTCCTTGATAGCATGGCAATCGTGAAGGACTTCTGGGCAGAACCTGCTTATGCCGATTTGCTTTTGTCGATGCAGGAGCGCGTCCACAACTATGTCGTGGCTGGCGACGGCACGGCCAAGGAAGCGCTTGACGATCTGGCCAAGGATTGGATCGAAGTCTTCGAAGATGAAGGCAAGCTTTAAGTCGTCTTGTTGAAGGCGACCGGCTCTGCACCGATCCCGGTGTGATGGATAATTGCACCGGGACCATCTCCCCCGACAAAGCAGAGACCGTGTGGCATCGCCGCATGGCCAAGGGCATCCATAATGAAGAATATTCCGATCGAAAAGATCGCCAGTGCGACGCCAGACAGTGTGGCGCGGCACATTCGTGGCCTGTCGGATCGAAGCATCGCGTGGATTTTTGTCGCACCAACAATCTTCCTGTTGCTGGCGATCAATATTTTCCCGCTGATCTGGACCGTTTGGCTGAGCTTTACCAACAGTCGTGTGAACCGTCCCAACCGTGATGTCGAATGGGTGGGTTTGCGCAACTACGAACGCATCCTGACCGATTCCGATATCTGGAACACGATGCAAGCAACAGCACATTTCCTGATTTGGACCATCGTTTTGCAGGTCCTGATCGGCTTTATGCTGGCCTTCCTGATCAACAAGAAATTCAAGGGCAATGACCTTTGGACGACGATCATTGTCTTTCCGATGATGTTGTCGCCAGCTGTGGTCGGTAATTTCTGGACCTTCCTGTATCAGCCGCAAATTGGCTTGTTCAATTACGTCATAGCCTTCTTTACTGGTGCAGATCCGGCAAGCTTTTCGATGATTGGTGATGTGCATCTGGCACCTTGGGCGATTGTGATTGCCGATACCTGGATGTGGACGCCCTTTGTGATGCTGATCTGTTTGGCAGGTTTGCGATCCATTCCAAACAGCATCTATGAAGCCGCCGAATGCGACCGTGCATCAAAGTGGCGGCAATTCTGGACGATTACCATTCCGATGGTGCTGCCGTTTTTGATGTTGGCCGTGCTGTTTCGCGGGATTGAAAATTTCAAGATGTTCGACCTTGTGGTCCAGCTGACAGGCGGTGGGCCGGGAAACACGACGACATTGACGTCAATCGATCTGAAACGTGAAGCCTTTGAAAAATGGCGGACTGGATATTCATCGGCCTATGCCGTCATTTTGTTTGTGACGGTATTCGGTCTCGCGTCGATCTATGTCAAAGCCCTCAACAAGGTAAAAGAAAGATGAGTTTTTCTGTTACAGAACCAAACAAGGGAACCAAATGGTTCGCCGGGGTCCTTGTTGTTGGCTATGCCCTGGTGACGATTGCACCCTTGCTGTGGATCATTGCGACCGGGTTCAAATCCCCCGCTGATTCCATTGCCTATCCGCCCAAGGTGGTTTTTGAACCATCGATGGAAGGATATGTGAACCTGTTTACCGAGCGGACCCGGGCGACCGACGATATGCTTGAAGCGGCAGGTGAACCCACAACCTGGTACGAGGAAATTGCACGCGATCAGGGGACCGTGATCAGTGGTCCGTCGCGCTATGGCGAACGGTTTCTGAACTCGGTGATTATCGGGTTTGGTTCCACCGCACTTTGCATGATCCTTGGCACGGCTGCCGCCTATGCCTTTAGTCGTTTTCGTGTGCCGCTTAAGGATGATCTGCTGTTCTTTATCCTTTCAACCCGCATGATGCCGCCGATTGCGGTTGCCATTCCGATCTTTCTGATGTTCAGGAACTTGGGTCTGAATGACACGCATCTGGGGATGATCCTGCTGTATACGGGTGTGAACCTGTCCCTGTCGGTATGGCTGCTTAAGGGGTTCATTGATGAAATCCCGATCGAGTACGAAGAAGCCGCCCTTATTGATGGCTATACCCGTTTTCAGGCCTTTTACAAGGTGGTGCTGCCACAGGCAGCGACGGGCATCGCATCCACGGCCATCTTCTGTCTGATATTTGCATGGAACGAATATGCGTTTGCCGTGCTGCTGACGTCTGGCACGGCTCAGACGGCACCGCCCTTTATTCCGACAATCATCGGTGTGGGTGGCAAGGATTGGCCCGCTGTTGCCGCCGGAGCAACCATCTTCCTTGTGCCGGTCATGGTCTTCACCATTCTTCTGCGTAAACATCTTCTGCGCGGGATCACGTTTGGAGCCGTTCGCAAATGAGTGATTTCATCAACAACCTTCTTCGGCTGCGCCGTGGTCCATGGGAAATGGTGGCATCGGTGCTCATTGCGCTGGGTGTTGTCATGCTGATGCAACCGGTTGCGATTACGCTGTACACCTATTCCTTCATTACCACGCTGATCGGAACAGTCATGTTCATCATCGTCAGCCACTTCCCGGAGTAACCCATGGCACAGATTAGAATTGAAAACGTGCGCAAGGATTTCGGGACGTTTACCGCAGTTCAGTCTTCAACCTTCACGATTGAAGATGGTGAGTTCTTCATGCTTTTGGGGCCGTCTGGCTGTGGCAAGACAACCACCCTTCGCATGATGGCCGGGCTTGAACTGCCAACGCGGGGCGAAATCTATATCGATGGCGAAGAGGTGGGTCAAAAGCCCGCCAGCCAGCGCGATATTGCCTTTGTTTTTCAGATGTTTGCGCTTTATCCACATATGAATGTGCGGGCCAACATCAGCTATCCCTTGAAAAGTCAGGGGATGAAATCGGGCGATGTCAAAAACAAGGTCGGTGAAGTGGCTGAAATTCTTGGCATTACCGATATCCTTGACCGGCCGGTTGGCGGGTTGTCTGGCGGGGATCGTCAACGTGTTGCCCTTGGCCGCGCGATTGTCCGTGACCCCAAGGCATTCTTCATGGATGAGCCACTTGGAGCCCTTGATGCCGAGTTCCGCGAACATATGTCCGAAGAGCTTCGTGCCTTGCACGATCGGATGGGGGCCACCACGGTTTACGTCACTCATGATCAGCTTGAGGCAATGCAAATGGGCGACAAGATCGTGGTTATGAACCATGGCGTCGTCGAACAGTTTGGCGTTCCCCAAGACATCTATGACTGGCCAGCTACCCGCTTTGTTGCCGAGTTTATCGGATCACCGCCAATGAACTTCCTTGAGTTCGAAGGCATGATTGGCACGGGTGGTACTGAGGTGCGTTTAAACGATGTTCCTATGGAAGTGCCGCAAAGCCGCGAAGGGGCAAATGGCAAACTGACGTTTGGCATACGCCCCGAACATGTAGATTTTAATGATGACGCGCCCTATCGCGGCCGGGTGATTGCGACCGAGTATCTCGGCACCACGCAAATCGTTACTTTCGAGACGCCAAATGGTTTGCTTAAGGCGCGTGTTCCCAGCCATGAAGTTGTGACAAATGGGCAACTCATCGGTCTGCGGTTTGATCCAAGAACAGTCACATTGTTCGATGCGCAACATGGCAAGGCATTGCGTTCACAAGGGAATGAGGGAGTGTTCGGACATGGCTGAGGTAAGCTTAACCGGTGTCACCAAATGCTTTGGGGCGGATACGGCACTTGATAATGTGACAATGACCATTCCAGACGGTTCCTTTGTTGTGCTTCTTGGTCCGACCGGGGCGGGGAAAACAACAACGCTTCGGATGGTTTCCGGGCTTGATAACCCGGATGCAGGGCAGGTCATGATTGGCGGGCGTGACATGGCGGGGCTGACTCCGGCCCAACGCGACGTCGCCATGGTGTTTCAGCAATACTCGCTCTATCCGCATATGACGGTGCGTGACAATCTGGAATTCCCGCTGAAATCCCCGATCCTGAAAACGTCCAAGGATCAGATCAAACGCAAAGTCGGTGAAATCGCAGAGATTTTGCAGATCAGCCACAAGCTTGATAACAAGGCGACCGAGTTATCAGGGGGGGAGATGCAGCGTGTCTCCATCGGGCGTGCGTTGGTCCGCAAACCGATGGTTTATCTGATGGATGAGCCACTAAGTTCGCTTGATGCCAAGTTGCGTGCTGACCTTCGGGTTGAGCTGAAATCCATTCAGGCGGATTCCGGGGCGACGCTTTTGTACGTTACCCATGACCAGATCGAAGCCATGACCATGGCGACCCATGTTGGGGTTCTTGATCAGGGGCGGCTGGTTCAGTTTGGCGCGCCGCGTGAAATCTATGAAGACCCGGTCAGCATCTATGCTGCCAGTCGGCTTGGTCAACCGCGGATCAATGTTTTGCCTGCCGATGTCTTTGCTGGCGCCCCAAGTGGGGCAGCGAAGATCGGACTGCGTCCTGAACAAATCATTCAGGGCGAGGGTGAAGAAAGCTTTGTTCAGCGGGTTGAGCATCTTGGGGATCAGACACGGCTTCATCTGACGTTCAAGTCGCATGACCTGATCACGGTCACGGATGCTCATACGGAACTTAAAACCGGAGACATCGTCAAGATTAGTCCACGGAAACCATTCTACTTCGGCGCTGACGGCGCTCGGGTGGCCTGAAGGAGATCACAATGGCCCAATTCATAAACAATAAAGACGCAACTGTAACCGAAGCCATTGATGGCGTGATAAAGGCATCCGGCGGCAAACTGGCCCGGATTGACGGATACCCACATATTCGTGTGGTGGTACGCAACGACTGGGACAAATCAAAGGTCGCCATTGTTTCGGGTGGTGGCTCTGGCCATGAACCGGCCCATGCCGGTTTTGTGGGGGCGGGCATGCTGACAGCTGCGGTTTGCGGTGATGTGTTTGCCTCCCCGTCGGTTGATGCCGTGCTTGCCGGTATCCTGTCGGTTACCGGTCCATCCGGCTGTTTGCTGATTGTCAAAAACTATACCGGGGATCGGCTTAATTTCGGCTTGGCAGCAGAACGTGCGCGGGCCTTTGGCCTGAAGGTCAATATCGTCATTGTTGATGATGATATCGCCTTGCCAGATCTTCCGCAGCCACGTGGTGTGGCAGGCACGCTTTTTGTCCATAAAATTGCCGGTGCGATGGCCGAAAGCGGCGCGTCACTTGAAGACGTAACTGCGGCCGCCAATCGGGTGATTTCGGGGACTAAATCTATTGGCATGTCGCTTGATACCTGCACCGTTCCGGGATCCCCCAAGGAAAACCGTATTGGGGATGGCAAGGCCGAGCTTGGACTTGGCATTCACGGCGAAGCAGGTGTTCAACAGATTGATTATCACAATGCCGAGCAAGCCATGGCTGCAGTCACGGCCAAGCTTGCAGCGGTCATGGAAAACAAGCCGCATGTGGTGTTGCTCAATAACCTTGGCGGGACATCCGTGCTTGAGATGGCCATTCTGGCCAACGACCTGATCAATTCATCGATTGCCAAGAACCTGAAATTCATCGTGGGGCCAGCCGCCATGATGACGTCGCTTGATATGCGGGGCTTTTCGGTATCGGTCTATCCGATCAGTGCCGAGGATCATGCATGGTTGTCTGCACCCTGTGCACCATCAGCCTGGCCGGGTTGCAATCCGATAAAACCTGTTAGTGTCATTGAGCTTCCTGATGGCCTGACGCCAATCCAGCCGATCCCGTCCGAGCATCGCCAGACTGCGGCGTTTCTGACGCAGTGCTGTCATATCCTGATTGATGCTGAAAATGATCTGAACGCGCTGGATGCAAAGTCGGGCGATGGCGATACCGGGTCCACGCTTGCCACAGCGGCGCGGGCCTTAATGGGTGCTCTTGATCGGTTGCCACTTGCCGATCATACCCAGCTTTTGCGCGCCATTGGGCAGGAGCTTAGCCAGACGATGGGAGGATCATCAGGTGTATTGCTGGCGATCTTCTTCACCGCAGCCGGGGACGCGGCCTCAAGCGGGCGTTCGATGGTGGCGGCGCTCAAGGACGGTTTGGAGCGCATGCAGCAGATTGGCGGTGCCGAACTCGGTGACCGTACGATGGTTGATGCTCTGAAGCCTGCTCTTGACGCACTTGAAGGCAAAGGTCTTTCTGCAGCGGCAGATGCGGCTCGCAAAGGGGCTGTTCATACCTCGACGATTGTCAAGGCAAAGGCAGGACGGGCATCCTATATCAATGCTGAACAGCTTGAAGGTCATATCGACCCGGGGGCTGAGGCCGTCGCCCGGTTGTTTGAACAACTGAGCGAGTAGGGTTAATCTTATCGCCTTTTAATATCGGCATCAAAAAGCCCTAGCTACAATCGGTTGGGGCTTTTTGACAGCTGATCGCGTTTCCAAAATGGAAAAAGGGGCAAACTGAGCGCTTTCTGCGATCTGAACTCAAATCCCGAAAAAGTAAAACCGGCGACGAAGCGACCGAGCACGCCGCCGGTTTCTGCAAAGATTAGCGGCCGAAACCGCATAATCCCGGCAATCAGTAGACCTCGCGATAGATCGCCTCGATTTCCTTGGCGGTCATGTCACGCGGGTTGCTGTCAATCAGGCGATGGATCTTGGTAAAGACTTCCTCGGCCATTTCGGGCAGGGACTCTTCGGTGACGCCAAGATCGCGCAGACGGGTTTCAAGACCGCTGGCCGGGACCATTTCCTCGATCCGTTTGACGAAGGCCTCAGCAGCGGCATCTTCGCTGTCGAACTCAACCCCTTCGATCAGGCAGGGTGCCAGTTCGGCATAAAGCTTTTTGGCCGAGGGCAGGTTAAAGCGGATCACTTGCGCCATGACCAGTGCATTGGCATGGCCGTGCGGGATATGGAACCGCGCACCCAGCGGATAGGCCAAGCCATGAATGGCGGCAACCGATGCATTGGCAAAGGCCATCCCGGCAATCAGCGACCCCTGCAACATCGCAGAGCGTGCTTCCTTGTCACCCGGATTTTCAATCACCTTCATCAGGTTTTTGCCCAGCAGCGAAAGGGCCGTTACCGCCATGCCATCGGCAATCGGGTTCTTGCGCGTCCGGCTGGTATAGCCTTCGATTGCATGCACCATGGCATCAAGGCCTGTGGCGGCTGTGACTTTTTGCGGCAGGCCATAGGTCAGCTCTGCGTCAAGAAGGGCGATGTCGGGCATCAGTTGCGGGGTGTAGACAACCTGTTTGAGGTTGTTGTTATCGGTAATCACCGACACCCAGGTGACTTCCGATCCGGTCCCGGCAGTGGTCGGGATCTGGATCAGTGGCAGGCGATCACCGGTTGCCTTGTCGATACCATAGATCTCTTCGATGGTCTGATCGCTGTTGGCCAGCAACGCAACCAGCTTGGCACTATCAAGTGAACTGCCGCCGCCAAGTCCAATCACGCCATCTGCCTTGAAGTCACGTGCACCGGTAATCGCAGCTTCGACGACTTTCTGGGGTGGGTCGGCTTCGACGTCGGAAAAGATCTGAACAGCGATCCCGGCGGCTTCGAGGGAGGCTTGTGCCTTTTGCGCAAAGCCCAGTTTGACGATGCCCGGATCGCAGACGATGGTGACACGGCTGGTGCCGAGTTCTTTCATCAGGCTGCCGGTCTTGGCAATGCCACCGGCTTCGCAGACAATGCGCGGGACGCTTCGGAACATGAAACTCATGATTTGTCTCCTTATCCGGGATCAGTTGGCATTCCCGGCGAGACCGCCGAGGCACATATATTTAATCTCGACGAAATCATCGACGCCGTATTTCGACCCTTCGCGGCCGATGCCGGATTCCTTGACCCCGCCAAACGGGGCGGATTCAGTCGAAATGATACCTTCGTTGATGCCAACGATGCCGTATTCAAGCGCCTCGCCAACCCGCCAGATGCGGCCGATATCACGGGCATAGAAATAGGCCGCCAGACCAAACGGCGTATCATTGGCCATTCGAATGGCGTCTTCTTCGCTGCTGAACTTGAACAGCGGGGCAACCGGGCCAAAGATTTCCTCGGAGAAAATCCGCATATCGGCGGTAACCCCGGTCAGGATGGTCGGGGTGTAAAAGTTGCTGTCTGCTTTGGCGCGGTTACCGCCAAGCACGGTCTTTGCACCGCGGGAAACGGCGTCTTCGACCAGTGCTTCGACCTTTTCAATCGCCTTGGTATTGATCAGCGGACCCTGCGTAACGCCGTCTTCGGTGCCGTGACCAACGCGCAGTTTGCCAACGGCCTCGGCCAGTTTGGCGGCAAAGGCGTCATAGACACCGTCCTGAACCAGAATACGGTTGGCACACACACAGGTCTGACCGGCATTGCGGTATTTCGATGCAATCGCGCCGGCAACGGCCGCATCCAGATCGGCATCGTCAAACACGATGAACGGCGCATTGCCACCCAGTTCCAGACTGACCTTTTTGACTGTGTCGGAGCACTGACGCATCAAAAGCTTGCCGACCTGGGTCGAACCGGTAAAGGACAGCTTGCGCACAATCGGGTTCGCGGTCAGCTCCCCACCAATTTCTGCGCCGTGCGATGCGGTGACGATGTTGATCACGCCATCGGGGAAGCCTGCACGTTTGGCCAGTTCCACCAGTGCCAGTGCGGTCAGCGGCGTATCTTCGGCCGGTTTGATGACGACGGTGCAGCCCGCCGCAAGGGCCGGGGCGCATTTGCGTGTGATCATTGCCATCGGGAAGTTCCATGGTGTGATCGCGGCGACAACACCGATCGGCTGTTTGATGGTGATGATGCGTTTATCCGCCCCATGGGACGGAATGACGTCGCCATAGATGCGTTTGCCTTCTTCGGCAAACCATTCAAGGAAGGACGCGCCATAGGCAACTTCGCCGGATGCCTCGGCAAGGGGTTTGCCCTGTTCGCGGGTCATCAGCAGGGCAAGGTCGGCCTGTGCCGCCATGCAGAGATCAAACCATTTACGAAGGACGCTTGCGCGTTCCTTTGCGGTTTTGGCGCGCCATGTGGGCAGGGCGGCATTGGCGGCATCAACTGCGCGGCCGGTTTCAGCCGCACCCATATCGGGCACATCGGCAAGATGTTCGCCCGTGGCCGGATCGACGACCGCAAAGGTCTTGCCGCTGTCAGATGCGACCCAGTTGCCGTCGATATGTGCCTGGGTCTGCCAAAGGCCGGAATCATTGAGCTGGATGGTCATGGTGGCTATTCCTTTTCGTTACAGCACGGCGGCATAAATCGCGCGTGCGGCATCGAACGTCATTTCACGCGGGTTGTTCATCAGAAGGCGTTCCACCTTCATCGCATCGGTTGCCAGCATGTCGAGGTCGCTTTCCGCCACGCCGACTTCGCGCAAGGTGCGGCTGAACGGCATGCGTTCGACCATGTCGGTCATGAAATTGATGAAGCGATCACAGGCGACATCGTCATTTGCGAATTTTTCGCCGGGCAGAACCGCACGGGCGAGCTCGGCATAGTGTGATACCGCGGCATCCCGGTTGAATTTCAGAACTTCGATCAGGACCAATGCATTGCTGTGGCCATGCGGTACGTGAAAATGTCCGCCCAGCGGATAGGCAAGGGCATGAACAGCCGCGACCGGGGCATTGGCAAAGGCCATCCCGGCCAGCATGGAGCCCTGAAGCATGGCTTCGCGGGCTTCGCGTGACGGGGTGGCGGAAACCGCATCATCGATATGGGCGGTCATCAGCTGCATCGCACGGATGGCGAGCCCGTCAGACAGCGCATTTTTCTTGTGCTTGGTGGTGTAGGCCTCAATCGCATGAACCATGGCATCAATGCCGGTCATGGCCGTGATCGGTGCCGGAAGGCCCATGGTCAGTTTGGCATCCAGCAGGGCGATATCGGGATAAAGCAGGTTGGAAACGACACCCTTTTTCTCGTGTGTCGGGGTGGTGACGATCGAGATTGGGGTGACTTCCGAACCGGTACCGGCCGTGGTCGGCACCTGAATAAGCGGCAGGCGCGGACCTGTTGCCAGACCGATGCCATAAATCTCGTCAAGCTTCTGGTCCTTGCCGCACAGAAGGGCGACCAGTTTGGCGGTATCAAGCGATGAACCGCCCCCAAGGCCGATGACGATATCGGCCTTGAAATCACGGGCACCCTTGACGGCCGCCAGAATGCTTTGCTCGGGCGGGTCGGCCTGAACATCAGTCCACAGCAGGGTTTCGATCCCGGCGTCCTTAAGGGCGGCATAGGGGGCGTCAATCAGGCCAACCTTCTGCAAACCCGGGTCGGTCAGGAGAACGGCGCGTTTTGCACCGAACTCCTTGCAGAGCGCACCGAGTTGCAAGGCACCGTCGAACTCGCAGATGACGCGAGGGGTGGTTTCAAACACAAAGTCTGACATGGGAAACCTCGTCTTTTGACTTGTCTGTTAGCGGGATCAGGCGGTTTCCAGTTCAGCCTTGGAAACGGTGCCACGTTCGATGCGATAACTGCCCGCCACCAGATCGGCAGAATGGCTGTCATCGGATTCAGAGATCAGGACGCACAGGCCACTGCTGCCCAGATCGGAAATAACTTCCGACAGGCGACGTGACAGGACCGGTGCGACCCCTTCGAACGGTTCATCAAGCAACAGAAGATTGCGGCCGGGCATCAATGCGCGCCCGAGCGAAACCAGTTTCTGCTGCCCGCCGGAAAGCTGCAGCGCCCGGCGATCCCGGAACTGGGCGATTTCCGGCAACAGGTCATAGACCCATTTCAGCCGTTCCTCGGCGTCCTTGATGCCGTTGGTCCAGGCCGGAAGAAGAATGTTTTCCTCGACCGTCAGGGACGGGATCAGACGACGGTCTTCGGGCATGTAGCTGATGCCGGTTTTGGCGCGGGCAAAGTCGGCCATCTTGCGCAGGTCCTGACCATTAAAGGTGATGGTGCCCTGGTCTGCATCCAGAAGGCCCATGATGGCGCGCATCAGGGTGGTTTTGCCTGCCCCGTTATGGCCAATCAGGCCAAACATCTTGCCGGATGGAACCAAAAGCGAGACATCACGCAAGATCGGAATATTGCCGATTGAAACATCGAGATTGTTGATTTCCAGGGTCATGATGCGCCATTCCCTTGTTTGGTGGTGGGACGATGGCCGGTCACAAGATCGCGGACCTGCTGATCGGCCAGAACAGCCGCAGGTTCGCCATCGGCAATGATTTCGCCGCTATAGAACGCCAAAACGCGCGAGACATAGCGTTCGACCACATCCATGTCATGTTCGACAAACAGCACGGTCACACCATGCTGACGCACGGCATTCATCACCGTATCCATCAGGCCGGTCTTTTCATCCATGCTGACACCGCTGGTCGGTTCATCAAGCAGCAGCATCTGCGGATTGCCGATCAGGGCCATGGCGATATCGACCAGTTTGCGCGCACCCTGCGGGACGGCGGTCACCAGTGAATCGCGATAGTTTTCGACACCGAATTCCTTGAGGATTTCCTCCGCACGGGCGATGCGGGCATCGCTGCGCAGGGGGCTTAAGAAACTCGGACGGGCACTTTCGGCAGCCGCCAGCGCGACAATCAGGTTGTCGAGCACGGTCATTTCCGGGAACAGCTGAGCGACCTGGAAGGAGCGTGCCATTCCGGCCCGCGTGATGGCACGCGGGGAATGCCCCATGATGGACTTGCCGTTAAACAGGATCTCGCCCCGGGTCGGTTTGAGATAGCCCGTCACCATGTTGATGAAGGTCGTTTTGCCAGCCCCGTTGGAACCAATAACGCCAACGACTTCACCCTTGTTGATCTGAACGTTCAAATCCTTTGCGGCGATGACCGCGCCGAATTCCTTGTTCAGCGAACGTGTTTCGAGAATGCAGGTCATGCCCGTTCTCCTGTTTTTTCACGGCTGACCAGGCTCCACAGCCCTTTGGGCAGGAAGATGATGACCGCAAGCAGCGTGAAACCGAGGATCATCTGCCAGGTATGGGGAACGAATTCGATGGCGTAGGTCCGCACGAACGAGAAGACGATGGCCGCGATAAACGGTGCCGCCACATGGCCCAGTCCACCGAGCAGTGCGATGAAGACAAACTCACCCGACGTGGTCCAATAGGCCATTTCCGGATCGACGTGGCCGGTGGCCAGTGCCGTCAGGCCGCCACCAAGGGCGGAAACAGCGGCCGCAGCAACATAGTTGCCATACAGCAACCAGCGCGGCGACAGGCCGAGATATTCAACACGGACTTCGTTTTCGCGAACCGCTTCGCAAATAACACCCACGCCAGCCTTGGTGTAGCGATGGAGAAGAACAGCAACGATCAGACCGGCAACCACAGTCATGGTAAAGACCGTATGCTGGCTGCCCGCACCTGCTTCGGGGGCCCAGCCAAACAGGGTCCAGTCATGAACGTTAAAGCCGTCCGTGCTGCCCAGTTCCTGACTTTTGACGAGAATGCCAAACAGGATCATCGAGAAGGCCAGCGACAGCATCGCAAAGAAGATTTCGCGATAACGTGTCAGCAACAGGCCCAGCAGCATCGCAATGACGATGGCGACAAACATACCCAGCGACAGGGCGGCAATCGCATCATGAATGCCAAAGAACTGACCGCCCATGCCAACAGTGTACCCACCGATGCAATAGAACAGGCCCTGACCAAAGGACACGAGGCCGGAACGCATCTGCATGACGACGCCTTGCACGACAAGCGCCTTGGCCAGTGCGATGGTCAGAAGGAAGATCAGCCAACCCGGCGAAACGAAGCCGAACAGAACGCAGGCAAGTGCGACCAGTCCGAGCGAGATTTCAGTTTTATCAAGACGCATGTCAGATTTTCCTCACCAAAGTACGGCCAAACAGGCCTTCGGGACGGAACGCGAGAACCAGCGACATCACGCCATAAATGACGAACAGTTCGAATTCAGGGGCATAGTGGACCGCGGCCGCACGGCTCAGTCCGACCAGAAGCGCGCCGACTGCCGCACCGCCAATGCTGCCAAGGCCGCCAATGACGACAACGGCGAAGGCCAGCACGATCACTTCGATACCGATCCCCGGCACAACCGAGATCGCAGGCGCGGTCAATGCACCGGCAAGCGCACCCAGCGTGGTGCCAAGAACAAAGGTGATGGTGAACATCAGTTTTACGTTCACACCCATGGCAACCGCGATTTCGCGGTCATGGATCACGGCACGCAGGACCTTGCCCTGATTGGTGCGTTCAAGCCACGCCCACAGGCCAAGACCAAGCAGGGCGGACACACCGACCAAGGCGACGTCGTAATTGGAAACCTTGAGTAATCCGAGCGATGTACGCCCGAGTTCGGAATAGGGCTGATAGGCGAAATAGGGGCTGACACCCCAGACGATTTTCATGCCGTCTTCAAGGATCAGAAGAAGGGCATAGGTAATGATCACCATCAGGATTTCGTCGCGGCCATACATCAGGCGCAGCAATCCGCGTTCGACGATCACACCGACAATCAGACCGGCAACCAGCGCGGCACCCACCAGCAGCAGATAGCTGACCCAGGCCGGGCCCATGCCATTGTTGAAATACCAGCCAACGAGGGAAGCCGCCGAATAGGCGCCGATGGCATAGAAGCTGCCATGCGCCATGTTCAGGATGCGCATCACCCCGTAAATCACGGTCAGGCCAGCAGCCACAAGAAACAGCCACGATGCATAGATCGAGCCATCAATCAGGACGGCAAGAAGACTTGTCATCACAAATATCCAGTGTGCAGGGAAAAGGGCGGACATCCCCAGGGAGGTGGGATGTCCGCAGGATCAGGAAGCTCTCTGAAACAGAGCGGGCAGCTTAGTTACACTGAGCGCCCGGGAAGCCGTCTGCGATCCAGTCCGCAGCAGCAACACCTTCCGGGGGGGTTACGCATTCGCCAGCGAACGAAACAGCGTTCTTGATCGAGGCAACGCCGTCTTCGTAGTGGTATTCACCATAGGTGATACCCTGCATTGCCTGATGGCCGTTTGCGCGCGCCATTTCAACCGTGCCCGAAACCGACTCAAAGGTGGCACCTTTCATGGCAGCGGCCAGCTGCTCTGCAGATGCGATTTCCTTGTCGCCAACACCGGCATTTTCAGCAGCATATTTCAGACCAAGGATCGCCTGTGCCATTTTGGTTGCCGGGTAGACCGGTTCCAGATCGTAGGCATTCTGATAGACACCCTCAAACCAGGTGTTCAGTTCGTTGTCCGGGGCAAACTGGCCGAACGGGCCACGTGCACCGATGATCATGCCGTTCGGGGCCTGATCCTTGTAGGTGGCAAAGGATGCTTCGCCGCAGGTCAGAAGGCCGGTTGCATCTTCAAGAAGGCCACGTGCGTTTGCCTGCAGAACCAGCGCTTCCATGTCGCCACCCCAGAAGGAGCTGTGAACGACTTCCGGGCGTTTCACCGACAGGGCGGAGATTTCAGCACCGTACTGACCCTGATAGATTTTCGGGAACTGTTCTTCGACGACTTCTGCTTCCGGCATCAGGGCCGAAGCAGCAGCGGTGAAGTCAGCCCAGCTGTCCTGGCCCCAGGAATAGTTCTGCTGGATACCGGCAAGACGGGTGACGTCCGGGCGGGTCGCTGCGAGATAGCGAACAGCACCGATGTTATCGACCGATGCATCAAGACCGGTACGGAACATGTAGGCCGCGTCCGGGTTGTCAGCAAAGAGACGGGGAGTACCGCAGTCATATGCGATGGTGAAGGTTTTCAGTTCTTCGGCAACCGGCGCAATCGCCAGGCAGTCGCCCGAAGAAACATAGCCGATGACAGCATCGACTTTCTGACGCTGAACAAGGTTGCGGTATTCTTCAACCTGCTTGGTTGCACCACCGGCTTCGTCGATGACCACGGCTTCGATTTCCAAGCCGTTGATGCCGACCTTATCGTAAGGTGCAGGCAGGTTGCCCTTGTTCAGTTCATCAACAAGAACCTTGGCGGCATTTGCCGACGGAACACCGAACGGACCCGCTGCCGGACCGGACAGGAAGGTTACGATCCCGACGCGGAACTTGCCGTTTTCAGCCGCCGATGCAGAACCGGCTGCGCCAGC
Organism: Thalassospira sp. HF15; assembly: GCF_011806525.1. Lineage (GTDB taxonomy): Bacteria > Pseudomonadota > Alphaproteobacteria > Rhodospirillales > Thalassospiraceae > Thalassospira. The sequence goes on along the minus strand of NZ_JAAVKI010000005.1, from coordinate 121,076 downwards.
TGCAAGGGCGAGGGCTGCGACGCCCGAAACAAGGTATTTGCTGAATTTTGATTTATTGTTCTTCACTATTTCCTCCCTTAGGAAAAGTCATGGAGTTGGCGGTGGAACTGCCTCCGACCCGCCCGCCACGGCATCGCGGCGACGTTTGACCATCTCTTTTGATGGTTTGAGGTCTTCGGCATCGTAGATCGCCCAATTCCCCACCATCAGTTTTGATGGCGGAAAGTCTTCGTTGTGGACGACCGTGCCCACGGCTTGCGCCTGGACAATCTGGTGAGTTTCGGGATCGATGTAGGATGCAAAGCCCGGCGGATCTTCGGGCAGGGCCAGTTGCAATCCTTCGAGGGCTGTGATCAGGGCGCGGTCATCATCAACGCCGCCAGCCTTTTCAATGGCGCGTGCAATGGCGATGATCCCGGTATAGGCGCCTTCGGCCGCATAGGTCGGATAGCGCCCGGTCATGTCGTGGAACTGTTTGACGAACCGCTTGTTGCGGCCAGTTTCGGGCCAGTTATTGTGATGGCGCGCTGACAGGATCAAACCCGGATAGGGCTGATCACCAAGCGCCATCATCACATCGTAATTGGCCCCGGTATCGAAATTCGCCAGGCGGGTGGTTTCAAAGAAGCGGGTTGATGCCGCCTGTTTGATAAAGGCGATGAAATCTCCGCCCCAGAGCGCGGTAACAACGACGTCGGCCTTTGCCGATTGCAGGGCGTTGATATAGACCGAGTAATCCGGTTCATAAAGCTTGGGCCACAGATCGCCGACCGTTTCATATTCGACACCCAACTCATCAAGTGCGAGCTGCAGGTCCGTCCAGGAAACATGGCCGTAATCATAATCCGGCCCAACGAAGGCAAGGCGCTTCCAGCCGGTTTCCTTTTGCAGGTCACGCAAATAGCGCGCACCGGCGGCCATTGACGTCCAGCTGTCATTGGTGACACGGAAATAGTAATCGTGACCGGCCTCAATGCTCAGTCGGGATGACGCATGATCGGTGCCGACCATGACGATTTTCTCGGTCCGGGCCAGATCGCTGACGGCATGGGCCACACCTGACGACACGATGCCGCAGAAGAACTTGGCCTTGTCATTGGTGATGAAATCCTGTGCCAGTCGGACCGCGTAGGATGCCTTTGATCGCGGGTCATCGGCGATGACGCGAAGATTGGGTACATCAAGGCCCGATCGGGCTTCGGCTTCGAGGTCCTGAAGGGCGATCTTGATCCCGGAAATACTGTCGCGACCATAGGTCGCCGACCGTCCGGTCATCGGGTACAAACAGCCGATGACAGCATCTGCGTTCTGTGTAGATGCGCCCAGCTCAAAACGTTCTGCCTGTGCGGTATCGGCCGCAAACAGTGCGAACGTGGCAGCAATAATGGTGATGCACCCGGAAACCGGGCGTTTGAACATCTCCATGACTTTCCTCCCTGCGAATGGTTGTTCCATCCGCGTTTGTACCTTTGTCTCGCTATTCCGCAAAGGCTGTGCCAGTTGCGAAATTTCGAAGCAAAGTCAGGAAAGCCGGGCGATTGACCGTTCTGGTCCGAATTCATGGAGCGGTTTTGAGCGCTGCGTTGAGCGCCTTGCGCTCAAACAGCAAAACACCCTTGAGCGGTTTCCGCTCAAGGGTGCATTGGAAATGCGTCAGATTGGGGGGTTATTGCAGGCCAAGCCTTTGGAGGCGGCGTTTCAGGGCATGGCGTGAAATACCAAGGATTTCTGCCGCGCGGCCCTTGTGCCCGTCTGCCTGATCAAGGGCATCCTGCACCAGATGGCGTTCGGTGCTTTCCATACGGTCCTGCAGCTGAGACGTGCCATCGGAAATGTCGCTATGCAGATCATCTGACGTTTCGTCGGGGGCGTGAAACTCGGCTGGCAGCAAATCGGTGCTGATTTCTTTGGAGGGATAGAGAATGGTGAGCCGCTCAATCAGGTTTTTAAGCTCGCGCACATTGCCCCGCCAGCGATGATGGCGCAGCAGATCAAGCGCGGCGTCGTCAAAGCGGATTGGATGGCACCCTTCGGCCTTGGCCTGATGATCGGCGAAATGATCGACCAGCTTGATGATGTCCTCACCACGGTGGCGCAGTGCGGGGATATCGATGGTGATGACATTCAGGCGATAAAACAGGTCCTCGCGGAAATTTCCCTGTCGGACTTCCTCGGCAAGATCACGATTGGTTGCGGCAATCACGCGGACATCGGCGGATGCGGAATGCTCGCTGCCGACCGGGCGGTAGTCGCCATTTTCAAGGAAGTGCAGAAACTTCGCCTGCAGGGCCAGTGGCAGTTCACCGATTTCATCAAGAAACAGACTGCCGCCATCGGCAAGGCGCACAAGACCGGTGCGTTTTTGATGCGCGCCCGTGTAAGAGCCCTTTTCTGCCCCGAACAATTCGGATTCAATCAGCTGTTCTGGTAGGGCGGCACAGTTGACCTCGATAAAGGCGTTTGAGGCGCGCGGGCTTTCGCCGTGAATGGCGCGTGCGACCAATGCCTTGCCGGTGCCGGATTCCCCTTGCAGCAGAATGCGGCTGGCGCTGCTTTGTGCGACGCGGTCAATCGTTGTGCGCAATTCGCGCATCGGCCCGCATTCGCCAATCAGACCATTGGTCGGCAAATTGCGCTTGCGATGGTAATCAAGCTCAAGGGCCGTGCGGCTCTGATCCAGGGTGGTGTTGATCGTGTGGATCAGCTCATCAAGCTCGAACGGTTTGCTCAGGTAATCCGCCGCACCGAGTTTGACGGCCTTGACGGCGGCGCGCGTGTCGCCATGGGCCGAAATCATGATGACAGGAACGTCGATATCAAGCTTGCGGATGCTATCAAGCACCTCCATGCCATCGGCACCGGGCAGGCGCAGATCCAGCAGGATGATGTCGAACTTGTTTTCACGTACCTGCAAAAACGCATCTTCACCGGAATGAACGCCGGTGACATCCATGCCTTCGGTGCGGAGCGCAAAGCTTAGTGATCGGACGAATGATTCCTCATCATCGACGATCAGAATCCTGATCTGGCGGGGCATTTTTCGATGTTTCCTCTTTTGAAACTCCCGATTTCGTTGCCGGGAACTTCAATGTGATTGTTGTGCCCTCTTGCGGGGCACTTTCAATATTGATTGAACCGTTATTGTACTCGACCAGTTGTTGGCTGATTGTCAGGCCTAGTCCGGTTCCTTTGCTTTTCATGGTAAAAAATGGCTGCACGACGTCAAGCAAATGCTCTTTGGGGATGCCGGCACCATCGTCGGTAACACGTATTTCGACCTGGTCATTGTGGCGTTCGGCCCTGAGACTGACCGTGCCACCGGGCTGGCAGGCCTGAATGGCGTTGATCCCGATATTGAGCAGGATCTGCAAGACCTGATCGGGATCAACAAAGATCGTCAGGCGGGAATCGCCACTGGTATAAAACCGAACCTGGGCTTCTTCGGCGACCGGGGTCAGAACGCGCGATGACTGGCGGAACAGATCACGGATTTCGGTTTCCTGCGGGCAGGCTTCGCCGGGGCGGCCATAGGCCAGAAGATCATTGACCACGCGCGACAGGCGATCAATCTGATGGCCCATATCATCAAGCAGCGTCTTGCGTTCGCCATCCGGTTCCTTGCGCACAAGGGCCTGCACGGTTGTCTTCATGGTCGCCAACGGATTACGGACCTCATGTGCGACACCGGTGGCAAACTGCCCCAAAACCGCAAGCTTTTCGGCCCGCACCGTGCGATCAATCAGGTCTTTGAGCTGCCAGGCCATGGTGTTGAACGCCTTGGCAACAGTGCTGATTTCATCGCGGCGCCGCCCTTCGGGCAAACGATAATAAAGATCGCCCGACGCAATGCTGTGTGCGCCTTGCACAAGGGTATCGACCCGTCGGCGGAGACTGCGCGACAGGGCAAAAAAGATCGCGAGGATCACGACGATGATGACGGCGGCGGTTACGGTCAGCCAGAAACGCGTTTCATCAATCGGTTGCAGGATGGTGCCCGGACGGACACTCATCACAAGGTTCCAGCCCGGCAGGATACTGGGGCCTTCGATCAGCTCACCACTGACTTCTGTCGGGCGCCCGGTGGCATCAAGAACAATACCGCCCGGCGCACGCAACAACGGATCAATCACGCCCGATACGCCCGCACTTGCCAGAAGTTCGGTCAGCGATGCCAGACGGACATGCAGGGCCACAGACGTGTTTTGGCCCAATCCGGTGTCGCGGATATGGGCGCGCATCAAAATCCAGCCGGAATTGCCGTTCTCAGGCAGTTTTGGCCCAATGAATTCGATGCCTTCATGCTCGACGCGCGGCAGACCGGAAATATCCCAACCGCTTTTCGACCAGTATGGCGGGCCCGATGCAGCCTGCCCTGCGACCAGTCGATCAAGATTGTCATACCAGTCAAAGAACAACACGCCATAAAGGTCAGGTGAATCCGCTTCGACCCGAAGCAGCGTCAGGGCTTCTTCAGCCTGCGGGGAGTTCGGCGCTTCAATGAAGGCCGGCAGGGCCGGATGATTTGACAGGGTCACCAGCTGATAGATGCGGGCATCAAGAAAGGCAGAAAGCTTGTTTGACGTGGCTGCGACCTGCGCGCTCAGCCTTTCACCCGTTAGCCGGTCAATCAGTTCATTTGAAAAACGCTGATAAATGAAGCTCAGGGCAAGAAGCGCGCACACGACAACCCCGACCGACAACAATGTATATCGGCCCACAAGGCTCAGTCGTTGGTTTCGGGACCAATGAAATCCGGTCACGAGCGTTCCCTGTTTTCAGCGTTTTTGGTTTTGTTGTTTCCTCAGTTCTCGCTGAAATCGCTCAGAACGGCAACGCAAATCTACAGCGCGGTGCAGGGGCACAGGTCAATTTTCGGCGTATTTGAGGGGTGCTCAAGGGCCGATTTCCGTCATTTCATGTCCCAAGGTGAAGGGCAAGAAACTCGACTGTGCGGGCATGGGCAACCTCGGCCGCGGCTGGCACATAAGCCGACGGGCGGGCTTCGTTGGCAAAGGCGTGGCCTGCCTCGTACATGTGCACTTCCATGCCAGGTAGGGCCTCCTTGGCGTCTTCGATCATCTCGACCGGGACGTGGCCGTCCGACAATCCGAAATGCGCCAGAAACGGCTTATGCAGCGGTTTATCAAGATATTGATCGATACGCGTGCCATAAAATGAAACGCCCGCCGCAATATCAATTGTTTGGGCACTGCGCAGCGCCAGTCCGCCGCCCCAGCAAAATCCGATCACAGCAACCTTGCCGCCCTTGGCCGCCAAGGCCTGAACGGCGGCATCAATGTCCATAAGGGTGTTTGGCAATTGGGATGCCATCATCAGGGTCCGGGCACGATCAAAATCGTTGAAGTCAACGACTGCGCCGTGTTCGGTCCGGTCGAACAGGGCAGGGATGGCAACCTCATAGCCAAGGGCGGCATATTTCCGTGCGACGCCCTTGAGCTGATCGGTGACGCCAAAGATTTCCTGCAGGATGACAATCCCGCCGCGACGTTCACCGACCGGGGCTTCAAACCAGCAATCAAGAACGTGGCCGTCACTGGCTGTAATGGTCTGCATCATGTCTTTCGTGTTCCTTTTGGGTCGAACGGATTATTGCGCTGATGATATCGAATTGCGGCGTCAGAGCAATCAGGGTGGTCAGATTGGTCAGGTTGAAACATGATTTTCCAATTGGCTTGCACGGAGTGCTCAGGATGTGACATCACTAGGGTATCACCAATAAGTTCTTCTTTTTTCGGTCTTTGCACTTATGCAAACCGTAAGAGGATCACACGACGCCACCAGGAGAAATCAGATCATGAAGCTTTTGCGTTATGGCCCCAAGGGATCAGAAAAACCGGGGCTTTGTGATGCGGGCGGGGTTATCCGTGATCTTTCGGGTGTGATTGATGATCTTGATCCGGGCACGATTTCGGATGAAACCTTTGCACGCATTGCTGCCATTGATCCGGAAAGCCTTCCGGTCGTGTCAGGTGATCCGCGCATTGGAGCCTGTGTCGGGCGTCCGGGGAAATTTATCTGTATCGGGTTGAACTATTCCGACCACGCCGCAGAGGCGGGCATGGAATTGCCGCCGGAACCGATCATTTTCTTTAAGGCGACCTCGGCTGTGTGCGGCCCGAACGACACAATCGAAATCCCGCGCGGTTCGACCAAGACCGACTGGGAGGTCGAGCTGGGCGTGGTGATTGGCAAACATGCCAAGTACGTCGATGAAGCCGATGCGCTTGACTATGTCGCAGGCTATTGCCTGAGCAATGATATCTCCGAGCGCGCCTTTCAGCTTGAACATTCCGGTCAGTGGGTAAAGGGCAAAAGTGCCGATACCTTTGGCCCGATTGGTCCGTGGCTGGTCACCCGCGACGAGGTTCCTGATCCGCAAAACCTTTCCATGTGGCTTGATGTCAATGGTAAGCGCTATCAGGATGGCAGTACGAAAACCATGGCCTATGGCGTCGCATTCGTGATCAGCTATCTGTCACGTTTCATGAGCCTGCAGCCCGGTGATATTATCTCGACCGGGACGCCGCCCGGTGTCGGCATGGGGCAAAACCCGCAGGTCTTCCTGAAGCCCGGGGACGTTATGGAATTGGGAATCGATGGTCTGGGCGCGCAGCGTCAGGATGTGATTCAGGGCTGAGCAACCCTGTTATGCGTTGACCCAAACGTTTCCGATGCACCCGCCTCACACCAATGTGATGCGGGGCGCATGCCTCTGTAAAACCAAGATTTTCTGCCGGAATGGGCATATTTGCGCCGGTGCCGCGGCAAAAATACCATCTTCGGGCTTGCGCCTTTCGCGATTTCGAACATTTTTGTCATGATAAAGTGCATTGACGTTCTTTGGTGTTGTGCGATAAATGACTGATAGTCATTATTGTTCAGCGCTTAAGCAATGTGAAATGCGTGTCCAAGGGGTATGGGGATACCGTGCGCATATTGCGCCCTTAAAGGATTGGTGATGCACATGTCTAACCTGGCGATCAAAGTGAATGAAGCCTGGCCGGATGCGGTCAAATCGATGGATGTTTCGATTGAAGGCACGTCCCCTGTTTCTCAAACTTCCAAGCAGCAAAGCGGTGCCGACAGCTTTGCGTTTGCGGACATTTATCTCCGCAGTGCACCTTGTTATTTCAAGGGGCTGATGCTGCAGGCCCGTGGCGAGGATGTCAAAGGCACCCTGCGCGAACCCGATGCAGGTTTGTTGATGTTCGAAAAAGGCGCCTGCGAGCTGAGTGCGACGTCTCTGTTTCTGACGGTCGCGATGTCAGCTGCCGACGAAAACAGTCTTGTCGAAATGCAGACCTATCTCGAAGACAAGCTGCGCACCTTGTCGCCGCAGACCAAGTTCGAGATCGAATGGCGAAATAAATGACCATTCGTCATTTTTTGATGTTTCAAAGGCCCGTTCAGGATTGAACGGGCTTTTGTTTTGTTTGCGCGGTCGAACGTTTTTGCTGGTGGCGATCAGTTTTGCGCAATCAGGATGTTGCTTAAAAACGCACTGAGTTGCCCATAGGCATCAAGCGGCAGGACATGGGAAATATACTGGTCCGGGCGGACCAGAACCATACAACCGTGGTCACGATCAATGCTGCGCAGATCAAAGATATCAGCACCCGATTTCAAATCCGGGCAATAGATCTTTTCATAATCCGTCAGGCCGTATTTGCCTTTGCGCGGCAGCAAAAGTTTTGGCATGGCTTCAATCGCAAGGCTGCGATGGGGCTGCTGGAAAATGGCCTGCACGTCAACAACACTGTCCGGGTCTTCGCCGTTGCGGTTGAACTTTGCCATTGGCGAGATGGGGGCGTTTTGCAGGAAGTCACACAGCGCGTGAATACCTGATCCCGGCTGGCCGCGGTCCTCCTTGCTGGCAAAGGCATAAAGCCGCCAGCGCCCATCGGCCTTGGCGCAATGGCCAAGATGTACCGGCTTGGCATCCGACAAGCGCACCACCGGTGCCGAGTGGAAACGCATACCAATCACAAATCCCTTTGCCAGATCCTGGTGGGTATCCGGACCGGTCAGGATTGAGGGCGTATAACGGGTGGCGGTGCCGGCGGTAAAGCGGCCCTGCTGGATGAAGTATTTCTGGAATTCCTTGGGATCGACGCCATTGCTGTCGGTTGTGCCGTCCTCATTCGGGCGGGCGCTGAACATCTTGGCGAACTTGCCGTCAAAATCGATCAGTTCCTTGGCAATCGCCTGACGTTCTTCTGAATAGCTGTGCAGGATTTCCGGCTTGATCCGGCCTTCAAGAACACCGGCCAGTTTCCAGCCAAGGTTAAAGGTATCCTGCATTGAAACATTCATGCCCTGACCGGCCTTGGGGCTATGGGTGTGGCAGGCATCACCGGCAATGAAGACGTTGGGAATACGGGTGGCAGAGGCCTCGCCATTGAGGTTGTCGAACTTCTCACACAGGCGCTGGCCGATCTCATAGACCGACCACCAGGCGATTTCCTTCACATCCAGCGTATAGGGATGAAGAATGCGCTGGGCGGCGGCAATCAGATGGTCTGATGTGATGTTGCGGCTGGCAACGCGTTCGCCTTCGGCCAGTTTGTCGAGCTCGACATACAAGCGCACCAGATAGCCACCTTCACGCGGGATAATCAGGACATTGCCCTCATTGGCGGAATGAATGGTGGCCTTCTTGCGGATGTCGGGAAAGTCCGTGACACATAGTACATCCATCACGCCCCATGCCTGATGGGCGGAATCACCACGAAGCTCGCGACCAAGCGATTTGCGCACCGCACTTCGCGCCCCGTCACAACCAACCACGTAGCGTGCCCTAACAGTTTCGCGCTGCCCGGCGTGATCGGGGTCAGTGCGCTCAAGCGTTACAGTTACCGGGTGGCTGGGGCTGCTTTTGGTGCCGGCCTTGGGATCAATCGCGACATCGATGACTTGCCGGGAATAATCGGGTTCCAGACGGTTCGGCGCATTACGCATGACATCAAGATAGAAATCATGCACGCGTGCCTGGTTAAGGATCACATGCGGGAATTCCGAAAGGCCGTCTTCGGTATCCTGAATGGTGTCGGTCCGGGCAATCTTGCTGCGATCCGCCGGATCCGGTTTCCAGAACGAAACTTCATTGACCCAATAGGCTTCTTTCAACACCCGCTCGGCAAAACCGAATGCATTGAACATCTCGATCGTGCGGCATGCAATGCCATCTGCCTGACCCAGTTCCATCGGGCCATCTTTCTGATCAACGATGCGGGTTTTGATGTTGGGGAAGGCGGCCAACTGGGCGGCAAGGGTCAGACCCGCCGGGCCGTTGCCGACAATCAGGACATCCACCTCGCTTGGCAGAGTATCTCCCTGCAGTGCATCAGTGGCTGTGTTGGCCGGTTCGATGGTCGGGTCACCAGCGCGAAAACCGTCGAGATGGAATTGCATGATTGTTCCTCCGAATTGGACAAATCTCCGAAGTTGCGAAATAACAGGCACTACGGATTGTTATATAATTTGTGTGCTAATGATAAGTATGCTTACTATTAATCGGGCTGTCAAGATAACGGCCCGATCAGGAGGTGCGTGTGAGTGAAGTTGATCAGATGCCAGGCCATCTTATCCGGCGTTTTCAACAGATTGCCGTGGCAATCTTCCACGCCGAGGTCGCCAAGACCGGGATCGACCTGACCCCGGTGCAATATGCCGCCATGGCCAAAATCGCCGAGATTGATGGCGTGGATCAGGCGACTCTGGCCGGCCTGATCGCTTATGACCGCGCCACCATCACCGGTGTCGTCGACCGTCTGGTTCAGAAAGGCTATATCGAACGCGTTGTCAGCACCCGCGACCGCCGTGCGCGCGAACTCCACCTGACTGACAAGGGCCGCGACACCTTCGCCAAAGTCAGCCCGGCCGTCCAGCAAGCACAGCAAAGCATGTTGGCGGGGCTTGATGGGGAGGAACAATCAGAGCTGTTGCGCTTGATGGCGAAAGCGATTGATGCCGGGAATGAGCAGAGCAGGGCGCCGTTGAAGTCTAACAGCTAATCAAAGTGAAGCATTTGAACCCATTATAAGGGTTGCCTGCCTTCAGTTCTCAGTGTAGCTCAAGTCTGAAGGCCCGTCCTTACTACCTTTCCTTACTGGTCAATTATCAATTCTTTTCAGTTCTTTAGCGTGCCTGTGCAGAAGATGATAGAACGCTTCTTAAAATCTTACTAAAGAACTGAATTCACTATCTTTGATGTTCTAACTTAACTAGTGTTGGCCATTCATCTGCCTCTCGAACTCGGCAAGTTCTTCTTTTTCGGCGATGCTGTGGAAAGCTTCTGACAGAGTTCGAAGGTGCTTGGCTTGCATTCTTGCAAGCTCAGCTTGCTTCATATTTGACTTAATATAGACGTTAAGTAATGAAGATGAGACAATGAAAAGTGTCCCGGCTAGCACAGAAGCCAACCCTAGGTTGCTGTTGCCGGATAGCCAGCTAAACGTAAAAGCACCTGCAGCTTCGCTACCCCCGCCAGCAAACAATGCTATGCCAACCGTGCGAAATGCGTAAACGGCCCCTTTTTCTTCAATAAGCTTGCCAATGTCCATTAGTGCTCGTCCTAGTTTGTGGTTTGAATATCAAAGACAATATTATCCCGCATTCTAGCTTCGTTTTGTGCACGGCAACAAGGGGAAATTCAACCTAAGGTTAGTTTTTGTGTGTTATGATGTCTCTTTGGAGGGAGTGCTCTACTACGAACCGACTTCGTGCGCTCCGGACAACCCGAGTAATATACTCTGCAATCGCTGCCAAACTCCGCGTGTCCTTGGTATCCGGGTGCTGGAGCATCCAGTAGTTTCTGGTGAAGCGGATTTCCGGCAGCAGGCGAACGAGGTCCGGGATGCCTTCGGTGGCGTAGTCGTGCAGGATGCCGATGCCATAGCCATTGCGGACCGCTTCCATCTGGGCCACCACGCTGCCGCATTCAAAGCGGCGCTTCATCAACTTGCCAAGACGCGCGGCGTAATCGAGCGCACGGCTGTAAATCAGATCTTCGATATGGGTGACAAACAGGCGGTCTGTCAGATCTGCCTCGGTTTCAACCGCGCCAAAGCGTTCGATATAGGATTTGCTGGCATAGACACTGAGCGTGTAGTCGGTGAGTTTGCTGATCACCAGACGTCCCTGTTTGGGGCGATCAAGTGTGATGGCGATATCGGCTTCGCGTTGTGAGAGGGAAAATGTGCGTGGCAGCGGCACCAGCTGGATGACGAGGTCCGGGTGGTTTGATGCAAAGTGAGCCAACTCACTTGCGAGAAAGTAGTTGCCCAATCCATCGGGGACGCCGACGCGGACGGTGCCACTGATGGTTTCTGTTTGGTTGGAAACAGCCGTGCCCGCCCGCAAGAAAGCAGATTCAGCGGCCTCTGCCGCCTGCATCAATTCTCGTCCGGCTGCGGTCAGGTCCGATCCGGTGGTGCGCCGTTCAATCAGTTTGGTGCCAAGTTCCTTTTCAAGGGCGGTCAGTTGGCGGCCGACGGTTGCGTGGTTGAGGCCAAGCTGATGGGCGGCGGCAAGGATCTGGCCCTGCCGGGCGACAGCAAGAAAGATACGGAAACGATCCCAATCCATGGTGGGGGTGATCCTGTGATGACTTTAATTTTTGCACATCGAATTTGCGAAAATGATAATTGATGTGCATCCCTGTGCATAGTCATAATGCGATCAAGTTATTTAGGGGAAACACCCCACTTATATTAAGATCGTCCCACTGATCATCAGGTTTATCGGGAGAAACCCAATGGCTACCCAACTTACCCATTACATCAACGGCAAACGCGTTGCCGGCACGTCCGGCCGCACGGCACCGGTTTTCAACCCGGCAACGGGTGCAGAGAGCGCGACGGTTGATCTGGCGTCCAAGGCCGAAGTCCGCGCCGCTGTTGAATCCGCGTCCGCCGTCGCCGCCGAATGGGCAGCAACCACGCCGTTGCGCCGTTCGCGTATTCTGAACAAATTCCTTGGCATCCTTGAGGACCGTTCCGAAGAACTGGCTGCCGCCATCACCGCCGAGCATGGCAAGGTGCTGTCCGATGCGCTGGGCGAAGTCACTCGCGGGATCGAGGTTGTCGAGTTTGCCACTGGCGCGCCGCAGCTTTTGAAGGGTGAGTTCACCGAAAACGTGGGCACCAAGGTTGATAGTCATTCCATCCGTCAGCCGCTCGGTATCGTTGCCGGTATCACGCCGTTCAACTTCCCGGCCATGGTGCCGATGTGGATGTTCCCGGTCGCCCTTGCGTGCGGCAACTGCTTCATCCTGAAACCGTCAGAGCGCGATCCGTCGGCATCCCTTCTGCTGGCAGAATGGCTGACCGAGGCTGGTCTGCCGGACGGCGTATTCAACGTTGTTCAGGGCGACAAGGAAGCGGTTGATGCGCTTCTGTTTGATCCGGACGTTTCGGCCATCAGCTTTGTCGGCTCCACCCCGATTGCCAAATACATCTACGAAACCGCAACAGCCCAAGGCAAACGTTGCCAGGCGCTGGGTGGTGCGAAAAACCACATGATCATCATGCCGGACGCAGATATGGATCAGGCGGTCGATGCCCTGATGGGGGCTGCTTACGGTTCCGCTGGCGAGCGTTGCATGGCGATTTCGGTTGCTGTTCCGGTCGGCAAGGAAACCGCCGATACCCTGATCGAGAAACTGGTTCCGCGCATCAATGAACTGCGCGTCGCACCGGGGACCGATCCGGCAGCTGAAATGGGCCCGCTGGTCACCGCTGCCCATCGTGACAAGGTTGTTGGCTACATCAACAAGGGTGTCGAAGAAGGTGCCAAGCTGGTCGTTGATGGCCGTGATATCAAACTGCAGGGTTATGAAGACGGCTACTTCGTCGGTGGCACCCTGTTTGATGACGTCACCCCGGATATGTCGATCTACAAGGAAGAGATCTTTGGCCCGGTTCTGTCGGTTGTGCGCACCGATGATTTCGATACCGCTGCCAACCTTGTTGATGACCATGAATATGGCAACGGGACTGCGATCTTTACCCGCGATGGCGACACCGCACGTGAATTTGCTGCGCGTACCCAGACCGGTATGGTCGGTATCAACGTGCCGATCCCGGTCCCGATGGCGTTCCATTCGTTCGGTGGCTGGAAAGCATCGCTGTTTGGCGATCATCACATGCATGGTCCGGAAGGCGTTCGCTTCTATACCAAGCTTAAAACCATCACCTCGCGCTGGCCGACCGGCATTCGCAAGGGTGCTGAATTCGTCATGCCGACGATGAAATAAGCAGTCCTCGGACAGCACAAACAAAAGGCGCGTCGGGAAACGGACGCGCCTTTTGTTGTTTTCTGTCGGGTGCCGGGCCTATTCGGGCTATTGATCAGATGTGCCGGGTTTGACCGGATCAATGGCCTCCATGATCTTGCCGGGGATAAAGACTCGGAAAGTTGCCCCACGCCCCGGCGGGCTTTCGGCCCATATCTTGCCCTGGCAGTGTTCGACAACATGCTTGGCAATCGCAAGACCAAGCCCCGATCCCGAAGGTTTTGGTTTGTCATCGGCGTATTTGCCGCCGCGCGAAAACTTGTCAAAGATGATCTCAAGTTCGTCGGGCGCGACGCCTTTGCCGTTATCGGTGATCGATACCAGATAGCCGCCATCCATGGCTTCCCCGCGCACCGAAACCTCGGGATGGTCGGGATCAGAGAACTTGGCCGCATTGGACAACAGGTTGATAAAGACCTGTGTCAGGCGATCCCGGTCCACATGCAGAAGTGCCGAATTTCGCGAATATTCCTTGGTCAGGACAACACCCTTGGCATCGAACATGCCTTTGACGGCCTCGATGCTTTCATCAAGCACCGTGCGCGGGTCAACCTCGACCGCCCGCCAGTCGGAATGCCCAGCCTCAAGACGGGCAAGGTCAAGATGGTCATCAATCAGGCGCGTAAGGCGTTCGCTTTCGCGCACAATGATTTCAAGGAAATGGTCCGTCTGTTTGTGGTCAAGGTTCGGGGAATCGACCAGAATTTCCGAAAACGACCGGATCGAGGTCAGTGGCGTTCTGAATTCATGGCTGACCATGGTCAGGAATTCATCCTTGAGCCGGTCGAGTTCTTTAAGCCGTTCATTGGCCGCACGCAGTTCGGCGGCAGCTTTTTCAAGCTCGCGCGATTTGGTTTCAAGGCGTTGGGAATATTCAATGACGTGTGAGGTTTCTTCCAAAATCTCAAGCACTTCATCAAGGCTGACCATTTCGCCCTTTGCGACCGAGGATACCATCACGCGCGCCGATGCCGCCCCGATGGAGCCCGCCAGAAGCCGTTCGGTAAAGGCGATCATGTCAGCATCGGCTTCCCCCTTGCCGCGCCAGGAAGGATCAATGCTTCGGTCAAACTGACGGAAGGATTGATAGGCGCGATCACGCCCCAAAAACCGTTCCACCAGTTCATAAAGATCATTGGCCGAGGCCGATGACCGCCAGATCACCGTATCCTGACCTTTACGCGAAAAGGCATCGACAAACAGGGTCGCCTGAATGCGTTCCAGCGCGCTTGGTTCGGTAAACAGGCTGATCAGGACATAGGCCGCCGTATTCAGCGAAATCGACCATATCAGCGCATGGGTCAGCGGGGCAAAATCGTTCAACCCAAACAGGCTTTCAGGCCGCAACCACGGATGACCAAACGCGCCATTGAGAATAAGCGATGGATCCATCCAGCCACTATCAGCAAGCGACGGCAGCAAAAGCGTATAGCCCCAAACAGCAAAGCCGATAGTAAGTGCGACCTGCGCACCGGTGCGCGTGCCGCCCTTCCAGTAAAGTCCGCCAATCATGATCGGGATGAACTGCGCAATTGCGGCAAAGGAAATCAGCCCGATTTCTGCCAGCGCATCGCTTGCCCCGGCGGAGCGGTAATAGGCAAAGCCCATAAATACGACAACGACGATGGAAGCCCGCCGGATAAAGATCAGAAGCCCGGTCAGATCATCGCGTTCGGTCAGACGGAGCGGGCGAATGCGCAAAAGGGCGGGCACGATCAGGTCGTTACAAACCATGGTCGACAGCGCAATGGTCGCGACAATCACCATGCTGGTACTGGCCGACAAACCGCCGACATAGGCCAGAAGGGCCAGCAACGACTGACCTTCAAACAGCGGCACGGAAATCACAAAGAAGTCCGGGTCCGACCAGACGGGAAGCGCACCGAGCCCGGCCAGCGCAATCGGCAGAACAAACAGGTTCATCGCCAGCAAATAAAGCGGAAAAGCCCAGCTTGCGGTGGCGAGATGACGTTCATCAACGTTTTCAACAATGATGACCTGAAACTGACGCGGCAGGCACAAAATGGCCGCCATGGATAACATCATCAGGGTCAGCCAGCGCGAGCTGCCACCTTCGGGCAGCACCAGAAGTTTTGCCGTATCGGCGTTTTCGGCCGATTGTGCAAACAGATCGCCAAGCCCGTCATACATGACAAAGGACACGAAGAACCCGACAGCCAGAAGGGCAAACAGCTTGACCAGACTTTCAAAAGCGATGGCAGCAACCATGCCTTCGTGATGTTCATCAGCATCAATGAAGCGCGTGCCAAACAGAATGCCAAAAAGCGTCAGGCCAACGGCGGCCCAAAAGCCACTGTCGGAAAAGATGCTGACCGTTTCGCGGACCGGTTCGATCATGCCGAATTCCCAGCCAGTCAGCACGGTGTAACTGGTGGCAATCGCTTTCAGCTGAAGCGCGATATAGGGCGTGGTGCCGATCACCGCGATCAGGGTGACAAGGACGGAAAGCTGTGTGCTTTTGCCATAGCGCGACGATATAAAGTCGGCGATCGAGGTGATGCGATGGGCCTTGGAAATGCGCAGCATCTTGCGCAGCAAAAACCACCAGCCCAGAAAGATCACGGTCGGACCCAGATAGATCGTCAGGTATTCAAGTCCGTTGCGCGCCGCGGTGCCAACTGCACCATAAAACGTCCAGGACGTGCAATATACAGCAATCGACAGGGTATAGACCGTCGGATTACGCACCCAGGAATGGCCATCGCGTGCACGCTTGTCGCCCCACCATGCAATTGCATACAGCAGGCCGACATAGATCAGCGAGACAAGGATAACCAGTTCCGAGGAAAGCATGGGCTATTTCCTCTCGGTCTGGGCAGCGTGGCGCAGCGCGCGTGTCAGAATGGCGCAAAGCGCAATCAGAATTGCCCATCCGGCAAAGAAATAGACAAACAGGATCGGCAGGCCAAGGATCGTGCCATCAAGCGAAAACATCCCCACAATCGGCGGCAGCCAGATGAACAGGGCCACCAGCATCAGGACAAGGGCGCGTTCGGTAAGTCTGCGTGGCGGTGTGATGGGGGCCTCCTGCCAGTTGATGCGGAACGCAAACCGCGTTTCAGTTTTCTGCGCGTTCCAGCAGGGCTTTGACCCGGGATACGACGTCACGTGTCGAGAATGGCTTGGTGACAAAATCATCCACGCCAAGCTCAAGCCCCTTGCGCCGGTCCACCTCGCGGGTTTTGGCCGTCAGCATCATGATCGGAATTTGTCGGGTATTGGGGTCATTGCGCGCTGCGCGCACGACTTCAAACCCGTCGCAAACGGGCATCATTACATCAAGCAAAACCATATCCGGGATGTCGCGCGCAATCATGGAAATTGCGGTCCGGCCATCTGTGGCGACGCTAACATCATAGCCTTCCTTTTCCATCAGAAAGCTGAGTGATTCGACAATGGTTTCCTCGTCTTCGGCAATCAAGACCTTTGGTCTCTCATTCAAGGACGTTCTCCCGATTTTTCGGATTGTTATATTCCCAATCCTAGCGGCTTATGGTCTGAATGATAATGCTACTTTGGGGTGGTATACATAAGGCTTCACTTTAACAGGCAACTGCCAGCTATTTCGCGGTTGTTTTAGGCGTGCCATCAGCCATTTCATAGGCGCGTTGGGCGCAGTCTTCGCGCGGGCACTGGCGGCATGCAATCCCGACCGGAACGGCGGATTCCGGGCGATCCAGCGACAGTCGGTCGCCATAGACAACGTCATTTGAAAACGCCGTGTCGCAACCGATCATCACCGAATGCACTGAACGCGGCACGCCATATCCCCCGGCACCGGATCTAAGCGCGCGCGCGACAAACAGATATTCGCTGTTGTCCGGCAGGCGGACAAACTGCGGAATGACGCGTTCGGGCGCGGTATAGGCTTCGTGCACGACCCAGCGCGGGCAGGCCCCGCCATAGCGTGGCAATTGCAGGCCGGATGCCGAAAAGCGTTTGGAAATGTTTCCGGCAATGTCGGTACGCACCAGATGGAATGGAATGCCTTCGGCGCCCGGACGGCGGAGTGTCGTCAGGCGGTGGCAGATTTGTTCCCAGCTTGCCGCATAGCGTTGCTGCAACAATTCGATGTCATGGCGCATGCTGCGCGCATCATCCAGAAACAGGTCATAGGGAAACAGCAAGGCCGCAGCAGCATATGAAATCAGGGCCTCGGATGCGCGAACCTGTCCGGCCGTGCTGCCGATTTGGGCGCGCTCAATGATTTCATTGATCGGATCGGCCGCTTCGAGCCGACAGATGGTGCGGGCAGCCTGAAAACGTGCTGAGGTGATCGGAAGGGCGCGCGAAATGCGCAATGTATTGTTTTTGGCATCCCACTGGTGGCCGCCTGTCAGGAATTCCTCGGATGGCAGGCGTTCGATCCGTGTCTTGTGACTGTTTTCGAGATAATTGATCAGATCTGTCAGATAAAGCCCGCCGTCCGGATCAATGATCGGACGCATCTTGTTGGCGTGTTCTTCCAGGGTCGGGAAGTGGTTGGCATTGTCATAAAGCAGATCGTCGACTTCCTCGGCCGGGCTGGCGGCCGGGCGACCGGCTTCCCCGCGTTCAAGAAAGTTGAAAATCTCGGTCGCGGATTCTGCAAGGCGCTGGGACTCGCGCACCAAGGTCGCGTTAAACCGGGCGCGTTGATCCGGTGCAAGGTCGTCATAGTCATCAAAAATCTCGGCCACGGTGCGGATCGAGGTGATTCGCGTCAGGATCGAATGGCTGGCTTCGGTCAGGAACGGGTCGTGGCTGAGCCGCTCGGACAGGGCATCTATATCATCAAGGCCACTGCGATAGGCCCGGTAAAGGGACAGGAACGCGGTGATCATGCCCGGGGCTGCGGCGATCATGGCCGGGAACTCGCGGCTTTCAACCGGGGTTGTGCGAAACACCGGGTCCGAGGCGGCCTCGGCCAGATCGGACAGCAATCGGCTTTCCTCGGATCCTGATAATGTGTGCGGCTGAATTTCAAGCGCCTCGGCGATCCGCATCAGCAATCCGCCGCCAATGGAGCGGCGGTTATGTTCGATCAGATTAAGGTAGGAAGCCGAGATGCCAGCAGCCTTTGCCAAGGCATTCTGGGTCATTCCGATGTCTTTTCGCCGACCGCGAATGCGGTGTCCGATGGGGGCCTGTCGCGCCATACTAAAGTCTTACCTGTTGACAAGATTTACAAATTTTCACAACGGTCACATATATATTTACAAAAAAACTGTTTTATATCAACTAGGTGTTGATTCATTTTCAATTGCTCCTCATTGTTTTGTCAGGTCGTTAAAAAAAAAGAACCAGAAAACAGACCTCAGATTTCTCTGAAACAGATCCCAAGACATTGGGGAGGAAAACCATGTCGGAGACTAAGCTTATCGGAAATGTATCTCGTCGTACGATCCTTAAGGGTTCCGCGGCAACCACTGGTGCAGCCCTCATCGGCGGCACTTTCCCGATGCATTTCATCAAGAACGCGCATGCCCAGACCTTCCGTGGCGATCCGGGTAGCGCTGCCAGCGTCAAACTCGGTTTCAACGTGCCGCAGACCGGCCCGTATGCCGATGAGGGTGCTGACGAATTGCGTGCCTACCAGCTTGCGGTCAAGCACATCAACGGCGAAGGCGACGGTGGTATGCTCAATACCATCAAGCCGCTTGAGCTCAAGGGTAACGGCATCCTCGGCAAGAAGGTCGAGTTCGTGACCGGTGATACCCAGACCAAGTCCGATGCTGCGCGTGCTTCTGCAAAGCGTATGATTGAAAAAGACAATGTGGCAATGGTCACCGGTGGTTCGTCCTCTGGTGTGGCAATTGCCGTGCAGGGTCTTTGCCAGGAAATGGGCGTCATCTTCATGGCGGGTCTGACCCACTCGAACGACACCACAGGTAAAGACAAAAAGCGTTATGGCTTCCGCCACTTCTTCAACGCTTACATGTCCGGCCAGGCGATCGCGCCGGTTCTGCTTGATGAGTATGGCAACGAGCGCCGCGCTTACCACCTGACGGCTGATTACACCTGGGGCTGGACCCAGGAAGAATCGATCAAGGCCGCGACCGAGAATATCGGTTGGGAAACTGTGAACACCGTTCGTACCCCGGTTGGTGCTGGTGACTTCTCGCAGTACATCACCCCGGTTCTGAACTCTGGCGCAGATGTCCTGATCCTGAACCACTATGGTAAGGACATGGTCAACTCCCTGACCCAGGCTGTTCAGTTCGGTCTGCGTGACAAGCAGGTGAATGGCAAGAACTTCGAAATCGTTGTTCCGCTGTATTCCCGCCTGATGGCACAGGGTGCTGGCGAAGCTGCAAAAGGTATCCTTGGTACCACCAACTGGCACTGGTCGCTGACGGATGCCGGTTCGCAGGCCTTCGTGAAATCGTTCGGTCAGGAATACGGCTTCCCGCCGTCCCAGGCTGCACACACCTGCTACGTCCAGACGCTGCTTTATGCAAACGCCTGCGAAATGGCCGGTACCTTCGCACCTTGGGAAGTCATCAAACAGCTCGAAGGCTTCGAGTTCGATGGCGCGGGCAACGGCCCGACCCTGTATCGTGCAGAAGATCACCAGTGCTTCAAAGACGTTCTGGTTGTGCGTGGTAAAGAAAACCCGCAGTCCAACTTCGACCTTCTCGAAGTCGTCAAGAACGTTCCGCGTGCACAGGTCGAATATCCGGCCGATATGTTCGGCGGAGAACTGGGTCCGTATCAGGTCTGATACACCCAACATTGATGCAAGCAGGGCCGGCCATCTCCCAATGGCCGGCCCGTTTGCCCTCTGGCCTCGGCCTATACGACTTTTGACTAAGTCCCCTTACGAATACGCGGCGGATAACTGATGGACGCTATATTTCTTCAAATCCTGAATGGTCTGGACAAGGGCGGTGCATATGCACTGATTGCACTTGGTCTGACCCTGGTGTTCGGCACGCTTGGCGTGGTGAACTTCGCGCATGGTGCCATCTTCATGATGGGCGCGTTTTGCGCGGTAACTCTGGAAAAACTTTTGACCCTCTCGGTCAAGGTCAAGGATGAGTCGGTCACCTTCTTTGACGCCTACAAGGAAACGCCTTACCTCGAACTGTGGTTTGGCGATACCGGAACGGCGATCATTGACTGGTCGGTACCGTTATCGATCATCCTGGCAATACCGGTGATGTTGTTAATCGGCATTGTCATGGAACGATCTCTCATCCGGTATTTCTACAAGCGTCCTCACGCCGAGCAGATTCTTGTGACCTTTGGTCTGGCCATTGTTCTTCAGGAACTGGTCAAGGCGACCTTTGGCGCAAACCCGATCCCGCAAGGGGCACCTGATATCGTTTCGGGTTCTGCAGCCGTTGGTGCGATCTTTGGTCTGGGCGAAGCTGTGGTTTATCCGTGGTGGCGTCTGATTTATCTGGCGTTCTCGCTGGTGACCATCGGTTTGGTCTTCTCGTTCCTGCATTTCACCACCTACGGGATGGTGGTGCGTGCCGGGATGGCTGACCGTGAAACGGTCGAACTTCTGGGCATCAATATTGAACGTCGCTTTACGATTGTGTTTGGCATCGCGGCCGTGGTCGCGGGTCTGGCAGGTGTGATGTATACGCCGGTTCTTCCCCCGGATTACCATCTGGGCATGGACTTCCTGGTGCTGTCATTCGTTGTCGTTGTTGTGGGTGGTATGGGCTCTTTGCCCGGTGCGGTGGCCGCTGGCTTCCTGCTCGGGATTCTGCAGTCCTTCTCGTCCATGACCGAGGTGAAAGACATCTTCCCCGGGATTGACCAGATCATCATCTACCTTGTTGCCGTCGTCATTCTGCTGACCCGTCCGCGTGGTTTGCTGGGACGCCGGGGCGTGATGGAGAGCTAAAAAAATGTCCAATACAAAAATCGTCTCGCCCAAAAAAGATATGATCTTCATGGCCATCCTTTCGGCCGTGGTCCTGACCATGCCTTTGTGGTTGCAGCCCTTCGGGGCGGCCTACCCTGATCTGATGCAGAAGTTCATGATCTTTGGCATCTTTGCCATCGGCTATAACATTCTGTTTGGTCTGACCGGTTATCTGTCCTTTGGTCACGCGGCCTTTCTGGGTGTCGGATCGTACACCGCCGTCTGGTCGTTCAAGCTGCTGTCGATGAACGTCATTCCGGCGATGATATTTGGCACGGTTCTGTCCGGTCTGTTTGCGCTCGCCATCGGCTTTGTGTCTTTGCGTCGTTCGGGGATTTACTTCTCGATCCTGACACTGGCCTTTGCGCAGATGTCCTATAACCTGGCCTATTCGGTTCTGACCCCGATCACCAACGGTGAAACCGGTCTGCAGCTTGAACAGTCCGACCCGCGCGTTCTTGATCACATGTCGGGCATCGTTCCGGACGGATCGCTTCCGACCCCGAACCTGTTCGGGATTGAGGGGATCGGGTATTCGGGCTTCTATATCTGTGCGGCCCTGATGCTGATTTCGTTCTTCATCTATCTGCGTATCTTCCGCTCGCCGTTCGGGCTTAAGCTGCGCGCGATCAAGTCAAACCAGAACCGCATGGGCTATACCGGGTTCAGCACGCGTCCCTATCTGATGACGGCCTTTGTCATCTCGGGCATGTATGCCGGTCTTGCCGGTTCGCTTCTGGCGGTGACCGATCCGCTGGCAGGGGCCGAGCGCATGCAGTGGACTGCATCGGGCGAGGTCGTTCTGATCACGATCCTTGGTGGTGTTGGGACGCTGATTGGTCCGCTTCTCGGCGCTGGTATCATCAAGTATTTCGAGAACATCTTCTCGGCCTTTAACGATACCGTTCTGCTTAACGCCTTCTCCTTCCTGCCGGACTGGCTGGCGCACCCGGTTGCATCCGTGGTCGGCCTGTTTGTTGGCGAAGGTTGGCATCTGACCCTTGGCCTTGTCTTCATGCTGATCGTGATCTTCCTGCCCGGTGGCATCATGGAAGGTATCAGTCGCCTGTCGCGTCTGCTGTTCAAGCGTAACAAGTCCGAGCCGAAATCCGACGGCCATGAAAGCAAAGAAAAAGAACAAACATCGGCGGGGGAGGTCTGATCCATGTCCGAATACATTCTTGACGTCACCGACGTCGACAAGAACTTTGGCGGTCTGCAGGCGCTTTCCGATATCAACCTTCGGGTCAAGGAAGGCACCGTGCACGCAATCATCGGGCCAAACGGTGCAGGCAAATCGACATTGCTGAACGTGATTGTCGGGCGCCTTGCGCCAAGCCGCGGTCGTGTGTTGCTTGGCGATCAGGTTCTGACCGGCAAGGAACCGCACGAGATCAACCAGCTTGGTGTTGCACGTGTTTTCCAGACGCCGGAAATCTTCCCGGAACTGTCGCTTTTGCAAAATGTGATGGTCCCGGCCTTTGCCAAGCGCGAAGGCATTTTCAAGATGAACTTCCTCAGCAGCCTGTTTGCGGAGAAAGAAGTCCTCGAACATGCCGAGCATCTTCTTGAAGACGTCGGTCTGCTTGAACACAAGGATCATCTTGCCGGCTCCATGTCACGTGGTGACAAACGCCGTCTGGAACTGGCCATGTGCCTTGGCCAGCATCCCAAGCTGTTCCTGCTCGATGAGCCGACAGCGGGTATGTCCCGCCATGACACCAACCGCACGATTGATCTGCTCAAACGGATCAAGGAACGCGGCATGACCAAGGTGATCATTGAACACGACATGCATGTTGTGTTCAGCTTGGCTGATCGCATCAGTGTATTGGCTCAGGGCGCCATCATTTGTGAAGGCACGCCCGAAGAAGTACGTAACGACCCACGGGTCAAGGAAGCCTATCTCGGAGGGGAAACGGTATGAACGCTTTGCCAAAACAGGAACCCGTCCGCAAAAAGGGTGGAGATCCGGCGTTTTTCTCGGTCTATGACATCCACGCCTATTACGGTGAAAGCTACATCGTCCAGGGGCTGTCCTTTGACATCCGCGAGGGTGAAATTCTTGCCCTTCTCGGACGTAACGGGGCGGGCAAGACCTCAACGCTGCGTACCCTTGCGCGCATGGGGGATCCGGAGCTCAAGCACGGTGAAATCTGGCTTGATCACCAGCCGTTGCACGAAATGAAGGCATGGCAGGCTGCACGCCTCGGCCTGCAGCTTGTGCCGGAAGATCGGCGCATCATTCCGGGCATGACGGTTCAGCAGAACCTTGAACTTGCCCAGATCGCCGAGCCGCATGGCTGGTCGATCCAGCGCATCTATGAACTGTTCCCGCGCCTTGGCGAAAGGGCGGAACAGGAAGCCATCACCCTTTCCGGTGGCGAACAGCAGATGCTGGCGATTGGCCGTGCACTGGCCCGCGACATCAAGCTCCTGCTGCTTGATGAGCCTTATGAAGGTCTGGCACCGGTCATTGTTCAGGAAATCGAAAAGACGCTGCAAAACGTCAAGAAGCTTGGCATTACCACCATCATTGTTGAGCAGAATGCGATTGCGGCCCTGAAACTGGCTGACCGTGCCATCATCATGGATAGCGGCGAGATCGTCTTTGACGGGACCGCGCAGGCTGTTCTGGATGATGAGGAACTGCGTGATCAGTACCTTGCGATCTGAGTCTTTCTAGCATCTTTTGCTTGGGGGGAAGTTTCCGAAGCTTAGTTGTAAGGGGGGCTTCGGAACAGGTAAGGCCGTGCCTACGGGGCGCGGCCTTTTCCGTTGTGTGTAGGGTGTTGTGCAGATGGCGGCTCAGACGCCAATCGCCATACCGTCACTGCGCGGATCATGTGCACCATCGACAAAGCCGTCACCCTCGATGCGAATGATCCCGGCCTGACCGGCAAGCGCACTTTGTTGCTCAATGGCGCGCAGGATGTGGCCACGTTCGGCCAGTTCGTCAAACACGTCATCCCCGGCATCGACTTCAAGTTTCAGGCTGTCATTGGTATCTGAAAACGTCTTGCCCAACAGAAAGCGCGGCTTGGCAAGGGCGTCCGCCGGCGACAGGCCGAAATCAAGCAACCGGGTTAACAGCATGGCAAGCGTTTGCGGCTGTCCGTCGGCGCCTTGCGTCCCATAGAGCAAATGCGGCTTGCCGTCTTTCAGCGCCATGCCGGGGTTCAGCGTATAGAACGGAAGCTTGCCGGGTGCGAAGGCATTCGGGTGGGCGGGATCGGTGCTAAACGCCGCCCCGCGATTTTGCCAGACAATGCCGGTATCGCCCGCGACAACCCCGCTGCCCCAATCGAAATAGGTGCTTTGCAAGACACTTGCGCAATTGCCATTGGCGTCCTTGGCGGCAAGGAACACTGTATCGCCATGCCGGAACGGATACGGCCATTCAAGTGCCTTGGTGGGCGAGATGTCTTTGGCATCGGATGCCAACCCGGCCTGGTCGAGAAGGGCTGCAAAATCGGTGTCGGTGAAAGCGGGGTCGGCGATCTGATCGCGCTTCAAGAATGCGCGTTTGATCGCCTCAACCACCAGATGGTAGTGATCCGCTGTTCCTTCGGCCCAGTCCTTGTCACCCAGTTCGCGCAACACACCCATGGTCATAAGTGTCGCCAGCCCTTGCGTTGGGGCAGGCGGGGCAAACAGGGTCACGTCACCATAAGGAAGTGAAACCGCATCGACGGTTCTGGTATGGGTTTTTGCTAGATCAGCTTTGGTGATCGGCGATCGGGCTGCCGACAGGCCCTTGATAATCTGATCCGCAAGCCCGCCTTCATAAAAATCACGCGCACCAAATTCGGCAATGCGTTTCAGGCTGTTGGCCAGTTGCGGCTGCTGGAAGGTTTCGCCGGCATTGGGCATGCGACCCTCTGGGGTGAAGACATCCATGAAACCCTGCCAATTGGCGATTTCCTCTTTGCGGAAATCAAGCCAGAAGCATTGTGACGGACTGATCGCAAAACCGTTTTCTGCTAGGTCAATCGCGGGTGTGATCAGCTCCGACAGGCTTTTGGTCCCGCCCCAGTTGCTTGCCGAATGATCAAGTGCGTGTTGCCAGGAATCCACTGTACAGGCCGTGGTCAGCGTGGATCCCGGACCACGCAACGGGATTGGGGTACCCGGCGTGATGTTATCGCCACCGTTTCCAGCCGCCTGACCAATACCAAGGAAAGACTGCACGCTTCCGGTGTCATCGGAAACCATCCACACCGCATCACCGCCAATACCGCAGAAATGCGGGTAGGTTACCGCTAACACGGCGGTTGTCGCGACAACCGCTTCAATCGCGGTGCCGCCATCGCGCAAGACTTGCGCCCCGGCTTCGCTGGCTGCCGTGCTGGGGCTTGTCACCATGGCGCGATGTTTGGATGGATTTGGGTGTGCGGTCATGGGCCTGGTTCTTTCAGCCAAAGTGGTTGCGTTTAAATTGGTTCGGGTTGCGCGTGGATCGGTTCTGGTGAAATTGCATGCAATCCTTTATACAAGCGCAGGTAATAAAATCTTCGAAACAAGAAACTTGGCGGATCGGGATGAAAGCTGCGGACAAGGCAAAGCATCGCACAGACATGATCAGTTCGGCATTGCGTTCGGCAATTCTCGAACGCGTGTTGATGCCCGGCATGAAGCTGCCCGAAGATTCGCTGGGTGAGCGTTTCGGCGTCAGTCGAACCCTGATTCGCCAGTCGCTTGAACGGCTTGCCGCCGAAGGTCTGGTGGAGCTTCGGCGCAACAAGGGTGCGATGGTTGCCAAGCCCAGCCTTGAAGAAGCCCGCGATCTGTTTGAACTTCGCACCCAGATCGAAGACCTTGTCATCAGCCGGGTGATCAAGAATATGAGCCCGGAATTGCTGGCCGAGCTTGAAGCCCACCTTGCCAAGGAAGTCGAGGCCGAAAACGCGTCCGAACCAATTTCGATCCGGCTTGCCACTGAATTTCACATCCTTTTGGCAAAGCTTGCCGGAAGCCCGGTCCTCCTGCGTTATGTTGAGGAAATCGGCTATCGCTGCGGCCTGACCTTGTCGCTCTATGCCCGCCCGCATTCGACCGATTGCGGTATTCAGGAACACCGCCAGATCATCGAGGCCCTGTCCAAGGGGGACGAGGACGCGGCGCGCAAACTGATGCGCCATCATCTGACGGCGGTTGCCGACCGGGCCCTGTTTACGACTGAGGAAGGCGGGCCGCTTCTGTATCTCGACGCGCTGGAACCCTATGCCAAGAAGGTCCGCGACGGAGGGGCCTAATTCACCACTGCGATCACACAGCTGATAACCCGCCATCTGCAATGGCGGGCAAAAGATTTGCTGTATGGTCTGTATGTGTTGCATGCAATCGCAGCTATGCCTTGATGCCCTTGCGGATCAGAATGCGTTCCGCGCTTTCATTCCAGACATCCATTTTGACGATCTTGCCGTTTTCAATCACGAAACGGTCGATGTACCGGTTGCCTTCAAACGGGGTGCCATCGGGCCATTCGCCATACAGCCAGCCGGTGCTGTACACAACAGTCTGGCCATTGGTCTGCGCAACATCGAACTGGCCGAACTTCTTTTTCACCCATTTATAACGTGCCGCGTTAAAGGCGGTCGTGCCCGACGGGTGGTCGTATTTCTGACCGTCAGTAAAGGTGATGACGACATCATCCGACATAAAAGTCGCGGCCAGTTCCGGGTCGGGCTTCATGGATGCATCAAGAAAATCACGCACCGTCTGCGCCTCTGGCGGCAAGGTATCAAGCACATTTTCCGCGGTCTGGTCACTCATTAGAAGGTCCTCTGTTATCGGCAATTGATCTGAAACAGCATAAACGCTGTGCAGAAATTTTGCATGCACTAATTTTATGCAAAAATTGCATGCAATTTGCGTATACATGAGGCATTTCTGCTTTGAGGAGTAACAGAAAAATTCGCAAAGCGTTGATTTTAAATGATTCTGATTCTTGGCATGGCCTTTGCTGCAGTGCGGTGACGATTTGGTGCGCAACACGCATTTGCGACGCCGGACGACGCAGACACATAATCAGGGAGTCTCACATGCCTATTTCTTCGCCTTTGCCAAGAATAACACGACGTGCCGCCCTTCTGGGCGCGGCTGCTGCAATGATGTTTGCCGCAGTTCTGCCTGCCCATGATGCCCGTGCAGACGACACCATCAAGCTTGGCCTTGTTGCCGCCCTTAGCGGCCAGTCGGCCAAATCGGGTGAAGCCATCACCCGCGGCATTACGCTTGCGATGGACAAGATCAATGCCGAGGGTGGCGTTCTGGGCAAGCCGCTTGAACTTGTATCGCGTGATGATGAAAGCAACCCGGGCAAGGGGCTGGTTGCCGCCCGTGAACTTGCCCAGCGCGAAGGCGTTGCTGCGATCATTGGCGGTCTTGATACGCCGGTATCCTTTGCCATCGTGCCGTACGTTAACCAACAGAAAATTCCGTTCATCGGTCCATGGGCCGCTGGCACCGGCATCACCAAAAACGGTGCGGATGAAAACTATGTCTTCCGTGTTTCGGCCGTTGATGAATATGTCGATGAAGCCATCACCGAATATCTGATCGCCAATTACGGTGCCAAGAAACCGGGCATGATCCTGATCAACAACCCTTGGGGGGAGTCGAATGAAAAGGGCTTGCTCAAGGCGCTTGAAAAACGCGGCATGGACCATGCCGGGATCGAAAAGTTTGAATCAAACGACGTTGATGTTGTCCCGCAGCTGACCCGTCTGAAGGAAAATGGCGCTGATTCCCTGTTCGTCGTTGCCAACGTGGCCCCGACCGCACAGGTGATCAAGTCGCTTGATCGTATGGGTTGGGATGTTCCGATTTCCTCGCATTGGGGTCCGGCCGGTGGCCGCTTCACCGAACTGGCAGGCAAGTCGGGCGAAAAAGTCCATTTCATCCAGACCTATCTGTTTACCGATCCGGCCAATCCGATGTTCGTCAAACTTCAGGAAAAATTCCCGGAGATCGAAACCCTTGCCGACGTAACCCCGGCAACGGGCATTGCCAATGCCTATGACGCGACCCTTCTGATCGCAGCGGCGATTGAAAAGGCCGGTTCGACCGATGGTCCCGCCATTCGCGAAGCCATGTACGAAATCAGCGGTGTTGAAGGCATGATCAAAACCTATGACACGCCGTTCACCCCGGACGATCAGGATGCGCTTGGTCCGGAAGACTACACCTTCGCGCATTTCGTCGAAGGCCAGATCATTCCGATCAAATAAGCACTTTATCAAACTCGGATGGCGCGTTCCCCAATGCGCGCCATCCGGGGATTTATCCATTTTAAATGATGCACGCATGTGCACGGCATAAGCAGGCAACTGGCAATGACACTCTTAATCGCAGCTCTGATAACCGGCATCGGTCTGGGCAGTATGTATGGCCTGATCGCGCTTGGCTTCCAGATTACTTATTCGGTGTCCTCCAAGGTCAATTTTGCCCAAGGGTCGATGGTGATGCTGGGCGCCGTTCTGGGCTTTGTGTTTTGCGAGCGATACGGTTTCCCGGTCATTGTCGGCTATCCGCTGGCCATTCTGTGCTGCGGGCTTGCCGGTATCATGGTGGAATTTTTCCTTGTCCGCCCATTTGCCGTTCGCAATTCCGAAGCCTGGCTGATGGCAACTGTCGCAGGTGGTATTTTGCTTGATAACGCCGTGCTGTTTACCTTTGGCAATGAACCCCGCACGCTGCCATCCGCCCTTGTCGGTGAAAGCTGGAATGTGTTTGGCACCGGTGTTTATCCGCAACAAATCCTGATCCCGGCTGCCGCCATTGGTGTGGCCTTGGCGCTGAATGCGCTGTTCCGCCGGACCCGTCATGGTCGCGCCCTTTTGGCCGTTGTGCAAAACCAACAGGCGGCCAAGCTGATGGGGATCAACACCACATTGATGGTAACCGGGTCCTTTGCCATTTCATCCATGCTGGCGGGCTGTGCCGGGCTTTTGATTGCGCCGCTATTTTCGGTGCATTCGGATATGGGCACGCTGTTTGGTCTTAAGGCCTTTGCGGTGGCCATTCTGGGCGGCATGACATCGGCTTATAGCGTGATGTTGGCTGGCTTTATCTATGGCTTGGTTGAGGCCGGTGTGACCACCTATCTCGGTTCGTCCTACACCTTCATCGTCGTCTTCGCGCTTGTCATCGCGGTTCTGACCATCAAACCCAGTGGCCTGTTTGGCCGTGCTGCGATCAAGAAGGTCTGATGATGAAACGCGATATGAAGCTTAAAAATCCCATGCCCAAACTCAACAAACCCGTCGCCCTTGATGTGACGATCCTCGCTGCCATCATCGCCGGATTGATCGGCGTTGCCATCACGGGCGGCTATACCCAGTTCGTCATCGGTCTTGTCGCCATCACCACGGTTTTATGTGTTGGCTTGAACGTTTTGTATGGCCTGACCGGTCTTGTGTCGCTGGGGCAGGTTGGTTTCTTTGCCATCGGCGCCTATGCCAGTGCGATCTTGACCTTGGCGGGGCTGAATTTCTGGCTGGCACTGATTGCTGCCACCGTGATTGCCGGATTGGCGGGCTGCGTCTTGGCCCTTTCGGCGGTGCGGATGGCGGGGCCGTTCCTTGCCATGGTGACGATTGCCTTTGCCTTTATTGTCGAACATGGCGCGATTGAATGGCGGGTGCTCACCGGTGGGCAAAATGGCCTGATGGGCTTCCCGATGCCCGAACTGTTTGGCTATATGTTTAGCGAACGTGACCTTGTCATGCTGTGCGTTGTTCTGGCCGGGGTCGCGCTTTTGGCGTTCCGCCGTTTGGCGATCAGTGGCTGGGGCATGGCGATGACCAGCATGCGCGATGCCGAAATTGCCGCAAGTTCGCTGGGCTATAACGCCTTTGCCGTCAAGGCGACCGGCTTTGCCATTGCGGCTGCCATGGCGGGGCTTGCCGGGGCGTTGTTTGCGCCGCTTATGATGTTTATCGCTCCTTCCAATTTCCCGCTCAGCCAATCAATCCTGTATCTGTTTGCCGTCATTCTGGGCGGGGCGGGCACGGTTCTGGGGCCGCTGGTGGGGGCTTCGGTCTCGGTGCTGCTGCCGGAATTTCTCGCCGACTTTGCCGAATATCGCCTGCTGATTTTTGGTGGTCTTTTGATCGTGGTTCTGTTGATTGCCCCGCGCGGCATTGTCGGCGTGATCGCGCGCTTCATCCCGCTGATCAAGCGCGGTGTCACCGCAACCCCGGCCAACGAGATCGAGGCAGGATTGAAAGCCTACGCCAAATCAGATGGGCTGGTGGTTGAAAACCTGTCCATTGCCTTTGGCGGGGTAAAGGCGGTCAATCGCGTGTCCTTTACCGCCAAGCCGGGTGATGTGACATCGATCATCGGCCCGAACGGGGCGGGTAAAACCACGCTTCTGAACATCATCAGCGGGTTTTACAAACCAACCGAAGGAACTGTTTGCATCGGCGATCAGGACATCGCTGGCAAGCCGACCGATTTTGCCGCCCGCAATGGCATTGCGCGCACCTATCAGGCGACCCGTTTGTTTGAAAATATGTCAGTGATCGACAATGTGATTGCGGGCATTCCGGTTGGCCGCTTTGGCAAGCCGTTCAGTGCGATTGCCTCAGACGCCAACCGCAACCATGCCGCCGGGCTTCTGGCCTTTTGTGGCTATGGCGGGGATATCGATGCCCGTGCCGGTGATTTGCCGCATGTCGATCGCAGGCTGGTTGAAATTGCCCGGTCCCTTGCCACCAAGCCCGGTGTGCTGTTGCTGGATGAACCGGCTGCTGGTCTGATGCATGCCGATAAGGTGTCACTGGCGAAATTGCTGCGCCAGCTGGCCGATGCCGGGATTACCGTGGTTCTGGTAGAACATGATATGGAAATGGTCATGGGCATTTCCGATCAGATTTTGGCGGTTGATGCCGGCACACCGATCATCTTTGATACACCCCAGGCCGTTCAAAAAGACCCGCAGGTCATTGCCGCCTATCTTGGCGATGGTGAAATGAAGGCCCGCCCGCGTCCGATCCCGTTTGAGGCTGGGGACTCCCCGGTGATTGAAACCCTGCGTCTCACGGCTGGTTACGGTGCCGCACCGGTTCTGCATTCCATCGATCTTAAAGTCCGTCAGGGCGAAATGGTCGCACTCTTGGGCGCAAACGGTGCGGGCAAGTCAACCTTCCTGACCGCACTGGCCGGGTTGCTGCGCCCCGTGGATGGCAAGATCGTTTTGAACAACGAGTATATCCATGACCTTGCCCCGCATCAGATCGTGCAGCAGGGCTTGGTTCTGGTGCCCGAAGGCCGTCAGGTTTTCCCGGAACTGACCGTGCGCGAAAACATCGAATTGGGGGCTTATAAGCAACCCAAACCGGTTAGTTCCGATGAACTTGAAGCCATCCTGAACCGTTTCCCGCGTCTGCGCGATCGCATCAACAGCCAGGCCGGTTTGTTGTCAGGTGGGGAACAGCAAATGATGGCAATTGCGCGTGGTTTGGTCGCCAAGCCCAAGGCGCTGTTGCTGGATGAACCATCGCTTGGTCTGGCGCCGGCCATGGTCGAGGAGCTCTACGCCATTCTGGGCGAATTGCGCGACGAGGGTGTCACCATCCTTCTGGTCGATCAGATGGCAACCATGGCACTTTCGGTGGCCGATTACGCCTATGTCCTTGAACAGGGGCAGGTGGTCGCCAAGGGCAAGGCTGCCGATTTGCGGCAGGACGAACGTCTGATTGCTGCTTATCTTGGTGGTGCTGAACAAGGCAATAATAACCCTGAACAGGGAGCACACGAACATGCTTGATTATCTGGTGAGGAACGCCTGCCTGCCCGGTGAAAGTTCGCTTGTCGATCTGGCCGTGGCGAACGGAAAGATTGTTGAAATTGGCACGTCGATTGGCGGCGACGCCCCAAGCTTTGATGCTGCGGGTCAGTTGATCAGCCCGGGCTTTGTTGAAAGCCATATCCACCTTGATAAGGCCTGCATCCTGGATCGTGCCAAAAACGAAACCGGCACGTTAAAGGGTGCGATTAGTGCGGTCGCCAATGCCAAAAGCGGCTTTACCGAGGATGATATCTACGCCCGTGGTGCGCGTGTGATTGAAAAGGCAATTACCGAGGGCACCAATGCGGTGCGCACCCATGTGGAAATTGATCCGGGCATCGGCTTGGCGGGCTTTGACGCCATCAAGCGGCTCAAGGCCGATTATGCCTGGGCAATGGATATCGAAATTTGCGTCTTCCCCCAGGAAGGCCTGTTTAACTATCCCGGCACCGAGGAACTGTTGCGCGAGGCGCTTGATAACGGGGCTGATCTGCTGGGTGGCTGTCCTTATATGGATACCGATCCGAATGGTCAGATCCTGCGCCTGTTTGAAATGGCGCGCGAATACGATGTCGATCTGGATTTCCATCTTGATTTCGACCTTGATGCCAGCTGGCGGCATCTGGATGAAGTCGCCAAACAATCCATCGCCTTTGGCTGGCAGGGCCGAGTGATGATCGGCCATGTGACCAAGCTGTCGGTGCTGCCCAAACCCGAACTTGAAGACACCATTGCCATCATGCGCGATGCCGGGATCGGCCTGACCGTATTGCCCGCGACCGACCTGTTCCTGACCGGGCGCGATCATGATCATTCTGTGCCGTGCGGCGTGGCCCCGGCGCACAAGCTTGCGGAACATGGTCTGTGCTGCACGATTGCGACCAACAATGTGCTGAACCCGTTTACGCCCTATGGCGATTGTTCGCTGTCACGTATGGCAAACCTTTATGCCAATGTCAGCCAGCTTGCGACCGAGGCCGAACTTGAAACCTGCTTTGCCATGGTGTCAGACGCCCCGGCCAAACTTCTCGGCCGATCGAACAAGATCGCAGTTGGCGAAGCGGCCAGTTTCATCGTCTTGCCCGCGCAAAGTCGGGCCCAAGTGGTCTCCGAAATCAGCCGCCCGATTTGGGGCATGAAAGATGGGCGGGTGACCTTCGAACATCCCGCCGCCCGGTTGTTCACACCGGCATAAAAAATGCAGCGTTTTCAAACAAAAAGCCTGTCGATGCATCACTGCACGGACAGGCTTTTTTGCTAACAGGGTGGGGCACCTGTTTGCTGGGTATCAGGCGTTATTTCGGTGAACGGCCGTACTTGCAGGTGATGTCAACTTCGCAGCGTTCAATACCGATATCATCCAGCAGATTGCTGGGCGCATTGCGCAGAAAATCCATGTCACGGGACAATTTGCGGGCATCGGCCCATTGGCGATGCAAAAGGACAAGCCAGCGCCAAACAGATGCGCCCGAAACCGGCGCAACATTGGTGGTGGCGGCGAGGGAGGTATGTGTCATCTGTGCTGGCATGATGCTGGCTCGCTAGTTTGATTTGCTAATAAGGGAACAAAGTTTCCTTCGAACCCACAAGCAATTTACGCTTCGATTATGTGAAACAGCGCGCAAAGTTCGCAAATCCGTGCGAGATTTTCGCAATGATTCGACAAAAACGATTTTCTTTCTCAGGCCGCATCAGTCATGTTTGCACACAGGGTGTTACATCATCTTTTGGGATACTGAACCTTGGCGGAACTCGATAAATTTGACCGTCGCCTGCTGGAACTGTTGCAGGAAAACAGCCGCCTGACAGGCAATGAACTGGCAGAAAAGGTCGGGCTGTCTGCAGCAGCCTGTTTGCGCCGGGTGCAGCGTTTGCGTGAAACCGGGGTGATTGAGCGCGATGTTGCGATTGTCTCGCCCAAGGTGTTTGGCAAGAAGATGACAGTGATCGTGCTTCTGACCATGGAACGCGACCGCCCGGATCGTTTTATGCTGATGCGTGATGCCTTTGCCAAAATGCCTGAAGTTGTGCAGTGCCATCATGTGACCGGGGCGCATGATTTTGTGTTGCGGATTCAGGTTGGCGACATGGAAGAATACAGCGAATTTGTCGAGCGGGTATTTCACGAACCCTATGTCAAACGCTATGAAAGTCTGGCGGTTTTGGGGTCGCTGAAATAAAGGTGGCAAGCAGCGTGCCCGCGTTTTTTTTGTTTAAGCCTTGTCAATTTGAAGCCTGTTTTTTTTGGCTTGGCATTTAGCGAATTTCCTTGCCTGATCAGCTGCACGCGCTAACACTCGCTTTCATGACAAGCCAGAATGTGGAAGAGAATCCGAATGCTATTCGGCAAGTGAAGGTACTGGCCTTGCTTGGGGCTGTGCTGCTTGTCGGGGCGAATTCATTTGTTTTAAGTCCGATCCTGTCAGAAGTGGCAGGTGGGCTTTCGACGCAAACCTATCATGTGGCTTGGGCGATTTCGGCGTTTGGCGCGGCGACGGCGGTGTCGGCATTGACCCTGGCGGGGATGATCGACCGGATGTCGGTTGGTCGTGTTTTGGGAGGTGCGGCCCTTCTTTTGGCCGTGGCGCAGGTTTCAAGCGCGCTGAGCCAGCATTGGATGTGGTTGTGTCTGTCGCAGGCACTGGCCGGGGTGGCGGTTGGTGTCTTGTTGCCGGGATCCTATGCCACGGTCACCGCCACAGCGCCCAAAGGGCGCGAGGCCGCGCGGCTTGGCGTGGTTCTGACCGGGTGGGCGTTATCACTGGTGGTGGCAGTCCCCGCCGCAGCCTTCATTACCGAGCAATTTGGCTGGCGGATGGTTTATTTCCTGATGGCTGGTTTGTCGGTTCTGGTGGCCGGTGTTTTGGTGATTTTGCTGTCGGATGTGCGTGGCGGGATGACGACGCGGACATCGCCGTTACGCGCGTTCTGGCTGCCCGGTGTTTGGCAACTGTTGGCGGTGATGCTGGTTTACATGACGGCCTTTTACGGCTGTTTTGCCTTTTTCGGGGTTGGTGTGCGCACGGCCTTTGGCCTGACAGCACAGGGAAGCGGTATGTATGTCATGGCCTATGGCATCGGATTTGGCGCCATGGGATTTGTTCTGGGTGTGGTATCGCCCAAAATTACCCGTGGGTATCTGTGTTTGGTGTTGATCGCGATTGCGACAAGCTATGCCACCTGGGGATTGACCCTGCAAAGCCAGATCAGTGCATTGGCGGGAACCGCCATTTGGGGGATGCTGAATCAGCTTGGCCTGAATGCGATGGTGGTGTCGCTGAACCGTCAGGCGTCCGATGCCCGCGGGGCGGTGATGGGGCTTAATAGTGCGGTGACCTATTCGGCGGTGTTTGCCGGGCCGATGATCATGGGGCCGATTTATGCCGGGTTCGGCTTTGCCGCCATGGCCGGGCTTGGGTCCGTTTTGGTGATTTGCGGTGTGATCGTCAGTTGGCGAAGTGCCTGAGGCGAAACCACGTTCAATCCAATCCACATGGATCGAAAAAACGAAAATGGCGGGTCGAAACCCGCCATTTGCATGTGTGTCTGAGTATGTCGCTTAGGAGAAGTCGAGCGCGCGGTCGCCGTTGGCATCCTTGATGCGGGTCGGAAGACCCATGCCGTTCAGCAAGTTCAGGAACGGTTTGGATGGCAGGTCTTCAACGTTTGCCATCTTTTTCACATCCCATTCGCCGGTGGCGATCAGCATCGCAGCCGCGACGGGCGGAACACCAGCGGTGTAGGAAATGCCCTGGCTTCCGACTTCGTTGTAGGCGTCCTTGTGGTCGGCCACGTTATAGATCAGGACTTCGGTTTCCTTGCCGTCCTTCGTGCCCTTGACCAGATCACCGATGCAGGTCTTGCCGGTATATTCCGGTGCCAAGGAGCTTGGATCTGGCAGGCAGGCCTTGACGACCTTCAGCGGTACGACTTCCTGTCCCTCGGCCGTGGTCACCGGTTTTTCGGACAGAAGGCCGATATTGTTCAGAACCGTGAAGACATTGACGTAGTGATCGCCAAAGCCCATCCAGAAACGCACATTTGGCACATCAAGGTTCTGCGACAGGGAATGGACCTCGTCATGGCCGGTCATGAAGGTCTGGCTTTCGCCGACAACCGGCATGTCCCAGATCTTTTTGATCTCGAACATCTTGTTCGACTGCCATTTGCTGTCCTGCCAGGAATAGACCGTGCCGGTAAATTCGCGGAAGTTGATTTCCGGATCGAAGTTGGTGGCAAAGTATTTGCCGTGGCTGCCAGCGTTGATGTCGATGATGTCAATTGAGTCAATCTTGTCGAAATAGTCTTCGACCGCCAGTTTGGCATAGGCGTTCACCACACCCGGATCAAAGCCGACACCAAGGATTGCGGTGGTGCCAGCGGCTTCGCATTCTTCGCGGCGCTTCCATTCATAGTTGGCATACCATGGCGGGTTTTCGCAGATTTTGTCCTGCTCTTCATGGATGGCGGTATCAAGATAGGCGACACCGGTTTTAATGCAGGCCGACATGACCGGCATGTTGATGAAGGCAGAGCCGACATTGATGACGATCTGGCAGCCGGTTTTTTCGATCAGGGCTGCGGTTGCATCAACGTCGGTGGCATCCAGCGCGTGACCTTCTAGAACGCCGGGGTTCTTGAGATTTTTCTTTTCATGGATGCTGTCGATGATGGCCTGGCACTTGGATGCCGTGCGCGATGCGATATGAATATCGCCAAGCACGTCATTATGCTGCGCGCATTTATGTGCAACGACCTGGGCGACGCCACCTGCGCCGATAATCAGAACATTCTTTTTCATGTCGGGCCAAAAACTCCCCTGTTTTGAGAGGTGGAGCACTGCGTGCTCCGGTTCGCTATGAAAACTGCGCTTTCGCTAATTACGAAAGGCTCGAAACGTAGTCGTCAAAGGTGAACTCACGCACGATGCGCTCTGTTCCGTCGAGTTCCCGGATCACGATGGACGGCATGCCGACCCCGTTAAACCAGTTCTTTTTCACCATGGTGTAGCCAGCCGCATCCTGAATGGAGATACGGTCGCCGACCTTGATCTCGTTTTCGAAATCAAATTCGCCAAATACGTCGCCGGCAAGGCAGGACTTGCCGCAAATCATGTAGGAATGATCGCCCGTGTTTGGCAGCACCTTGGCATTTTCGCGATAGATCAGAAGATCGAGCATGTGCGCTTCGATCGAGCTATCGACGATGGCAAGGTTTTTGCCGTTAAACAGGGTATCAAGCACCGTGACCTCAAGGGTGGTGCTGTTGGTGATCGAGGCTTCGCCGGGCTCAAGATAAACCTGCACGCCGAACTTTTCCGAAAAGGCCTTAAGCCGCGCACAGAATTTATCGAGCGGATAGTCATCGCCCGTGAAGTGAATGCCGCCGCCGAGGCTGACCCATTCAACGCGCGACAGAAGCGACCCGAACTTTTCTTCGATATCGGTCAGCATGCGATCAAACAGATCAAAGTCGGCATTTTCGCAGTTATTGTGGATCATGAAGCCGGAAATCTGATCCATCACCGCTTCGACCTTGGCAACGTCCCATTCGCCCAGCCGCGAAAACGGGCGGGCCGGATCGGCAAGATCAAAGCTTGAGGTCGAGACCTGCGGGTTCAGGCGCAATCCACGGACAATGCCGGATGCGTGATCGGCAAAGCGGGTCAGCTGGCTGATGGAATTGAAAATGATCTTGTCGGCATTTTCGATCACCTCGCCGATTTCATCATCGGAATAGGCGACACTGTAGGCATGCGTTTCCTTGCCGAATTTCTGACGGCCCAGCTTGACCTCATAAAGCGACGACGATGTGGTGCCATCCATGTAGTCCGACATGAAGTCAAACACCGACCAGGTCGCAAAGCATTTAAGCGCCAGCAACGCCTTGGCGCCGGAATGTTCGCGCACATAGGCGATCTTTTCCATGTTGCGCAGCAGCTTGGACTTGTCGAGTAGGTAATAGGGCGTTGCGGGCATGGAGGGCTCTCTACAACTATGTCACGGGGAATGCGGATTAACTCGGAACGCGCGATCAGGCTTAAAAGTTCCGGGTTTGGGCAAAATCACCAATCTGGTGGCAGCGCGCCTGCGTCTAGTGATCGGCCTGACGGTGCGTCATCCAATAGACGGAGACAGATAAACTGTATTCATTCATCAGATGCCTCCATCCTTCGGGGTGCTGCCAATGGGTTTTGCTGCGTCCCAATAGCAGCGGGGGCGGGGGCGGTCAATACTGCAATGTCGCCTTTATTAGGCGATTTCGCGTGTCTGTGCATGTTGTGGTTTCGTGACGGTTTGATCAAGGGGCAATTGCATTGATTTCCAAACGCTATTGCCCCATCTGTTGATCATGGATGCTGCTTGCGCGTACCATCAGGTGTGACGGATGTCGCAGCGATCATAACAGGGATACATTCAGACGGAGGAGGCCCATGTCACCTGCACCTGTAAGTGTTGACCATCTTGCTTTTCCGACCCGCGATCTCGAAGCCACCGACCATTTTTATTCCAAGGTGGTGGGGGCGACACTTGTTCATGCGGAAAGTGGCTATAGCCCGTCGTGGAAATCCGATTATTTGCTGATCACCTATACCTTGCCCGATGGCACGCGGCTGTCATTTTTTGACTGGCCGGCCGATACCGGGCCTTATCCGGATGACCCGGAAATGCCTGATGATGTGTTTCATATCGGGTTGCGGTGTGATGCCCCGCGCGATGTGATTGCCTGGCAAAACCACCTGTTCCAGCACAAGGTGGTGTATCACAGCGAGGATGACGGCAAGTCGCGCCGTCTCTACATGCGCGATCCCAACGGCATCCGGTTTGAAATTTTTGCCTCCGAAATTGCCAAATCCGGCGAGGATCACGAGGGAAATGCCCGGTCGGTCTTCGGCGAATGGCAGAAGATTTCGGGCAGTTAAGCAGTTAAGAGGGGCAGGGGCCGGTGCTTTGACGGATGATCAGTTCGGTCGGGACGATCACCGGGCCGCTGTCATGGTGCGCAGACGGGATTTTTGATCCCAGCCGATCCAAAAGCAGGGCGATGGCCTGTTCGCCAAGACGGCGGCGCGGTTGACGCACGGTGGTGATTGGCGGGTCATAGGCCGCGGCATGCGGGATGTCGTCAAAGCCGACAACCGATAGATCTTGCGGGATGCGAAGCCCGACTTCCTTGGCCGCGACAATCACCCCGATGGCCATGCCATCACTGGCACAACACACCGCCGTCGGTCGGGTTTTGGCATCTGCCAACAGGGCACGGCCCGCCGCAATCCCGGAATCGATGGAAAAATCACCGCGATAAATCAGGTTTGGCTCACTTGTGATGCCCGCCGATTTCAGCGCCCGGCGATAGCCGGTCACGCGGTCCGTGGTCAGGATGTTGCCCGTCGGGCCGCTGACATGGGCAATGCGGGTATGGCCCAGATCAATCAGATGGCGGGTGGCGACAAAGGATGCCTCGTCATTATCAATGATCACGGTTGGCAACGCACATCCGGGAATGCGTTCGCAGGCAATCACCACCGGTGAGGTCGCATTTGCCGGGGCCTTGGCGAGTGGGGCGGGCAGCCTGCCATTCAGCAAAATCATGGCATCGGCCTGATTGCTGCGCAGATAGGCGGCATAGGTTGCTTCGCGTTCGGGATCGTTTTGCGTATCACCAATCAGAACGTTATAGCCCGCCTGACTGGCACCCTTTTCAATGCCCGAGAGAATCGACGAGAAGAACGGGTTTCCGATATCGGGCACCAGCAACAGGATCATGCCCGAACGGTTCAGACGCAGGTTTCGCGCCATGACATTGGCGGTGTAACCGGTCGCGGCGATGGCGGTTTGCACTTTTTCGCGTGTGGTTTCGGAAACCACATCGGGTTTGTGCAAGGCCCGGCTGACAGTGGCAATAGACACGCCTGCCTGGCGGGCAACATCTTCAATCGTCGCGATTTTTTCGGTCATTCTTCTTCCTACTCCGCCGGTCGCAGACTGTCCAGCGGCATTGCATATCCGATGTGGCAGGTGATTTTGGTCACTCGGAGAGAAATGTAAAGGTTTACATTAAAAATGAAAACGTTTACACAGGGCGAGGGTCAGGGCCCACTAATTTGGTTTAGATGGTTGACCGGATTTGTGCGGATACGCGGAGGAAAACCGCAGGAAGATATGCATCTTTCAAGGTTTTTCGACAAATTAGGCCGTGCAAATCCGGTCAATCCGAAGGACAGACGTTATATCTGCGAACTCCGGCGTCATATCCCTTGGTCGGGATGCCGACCCGACCGGCGGGCTGTTCCTTGGATTTCACAGATATAACGTCTGCCATCGAAATCAAATTAGTGGGTCCTGACCCTAATCAAGTTGATCGCAAGAAATGCGACGCTAGGGAGGATATATTCATGACGGATGCGGCCGTTCACGCCGTTAATCCCGATCCGGATGCGCGCGTGCGCCTGTCCGGTCGGCAGATTTGCAAGTCATTTGGGCCCGCACAGGTGCTTTTCGATGTATCCATCGATCTGCGCGCAGGCGAAGTGCATGCGCTTTTGGGTGAAAATGGCGCTGGCAAATCGACATTGGTAAAAATCCTGTCTGGCTATCATCAACCGACCAGCGGCGACCTTACCCTTGATCAGGCACCGGTCACATTCGAAGACAGCGAAGTTGCCGAAAATCATGGCGTCATCCTGATCCATCAGGAACTGAACCTGGCCGAGCAACTGACCGTTGAAGAGAACATCTTTCTGGGCCGAGAGATCAAGCGGGGCTGGTTCCTGGATAAGGCCGCGATGCGGCTGGAAAGCAAAAAGCTTCTGGATCAGCTGCAATGCGATGTTGATCCGCGTGCGCGCATCAAGGACCTTGCGGTGTCGGATCGGCAGATGGTGGAGATTGCCAAGGCACTGTCGAAAAACGCCGATATCTTGATCCTGGATGAACCGACGGCGGTTTTGACCGGGCGCGAGGTTGATATCCTGTTTGACCAGATCAAACGCCTGCGCGAGCAGGGTGTCGCGATCCTGTACATTTCCCACAAGCTTGACGAGATCAAGGCGATTGCCGACCGGGTAACGGTGCTGCGCGATGGCCACCTGATCACGACCGAGCCGGTGGCCGAAGTTGAAAAAGATGACATGGCGCGCCTGATGGTCGGTCGTGACATCAAACAGATGTTCCCCGACCGCGAACCGGTCGAAGCCCATGATGTTGCAATGTCGGTGCGGGATGTCTCTGTCGAAGGGCAGGTGCGCGACGCCAGTTTTGACCTGCGGCGTGGTGAAGTTCTGGGCTTTGCCGGGATTGTCGGGGCAGGACGGACGGCGTTGATGGAGGCCATCATTGGTCTGCGAGACCGGACATCTGGCGATATAGCGCGCAATGGCAAGATTGTCCCAATCAACAGTCTGCAGGATGCCAAGAAATGCGGCATTGCCTATCTGACCAAGGACCGCAAGGGCAGTGGGTTGTTGCTTAATATGGATATGCGACCCAACCTGACTTTGCTGGCGCTTGAAAAATTCGGGACCTTCATTATCGACCGCAAGGCCGAAGAAGCCGCCCTTGCCAAGGCAATTGAGGCCTTTGACATTCGCGCGGCCGATCCGAAAACCAAGGTGGGTGATTTTTCCGGGGGCAACCAGCAGAAGCTGTTGCTGGCCAAGGTGATGGAAACCGACCCGGAAGTCGTGATCATCGACGAGCCGACGCGCGGCATCGATATCGGCACCAAAAGCCAGATTTATCATTTCATCGGCGATCTTACCAAACGCGGTAAATCCGTCATTCTCCTGTCGTCCGAAATGCCGGAAATGCTGGGCCTGTCTGATCGCATCGCGGTCATGGCGGCCGGGCGGATCACCGGCATTCTTGAAGGCAACGACCGCAACGAGCATGAAATCATGCGGCACGCGACAGGAATTTCAGGCAAGCAGGGAGTGTCTGTTCATGAGTAGCCTTGAGCGCACTGAAGCTTCGACTTCGAGTGGTTTCAATATCGATTTCAAAGCCTTGGGTCCGTTTTTGGCCCTCGTTGGTTTGTTCGTTCTGGGCACCGTCATCAATGACGCGTTCTTAAGCGGCGGCAACCTTTCGAACATTTTCACCCGTGCGGCCTTTATCGGCATCATCGCGGTGGGCGCGACCTTTGTGATTACCGCAGGCGGCATTGACCTTTCGGTGGGGTCGATGGCAGCGTTTATTTCGGGCGCGATGATTGTTGTGATGAATACGCTTGTCGAAACACTCGGCGCCGGTGTCGAGACGGTTCTGATTGGTATTCTGGTCAGTGTGTTGCTGGGGATTGCAGCCGGTGCAGTCAATGGTCTTGTCAGCACCAAGGGCAAGATCGAGGCATTTATCGTCACGCTGGGCACGATGGGGATTTACCGTTCGCTTGTGACCTATATGGCGGATGGTGGCACGCTGTCGCTTGATTTCGGGGTGCGCGGCGTTT
Source organism: Thalassospira sp. HF15 (assembly GCF_011806525.1). Classification (GTDB taxonomy): domain Bacteria; phylum Pseudomonadota; class Alphaproteobacteria; order Rhodospirillales; family Thalassospiraceae; genus Thalassospira. The sequence goes on along the minus strand of NZ_JAAVKI010000005.1, from coordinate 78,632 downwards.
ATCGCCCGGTCTATTACGGCGATGTGTTGGGCATTCCAGTGCCTGTGCTTGTGTTTTTTGCGGTCGCAGTTGTCGGCTATGTGCTTTTGAACATGACACCATTCGGGCGCAAATGTTTTGCCATCGGTTCGAATGAGCAGGTCGCACGTTATTCCGCCATCCATGTCGACCGTGTGAAGACGCTGACCTATGTCATTCAGGGTCTGTGCGTGTCGGTTGCGACCATCATTTATGTGCCACGCCTGGGGTCGGCATCCAGTTCGACCGGGGTGCTTTGGGAACTTGAGGCAATTGCAGCCGTGATCATTGGCGGCACGATGCTGAAGGGCGGTTATGGCCGGATCTGGGGCACGGTTGTTGGCGCGATCATGCTGACCACGATTGGCAATATTCTGAATTTGACGGATGCGATCAGTAACTATCTGAACGGAGCGGTTCAGGGGCTGATCATCATCGTTGCGGTGTTCCTGCAGCGCGGGGACTGGCGACGCAAAAAGAGCAAATAACCGGCGATCAACGTCCGGGAAGAATGTGAAAACGCATCATTTTTTTTGATCAGGAGGAAACGTTGATGAAAACGTTTACAAAATATCTGGGGGCCGCCTGTGTTCTGGGCCTTGGCTTGGCATCGACCGGCGCAATCGCACAGGAGAAGATCAAGATCGGGGTTTCGATCCCGGCGGCGACCCATGGTTGGGCCGGTGGCCTGAACTGGCATGCCGAACAGGCGGAAAAGCGCATCGAGGCAACCTATCCGAATATTGATATCATTGTGGTCAGCGCGAATGGTGCAACCGAACAGGCCAACGATCTTGAAGATCTGGTGTCGGTACAGGATATCGATGCCCTGGTCGTTTTGCCGTTTGAGTCTGACCCGCTGACCGTTCCGGTCCAGCAGGTCAAGGAGGCCGGCAAATTCGTGACCGTGGTTGACCGCGGTCTTTCGCTTCCGGGGATCGAAGACGTTTATGTCGCTGGTAACAACCCGGAGCTTGGCCGTGTTTCGGGCGAATATATCCGCGGACGTCTGAATGACGAGGGCAAGATCGTTGTTCTGCGCGGTATTCCGACCACGATTGATACCGAACGCGTAGATGCGTTTGTTGAAGAGCTTGAAGGCACGAACATCGAAATCCTCGATATGAAACATGCCAACTGGAACCGCGATGACGGGTATGAAGTGATGCAGGACTTCCTGTCGCGCTTCCCGGAAATTGACGCGGTCTGGGCACAGGATGATGACATTGCCCTTGGCGTGATCGAGGCCGTAAAGCAGGCGGATCGTACTGATGAGATGTTCATCGTTGGTGGTGCTGGCATGAAAGACATCATCAAACGCGTGATGGATGGTGATGAACTGACCCCGATTGATGTTCTGTATCCGCCGGCGATGATCGCAACTGCGATGGACGTGACGGTTATGAAGTTCACCTCGAACGCACCGGTTGAAGGTCGTTACATTCTGGGCGCAACCGTCGTCACCCAGGAAAATGCCGAGAACTTCTATTTCCCGGACAGCCCGTTCTAAGAAGAATTGATTGGGACACGCATGATTGCGTCGGGCGCACCGCGCCCGACGCAGCCAACTTTCCACAGAAATCCAACGTCACGCAGCTAAAGAGGTCTGAGATGAAAACGCTTAAGGGACCGGCGATCTTTCTGGCGCAATTCGCTGGCGACGAAGCCCCGTTCGACAATCTTGATTCCATTGGCCGTTGGGCCGCGTCACTGGGATACAAGGGTGTTCAGATCCCAAGCTGGGACAAACGCCTGTTTGACGTCGAAAAGGCGGCCGAAAGCAAGGATTACTGCGATGAAGTGATCGGAAAACTCGGCCAGCATGGCGTGGAGTTGACCGAACTTTCAACGCATCTTCAAGGGCAGCTTGTGGCTGTTCACCCCGCCTATGACGAGATGTTTGACGGCTTTGCCGTACCGGAAGTACGCGGCAACCCGAAAGCGCGCCAGGAATGGGCGGTCAATCAGGTCAAGGCGGCGATCAAGGCATCAAGCCATATGGGTATCAAGGCCCATGCAACATTTTCCGGCGCATTGGCCTGGCCATTTGTTTACCCGTGGCCGCAACGCCCGGCCGGGTTGATCGAAACCGCCTTTGACGAACTTGCCAAACGCTGGACACCGATCCTTGATGCGGCTGACGCGGCGGGTGTTGATGTTTGTTATGAAATCCATCCGGGCGAAGACCTGTTTGACGGGGCAACGTTCGAGATGTTTCTGGAACGCGTGAAGAATCACCCGCGCGCCAACATCCTGTATGATCCAAGCCACTTCGTATTGCAGCAGCTTGATTACCTTGATTTCATCGATATTTACGCCGATCGTATCCGTATGTTCCACGTCAAGGATGCCGAATTCAATCCAACCGGTCGACAGGGGGTCTATTCCGGGTATCAAAGCTGGGTTGATCGGGCAGGCCGTTTCAGGTCGCTTGGTGACGGGCAGGTAGATTTTGGCGCGATCTTCTCGAAACTTGCGGCGATTGATTTTGATGGTTGGGCCGTGCTCGAATGGGAATGCGCGCTTAAACATCCTGAAGACGGTGCCCGTGAAGGAGCCGAATTCATCAAAAACCACATCATTCGTGTGACAGAGAAGGCCTTTGACGACTTTGCCGATGGTGGCACGGACGAGGCGGCAAACCGCCGCATCCTGGGCATCGATTAGGTCATCACACGGGCAGGACTTTTCCATCCGGAATTTGGAGGCAGATATGAGCAAACAAGCATCCCTGGGCCGTCGCCTGCGACTTGGCATGGTGGGTGGCGGTCAGGGGGCCTTTATCGGGGCCGTTCATCGTATCGCTGCACGGCTTGATGATCGCTATGAACTGGTGGCAGGCGCGCTTTCATCAAAGCCCGATGTCGCGGCCGCATCAGCAGCCGAGCTGTTTATTGATCCTGATCGCAGCTATGCCAGTTTTGAAGATATGGCCAAACAGGAAGCGGCACGCGATGACGGCATTGATGTGTGCGCGATTGTTACACCCAACCACCTGCATTTCCCCGCGGCCATGGCGATGCTGGATGCCGGTATTCACGTGATTTGCGACAAGCCGCTTTGCATGACGGTTGATGAAGCCGAAAAGATCGCGGCCAAGGTCCAGGAAACCGGATTGTTGTTTGCCCTGACCCATAACTACACGGCCTATCCGATGGTGCGCGAGGCGCGCCAGATGGTGGCGGATGGCAAACTTGGCGATATCCGGCTGGTTCAGGTTGAATATCCGCAAGGCTGGATGGCCACAAGGGTCGAAGATACCGATAACAAGCAGGCCAGTTGGCGTGCCGACCCGACCAAGGCCGGCATGGGCGGGGCGCTTGGCGATATTGGTACCCATGCCCATAACCTTGCGAATTTCGTATCCGGCATGACGCCGAGCGAAATTTGCGCCGATGTCGATGCCATCGTTGAGGGCCGCAAGCTTGATGACAATGTGCAGGTCCTGATGCGCTATGAAAATGGCGCACGCGGGATGCTTTGGGCAAGTCAGGTGGCAATTGGTCACGAAAATGGCCTTCGTCTGCGGATCTATGGTGACAAGGGCGGGCTTGAATGGGCGCAGGAGCATCCAAACCACATGCATTTCCGCCCGCTTGACGGGCGCCCTGAACTGATCACCCGTGCAGGACCGGGCAATTCAGACGCGGGTCAGCATGGTGTTCGGGTTCCGGCAGGTCACCCGGAAGGGTACCTTGAAGGCTTTGCCTGCCTTTATACCGACTTTGCCGACCAACTGGTCGCGCATCTGTGTGGTGATAAGGCCGATGCGGCAGCACAGCCTGTGCCGGGTGTCAAAGAAGGCCTTGAAGGCATGAAATTTGTTGAAGCCGTCGTGCGTTCGGGCCGGGACGGGGCCGTTTGGGTTAAAATGTGATCATTCCTCATGTTCGGGAAATCTGGGGATTCCCGGAGGTGAGGAATCGCCATTGAAACGTGTTCTTCCCGACCGGCGTTATGTCGGCATAGAGCCACAGCCTTTCAGGTTGTGGCTCTTTTTTTTTGAGTTCAGCCGATTCTTGCCAGCAAACAGCGCATAAATATGCCCGGTGTGATGCTTTTTGCATTTGGAGCGGCATTGGGGAACCGCAAGGTTTGCGCAAATTTAAATCATTAAAATCAATAAGTTGAATATTCTTTGATGCGAATTTGCGCAACCTAGAGCACCCTGTGGTTTTCCACGAAGTGAAAAAGAGTTGCCTCTTGGTTGATCGCCTATTGCTGGATTTTCCGTATAGGTGTTTCCTAGGATTATAAAAAATAAGACTACTTTCAGGGAATTCACCGGGAGCGTCCGCATGCCCGAGAAGCCAAAGCTTTTGATAACGCGACGATTGCGTGATGCCGTACAGGCGCGCGCGGCGCGGGACTATCACGTCGTGACCAACGATGATGACCACGTTTTCACGCGCGCGGAACTGATCGAAAAGTGCGGGCAAGTTGATGCTGTCCTGCCGTGCCACTCTGAACATTTTTCGGCCGATGTCATCGCCGAACTCCCCAAAAGCCTCAAGATTATCGCCAATCATTCCGTCGGGGTTGATCATGTCGATCTGACAGCGGCCAAGGAGGCCGGGATCGTTGTGACCAACACGCCTGATGTGCTGTCGGATGCCACGGCCGAGATTGCCATGCTGTGCATGCTCGGTGCGTCGCGTCGCGGGGCCGAGGGGGATGCGATGGTCCGGGCTGGCAAATGGGATTTCTGGTCGCCAGCCTTCATGGTCGGGCGTCAGGTGACCGGCAAGCGGTTTGGCGTATTGGGCATGGGCCGGGTTGGGCAGGTTGCGGCCGAACGCGCACGTGGGTTTGGCATGGAAGTGCACTATCACAACCGCAAGCCACTGCCAGATCATCTGGCCAAGGGCGCAATTTTCCACGAAACCATCGAAGACCTGTTTGCCCATTCCGACGTGTTGTCACTGCATTGCCCGTCAACGCCCGAAACAAAGGGCATCATCAACAGCAAGACAATTGCGATGCTGCCGGATCGCGCGATCCTTGTGAATACCGCGCGCGGCAACCTTGTTGACGAGGATGCGCTGGTTTCCGCCCTTGAAAGCGGCAAGCTGTTTGCGGCAGGCCTTGATGTGTTTTGCAATGAACCCGGCGGAAATCAACGGATTAGCGCGTTGAATAACGTCTTTTTGTTACCACATATAGGCTCTGCCACAGAAGAAACGCGCGATGCCATGGGCTTTCGCGCGCTCGATAACCTTGATGCCTATTTTCAAGGAAAAGAACCCGGTGACCGGGTGGCGTAGAAGGCGGGAGAACCGCCGGAATAAAGTTCGTTCAAGTCTTTAATAACAAAATGCGTACCGTTTTTAGGGGTCCCGGAACGGGCCAAGCGCATCAAAAATGGTCTTGAATACCAAGATCAGGGGCCTTTGAAGGCTGACAGTTACCGATTGTTTCCCCGTCAATGGTTGGCGGCAAACAGCGGTATATCTGGGAGGAAAAATGGAAATGAAGACCAAATCTGAAGACGTGAAGTCCAAGGAAGTATCCCGTCGTTCGTTCCTGACCAAAGGGGCGACCGGGGTGGTTGCTGGCGGTGCTGCGGCAACCGGTATGTTTGCGGCACCGGCTGTTCACGCGCAGCCTGCACCGATGGTTCTGAAAATGCAGACCTCTTGGCCGTCATCGGACATCTGGATGACGTTTGCCCAGCAGTATGTTGACCGTGTTGAATCCATGTCGGGTGGTCGCCTGAAAATCGACCTTCTGCCCGCAGGTGCTGTTGTTGCCGCCTTCCAGGTTCTTGATGGTGTTAATGACGGCGTGATTGATATTGCCCATTCCGTGCCGGTTTACTGGTACGGCAAAAACAAGGCTGCATCGCTATTTGGGACCGGTCCGGTGTTTGGTGGTTCTGCAACCACCATGCTGAGCTGGTTCTATGCCGGTGGCGGTGAAGAGTTCTATCGCGAGCTGACCCAGGATGTGATGGGTCTGGACGTGGTCGGTCTTCTTGGCTTCCCGATGCCAGCACAGCCGTTCGGCTGGTTCAAGGAAGAGGTCAACACTGTCGCCGATATCGAAGGCTTCAAATACCGCACGGTGGGTCTGGCAGCAGACCTTCTGCAGTCGATGGGCATGTCGGTCGCACAGCTTCCGGGTGGCGAGATTGTGCCGGCAATGGAACGTGGCGTGATTGACGCGTTTGAATTCAACAACCCGTCTTCTGACATGCGCTTTGGCGCGCAGGATGTTGCGAAGAACTACTATCTGTCTTCGTACCATCAGGCATCGGAAAGCTTCGAGTTCCTGTTCAACAAATCCCTGATGGAAGACCTTGAGCCGGATCTGCAGGCGATCCTGCGTCACTCTGTCGAGGCGGCGTCGACTTCGAACACGGCCCTTGCGATGGATAACTATTCCTCGGATCTGCAGAAACTGCAGGATGAGGGCGTTGAAGTGCACCGGACCTCGAAAGAGATCCTGGCCGCACAGCTTGAAGCCTGGGACAAACTGATCCCGACGCTTGAAGAAGATCCGTTCATGAAACGGGTTCTTGATAGCCAGCGTGCCTGGGTCGAACGTGTGACCTTCTACGAACTGATGAACTCACCTGATTATCAGCTCGCTTATGATCACTACTTCCCGGGCAAACTGAAACTCTGATCCCCGGTTCGGGTTTTTCAGTGTTTCGATGATCCTGACTGCTCCGTTGGCCTGATCGCAGCCTTCGGAGCAGTCAATACGCGAACGGACAGGATTTCATGATTGGATTTATTGAATTCGCGGACAAGCTTTCGGCCTGGTTTGGCAAGGGCTTTGGCTGGCTGATTATCCTCATGACGCTCGGCATGAGCTATGAGGTGGCGTCGCGATACCTATTTAATGCGCCAACCACATGGTCGCTGGATGTGTCCTTCATCATGTATGGCACGCTGTTCATGATGGGTGGGGCCTATACCCTGTCGCGTGGCGGGCATGTCCGCGGCGATTTCCTTTATCGCCTCTGGAAGCCCAGAACCCAGGCCAAGGTGGATCTGGTTCTTTATATCTTTTTCTTCTTCCCGGGTGTTACCGCCCTGATCCTGTCGGGTTGGAAATATGCCGCCCGTTCGTGGGGTTATGGGGAAGTTAGCGTGAACAGCCCGGCGGGTGTTCCGATCTTTCAATTCAAGGCGGTGATTGTCGCAGCCGGTATTCTTCTGTTCATCCAGGGCATCGCACAGGTGATGCGCTGCATTTTGTGTATCCGCGAAGGGTACTGGCGCAATGCAGATGATGACGTTGAAGAAACCGAAGAACTGCTGATCAAACAACGCGTGGCCAAGGAAGACTGATCCGATGACGATCAAGATCACCATGCCATACGCGATACACGCCCCCGAACGGAGCAGCCAAAGTGATTGACGCACATGTCGCCCTGATGATGCTGGGCATCTTTATCTTACTGGTATTCCTCGGTTTTCCGGTTGCCTTTACCCTGATGGCGCTGGGGATCGGGTTTGGCTATTACGCCTATTTCGATGCCGGCCGCATGTGGCGGGCCTTTAACCGGCTGGCTGAGGACAGCGATACCCTGACATCCGCGATAACATGGTTCGAAGGGGCGTTTAACAACCGAATATTCGATCTGTTTATCAACCAGACATACACGGTGATGTCGAACGAAGTTCTGACCGCCGTGCCGCTGTTCCTGTTCATGGGCTATATCGTTGAACGCGCCAATATCGTCAACCGGCTGTTCTCGACGCTTAATATTGCTGCGCGCAACATTCCGGGGTCGCTTGGGGTTGCGGCCCTGATTACCTGTGCGCTGTTTGCGACTGCGACCGGGATTGTTGGCGCGGTTGTGACCCTGATGGGGATGCTGGCCCTGCCGGCGATGTTAAAGGCGCGCTATGACAAAAGCTTTGCCTCAGGCATCATTTGTGCGGGCGGGACACTTGGTATTCTGATCCCGCCATCGATCATGCTGATTGTGTATGCCGCCGCATCGGGTGTTTCGATCGTGCGGCTTTATGCTGGCGCTTTGTTGCCGGGTCTGACGCTTGTGGGCTTGTATCTTTTGTATGTCATGGGGCGTGCGATGCTGCAGCCCAAGGCAGCCCCGCGCCCGACCAAGGATGAAGTACCGGAAGTTCCATTGCCAAAAGTGCTTTGGATGTTGGCGACATCGTTCTTCCCACTGGCTTTCCTTATCCTTGCAGTTCTCGGATCGATCCTGTTTGGTCTGGCAACCCCGACCGAGGCGGCATCGATTGGTGCGCTGGGCGGGATGGTTCTGGCCGCGGCCTATCGGGCGTTGACCTTTGATCGCCTGCGTGAGTCGGTTTATCTGACGGTGCGGACATCGGCGATGGTGTGCTGGCTGTTTGTCGGGTCCTACACCTTCTCGTCAGTATTCTCCTACCTTGGTGGGGAACATGTGATTGCCGAGTTCGTCGGTGGCTTGGACCTGACACCGCTGCAGTTCCTGTTGTTGGCACAGTTGATCATCTTCCTGCTCGGCTGGCCGCTGGAATGGTCGGAGATCATCATCATCTTTGTTCCGATCTTCCTGCCGTTGTTGCCGCTGTTTGATATTGATCCGCTGTTCTTTGGTATTCTGGTCGCATTGAACCTGCAGACATCGTTCCTGACGCCACCCATGGCCATGTCGGCCTATTACCTTAAGGGGGTGGCGCCCAGCGGGATATTGCTGACCGATATCTTCAAGGGGATCATGCCATTCCTGTTCATGGTGATCGTCAGCATGGTTCTGATGTACAGCTTCCCGCAAATCGTGTTCCATTTGCCTGATCTGTTCTATGGCGCACGCTAGGGGAAGAATGTGATGAGTAGTATCAACCCGTTACTGACACTTGATGTTGTCGAACTGCGCGACCGCCTTGCCAGCGGGGCGGTGCGCGCGGTTGAATATGTCGAGGCCTGCCTGGCACGCATTGCCGAAGTCGAACCCCAGGTTCAGGCATGGGCGTGGCTTGACAGTGATCATGCGATTGCACAGGCGCGTGCCCTTGATGCCAGACGGCAATCAGGCGCCCCGATTGGTCCGCTGCATGGACTTCCGGTGGGTCTGAAAGACGTCATCGATACCGCCAAAATCCCGACCGAAAACGGGACCGTCCTTGATAAGGGGCGTGTGCCCGACGAGGACGCGGTTCTGGTATCGCGGCTTAAGGCGGCAGGGGCGATTATCATGGGAAAGACGGTTTCGACCGAACTTGCCTTCATGCATCCGTCCAAGACCCATAATCCGCACAACCCGGACCACACCCCGGGGGGATCATCGGCCGGATCGGCAGCTGCCGTTGCCGCGGCGATGGTGCCGCTTGCGGTGGGGACGCAAACCGGTGGGTCGGTTATTCGCCCGGCGTCATTTTGCGGGGTGGTTGGTTTCAAGCCGACGTTTGGTGCAATCGCCCGTACCGGGGTTCTCAGTCAAAGCCCGACGCTTGATACCATCGGTGTTTTCGCCAACTCGGTTACCGGGGCGGCGATGGTGGCCGAAAGCCTGTTTGGCTATGACGCGGGTGATCCGGCGACAAGCCCAAGCCCGACGCCACGATTGGTCGATGTTGCCAAAAGCGATCCGTTGGTCACCCCGATGTTTGCCTTTGTCCGGCCGCCGCAATTTGACGAGGTGGCAGACGAGGAAACCGTTGCGGCGTTTCGCGAAATTACTGAAATGCTCGGCGATCAATGCTTCGAGGCCCCTTTGCCAAAGGCGTTCGAAGATGCCAATGCCCTGCGGGCCCGGATCAACTTTGCCGAAATGGCCAAGGATTATTACGGCTATGAAAAGCGCGGTCGGGATCAGCTGTCGCCGGAAATTTGTGATGCCATCGACAAAGGCAATGACGTCAAGGCGCGTGACTATCTGGCTGCCCTTGACTGGCGCAAGGTGCTGAATGCCGGGCTCGACGAAGTGTTTAATCGCTGTGATGCGATCATCACCCCTGCCGCCACGGGCCCGGCACCAGCCAACCTTCAGACGACCGGCAACCCGATCTTTAACGGGCTTTGGACGTTCTGCGGCACGCCGGCTGTGACCATTCCGCTTTTATGGTCGCAAAACGGCATGCCAATGGGCGTACAGCTTGTTGGTCGGGTTGGCGACGATGCACGGTTGATGCGGACCGCGAACTGGTTGAAATCACATCTTAACAGTCAGGAGAACGCATAATGGAAAACAGTCTTTTGAACCGTGCCATGGCACTTCTGGCTTTTGCCGTTCTTGTTGGATTTGTCGGCATTCTTGTGGGCTATGTTACCCGCTTTGACCTTGCGGTCATGGTGGCGCTGACGGTGGGGCTTGCCGGATGGGATATGTGGCATGTCGCCATGGGCCACAAGGAAGACAAACACTGATCCAAAGGGGGATAACTCTCTCTGGATGCAAGCCAAACTTCGGGGCAGGAAGTATATCCTGCCCCGTTTTTTTGTCTGTTGCCGGTTTTGACGGTTACTTGCGTTCTGGCGGGGCGACCAGATTTTCGATTGGCGGAATCGGCGTGGTTTTGACCTTTTTGGTGACGATATAGGTGAAATACCGGTCGATGCCGATATTGGACACCAAAAGGCCATCGATCATGCGCTGATAGGCATCAACGTCATGACAGAGCACCTTGATCATGTAGTCCACCCCGCCGCCCAGCGCGTAGCATTCGACGATTTCGGGGATATCCTGAACGGCGCGTTCAAAAATCTGGAAATCGTCATGCTGGTGATGACGGAGCGTGATTTCGGTCAGAACCAGTGTTGGTTTGACCAGCTTTTCCAGATTGATATGGGCGTGATAGCCCGAAATGACGCCAAGATCTTCGAGGCGTTTGAGCCGTTCCCAACACGGGCTTGGCGAAAGGTTCACCGCCTCGGCCAGTTTGACCTTGGTGATGCGCCCTTCGCGTTGCAGGGTTTTGAGGATTTTCAGATCCAGCTCATCAAGCCTGATCATGTTCAGAGCACCTCGGCAATCACAATCAGACAGTCACCGGTTTTGATCAGGCCCTGGAAGTGACGGCACGATACGATGCCCGCGCGTGGGGCATAATATTCGCGCGGCGGGGTGCCGGTGCGTTCAACATCATAGATGCGCGCAATCAGATCACCCTTTTCAACCCGATCCCCCAGATCGACGCAGGGCTCGTACAGGCCGCTGGCCTCGGATGCGATAAAGCAGGTGTCGTCGGGCATATCGAGCATGATCGTCCCGGTCGGGGAGGGTTCAAGTTCACCGCCAAGGATACCGGCATGGATCAGGATGTTGCGCACACCGCGATCCGCAATTGCAACACGTTCGGCGGTGGTCGAACCACCCCCACCAAGTTCGGTGGTGACAAAGGTTTTGCCAGCTTCTTCGACGACGGTGTCAAACATGCCGACCGCATCGAGTTCGAGCATCATCATCGAATAAGGCGCGCCGAATGCCTTCATGGCCGCGACACAGCGGGCTTCCTGTTCCTTGTCGGGCAGGACGTGAACGGCTGAGAACGGAATGAAATCAAGCGTCTTGCCGCCGGAATGGATATCAAGGACGATATCGGCTTCGGGCACGAGATAGCGGAAAATGTAATCGGCAATCTTTTGCGTGACCGTGCCATCGGGCTTGCCCGGGAACGACCGGTTCATGTTGCCCGCATCAATCGGCGAGGTCCGCGATGCATTGCGAAACGCCGGATAGTTCATGGCCGGTAGAATGATCACACGGCCATTGATCTCCCCGGCCGAGAGCGATTCTGCCAGTTTGAACAGCGAGACCAGGCCTTCATATTCATCGCCATGGTTGCCACCGGTCAAAAGGGCCGTCGGGCCATTGCCATTGCGAATGACAGTGATCGGGATCATCACGGCCCCCCACGCGGAATCATCGCGCGAATAGGGAAGCTTCAAAAAGCCGTGGTGGATGCCATCCTGATCAAGCGGGATCGTCGGGCTGATGGGTGATGGTTTTGTCATGGTCGTATCCTTAAAAAGCCTGACTTCGCGACCGTCGTCGTCAGGCTGTGGCGTGTGGTAGCGCACGCCATGACTGTTATGTCATGACGTGCGGAACGGTTTTGTGGGTCAGTTTTTGACAAACAGCTGACGGGGATAACTGGTCAGGGTTTTCGACCCGGTTTCGGTGATCATCATGCTTTCGGTGATCTCGATCCCCCAGTCATCGAACCACAGGCCCGGCATGAAGTGGAATGTCATGCCCGGTTCCAAAACGGTGCGGTCACCCGGACGCAAACTCATGGTGCGTTCGCCCCAGTCTGGCGGATAGGAAAGCCCGATCGGATAGCCACAGCGGCTGTCCTTTTCGATGCCGTATTTCTGCAAGACCCCAAAGAAGGCATTGGCGATATCTTCGCAGACATTGCCCGGTTTGGCCGCTTCAAGACCGGCCTGAAGACCTTCGATCAGGGCACTTTCAGCATCAAGGAACCGCTGGTCCGGATCGCCAAGATAGATCGTGCGTGACAGCGGCGCGTGGTAGCGGCGGAAACAGCCGGCAATTTCAAAGAAGGTCCCGGCATCTGCCGGAATGGGTTTTTCATCCCAGGTCAGGTGCGGGGCGCTGGCATCCTGGCCAGACGGCAGAAGCGGCACAATCGCCGGATAGTCACCCCCAATCCCGTCCACACCGGCGATGCCGGTACGGAAGATTTCCGCCACCAGTTCGTTCTTTTTCATGCCCGGTTCGACGATTTCAAAAATGCGCTCATGCATGTTTTCGACAATGCGGGCCGCCTGGCGCATATAGAAAATCTCGGTCTCGGATTTTACGGCACGCTGCCAGTTTACAAGGGCTGTGGCGTCGGAAAACTTGGCATCAGGCAAATGCGTCTGGAGCTGGAGAAACGCCTTGGCCGAGAAATAGTAGTTATCCATTTCAACACCAATGCGACGCGTCGCCCAGCCGCGATGTTCAATCACCTCGGCAAGGTAGTCCATCGGGTGATGGGTGGTCGATTGCACATAGTAATCCGCATACGGGATGATGCGGTCATGTGGCATATAGACCGTACGTTTCGCCCCGTTGGCATCCTGCGAACGCCCGAACCAGATCGGGTCATCTTCTATCGGTACCAGCACACATTGATGGACATAGAACGACCAGCCGTCATAGCCGGTCAGCCAGGCCATATTTGACGGATCGGTCACGATCAGAAGATCGATGCCCTTTTCCACCATGGCTTTTTTGGTTTTCTCCAGGCGTTCGGCGTATTCCTCACGCGTGAAATTCAGTTCTACCTGGCTCATCGCAGGCCTCCAGATAAAGGCGGGGTTTCAGCTACCTGACCCATTTTCCTTTTGTTGTTACGAATTAATCTCGACCCCTGCACCGGCTGCATCGCAGCGGTGACGGGCGAGGGTGGCGATTGCGGTGTCCTGGACACCGGTTCCGGTCAAATCACAAACCGTAATCTGACCCGCAGAAGTTCTGCCGGTCAAGGATTTGGCGATGATCTGGCCGAGTTCGGGCAATGTCGCGTCTGAGGACACAATACCGGCATCCATGGCGTGATGCAGTTCGCCAAGGATACACGTCTGCGCCTGACTGTCGCTGACATAAAGATCAGCCTGCCCGATCAGGGCAGGATCAATTTCGTTTTTGTGTTCTGCGTCTGATCCCATCGCGGTCACATGGGTCCCCGGCTGGACCCAGTCGGCCATGAGGACCGGTTCGCGCGCAGGCGTCGTGGTGACGATAATGTCGGCATTGCTTGCCGCATCCTTGCCATCATCGGTCGCGGTCACCGGAATGCCCAGTTCAAGGGATGCCTTTTTCGCGCATTCTTCGGCCTTGGCGATATCGCGCGCCCAGATGGTGGCGGATGTAATGTCGCGCACCAGTGTCAGTGCCTTGAGCTGCAGGCGTGCCTGAACACCGGCGCCAAAGACAGCGGCATGTTTGGCATCTTCGCGGGCCAGATGTTTGGCGGCAACGCCACCGGCCGCAGCCGTGCGCACATCGGTCAGATAGCCGTTATCGAGCAAGACGGCCTCAAGCAGGCCGGTCTTTGATGAAAACAGGTTCATCAAACCGTTGACCGATGGCAGACCGAGTTTGGGATTGTCAAAGAAGCCCGGGCTGATCTTGATCGCGAAGCTGTCGATGCCCGGGACATAAGCGGTTTTGACATCGACCTCGCCATTATATTCGTCAATATCCAGACGCAGGATCGGCGGCATGCGGACATCCTGTGTGGCAAGGGCCTTGAATGCGCCTTCGACGCAGTCAATGGCATCCATGTCCAGATCAATGACCTTGCGCAGGTCGGTTTCGGTCAGAATTCTGATCGTGGGCATCGGGTTACTCCGCCATCAGGTCGACGTCTTCGCCGCCGACAATGCGTTTATGCAGGTCCATGTCGATATTGCAGCCGGTCGCCAGCACCACGGTGCGGCCCGGATTGTCAACCAGACCGGCACGAAGGGCCGCAATACCCACGGCACCGGACCCCTCGACCACCTGTTGATCATCAAGGTATGCCGCCCGGATGCCATCGGCGATCTGGGCTTCGTTGACCAGCACGAAATCGTCGGTCAGATCGCCGCACATATCAAATGTGTACTGGTTGTTTTCACCAATACCGCCACCAAGGCTGTCTGCCAGTGTTGGCAGTTCCTTGACCGCGGTTGGTTTGCCTTCCTGCAGACTGGTGATCATCGCACAGCCACGTTCCATGGTGATCCCAACGACCCGGATCATCGGATTGACTGATTTCGCAACCAGCGCCACACCAGCCAGCAACCCGCCGCCGGACAAGGGCACCAACAAGGTGTCCACTTCGGGAAGGGCTTCGATGATTTCAAGACCAAGGGTGCCTTGACCGGCAATGACATCAGCATGGTCAAAGGGCGGCAGCATGATCATGCCTTCTTCTTTGACCAGTCTGTCGACTTCATGCTGGGCTTCGTCCTGTGACTGGCCGATGATGCGGACCTCGGCCCCCTGAGCGCGGATGCCATCGACCTTGTTTTGCGGGACCAGTTCGGACATGCAGATGACGGACCGGACCCCGGCATTGCGCGCCGCATAAGCCAGCGCCCGGCCATAGTTGCCCGTGGAAACGCCAACCACACCTTTGGCCTTTTCTTCTTCGCTCAGACGCAGCACGGCATTGGCCGCCCCGCGCAGCTTGAAGCTGCCGGTATATTGTTGCTGTTCGCATTTGAGCCACACCGGGCTGCCGACACGGTCTGTCAGGCTTGCTGACGGGCGGAGCGGTGTGTGAATGACATGATCCGCAATGTTTTTACGGGCAGAAAGAACATCAGCAAATGTGATGGGGTCTTTCATGGGACCTCGACTTCGTTCGTTGGTTGCGGAGCCTGATCAAACAGGGTGCCAAACCCCGTGATCGGCTTTTTGTACTCAATCAGTTTTAATGCGTGCCAGACAAGGGCCTGATTGCTTGTGATCACAGGCTTTTGAAGTCGGCGTTCGGCCTCATGGATGATTTCGGCTGACCGGATGGCTGTGCAGGATATAAACACCGCATCTGCATCAGGCGTGTCGACCTTAAGCGCGCCCTGCAGAATGGCCTCGGGCGGCAAGGCGGTCATGTCAAAATCATTATCAAGGCCAAAGCCCATCACGCGGGTGACATCAAACCCCTTGGCGGAAAACTCATCGGCGACGGATTTCGTCACATCGGGAACATACGGGGTCAGGATGGCAATTTTTTGCGCCCCGACGGCACGGAGAGCCATTTCACTGGCCAGAAGCGGATTGGTGACCTTTGTGCCTGGCATGCCTTCATTGATAAGGGCTGCGATCTTGTCTGATCCGGTAACAGCGGTGCCTGATGTGCAGCCAAAAATGGCAACGTCGACGCCATATCCCGGCAACAGGGTTTTGGCCGCGCGCGGCAGGTCGGCTGCCATCGATTGCAGGTTTTCAACCGTGACCGGATTGGCGTTTTCAATGCGCGTGGTGAACAGGCGCAGGTCACCCGGCAGGATGGCGCGCAGGTCATCCTCGCTGTTGAAATCGGTTGCCAGCGTGATCAGGCCGATCCGCCCTGCCGGTCCAACAGGGGCAGGAGAATACGGCACATCTACCGGCTCTGGCGTGACCGCACGGGATACGGACATCATCCTGAACTCCAGAAGGCGGGTCGTCCCGATAAATCCTGGGACGACCCCGTTTTCAAATTTTCAAATGTGCTTCCGGGCGAACCCGGAAATTGCGGGCCAAAGCCTGATCAGTGGAAGGCAAGCTCTGGCAGGAACAGCGCGATCTGCGGAACGAAGATCAAAATCACCGCTGCAAGCAGCAGCATGAAGATGAAGGGCGGCGTTCCACGGATGACCTCGGCATAGGGTCGCCTGAAGATCGCTATGGCCGTAAAGATGTCACACCCGAACGGGGGTGTGGCAGAGCCAATAGCGACCTGAAGTGTGACCAGCGTACCGACAAGAACCGGGTCCAGACCAGC
Organism: Thalassospira sp. HF15; assembly: GCF_011806525.1. Classification (GTDB taxonomy): domain Bacteria; phylum Pseudomonadota; class Alphaproteobacteria; order Rhodospirillales; family Thalassospiraceae; genus Thalassospira. Next base: position 62,220 of record NZ_JAAVKI010000005.1, on the reverse strand, counting down.
CGCATTGACAAGCGGCATGAAGATCGGCGTCAGTACCAGAATGACTACAATCGGGTCAACGAACATGCAACCGATGAAGAAGGCAATGCAAATCGCGGCCAAAATGATGTAGGGGTTCGCCCCTTCAAGTCCGAGCGCCCCAATCACATGTTGCGGGATCTGGGCAAAGGAAATCACGAACGAGAATGTCGTGCCAGCGCCCACCAGAATGAACACGACCGCTGTGATCAGCCCGGTTGAACGCGCAATTGACAGCAGTTCCGACCATTTGACCGACTTGAAGATCAGAACTTCAAGAATGATCGCATAGACCACGGCAACAGCCGCGACCTCGGTCGGGCTGACCCAACCCAGATAAATGCCGCCGACAATCAGAACCGGGAACATGATGGCAGGACCAGCATTGATCACGGCCTTGCCGCGTTCCGCCCAGGTCATGCGCGGGATGGTCGGGATGTCGTTCTTTTTGGCGTAGTACATGCAGTACAGCGAGAACATGATCAGAATGAGAATGCCCGGACCAATACCGGCCAGGAACAGCTCACCGATCGAGACTTTACCAACCACGCCAAACACGATCATGCCGATTGATGGCGGGATCAAGAAGGCAATGTCGCTGGCATTGATGATCAGTGCCATGGCGAATTTGTCTTCGTAGCCCGCCTTGAGCATCTTGGGACGCAGCGGTCCGCCCATGGCAACCACGGTCGCCTGTGTCGACCCCGACACCGCACCAAACATCGTGCAGCCAAGGGCCGTTGTGACGGCCAAACCGCCGCGCACATGGCCAACAAAGGTCATGGCAAGGTCAATCAGCCGGTTGGCGGTATGCCCCTTTGTCACAATGTCGGCGGCAAAGATAAACATTGGCACCGCGATCAGCGCGACCGGTGAAATCCCCGTGACCATCTGCTGGATCAGAATGCGTTCAGGGATCGGCATGTAAAACATGAAGGCAACGACACTGGCGGTTGCCAGCGGCACCATCATCGGGAAGCCCAGCACCAGCAGGACCAGCATCACCAGAAGGATTGTTGTACCTAAATCCATTTTTCCATTCCCCCTTACAGATGATGCTCGTCGGCGTCGTCAAACTTGTCCTCAACCTGATAGGACAGGTGCGTCCCCGGTTTGAGGATATTGGTCAACGCTGCCAGAACAAACTGAATGCCTGTAACGCACAGGCCAAACGGCACGATCAGAACGGTCAGGTAATAGGGGATGCGTAAGGCCGGGGTCAGACGGTTTGACGTGATCAGGGATGAAACATAATCAAGCGAATACCACGCCAGAAGGAACAGCAGGCAGGCCGTGCCAAGGGTAATGATGATCATCATGATCTTGCTGGCACGCGGCCCAAGCATATCGGTAAAGGCCGACATGCGGATATGGCGCCCCATGCGGGCGGCCTCGCTGATGCCGACAAAGGTCACAAGAATGATCAGAAACTGATTGAGTTCTTCGGAAAAGAAGATGCTCGAATTGAAGCCCAGACGCATGATCACATTGGCGACGGTATTCACCGCCATGATGATGATGCTCCATCCAAGAAGCTGTCGCTCGACAACGGACAAGCCGTGATCAAGTTTTCTCAGAATACCCAACGCCCCGCCGCTCGGAGCGGGGGCCTCCCCGTTTGAACCTGACATAGAACCTCCTTGATGCGCGTGCGAGACATTGTTGTAGAACGTACTGTGTGGTTGTTTGGTTCCCTCCCACACGGGCTGTCGTTCGCTTCACGCCGGTTCAGTCAGAATAAAAACGCTTTGTGATGGTTCAATCAGATTTTTGTCATGACACAAAATCAATACATCACGTCGAAGGCATGAACGCCCGGCATCTGATCCATGGTGTGACGAATTTGGATCAGGGCGTGATGCGCGGTCGGCGTATCAGGTGCACCGCCAAGGCAGATGCGCATGGCATTTGGCCGGGGCACTTTGACCGTCATGAACGGGTCGGAAATCGTGACCGCAACCCCGTTTTTCCGCAGTTCAGAGGCAAACCATTCTTCCTGCCAATGTTCGGGGATGCGGACCCAGGCGCTGAGTGATGTCGGGTGATGGCGGACGACCGCATCCCCCAGAATGTCGGCGACCAGTGCCTGACGTTCGCGCATCAGGGCGCGCTGAACCGTGACGGCCTGATCGACCGTGCCATCGGCAATCCAGCGTGCGCCTATCTCTGCCATCAGTGGAGTCCCCATCCAGCCGGTGACGCGCAAAACGCTGCTGGCGCGAATCGACAAGTGTGCCGGAACGGTCAAAAATCCGGTTCTGAGGCCCGGCATGACGACCTTGGTCAGGCTTGAAACATGAAAGCCAAGCTTGGGCAAAAAGCTTGTGATCGGTGGCAGATTTTCTTCGAGAAGCGGGCGATAAACATCATCCTCGATGACGTAAACGCCATAATGTTCGGCGATTTCGGCGATGCGTTTGCGCCGCTCCAGCCCCATCAGGCAATTGGTCGGGTTGGTGAAGATCGGGGTCACGACAAGCGCGCGGACCTGTCGCGTGCGGCATTCGCGTTCAAAGGCATCGGGCAAGATGCCCTCGTCATCGGTGGGAAGGGCACCGAGCTTAAAGCGCAGGATGCTGGCCGATCCGATCACGCCATGATCGGTCAGGCTTTCGGTAAGCACGACGTCATCGGGCTGAATGACAGTGGACAGGGCGGTAAAGACCCCCTGTGCCGCGCCATTGGTGATCAGAAGGTTCGGGATCTCGACATCGACCCCCATACCTGCGAGCCAGGTGCGGCCGATCTCGCGGTGGTACTCGAAGCCTGCGACCGGGCGGCAGCTTTCCATCCAGCTGTGATGGGGTTCTTCGGCCAGTTTGGCGTGCATCTGACGCGACAGATCATTATGGAAATCGGTATAGGCCGCCCGCACAATGGAAAGATCAATCAGATCGGGCTGGCGACTATCGAGAATGAAGGACGATGCCCGGTCTGTCAGGCGGGCCTGAACAAAGGTTCCACGTCGCCTTTCGGATCGCAGATATCCCTGTCTTTCGACTTCCTTGTAAGCGGCACTTACGGTTTGGACACTGACTTTCAGGCGGTAGGCCAGTTCACGGTGTGTTGGCATCCGAACGCCATGTCGAAGTCTGCCTGCTTCGATATCGGTGATGATTGCTTCGACGAGGGCCTTGTATTTTGGACCTGTTTCGCCACTTAGGTCGATTTCAGGTAACCACATGTTTCTATTTCCACCCCTGATGTTTTCGCGACCCTAACATGCCGGGTGGGGTTCTGTGTAGGCCTTGATACTAATTTGTCATGAGACAAAACTAGCATTGACCTGATGCAGGAACATTTCAACACTTTGCGCGTTCACCTAATGTGATCTTGAAATCAAGCGTTCCGATCTGAGTGCCTTCAAGCGTGTTGGCGCCGGTCGTTGAGTGCGATAACACGGGAGACTTCGATATGAGTCTGAACAAACTCCTTAAGGCGACCCTTTCTGCCGCTGCGCTGTTTGCGGTTGCCGGAACCGCCGCCCAAGCAGAGGAATGGAAATTCGCCCACGAAGAAAGCCCGGGTGATGTTCAGGACCTTTATGCGCAGGAATTCAAACGCCTTGTCGAAGAAAAGACTGATGGCGATGTGAATGTGACCATCTACACCTATGGCCAGCTTGGTACCGAGAACGACATTACCGAGCTGACTGCAGCCGGTGCTGTTCAGTTCTCGAACGCATCGCCGGGCCACCTTGGCACCTTTGTTCCGGAAATTCAGGTCTTTGGCGTTCCGTACCTGCTGTCGCAGGATAACGAGGTAAACAAGAAGGTTCTGTCTTCGAGCCCGACGATTTATGACGGTCTGTCGAAGGATTTCGAGTCCAAGGGGCTCAAGCTTTATACCATGTACCCGGAAGGCGAAATGGTCTGGACCACCAAGAAACCGGTCGAAAAGCCGGCTGATTTCGATGGTGTGAAATTCCGCGTCATGACCTCGCCGATCCTGATCGAGACCTATAAATCATTTGGTTCCGATCCGGTTGCCCTTCCGTGGGGTGAGGTTTATTCCGGTCTTCAGACCAGCGTGGTCGATGCACAGGTAAACCCGATCTTCTTCGTTGAAAGTGCGAAATTCTACGAAGTGACCGACTATCTGATCTATGCCGGTCAGCAGCAATACACCACCACCGTGGTTTCAAACGCGGCGTTCTATGACGGTCTGTCGGATGAACGCAAAGAGATGCTGGCAGAAGTTAAGGCCGAACTGGATGACTTCATCTATGAAGCCCAGAAAAAGGCAAACGACGAAGCCCTTGCCCGCATCAAGGAAGCCAAGCCGGAAATCGAAGTTATCCGCTTGAGCGATGAACAGCGTGCGGCCTTCAAGGAAGCGTCCAAAGGCGTTGGCGCAAGCCTTGTTGAAGAAGTTGGTGGCGATACCGAAGAAGTGCTGAAATCGCTTCGTGAAGAATTCGGTACCGCAATGTAATTTGAATTCCCCGACTTAACGGGATTTCACAAAACCCCCGCAGGCGATGCTTGCGGGGGTTTTTGTTTGTGCCGACTATACGTTTTGACGTCAGGAAATCTGGACTGAATGGTCGGTTGATACATCCCTGCGATGCTCACAACATCAAGTGTGCTGCGTCAGATACGTGCCCTGTCCGGGGATCGGACTGTGGTGATGAAACTGACGTGAAAGGATTTGGCTGTGAATATGTTCAATCTGCTTCAGGGTATCCGTGACGCTCTTTTCCCGGCGATTATGTTTGCGTTGCTGTTGCTCGGCTCGATTGTGAGCTCACCAAAGGCTGAGGTGCGCAATCCCAATGGTGTGCCGATTTCCAAAACCGAACTGGCTGAGAAATCGCCGGATGCGGCAGCGGTGACCGTAGAGGATGCGCTGAGCAACTCTGACAATTCCGACGTCGTTGCCGGGGTGACCAACAAGGGGGCCGCGCCCTATTTGAACCTGTCTGGTTCGGATGGTGCCGGTTCGATCTGGTGGAAGCCGGCAACGAAAGGTGGAAACGCCGAAATCAAACTTACGATCATCAATGCATCGGGCAGTCCGACCGCCGAGTGCACGGTGTCGTCAAAAAAAGGTGCCGATGGCAAGTTTGAAACTGCCTGCTGATGACCTGATTTCTGGCGCGCAGACACAAAAACAGGGGCCGGTCATGGGCCCGGCCCCTGTGCACCGCCGCGTCGGGAAGAAGGTATGACGCGGCGGCTATCGGTTATGTCGTAGTGGTATCAGTCTGGCTTATTTGCCAGCGGCAACTTCGTCGGCAACCGCATCAACGGCCTGTTTGGCGATGTCGATAACCTTGTCGACCTCTGCCTTGGTGATGCAAAGCGGCGGTGCGAAGCCAAGGATGTCACCATGCGGCATGGCGCGTGCGATCATACCACGCTCAAGGCAGGCGGCTGAAACGCGCGGACCGATTTTCGCATTCGGATCAAAGCGTTCCTTCTTGGTTTTGTCTGCGACAAACTCAAGGGCCGCCATCAGGCCAACGCCGCGTGCCTCGCCAACCAGCGGATGGTTGTCAAAGGTTTCATGCAGGCGCTGCTGGAAGTAGCCACCGGTTTCAGCCGAGTTGCCGGTCAGGTTTTCACCATCGACAATATCAAGGTTGGCGTTGGCCGCAGCCGCGCAAACCGGATGGGCCGAATAGGTCCAGCCATGGCCGATCGGGCCCATCTGATCAGAACCCTGTTCGAGCACTTTCCAGACGCGTTCGCCAATGATCACACCCGAAAGCGGCAGGTAACCCGACGAGACGCCTTTGGCAATCGTGATCAGGTCCGGCTTGATGCCATAGTGAAGCGAGCCGAAATAGGACCCGGTACGGCCAAAGGCAGTAACGACTTCGTCAGCAACCAGCAGGACGTCATATTTGTTCAGAACGGCCTGGATTGCTTCCCAGTAGCCTTCCGGCGGGGTGATGATGCCGCCCGTGCCCATGACCGGCTCGCCAATGAAGGCAGCAACGGTTTCCGGACCTTCGCGCAGGATCATTTTTTCCAGATCATCGGCACAACGTTTGGCGAATTCTGCCTCGGTTTCACCGGCCTCTGCGTTCCAGTAGTGGTGCGGGCAGGTGGTGTGCAGGATCGGTGCACGCGGCAGGTCAAACGCGTTGTGGAAGGCGGCAAGGCCGGTCAGGCTGCCGGTCATGATGCCCGAGCCGTGATAGCCGCGCCAACGCGAGATGATTTTCTTTTTCTGCGGCAGGCCGCGGATGTTGTTGTAGTACCAGATCAGCTTGATGTTGGTTTCGTTCGCATCCGAACCGGACATGCCATAATAGACGCGCTGCATGCCTTCGGGTGCGCTTTTGACGATACGATCCGACAGACGAATGATCGCTTCGTTACTGTGACCGACATAGGTGTGGTAGTACGCCAGTTCCTTGGCCTGGGCATAGATTGCATCGGCAATTTCGGTGCGGCCATAACCAACGTTTACACAATACAGACCGGCAAACGCATCAAGGCTTTCCTTGCCTTCGGTGTCGTGGATATAGATGCCCTTGCCGCCATTGATAATGCGGTTCGGGGTTTCGCCAGCCGCGTGCTGACGCATATGGGTCGACGGATGCATGAAATGCGCCCGGTCCATTTCCTGCAGGTCAGCAGTGGTGTTTTTGATGACATTCATTTTAATTCTCCCATGTGAATGCGGTTGATGCCCTTGCGCGCATTACGCTTTGTAAGCAGCGCAGACGTATTTCAGTTCGGTAAATTCTTCGAGGCCATGGCGCGATCCTTCGCGACCCAGACCGGATTGCTTGACGCCGCCAAACGGGATCGGCGCGCCGGTGATTTTCACGCAGTTCAGCGCAACCATGCCGTATTCAAGTGCATTGGAAACACGTGCCGCCCGGTCGTTGTCCTTGGTCAGAAGATAGGCAGCAAGGCCATATTCGCTGTCATTGGCCTTGGCGACGACTTCGTCCTCGGTGTCAAAGACCATGACGGGTGCGACCGGACCAAAGGTTTCCTCGCGATAGATCTGCATGTCTTCGGTGACATCGGCAAGCAAGGTCGGGGCAAAGAACAGCCCGCCCATTTTCTTGCCGCCGGTGACAACGCGTGCGCCTTTGGCGCGTGCGTCTGCAACATGTTCTTCGCATTTGGCAACCGCACGGTCATGCATCAGCGGACCGATTTCGACATATTCCTCGATGCCGTTGCCAACCCGCAAATCTGCGATGGCCTTGGCGTATTTATCAAGGAAGTCGTCATAAATGTCGCGCTGAACATAGATGCGGTTCGCAGCAAGGCAGTCCTGGCCGCTGGTGGCAAATTTGGCGTTTACCGCGTGTGCGACGGCCTCATCGAGATCGACATCATCAAAGACGATGAACGGCGCATGACCGCCCAGTTCCATCGACATTTTCTTGATCGTCTGTGCGCCCTGGGACAGCAGCAAACGGCCAACTTCGGTCGAACCAGTAAAGGACAGTGCACGGACTTCGGTGTTGCCGCAAAGCTCGCCCACGACCGGGTTCGGATCGCCGGTGACGATGTTAAACACACCCGCCGGGATACCGGCACGTTCGGCCAGTTCGGCCAAAGCGGTTGCCGAGAACGGCGTTTCGGTGGCCGGACGCACGATCATGGAGCAACCCGCCGCCAGTGCAGCAGCAGCCTTGCGAGTGATCATGGCGCACGGGAAGTTCCACGGGGTTACCGCCGCGGTGACACCAATCGGTTCGCGTTTGACCGACATATTGCGACCGGGCAGGTGGGATGTGATGTTTTCAACATTCACCCGTTTGGCTTCCTCGGCGTAAAATTCGACAAAGCTTGCGGCGTAATCAATCTCGCCGCGGGCTTCGTTGATCGGTTTGCCCTGTTCAAGGGTCATCAGAAGGGCCAGGTCTTCCTTGTTTTCGATCAGAAGATCATGCCAGCGGCGCAATGCGTTTGCGCGTTCCTGCGGCAACAGGGCGGCCCATTTCGGGAAGGCTTCCTTGGCGGCCGCGATGGCCTTGCGGGTTTCGGAGATCCCCATGTTCGGAACGGTGCCGATGAAGCTGCCGTCAAACGGGTTGGTGACTTCGATGACTTGCAGGTTATCAGCCGAGCACCAGCGGCCATCAATATAGGCATGTTCGCGCAGCAGACGCAGATCGGACAGCTGGCTAAGCGATACGCAGCGTTGTTCCTTTGATTGTGCCGTCATGGTGGCCTCCTTCCTTGAGCTTGGCGCGGTTTGCACGAAGCGTGTCATTGAACTGGGAGGAAGGTAGCAACGGTTGATCAGAGGAGGTGTCCGAACTCCATGCCATTTGATGCGTTTTTTTTGGCCCGAGGTGGCAAAAAACGAATGTTTTTTCTGCCAGTGGCTAAAAAGCGCAGAAAATCAATCTTCTGCGTCGTCGAGATATTTGCGCATTTCCCGCTTCTGGCGCTGCTTTTCTATGACGGTGCGGATGATGATGACGGCAAAGAACAGGACCACCACGCTGGTTGTCATCGGAAAGGCGACCGGAATGCCCACGACAAAAACAAGCGCACCCACGATGCTGCCGCCCACAAGGGCGACAAAGCCACCCAGCATGACAATGGCGAGCAGTCCGGCAAGCAGGATAGAGGCGATCTTGTTCATGGGGCAGGGATCACAGGTTCATTTGGTACAAGGCAGGGATGACTGCGCAAAGGCCGTCATCCATTGTCGTTGGTGCGGTTGGTGAGCTGTTTGGTGGTTTGATCAAGCCGTTCGGCCAGAACGCGGATCAGCTGGTTGGAGACAGCCTGGTCCTGTCGGACAAGGCCAAGGAATTCGGCCTTGTCGAGTTTCAGAACCGTCATGTCTTCGACAGCACGGATCGTGGCGGAACGCGGTGCATCAACCAGAAGCGCGATTTCACCGATGACTTCCTTGGGGTGGACATCACGCAGTTTCAGGGTCTGGTGTTCATCGGTGGTCAGCCAGATCTCACCACGTCCGGAAATGACGATAAAGGCAGCATCGCCCGGATCCCCCTGTTTGACGAGAACCTCGCCATGTTTGAAGGTCAGGCGTGGGCTGGTAAAGGCCAGCAGCTTGACGACACTGGGATCAAGCCCGGCGAAAAGCGGGATCGTGCGCAGCAGCCGGACTTCCTGATCGATGTCACCGCTTTCAGGAGCTGCGGCATCGTCTTCGGCATCCTCGGTTGTCGTCTCGCCTTCATCTGCAATGCTGCGACGTTTGACCAGTTTGCCGTTTGACATCTGCAAAAGCGTATCGAACTTATCCCCGTCATGATCGTCATCATCAACCCAGACCAGACTGGTATGATCACTTTCACCGGTAAGGTAATTGATAATGCTTTCGCGGGTTTCACGGTCAAGGGCAGACAACCCTTCATCAACCACCAGAAGATCCGGGTTCTTGATCAGGGCACGGACAAGCGCGATTTTCTGACGCAGGGTCTGGGACATGCGACTGCCGCCAACCCCGACCTGACTTTCCAGACCCAGTGCGACCAGCCCTTCGTAAAGGCCGCCTTCATGGGCAATTTCAAACAGGACCTCGCCAACGCGTTCTTCAGAATTTGCACGGCCATAGGCAAAGCGGCCAAACAGCAGGTTATCAAGGATCGGTGCCGCAGGTGCGTAGCCATCGGCATCGAAGAAGTCGATATATTTCGCCAGTTCGTCTGGCAGATTGGCGCGGACCTTTGGTCGGGCCTGCAAGACAAGTTCACGGAAACCGTCATCAATCACGCGCAAACGGTGACGGGCCGGGGTGAGGTGCATGGCGACATCAAGAAGATGCAACTGGTCTTCCTTGCGCATGTCATCAACCGCCACACCGTCTGTTCGGCGCAGGATGTTTTTGACTTCGGGAATTTCGTCGGCCGAGACAAAGCTGTAGCGGTCAAAGAATTCATGCCCCGGCGGCAGGCCGGTAAACAGTTCGATCATCAGATCGAGCGTTTCACGGCCCATCTTGACCATTTTGTCGTAGAGGCCGTTCTCACGCAGGCTTTTCTGGATATAGGGGTGCGACAGGAAGTCAAACCGTTTGAATTCGGTGCGCGACGGTGTCCCGAACATGATGTTCACACCAACCGGTGCGTTATCATTGTATTTTTCGAAATCATACGGTTCGACAAGATCTGACAACTGCCGTTCGGCCAGAATTTCCTTAAGTCGCGGGCGGACGTCGAGGACCGATTGAACAAGCCCCGGGCGTTCTTCCGGACTGATCCGGCGCAGAAGACCGATGCGATAGATGTCACGATCAAGGCCGACCACCTCAAGCAGGCGCATCAGTTCCTTTTGCAGGTCTTCGCGCGATTCAAAGCCCGGCCCGACATAATCAATCCACTCGGCCGACGGATCATACGGGATGTTGCCCGACAGGTTGATCTCGTCATACATCTCGCGGGTCAGTTTCCAGGGCAATTCGGTTGGATCGCTTAGTTCGATCACATCGACGAATTTGGGATCCGGATAGGGCTTTGTCTTTTCGGGGGCCGCATTGGTGGTGACAACAGCGTTTTCTGTCTTGGCCTCTTTCGGGTCTGGATTGTCGTTGCCCTGTTCGAGCAAGACCGGACGGTGTTTCAGGCCATAGAACAGGTTGTCCGAAATACTGCCATTAAACAGATAGGCGTCTGCCCCGACATAGGCCAGACGTTGCCCAACCACGGCAGCAGGCAGGGTTGAAGCATCCAGATCGGCAAACTGGATGCGCCCGCCACTGGGGTCAAGAATGCGTGCCAGAAGGCGCGCCAATTGTGACTTGCCACTGTCTGATGATCCGACCAAAAGCGCCTTGCCCGGAAGGGGCATGTTGAAGGACACATTTTCAACGACGCGCGTCCCGTCATCATCGGTCCAAGACAGCGCACTGACGTCAAGCGGTCCGGTGAGGGGTTTGGACGTCTGGGCATCAAGCTGATGTTCAGGCGCAAGGTCGCTTAGTTCGAACTGTTCATGAAGCTGTTCGTATTTGATGCGGGCATCGGCAAGGCGCTGATAATAGGCGAGCAGCTCCTTCCAGGGTGCGGACATGTCCTTGTAGGCTGCAAGGGCAGCAACCAGTGCACCGAAACTCAGATCACCGGTGATCACCAAATAGCCACCGATCGAATAGAAGAAGAACGGCGTGATCTGGGCGATGAAGTTGTTGAGGAACTTGATAAAGAACTTTCGATAATAGATTTCCTTGCGGATATCGAAAATCCGGCCCAGGCGCTGGGTGAAATGGGTCAGCTCGAAGCCTTGCGTTTCGTTGGCGCGAATATCGGTCGCCCCGCCAACCGCCTCGCCGATATGTTCGGACATGCGGCGCACATTCTGCACGCGCTGTTTGCCCAACAGATTGACGCGTTTTTGCAGCTTGGGGATCAGGTAGCCTTGCAGCGGATAGAACGCGATGGCTGCCAGTCCCATCAAGGGATCTTGAATAAAAATAAAGGCCGAAATCGTTATCAGAATGCCGCCCTGATAGAGCGGCAATGAGATCGCCTCGCCAAAGAAACCGCCAAGCGGTTCGGCCTCGGCGGTGATCATGGAAACAATTTCGCCCTGACTGGTTTTGCGGAAATGCGGAACCGGGAACCGCAAAACACGATCGAACAGCAAATAGCGCAGGCGCCGCAACAGCCGTTCGGCCATCACCCCGCGATAAACGTTGATGAAATATTTGAACCCGCCATTGACGAAGACAAGGGCCAAAAAAATACCTGAAAGGGCAAACAGGTATTCGATCTGGGTCAGGTCGACACCCAGAATGTCATAAGGCGCACCGGCACCGCCGATGGCTTCGTTGACGATCTGTTTGGGCAGATCAAGCGAGTAATACAGGAACGGGAAAGAGGCCAGCGTGATCACGGTCAAAATGATCTGCTGCAGGCGGCTATGGCGCCATATATAGGCAAAAACCGATTTGGGCATTCGCACGTCCCGTTTTGTGGTTGTGGAACATTTTTGTTCCGTTTGCTCGTTTTATTATTGGGTAGGGTCCTGACCCTAGTGTGCAGGTTATGCGCCGGGTTTGTGATCAACCAAGATCAAAACTTTGTTCCGGTTCAATGAACCCGCAGAAACCATCTGCCACCGCGTCAGGCTGGTCATAGGCCTGATAGTGATACAGCCACATCTTGGCCTTTACGTCTTCAGGCAGGGTTACAAGTTGGTCGTAATGTGCATGTACCCCGGAATGGCGGGGGCCGAGTTCACAATCCTGAAAGATGATATCCGCCTTTTTGTAAAACGGCATATGATCTTTTGGATTGAAGATCGCATCAGTTGTCAGGAAGAATGACTTATCTTTTCCATGCCCGAACAGGGCATAGGAATACATCGTATTTTCCGGTGTGACGACATGGGCAACCGGGATCACATTGAAATGCATGCCCTGCCAGTCAAAACCGTCCTTGGTGTTGAGCGGCACGACATCGAAATAGGATGACAACTTGCTGTTGCCATGGTCGCTGGTCTCAAGGCCGCCGCGCAGGGAATGTTCCCACAGAGGATCGAGCAATTCCTTGACTGCAAACAGCTCTGTGCGATGACCATCAAAGACAAAGTAGTTTGCCAGCGCCATCCATTCCAGACCACCGATATGGTCCGAATGCAGATGGCTGATATAAACGCCATGAAAATCGTTTGGCATGTAACCAAGATTGCGCAGCGAATGGCGCGCATCTGAGCCACAGTCAATAAGCAGGCGCTGTGGTTGGTCATTGCCCGACGGGGTCGTTTCCAGAACCATATTGCTCTGAAAATTGTCAGCGGCCATACAAAAGGCCGAACCTGTCCCCGCAAACGTAAGCTTCATTCCCCGATCTCCCGATATTTTGTCGAAAGATTAGACGAGGTTCATGGCGTTTAACCACCCCCTTTTTATGAGAAATACCTCAATTTTTACAGGCAACCCCAACATGACCGATTGTTCACGATGTTGTGGATGACTTGTTTTGATCGGCTGAAGCGTCTTGCGGCTGTTCGTTCCGCGCGCTGGAAAGTTTGCTCATTTCGGCACGAAGGGCGCGCAGTTCGTTCATAATTTCCCGATGATCAAGCTCAATCACATCACGAGTCTGGGTTTCTTCAACGTCGACATGGCTCGACATCGCATCGACCACAATCGCGATAAACAGGTTCAGCACTGCAAATGTTGTGATCAGGATAAATGGTACAAAGAACAGCCACGCATGCGGATAAGACTCCATGACCGGGCGCACAATCCCCATCGACCAGCTTTCCAGCGTCATGATCTGGAACAGGGAATAAAGCGACGCGCCTATGGTGCCAAACCATTCAGGAAAACCTTCACCGAACAGCTTTGTGGCCATCACCGCTGATACGTAAAACACCAATGACAGTAATGTCAGAACCGAAACCATGCCCGGAATGGCACGCATCAGGGCCTCGACCACCTTGCGCATCGAAGGAACCGTCGAAATCAGGCGGAAGGCACGCAGGATACGCAGGGCACGCAGCACCGAGACGCCCTGACCGGCGGGCAACAGGGTGATGGCAACAATGGTGAAATCAAAAATATTCCAGGCGCGTTTGAAGAATGCCAAGCGATAAACGATCAGTTTCATCAGAAGTTCGACGACAAAGATCGCGACCGCCAACTGATCAAGCGCATGCAGAAAAGCACCGGCTGCATTCATCACCGTCGGGGATGTTTCAAGCCCGAGGATGATGGCATTCAGCGCGATGACAGCGGTGATGAAATTTTGAAAACGGTTGGATTCAACAATCCGGCGAAGAAAGTTCATGGTGCCTCCCGACCAAGCCGGAAAAGGGCGCTTTGATGTGCCGGATATAACCGACGGACAGACTGCGCCGGAAAATAACAACAGGGCGCAGCATCACTGATGATGGTCTGCGCCCTGAATGAGAAATCAGTTCAGGCCCTTGCGGCCCATTTCAAGGAACTTGTCACGACGGCGTGCCTTAAGAACGCCGCCTTCGACATCATCCATGCTTTCGAGTTGCTTGATGATCGCATTTCCAACCCGTTTGCAGGCTTCCTTGGTGTCGCGCTGTGCGCCGCCAAGGGGCTCTGGCACGATTTCGTCGATCACGCCAAGCTGCAACAGATCCTGTGCAGTAAGACGCAATGCCTCGGCGGCAGTTTTGGCTTCGTCGCCGGAACGCCAGAGGATCGATGCACAGCCTTCTGGTGAAATCACCGAATAGATCGAGTTTTCAAGCATCAGAACGCTGTTGGCGACCGCAAGTGCAATCGCGCCACCCGATCCGCCTTCGCCAATGATCACGGAGACCAGCGGCACCTTGATATCAAGGCAGGCTTCGATTGACCGCGCGATGGCTTCGGACTGGCCGCGGGCCTCGGCATCGGCGCCGGGGAAGGCACCGGCGGTATCAACAAGGGTGACAACCGGAATATTGAAACGTTCCGCCATACGCATCAGGCGGATCGCCTTGCGATAGCCTTCGGGACGGGCAGAACCGAAATTGTGTTTTACACGGGTTTCGGTGTCGCGGCCTTTTTCATGGCCGATTACCATTACCGTACGACCCTGCAGACGACCAAAACCACCAATGATTGCTGCGTCTTCGCCAAACTGGCGGTCACCGGCAAGCGGGGTGAAATCGTCAAACAGATTGGCGATATAGTCGGTGAAATGCGGACGGTCCGGATGGCGCGCCACCTGGGTCTTTTGCCAAGGAGTCAGCTTGCCATAGGTGCCTTGCAAAAGCTTGGTCAGCTTTTCCTGAAGGCGGGAAACCTCGTCTGCGATGTTGACTTCGTCATTGCCCGTCAGGTGACGGAGCTCTTCGATCTTGCCTTCGAGTTCGGCGATCGGTTTTTCAAAATCAAGGAAGTTATGCATCAGGGCATCATATCCGACTGGGAAACATTTGGGCGGAACATAGTATATCGACCCGCTACGTCAAGGGGCGACCGATCCGCGGCCCACATTTTCCGTTTATGTAAAGCATCTGGCGCTTAAAGCTATTTTTAATATCACCAGTTTGCACGTTGATGTCGGTGCCGTCCAGTAACCAGATCACACAGACCATAAAGCCCCCGGTTATTAAACAGGGAGACGTATTGGTCGGCGTTGTGATTACGCTGTTTCACTTTCGGGCATCGGGTTTTTTGACAGGGCATAGTAAGGAACGTGGGTTTCGCCCCAATCCTTCAGGGCCAGAATGATGCCGCGCAGCGTTTCGCCCTTGGCGGTCAAGCTGTATTCAACGCGCGGTGGGACTTCGGCATACACTTCGCGATGCACAAGGCCGTCCGCCTCCAGCTCTCGGAGTTGGCGGGTTAACATGCGCTGCGTCACACCGGGCATCAAACGGCGCAACTCGTTAAAGCGTTTGGTGCCGTCAAGCAGATGGAAAATGACAACGCCTTTCCACTTGCCGCCAATCACATCAAGCGCGCCTTCAACCGGGCAGCCGGGACTTCTGTTTGATGGGCAGGTCGCCATGTTCAACCTCTAAATAATCAAGTTCTAGCACAGGTTCTGATCCTGTAAGACGCGGAAAATCACAATAGTATACAAACTGATACTATATGCAAAAAATGTGCGTACTTATTTCAATGGGGATTATGCGTTAGAACTTGGCCATTCACAAATCAAACCTTTGATGAGAAGGAAGGCCAACGATGAAAGCCATTGGTGTTTATACGTCTGCCCCGGTCGAAACCGACGGGTTGTTCACCCAGATCGAAACCGATGCCCCGGTCGCCGAAGGACGCGATATCCTGGTTCGGGTCAAGGGCGTTGCGGTTAATCCGGTCGACTTCAAAGTCCGCAAGGGCAAGCAGGATGACGGTGCGTTCAAGGTGCTTGGTTGGGATGCGGCCGGTGTGGTCGAGGCGGTTGGAGAAGACGTTGCCCTGTTTCGTCCGGGCGATGAGGTCTGGTATGCCGGGGATGTGACCCGTTCGGGTTCCAATGCCCAGCTGCAGCTTGTTGATGAGCGCATTGTTGCACCCAAGCCCAAATCACTTGGATTTGCCGAAGCCGCGGCCTTGCCACTGACCACGATTACCGCGTGGGAGGCGATGTTTGATCGTCTTCTGATCGATCGTACAGCGGTTGAGGCCAATGCTGACAAAACAATCCTGATCATTGGCGGTGCCGGTGGGGTTGGGTCAATCGCCATTCAGTTGGCAAAGCTTGCCGGCCTGAAAGTCATCACGACCGCATCGCGCCCGGAAACCATCGAATGGGTCAAAAAGCTTGGTGCAGATCAGGTGATCAATCATCGCAAACCGCTGGATGAAGAACTGTCGGCCATCGACGTTACCAATGTTGATTACATTTTCTGCACGTCGGAAACCGATCAGTATTTTGATGTGATGACCACCCTGATCGCACCGCAAGGCCGGATCGTGACGATCACCGAGGCCAAGGAAAACCACAATGTGGATCTTCTGAAAGCCAAGTCTGCCAGCTTCTCTTACGAGTTCATGTTTACCCGTTCGATGTTTGAAACGGCCGATATGATCGAGCAGCACAAGCTTCTGACGACGGTCGCCCAATTGGTTGATGACGGCATCATTACCAATACCGCCAATGAAAGCTTTGGTCCGCTGACACCGGAAAGCCTTCAGAAGGCGCATGCGTTGCTGGAAAGCGGCAAGGCCATTGGCAAGATCACCTTTGACGGTATTGCCGACTGATCACGAGGCCTGACGATAACAGGCATCTCAATCTCAGGCCGATCCACGTAACTGTCGCGGGTCGGCCTTTTTTGGTTTGGCAGGTTGCGCGGATAAACCGGTCGCGTCATTGCCGATCAGGGTTGTGATCTGATCACGGATCCAGCGATGCATCGGATGTGTGGTGGTGCGGTCATGCCAGATCAGCGCCATGTCAAAACCGGTGACGGGCAGGGGTGGCGCAAATATCTGGATATGATCGGCGCGGCCCTGTGCAACCCGGCTGGGTACAAGGGCAATCATATCACTGCGTGCGACGATTTCAGGGACAACAAGAAATCCCGGTGCGGATAAGGCAACATTGCGTTTGCGCCCAAGGGCCGCAAGCGCATCATCGGCGGGCCCCTGAAAGCCGCCGCCTTCGGGCGAGACGATCACGTGGTCCAGCGCACAAAACCGGTCGAGATCAAGCGTTCCACTGATTGCCGGATGGTCGGTTCTGGCGATTGCGACATATTCCTCGCGATAGATTTTGCGCATCCGAAGTGTTTCGGGTGCGGTTTCCGGGGTGGAAAGGGCCAAGCCGATATCGCCGCGCGCCATTTGGGCATCGAGTATCGATGTATCAATCGTCCGCCAGGCGACTTTGATGCCCGGCGCATCGCGGCGCAGAATTTCAAGAAGCGGCATCAGGACCGCGTATTGCACATAGTCACTGGCGGCAATCGCAATGGTGGCGGTGATGGTCGATGGGTCAAACGGGCTGTTTTCCGCAATCACCCGGCGCACGCCTTCGAGCGCCTGATGCAGTGGTTCCTGCAATTCAAGTGCGCGTTCGGTCGGGATCATGCCGCGCTGTGCGGGCAGCAATAATGGATCATCCAGCAAATCCCGCAGGCGTGTCAGCCGGGTCGAGATGGCTGGTTGGCTCAGGTTCAGGCGCCTTGCCGCATGGGTGACATTGCGTTCGGCCAGCAGGGTATCGAGCGTAACCAGCAGGTTGAGGTCAAGCTTGCTGATATCTGTCATATTTATACCAGACCAAAAATCATTGAATTTCAAAGATAGCAGAAGATCAGGCCATGATCACCCATCGAACGTGATCCCCTTTGAAAAGGACGGCCCAATGTCGAATGTCTTGATTGTTCATGCCCACCCGGAACCCGCATCCCTGACCAGCGCGCTTAAGGATATCGCGGTTGAAAAGCTGCGCGCTGATGGGCATGAGGTGAAGGTTTCCGATCTTTATGCGATGAACTGGAAGCCGCTTGCCGATGCGCAAGACTTTACCGAGCGCCGCGATCCTGATCGCCTGATTTACATCGCGGAATCCAAAAAGGCCTATGCGGCTGGCACCCAGTCCAATGATATTGCCGCCGAGCAGGACAAGCTTTTATGGGCAGATGCGGTGCTGTTCAGCTTTCCGTTGTGGTGGTACGGGATGCCCGCCATCCTGAAGGGCTGGTTTGATCGGGTGTTTGCCTTTGGTTTTGCCTATGGTGTCGGCGAACATAATGCCCAACGCTGGGGGGATCGGTACGGCGAGGGCACACTTGCCGGGCGTCGGGCGATGCTGATCGTGCCGATTGGCGGACATTTGCCGCATTACAGCGACCGTGGCGTGAATGGCAGCATTCACGATGTGCTATGGCCGATCCAGCATGGCGCGCTTTTCTATCCCGGAATGGATGTCATGCCGCCATTTCCGGTCTATCGCAGTGATCGCATGGATGAACAAGGATGGGCGGGAATCAAGACCGCGTTCAGGGAGCGTCTGGCAGGTCTGTTTACCGATGATCCAATCCCGTATCGCACCCAGAATGGCGGGCACTATGATGGCAAGCAGCGGCTGAAGCCCGAGCTGGGGGGTGGGTCGGATGGCATCAACATGCATCTGGTGCGTGATGGTGATCCTGAAGAAGTGCTGCGCGGACAGGTTCGCAAAGTCCGTGCGATGGCATCTTAGAGGAAAATCAAAAAGGGCCGGAGATGAAACCCCGGCCCTTTCGATTTTGATCTGTCTATAAAGGCTTAGCCCGCGTCGCGCGCAGCAATGGCTTCGGCCTGTCGGACCATGACTTCGGCCTGTTTGATCGACGCGATGTCAATCAGACGGCCATCCAGGGCAACGGCGCCGGCACCTTCGGCCTGGGCCTTTTCCATGGCTTCAAGGATGCGCTTGGCCTTGGTGACTTCTTCTTCCGACGGCGAATAGACTTCGTTGGAAAGGGCGATCTGGCTTGGGTGGATGGCCCATTTGCCCTCGCAGCCGAGCACCATGGCGCGGGCGGCTTGTGCGCGGTAGCCATCGGGATCAGAGAAATCGCCAAACGGACCATCAATCGGGCGCAGACCATTGGCCCGCGCCGCAACCACCATGCGGGCAATGGCGTAGTGCCACATATCCCCCCAGTGATAGTCACGCGGATTGTCGCCATCCTTGTCGGTCAGAACGCCATAATGAGGGTTCGGGCCGCCAATACCGGTTGTCATCGCCTTGGTCGAGGCGGCGTAATCGGCGACACCGAAATGCAGGCTTTCATTACGTGGTGATCCGGCAGCAATTTCGTGGATATTCTGCATGCCGAGCGCGGTTTCAATGATCAGTTCAAACCCGATGCGTTTTTTGCGGCCCTTGGCGGTTTCGATCTGGGTTGCCATCATATCAAGGGCGTAAACGTCCGCAGCAGTGCCGACCTTGGGGATCATGATCAGATCCAGCCGATCACCAGCCTGTTCGAGCACATCAACAACGTCGCGATACATATAATGGGTATCAAGGCCGTTGATCCGGACCGAGAGAACCTTGTCGCCCCAGTCGATGTCGTTGATGGCTTCGATGATATTCTTGCGCGCCTGTTCCTTGTCACTGGGCGCAACCGCGTCTTCCAGATCAAGGAAAATGGCATCGGCCTTAGATTTTGCGGCCTTTTCAAACAGTTCGATCCGGCTGCCGGGAACGGCAAGCTCGGAGCGGTTCAGACGTGCCGGGGCCGGGGTCGGTGTGGTGAAGCTCATGGTAACGTTTCTCCAGAACCTGTCATTTCAATCAGTGCGTCGCAGGCGACGGATCATCGCGCGAAGCATGTGGCGTATTTATGCGTCCCGTTTTCGGGATCGTACCGTGGCCGCCGTGACAGTTATGTGGTCTGCAATCATTGTGCGTCGCAGTAATCCTGTGGGTAACTTATGGTGCGGACGCGAATGCTGGCAAGCCCTAATACGATTATCCTTCTAGTGCTTTCGACGCAGATATTCCGTATTTAAGAAAAACTCGATGCAAGCCGGATAAAGCAATAGCCCCTTAACCGGACTGCCGTTAGATTACCGGCGATACCGGGGACGCCGCCAAAAGCGGGTCCTTAAGGCCCCATCAGCAGGTAGTATCGAACGCCCCATGCGTCGCGCTTATTCCATTGTTGTTTCTGCCGGTCTGGCACCTGCGCTTATTTTGGGCGCGTGTCTGGTGCTGGCTGTTTCACCAACACTGGTGCCTGCGGAACTTGCCGGTCTGGTGCAATATGGGCCGTTTTTGCTGGCGGTTCTGGGCGGGGCGATTGGCTGGTGGTTTAACCGCGGGCGTGCGGTTTTTGTCATGTTGCTGTTGTTGGTTTGCTATTGGCTGCTGGTTGGCAATGGGGCGGGCATCTCGGCGGAGGGATTGGCGTTTCTTCGGATCGCAACACTTTATCTGATCCCGATCAATCTGCTTTTGCTGGGCTTTACGGCGGAGCGTGGTGTTTTGAACCCGCGCGGCATTGCCCGGATGCTGGTTCTGGGATTGCAGCTATTTGTCATGTTGATGCTGGCAGGCCAGCCCGATGTCGGATCAGCCCTTCATCGCGTGCTCGATACGCGCTTTTTTGTCAGTAGCGGCATTCTGGGCGCGATGCCCCATCCGGCGATGATCATTTCGTTCATCGCGGTGGTGTTGCTTTTGATCCGGCACAGACCGCTTGAAACGAGTTTTGCCGCCGCCATCATCGCCATTGATGTGGCAACGGTGATGGGAACCGGTGTTATTCAGTACGGGTATCTGGCCGCGACGGGTGTTGTGCTGGCGGGGTTGGCGCAGGAAGCTTGGCGGATGGCGTTTGTTGATGATCTGACCGGGTTGCCGGGGCGGCGTGCACTGGGTCATGCCATGGCGGAACTTGGCAATCAGTATGCGATTGCGATGCTCGATGTTGATCACTTCAAGAAGTTCAACGACACCTATGGCCATGATGTTGGCGATATCGTTCTGAAAAAGGTTGCACGCGAACTCGCACGTGTTGGCGGGGGCGGCAAGGCATACCGTTATGGCGGTGAAGAGTTTGCCGTGCTGTTTGCCGGGCGCAGTGCCGAACGGGCACAAGAGCCGCTTGATGCGTTGCGCAAGCGGATCGCGGAGAACAAAATCACCCCGCCGGAAAAATCCAAATCCGTATCCGTCACCATTTCAGTTGGTGTGTGCGAACGTGATGAGGAAACCACCGATCCGTGGGCGGTGCTGAAAAGTGCCGACCAGAAGCTTTATCAGGCAAAGCAATCCGGTCGGAACCGCGTGGTGATTTAGCCAAGCCTAGAGTTCGTCGAACTTGAAGACGAGGCGCATGGAGCCCGCCGTATTGGCAAGGGTTGCCAAGCAGTTGGCGGCACGTTCCGGCGGAATGGCAACCGCAAAGCGCAGGGTGTAGATCCGCGCATCCTTTTCGTCGGTTGCCGATGCTGCCAGACGCACGATGTTGGCATTATATTCGATAAAGATTTCCGACAGACGCGCGATCAGGCCAGGCTGATCAATTCCCGAACATTCAATCAGATGGGTGGCCCCCGGTGCGGTGGTCAGCTCCGGCGCGGCGGCGATGGTTTCGACCGTGATGTCGGCATTTTCAAGCGCGAGTTCACGCAGGCCGGTTTCACATTCGGCAATCGGGCAATCTTCGGGAAGTTCGCAAGTGGTTTCGAACCTGGCAACACCGCCTTCGAGTGAAAAGGACGTCGGACCAAGATTGGTGCCGATATCAAATAGCCGCCCGGTGATATCGGAAATCAAACCGACGCGGTCATCGCAGGAAATGGTGATCCGGGTGTTGGCATTCATTGGTGCGCTTCCTCCTAGGTCCCTTATCGGGCTTTGCCCTTGTGATCAGCAGACCATAACACCGCAGCGAACCGAGGTGCAGTGATTTTGTCCTGAAATCGCTGCGCACGAAGGGCCGAGTACGTTGTGAACAGGTGATTGGATGGGGCCATCGTCATCACAATCATATGATTGAACTGACGCGTGCTGATGGGGCGTATGGCTTCGTGTGACAGCAACAATTCGACGTTTAAACTTAACGTTGGTCAACAGGAGATTAAGACCATGTCTGCGATTAAATCGTCTCTCATTGCCGTTGCGACCGCTGCCAGCCTTACCTTTGGTGCCATGTCCGCCAAAGCAGCTGACATCGTTGATACTGCCGTTGCTGCGGGCTCTTTCAATACGCTTGTGGCTGCCGTCAAGGCCGCCGGTCTTGTCGATACGCTTAAAGGAGAAGGTCCGTTTACGGTGTTTGCCCCGACAGATGAAGCCTTTGCCAAGCTTCCGGCCGGAACTGTTGAGGATCTTCTGAAACCGGAAAACAAGGACAAGCTTGTTTCGATCCTGACCTATCATGTGGTGCCGGGCAAAGTGATGTCCGGGGATATCGCAGGCAAGGAAATGATGGTTGCCAGTGTCCAGGGTGACAGCATTGATGTCGATGCCACCAGCGGTGTGATGGTTGATGAAGCCACGGTGGTTAGTGCTGATGTCGAGGCTGACAACGGTGTGATTCACGTGATCGACACCGTGATCATGCCGGGCATGTAAGCCCAGTACAACGAGACAAAAAAAGAAGCCCGGTGTGGAAACGCACCGGGCTTTTATATGTTCGGATGTTGGTTGCAAAACACAGGCTTGCTGGCGGGCGTTCAGGTTGCGTTGTGATGACGTGCGTTTTGCACCTGAAAATCAAGGTGCTGGCGCAGGTCGTTTGACAGGCGCAACCCGTCGCTTAGCCTTTCGAGATATTGCATTTCAGCGGGATCGTCGGGATCAATCACCAGATTGGAGACAAGATAAAGTTCCGCTGACTGTTCCTCGGTCTTGGCGAGTTTCGCGATTTCGATGGGGTCGGCGTCGGCCGAGAAGGCATCGAACAGAAAGGCTTTTTCTTCGGGGCCAAGTTGCAGTGCTGCAATCTGTTCAGAAATCCGGGCATGTTCGGTTTGATCAATGTGCCCATCGGATTTGGCTGCCGCGATCATCGCGCGGACAAGCGACAATCGGAAATCCATTTGGTTGGCGTCGGGCTCATGATCGGGGGCAAAACCGCTATCGACCGGGACATTTGCAAGATCTGCATCCTGACTGTGATCGGATGGCGGCTGGTTATTGCGGTAGTCGCGCCAAGCCTTATAGGCGAGGCCTGCCACCAGTGCTGTCCCGCCATAGGCAAGCACCTTGCCGCCCATTTTGCGACCTTTCTTGGAGCCAAGCACAGCAGACATCAGGCCGCCCGATATTGCGCCACCGACCAACCCGCCGCCAACACCGTTACCCAACATATTGCCGATGCCCTTGGTTGCGTTGGAGGCGCCTTGTGACGACACACCTGCACTTTGGGCACTTTGGGCGATTTTGCCGAGCATACCACCACCGCCACCGGACGTGTTCGCGTTGCCAGATCCCAAAACATCGCCAAGTAGTTTGCCAATATCCATTTCTTCCTCCTGTCACTATTGCATCTGGATATGAACGGCAGGGTGGTCTTCGCAAGGGACAGGCGGTGTCAAACAGCCATAACGTGCCCGGATCGTCGATTTGCTGTGGCCTTGTTCACAGAGCACAAATGCAAACAAAGGGATGCGACGTGAGTGGGGCAAAACACAAAGGCCCGACGCGTTAACGTCGGGCCTTTGACTGGCGCGCCCGGAAGGATTCGAACCTCCGGCCTTCTGATTCGTAGTCAGATGCTCTATCCAGCTGAGCTACGGGCGCTTTTTGACTTGTATAAAAGGCAAAGGCTCGACGCGATAACGTCGAGCCTTTCAATGGCGCGCCCGGGAAGATTCGAACTCCCGGCCTTTTGATTCGTAGTCAAATGCTCTATCCAGCTGAGCTACGGGCGCTTTGCCTTATTTTCCGGCGGTTTGCAAAGGACTTCTCCCCGTCGGCGGAGCGGAACTTATGCAAACGCGCAGGTCATTGCAAGTAGTAAATTTGAAATTTTGCCATTTTTTCGTAAGGCGCGGTTTGCCTGACTGCTACGCCTCTGATTTGCCCGGCTTTGTCCGGTTTGAAGTGAATAAGGACAAGACTCGGCAAAAAAGGGGCAAATGCGTCTTGTTCCATAAGTGGTCGTAGACTAAGATGCTTTCAATCCCGGGGGAGCAGGGGCTTGTTTCACCTAGATAAAAAGGCAGGCCCAGGGAGATTCGCATATTTCTACTTAGGTAATAGATCGAAATGGCCGTTCGTAAAACCTACCTCGCCGTAATCGGCACCGCCCTGATGCTGGGGGGATGTTCTTTTTCTTCTGAGGCCCTGTGGCCGACACTTGCCGGAGAAGAGGAAACGACGCAGGAAACTGCAGTTGCTTCCCAGCCCGCCAGTGCCGATGCCATCACCAGCTATGACGTTGCTGCAAGCACGGAACCGCTGACGGGTGTGTCTCAGACCGGAACCTTTGTCGGTTCCAAAGTCGAGAACATGCAGCAGGAGCTCAACCGTCTGAAGGCGGCTTTGAACAATCATAGCAATGAGTTGCAGCAGCTGCGTGGACAAACCGTTGCGCATTCGCAGGCCTATCATGGCACTGTGGCAGCGATCAGCGCCCGTCTGCAGGTTGGCACGACCCCGGGTAACCCGGTTCTGGTGCAGCAGTGGAACACCGCACAGGGCGAACTCGACCGTGTGAATGACGATATTGCCGCGTTGAACTCGCTGGCCAACAAGGTTGCCGCCGACAGCACGCTGTCGACCTTCCTGCTTGAGTCGGTTCGTTCAGCCTATCAGGTTTCAGGCGCTGTTGACGAAGACCACCGTCAGCTGGCCCTGCTTGAAGACGAAACCAACCGCACCACGGTGCTGATTGACCGTCTTCTCAATGAAATCAGCGAAAGCCTTGCCCGTCAGACGTCTTATGTCAGCACCGAGCGTGCGAACCTCAATGCGCTGGCTCTGGCTGTCAAAAACGGCGAGATCTTCGGGGATTCCTTTTCCAAGCGTGTTTTCCAGTCACAGGCTGCTCCGGCATCAAGCGGTCAGCGTATGGCTGCCGCACCGAGCGAGCGTCCGCTTGTTGTCATTCGCTTTGATTCGGCCAGCGTGAAGTACGAACAGGCGCTTTATAACGCGGTCAACCGTGTTCTGGAACGCCGTCCGCAGGCAAGCTTTGACGTGGTTGCGGTAACGCCGAATCGTGGTACCCCGGCGCAGGTTGCGCTGAACGCCAACAAATCCAAGCGTAACGCGCAGGCAGTTCTTCGGTCCCTGACCGATATGGGCATGCCAAGCTCGCGCGTGCGTGCTTCCGATGCGACCAGCGCATCAGTTTCGTCCAACGAGGTGCACGTCTTCGTGCGCTAAGTCCAAACGGACAAAACGGATTTTAAGAACGGCTGGCGGGCGCTTCGGGATATCGAAGCGCCCGTTTTTATTTTGGGCTTCGCCGCATTTGGCAAGCTTGCAAACAGAAGAGTCACATGGGCGATCTCGTCAATCTGCGTCAGGCACGCAAACAAAAACAACGTGATGAAAAGGCGCGCAAGGCCGATCAAAATCGTGCCTTGCATGGCCGAACGCGTGGCGAGCGCAGTTTGACCGATCAGGAACGCAAGAACGCTGACAAGCAGCATGACGGGCACAAGCGTGTGGATGTCGCCGATGCCAGCGATCCGGCGGCGGAGAAATCGACGGGCGAGGAAACAGCATCCGCCGAACGCGTCGAGAATAATGTGGTTTCAATTTTCGCGCCTGAGCCTGATCGTTCTTCTGATCACTGATTTCCCGGTTTTTCTCTGAACATCATATTCAGATTGGTCACGTGGCGGTGGCTGTAATCGCATGGGTTTACGCGCCTGCGTTAGCCGACATGTGTGCGATGTTTTCAGGAATTTGGGATCAGAGTGGCAAAGGTTCGCTGCCCGGGTTTGGTGCGCAGTGACGGTGGCCTTTTGCCAGCGTTGCGGGTCAAACGGGCAGGTTTTGGCCGTTACACAGGTTTGCACGGCAGGTCCGGCATGGCCGGGTCATCAAATCACAGCACCGTAAAGTCCTTTTCAAGGTGCCGGTCGCACATCTTTGGCCGCGATGCCGATTGGCAGTGCGGGGATCAGTTTACAAGCGTTTCCGCTTCGCGTTTGGCCTGATCAAGGGCCTCGTCCCAGCCCATCAACCAGTCTTCGTGGTCGCGGGAGTCAGAGGGATAAGGGTTTTCAGTCAGACGGTGGGCATCAATACCAGCCGAGAAACCCGACCCATAAGCCGAGTTTGGCAGATGGCGTTCCTGAACCACCGGGGCATGGGTTTCATAGATGCTGTTGCGGAAGGCCGGCAGGGAGCACAGCACACCGTCATCAATGCCAAGCGGGTAGGCCATCATCATGGCGGTGCCAAGCGAGGTGATCGAAAGTTCGTCGCCAGCTGTCACGCGGATCAGTCCGGCCAGTTTGAGGTGGGCAATGGCACTGTCGATCCGGCGCTGCAGCTCTGGACTGTCTTCAATGGCAATTTGATTGCCGTAATCATCAGTGCAAAAAAGGGATAAGACACGGCGCAGCAACATGCTGCGATCAAGATTAGCCTCGGCGCTGCGAAGCACGGTCAGCATCAAGGTGGGATCGCCAGGCGCGAAATCCATAGAACTGGACATTCATGGGCCTCCGTTCGGGTCTAAACGAATTCCCTCCCAAGACAGCGGCTTTTCTATCTCGTGGGTTTATCAACCCGGCCGCCTTATTGTTATTATAGTTTGCAGATATGTTTCCAACTTGTGAAGACAAGATTTCGCTTATGCGGAATTTTTTGTTCTTCGCAGTGAACAAAAACACTTTTTCAATACAAGAGATTGTAATCAGTCGCAGATTTCGGGTGCTGCAATGCGACATTTTCCCGCGAAAATTTTTCGCGGTGTGCCCTGTTCCATAAAATACGGGTGTGTAGATGATCCTGAAGTGCTCAGGTCGCTTCCTTGCCGGTTTTTGTGGCCTTGGGTGCACTCTTGCCGTCTGGGTTACGCCAGACGCGCACGCGGTTCCGACCGCCTTCCTTGGCGGCGTATAGGGCCCTGTCGGCCTTTTCGATGATCTGTTCGGTGGTGCGGCTTTTGGTCATGGGGGCTGCCCCGATCGAAGCGGTGACCGGCAGAACCGTCTCGTCGCTAATGGTGACAGGGGAGGCTTCTATCACGCGGCGGAGACGTTCAAGCACGCGTGCACATTGCTTCATATCGGCATTGGGCAGGCAGATCAGGAATTCTTCCCCGCCATAGCGATAGACCTTGTCAAACGGTCGGACGTGCGATTGCAGGATGCCTGCGACCGACTGGAGGACCATGTCGCCTGCCTGATGGCCATACGTGTCATTGACCGATTTGAAGTGATCGAGATCGACCAGCGCGATGGCGGTGGGGACTTCGGTACGGATCGTGCGTTCGCGTTCGGAATTCAGATCGCCCATCATGGTTTGGCGGTTGTATGTGCCGGTCAGGGGGTCGACATCCGAGCGCGCGGTTCTGAATGCGCGTTCAAGGCGGCGCAACTGGGCAAAGAAGGATTCTGCGCGCAGTGCCATCATGTCGAATTCGGCCGAATCGACTTCGCCGTCGACCTCACGCGCGGATAAAAGGCGTTTGGCCGAATCGTGAAGTTGTTGATGGGTTGTTGCCAGCGCATGCATGGCGGGCTGATCAATCAGCCGATTATGGCGGTTAAGCGCATACCAGGCGCCGAAATCACAGTCGTGATCGTCTTCATCGCTGTCGGTATCAGAATTGGGAGGCGAATCCGGCAGGATGAGTTTGCGGTTCCAGCGCAGCAGAAGCGCGACATGTTCGCCAAGTGCCTTTTCGAGTTCGGCCAGGATATCGCGTTCGGCATCAGCCATCCCGCCATCGGCAACGCTTCCGGGCATTTTATGGCCCCTGGACTTGCCCTTGGTCGGCTTGGTCACGGCAGGGTCTGCCTTGGCCGGTTGCGACTTGTCACTCATGCGGATGGCCCAGCAACGATTTCAGAGAACGATTTCACGAAAAGATTTCACCAAAGGTCTGTTTTAACAGGCGATCCAGTTCCGCCATAGGAATATCGACGCCAAGATCCTTGAGGCTGGTGACACCATGATCGGCAATCCCACACGGGACGATCCCACCAAAATGTGACAGGTCCGGGGCAACATTGATCGCAATACCGTGAAAAGTGACCCAGCGGCGCACGCGCACACCAATGGCAGCGATCTTGTCTTCGCGTCCATCATCGCGCACGACCCAGATCCCGACGCGACCGTCACGGCGTTCGCCGGTAATGCCAAGCAGGGCGAGGGTGCGAATCACCCATTCTTCAAGATTATGGACATAGGCCCGCACGTCGCGACCGCGATTCTTGAGGTCGAGCATCAGATAAACCGTGCGCTGCCCCGGCCCGTGATAGGTATATTGCCCGCCACGGCCCGCGTCATAGACAGGAAAGCGATCCGGGTCGACAAGGTCGTCGGCCTGCGCACTGGTGCCGGCTGTATAAAGCGGCGGATGCTCAAGAAACCAAACAAGTTCATGGGCTTCGCCAGCATTTATGGCTTCTGCGCGGGCTTCCATTTCTGCAAGGGCTTCGGGGTAGGAAACCAACTCCGGGGTGGTGCGCCACTCGGGGATTTGCGCGGTTGGGGCGTTGCTTTGCATTTTTCCTGTCAAATAAGTGAAATGAGCCCTTGATCAGGGGATACCAATTTGCTATCTCCCTTTCCGCGCCAAGGCAAGCCCGCTTCGATACCTCAAGGGCTTGCAGACATACATATGCGGTCGTGGCGGAATTGGTAGACGCGCAGCGTTGAGGTCGCTGTGGGTTAATAGCCCGTGGAAGTTCGAGTCTTCTCGACCGCACCATTATCTGGCCTCCCGGCCAATCGGGATGGTCACGAAAAAGAGCCCGCCAGCAATGGCGGGTTTTTTCGTTTCTGGACCTTCCCCATATATCCCCTACAATGGTTTGCATCCGGCATGGAATCGGTTGGGACATCCGATGTCGCAGTTGCGGCACAACCGATTGATTTATTGTGCGGTGCGGCGTTGAAAATTACGCAATGCAGCCCCTTGGCAGAGAATGAACTGAGTGCTTCAATCGCGGGCCAAACTCATTTAGTCTAATAATCCCGCTAGAGTGAATTATCAGGATTTAACCGATTTACGGTTAATTTATGTAAATACCTGAAATCAAAGGTATTATAATGGCAAATAGAAATGACAAGCTGCGCGAAGCAGCTTTGGACTATCACCGGTATCCCACCCCGGGGAAATTGTCCGTAACGGCAACCACCA
This sequence comes from Thalassospira sp. HF15, assembly GCF_011806525.1. GTDB lineage: Bacteria > Pseudomonadota > Alphaproteobacteria > Rhodospirillales > Thalassospiraceae > Thalassospira. The sequence goes on along the minus strand of NZ_JAAVKI010000005.1, from coordinate 33,100 downwards.
CCCTGGCCAACCAGCGTGATCTGGCGCTTGCCTATTCGCCGGGCGTTGCGTTTGCCTGCGAGGAAATCGTCAAAGACCCCGATACCGCAGTCGATTACACGGCTCGTGGCAATCTGGTCGGGGTGATTTCCAACGGTACGGCGGTGCTGGGGCTTGGGCCGATTGGTCCGCTGGCGTCCAAGCCGGTGATGGAAGGCAAGGCGGTTCTGTTCAAGAAGTTCGCCAATATCGATGTCTTCGATCTTGAAGTGAACGAAACCGATCCCGAAAAATTCATCGATATTGTAGCCGCCCTGGAACCGACTTTCGGGGGTGTTAACCTGGAAGACATTAAGGCGCCGGAATGCTTCATCATCGAGAAGGCATTGCGCGAACGTTGCAACATTCCGATTTTCCACGATGACCAGCACGGCACCGCGATTTGTGTGGCGGCGGCTGTCCTGAACGGTCTGCGTGTCACCGGCAAGGACATCAACAAGGTCCGTCTTGTCACATCGGGTGCCGGTGCAGCAGCCTTGGCATGCTTGAACCTTCTGGTTTCCATGGGGTTGCCCAGGCACAACATCACGGTCACTGACCGGTTTGGTGTGGTCTATAAGGGCCGGGCCGAGGAAATGGATCCGTGGAAGGCCGAATACGCCATCGAAACCAATGCGCGTACACTCAGCGACGTGATTGAAGGCGCTGATATCTTCCTGGGCCTGTCGGCACCGAACGTGATGGGCGAGGATGAGCTTCGCAAAATGGGCGAAGGCCCGATCATCATGGCGCTGGCCAACCCGACCCCGGAAGTATCCCCGGAACTGGTCAAGGAAATCCGCCCGGATGCGGTTATGGCGACCGGTCGTACCGATTATCCGAACCAGGTGAACAACGTTCTGTGTTTCCCGTTCCTGTTCCGTGGTGCGCTTGATGTTGGTGCGACCGAGATCAACGAGGAAATGAAAATTGCCGCGGTCGAGGCGATTGCCGATCTGGCAACAGCCGAAGTTTCCGACGTGGTGGCAACCGCCTATGGCGGCGAGGAGCTTAAATTCGGACCGGAATATCTGATCCCGAAGCCGTTTGACCCGCGCCTGATGCTGGAAATTCCGCCGCGTGTTGCGAAGGCCGCGATGGATAGTGGTGTTGCCAAACGCCCGATCGAGGATTTTGACGAGTACCGTCAGCAGCTTGAAGGCTTTGTCTTCCGGTCTGGCCTTGTCATGAAGCCGGTGTTTGACGTTGCACGTTCGCACAAGAAACGCGTTGTCTATCCCGAAGGCGAATCACGCCGTGTTTTGCAGGCCTGTCAGGTGCTTGTCGATGACGGTATTTGCCATCCGGTTCTGATCGGTCGTCGTGAAGTGATCCTTGAGCGGATCACCGAGCTTGGCCTGCGTCTTATCCCTGATGAGCAGATCGAAATTCACGATCCGGATGACAATCCGCATTTCGAACAGGATTGGCAGGACTTCCACAACATCATGGGCCGTCGCGGGATCAACCCGGAATATGCCCGGGCGATTGTCCGTACACGTCCGACCGTGATTGCGGCGCTGATGCTGCGTCGGGGCGAAGTCGATGCGATGCTGTGTGGTTGTCAGGGTGGTTTCCTGCGCCATTTGCGCTATGTCCGCAATCTTGTCGGCCTGCGCAAGGGAGTGACGGATTTCTCCACGGTCAACATGATGATCATGAAGCAGGGCACGTTCTTCCTGACCGATACCTATGTCTCGGTGGATCCGACGCCGGAACATGTGGCGGAAACCGCCATCATGGCAGCAGACGTGGTCAAGCGTTTCGGCATTACGCCAAAGGCCGCCTTGATTTCGCATTCCAACTTCGGCAGTCACGAAAACAAGTCGGCGTGCAAGATGCGTGATGCGCTTCAGCTCATCAGAACGCAGGCACCCGACCTTGAGATCGAAGGTGAAATGCATGCGGATGCAGCAATTTCGCAGCCGATCCGTGACCGGATCTTCCCGCACTCGATGCTGAGCGGTTCGGCTAACCTTCTGGTGATGCCGACCCTTGATGCGGCCAACATTTCCTACAACATGGTCAAGATGTTGGGCGACGGGCTTCCGGTCGGGCCGATCCTGGTTGGTGCGGCCAAGTCGGCCCACGTTGTCAGCCCGTCGATTACCGTGCGCGGAATTGTCAATATGACCGCGATTGCCGTGGTTGACGCCGTAACACGGACTCAGGAAAGTCAGTAACATCTGCCCCGGTCCCGTGTTTAATCACAGGCGGGGCAGGGTATCTGCCATCGCGCTCTTGACCGGGGCACTGTGATGGCGCAGAAACAGCCGTGTCAGGCATTGGAACACAATGCCGGGCACGGCGTTTAATCTTGTGCAGGAAAAATTGGCGGCTCATTAATCAGGGAGGGGCAGATGACAGGTCAAGTCGAAGAACTCGACCGTCCGGCGGATACGTCTTCCGGCGATGAATATGTCGATCTTACTCCCGAATATGCCCGCGAAGTTTTTGATGCGCTGGGCGAAGAAGAAGGCAACAAGGCGGCCGACCTTCTGGCTGAACTGCACTTTGCCGATATCGCCGATTTGCTGGGGTGGGCCAGCTCCAACCAGCGTGAACAGCTTGTCGATCTGATCCGTCCGGATTTTGATCCGGAATTCCTGACCGAACTTGATGACGAACTTCGTGAAGAAGTCATCGGCCTTCTGGGTACCGAGGTGGTGGCCGAGGCAATCACCGAACTTGATTCGGATGACGTTGTCGAGGTCATCGAGGACTTTGATGAAGATGAACAGCGCGAGCTTTTGGGCGCGCTGTCTGACATCGAACGAGCGCGTGTTGAAGAGGCGCTGTCCTATCCGGAATATACCGCCGGTCGTATCATGCAGCGCGAGCTGGTGGCGATCCCGGATTACTGGTCCGTCGGGCAAACGATTGATTTCCTGCGTTCGGCCAAAAGCCTGCCTGAAGATTTCTATGACATCATTGTTGTTGATCCGCGCTATAGTCCGGTCGGCATTGTGCCGCTGTCGCGTGTGATCCGCACCAATCGCCCGGTTCTGATCCGTGACGTGATGGAATCAGATGAAATGCGCACGGTTGTTGTGACCGAGGAACAGGAAAACGTCGCCCACCTGTTCCGTCAGCGTGACCTGATTTCTGCACCGGTTGTTGATGATAGCGGCCGACTGGTCGGTGTGATCACGGTCGATGACGTCGTTGACGTTATTGACGAGGAATATGAAGAAGACATGATGCGCCTTGCCGGTGTTGGTGAGGAGGATGACCTTTCAAGCGCCATTCTTGCCACCACCCGGTCGCGCTTTACCTGGCTTTTGGTCAATCTTGGCACGGCGATTATGGCATCGGCGGTGATCGGCCTGTTTGAAGGCACGATTGAAAAGCTTGTTGCCCTTGCGGTTCTGATGCCGATTGTGGCCTCGATGGGGGGGAATGCCGGTACCCAGACCCTGACGGTTGCGGTGCGCGCCATTGCAACGCGTGAACTTTCCAGCACCAACGCCTGGCGTGTGATCCGCAAGGAAGTTGCGGTTTGCGGTCTCAATGGTCTTGCCTTTGCCGTCTTGTCCGGGACGGTCACGTGGTTCTGGTTTGATGACATGATGCTTGGTGGCGTCATCGGTGTTGCGATGATCATCAACCTGCTGTTTGCCGGGTTGTTCGGGGCGCTGATCCCGCTTGGTCTGGAGCGTGCCGGTATTGACCCGGCGGTGTCATCCTCGGTCTTCCTGACGACGATTACCGATGTGGTCGGCTTCTTTGCCTTCCTTGGACTGGCCGCAGCCTTCCTGCTTTAACCAGCCATTTGATAACGTCCTAGAAACATAAAACCCCGCATCCAATATGGCTGCGGGGTTTTGCTTTGACGGGAATTTCTGCTTATCCGGATTGCTTGTTGTTTGGCGGTGCTGCCGTCAGTTTTGGCGCTGGCTGGCTTGGATTTTGCTGGATCAGGAGTTCCAGCGTATCGGCCGCATCGCGCGGTGCTGACAGCAGGAAACCCTGCATCTCATCGCAATCGGCGGCCTGCAGGGAAGCCATCTGTTCCTCTGTCTCGACACCGACCGCCACGACCTTGCGATTCAGGCTTTTGCACAGCCGGATTGCCGGTTGCAGGACACTGTTTTCCGGCTGCTCATCGAGTGCGACGTTAAACAGCGATTTGGACAGCTTGATGCGCTGAACCGGGAAGCGTTTGAGATAACGAAGTGACGTATTGCCCGCCGCAAAGTGATCCAGCGTCAGACCAATGCCTGCCTCGGCAAAGCGATAGAACTGACCGAGTGCGCGTTCGGGATCACGCATGGCGATTTCTTCGGAAACCTCGATCTCGATCATCGCAGCGTCGATTTCGTGTTCGGTGGTCAGATCGGTAATGTTCTTGATCAGATCGGCTTGAATGAACTGGCGGCTCGAGACATTGAGCGCAATCGGAACCGGGACGTAACCTTGCTTACGCCAGTCAGCGACCTGTTTGCAGACGGTTTCAATGATCCAGTGGCCAAGTGGCGAAAGCAGGCCGGTACGATCCGCAACCGCGATGAAATCAGGCGGCAGGCGACGTTTGCCACTATCATCAATCCAGCGCAGCAGTGCCTCGAACCCGGTCAGGGTGCGGTCCGATGTGCGATAGCGCGGCTGATATTCAAGCACGAAGCGTTTTTCATCAACAGCGCGCCTGAGCTGCGTTTCCATCGACAGGCGTGCATGCATGACGTTGTTCATCGTCTCGACAAAGAAGCAATAAGACGATTCTGCTGATTTCTGGGCGCGATACATCGCCGCGTCAGCATTGGCCATCAATTGTGACGGGGCCCGCGCATCATTGGGATAGAGTGCAACACCGACACTGACATGCAGGCGGATTTCGTCACCGGTGGATGTCAGGATCGGTTGCGACATGGCTTCGACAACGCGTTCGGCGACAAGGGCCGCACCTTCGGCCTCGGAGAGGTCGGTTGCGATAATCGCAAACATATCACCCGAGAACCGCGCACAGGTGTCCTTTTCGCGCACAGTGGCGCGCAGGCGCCCGGAAATGGTGCGGAGCGTCTCATCCCCGACATCCGCACCAAACCGGTCATTAATCGCCCGGAAGTTGTCGATATCGACCACCAGAACCGAAAGCAGCTTTTCATAGCGCTTGGCATGTGCGACGGCCTGATTAAGGCGGTCTTCAAACAGCGCATGGTTTGGCAGGCCTGTTAGCGGGTCATGGGTTGCCAGATAGCGCAGCCGATTGACCGATGCGTTGGCAGCAGGGTTGTGGTGCAGGGTGATGTCGACACAGTCAGGGTTGGTCGTTGACGGCTTCATCGCCAGGTTACAGACCACATGCACGCCTTCGGCACTGCGGACAATCCATTCGCGCCGAATTTCCTCGTCACCGCGACTGATTGCCAGCAACATCTTTTCCTGCGAGCGGCGCGATGCCGTGCCATCTGACTGGAATTCCGGTGCCAGATTATAAAACCGGATAAAGCCGTAATCCTCTTCGCGCAGGTCAAAGAATTCGGCGGTTTCCGGTGACATCGACTTCAGATGACCGTCGAGCTTGGTAATCGAAAGCGACAGGTCACTGATATCATCCCCGGCATTAATGTGATGAACGGTCCGCCGCAGGGCGGTTTTCTGCCGGTTGGCGAGCAGGAAGATGATTGTGGTAAATAGTATCGTCGTCAACGCGCCGAACATCAGCACCAGTTCAGGGTTGATGGTGTCTTGCGCAAGTTTCGGATCGGCGATGACATCGACCTGCCATTGGCGACCGACGACATCAAAGGCCACAGTGCGCTGGAGGGTTTCGTCATCACCCTCGCCACGAATTTCGAACAGAACCGTATCGCCTTCGCGTACACGCACGCTGTAATCTTCGACCTGTTCGGTATTGATCACAGAAGCCAGCATGGATCGAATGCGAAATGCACCGTTGATGATGCCAATAATCTCGCCATCACGTCCAAGTACAGGGCTATAGGCGGCAAAGCCGCGGCCACCCTGCATCAGTTCAAGTGTCGGTGTGATCTGGGTACGGCGTTGATCAAGCGCGATATCAAGCACCGGCCCCGCCAGCGGATGGCGTTTCAGATCTGCGCCCATGGCCGGAACGTTGCCTTTGATCGGGGCAACATAAAGGATGATGTAATTCGGGGTGATCCAGTTGATCGCCTGAAGAGCCGGGAAACGGCTTTGGAGTGGGGTGGCGATCGAAAGGTAGTCGCGTTCATCCTCTGGCGGGCCGCCCTGCCAATTATCAGCAAAGCTTTCAAGCACAGAGAGATTGCTGTTCACGATGCCCTTGACCTGCTGAGCGACGGCACTTGCCGTTATATGACCCGCAGATTGGAGGATGGTCCGGCGATCATTCTGGACCGTTTGCCAGATAAAGAAAGTAACCGATGCAAAGAAAGCAGCCGTCAGGAAACCCGCCGCCGATGCCCGTTTTTTCAAACGTGACGTTTGCTTGTTGGCGTTTTCCTCTGAGTGCTTTGTCTCTTCTTCCATATCTCCCCCAACACAGCGACCCGTCCTGATCCTCCCCGATCAGGGCCGTGCCCACACTTGGTGTCTGGTCACCAGCAAACATCGGCGCTTATGCGCGCTGACGTATAAAAAGTAGGTCCGGCATCTTGCGAGTCAAAAAACGGTACCGTTCTTTTATGGTGTTATTCTTACACGACTTTAAGGGGTTGGTCGCCTGCAATTGCGGAATAATTTTCGCTAGTGATTGCCAAAAAGCTTTCCCGGACAGGGTTTTGAGACCGGTTTGGCGATAATAAATCGTTGTTAGCCCCTGTTCTGAAAACGTGAAGTGGTGTATCTCAGGCGGAAATCCGGCCCCCGCAGTCAGGGCCGGTTACTGCGTGACAAGGTTCACCCCCAGAGAGAGTCCATGAAACACCATAACCGCAATCCCCGCGCCCGCGGGGGACGCAAGCGTCAACCATCCCGACGTGATCCGCTGATCGGGTATGAAGCAGACGTCACCATCGAGCAGATCGGTGCGCGTGGCGATGGGATCGCGCATGTCATCGCCCCGGATGGAAAGTCGGTTCTGATCTATGTGGATTGCGTCTTGCCCGGGGATGAAGTGCGTGTCGCACTGCGCCAGAAACGCGGTGATGGCTATGGTGCAGAGGTTGTTGCCGAAATTGCACGCGCCAGTGGTGGCAGCGCGCCGCGTTGTGCGCATTTCAAGGAATGCGGTGGCTGCGCACTACAGCACATGAATGATGATGATTACCGCACGTGGAAACGTGACAAGGCCCTGGTGGCAGTCCAACGGGCAGGTGTCGATCCGCAAGATGCGGATGCGCTGGTCGGAGATGTCGAAATTTCACCACCGGCAAGCCGTCGGCGGGCCGGGTTTTCCGTGCATGTCGGTGCGACCGGTGTCTTTGTCGGGTTTCATGGGCGGTTTAGCCATACGGTCCTAAACGTGCCCGATTGCGCAGTGTTGCGTCCGGAACTAATGGCGTTTCGCGAAGCGTTTGTGATGTTCCTTGAAGCATGCCCGCCCGAGCAGGCGCGTGACATCAAGGAAGTGTTTGTCACCCTGACCGATACGGGACTGGATGTGCTGGTTCAGGCAAGCAAAGATCCCGAACTTGATATGCGTCAGGATCTGGCAGAGTTCGCCGGTGACCAGAATATTGCGCGGCTCAGTTGGAAAACCGGGGATCGTCCGGATGAACCCCTTGCCGCACGCCATACCCCGGTTGTTCATTTTGAAAATGTTGATGTTCCGATTGCGCCCGGTGGTTTCTTGCAAGCCACCCGTGAAGGGGAACAGGCACTGGTTGCTGCCATCAAGGCCGCGGTAAACGAGATTGCACCGAAAAACGTGGCCGATCTTTTCTGCGGGGTTGGCAGTTTTACATTCTCACTCGCCCTGTCGGGCAAACGGCGTTCGGTAACAGCCGTTGAAAGCGACCCGCGTGCGGTTGAATTGCTGCAATATGCGGTTGGACAATCGGGAAGCCCGATCAAGGTCGTGCGACGCGATCTTTTCCGCCAGCCGCTTGTCGGCGATGAACTGACCGGTTTTGATCTTGTTGTGTTTGACCCGCCGCGTGCCGGTGCGCTGGCACAGTGTGAAGCCCTGGCCGTCGACGGGCCGGAATGGGTTATTGCCGTATCATGCAATCCGGCGACGTTTAGCCGCGATATGCGGGTGTTGCGCAATGGTGGTTATCAAATTGAAAAAGTCGTTCCGGTGGATCAGTTCTTGTGGTCATCGCACCTGGAAATGTTCGCAATATTGCGGCGTAAACCCAATGAATAAGGCCGGTTTGTAGACCGGTACGCTTTGGGGCTTAATTTTTGTTCGCTTATATACTATACTAGTAGCTGGTATTTCCGCCGGACACCAGGATGGTCAGGTTGGCAAGGGATCGATACTGCTTGGTCCTTCTGCCCGTGCAGCACGTAGTTGTTTTGCCGGCTTGTTTGAGCGGAAAAACGATGGAACCACTGGCCAGTCAGCTGCCAATCTATACCAATACTGCGCGTGCAATCGCACCGCAGAACAGGTTGATTGCGTCTGAAAGCAGCCAGTCCTCTGCTGATAATCAGAATACAAATCGCAATGCCGACTCGCTCCGGGGTGCCGGGTACGCAAGTACGCAATTAAACAGTTCGCTTGGGGATGCCAGTTCGCTTCTTGGTCAGGCTTCCAGCGACCTTTCGCGGATTGGTGATGCGCTTGACGAAATTGATGCGCTGGTCACGATCGCAGAAGAAAACAGCGATCTGTCTACCCAGCAGCGCGCACAGCTTAACACGCAAATCGAAGATTATCTGACCCAGATTGACGATATCGCTGCCAATAGCAGCTTTGAGAATCGCGATCTGTTGGCATCCGATCAGACGATCACGCTCCAGGTCGGGACGGGGACATCATCGGATAACCGTATTGATGTTGAACTGTCAGCCTCAAGCTCTGAAGATCTGGCAACCGGTCTGTCAGCCATCAACGTTTCAGATACTGCTGGCGTTTCCAATGCCCGAACGCTGGTTGACGACGCGCAGGAAGCACTCCGTGATCGCGAGATTTCCATCGCGTCTGATCAGGGCAGCCTGCGTAATGCGCAGGATCAAAACCGTGTTTCACAGGTTGCGGGTGAAAATATCCTGCAGGCACAGCTTGCCGCATCAGAGCCATCTGGCCGTGAGGATGCACAAGCCCGCATTTCTGAAAACTTGCAGGCCTATCTTGGAGACGTGTCTGCGCAGCTTGCCAGCCAGTCGGTGGCAGTGGGCGGCATTACCCTGCCAGAACCGCGACCTGATCCGGTGCCTGAGCGTGAAGAAAATCCGTTCCTTGATCCGGATGCTGAAGATGAAAACGCGTTGTCGGATCAGGGCTTCCTTGGTGCAGGCAATGAACCCGCTCAGCCGTTTGCAGTGCCCGCCTTTGGCGGATATGACAGCGGTGGCAATGGAACATCTGGTGGCAGCTTCGGCACTGATCGTCCGACGAACCGGATTTCTGTTGAAGCCTGAACCTGATCAGGCGTGACGGGATGACCGAGTAGGATTGTTATCCTTCGATATTCTCGTCCTCATAGATGCCCCAAAAGCCATGACGGGGCGTCCATCCTTCGAAATCACCAAAACGTAGCTGACACCAGTCGACGGTGGTCGGGCAATCCTCGATGCTGCCAATCACGCTTGTCGAGACAAGCGCGATCTTGCGTGCGTTCTTGTCGGCCGCAGAATAGAGCGTGATGTTCTCGTCTGTAACGATGACATGGCGCGATCCGACCAAAAGGCTCTGATGGACCCAGCCTTCGCTGCCTTCCCAGTCACGGACTTTGCGCCAGGTGTCGAATTCAGACACCACTTCCATCGGCATGTTGCGGCGATGATAAATCCAGACTTTCGGATATCGCAGCCCCGGACCAGCCCGCAAAAACACCTTGTCAGAGCGCAGTGCGACAAATCGCGGGATCGGCAGGCCCGATTCCTGTGCGCTGGCCACGATCGGTGTGGTCAGGCTGCCCAGAATCGCCAAAGCCATGAAGCGATACAGAAATTTGCGCAAAATCTGCGGCATCTTGTTGGTATTCCCTCGTTTATTTCATTTGCACGGCTTTTGTAAAAGTTCGCGATTGCGAAATAAAATTACAAAAAATGCGTCAAAATCCTTGCTTTTGTACCTTTTGGCATGGCATCACTGCAGTGCGGCAGGGCATGAAAATGCAACATGCCGTATTTTGTCTGAAAAAGAGTTAAAAGACCGCATAGGATCGGCACATGACCAAGAAAAAACCGCTTGTCGTCGTGACCCGGAAGCTGCCGGAAGCGATTGAAACCCGCATGATGGAACTGTTTGACGCGCGTCTGAATATTGACGATGCGCCGATGGGCAAGCAGGAACTGATTGATGCGGTCAAGGAAGCTGACGTGCTGGTGCCGACCGTGACCGACAAGATCGATGCGGCGGTTCTGGCCCATGCGGGGCCGAACCTGCGTCTGATTGCCAATTTCGGTACCGGTGTTGATCATGTCGATTTGCAAACCGCACGTTCGCGCGGCATCACCGTGACCAACACGCCCGACGTACTGACCGAGGATACCGCCGATATGACCATGGCGCTTATCCTGTCGGTATCGCGCCGTCTGGCAGAGGGCGAACGCCTTATTCGCAAGGGCGCATGGGATGGCTGGGGCCCGACGCTTATGCTGGGTCATCGTATCTGGGGCAAGCGGCTTGGCATTGTGGGCATGGGCCGCATTGGCCGTGCACTTGCACGCCGTGCAAAGGGCTTTGGCCTGTCGGTGCATTACCATAACCGCCGGCGTGTACATCCCGATATCGAAGAAGAACTTGATGCAACCTATTGGGAAAGCCTTGATCAGATGCTGGCCCATGTGGATGTCATTTCGGTCAACTGTCCGCATACGCCAGCGACCTATCATCTGCTGTCGGCACGACGTTTGAAACTGATGCAGTCGCATGCGATTCTGGTGAATACTGCGCGCGGCGAGATCGTTGATGAACCGGCCCTGACCCGGATGCTGGCGGATGGTGAAATTGCCGGTGCCGGTCTGGACGTGTTTGAACACGAACCGGCGGTAAACCCGAAATTGCTGGAACTTCAAAACGCAGTGCTGTTGCCGCATATGGGATCAGCCACGATTGAGGGTCGCGTTGACATGGGCGAGAAGGTCCTGATCAACATCAAGACCTTTGTTGATGGTCACACACCACCGGATCGTGTGATCGAAGGATTATTGTAATCCGCATTTCATAATGATTTCAAAGGGGTGGTACAGGTTGTATCACCCCTTTTTTCTGCACTCCCCATTTGTGGATGGTGTGCTTTGCCCGATATCGGCATTTTCCCCGCGTTCAAACCAAACAGGTTTTAATTTCGGGAATTGCACAAATGGTAAGACGGCTTAATACCCTTGTTACTGATCAGGACACGGCGACCCCGGTAAATGATGAGGTTGCATCCTGTCTTGCGACACGCGAAGTCGCCTTGCAGGGACCATGCGTGGTGTCGGGCGTTCAAACCCGTCATGCCGAAGAGATTGTCTTTGTGCGTTCCGGAACCGTTGAAATCAGCGATGGTGATGGCAATGTCTTTGAAAGCCGTGACAGCTGCATTTCAATCCCTCAGGGGCAGCGATACCATTTGCATGTCAATGCGGGCGAAGCAGCCAAGCTTCTCATCCTTGCTGTGCCGGCGCTTCATGACCCTGAAAAGTTTTCTGTCTTGATGGCTGCAAGGACCAAAGTGCGGGATATGATCCTTGGCGAGAAGCTTGAGAAGCTTGAGAAGTGTGACAATCAGAAGTAATCGGCAAATGTGCTCCCATGGGGTGACGATTACGCCTCCTGACAATTCCTGACAGCAGATGTCTGCCAAATCGTTTTGGTCGTTTCTTTCTGAACCGTGCTTGTTTATGACTGTTGCAAAGTTTGAATAAACAACATGGGGTCATCATGAGTTTGATCTTTGACGCACCTGCACCGACGACCATTCCGGTTCAGGGCTCTGACGACGTTTTCCCGGTAAACCGCATTTTCTGCATCGGCAAGAACTACGCCGAGCACGTTCGCGAAATGGGTTCTGACCCCTCGGATACTCCACCCTGTGTCTTCATGAAGCCGACCGACTGCCTGGTGGTTGGTAATGGTGATCTGCCATACCCCTCGGGGACCGAAGATCTGCATTACGAGGGCGAACTCGTGGCGGCCTTGTCAAAAGGCGGCAAGGATCTGGATCGGGCCGCTGTCGAAGACGCTATTTTCGGTTATGCCGCCGGTCTTGATATGACCCGCCGCGATGTTCAGGCGGGTCTTAAGGAGCGTCGCCTGCCATGGGATATGGCGAAATCCTTTGATGGCTGTGCGGCCATTTCCGCCATCCGGCCCAAAGCCGATGCAGGTAATCCGCATGCGACCAATCTGAAACTGTCGGTCAATGGCGAGGTCCGACAGAACGATACCACGGCCAAAATGATCTGGCCGGTGGTTGATGCGCTGATGCACCTTTCGACGCTGATTGAACTCAAGCCGGGCGATCTTCTGTTTACCGGAACGCCCGAAGGTGTTGGCAAGGTCGTGCGCGGGGATCGCATGGATCTGGTGATTGCCGATGTTGCGGACCTGTCCGTTACCTTGAAATAGGACACGCGGCGGATCGTGGGTCAGGAGCCCATGTCGAAAAGCCCCTCCCTAAAAGTATGAAAACGGAGCCCGTTTTGAAAATCGTAAGCTGGAACATCAATTCCGTTCGTCTGCGTATCGAACAGGTCGTCAAGTTCCTTGAAGAACAGCAGCCTGATGCGCTTTGCCTGCAGGAATTGAAATGCCCGGATGAGCATTTCCCCCATGATGCCTTTGAAGCGGCGGGCTATGTGCATCGCCATAATCACGGCATGAAAAGCTATAACGGGGTTGCGATTGTTTCGCGCCTGCCGTTCGTTGAAACCGATATCAAGAATTTCTGTGGCAAGGAAGACCGCCGTCACTGCATGGCGAAGTTTGAAAACGGTGTCGAACTTCATAACTTCTATATCCCGGCAGGTGGCGATGAACCGGACCCGGCGATCAATGAAAAGTTTGCCCACAAGCTGTCTTTCCTTGATGAAATGACCAGCTGGTGGCGTGAACGTCGCGCCGCCAACCCGGATCGCAAGGCGGTTCTGGTGGGTGACTTCAATATTGCCCCATCGGAAAACGACGTATGGTCGCACAAGCAGCTTTTGCGTGTTGTCAGCCACACCCCGGTCGAGGTGGAAATTCTTGAGAAATTCCGCCAGTCAGGCGATTTCATCGACGCCGTGCGCGAAGTGGTGCCGGAACCGGAAAAGCTGTTTAGCTGGTGGAGCTATCGTGCGCGCGATTGGCGCAAGAGCAACAAGGGACGTCGCCTGGATCATGTCTGGATGACGCCCAATATGGCCGGAACAGTCCGCACAGCATCTGTCTATGATCCCGCCCGTGACTGGGAAAAACCGTCGGACCATGCCCCCGTTGTGGTTGAATTCAACCTCTGACAAAAGCGCGATCAAACCGAACGAAAACAGCGGATCAGGGAAACCTAATCCGCTGTTTTGTCATGTGAAATAACTTGATTGTCAGGCAGATCAGCGCAACTCTTCTGGTTGAAGGAAACCAGATGCGTGCCCATTTGATTTCATAGGGATAAAACTCACGCAATTTCGGTGGCTCACTACGCAGGATACGGGCAATGAAAAAGGTACTGATTGGGCTGGCAGCGATCATCGTTTTGGTCGTCGGCGGGCTTGTATATGTTTACGTCAATCTTGATGACATTGTGAAATCCACAATCGAAGAGGCTGGCACGCGTGTGACCCTGGCCGATGTCACGGTTGACGGGGTATCGATTGAGACAACGCAAAATACCGCTTCGATTAACGGGCTTGTGGTGGGTAATCCGGATGGCTTCAACACCGACTACGCGTTCTCGCTTGGCAATATTTCGGTCCGCCTTGATGGTACGACCCTGACCAGCGATACCATCCGTATCATCGAGGTCGTCGTGGACTCACCAAGCGTGATTTACGAATTGGGCAATGGCAGTTCGAACATCGCAACCATCCAGCGCAATGTTGAGGCCTTTGTTCAGCGTGTCTCCGGCCCGACCGGTGCAGGCGGATCGGACGGCGAAGCATCAGGCGGTGGTGTTGCCGATGAGGGCGGGACCAAGATCATTATTGACGATGTTTATGTCCGGAACGGAGATGTCGGCGTTTCGGCCGGTTTCCTGCAGGGCAAGAAACTGTCGACCAACTTGCCGGAAATTCACCTGACCGATGTTGGCAAGGATGATGGCGGGGCGACCCCGGCCGAAGTGGCAGGCGAAATTCTGACTGCAATCAACACGTCTGTGTTCAAGGCGGTTTCCAGCCTGAATGTTGATGGCCTGTTGCAAGGGGTCGGTGACCTCGGCAAGGGGGTCGTTGGTGCCGTCGGCGGTGCTGCCAGCGGCGGTGGCGCAAAGCTGAAAGATGGTGCTGATGCGCTTGGTGGTGCAGTGAAGGGACTGTTTGGCGGCTCTTCGGACTAGCACCAATTGATCTTATTGATCTGAGTTGATCTTCGGCCCGACGGATGAACATCATGCGTCGGGCCGTTGTCGTTATCAGGGGCATCAGGCATCCGTTTTGGCCACGTCGCAGGCGGGACATGATGTTGGCTGTTTTTGAATTTTCTCTATCCCACTGCTTTTTTTCATGAATTTGACTTCTATATATTTCTGGATAGGGATAAGTATATCCGCAATCTGTGTTGTCTTGGGGCGCTTGACCATGAGCTTGGGGCTGGTCGGCATTCGGGGTCAGGTCTTTGATCTGATTGATAACAAGAACGGCACGGAAACTGACGGGTCACAAGACCCGCAACGATGGCCAGAAAAGACGTTGGGAACAAACGTCACCGGGCCTGAAAAATGGGAATGGGATCCCGATAGTCGGTCAGACCAAGGAGTAAAACCGATGAAAGCTAAACTGCTTGCCGTTGTATCCGCCGCTGCCTTTTTGAGCGCGTGCGCAAACATGAATATTCCCGGAGTACGCGAGATGGCAGACGAAGGGTCGGCTTTTGACGCTGCTCTTCACCAGAATTATGCCGATCTTGCTCAGGCTGAATATGACGAAGCTGACTGGTCGGATGCGCGCTATTTCACCAACCGTTCCAAGACTGCCGCGATGGGCATGGATGCAGGCCCGCAGGAAATTGCAGAGCGTAACCTGCCGGACGGTACGATGGCCGAAGTTGAGGTTGCCCGTGCGGACCTGATGGCAGCGCTTGATGCCGGTGGTCGTGAAAAGGCAGCAAGTGCTGCCGCCCGTGCGCAGACCGGTTTTGACTGCTGGCTGCAGGAACTTGAAGAAAACATTCAGCAGGAAGACATCGATAATTGCCGTTCGGCATTCTATCAGGCACTTGCGATCGTTCAGGCCGAACTTGATACTGCACCGGCCCCGATGGCAGCCATGCCGATGCCGGTCCCGATGAATGTCTATTTCGGTTTCGATAGCGCCGAAGTCAGTGACAAGGCGATGTCTGTTGTTGATGGTATCGTTGAAGCCTATGGCAAATATGAACCGGCAATGATCACCCTGGTTGCCTATGCTGACCGTGCCGGTGATGCAATGTATAATGACATGCTGGCCAAGTCGCGTGTCGATGCGGTGGTCAAGGAATTGCGTGATGCCGGTATCCCGGCAAGCAAACTGATCATCAGCATCAGCGGCGAGGCCAATGTACCGGTTTCCACCGCAGACGGTGTTGCTGAACAGGGCAACCGCGTTGTGACGGTCACTTTCGAAGACGGCATGTAAGCACGTCGAACTAAAAAGGGGATTTCATCCATGCGTCTATTGATCGCACTACTTCTGCCTTGGTTGCTTTTCTTTACCATCGGGCGTCCGATTGCTGGCATCATCTGCCTGATCTTGCAGATCACGCTGGTAGGTTGGGTTCCGGCCGCAATCTGGGCTGTTTACTCGCTGAGTCAGTATAACACCGACAAGAAAATCAACAGCGCCATGGGTGGCGGTCAGGACTGACTGACCCTGTTCGCCTGATATTGCGAACAGATTGTAACCTGAAGTGTAAAGGCAGGCTTTCGAGCCTGCCTTTATTGTGTTTGGTGCATGATCGCTATTGGAGTTTTCGACGCACACCGCCGATAAACCGACCGATCAGACGCGCGATAACAAAACGGGTGACGACAAATGTCACCGCACTGGCAAGCGATGGCCAATACCACGCCTCGATCTCCGGGCGTGTACTTTGTTCGACCAGACCATAGATGATTGCGGCCAATGCCGCTGCGCCCAGAAAGGCCGTACGACGCCGGTATCGTGCGATGAAGCGACCAATCAACCACATGAGTTCGGCCCCTAATGCTGCCCGCCGCCGATATCACGCGCAAGGCGGGCGGCGAAGTCATCGGTCATGCCCGATACATAATCGAGAATGACCAGATACAGGTCATAAAGCGATGCGCCAATCGGCATGGCATCCTTGCCGATCAGTTCACGTACCCGACCGGCACGATAGGAAATATCGGCCTCTGATGTGGCGCGGTGGACATCAAGGGCAGTCTTGCAGAATGTCTCAAGCAATGTTTCGAGATGGGCAAAGGCCCCGACCTCGATCTGGACCTTTCGCCGGTTGAGAATGATCTGTTTTTCCGAGAATGACTTGGCCTGAGTGATGAGGTCGTTATAGGGGCCGTCCGCACAGGCCAGAAGGTCGCCCTTCCATTCGCCTGCCAGAAGGGCTTCTTCATTGGCAACAAACGCGTCGACCAGCGCGTCGATGAGCCCGGTCATGATTTTGCCGCGCAGGAAGGAAATCTTGCGACTGGCATTGGGTTCACGGGCGTATTCGGCGGGAAGCTCATCCGAAATACAAGGCAGCAGCATCTTTTCAAGAACGTCGAACTCCACCAGTTCAAGTTCGACGCCGTCCTCGATATCAATCAGGGCATAGCAAACATCATCAGCGGCCTCGACCAGATAGACGAGCGGGTGTCGGCAAAATGCCTGATCACCGGTCCGGATCAGGCCTGTGGCATTGGCGACTTCTTCGAGCAGGGCGAATTCCTTTTGAAACGCGCCGAACTTCTTTTTGTGCGGGAAGGGGCTTCCGGCGGCCGACCACGGATATTTCTGGAAACTCGCCAATGTCGCATAGGTCAGGCGCATACCACCATCATACAGACCAGTCCGTTTGTTGGTCAGAAGGCGGAATCCCTGCGCATTCCCCTCATATGTGGTCAGATCGGCGAACTCCGCCTCTGTCAGGCTTTCGGTGTATTCCGGGCTGGCGTCGACAAACCATTGGCGGATGGCATATTCGCCGGCATGACCAAAAGGCGGGTTGCCGATATCATGACAAAGGGCCGCCGCTTGAACGATGGCGGCCATGTGGTCAGGTTCAATCGTGTCGGGCAGGCTACCCTTTTCGTGCAGGCGATGACCAACCATCAGCCCCAGCGACCGGGCAATGCAGGAAACCTCAAGACTGTGGGTCAGTCGGGTATGGACGTTGTCATTTTCCGGCAGGGGATGGACCTGTGTCTTGCGCTGCAGGCGGCGAAAGGATGCGGAAAAAATGATCCGGTCATAGTCCTTGTGGAAGTCTGATCGGCCAAACGGCCCGACACTGGAATGACGGGTGCCAAGGCGCGCCGGTGAAAGCAGTTTTTGCCAGTTCATCATCGCAGTCATCTTGTTTCGCGCCTTCCGGTCGGACTTTGGTTTTTCACTATCTGGGATGTTTATGCCGGTTGTTGGTAAATAAGCATTTTAAATTTTGCCGCAAACCAAAAGAAAACGGCGCATCATCTGATGCGCCGTTTTGCAAACGCTAAGTCTTGTCGGGGCAGTTACGCACCGAGACCCTTTTCCATGACCAGATCAAGGCGGCGGGCGAAGCTGACCGGGTCGGGCAGGGCTTCGCCTTCGAGGATGCGGGCCTGATCGAGCAGCAGCTGGGCTGCGTCACCCAGGATCGGGGCCTTGGCATCCTTGATCGCGATGTCGGACAGCTTTTTGATCAGGCTGTGTTTCGGGTTGATTTCAAGGATGCGCGGGCTGACTTCATCAACACGGTTGTGCTGTTTCATCAGGCGTTCCATCCGCAAATCCATGCCCATCTCATCGGCAATCAGACAGCAGGCCGAACTGGTCAGACGATCAGATTCCCGAACGTCCTTGACCCCAGTACCAAGCGCCAGCTTGATCGCGGCAATCAGGGCATCGACCGATGCATCACTTGCGGCATCGTCGTCCTTCTTATCGTCCTTGTCGGCATCCTTGTCATCAGACTTGATGTCATTGAGGTCCGCGCCGCCACGGGTGACAGATTTGAAGTCTTTTTCTTCAAACTGGCCAACTGAGGGCATCCAGAACTCATCGACCGGATCGGTCAGAAGCAGGACTTCGATCCCCTTGGCAGCAAAGCCTTCAAGCTGCGGGCTGCGTTTAAGCGCATCGATATCCTCGCCGCTGATGTAATAGATCGCCTTCTGGCCGTCTTTCATGCGTTCGACATAGTCGGCAAGCGTGGTCCAGCCGTCTCCGTTGGTCGAGCGGAACTTGGCGATCTTAAGGATACGGTCCTGATGGGACTGGTCTTCGTAAAGACCTTCTTTGACGACCGCGCCAAAGTTCTCCCAGAAGGTTTCAAACCCTTCGGTGTCTTTCTTGGCGGCCTTTTCGAGTTCGGAGAGGACCTTTTTGGTCAGGCCGCTCTTGATTTTCGTCAGCAGCGGATGGTCCTGCAACATCTCGCGCGAGACGTTGAGCGGCAGGTCCTGACTGTCGACCACACCGGAGACAAACCGCAGCCAAGGCGGCAGCAATTCGTCAGCACCCTCGGTGATGAAGACCTTGCGGACATAAAGCTTCAGATGGCCTTTGCGCTTTGGATCATAAAGGTCAAACGGGCGCATGGTCGGAAGATACAGCAGACCGGTATATTCAATTGCACCTTCTGCCTGATAGTGGATGGTTTTCCACGGATCATCAAAGGCGTGCGAGGTATGCTTGTAGAATTCCTTGTACTGTTCTTCGGTGATCTCGCTTTTCGGGCGGGTCCAGAGTGCGGATGCCTCGTTCAGCGTTTCATCACCGTCGCCCTTCATCAGGACCACCGGAATGCCGATATGGTCGGAATAGGTTTTGACGATATGGCGCAGACGATTTTCGTCTGTGAATTCCTTGTTGTCATCGGTCAGGTGCAGGGTGATCTGCGTGCCACGGCCTTCCATCTCGGTTTCGGCGATGGTGTATTCGCCCTTGCCATCAGATGACCATTTCCATGCCTGATCTTCACCCGCTTTCTTGCTGACGACTTCGACCTTGTTGGCGACCATGAAGGCGGAATAGAAACCAACCCCGAACTGACCGATCAGATCGACATCCTTGGCGTTTTCGGATTTCGAAACGGCATCAAGGAATTTTGCCGTGCCGGAATTGGCAATGGTACCCAGGTTTTCGACCAGATCTTCCTTGTTCATCCCGATCCCGTTATCGGCAATCGTCAGAACATTGCGAACATTGTCTGTAAGCAGGCGCACCTTGAATTCAGCGTCGCCAGCGAGCAAATCCGGTTTGGCAATCGCTTCGTAGCGCAGCTTGTCGCAGGCATCCGAAGCGTTGGAGATCAGCTCGCGCAGGAAGATGTCCTTGTTGGAGTAAAGCGAATGGACAACGATATCGAGCAGTCGGCTGACTTCCGCCTCGAACCGCATTTTTTCTTCCGTCATGACCTCTTTTTTCTCCTTTGTTTCAAGCGTCTGTCAGTCTCCTCCGATATTGGCAGAAGAACCGACACCTCAACGGGGTTTAGTTTAAACCGAGCTTGATATGCGTCAACGCATCTTGCAGCGCAAGTCTTGTATCCTAAGTATATAGAAAGACGGTTTTATTACAGGGACGCACAAAACAGTTTGGAAGCGTTCCTGAATGTCCCCGAGCCGCAGCAAATGCGCCGGGTTAGTCTGCAGGGTGCAACGCCCTGTATTGCGTCCAAGGCTTTACACAGGAGGCCGTACCATGAAGGTTCCCGTTCAAATCACCTACCGTGATGTTGATCAGTCTGATGCGCTTGATGAGCGTATCCGTTTCAAGGTGGAAAAACTGGAAGAAACCTTCGATCGCATGACCAGTTGTCATGTTGTAGTGGAACGCCCGCAGGCTTCTCATAACCATGGAAACCGCTTTGCCGTACACTTTGGCATCCATGTGCCGGGCAAGGAAATCATGGTGAAGCGCGACAGTGCTGACCACGCCCATGAAGATGTTTATATCGCGCTTAAAAACAGTTTTCAGGCGGCGCGGCGCCAGCTCAAGGAATACGCAGACAAGATGCGGAACCACTAAGGTTCACAAAGAGGTTTGAAAACGCAAGCGGGGCGACCGGATGGTCGCCCCGCTTTTTCGTGTGGTGGCACGAGGTGGCCAGAGAGATGTATCAGCCCGACACCGCCGGGGTTGGGGGATAAGCAGCGCCGAACTGATACACAGTATTGAATTGGCTAGGGGAAGCCGCTTCAATCACGGGAGGGACACGCGTTATGCGATCGCCTCAAGAACTTGCTCATGGCTTTGCGGATACCGTGCATCACGCAGCGCACCGGCCCACCATTTAAAGTCGGTCATCATGTGATGCAGGGCGGCGTTCGTGCCGTTAAGGTCTTTGGGGCGGCCGGTATTATCGAACTTGTCCCAGCCTTGGGCAAAGCTGACAACGTCGCGCATGGTCATGGCATGCAGTTCGGCAAAAACAAGACGCAACTGTTCAACAGCGCGCAAGCCACCTGACATTCCGCCATAGGATACAAAGGCAACGGGTTTGCGTTTCCATTGCTGTTTGGCCGCATCGATCAGGAGCTTTAGCTCGCCTGTAAAGCTGTGATTATATTCCGGGGTCACGACGACAAACCCGTCGGCCTCTGCCAGTGCGGTATGAAGTTGCTGTACTGCAGGGTGATCGGCACCAACGTGGGCGGCGGGCAAATTCAGATCAGCGGGATCAATCGTATCGACCGAAAGCTCCTGATCGGATTTAAGGGTTTCAACCACCCAGGTTCCGACAGTGTCGCAAAAGCGGCCTTCACGTGCACTGCCGAAGATAACGGCGATGTTAAATGTTTCTTTCACGGCTTTGACTCCTTGCCAATTTGCCTTCAATGCGTAAGGTTCTAAAACCTCAACTAAAGTTAAGGTCAAGCGCGTTTTTGAAGTTTTACAAAGTCGGCAATGGGAGAAGCGAAATGGCGGAAAAGGGCGTGCTGCAGCGCTATCTGAGCGTCGGTGAAGTCGCAAGTCGGTGCGGAATTGCAGTTTCTGCAGTGCATTTTTATGAGCGCAAGGGCCTGATCAGTTCGATCCGGACCGATGGCAATCAGCGGCGTTTTCACCGCGGTGTCTTGCGCAAGCTCGCCATTATCAAGGTCGCGCAGAAAACCGGGATTCCGCTTTCGGAAATCGGCGCGGCCTTGGACGAACTGCCGCGCAACACGGTGCCGACGGCCAAGGACTGGGAGCAGCTTTCATCGCAATGGCGTGATGATCTTAATGAGCGGATCGAACAATTGACACGTTTGCGCGATCAGTTGGGGAAATGCATCGGGTGTGGGTGTTTGTCGATTGCAGCGTGCCCTCTGTACAACCCTGATGACACGCTTGCGGGTGATGGTCCGGGGGCCAGGTTACTCGAACTCGAAGAGGAATAGGCGGCTTTGCTGCCTACCCGGCGTTTTGGCCTTTTGGAACCGGCTTGATAGGGCGGGTGATAGCAGGCAGAAAGCTTGACAGCGCGCCGGATCGCGTGTTGAAAGGCCCATTGATTGCGATGGCCCGGATCATTGGGCTGTCGATTGGAAAAGTTTGATGCAGATTTCAACCCGAACCGGTCCTCGTATCCTTGCCATATTGGGGCCGACCAACACCGGCAAGACCCATCTGGCCATGGAACGGATGTTGGCACATACGACCGGGATGATCGGGTTCCCGCTTCGACTTCTGGCGCGCGAAAATTATGACCGCGCAGTCGCCAAGGTCGGCAAGGGGGCGGTGGCATTGATCACCGGTGAAGAACGCATCCTTCCCAAAACAGCGCGTTATTTCCTGTGCACGGTCGAGGCGATGCCAATCGCCAAACAGGTCGATTTTCTGGCAATCGATGAAATCCAGATGTGCGCCGACCCCGAACGCGGCCATGTCTTTACCGACCGGCTTTTGCATGCGCGCGGGCGTTCCGAGACCATGTTCATGGGCGCGGAAACCATCCGTCCGGTGATTCGCAAGCTGGTCGACAATGTCGAATTTGATCGTCGCGAACGGTTTTCGACCCTGACCTATAACGGGGCAAAGAAAATCCAGCGCCTGCCAGCCCAGTCGGCGGTGGTGACGTTTTCGGCCCAGGAAGTTTACGCGGTTGCCGAACTGGTTCGCCGCCAGAAGGGGGGGGCGGCCGTGGTACTTGGCGCGCTAAGCCCGCGGACACGGAATGCCCAGGTCGAGATGTTTCAGAATGGTGAGGTCGAACACCTGATTGCGACCGATGCGATTGGCATGGGGTTGAACCTTGATCTCAACCATGTCGCCTTTGCCGCGATGAAAAAGTTTGATGGCAAGTTCAATCGTGGCCTGACAGCGGCCGAAACTGCCCAGATTGCTGGCCGTGCCGGGCGACATATGAATGATGGCACGTTTGGCGTGACCGGCAATCTTTCAGGGATTGATCCCGACATTATCGAACAGATCGAAGAGCACGAGTTCGAGCCGCTTTCAAAAGTGTTTTGGCGGAACGCCCGGCTTGAATTCCGAACTGTCGGTGCGCTGCAGAAGTCGCTGCGCCGTCGGTCTGATGATCCGACCCTTATTCTGGCGCGGGAGCCGGTTGATGAAATCATGCTTGATCATCTGGCGCGCAACGAAGATGTCGCACGCATCGCAACCGCGCCGGATCGGGTACAATTATTGTGGGAAGTCTGCCAAATTCCCGACTTCAGAAATATCCATACCGATGCGCATCCAAGGCTGCTAACATCTATCTATCGCTATCTGGCGAAACCCGGAAGCAAATTGCCCATCGACTGGCTCGGTGAACAAATCTTGCGTCTGGATCGTTATGATGGTGATATTGATCAGTTGTCATCACGTTTGGCAGGTATTCGCGTCTGGACATATGTATCGCACAAGCATCACTGGCTCGAAGATGCCAATCATTGGCAGGAACGCACGCGGGCCATTGAGGACAAGCTCTCAGATGTGCTACATGAACGCCTGACCCAAAGGTTCGTTGACAGACGAACCTCGGTTTTATTGAAAAGTCTCAAGGACAAGTCTGAACTCATGTCTACCATCACTGCGAATGGTGAAGTACAGGTCGAAGGTGAATTTGTCGGCCGTCTTGACGGATTCCGTTTCATTGCTGATGAAACCGATGCTGCTTTTGAAGGCAAGGCTATCGCCAGTGCCGCACGTCGCGCGTTGACCGGCGAAATCGCCCAACGTGTCAAACAACTTGAAACTGACGAAGACGACAAATTCGCAGTAAACGGACAGCTTCAGGTGCTGTGGAACGGGGCCCCGGTCGGGGTGCTGAAAAAAGGTGACACGGTTCTGTCGCCCGAAATTCAGGTCATCGACAGCGAGTTCTTTGATGGTCCGACCCGTGAACGGGTGCGTACCCGGCTGCAGAATTTCATCAATGCCCATATCGAAACGCGCCTTAAAATGCTGACGCGGCTCCGCGATTGTCAGCTGTCGGGGCCGATTCGTGGTCTTCTGTTCCAGTTGAACGAAGGCCTGGGCTGTGTGCCGCGTTCGGAACTTGAAAGTCTGGTCAAGGACCTGTCTGACGAAGACCGCAAGGCGCTTGCCAAGCTTGGTGTGCGTCTGGGTGTTGAAACTGTCCATGTGCTTGATGCGCTCAAACCCGATCCGGTTGAGCTGCGCGGCATTTTGTGGGCGGTCGCACGCGAACTTGATGCCCTTCCCGAATTGCCGCCGGCTGGTCGCACTTCTGTCCCGAATGACCGTGCGAATTCCAAGGGCTTCTATCTGGCGGCCGGTTATATGCCGGTCGGCCCGCTTGCGGCGCGTGTGGATATGCTTGAACGGTTTGCTGCCCTTCTGCGTCAGAAGGCGCGCGAAAACGATGGCAAGGTACGTCCTGACCCTGATCTGCTGTCGCTTCTGGGCTGCACGGTCGAACAGGCTGAGGGTGTGTTTACCGCTCTTGGCTGGCGTGCCGAGGTGACCAAGGTCAAGAAATCCGAGCTTGAAGCCAAGGAAGCTGAGAAAAAGGCCGAAGAGGTTGCCAAAACAGCCAAGCCGGAAGCCGACAAGGCTGATGCCGATAAGGCAGAAGGTTCCGAAGCCGCAGCAACCGAGGCCAAGGCCGAAGCCCCGGCAGAGGAAGCAGCCGCGACGGAAACCAAGGCTGAACCGGCAGCACCGGCCGAGGCGGCAGAAGCGGCTTCCGAAGCTGCTGCGGAGACCAGTGCAGAGACCGAAGCGGTTGAAACCGATGCCGATGGGGATGAACTGGTCGAAGTGAAATACTTCGTCCGTGTTGATCGTCGCAAACGCAGTGGTGGTCAAAACCGTGGTCAGCGCGGTCCGCGTCAGGAAGCACGTGGCAAGGGTGGCGCGAAAGGCAAGGGCGGCAATCGTCCGAACCAGGGCGGTAAAGGTGGTCGTGGCGGCAAGCCGGGTGGCGGTCGCAATCAATCGTCTGAAAAAGCCAATCAGATCAACGAAGACTCGCCATTTGCCAAGCTTAAGGAAATGCTTGAAGCCAAGGGCTGATCATTTCAAGAATTGTGCGTTGAACGGCGACCCTTGTGGGTCGCCGTTCTGCTTTCCAAATGTATAGCATTCCGTTGATTGGAGGAAATCGGTGGCTGTGACGGAACAGGCAGAAAAGCTTCGGATTGATAAATGGCTTTGGCATGCGCGGTTTTACAAAACCAGATCGCTTGCCAGCAAGGCATGCCAGTCCGGGCATATTGTTCTGAACGGTCAATCTGTTTCCAAGGCGAGTGTCACCGTCGTTGCCGGTGATCGCCTGCAATTCTTTCAGGGACCACATTTGCGCGTGATCGAAGTCGTGGCCCTTGGACAACGTCGCGGTCCGGCGCCAGAGGCGCAAACGCTTTACAGTGATCACTCTCCGCCCAGAACGCCGAAAAAGGATGTCGCATCCGATATCCGCACGGCACCGGTCGCTGAACGCGAAGCCGGGGCGGGGCGGCCGACCAAGGCCGAACGTCGCGCCCTCGACCGGTTGCGCGGTGAAGGCAGCAATGCATAATATGCGTTGGTATATCCGATATTTGTGCCGTAACTGATCCATGGTCGGTTATTTCGGGTAATACGAGTCACATCCGGTTGTATTATCGTCACGATTTTCTTGCGTTGGATGGGGCAATCCGGTATGCATCCTATCTTATTGTATATGTCCACCACTTTGGGGTGGTAGATTTTGTAAAATTCTGGAGCTTGCCCGCCTGATGAGACGTCGGTCTCGATTGAATATCGGCACATTGTCGCACCTGCGCACCGGCCGCTTTGCGCTGTTGATCACGGCATTGGTGATCAACCTGCTGACGCTTGCCTTGCCGATTACACTTTTGCAGGTCTATGACCGGGTGTTGCCGCACAGCTCCATCCCGACGCTTACCCTTTTGATTTTCGGGGTTTTGGGGGCGCTTGTTCTTGAAGCCATTCTGCGTCTCGGCCGGTCTTATGTCTCTTCGCTTTCAGCTGCAAAGTTTGAACATTACAGCTCCCAACAGGCGGTGGGTCATTTACTGTCGGCGAGTTTGACGGACTATGGCAAAACCGCGCCGGGTCTGCATCTGCAGCGGCTCAATAGCCTTAATATGTTGCGTGATTTCTATTCCGGGCAGGCGATCGGGGCAGTGGTTGATTTGCCCTTCATTGTTCTGTTCCTGGCCCTGATTGCAGTGATTGGCGGGAAACTGGTCTTTGTGCCACTTGCAATCCTTGCGGCGTTTCTTTTGACCGCAATGTTCTTGGGGCGTCAGCTGCGCGCCGCCCTTGATGATCGCAGCCAATCGGACGAACGACGTTACAACTTCATTATCGAAACGCTGACGGGGATCCACACCATCAAATCGATGGCGATGGAAAACCTGATGATCCGTCGTCACGATCAGCTGCAGACACAGTGTGCCGGGGATGACCTGCGTGCGGCACGGTCGGCCCATGCCGCCGTTAACGCCAGCGCGACTTTTTCAATGATGACCATGGTTCTGGTGGCGGCTGTTGGCAGTGTACTGGTGATCAATGGCCAGATGACCGTGGGTGGCCTTGCTGCCTGCACGATGCTTTCGGGCCGGTCGATCCAGCCGTTGCAACGGGCGATGACCTTGTGGACGCAATTCCAGAACATTCGGGTTGCGCGCCAGAGGGTCAATGAACTGTTTGAGATTGAAGAAGAAGACACGCTCGGATCGGCGGATATGCCGTTGCTTGACGGCACGATTGAACTGCGCAATGTCGGGTTCTCCCATGCCGATGGCAAAAAGATCTTCGAAGACCTTGATCTGCTGGTCGAGCCCGGTGATTCCATCGCGATTACCGGTGATAACGGAACGGGCAAGACAACCCTTTTGTGGTTGTTGATGGGGGCGTTGCGTCCTGATCGCGGGGAAGTGCTTCTGGATGGCAAGGACCCGGCGGATTACACAGCAGAATCCACCCGCCGTCAGATTGCCTATCTGCCGCAACATGGCGTGATGTTCAAAGGCACGATCCTTGAAAACATTACCGGGTTTCGTAAGGAAATCGGCATTGAACGTGTGGTCGAGATTTCGCGTCGTCTTGGCCTTGATGACATCGTCATGCGCATGCCCGAAGGTTATGACACCGAGGTTGGTGGTCAGGCTTCCGAAACCCTGCCGCGCGGTGTTAAGCAGCGCATCGCGGTTGCGCGGGCGCTTATTGATTATCCGCGCATTGTCCTGTTTGACGAAGCCAACAGTTCGCTTGATATCGCAGGCGATAACATCATGACCAGCCTGATGGTGGAGCTTAAAAAGCACTGCACGCTGGTGATGGTATCGCATCGCCCGTCCCTGATTGCGATGGCCAACAAGCAATACCGCCTGATCGACAAGCATCTTGTGCCTGTCCTGCGTCGTACCAACAAAACGACCACTATTGCCAAGGACACTGGCAGCCCGGCGGGTGCGGGGGCAGAAGCATGATGAAAAAGCTCGAAAACATGGACTATGCGATGAATTATCGGATGGGGCTGGAAAGCACCGATGCCCTGTCCGATTTTGACGCATGTGTCTGGCCGTTGCTTCAGGCGCTGGGCTGGCGTGGTTTGCCGCGCCAGGTGGCAGAAGCTTTGCCGCATATGGACCGGGCGCTTGATCTGACCGATTTTCGCAATGTGATGGCGCATCTGAATTATCAGTCGCGCGAAATCGACGCGACGCTTGATCAGATTGACGAACGTCTGATGCCCTGCCTGTTCGTTCCTGACCAAGGCACGGCCCTTGTCGTGATCCGGCCCGAAGAAAATGGCGTGCGCGTCTTTGATGGCGGAACAGACCGTGAAATGGTCATCAAGCTGTCAGCGCTTCCGGGCAAGATTTATCAGTTCTCGTTGGCAGATCGGCGGGAACGCTATTTCGAAGATGACAAGCGTGGCTGGTTTGGCGGTATTGCCGACCGGTTCTCGGGACTTGGTTATCAGCTGCTCGCCATGACCTTTGTTCTGAACATCATGGCGCTGGCAACCCCGATCTTTATCATGGGCATCTATGACCGGGTGATTGGCACGCGTTCCATTCCGATGTTGATCCAGTTTTCCATCGGGATCGGCATCGTGCTGATCCTGAGCTGGATTCTGCGTGCCTTGCGCAGTCAGATCGTCAGTCATTTTGGCGCACGCCTTGATACGCTTGTCAGCGGGGCCATTTTCGAACGGCTCTTGTCCTTGCCGCCAGCCTTTACCGAACGTGCGCCGGTCGGTGTGCAGATTTCGCGTATTCGCGACTTTGAAAGTGTCCGAGAATTCTTTACCGGGCCGATGGCAATGGTCATCATGGAAATGCCGTTTGTGCCGCTGTTCCTGATCGTCATGTTCTATCTGGGCGGTTGGCTGGCCCTGATCCCGATTGCATTGATCGGTGTGTTTGCCATCATTGGTCTTGTGGCGTTTCCGATTGTCGCACGGCGTGTTTCCGAACTTGGTCGACATGGCGCAAACCGGCAGGAATTCCTTGTCGAAACCGTCGCCAAGATGTCGGCATTGAAATATACCGCGTCCGAAAAGCGCTGGCTGACGAGGTTCCGCGATATTTCGGCCGACACGGCCTATGCAGGCTACCGGGTGGCGATGGTCAATAACGTGATCAATACATCCGCTCAGGTTTTGATGATTACATCGGGTGCGCTTGTTCTGGCCTTTGGCGCGCAGCGGGTGATGGACGCACAGATGAGTGTCGGTGCCTTGGTGGCATCCATGATGCTGGCATGGCGGGTTCTGGGTCCGATCAATCAGGCGTTTCTCGGTATGCCGCGGCTGGCGCAGCTGCGCGGCAGTGTCCGCCAGATCAACCGTCTGATGACGATCTCACCCGAAGGCGATCTTGTCCCGCGCTCGGTCGAACAGCATCGCTTTGACGGTGCCGTGACATTTTCACGGGTAAGTTTCCGTTACACAGCGGATTCAGATCCGGCCCTGATGGGGGTTAATTTCGAAATCAAACCGGGGCAGGTTGTGGCTGTTGTTGGTGCGAACGGTGCGGGTAAATCTTCGCTGATCAAACTGATTGCCGGCATGTATCAGCCGCAAGCGGGTGCGGTCTTGATTGACGGGGCTGATATCCGTCAGATGGATCCGCAGACCCTGCGTCAGGCCATTTCCTATGTTCCGCAGGATATCGAGTTTTTCCGTGGCTCCATCGCGCAGAACCTGCGTCTGGCCAACCCGGTGGCGACCGACGATGATTTGCGTATGGCCTGCATGGCAGCAGGCATGCTTGATGAAGTCGAAGCACTTCCCAACGGGTTCAAGACCCGTGTTGGCGATCAGCATTCATCGCGCTTCTCGGCCAGCTTCCTGCAGCGTTTGGCACTTGCCCGCGCGCTTGTGCGTGAAGCGCCGATTATTTTGTTTGATGAACCCACCAATGGTTTGGACCAGCGTGCAGACCGTGCTTTCCAAAGCACGATTAATCGCCTGCGCGGTGGTTCAACCATCTTCCTGATTACCCATCGGCCAAGTCATCTGGATTTGGCAGACCGCATTCTTGTTCTTGATGGCGGACAGTTGCGCGGCGACGGCCCGCCCGAACGCATCAAGCAGCAAGTGATAGACGGAGGCTACCTATGAGTGATGCAGCAGTTCAGGATACTGCGATCCAGCGGTTCCGGCGCTCACGGCGCATGGCGCGGTACTTGTCGCATGCGGTCCTGCTTGAAGAAGGTGGAATTTCCGTCTTTGTGCGCTCCGCCATGGTGATGCTGTCGGTCGGCTTCCTGGCACTCGTGGCCTGGTCGGCGACGACCGAAATCAAGGAAACCGCGATCACATTCGGTCAGGTGATGCCAACCAGTGCAGTCAACAAGATCCAGCATCTTGAGGGTGGTATTATCGAACAGATCATGGTGCGCGACGGGGATCTGGTTGAAAAAGGACAGGTCCTGATGCGGTTAAAAGCCGATGGGGCGCAGGCCGAACTCTCCCAGACGGAAACGCGGCTTGGCAATCTGCAGCTTGAAGCCGAGCGTTACCGTGCCCTTGCCGAGGGGCGCGAACCTGATTTCACTGTACTGATGGTGCAGTATCCTGAATTGGCGCAGAATCAGGATGAAATCTATCGCATCCAGACAGAGCTTGATGCCAATCAAAGCGAAATCCTTCAGGTCCAGATCAAGGAACGCAATGCCGAACTGGCCCAGCTGAGCGAGCAGGAAGCAACCCTTCGCAAGTCGGTTGATCTGCTCAGCCAGGAAGTGACGATGCGCCGTTCGCTCTATGAGCAGGGGCTCAATTCCAAGGTTCTGTTCCTTAATATCCAGCGCGAACTGAACGAAGCACAGGGCAACCTTTCAGGCGTGGTTGCCGAAAAGGCGCGTGCGCGTGAAACCATCGCCGAGGCAAACTTGCGCCTCAATGAGCTTGAAAAAACGCAACGCGAAGAAGCAATTACCGAACTTGGACGTTTGGGTGGGGAAATGGCACAGGCCCGCGAAGCGCTCCGCAAATTGCGTGATCGCGTGGAGCGGCTTGAAATCGTCGCCCCGACCCGCGGCTATATAAAGGGCCTGCAATTCACCACTATTGGCGGGGTGATTGCCCCGGCTCAGGTGGTGATGGAACTGGTACCGGTTGATGATGTTCTGATCGCGGAAACGCGCATTTCGACTGAAGATATCGGCCATGTTCATCTTGGGCAGCCGGTCACGGTCAAGGTCAGTGCATTTGACTTCATTCGCTATGGCGGGATTGAGGGCGAATTGGTCTCAATTTCGGCCTCTACTTTTGTTGATGAAGATGGACGTCCGTATTATAAGGGCAAAGTTGCCCTCAATGACGACTCCGTCGGCGAGGGTGCGAAGGCTCAGAAAATCATACCGGGCATGACGGTGCAGGCTGATATTCAAACCGGGGAGCGTACGCTGCTTGAATATCTGTTGAAGCCGGTTTATGTCTCGCTTGATCAAGCGTTTAGCGAACGCTGAGCAACGATCTGGTCCCGCTGGAAATGTCCTTCATTTCTACTGCCTGGCCGTACATTTCACTGGTGGCAACAGTGATTCTATACTATTGTATAGAGGTGCGGAAAGGACCTATCCTATTCCGCGCTTTACGGAGAATGGGTTAGATGGCGGACGATCGTAACGATACTGAAAATTCTCGTTCTGAAGATGCTCGGAACGATCTTGACCACGAGGCCGCATCAGAGGATCTGGAGCGCTCGCTTAGTCAGGATGGTGAGAGTGATGAACTGGTCGAATTGCACGACGACCAGGACAGTTCCGCACGTCCGCAGGAGCAGGAGTTGGGATCGGTGCATTACGGCACCCAGATCCGCAATCCGCAGGCTGAAGAACAACAGGCATTTCAGCGCCAGAATGCCGCCGCCCAGCGCGAGGAACGTGCACAGGCCGAAGAAGCAACCGAGCAGCAGACGCTTTCCCTGAACGAAAATGCCGAGATTGAAAATAATCTCGATACAGGTGCGGACACTTTCCAAAGCACCCTTGGGAATGACGGTGCAGATGAGATTGCCCTGCAGTCCGAGCCCAGCGCGGTCGAGCTTCCCGACGTTCCGCTTTCGACAAACGATACCAATGAGCTGCGCGGCGATCGCGAAGATCCCGGGCCCAACACGGATGAAGGCTTGCGGGCCGATTTTGTCCCGCCTGTTGAAGACGCACCGGTTCAAGAGGCCGCTGCTGCGGATGAAGACCTAGAAGAAGATGAACTTCTGCTTGAGGAAGAAATCGAGCCCGAAGACGAGGTTGAGGTTGAAGAACCCAAGGTCGCTGATGCGCCAAGCTTGAGTGCGGATGATGTCACAGGTGCCGAAGACAGTGCGATCAGTCTTGATTTGTCAGCATCTCTCAATGACCTTGATGGCGGCAATGAAACACTTTCCATAACGATTTCAGGCATTCCCGAAGGTGCGGTACTCTCGGCTGGCACCGACAACGGTGACGGGTCGTGGACTCTTACTGCCGGGCAACTAATTGGCCTAAGCCTGACGCCACCGGAAGATTTCAGCGGCAGCATTGATCTTGACATCTCCGCCACCAGCCGCGAAGCCAACGGTGATACGGCAACCACCAGTTCCAGCTTCACCGTCGACGTCACCGGCGTTGCCGACGGCGCGACGCTTGATGTTTCGGATGCCAGTGGCCGCGAAGACAGCGCGATCGCGCTTGATATTGATACCGAGCTTCTTGATGGCAGCGAAAACCTCTCGATCACCATCGAAGGTGTTCCCGATGGCGCAACGCTCTCGGCCGGGACAGACAATGGCGATGGTACCTGGACGCTGGGCTCGGACCAGCTTGATGGCTTGACGATTACGCCAGCTGAAAACTTCAGCGGCGATATCGACCTTTCCGTTCTGGTCTCGACCACTGATGGCGATGACACCGCCGTCGTGATGGAAAACCTTACGGTCGAGGTCGAAGGCGTTGCCGACGCCCCAACGCTTGATGTTGCTGATGCAAGCGGTGGTGAAGGCGATGCGATAGCACTCGATATCGATGCGGGCCTTACGGACAGTTCTGAGACTCTGACAATCACGATCAGTGGTGTGCCGGATGGCGCAACACTGTCGGCTGGTGCTGATAATGGTGATGGCACCTGGACACTGGGCTCGGATCAGCTTGACGGTCTGACGATTACGCCTGCCGATGACTTCAGTGGTTCGTTCGATCTGGGTGTGACGGCGACTTCTGCTGATGGTTCGGATGTTGCAACCACCACGGACAGCATCACCGTTGATGTTACCGGTGTCGCAGACGCCCCGACGCTTGATGTCACTGATGCCTCCGGTAACGAAGACAGAGCCATTGCGCTCGATATTGATGCCAGCCTCACTGACAGCTCAGAAACACTAACTGTGACCATCTCCGGCGTGCCTGATGGCGCAACCCTGTCGGCTGGTACGGCCAATGGTGATGGCACCTGGACGCTGGGCTCCGATCAGCTTGATGGTCTGACGATTACGCCGGCGGATGACTTCAGTGGTTCGTTCGATCTTGGTGTGACGGCGACGTCGGCGGATGGTTCTGATGTTGCGACCACGACTGACAGCATCACGGTTGATGTTACGGGTGTGGCCGATGCGCCGACACTTGATGTGTCGGATGCAAGCGGTTCCGAAGACAGCGCCATTGCGCTCGATATTGATGCAGGTCTCACCGACAGCTCCGAAACCCTGACGGTCACAATCTCTGGTGTGCCTGATGGCGCGACTTTGTCTGCCGGGACCGATAATGGCGACGGCACTTGGACGTTGGGTTCGGATCAGCTTGACGGTCTGACGATTACGCCTGCCGATGACTTCAGTGGTTCGTTCGATCTGGGTGTGACGGCGAC
>NZ_JAAVKI010000004.1 GCF_011806525.1 Thalassospira sp. HF15 | reverse complement strand
GAAACCAGCCTGCGCCGATGGTACTTTGTCTTAAGGCACGGGAGAGTAGGTCACCGCCGGGCCTTCCAAATACAGCAATTCATATTCCCTATAATCACACCCAAACATCCAACGCCGCATCACTCCAGACGCGGCGTTATCTGTTTGAAAACAGATATATCACCCTGACGCGGGGTGGAGCAGTCCGGTAGCTCGTCAGGCTCATAACCTGAAGGTCAGAGGTTCAAATCCTCTCCCCGCAACCAACATTAGAAAAGCTCGCCCTCGTGGCGGGCTTTTTTAATGTCTGGTAGGTGGGAGCGGGCGTTTTGAGCCCCTTGTTCAAACCAAGCAAAGCATCGCTTTGCGCTGGTTCAGCGAAGCACGCAGGGCGTAGCTAAATCCTCTCCCCGCAACCAAAACAACAAACCCCGCCATTGGCGGGGTTTGTTGTTTTAGCCTTGTGGAAAGGATTTGAACCTCTGCAGTTGCCTCCCTAGTTGGAAGAGCTTGTCATAAACATCGGCCCGCCCTTGTGGCGTGGGAAGCCATAACCGTTGACCATCACGACATCAATGGCTTCGGCATTGGTGGCAATTCCTTCGGACAGGATTTTATCACCTACGTCGCGCATGGCGCCGAGGATGACATTCATGATTTCAGCATGTGTGAAGTCGCGTCGGGTGATGCCTTTTTTCTCGGACTCGGCTATCACCAGTGCGTCAACTTCCGGGTCCGGCTGAGCCTTGCCGTTTTCATCATAGCGATACCAGCCAAGGCCGTTCTTTTTGCCAAAACGTCCCATTTCACAGAGGTAATCGCCCAAGGCGACATAGCGTTCGGACGGATTGCGGAATGGGGCAAGGCGTTTGCGCGTGGCCCAGGAAATTTCAAGGCCAGCCATATCCTGCATGGCAAACAGACCCATCGGGAAACCGAATTCCACCATGGCAGCATCAATCTGATGAGGTAGAGCCCCATCTTCGAGCATGTATTCGCAATGCTTGCGATAGGCCGACATGATCCGGTTGCCGATAAAGCCATCGCAAACCCCGCATGGCACGGCAATTTTGCCAAGGGCACGGGCAAACTCGAAAGCGGTTACAAGGCTTTTGGCATCGGCCGTCTCGGTGCGGACTACTTCTAGCAGCTTCATGATATGGGCCGGAGAGAAGAAATGCAGGCCAATCACGCGGTTGGGATTTACGCAGTTGGCGGCAATCTCATTAATGTCGAGGTAGGATGTGTTGGAGGCCAAAACAGCATTCGGCTTGCAATGTTTGGAAAGCTTGCCAAACACATCATGTTTCACGGCCATATCTTCGAACACGGCTTCGACCACCAGATCGGCGTCGGCCAAGGCCGCATAATCGATGCTGGTGGAAAGAGCGGCCATCAGAGCGTCAAAGCGATCCTGATTAATCAGGCCACGCTTGAGGCTGCCGGAAAGATGTTTTTCGACGGTGGCCCGCCCATTTGCACATGCATCTTCATCACGTTCGATAATGGTGACAGCATATCCTGCCAGCAGCGATGCCGTGGCAATACCGGCCCCCATGATGCCGCCGCCGATGACGCCAACATGACGGATCGGGTTGGGTTTGATGCCCTTGAGTTCGGGTAGTTTGGCAACCGAACGCTCGGCAAAGAAGATATGGCGGAGCGCCTTTGACTGTTCGCTGTCGCGCAGTTTGATGAATTTTTCGCGCTCAAAAGCAAGGCCGGTATCGGCACCTTGCTCGATCCCGGTTCGAATGGCCGAAATGGCAGCAAGGGGGGCAGTTTGACCGCGTGCTTTCTTTTTCGCGCTCGCAGTGATGTCATCCCATTCCGTCGCGTTTGGCGTATTGACGGGGTCACGGTCAACAAGCGGTATCGGCGTTTCACGATCAAGAATGGTCTGGGCAAAATCGCGGGCGGCATCGCGGAGCGCGCCATGGGCAATTGCATCGAGTAAACCGATCGCATTGGCCTTATTGGCCGATATCGGCTTACCGCTGGTAATCATCGAAACGGCTTCAGAGATCGAAACCAGCCGTGGCAAGCGGATCGTGCCGCCTGCACCGGGGATCAGGCCAAGATTTACTTCCGGCAGACCAAGCTTCGCAGCACTGTCGGCAATGCGGTAATGGCAGCCAAGCGCAACTTCCAGTCCGCCGCCAAGGGCATGCCCGTGAATGGCAGCGATGACCGGTTTGGTTGCGGCCTCAAGGCGTTTGATCACATCGGGCAGGATGGGGGCCTTGGGCGGTTGGCCGAATTCACTGACATCTGCACCGGCAATAAAGGTTTTGCCCTCGCAAATCAGGATCGCAGCCCGGATGTCGTTATTCGCGTCAATCTGATCAAGTGCATTGACCAGGCCTTCGCGGACCGAATGGCTGGTGGCATTGATCGGTGGATTGTTGATCGTGATGAATGCAATGGCGTTTTCAAATGTCAGTGTGACGGTCGACATATTATGCATCCTCCGCACGGATGGGCGTAAGCAAGCAAGCGACGAGATCGGAGTCGGGGGCAGCCAGATCAGCAATGACATTGAAATGATGTTTGTCCGGGGCGTGCACACTGCGCGTACTTGCGCCAAGACCAGTCCAGATATTGGCAAGCAGATCATTTTGTCGAACAAATTCGGGCCGTTCATCCGCGCCAACCCAGCACGTTATCGAGCACGGTAAGGCAGGCTTCAGAAGGGCAGCGCTTTCATGTGCAGCCTCGTCCTCATCGAGATGCAGAACCTCATTCATCTTGGTTTTGAGAAGTGGGCGCAGATCATGCAGGCCACTGATCGAAACGGTGTTCGCAATCCGGCCCAGAACCGATGCTGATAGTGGTGAGGTATGGCTCACCATGCGGCTGACAAGATGTCCCCCGGCCGAGTGGCCGGTGATATGGATCGGCCCTGCAATCTGATCGGCGGCATGGGTGATGGCAGCGCCGATCTGGCGCGTGATTTCCGAAAGGCGTGCTTTGGGTGCGAGTGTGTAGCTTGGCATACAAACAGCCCAGCCCTTGGCAACTGCACCATTTGCCAGATGCGACCAGCTGGATTTGTCAAAGGCCTTCCAATAGCCACCATGTACAAACACGGCTAATCCTCTGGGCGTGCCGGTCGGCAGAAACAGATCATATTTTTCGCGTGGCGCATCGCCATAGGCAATATCAAGCCGGGCGCGATCATCATTTGTGAGCTCTTTGCGAAACTGTGCTGATTGGGTTGCCCAAAGATCCGGATAGGTTGCGGCATCGGCGATGTGATCGCCATTGGCATAGGCATCGTCCCAGTCGGTGATCATGGTCGGTTCCCTGAAATTCGGTGTTGTGGCGCAGAACGCATTCTATTTATCTGCCAAATTCTAGGCAAATCGACAGATATTTCAAACTTAAAATATTTGTGCTTGAAATAAATGAAATCGAGGCGTACCGTTTTATCAGTTTCCCGAAACAACCAAACAAATCAGGAAGGGAAAAGCTGGTGAGAGTAGCTTGTCTGGGTGGCGGTCCTGCGGGGCTTTATTTTGCAATCTCGATGAAATTGCGCGACCCCGCGCATGAGGTTGTTGTGATTGAGCGCAACAAGCCCGATGACACATTTGGCTGGGGCGTGGTGCTGTCTGACGAGACGCTGGACAATCTGGCGGAGAATGACGCCAGAAGTGCCGAGGCCATTCGCGCCAACTTTTCCTATTGGGATGACGTCGCGGTTCAGTATCGCGGTGAAAAGACGATTTCCACCGGTCACGGGTTCTGCGGCATTGGCCGTAAGAAGCTTTTGGTTCTGTTACAGGAACGTGCCCGCGAACTGGGTGTAGAGCTCCGGTTTGAAACCGAGGCGGAAAGTGCAGCCCATTATGCCAAGGAATTTGATCTGGTTGTTGCCAGCGATGGCCTGAATTCGAAAACCCGTACCGAGTTCGCCGAACAGTTTCAGCCTGATATCGATACCCGAAAGTGCAAATTTGTCTGGCTTGGAACGCATCAGAAATTCGATGATGCCTTTACCTTTATCTTTGAGGAAACCGACAAGGGTTGGGTATGGGCGCATGCCTATCAGTTTGATGATGACACCGCGACCTTCATTGTCGAATGCACGCAGGAAACCTGGGAAGCCTATGGTTTCGGCGAGATGTCCAAGGAAGAGTCGATTGCGACCTGCGAGGACATCTTCAAGGAGCATCTGGGTGGTCATGACCTGATCAGCAACGCGCATCATATCCGTGGTTCGGCCTGGCTCAGCTTCCCGCGGGTTCTGTGCAACAGCTGGTCACATGAAAACATCGTCCTGATGGGTGATGCAGCGGCAACAGCCCACTTCTCTATCGGGTCTGGCACCAAGCTTGCGCTTGAAAGTGCGATTGCGCTGGCCAACTATCTGCATTCCGAAAGCGACCTTGCGTCTGCCTTTGGCAAATATGAAGACGAACGCCGTCTTGAGGTCCTGCGTCTGCAGTCGGCTGCGCGCAACTCGATGGAATGGTTTGAAGAAATCGAACGCTATTTCGATTTTGACCCTGTGCAGTTCACCTATTCGCTTCTGAGCCGATCACAGCGTATCAGCCACGAAAACCTGCGTCTGCGTGATGCAAAATGGCTTGAAGGTGCGGAAAAATGGTTCCAGACGCAGGCGGGCCTTCCGGAAACCGCACCGGTTCGCCATCCGATGTTCGTGCCTTATCAATTGCGCGACATGTCGCTTAAAAACCGCATCGTCGTATCGCCGATGGCACAGTACAAGGCGGTTGATGGCTGCCCGACTGACTGGCATCTGGTGCATTACGCTGAACGTGCAAAAGGCGGGGCGGGTCTGGTGTATACCGAGATGACCTGTGTTTCGCCCGAAGGGCGCATTACGCAGGGCTGCCCGGGGGCATATGATGCCACCCACGAGCAAGCCTGGAAACGGATCACGGATTTCATCCACGGCGAGACTGATGCCAAGGTCTGCATGCAGATCGGCCATTCAGGACGCAAGGGTTCCACCCAGCTTGGCTGGGAAGAAATGGATGCGCCCCTTTCCGACGGCAACTGGCCTTTGATATCGGCATCCGCCATTGCTTGGTCGGATCGAAATGCCGTGCCCAAGGCCATGACGCGCGACGACATGGATATGGTCCGTGAACAGTTTGTCGCATCTGCCAAAATGGCGGATCGCGCAGGCTTTGACATGGTCGAGGTTCATGCGGCCCACGGCTATCTTCTGTCATCCTTTATCAGTCCGGTAAGCAATATCCGCGATGATGAATATGGCGGGTCGCTTGAAAACCGGATGCGTTATCCACTTGAAGTCATCAATGCCGTCCGTGCGGCATGGCCCAAGGGTAAGCCGATGTCGGTACGTATTTCGGCCAATGACTGGGTCGGGGATGCCGGCATCACGCCAGAAGAAGCGGTCGAGATTGCCCGGATGCTGAAAGCCAATGACGTCGATATTTGTGACGTTTCGGCCGGTCAGACGACAACTGATGCCAAGCCGGTTTACGGCCGTATGTTCCAGACGCCGTTTTCCGATCGTATCCGCAACGAGGCCGGTATTCCGACCATGGCGGTTGGCAATATCTATGAGGCCGATCACGTCAATTCAATCCTGATGGCTGGTCGTGCTGATCTGGTGTGTCTGGCGCGTCCGCATCTGGCCAATCCGTACTGGACGCTGCATCAGGGAGCGATGCTTGGCAACCGCACTGAAAACTGGCCAGCGCCGTATTATGCCGGGCGTGACCAGATGTACCGCTTGGCCGAGCGGGCTGAGACCATGACGGGAAAGGTATAAGCACCGATGTCTGATCTTGCCGTTCATAACGCATTGATCACTGGCGGCGGTTCCGGTGTCGGGGCCGTGATGGCCCGGATGTTGGCCGACGCTGGCGTGAAGGTTGTTGTATCCGGACGGCGATCAGATGTGCTGGCCGAAGTTGCCGAGCATCAAAACATCAGCGCCATTGTGGCTGACGTGACAGATGAAACCTCGGTACGTGACATGTACACCACGATGGTGGATGTCGTCGGCACACCCGACCTTGTGATCGCCAATGCCGGGATGGCCGAAAGTGCGCCGGTTGGCAAAACGTCGGTCGATTTGTGGCAACGGACCATGGATGTCAACCTGACTGGGACGTTCCTGACATTCCGCGAAGGACTGGCGGTGATGGACCCGGCCAAGCCGGGACGTCTGATTTCAATTGCTTCGACCGCGGGGCTGAAGGGGTATGCCTATGTCACCGCGTACTGCGCGGCCAAACATGGGGTTGTGGGTTTGGTCAAAGGTATGGCCGCCGAACTTGCCAGCAGCCCGATTACGATCAATGCGGTCTGTCCGGGCTTCATGGAAACGCCGATGTTGGCGAAATCGGTGGAAAACATCGTTGCCAAAACTGGCATGAGTGCTGATGCCGCGCGCACAAGCCTTGCCAAAATCAATCCGCAAAACCGTTTCATTCAGCCCGAAGAAGTGGCTGAAACCGTGATGTGGCTTTGTAGCCCGAATGCGGCATCGATAACGGGACAGACGATTTCCGTTTCGGGAGGAGAAGTATGAACATGAACAAGTCCGAAGCGATTTCAGGCCAAGCGGCTAATGAAACTTCCGATCTGTCCAAGGCACGCCTGCGGGCCTGGCTGCAAATCCTTAAAGTGTCGCGCAAGATCGAAGGCGAGTTGCGCGAAAAGATGCGCCTTGAATTCGGATCGACCCTGCCGCGCTTTGATGTTCTGGCCGCCCTTTATCGCGAACGTGATGGCATGCGCATGAGCGAGCTTTCCAAGTCGCTAATGGTTTCAAACGGTAATGTCACAGGCATCGTTGATCGTCTGGTCGCCGAGGGCCTCGTTGTCCGCATGCCGGTGGAAAATGATCGCCGCGCATCCATCGTGAAACTGACCAAAGCCGGTGAGAAAGACTTTGCTGAACGTGCGCTGGTGCATGAAGGCTGGGTGTCTGATCTGTTTTCCGATCTGTCATCTGGTGATGCTGATGCCCTGATCCGTATCCTGCGCAACATATCCCACCATAACGAGGCGCCCTAACATGACTAAGATGGCAAACATCACGCCCAAACATTTCAACTGGCGCATGGAAGGTGACGTCGCGGTTATTTCGCTTGATCGTCCCGACCGCAAGAACCCGCTGACATTCGACAGCTATGCGGAGCTTCGCGATACTTTCCGTGACCTGGTCTATGCCGATGATGTCAAGGCAGTTGTGTTTGGTTCCAACGGGGGCAATTTCTGTTCTGGCGGGGATGTGCATGACATCATTGGTCCGCTGATCGACAAGGACATGAAAGGCCTTCTGGAATTCACCCGCATGACTGGCGATCTGGTCAAGGCGATCATTGGCTGTGGAAAGCCGGTCATTGCCGCAGTTGACGGCATTTGTGTCGGTGCCGGGGCCATCATTGCCATGGCATCGGATCTGCGTCTGGCGACGGCGGCATCCAAAACCGCCTTTCTGTTTACCCGTGTCGGGCTTGCTGGCTGTGACATGGGGGCGTGTGCCATCCTGCCACGCATTATTGGTCAGGGCCGTGCGGCTGAACTTCTTTATACCGGGCGCTCCATGTCGGCTGAAGAAGGCGAACGCTGGGGCTTTTATAACCGGCTTGTTGATGCAGATGTTCTGGAAGCCGAAGCGATTGATCTGGCAACCCGCATTTCGAAAGGCCCGAATTTTGGTCACATGATGACCAAAACCATGTTGGCTCAGGAATGGAACATGTCGATCGAACAGGCGATTGAGGCCGAAGCGCAGGCGCAGGCAATTTGCATGCAGACCGAGGATTTCAATCGCGCCTACAAGGCATTCGTTGCCAAGGAAAAACCGATATTCGAGGGCGACTGATGGCAGACAAGACCTATCTTGATTGGCCCTTCTTTGAAGACCGTCACCGCGAACTGGCGGCAAAGCTTGATGATTGGGCTGCGGCCAACATCAAGGGCATCAATCACGAAGATGTCGATGCAGCCTGTCATGATCTTGTTGCGCGATTGGCAAGTGGCGAATGGTTGCGCCATGCCGCGATTGATCCCGGTGATGCGGGGTCGAAACTTGATGTCAGATCACTTTGTCTGATCCGCGAAACACTGGCGCGGTATGACGGGCTTGCTGATTTTTCCTTTGCGATGCAGGGGTTGGGGAGTGGCGCAATCTCCTTGTTCGGAACAAGTGACCAGAAAAGTCATTGGTTGCCAAAAGTACGTTCCGGTAAGGCGATTGCCGCCTTTGCGCTGACCGAACCGCAATCGGGTTCGGATGTTGCCAATATCGCACTTGAAGCAAAGCGCGATGGCAATGACTTTATCCTCAATGGTGAGAAGACCTGGATTTCCAACGGTGGTATTGCCGATTTCTATTGCCTTTTTGCCCGTACCGGCGAGGCACCCGGTGCCAAGGGGCTGTCGGCCTTTGTAGTACCGGCAGGCATTCTGGGCTTTGAGATCGTCGAACGTCTGCACACCATTGCCCCACATCCTTTGGCGCGCTTGAAGTTTACCGATTGTCGTATTCCGGCCTCCGCCCTGATGGGCAAGGGTGGGGATGGGTTCAAGATCGCGATGTCGGTTCTGGACGTTTTCCGGTCCACCGTTGCCGCCGCCGCCCTTGGATTTGCCAGACGTGCGCTTGATGAAACCGTCACACGTGTTCAGGAACGCGAGCTGTTTGGTGCGCCACTTTTTGATCTGCAGATGGTGCAGGGGCATGTCGCGGACATGGCACTTGATATCGATGCCTCAGCCCTTCTGGTTTATCGCGCCGCCTGGCTTAAGGACAGTGGTGCGCCGCGCGTCAGTCGCGAAGCCGCAATGGCCAAACTTTATTCAACTGATCATGCACAAACCGTCATTGATAAGGCGGTGCAAATTCATGGCGGCGATGGTGTGCGCAGTGGCCACATCGTCGAGACGCTATACCGGGAAATCCGCGCCCTTCGCATTTATGAAGGCGCATCAGACGTCCAGAAAATAATCATCGCACGGCAAACGCTGGCGTAATAATGGCTGTATCAGGGACTTCACAATGCTCGGACCAACCGCACATACCGATAGCTTCACACGGGACAAGTTGCCCCCGTTTGCAGAATGGCCGGATATCAATCTGGATGGCTTTGACTATCCCGAATATCTGAATGCCGGGGTCGAACTGACCGACAAGATGGTCGAACAGGGTTTTG
This sequence comes from Thalassospira sp. HF15, assembly GCF_011806525.1. GTDB lineage: Bacteria > Pseudomonadota > Alphaproteobacteria > Rhodospirillales > Thalassospiraceae > Thalassospira. Next base: position 542,491 of record NZ_JAAVKI010000004.1, on the reverse strand, counting down.
GTGATAACACAGCCCTGATCGGCAACGGCCGCCAGCGCACCTATAAGGAATTGGCAGACTGGACCAACCGGATCGCCCATGCACTGGTTGAGGATTATGGCGTTAAGCCGGGCAACCGTGTTCTGATCCGTTCTGCCAACAATCCGGCGATGGTGGCGTGCTGGTTGGCAGCGACGAAGGCAGGCGCGGTTGTGGTCAATACCATGCCGATGTTGCGTGCGGGTGAGTTGGGCCAGATCGTTGACAAGGCCGAGATTGAATTTGCCCTGTGCGACACGCGCCTGATGGATGAAATGGTGGCCTGTGCCAAGGACAGCAAGTTCCTTAAAACAGTGATCGGGTTTGATGGTACGGCCAATCATGATGCGGAGCTTGATCGCATTGCGCTGACCAAATCGGTCAAGTTCGAAGCGGTCAAAACCGGGCGTGATGATGTTGCCTTGCTTGGTTTTACATCGGGCACCACGGGCAGTCCCAAGGCGACCATGCATTTCCACCGTGATCTTCTGATCATTGCCGATGGTTATGCCAAGGAAGTACTGAATGTCACCCCCGATGACGTGTTTGTCGGGTCACCGCCACTGGCCTTTACCTTTGGTCTTGGCGGCTTGGCGATTTTCCCATTGCGGTTCGGGGCGACGGCGACCCTGCTTGAAAAGGCATCGCCGCCCAACATGATCGAAATCATCGAAACCTATAAGGCAACAGTGTGCTTTACCGCGCCGACCGCCTATCGGGTTATGTTGTCTGCCATGGATGAAGGTGCTGATTTATCCTCGCTCCGCGCAGCCGTTTCTGCCGGTGAAACCCTGCCGGCGCCGGTCTATGAAGCGTGGATGGAAAAAACCGGCAAGCCGATGCTCGATGGCATCGGTGCGACCGAGATGCTGCATATCTTTATCTCCAACCGTTTCGGCGACAGCCACCCGGCCTGCACCGGTCGCCCGGTGACGGGATACGAAGCCAAGATCGTCGATGACAAAATGAACGAAGTGCCGGTCGGAACTGTTGGGCGTCTGGCCGTGCGTGGTCCTACCGGGTGCCGTTATCTGGATGATGTGCGCCAGCACGTTTATGTCCGCGATGGCTGGAACCTGACCGGTGATGCGTTCTATGTTGATGAAGATGGCTACTATCACTTCGCCGCGCGCAACGACGATATGATCGTCTCGTCGGGCTATAACATCGCCGGGCCAGAGGTCGAAGCAGCCCTTCTTTCCCACGCGGCGGTTGCCGAATGTGCCGTGATTGGCGCACCGGATGAAGAACGCGGTACGATTGTCCAGGCCCATGTGGTTCTGATGGAAGACTTCGAACCAACGCCCGAGATGGCCAAATCGCTTCAGGATCATGTAAAAGCGACCATCGCGCCGTTTAAATATCCGCGCTCCGTCGTCTTTATCGAGGCGTTGCCAAAAACCGCGACTGGAAAAATCCAGCGCTTCAGACTGAAACAGGAACCGTCTGCATGACCGACTTTGCCGCCACCAAATCCCTGTTCCATATTCCCGAAGGTGTGATTTACCTTGATGGGAACTCACTTGGCATGCTGCCAAAAAGCGCAGCAAACCGTGCCAAGGAGATGATCGAAAAGGAATGGGGGGAAATGCTTATCCGTGGCTGGAATGATGCCAAATGGATGGAGCAACCCGAACGTATCGGCAATCTTGTCGCACGTTTGATCGGGGCGGCACCCGGTACTGTGGTGATGGGCGATACCTTGTCGATCAAGGTTTATCAGGCGTTGGCAAGCGCGCTTGAAATGCGCCCGGATCGCAAGGTGATTGTTTCTGATAACGGCAACTTCCCGACGGATCTTTATATGGCTGATGGCCTGATCAAGTCGCTTGACCGTGGTCATGTGCTGAAAACGCCGAACCCGGAAGATGTCGAAAGCCTGATCAACGAAGATCTGGCTGTTCTGATGCTGACCCAGGTGGATTACCGCACGGGCCGCATGCATGACATGAAACGTATAACGGATCTGGCCCATGCGGCCGGTGCCTTGGTGATCTGGGATCTGGCACATTCCGCCGGTGCGGTTCCGGTTGATCTTGCGGGCTGCAATGCCGATTTTGCTGTGGGTTGTACCTATAAATACCTTAACGGCGGTCCCGGTGCGCCAGCCTTTATCTATGTCCGCCCGGACCATGCCAAAATGGTTCGCCCGGCACTTTCGGGCTGGCTGGGCCATGCGGCACCCTTTGCCTTTGATCCCGATTACACGCCGGCACCGGATGTTTCGCGCATGCGCGTTGGCACCCCGCCGGTCATTCAGATGACTGTGCTTGAAGAAGCCATGAAGGCTTGGGACGGCGTTGAGATGGCTGACATCCGCAAACGCAGTATCGAATTGTGTGAGCAGTTCATCGCCGGTGTTGAAGCAACCTGTCCGATGCTGGAACTGGCGAGCCCGTGTAATTCAGAAGAACGCGGATCGCAGGTATCGTTCAAATTCGATCAGGGCTACGCCGTTATGCAGGCCCTGATTGCAAGCGGTGTGATCGGTGATTTCCGTGCACCCGATATCATCCGGTTTGGCTTTACTCCGCTTTATATCGACAACGATGATGTCGAGGGTGCCGTGAAAATTCTGGCTGAAATCATGGAAACCAAGGCTTGGGACAAGCCGGAATTCCACAAACGCAATGCGGTGACCTGATCATGACAAAGCACAGCTCGCCATATGATCCCAGCACTGAGGGGGCTCGCACGGATTTCTCTGATCAGATGTCCTATGGGGATTATCTGTCGCTTGATGCGATCCTGACGGCCCAGCATCCGCAGTCGGATGCCCATGATGAAATGCTGTTTATCATTCAGCATCAGACGTCCGAACTTTGGATGAAACTTGCGATCCGTGAAATCAGTGCGGCGCGTCAGGCGATCCATGGCGGTGACGTCCGCCCGGCGTTCAAAATGCTGGCGCGCGTGTCGCGCATCTTTGAGCAGCTCAACAATGCCTGGGATGTCCTGCGCACCATGACGCCAAGCGATTACACGACCTTTCGTGATGCGCTTGGGCCGTCGTCAGGGTTTCAGTCCTATCAGTATCGCCAGATCGAATTCATGCTGGGCAATCGCAATCACGCCATGTTGCGCCCCCATGCGCACCGCGAAGACATCACCGAGATGCTCAAGGCGGAACTGGCAACGCCCAGCCTTTATGACGAAGCCCTTCGCTTGCTAAATGCCGAGGGGGTCGAGGTGCCGGCCGATGTCCTGAACCGGGATGTATCGGCCCCCTATGCGCCAGATGATGTGGTCATCGCCGCCTGGCAGAAGGTTTACAGCGACCCGGCCAAGTACTGGTCGCTTTATGAATTGGCGGAAAAGCTGGTCGATTTCGAAGACTATTTCCGGCGATGGCGCTTTAACCATGTCACGACTGTCGAACGCGTGATCGGGTTCAAGCGTGGAACTGGCGGCACGGGAGGCGTCAGTTACCTGAAGAAAATGTTGGAAGTTGAACTGTTTCCGGAACTCTGGCGGGTCAGAACCGCGCTTTGAGGATGGACGGACCGGATGCAAATACTGCAAAATCAGGGGCAGGCATCAGGTTCACAAAAACCGTGACGCACAAACACATAAATGTCGCGGGATCAACGTGTTGCTAAACGAAAAATTGTATAAACACGGAGGCTTAAATGAAGGGTTTTAAGACAACCATCGCAGCAGCGGCGGCTTTGCTTGCCGCTGGTGCGGCGCAGGCCGAGCCGGTCAAGGTGGGTATGATCACCACGCTTTCAGGCGGTGGTGCAGGACTTGGGATTGATGCACGTGACGGCTTCATGCTTGCTGTAAAACAGGCAAACAATCCGGATCTCGAAGTCGTAATTGAGGATGATCAGCGTAAACCGGACGTAGCGGTTCAGCTGGCTGATAAAATGATCCAGCAGGAAAAGGTTGATGTTCTGACTGGTATCATCTGGTCGAACCTTGCGATGGCAGTGGTGCCGTCGGCGGTTGCTCAGGACAAGATTTATCTGTCTGTTAACGCTGCGCCGTCCCAGCTTGCTGGTCGTGGCTGCAATAAGAACTATTTTGCTGTTTCCTATCAGAACGACAACCTGCATGAAGCGGCAGGTGGTTATGCGTCAAGCGCTGGCTATAAAAAGGCCTTCATTCTTGCGCCGAACTATCCGGCAGGCAAAGATTCCCTGACCGGTTTCAAGCGTTTCTTCTTTGGTGACATTACCGACGAAGTTTACACCAAGCTTGGTCAGACCGACTATGCAGCCGAAATCGCACAGATCCGTGCCTCAGATGCTGATCACGTGTTCTTCTTCCTGCCGGGCGGCATGGGCATCGCGTTCATGAAGCAGTATGCTCAGTCTGGTGTCGACAAACCGCTGATCGGTCCGGCCTTCTCGATGGATCAGGGTATTCTTGGTGCCGTTGGTGACGCAGCACTTGGCGTGAAAAACACTTCGAACTGGTCCAAGGACATCGACAATCCGACCAACAAGGCGTTCGTTGAAAGCTTCCAGGCTGAGTATGATCGTCTGCCGTCGCTTTATGCGTCGTTTGGTTTTGATACCGCGAACCTGCTGCTTTCCGCGATGGACAAGGCTAGCATTTCGGACAAGGACGCATTCCGTGCGGCCATTCGCGCAGCTGATTTTGACTCCGTGCGTGGCAAGTTCATCTTTGGCCCGAACCAGCATCCGGTTCAGGATCTTTATGTTCGTGAAGTCGTCAAAGAGGGCGACATCCTGACCAACAAGATCGTTGGAACCGCGCTGACGGATCACTCTGACGCCTATGCGTCGGAATGCTCGATGTAATGACGAGCTGACAAGAGGTTAGGGGCCGGTTTCGATTTTGTCATCGGCCCCGACCACCTTGTGACGGAGTTTCCAATAATGTTCTCTCTTTTTCTGGAGCAGCTGCTAAACGGCCTTCAGTCCGGGGTGATGCTGTTTTTGATGGCATCGGGTCTGACGCTGGTTTTCGGCGTGATGGGGCTGATTAATCTGGCCCATGGCTCGCTCTATATGGTTGGTGCATTTGCCTGTGCCGCTGTGGCTGCGTGGACCGGTTCGTTCTGGCTCGGCCTTGTTGCCAGCCTGATGGCGGCTGCCATCGCCGGTGCGCTGGTCGAAATGTTGATTATTCGCCGTCTTTATAATCGTGATCATCTCGATCAGGTTCTGGCGACTTTTGCGCTTATTTTGATTTTTTCCGAAGGCACACGCTGGATTTTCGGATCCTTCCCATTGTTTTTAAGTGTTCCCGATTTTCTGACCGGCACCGTTATCCTGCCGGGCGGATCGCAATACCCTATTTTCCGTTTGGCCATTATTGTGGCCGGGCTTCTTGTCGCCGCCGGTTTGTTCCTGCTGATTGGTAAAACCCGTCTTGGCATCCGTATCCGTGCGGGCGAGGCTGACCGTGGCATGATTGCAGCCCTTGGTGTCGACATTGATCGACTTTACACGATTGTCTTTGCCCTTGGCGCGGCCTTGGCCGGGTTGGCTGGTGCCTTTGTCGGTACGACCCAATCGGTGCAGGTTGGTATGGGCGAGCCGGTTTTGATTTTGGCCTTCGTCGTGATCGTCATCGGCGGTATCGGTTCTATCAAGGGGGCCCTGGTTGGTTCCCTGCTGGTTGGCTTTACCGATACGATGGGCCGGTTTTTGTTGCCGCACGCCTTTGCAACCTTCCTTGATCCGTCAAGTGCCACGGCCATTGGCTCGGCACTGGCATCCATGTTGATTTATATCGTGATGGCGCTGGTTCTGTTCCTGCGGCCAAGCGGTCTGTTCGGGGCGACTTCCTGATGACCATGAACCGCGAATTTCTGATTAATACCATTCTTGCCTTTGCGCTGGTCGCGGTACCGCTGATCGCGCTTGGCATGGATGAACCTTTCATCATTACTCTTGCCACCAAGGTTGCGATCTTTGCCATGGCAGGTGTCGGGCTTAACCTTGTGCTTGGCTATGGCGGGCTTGTGTCGTTCGGCCATGCGGCGTTCTTTGGCATTGGCGGTTATGCGGCCGGGATCCTTGCCAGCCATGCGCTGAATTATGAGCCGATCATGGAAAGCCCGTTCCTGATCGAAGGCACGACCCAGATGATTGTCATCTGGATTGTTGCCTTGATCGCGTCGGCATTGATTGCGCTGGTAATCGGGGCGATCACGCTTAGGACAAGCGGGGTCTATTTCATCATGATCACGCTGGCCTTTGCGCAGATGATCTATTACTTCGCGATTTCCTGGCCTGCCTACGGCGGTGAAGACGGGTTGTCGATTTATGTTCGCAATGGCTTCCCGGGCATCAATACCCTTGATCCGATCAGCTTCTTTGCGCTCTGTGCCGTGATGCTGGCGATTACGATGGTGTTCTCGGCCGTGCTGATCCGCTCTCGCTTCGGGCTCGCCCTTCAGGGCGCGCGGCAGAACCCGCAACGCATGACCGCCGTTGGTATTGCGCCGTTTCGCATTCGTCTGGTCGCCTTTGTGATTTCGGCAATGATCACTGCCCTTGCCGGGGCGCTTTATGCTGACCTCAATCGTTTTGTCAGCCCGACAATGCTGTCCTGGCATATGTCCGGTGAAATCATGGTGTTTGTCATTCTGGGCGGGGTAGGCCGTTTGTTTGGCCCGCTTGCTGGGGCGGCCCTTTATATCATTCTGGAACATCTTCTGGGGGGTGTTTGGGAATTCTGGCAGTTGCCGCTGGGTGTCCTGTTGCTTCTGGTCGTGCTGTTTGCACGCGGTGGACTTGTCGGTGTTCTGGCGGGGGAGCGTAAACATGTCTGATGCCATTCTTTCGCTTTCCAATGTCACCAAACAGTTCGGATCGCTTCTGGCCAGTGACAATGTCACGCTTGATTTGCGCCCGGGTGAAATCCACGCTCTGATCGGTCCGAACGGGGCGGGTAAATCGACCTTGATCAAACAGATCGCGGGCGAGATTAAGTCTGACAGTGGCGATATTCATTTCGACGGTCAGAACATCAACGGGTTTGATGCGGTGGCACGGTCGCGTATGGGGCTTGCGCGAACGTTTCAGGTGTCATCGCTGATGCCGGAATTCTCGGTCCTGCAAAACGTCATGCTGGCGCGCCAATCGGTCAGTGGCCAGATATTCCGGATCTTCAAGCCGGTTCTGGGTGACAAGTCGCTGGTCGAACCGGCGATGGCGCAGCTTGAACGGGTTGGATTGGCAGATCGGGCGCAAATGCGTGCTGCCGATATATCGCACGGCGAACGTCGCCAGCTTGAAATGGCGGTCGCCCTTGCACTTGAACCCAAGGCGTTCCTGCTGGACGAACCGATGGCCGGGATGGGGCCGGAAGGTTCCAAACGTCTGACCGGTTTCCTTGATGGATTGCGCTCACAGGCTCCGATCCTTTTGGTTGAACATGACATGGATGCGGTCTTTGCCTTGGCAGACCGGATTTCGGTTCTGGTCTATGGCCGGATCATCGCCACTGGCACGGTTGATGAAATTCGCGGCAATGATGATGTCAAACGTGCCTATCTCGGGGAGGACGCCTGATATGACTGCACTTCTCGAACTGAGTGGCGTGACTGCTTTTTACGGCGCTTCGCAGGCCCTGTTTGGCATTGATTTGTCACTCAATGAGGGCGAGGCGGTGGCACTCATGGGCCGCAACGGCATGGGCAAGACGACAACGATCAAGACCATCTGTCGCATGATGGATCATCGTGATGGTTCGATCCGCTTTGCTGGGCAGGATCTGGCAAAGATGCCATCACATAAGGCCGCCCGCCTTGGCCTTGGTCTGGTGCCAGAAGGGCGCCGGTGCTTTGCCCAACTGAGTGTGACCGAAAATCTGATCGCAGCGGCCCGTCCGGGCGAATGGGATTTTGACAGGGTGGCGGGGCTTTTCCCGCGTTTGGCCGAACGGCGCGATCAAAAGGCGTTGACCCTTTCTGGTGGCGAACAACAGATGCTGGCAATTGGTCGGGCACTGATGACCAATCCGCGTTTGCTGATCCTTGATGAAGCAACCGAGGGCTTGGCACCGGTCGTGCGTCAGGAAATCTGGGCGGCGATCAATCAGCTTAAAGCATCGGGTCTGACGATCCTTGTCGTCGACAAGTCGCTTAAGGAACTTTCGGGTGTCGCCGATCGCTATGTGATCGTCGAGAAGGGCATTACGGCTTGGACCGGGGCGGTGAATGAGCTGACCGACGACCTTGCCGACCGGTATCTGGGGGTCTGACATGGCGGCATTCACCCATCAACAGAAAGTCATGTTTCAACATTGCGATCCGGCGGGGATTGTTTTTTATCCTCGCTATTTCGAGATGGTGAATGCCACGGTCGAGGAATGGTTTGATCAGGTCATCGGGTTCGGGTTTCCGACCATGCATGGCCCGATGCAGGTGGCTGTTCCGACCGCAGCCCTGAGTATCGCTTTTACCGCACCAAGCAAGCTTGGCGATATTCTGGAATTTTGTCTGGTCCCAACGCGGATCGGGCGGTCCAGCCTTGAACTGGACATCACCGCACGGTCAGGTGCCGAGCAACGCCTGAAAACAACCGTGACCCTGGTCTTTACAAAGCACGGGGCCGGAAAGTCAGTGGCATGGCCAGATGATTTGCGTGCCAAAATCGAAAAAGAAATCAATCAAGTGGTAGAAAACAATGCATAAAATCATTCAGCCAGACGGATGGAAACAGCCCAAGGGGTATGCCAACGGCGTATTGGCCGATGGCGCACGACTTTACATTGGCGGCCAGATTGGTTGGAACGAAGACCAGGTCTTTGTTGCCAAGGATTTTGTCGGACAGATGGAACAGGCGCTTAAAAACATTGTCGCCGTTCTCGAAGCCGCCGGTGGCAAACCGGAACACCTTGCCCGTCTGACCTGGTATGTCACCGACAAGAAGGAATATCTCGCCCATCAGCGCGAAGTCGGGCAGGCCTATCAACGTATCCTTGGCAAGCATTTCCCGGCCATGACCATGGTCGTCGTCAAGGAACTGGTCGAAGACGAAGCGGTGGTCGAGATCGAGGCAACCGCCGCCATCCCGTCCTGATTACGATTTCACGCTTCTTAACGCAAAAGGGCAGCACATGATGTGCTGCCCTTTTTGTTGGTCAGGTTGCCGGGAAGCCCGTTTTACTGGCCGTCCGGCGCACTTGTCCCAAGGTTTTCGGGCGAGAAGATGTTGCTGCCAAACGGGCTTGGCGCCGACGCACCACCTTCATCACCACCGACTGGGCCAAGGTTGGGCATGGTCGGTGCCGGAACAGTTTGTTCCTGCGTGTTCAATGATTGCTCTTCCATCAGCTTTTGCTGCAGAGCACGCTTTTCTTCAAGGATCTGAGCCGTGCAGACACTTGAATCATGGTTCTGGATGAACAGAACGGCAGCAAGTGTCAGAACACCCAAGATCGCAGCAATCGTTCCCGGATGGGTTGCGATTTTCAAAGCCGGACGTTCGGCAATCACATGTGCCCAGCCCTTGGTGTGATAGCGATTACGGCATTCATAAATGATCGCCCCGATCAGGGTGATGGCAATAATGATTACCGCGACAGCCGAGATCGATGGATCAAGACCATAGCGCACCTTCGATGACAGAACGGTGGTAAAGGTGCTGCTTGAGACAATCGTAAACACCGTGGTGTTGTAGTTTTCAAGCGATGCCAGAAACGCCAGAACCGTGGCCGAACCAATTGCCGGTGCCATGAACGGCAAAAGCACTTTAACAAAGGCCTGCGTCGGGGTTGCCCCCATATCAAGGGCCGCCTCGGTGAGCGTGGTGTCAAACCGCTGAATGCGCGACAGGAACACCAGCATCGAATAGGCCGCGATAAAGGTGACCTGACCAAAGATCGTCAGGAACGTCCCGTCATAGAAGAAACTCTCATAGGGCGCATTGAACAATGTGCCAATCCGGTCCCAGAAAATCAGGGTCGAAAGACCAATCACAACGCCCGGAACCAGAATGGGGGCAATAAAGATCGTATAAAGCGCTGCCCGCAATTTAGGCCCAACCTGCGAAAGCGTGATCGCCGCAGCCAGACCAATCGGGATGGCAACACACACAACACCAACCCCGATCAAAAGCGAATTGCCAAGACCGGAAAGAAGCTTGTCATCGCTTGCAAGTTTGCCAAACCAGTCGGTGGTAAAGCATTCCCAAGGTGACACGCGCGGGAAGGTGGATGAGTTGAACGCAGTGATCACCATAATGATCAGCGGTCCGAACAAATAGGCAAAGAACAGGGTCAGATACAGACCGGGTATCAATGCAGTCGGGGATTTCATCTTCATTGTTTGATCTCCCCGATCGAAACCTTGAACAGGCGCATCACCAGCAGGACAAGCGCGATACAAACAATCAGAAGGACCATCGCGTAGGCCGACCCGCGCGGCCAGTTGCCGCCGGAGTTAAACCATTGATAGACCAGCTGCGTGAACCACAGGTTCGATGGGCCACCCAAAATTTGCGGTGCGGCAAGTGCGCCGGATGTCAGCATGAAGACCATGGTCATGCCGGATGCAATTCCCGGCTTGGCGTAGGGAATGACCACCTTGGCATGGACCTGCCACCAGCTTGCCCCCATGTCACGCGCCGCTTCGATCTGGTTGCGATCAAGGCTTTCAATCGCGTTATAAAGCGGGAAGATCATCAGAAGGATGTAGGCATAGGCCAACCCGGCATAGAGCGCGACATCCTGACGGATAAAGTCAATCGGTGTATCCCAAAGCCCAAGCCCCATGCCGGTTTCATTGATCACGCCCGTCGCGCCAAACAGAATACGAAATGCAAAGGCACGCAGGATTTCGTTGATCCAGTACGGGACAATAAGGGCCAGAACCAGCAAGCGTGCCTTGGCACCGGTTGAAGATTTCGCCAGAACAAAGGCAACCGGGTAACAGATGATCAAATCGAAAACTGTGACAAACACCGCCGCAAGCAATGTTTTGAACAGGATGCCGATATCAAGGGCGTTAAACCCGTCCGAAGCGCCACTTCCCTGGAAGAAGTATCGATATTGCTCAAGGGTATAAACGTCTTCCGGTCCACCAATTTTGGCCGGTGGCAGGTTAAAGCGGAACGAATAGTCCAGCATGGTCAACTGCGGCAGGATGATCAAGATGAACACCCAAAGGCTGACAGCAAGCATCAGATAGATCGAAACCGCCATCCCGTTGCGTCTGACAAGATCGTAAAAAAGATCACGCATGATACGGGCCCCCTTACGCGCTGGCCAATTCGCCCGGCTTGAGCGCAATGCCCATTTCCGGTGCGAAATCGAGTTTGACCGGGGCATTGGCATCAATCGCGTTGGTGCCATCATTGATCAGCGAAAGTTTGAGGTCCTTGCCATTCGCGTTCATCACGATGTGGCGCATGTTGCCTTCGAACTCTTCGGTGACGAAATTGGTGCTGAACTGATTGATGGCACTTTCGTCCTTTGATAGCCGAAGGGCTTCCGGACGCACGAACAGATGACACGCATCGCCGGGTGCCAAGGCCGGTCCACCCGCCGGATGGTTTTCGACCGTAAATGGTGTTCCCAGACCGGCATCAACTTGCATCGCCTTGCCGTCATTGGAAAGAACCGTTGCTTCAAGCACGTTGTTTTCACCGACAAAGGATGCCACGAAGCTTGTTGTCGGGTGATCATAGATCGCCTTGCCATCACCGATCTGTTCGATCTTGCCCTTGTTCATCACGGCAATGCGGTCTGACATGGTCAGCGCCTCACCCTGATCGTGGGTGATATAGATAAAGGTCAGACCAACCTGTTTTTGAATGGCGCGCAATTCTGTGCGCATGTGTTGACGCAGTTTAAGGTCAAGCGCCGAAAGTGGTTCGTCCAGAAGCAGGATGTCCGGTTCAACCGCAAGGGCGCGCGCAATCGCAACGCGCTGTTTCTGACCACCGGAAAGCTCGCTGACCTTTTTGTCGCCCTGACCAGGCAGGGCAATCAGTTCAAGCAACTCATCAGCGCGTTTACGCCGGGTTTTCTTGTCAACACCGCGCACTTCCAGCGGGAAGGCGATGTTGTCGGCAATCGAACGCAGTGGGAAAAGCGCAAGGTTTTGGAAAATAAGGGCAGTGGGCCGTTTGTTCGGTCCGACACCGCGCATGTCCTGACCGCCGATCTTGACCTTGCCGCGTGTGGGTTCCTGAAAACCGGAAATACAGCGCAGTAGTGTTGTCTTGCCACAGCCCGACGGGCCAAGGAATGAAAAGAACTCGCCACCCGCGATGTTCAGATTTGCTTTATGGACAGCGGTGAATTCGCCGAACTCCACCCAGACATGCTCAAGCGAAACTTCTTTGGTCATAGAACTGACAACCCCCTGAAAACGTCAAAGCCCCGATCACCGAAATGACAGGCGACACCGGAATTATTGTTGTTTGAAATGGATCAGGCCGAAAACCCAAAAAGGGCGGCACGCGCCAAGTCGTGCCGCCCCAAAATCGGATTTAAGCGCTTTCGAAGCGGTTCACATACTCGGTACGCATGTCGGCATACCACTGCGGTTCAGACGGCCACGGGTTGAGGTTGGCCAGTGCTTCGCCCGGATAGGCATCGGCAAAGTTCTTGGCATAGGCTTCGCCAGCGAACTTGTCGGCACCCAGAACCGGGGAGTTGTAACCGTGATGGTCAATTGCCTCACCTGCCAGTTCCGGCATGTAGGCATATTTGATGAACTCATAAACCTGTTCGATGTTCTCGGCACCAGTCGGCAGTGCAAGGCCATCGACCCATGCCAAGGCACCTTCTTTCGGTGCACGGTACATGACCGGCTCACCTGCGGTTTTCAGGGCAAGCGGCGGGCCATCCCAGGTCTGACCGACGATAACGCCCTCGTTCAGAAGACCGTTCTTCTGGGTGTCGGCATCGTTCCAGATCAGTTTGATATTGCCTTTGCGCGCGATGCACCATTCGGTGATCTTGTCCCAAACAGGGCGCATTTCCTCTTCTGAGGTGTAGGCTTTCCAGACCGAACCCGGTGCCAGTTCGCCGATGGTTTCCATGTAAAGACCAGCACCGAGCATCATGGAATGCGCACGGCCCATGGTTTTGCCAGCGTTTTCTTCGGCCCAGACATCACCATAGGACGGGAAGGTGCCGTCCGGCTGGAACTGGTCGGTACGCCATGCCATGCCCTCGGTGCCCCAGATGTGTGGCAGCCAATAGGTGGTGCCAGCTTCGAATGCCCAATCGGTGCTGCCGATTTTCGCCATTGCCGGGTTGACGGCCTCGATGGCGACTTTGGACATGTCGAACGGCTGAAGCAGTTCCAGTGCCTTCCACTGAAGGGCACGGTTGTTGGTCGGCGACACGATATCAAAGCCACGACCTTTGGAAGCCTTCATCTTGTTGATGATTTCCTCGTTCGAACCGATGCCGGTGTAGTTCACGGTGATGCCCGTTGCATCGGTAAACGATTTGAGGAACGTTTCCGGCAGGTAATCGGACCACATCAAAATGTTGATTTCGCCCGACGAAGCGAGTGCTTTTTTGCTGATAATCGCAGGCATTGCGAATGCCGAGCCGGCGGCAAGCGATCCTTTAAGAAGTGTGCGCCGGTTAAGTTTGGGGCCGGAATTGAACTTGGTCATCCGTATGTCTCCTGATAGCCGGGATTTTACCCTTATGTGCGGCGCACCATGCGCCTCCCTGGTGGACATAACTTCCCTGAACCGACCGCATTATGATCGCGATTCTTGTTCCTGCTTTATCGCATTGACAAAATGGTATATCTGCCGGTTACTCTAGTAATAGAGCCACAAGGCAAAAACTATGGTGCCACGCCGATAAACGTGCTGCGGTGCCGAAGTAAAAGGCGTGTTCCCGATGCTCGACATCCGACTTGAGGACCCGGCAATTGCCGGTCAGACCCTGCAGCAACAGCTGCATCAGGGGCTTGTCGATGCGATTCTGGAAGGCAGGCTGCCCTCGCATGAACCCTTGCCATCAACCCGTGATCTGGCGTCCGCACTCAAGGTGTCGCGCAACACGGTGGTGCTGGTGTATCAACGGCTTCTTGATGATGGATATCTGACAGCGGTCTGGCGGCGCGGGCATTTCGTCAATGAACAATATATCCGCCAACAACTGCGCCTGAGTGTGGACACGCGCACCGCCTCGCTGTTTTCAAAGGAACGCGATCCCGATCTTTGGCGACGCCATTTGCAGTTTCGCCCGACAGAGGCACGCAACATCGTCAAACCGGCAAACTGGCGGGATTTCCCCTATCCGTTCATTTACGGGCAGGTTTCACCGGACAAAACAACCATTTCGCGCTGGCGCGATTCGATGCGACTGGCAGGGTCACTTGCCCATTCTCAAAGCTGGGTTGGTGATCAGGTTGATATGGATGACCCGCAACTTCTTGAACAGATCATTACCCGTATTCTGCCGCATCGGGGATTGCGCGCCCATCCGGAACAGTTGCTGATCACCATTGGCGCGCAGAATGCCCTGTATCTGGTTGGGCAGTTGCTGGCCGGGCGGGGGCGCACGGTGGGTGTCGAAGATCCGGGTTATGTTGATGCGCGCAATATTTTTGCCTCGACTGGGGCGGATATCTGCCCGCTTCCGATTGACAGCGAAGGTCTTGCCAACTCATCGGCACTGTCAAACTGCGACATGGTCTATACCACGCCGTCGCATCAGTGCCCGACAAGTGTCACCATGTCGCTGGATCGCCGTTTGCAGCTGGTTGAACGGGCGCGCAAGGATGACTTCATTCTGGTTGAGGATGATTACGAGCACGAGCTCAACTATCTCGGTCATCAGCGCGCGGCGCTAAAAAGCTACGATAATTCCGGTCACATCATCTATATCGGCAGTCTGACCAAACTGATGTTCCCGGGCCTCAGGATTGGTTACATCCTCGCCGACAGTGAACTGATCAAGGAATTGCGCGCACTACGCCGTCTGAATTACCGTCATCCATCCGCGCAGGATCAGCGCGCGATGGCGCTTTTTATCGGGGAAGGTCATCTGGACTCACACCTGCGACGCACGCGTGATCGGCTGTCGGAGAAATGGCAACTGATGCAAAATGAAATTGCCCGTCAACTTCCTGAATTGCATGTAACCCCGACAACCGGTGGGTCGGCGGTTTGGGTGAAGTTGCCGGGTGACATGGATGCGTGGGCGGTGCATCGAGAGGCAGCCAAACGGGGCGTTCTGGTCGAACCGGGGGATGTGCATTATTGCGATCCTGATAGCGCTCCGCGCAATCGCCTGCGGCTTGGATTTGCCGTGATCGAACGTGATCAGATCGCACCGGGGATTACCCAATTGCGCAATGCCATCATGGCGGTACTGGCGGAAAACAGGAAAGGGACCGCCGCACAGTAAACTGTATGGCGATCCCTAGGGGCCAAGCTCACTCAGTTGCCGGGGCAATTATGAGAATGAGTTTGGACCCTAATCCCGATCCCACTCCCCCGAGACCGGAATTTGTACCCCCCCTATGGGGCGATTACATTGGCTGGCCAAGAACCTTCTGAAGGATGCCAACCATGTCATCGATGTCCTGTTCAGTGCTGACAAAGGCGGGGGCGAAGATAATCGCGTCCCCGGTAGCCTTGACATGCAGGCCTTCGTCAAACAGCGCGCGCTGGGCCCAGCTTCCTTTGGCACCCGGTGCATCGCCCGGTGTCAGCTGAATACCCGACATCATGCCATAGCCGCGAAGATCGCTGACATGGGGCAGGTTACGCAGGCCAAACACACCATCAAGGAAGTGCGATGACAGGGTTTTGGCGCGTTCAAACAGGTTGTCGTTGGCATAGATATCGAGTGCCGCAATGCCGGCAGCACACGCTACCGGATGGGCTGAATAGGTATAGCCATGGAAGAATTCCGGACGATCCGCGTCGCCCGCCGCTTCAAACACAGCCCCTTGAATTTCGGCACTGGTGGCAACCGCACTCATTGGAATCGCGCCGTTGGTCAGTGCCTTGGCCATAGTGATCAGGTCCGGCTTGACTGCGAATGCCTGGGAGGCGAAAGCAGAACCTGTTCGGCCAAAACCGGTAATCACTTCATCAAATACCAACAAGATGCCGTATTTGTCGCAAATCGCGCGAAGCTTCTCGAGATAACCTTTGGGTGGCACAATGGTGCCAATTGAACCGGCAATCGGTTCAACAAAGACCGCCGCAATGGTATCGCCGCCATAGGTCTTGCAGATTTCTTCCAGATCATCGGCGAGATCAGCATCTGTTTCCGGCTGACCACGGGTGAATTTCTGTTCTTCGGTCCAGGTGTGGCGCATATGGACAACGTCACAGGTAATGCCCGAAAAATCGCGACGGTTATTGACCATGCCCGCAAGCGACGTACCGCCAAGGTTCACACCATGGTAGCCCCACGAACGCGAAACAAAGCGGGTGCGCTGTGCGTTACCGGTGGCGCGGTGATAGGCCAGACACATCTTCATTGCAGTATCAACGGCTTCGGAACCTGATCCGGCAAAGAAAACACGATCAAGACCATCGGGCAGAATACCAGCCAGCTTTTCGGCAAATTCGAACGAAACAGGGGCGGCGCGCTGGAAATGCGGTGAGTAGTCCAGCGTGCTCAGCTGCTTGTAAACCGCATCGGCAATTTCCGGCCGTCCATGGCCAGCCGCACAGCAAAACAGACCCGATGAACCATCCAGAATTTCACGGCCTTCCGGTGTCCAGTACTTTACGCCTTCTGCCTTGGCAAACATCTGTGGTTCTTCTTGAAACAGACGGTTGTTGGTGAAGGGCATCCAATGGTTGGTCATGTTCGGCTTGACGGACACGTTCATGCTGGCTCCTGTCGGCAAGAGTGTGGGGCGGAAATATTATGCTGCTAGCTAAACCCGTCCCCCGACACAGCGTTAGTGCCAGAACTCGACAATATTTAGGTCCAGATGGCTATGTGGCTCCATTAAAAGGGCTGTTGTGGCTCTATTGTCGGGGCAGACAGTGGCGTAATTCAGGTCTGTAACAACGAGGAATTCCATGGAACTGATCTTGTCTGGCATGGTTGTCGCGGTTGCTGCCCTGTTTCGTGGAGTCACCGGTTTCGGCTTTGCGCTGCTTGCGGCGCTTGGCTTGTCAACGGTACTTGCTCCGGCAACGGCCACACCGGTCATTCTGGTTATCGACATTGTTCTGACGGGATTGATCCTGCGTGATTTTGATCGGGCCAAGGTCGACTGGCGCGCATGCACGATCCTTTTGACCTTTGGGCTTTTGGGCGCGGTACTCGGACCCTATGTCGCCTTTTCACTCGATGATCAGACCATTCGGATTGCCACCAACCTTGCTATTGCGGTGGCTGCACTGGTTGCCATGCTGCATCATCCGCCAAAATGGATGGGCCATTTTATCATCGGAGCCCTTTTGGCCTGTTCGGTCGGGATCCTGATGTCGGGTTTTGCAGTCGGTGGCCCATTGGTCGCCGCCTGGCTTCTGGCAGGTGGCACGCAGGATGTCCGGGTGCGCAACACGCTTGCGATCTATTTTGGCTCGGTCGATGTGCTTGGATTTATCACCCGGGCGGCCTCGGGCATGTTGCCAGACGATTTCATCCCGCTTGTTTTGCCATTGTTGCTGATTGCGGTGATCGCCTATTTCCCCGGCGAGATGATCTATCGCCGGATGTCAGCAGCTGTTTGGCGCCGCGTCTGCGCCACAAGCCTCGTTATCATCGCCATTATCGGGTTCGTTCAGACCATCGCGATTGGTCTGTGAGCCCCTCAATACGTTTGAATTAAACCACCGGAGATTCCCATGACCAAAACAGCACTCATTACCGGCGCAACTTCTGGCTTTGGCGCGGCAACGGCCCGCCGCTTTGTCAAGGAAGGCTGGAAAGTCATCATCACCGGGCGTCGTGCCGACCGTCTTGATGCACTGGTTGCTGAACTGGGCGAGGCATCGGTTGCGCATGCGCTGTGCTTTGATATTCAGGATGCCGATGCCATCCAGAAGGCGATTGATAGCCTTCCTGCCGATTTCGCGGAAGTCGATCTTCTGGTCAACAATGCTGGCCTGGCATTGGGCACCGGCCCGGCACAGGATTGCGATCTGTCAGACTGGATGACGATGATTGATACCAATACCAAGGGGCTGGTCGCAATCACACGCATCCTGCTTGATAAGCTGATCGTGCGCAAAGGGGCCATCGTCAATCTGGCCTCTATCGCCTCGAACTGGCCCTATCCGGGCGGCAATGTGTATGGTGCGACCAAGGCCTTTGTGCAGCAATTCTCGCTTGGTATTCGCTGCGATCTGGCGGGCACCGGTGTGCGGGTGACCTCGATTGAGCCAGGTCTGTGTGAGAGTGAATTTACCCTCGTTCGTACCGGCGGTAACCAAGAAGCTTATGACAAGCTCTATAATGGGGCGGATCCGATCCAGCCCGAAGACATTGCCGAGAGCATCTTCTGGGTCGCCAACCTTCCAGCGCATGTGAATGTCAACTCGCTTGAAGTTATGCCGGTCAGCCAAAGCTGGTCACCCTTTGCCATCCATCGCAAGGAAGGCTAGGTCGCAAAACAGGTTATTCCGTTGGTGATGTGCAACCTTTCCTTGTAATGAGGTTGCCACCATCAACGGTTTTGCTTTTCTCTTTCCGCTGAACTAAGCTTTGAAAAAATAAAAAGCATGTTTCAGCGGAGGGGCATTATGAGATCGACCGTTCTGGGTTCGTCGGACCGGACTGCGCCGCCTGCGGGCAATGACGCAGGCTATAATGGGCCGGGTCCTGAATTCGGCCCGTGGCTTGAAAAGGCATCCATTCTGGTCGTCGATGACGAACCGGGCATGCGCAATTTCCTTGTCCGTACCCTTGGTCCGCGGGCCAAGCGGGTCGAAGAAGCCGCCGACTGCGAAGAAGCCACCGCCCTTCTCGATGAACACCATTTTGATGTCGTGATTCTCGACAACATCATGCCCGGCAAAAGCGGGGTGGAGTGGCTGACCGAACAGCGCGAGATCGGTTTTTTCTCTGACGCTATCCTGATGACGGCCTATGCCGATCTCGATACTGCGATCAAGGCGCTTCGTGCCGGCGCGGTCGACTTTGTCCTGAAGCCCTTTCGTTCCAACCAGATTTTGAACGCGGTGGCGCGCTGTCTCGATCGAATGCGGTTGCGCCGTGAAAACCATGTCCTGCGCCACGAACTGCGTGCGACATCCGATCATGTGTTGTTGCGGGACAAATTGATTGGCTATTCGTCACAAATTCAGGAAATCCGTGAAACCATTGCCCGTGTGGCACCGCTGCCGACCTCTATCCTGATTTCCGGTGAAAGCGGGACGGGCAAGGAAGTCACGGCACGCTCGCTGCATGCGCTTTCTGATCGCGCGGAAAAGCCCTTTGTCCCGATCAACTGTGCCGCCATTCCGTCCGAAATGATCGAGGCGGAATTGTTTGGCCACATCAAAGGCGCCTTTACCGGCGCACAGGCCGCGCGCGATGGTCTGTTCATGCATGCGCAGGGCGGCACCCTGTTTCTTGACGAGGTCGGTGAATTGTCACTGGCAACGCAAAGCAAACTTTTGCGCGCAATTGAAAGCCGTCGGATCCGTCCGGTGGGCTCGGAACGCGAAGCCCCTGTTGATCTGCGTTTTGTCTTTGCCACAAATGCCGACCTTGAGGCCGAAGTCGAAGCGGGCCGTTTCCGCGCGGATCTGTTTTATCGCATCAATGTCATGCATATCGAAATGCCGCCACTTGCGGCGCGCGGCGATGATGTCCTTGAACTGGCGGAATTGTTCATGACCAAGCTTTCCAAGCAGCTCGGTGTGCGCGAGGTGCCAATGGATGCGGCTGTTCGTGCCGGGCTGACGCGTTATGACTGGCCGGGCAATGTACGTGAATTGCGCAACCTGATCGAACGGACCCTGATCCTTGGCAAATTCCCCGCCGAGTTCCGAGAAGAACTTGCCGATCAAGGGGTACAGGCCGAGCACGATGAAACCCTGGACGAGATGGAGCGTCGTCACATTCTGGCGATGCTGCACAAGACCAACGGCAATCGTAACGAAGCCGCAAGGCGCTTGGGGGTATCGCGCAAGACGATTGACCGCAAATGCGCAAGCTGGGAACAGGAATGACAGAAATGTCATCGCCAGTCGCCACCGGCGTCACCACGTCCCCCGCCAAAAGAACACGTTCTGTCCGTTTCAAGTTGCTGGCAATTGCGCTTTTGCCAACGCTTGTGATCCTGCCCTTGTTGCTGGGCGTGATGATGGTGCGCTGGAACACGAAGTTCGATGCGCTGTTAACATCGAAGGTCAGCGGTGACCTTACGATTGCCCACCAGTATTTCACGCACATTCTTGAAAATACCGGTGAACAGATCGAGGCCCTTGGTCAATCGGTTGCCTTTCGCGATGTGTTGCGTGCGGGCAATCAAGCTGAAATTGATCGCTTGCTGACGGAACGGCAACGCGCACTCGGTCTTGATTTCCTGTATCTGTCCCCCGGAAACGGCAGCGAAAGCGGTGACCGTCCTGAGGGTGAATGGCCGGTGATTGCCAGTGCCTATGGCGGACAGTCTTCAACCAACATTGATATTTTCAGCAATGCTGATCTGGCGGCCATTTCACCCGATTTGGCGGAACGGGCACGTCTCGACCTGATTGAAACCCCCAATGCCGTTCCCACAACGCGCGATGCGGAAACGCGCGGCATGGTGGTGCATTCGGCAAGTCATGTCGAATTGCCAACAGGCGAAAATGCGGCACTGGTGGGCGGTATTTTGCTCAATCAGAATTTGGGCTTCATCGATACGATCAATGATCTTGTCTATCGTCAAAGCAGCCTGCCTGAAGGCAGTCAGGGCACCGCGACGCTATTTCTTGATGATGTGCGCGTCAGTACCAATGTCCGCCTGTTTGCTGATCGTCGTGCCTTGGGCACGCGGGTATCAGGTGTGGTGCGCAAGACGGTGCTGGAAGATGGCAAGGTTTGGCTGGACCGCGCCTTTGTCGTCAATGACTGGTATATTTCGGCTTACGAGCCGATCAAGGACAGCTATGGCAAGCGGGTCGGCATGCTGTATGTCGGGTTCCTTGAGGCACCCTTTGCCCAGACAAAATATGAAAGCCTTCTGATCCTGATTGGGGCTTTTCTGTTTGTGGCGGCCCTGTCGGTGCCGATTTTCCTGCGTTGGGCGCGCGGTATTTTCAAGCCGCTGGAACGCATGACCAATACCATTCGTCGCGTTGAGAGTGGTGATTTCTCGGCCCGAACCAGTATTGACCAGGTTCAGGACGAAATATCACTGGTGGCGGAACATCTTGATGATCTGCTTGATCAGGTACAGGAACGCGATAAACGTCTGCGCGCCTGGAATGATCAGCTAAACGCGCGCGTTGATGCCCGCACCAGCGAGTTGCAAGAAGCCAACCGTCAGCTCGAAGCCACCACCAAGCAATTGATCATGTCCGAAAAGCTTGCCGCGATTGGCGAAATCACTGCCGGTGTCGCCCATGAGATCAACAATCCCGTGGCGGTACTTCAGGGTAACCTTGATGTCTTGCGCGATCTGTTGGGCGAGCATGCCAAATTGGGCGATACCGAGTTCCGCCTGATTGATGAACAGGTCAATCGCATCAATCTGATCGTGACCAAACTTCTGCAATTCGCCAAGCCAGAGGAATATGCCGGCTTTGTCGAGCGCCACAGCGTTGCCGAGGTGATTGACGATTGCATGCCGCTGGTTGCCCATTTGCTCAGTCGGGCCGATATTGAGGTCGTGCGTGAACATCAATCAACCCGACTGGTTCTGATGAACCGGACCGAGTTGCAGCAAGTGCTTGTCAATCTGATGGTCAATGCCCTGCATGCCATGCCTGAGAGCGGCACGCTGACATTGATTGATGCCGATGTTGATCAGGCTGGCAAGCCCGGCATAAAGATCACCGTGCGCGATACGGGAACCGGTATGGATGCCAAGGTGCTTAATCGCATTTTTGATCCGTTTTATACCACCAAGCGGCGCGAAGGCACGGGACTTGGTCTGTCAATCACCCGGACCCTGATTGATCGGCAGGGCGGGTCACTTGATGTTGAAAGTGAACCGGGCAAGGGCACGACCTTTACCATCTGGCTGCCCGAAGCAGATTAAATGAACCATGTTTTAGTAGTGGGCCGGGTCTAAGTCACGGAACGTGGTAACGCGTTGGAATTTTGTTTTTTTAGGTGTGTTGGCGCAACCATTCCTTTTTCAGGATGGCGTATTGAAAAGTGTTTTCGTATTTCGGCGTGCCGTCAGGATTGTTAACAAACGAAACAAACTCCATGAAGCAAGCTTCTTTGCGCATACCAAGTTTTTCGCAAAGCTTCTGCGATTTGAAGTTATCGTCCTCGACATAGGCATAGAGCCTTCGTGCGTTCCGTTGCGTAAACAGATGCTCGAATAAGGCACGTGCGCTCTCACTGGCGTATCCCTTGCCTTCAAACTTTCCATTGAAGTTCCATCCAACGGAATAGGTGTCGGCTTGGTGCTCGTCATCTTGATGGAGCATGAGCTCACCAATTAAAGCGCCTGTTTCTTTCAGGCACACGGCGACACACGACGCATCGTTCGCACGTTTTTGGGCCATTACCTTCGCTTGTTTCAAAGTTGAGACTTTATCAGCCATAAAGCAATTTGCGCGCGGGTTGGAGATATACTCAAAAAGCTCGGCGGCATCGGCCTCTGAAAAACGCCTGATAATCAATCTGTCGGTAACAATGTCGCGCATGTGGAGCCTATGTTTGTCGGTCAATCGTCAAAGTGCCAAGCCCTTATCGTATTAACGTTAAGGCATAATCAAAAGATTATCGCGAGCGGTAGACTGTCTTGCCGGAAGCGTATCTTGCTGATGATGTGGTGGCCTTCAATGTTTGGATTTTCAGGTTAAATTTGCTGCAAATGCGAGTGGACATTTTGTCTCTATGCAATTTATGCGCGCATAAATCCATGGACATTTTGTCCATGCGCGTGCGCTGCAGCAACCCGTTTCAGTCTGGAAGAATGACAGAAAACCGGGCTTGTTTCGCTATGGCATGGCGATTGCCACGATGAGAACTCCGGATTTAACCTTGTTTGCCTTGCACCATGACCAATCTTGGGCCAATCGCGTGACGGGGACGGGCAGGGTAAATCCCGATACAGGGAGGACAACATCGTCATGTTTGACAAGCTCAAGAAAGAACACATCGTCGCTGGCGACGATTTCAATCGCTGGAAAGTACCACCAGCATCCATCGCCATTCATTTGTGCATCGGCTCCGTTTATGCCTGGAGTATCTTCAACCCGCCACTAATCAAGGAATTTGGCGTGGTCAGTGCAAGCTCCGGTGACTGGGGCCTGCAATCCGTTGTCTGGATTTTCTCCGTGGCCATCGTGTTCCTTGGCCTTGCTGCGGCATTTGGCGGCAAATGGCTTGAAGAAGTCGGCCCGCGTATGGTCGGTGTTGTTGCGGCCTTCTGCTGGGGTGGTGGTTTCATCATCGGTGGCCTTGGCATCATGACCCATCAGTTGTGGCTGGTGTATCTGGGTTATGGCGCGCTGGGGGGCTGTGGTCTTGGTCTTGGCTATGTGTCGCCGGTATCAACGCTGATCCGTTGGTTCCCGGACCGCCGCGGTATGGCGACCGGTATGGCAATTATGGGCTTTGGCGGTGGTGCGATGATCGCAACCCCGATCAAGGAAAGCCTGCTGTCCGCGTTCTACAAGGTGCCGGAATATCTTGGTCCGGAAAGTGCCGTAAACCTCGTTACCGAGGGTGGCAAGCGCATGGCCGAAGTCGGTGGTCAGATGGTTGAAGTCGTGGTTGCAGGTGCCGCGCAGGTTGCCGCAGCACCGGTACCCATCGAAGAAGGCGTTTATGTTGCCGGAACCGGGAATACCGGGGCAGCTGCAACCTTCTTTACGCTCGGCGTTGCCTATTTCATCGTGATGATTATTGCCTCCTTCTCCTATCGCGTGCCGCGCGAAGGATGGCTGCCGGCTGGCTGGACCCCGCCGACGGCGGATACAGCTTCCAAACGTATGATCACGCATGCAAACGTTCACATTGATCAGGCGCTTAAAACCCCGCAGTTCTATCTGCTGTGGATTGTGCTCTGCTTTAACGTGACAGCTGGCATCGGGGTGATTGGCGTTGCCAAAACCATGATGACGGAAATCTTTGGCACGACGTTGCCGCTTGTTGTGAACTCTGCCTTTGCAGCGACTTATGTGTTCATGATTTCAGTGTTCAACATGTGCGGCCGGTTCTTCTGGGCGTCGATGTCTGACTATATCGGGCGCAAGAACACCTATTACTGCTTCTTCATTCTGGGCATCGTTCTTTATCTGTCGATCCCGTTTGCCGCAGAACAGGTCAGCATCAATCCGGCTGTGACATGGCTTGTCATGTTCTATGCCGCAACCATGATCATCTTCACGATGTATGGCGGTGGCTTTGCAACCATTCCGGCCTATCTTGCCGATATCTTCGGCACCAAATATGTCGGCGGTATCCATGGTCGTCTTCTGACCGCATGGAGCACGGCCGGTGTTCTTGGTCCGCTTGCCATTACCCAGCTGCGTCAGGCCTCGGTCACCAGTTCGATCAAGGATCTGGCCGCAAAGGTTGACCCGGCAGCGTTCCAGGAAAAGTTCGGTGCTGGTATTGCCCAGCTTGATCAACTGGTTGCGGCCAAAACGGTGACCATCGGACGTCTGATGGAAATCGCACCGGCAGGCACGGTCGATCCGACCTCAAGCCTCTATAACACCACCATGTATGCCATGGCGGCTCTTCTTGCAATTGCGCTGATTGCCAACAAGCTGGTCAGCCCGATCCATGAAAAGCACCACATGGAAACAGAGACTGGTGGTGCTGCGAGCACGGGCGAAGCAGCGTCCAAAGCTTAACCTGACCAGAGGCGCCAGCCAACACACCCTTGGCTGGCGCCTGTTTTACTGGCTCTGTCCACTTGCCGGTAAAACAGGGCATGAGTGGGACATCATGCCAAAGCGTCAGGGGCCAGATCCGGGTTCCGTTCATCCAGCCCGGATCTGCGTTCTGTTGCAGGAATAACCTTTATGCCCGAAGGGGTAATCGGTTATCCTGCACTCAGAACACTTTCCCGTTGAAACCAAGTGTTCAACCCGAACAACGCGATCAGATACTGCGGTCGCCGCCAATGCCCTAAAGAGCATCCACGAGCGATGCCGGATACGCCATGATTGATAAACTCGAAATGTTTATGGTCCTCGCCCGCGAGCAGCATTTTGGACATGCTGCCGAACATTGCGGCGTGACCCAACCAACCCTTTCAAGCGCCTTGCGCCAGCTTGAAGATCATCTTGGCGTCGTATTGGTCAAACGCGGATCACGTTATCAGGGGCTGACACCCGAAGGCGAAAGGGTTCTTGAATGGGCGCGCCATATTGTCGGCAGCACCCGTTCAATGCGCGATGAAATGCGCGCCATGCGGTTCGGTTTGACCGGGCAGGTGCAGATTGCCGTTATCCCGACCGCCCTTGCGATGATCCATGAACTGACGACACCATTTCGCGAAAAACACCCCGATGTCAGCTTTGCCATCCTGTCGCGAACCTCGGCCGAAATTAAGGCATTGCTGGATGACCTTCGGATTGATGCTGGCATAACCTATCTTGATAATGAGCCGCTCGGGCGGGTAACCGCCATACCGCTCTATCGCGAACGGTATCAGTTGGTGACCTCAAACCTCGATGATCTGGCCGGTAAGGAAACGATCACCTGGCGCGAAGCTGCCAAATTGCCGTTGTGTCTTCTGACACCGGACATGCAGAACCGCCGCATCATTGATCAGCATCTTGATGCCGCCGGCGCGAAGGTCAGTGCGACGCTAGAAAGTGATTCGATGATTGCGCTGTTTACCCACGTTCAGACCGGCAACTGGGCCAGCATCATGCCTGAAAAAATGGTCGAAAGTTTTGGAATGCGCGACCGGGTAAAATCGATCCCGATCATTGAACCGGACGCCACGCATAAAGTCGGACTGATCGCGGCAAAACGCGAACCTGCAACCCCTGTGGTTTCAGCACTTTTAAAAGAAGCCGCCCGAATTTCCGAGCTGCAAACCGCTTGATAGGTTTTCGCTATCGCGTAACGGGATGGCTTTATTGAACAGGTGGGCACAATGCCTGACACTGTTCAGAATAAACAAGAATTTGATAACATGCTTGAGAGAGAGGCTTGCATGTCGGAAACGACCGAGGACCAAAATGTCCGCGTCGCTGCCATTTGTGATCGGTTGATCACTTTGGAAGGGCCGCTATTGCCAATTCTGCACGAGGTGCAGGAAGAATTTGGCCATATCCCTGATGGCGCGCTTCAGACGATCGCAAAGAAGCTGAACCTCAGCCGGGCGGAAGTCCATGGGGTGGCAAGTTTCTATCATGACTTCCGCGAAGAAAAAGCTGGCAAGCATGTCATCAAAATCTGCCGGGCCGAAGCCTGCCAGGCGATGGGGGCCGATGCCCTTGGTGATGAGATCCGCCGTCATCTGAAAGTTGACTGGTCGCAAACCACGGCTGATCACAAGATCACGCTGGAACCTGTTTTCTGTCTTGGCCTGTGCGCCTGTGCGCCGGCTGCCATGGTTGATGGCAAGGTTGTTGGCCGCGTCAGTGCGGATCGCATTCTTGAAAAGGTGGGATCATGAGCATCAAGGTTTACGTTCCGCTTGATTCAGGTTCTGTCGCACTTGGGGCTGATGATGTTGCATCCGCCATTGCCGACAAGGCATCCGATGCCGGTGCCGATGTCAAAGTTGTGCGCAACGGATCGTTTGGCATGTATTGGCTGGAACCTATGGTCGAGGTCGAAACGCCGCGCGGACGTGTGGCTTATGGTCCCGTCAGTACCGATGACATCGACGCATTGTTTGACGCCGATTTTCTGACCGGCGGCGCACATAAGCTTTATCTTGGCCGCACACAGGATATCCCGTTCCTTAAAAGCCAGTCACGTCTGACCTTCCAGCGTTGCGGCATTGTTGATCCGGTGTCGCTTGAAGATTACCGTGCCAATGAAGGCCTGACCGGGCTTGAAAATGCGCTGAAGATGACGGACGAAGAAATCGTCAAGGCCGTTACCGACAGTGGCCTGCGCGGTCGCGGTGGTGCCGGTTTCCCGACAGGCATTAAATGGAATACCGTCCGCGAAGCCAAAGGCGATCAGAAATACATCGTCTGCAATGCTGATGAAGGCGACAGTGGCACCTTTGCCGATCGCATGATCATGGAAGGCGAACCGTTCGTTCTGATCGAAGGCATGATCATTGCCGGTCTCGCAACTGGCGCGACCAAGGGCTATGTCTATACCCGTTCGGAATATCCGACTGCGATTGACGTGATGAACGAGGCGATTGAAGTCGCCCGTGCGGCCGGTGTTTTGGGCGATAACATCCTTGGCTCGGGCAAGGCGTTCGATATGGAAGTCCGCATGGGGGCGGGTGCCTATGTCTGCGGCGAGGAAACATCGCTTCTTAACAGCATGGAAGGCAAGCGCGGTGTTGTCCGTGCCAAGCCGCCATTGCCTGCCCTTGAAGGGTTCCTTGGTCGCCCGACCGTGGTCAATAACGTGATTTCGCTGTGCTCGGTTCCGGTCATTCTGGAAAAGGGTGCGGAATATTACCGCGATTATGGCATGGGCCGGTCGCGCGGCACCATCCCGATCCAGATTGCCGGCAACGTCAAACATGGCGGGCTTTATGAAGTCGGCTTTGGCCTGACGCTAGGTGAAATTGTTGAGCAGCTAGGCGGTGGCACCGCATCGGGTCGCCCGGTCAAGGCGGTTCAGGTCGGTGGTCCATTGGGGGCCTATTTCCCCAAGGAACTGTTTGATACACCGTTTGACTACGAAGAATTCGCCAAGCGCGATGGCCTGATTGGTCATGCCGGTGTTGTCGTGTTTGATGACACGGTCGACATGATGAAACAGGCCCGCTTTGCCATGGAATTCTGTGCGATTGAATCGTGTGGCAAATGCACGCCATGTCGCATTGGCTCTGTGCGCGGGACCGAAGTGGTCGACAAGCTTGAACGCGGTGAAGAGCCGGAATTGCAGATCGAACTGCTGCATGATCTGTGTGAAACAATGAAGTTCGGATCGCTGTGCGCGCTGGGCGGCTTTACGCCGTATCCGGTCCTGAGCGCACTGACCCATTTCCCTGATGACTTCAAGCCACGCGCGCTTGATATAGCTGCGGAGTGATACGATGTCCTTGATCAAAGAAGTTGACTACGGAACCCCCGCCAAGAAGTCCGAAAAGACGGTAACCCTGACCATTGATGGCAAGGACGTTACCGTGCCCGAAGGCACCTCTGTCATGCGCGCCTCGATGGAGGCCGGTATTCAGGTCCCGAAACTGTGCGCGACCGATATGGTTGATGCGTTTGGGTCGTGCCGCTTGTGTCTGGTGGAGGTCGAAGGCCGCAACGGAACACCGGCATCCTGCACGACACCCGCGGCAGAGGGCATGGTTGTCCATACCCAGACCGAGCGGCTTAAGAAAATCCGCAAAGGCGTGATGGAGCTTTATATCTCTGACCATCCGCTTGATTGCCTGACCTGTGCCGCCAATGGCGATTGCGAATTGCAGGACATGGCAGGGGCGGTTGGCCTGCGTGATGTCCGTTATGGTTATGAGGGTGAAAACCACGTTGAGGTGCGCCAGAACGGCGAAGAAAATCCGCGCTACATGGCCAAGGATGAAACTAACCCGTATTTCACCTATGACCCATCCAAATGCATTGTCTGTTCGCGTTGTGTCCGTGCTTGCGAGGAAGTGCAGGGCACCTTTGCACTGACCATCGAAGGTCGCGGCTTTGAGTCCCGCGTTTCGCCGGGCATGCATGAAAACTTCATGGATTCCGAATGCGTGTCGTGCGGTGCCTGTGTGCAGGCCTGCCCGACCGCAACGCTTCAGGAAAAATCAGTCATCGAAATTGGCCAGCCGGAACATTCGGTTGTTACCACCTGCGCCTATTGCGGGGTTGGTTGTTCGTTCAAGGCGGAAATGCGCGGCGAAGAATTGGTGCGCATGGTTCCTTACAAGGATGGCAAGGCCAACCGCGGGCATTCCTGTGTGAAGGGGCGCTTTGCCTATGGCTATGCGAATCACAAGGACCGCATCCTGAACCCGATGATCCGCGAAAGCGTTGATGAACCGTGGCAGGAAGTCAGTTGGGAAGAAGCCCTTCGTTTTACTGCCGACAAGTTCAAGGGCATTCAGGCCAAATACGGCAAGGGTGCGTTGGGTGGTATTACCTCGTCGCGTTGCACGAACGAGGAAACCTTCCTGGTTCAGAAACTGATCCGTGCCGGGTTTGGCAACAACAACGTTGATACCTGCGCACGTGTTTGCCATTCACCGACCGGTTATGGTTTGAAAACCACGTTTGGGACATCGGCCGGGACGCAGGATTTTGATTCTGTTGAACAAACCGATGTTGTCATCCTGATCGGGGCAAACCCGACCGATGGCCACCCTGTCTTTGCCTCCCGCCTGAAAAAGCGTCTGCGTCAGGGCGCGAAACTGATCGTGATCGATCCGCGCCGGATTGATCTTGTGCGTTCCCCGCATATCGAGGCGGTTGCCCATATCCCGTTGCGGCCGGGCACCAACGTTGCGGTTCTGACGTCGCTTGCACATGTGATCGTCACCGAGGGCCTGTTTGACGAGGCGTTCGTGCGTGAACGTTGCGACTGGGACGAATTCCAGGATTGGGCGGCGTTCGTATCCGATCCGAAACACAGCCCCGAAGCCGTTGCCGACATGATCGGTGTTGACGGTGAAACCATGCGCAAGGCCGCGCGTACCTTTGCCACCGGTGGCAATGGCGCGATCTATTACGGTCTGGGTGTGACGGAACACAGTCAGGGTTCGACCACTGTGATGGCGATTGCTAACCTTGCCATGGCGACCGGGAACATTGGTCGTCCGGGTGTGGGGGTGAACCCGCTGCGCGGTCAGAATAACGTGCAAGGTTCGTGCGATATGGGATCCTTCCCGCACGAACTGCCGGGCTATCGCCATATTCAGGACAGTGCCACCCGCGATATCTTTGAAGATATCTGGGGCGTCAAACTGGATGACGAACCGGGTCTTCGTATCCCCAACATGCTTGATGCCGCGGTCGAAGGTACGTTCAAGGGTATCTATATTCAGGGCGAAGATATCCTTCAGTCTGATCCTGATACCAAACATGTGGCGGCGGGCTTGGCGGCGATGGAATGTGTGGTCGTCCATGACCTGTTCCTCAACGAGACCGCCAACTATGCCCATGTATTCCTGCCGGGTTCGACCTTCCTTGAAAAGGATGGCACGTTCACCAACGCCGAACGTCGCATCAACCGTGTGCGCAAGGTCATGACGCCATTGAATGGCTTTGCCGATTGGGAAGTCACCCAGAACCTGGCCCGCGCAATGGGTCTTGACTGGAACTACACCCATCCGTCGCAGGTCATGGACGAGATTGCGACGACCACGCCAAGCTTTGCCAACGTGAACTATGACCTGCTTGAAGAAAAAGGATCGGTTCAGTGGCCGTGCAATGACAAGGCCCCAGAAGGGACCCCGGTCATGCATATTGATGGCTTCGTCCGTGGCAAGGGCAAGTTCGTTGTCACCGAATATGTCGCAACGGATGAGCGCACCGGTCCGCGCTTCCCGCTTCTGCTGACCACGGGACGTATCCTTAGTCAGTATAATGTGGGGGCCCAAACGCGCCGCACGGAAAATTCGGCCTGGCACCAGGAAGATCTTTTGGAAATCCATCCGCACGATGCCGAACAGCGTGGCATTCGTGAAGGTGACTGGATCCGTTTGGCATCCCGGTCGGGCGAAACATCCCTTCGCGCCACCATTACCGACCGTGTTGCACCGGGTGTGGTTTACACCACTTTCCACCATCCGGGGACACAGGCCAACGTGATCACCACCGACTATACCGACTGGGCGACCAACTGCCCGGAATACAAGGTAACCGCCGTTCAGGTTTCGTCATCCAATGGCCCGACCGAATGGCAGGTGGAATATGATCGTCAGGCCGAACAGTCGCGTCGGATCAAACCACGCGTCGATGCCGCCGAATAGGATAACGAGCCAGACATTGTGCTATACTCCCTTGGCATGATGTCTGGCGCGTCCTGCTTGAACACGAAGTTTACAGTCAAAGAGTGAACCGCAATGGCACCCGACAAACTTGTCTACATGGCCAATCAGATCGCGACCTTTTTCAAATCCCAGCCCGAGAGCGAGGGTGTTGAAGGTGTTGCCAATCATATCAGCGATTTTTGGGAACCGCGCATGCGCAAGCAGCTGTTTGACATGATCGCCGAAGGTCGGGCCGACTTCCATCCTTTGGTCATCAAGGCGGCTCCCATGATCCGGAAGGTCAAGGAAACTGCATGACGGCCAAGCCATCGGAAAACCGTATTCTGGATGGACGCGATGTTGATCTTGCGCGTGCCGTTTCAGGCGATGATGGCAATGACGACGCACCGATCATGTTGCAGCCGGAAGTTCCGGCTGCTTTGACGTTTAATGGGCATTCCCACGCGGTGATGATGGTCTCCCCCCATGATCTCGAAGACTTCATGGTGGGCTTTGCCTTGTCCGAGGGGATTGCAGATGACATTTCCCAAATTACCCTGCGCGACGTGCGCAAGACCTTGCAAGGTTATGTGATCGAGGCCGATCTGCATGACGAAGTTTTTGATCGTCTGGCTGATCGTCAGCGCACACTTGAAGGCCGGTCAGGCTGCGGGTTGTGTGGTGTCCAATCCCTTGAAGCTGTTGCAATGGACAAGATCGGGTCGGTCACGCCATCCAACATGGCACAGGATGTCGTCTTGCGTGCGATCGACGCCCTTCCGGACCATCAGACCCGAAACCGCGAAGGCGGTGGTTTGCTTCATGCCAGCGCCTTCGTCGATGATCGCGGTAACATCGTTCTGGTCCGCGAAGATATCGGACGCCACAATGCACTGGACAAGGTGCTTGGCGCCTTGGCGCGACAGGGCATTGATCCGACCGGCGGCTTTGTCCTGATGACCAGCCGCTGTTCCTATGAGATTGTCACCAAGACCGTGCAATTCGGGGTAGGCGGGCTTGTAACCCTTTCCGGTCCGACATTGACGGCGGTAAATCTGGCGCGTAAGGCCGGTCTGACAATGATCTGCCGCGAACGGCGCGGGCTGTTTCGCCGCTTTTCCTGATCGCACGCAGTCTTTCCCAACTTGTCATTTTATTTCCCGGCGCGTTCAAACCGTTGGCATGGGTGCTGATGGCGTTGACGCACGCGCCCTCAGGCCTGTTTGCATGACAAAGGGAATTGCCATCTCCGCGCATACTTGTTATTCAAGATGTAATTAAATATTACAAGGTGAATTGGCCGTCAGTTGGATTTGTGATCCGCTGCGCACGGGTCACCGCACGGGGATCAAGGAAACCATGGCACTTTCAAAAACTGAATTGCGCGCCGTCTTGTCCGGCATCTCGGGCATTCTGGTCACGCCCTATGATGACAATGGCGATGTGGCGCCCGAAAAGCTTGTCCCGGTGATTGATCGTGCGCTGGCGGCTGGCGTGCATTTTCCGGTCGTGAATGGCAATACCGGCGAATTTTATGCTCTGACCACCGACGAGGCGATTACGATGGCAAAGTCGGTGGCCGAAATGCTGGGTGGCCGGGCACCGATGTTGGCCGGGATTGGACGCGGGGTGCGGGATGCCTGCGCCTTGGCCAAGGCATCGGCAGACGCCGGGGCAGAGGCGCTGATGATCCATCAGCCGCCAGACCCGTTTGTCGCACCACGCGGAGTTGTTGACTACATCAAACGGGTTGCGGATGCGTCCGGTGGGCTGCCGATGATGCTGTATCTGCGCAACGATGCCATCGGTACCAAGGCCATTACGGAACTGTGCGCGGTCGAAGGTGTTGCCGGGGTTAAATGGGCAACGCCCAACCCGATGAAACTGGCCGAGGCAATCCATGCCTGCGATCCGGATATTGTCTGGGTCGGTGGCCTTGCCGAAACATGGGCGCCCGCATTCTATGCCGTTGGGGCGCGCGGCTTTACCTCGGGCCTGATCAATGTCTGGCCGGAACGTTCGATGGCCATTCATGCTGCCCTTGAGGTCAGCGATTATGCCAAGGCGCGCCAGTTGATCACCGAGATGAAGGCATTCGAGGAAGTTCGGGCCGAAGAAATGAACGGCACCAACGTCACCGGCGTGAAGGCAGCGTTGAAATTACTTGGTGATGACTGTGGTCCCACCCGTCCACCTTCAGCCTGGCCGCTGACTCACGCACAGCAGGAAAAACTCGCAGCCTTCATGAAGGGAAACGGCCTGATTGCATAGGTCGTGCGGGGATCAGCCGCACCGTCCTAGAAAAAGGACGGATGGCGTTCGCGGATGGCATCGACCTTGGCAAGGGTTCCCATCAGATGTTCGCGAACGACCGCGCAGGCCGTATCGGCATCACCCTTGTCAATCGCGTCAAGAATGCGCGCATGACAATCAAGGATGGAGGCCGACTTTCCCGGGTCCGGCAGGTTGAGCTTGCGCAGGCGGTCAATATGACCCGACCGGGCTTCGATCACGCCGTAAAGTTGGGCAACACCGGCAGCCTCATAGAGCGCGAAGTGAAAATCGCGATCAAGCCTGCCAAAGGTATCAAGATCGTTCGCGGCACTGACCGCATTTTGCTGGGCAAGAATGGAGTGCGCTTTGACAGTCAGGGCAGGGTCTTTGGCATCGGCAAGACGGCGGGTGATTTCAAGTTCGACTGACAAGCGCAGGAACTGGGTTTCAAGCGCGTGTTCGACGTCGATGCGCGAAACCTCTGTCTTGGATTGCGGAAAGGTGTCGACAAGACCTTCTTCCTCAAGCTTGAGCAACGCATCGCGCACCGGTGTCTGGCTGACCCCGTATTCCTCGGCAATTTCAACCCGCGACAGGTACTGGCCAGGTGCCAGTTCCAGATCAATGATGCGCTTGCGCAAGGAATCATGGAGTTGCGTACTTGCCGAGCCCCGCTTGAGTTTGGGCAGGCGCTTTTTCGGACTTGGTGCGTCTTTGAACAGGTTTTCGACCATGATGTTCCCGCAATTCGTGTCAGGTCACGCAATTTGTATACAGGCGTCTTGCTCGATATGCACTAATATATTACTATATCAAGCAGTCACAAGTGAATATCTTTCTGTGCCTGTCAGCGGTGGCCAAAACCCTCAGACAAAGGCGTTTACGTTCAAGACCGGAGATCGCCTTTCTGATCGCCGCCCGTTGCATGCATGGTCGCGTTTTACATTCCGAGGATAAGACAATGAGTAAGAAACAGCCTCAGGACCTGAGATCGGCACGCTGGTTCGCCCCCGACGATCTGCGGACATTCGGGCATCTGTCCCGCATGATGCAGCTTGGCTATTCCGAAGACGATTTTCGTGGGAAACCGATTATCGGAGTCCTGAACACCTGGTCGGAACTCAACACCTGTCACTCTCATTTCCGCGAACGCGTTGTTGATGTGAAACGTGGGGTTACCCAGGCTGGCGGCTTTGCCGTCGAGCTGCCGTCGCTTTCGGTCGATGAAAGCTTCACCAAGCCGACCTCGATGCTCTATCGCAACCTGCTTGCCATGGAGACCGAGGAAATGATCCGCTCGCACCCGCTTGATGGCGTGGTTCTGATGGGCGGCTGCGACAAGACCACCCCGGGTCTGGTCATGGGCGCGATTTCGGCCGGTGTGCCGATGATCTACCTGCCAGCAGGCCCGATGTTGCGTGGCAACTATGCGGGCAAAATCCTTGGGTCCGGCTCGGACGCATGGAAATACTGGGATGAACGTCGCGCAGGAAATATCAGCGATGACGAATGGCTTGGCATTCAGGGCGGGATCGCGCGTTCTGCGGGGACCTGCATGACCATGGGGACCGCATCGACGATGACGGCGATTGCAGATTCCATGGGGCTGACGCTGCCCGGTGCATCCTCGATCCCGGCAGTCGATAGCGGGCATCAGCGCATGTCGGCTGATTGCGGACGCCGGATTGTCGATATGGTCTGGGAAGACCTGACACCGGATCAGATCATTACCGATGGCTCCTGCCGAAATGCTGCGATTGTTGCCATGGCGACCGGTTGTTCGACCAATGCGGTGGTCCATCTGATTGCGATGGCCAAGCGTGCCGGTGTGGGGCTCAAACTTGAAGACCTTGATGAACTTGGCCGCACGACCCCGCTGATCGCCAATGTCCGGCCATCAGGCAAGGATTACCTGATGGAAGACTTCTTCTATGCGGGCGGCTTGCGTGCGCTGATGAAGCAGATGGAAGATCGTCTGGATATCAGTTGCATGACGGTCACCGGCAAGACCCTTGGTGAAAACCTCGAAGGGGCTGAGGTTTATAATGATGATGTCATCCGCCCGCTTGATAATCCGGTCTATAAGGAAGGCTCGCTTGCCGTGCTTAAGGGCAACCTTTGCCCGAACGGGGCGGTGATCAAACCGGCCGCCTGTGATCCCAAATACCATGTGCATGAGGGACCGGCACTGGTGTTTGACAGCTATCCGGAGATGAAAAAGGCTGTTGATGACGAGAACCTTGAAATCACGCCAGATCACGTGATGGTTCTGCGTAATGCCGGACCACAGGGTGGCCCCGGCTTCCCGGAATGGGGCATGCTGCCCATTCCCAAGGCCCTGATCAAACAGGGGCATCGTGACATGTTGCGGATTTCCGATGCCCGCATGTCTGGCACATCATATGGCGCGTGTGTTTTGCATGTAAGCCCGGAAAGTTATGTCGGTGGACCGCTCGCCCTTTTGAAAAATGGCGATACGGTTCGCCTTGATCTGCCAAATCGCTCGCTTGATATGCTCATCCCCGAGGAAGAGCTTGAAGCGCGGCGCAAGGCTCTGACACCGCCCGAACCGCGTTTCGAACGTGGCTATGGCTACATGTTCTCGCGTCATGTGACCCAGGCTGATCAGGGCTGTGACTTTGACTTCCTTGAAACCGATTTCGGCAAAACTGCCGGCGAACCTGATATTTTCTGAGGACTTCGACCATGACGGAATATGTATTGTCTGATGCCACGCGCGAAAAACTGATGCGCACGTCCACGGCATCTGTTGCCACCCAGCTATACAAGCGCGGCCTGCGCAACCAGTTTATTCAGGGTGTCAGACCGGTGTCGCCGAAAAAGAAAAACATGGTCGGGCAGGCTTTTACGCTGCGCTATATCCCCGCACGTGAAGACCGCAACCCGATCGAGGTGTTCCGTGATGAAAACCATCCGCAGCGCGTTGCCATTGAAACCTGCCCGCCGGGCCATATTCTCGTTATGGACGGGCGCAAGGACGCGTCTGCGGCCTCTGCCGGTTCCATCCTTGTAACCCGTCTTGCGGTTCGGGGTGGGGCGGGCATCGTATCCGATGCCGGTTTCCGTGATGCCGAGGGCATCGGTGAGCTCGACATGCCTGCCTATTATGCCGGTCCGTCGGCACCGACCAACCTGACCAAGCACGAAGCCTTTGATATCAACGTTCCGATTGCCTGTGGCGATGTTGCTGTCTTCCCGGGCGACGTTCTTGTGGGCGATACCGACGGGGTTATGGTCATCCCGGCACATCTCGCAGACGAGATCGCCGATGCCTGTGCGGGCATGGAAAGTTACGAGGCCTTTGTGATTGAACAGGTCGCCAATGGTGCATCAATCATCGGACTTTATCCCTGCACCAAAGACGAGAATCAGAAAAAGTATGAGGAATGGCTGGCAAGTCGGTAAAGTCGCGGTTACGTTGAGGATTACGTAGTCATTTTTTACCCCCTATCCGAGAATTCCAGAGGATTGATTGAAATGTCTTATACCCTGACAGGAAAACATCTCATTGCTGGCGAATGGGTCGCCGGTGAGACGACCTTCCAGTCCGAACCTGCCCACGGGCCGGTCAATACGTTCCCGGTCGGAACGCCCGCTCTTGTTGATCAGGCCGCCAAGGCCGCCGAGGAAGCATTCTGGACGTACGGTTATTCGACCCGCGAAGAACGCGCGAAGTTTCTCAACACCATTGCCGATGAAATCGACGCACGTGGTGATGAAATCACCGAAATCGGCACCCAGGAAACCGGTCTGCCCGAAGCCCGCCTTCAGGGCGAGCGCGGCCGTACCGTTGGCCAGCTTCGCCTGTTTGCCAGCCACATCCTGGATGGTGCGTATCTTGATCGTCGTTATGACGAAGCCCTGCCGGATCGTGCGCCACTGCCGCGCCCGGATCTGCGTTTGATGCAGCGTCCGATTGGCCCGGTTGCCGTATTCGGTGCATCGAACTTCCCGCTGGCCTTCTCGGTCGCGGGCGGTGATACCGCATCGGCACTGGCTGCTGGTTGCCCGGTTGTTGTCAAAGGCCATTCGGCCCATCCGGGAACCGGTGAAATCGTTGCCCAGGCGATTGATGCCGCGATCAAGAAATGTGGTGTTCATCCGGGTGTCTTCAGCCTTATTCAGGGCGGCAAGCGTGACGTTGGTCAAAGCCTTGTGCAGCATCCGATGATCAAGGCGGTCGGCTTTACCGGCTCGCTTGGCGGTGGTCGTGCACTTTATGATCTGTGTGCTGCCCGTCCGGAGCCGATCCCGTTCTTTGGTGAACTTGGTTCGGTCAACCCGATGTTCTTGCTGCCGAAGGCGGTTAAGGCACGTGGTGCTGACCTTGGCAAAGGTTGGGCAGGGTCGCTCACCATGGGTGCTGGCCAGTTCTGCACCAATCCGGGCATTGCGGTTGTAATTGATGGTCCGGATGCGGATGCCTTTGTTGATGCAGCCAAAGCTGCCTTGTCTGAAGTCAGTGCGCAAACCATGCTGACTGATGGTATGGCGGAAACCTATCGTTCCGGTGCCAAACGTGTCGCCGCAACGGCAGGTGTCAAAGAAGTCCTGACAACCTCATGCGATCTGCGTAATGCGACGCCGTATTTGTTTGAAACCACCGGTGAAAACTGGTTGTCCAATCATGAACTCGGTGAAGAAGTCTTTGGGCCGCTGGGTCTTGTGGTTCGGGTCAAGGATGTTGCAGAAATGCGCACCATTGCCAAATCGCTTGAAGGTCAGCTGACCTGCACCCTGCATCTTGATGCTGATGATGCAGCCAATGCCCGTTCACTTCTGCCGATCCTTGAACACAAGGCAGGTCGCGTTCTGGCCAACGGTTTCCCGACCGGTGTGGAAGTTTCCGATACCATGGTTCATGGTGGCCCGTATCCGGCGTCAACCAACTTTGGCGCAACCTCTGTCGGGACCATGGCGATCCGTCGCTTCCTGCGTCCGGTTTGCTATCAGAACATCCCGACCGATGTTTTACCGGCAGACATCGCGTCGTAATCGACCCGATTTGGACTTGCAAAGGCTCAATGAAAAAGCCGCCCAATTGGGCGGCTTTTTTTATTAGTCCCGAACAGTTGCCGTGGCCTGAAACATGTTTTCGTCATGGCGTAGCAGGCTTTGGCCAATAGCCCCCTGAAGGGCAAGGTCCTTGTCCCATGGCAGATATGTAATTGTCGGATTTCGACTGAGCTCGGGCACCTGTGCCTCTTCGAGACCACGTCGGAGTTCCGGCTCCATCATGTCGAAGGCGCGCGCACCCGATCCGGTAATAAAGATCTGTTTGGGCCCCAGAAGAGCAATCAGGTTGGCAATGCCATATCCCAGAACTTTGCCGGCATGACGGAACAGTTCGGCAAGGCCGGTCTCGCCCCGCCTCGCACGGTCGACAAGATCCATCATCTGGTTTTCGCTGGGATGCAGGTTGTTGGTGTCGGGCAGGTCAATCACACCGCGCGCATCGCGCAGGATCGCATAGTCCCCGATATAGGCTTCAAGGCATCCGCGTCGGCCGCAATTGCAAAGGGGCCCGTCAGGCTGGTATTTGGTGTGACCAAACTCCGCAGCGGTTCCGAAGTCGCCATTATAAACCTTGCCGTTGAGTACCAACCCCATGCCAATACCGTAACCCAGCATGATCACGGCAAAGTCGCCATCATTATGCAGATGGGTATTTTGCGAGATTGCGGTTGCGATACAGTTCGCATCGTTC
Source organism: Thalassospira sp. HF15 (assembly GCF_011806525.1). Lineage (GTDB taxonomy): Bacteria > Pseudomonadota > Alphaproteobacteria > Rhodospirillales > Thalassospiraceae > Thalassospira. The sequence continues at coordinate 503,396 of NZ_JAAVKI010000004.1, read as the reverse complement.
GACATCTGAACAATGCGGCCATATCGTTCGCTCAGCGATTTGACCAAGGGAATGTGGCGATGACGCAAGGCCGGTGACCAGATGATTTCGCCGCTGTTGCTGTCGGTCACACCCTGAACGGCAATGCTGACACCTGCTGGTGGATGAATGCAGAAATCGCGATTGCGTTCGAGAAAACGATCGATCAGCGCAATCAGGGTGCTGGTCAACTCGTTCGCACCAAGATCGCGGGTATTGATGCTGTGCTCGATACTTCGCTCAATCTCGCCTTTAAAGTTACCCAGCGCAATTTCGATCTGATTGATCGTAATTTTGACCCCGATGACACAGGCAGCATTCGGCACCAGATCCAGCAGGACCTTGGGGCGGCCACGCGTGGTGGCTGTCCCATTTCCGTTGCCGTTTCCATTGCCGTTATTGTTGCCACCTTCGCTTTCCTGCACCAGGCCCTGCGCCATCAGGTCGGCCGTCAGTGACGTAACGGTCGCAGGGCTTAGTCCGGTTGCCGTACCGATATCAATGCGTGCAGCAGGGCCATGCATCCGCAAATAGCGCAAGATCGCTGTCTGGGACGGCTGACGCGGGATTTCACTTTCTGTACGGCGCATCATGTGTTTGTTCAGTATCCTTATCAAGACGCCCGCTCGGGCAATTCACGTGGCCGCACTCAGAGCAATCCGCGACGCGCGAGGTTGTTCATCAAAGCACTGATCCCGAACTTCCAGGGCTGAATGGCGTCTGACCGGTCGACCTGGTTGACCAGTTTGCCAAGGCTCGGGGTGGAGATGCTGACAAGATCGCCCATTTCGTGGGTGAAGCCTTTGCCCTTGCCGCCGCGATCATCAGTCGGGGCAAACATCGTTCCAAGGAACAGCATGATGCCATCCGGGTACTGGTGATGTTTGCCAATGGCCTGCGACACAAGGCTTTCGGGTGTGCGGCTGATCTGGCTCATCGAGCTGACCGCATCAAGGTGATATCCCTCTGGTCCGTCAACGGCCATGGCAATATCGGCCGATTTAACGGTTTCAAGCGTGAACTTGCCATCAAACAACCGGATGAATGGCCCAATGGCACAAGACCCGTTATTGTCCTTTGCCTTACCGAGTAGCAGGGCAGAGCGCCCTTCGACATCACGCAGATTGACGTCATTGCCAAGCGTGGCGCCGACGATCTTGCCCTTCGAGGTCACGGTCAGAACAACTTCCGGTTCCGGGTTGTTCCAGTTTGAAATCGGGTGCAGACCGACATGGGCACCATGCCCGACGGCCGACATGGCCGGTGCCTTGGTAAAGATCTCCGCATCCGGGCCAATGCCGACTTCAAGATATTGCGACCACGCCCCTTTTTCGAGCAGCACGGTTTTGATGTCGGTCGCCTTTTGCGACCCCGGTTCGATTTGCGACAGGTCATCGCCAATAATGCCGGTAATTTCGGTGCGGATCTGATCGGCCTTGCTGGCATCCCCGCGTGCCTGTTCCTCGATCACGCGTTCAAGAAGGCTTGCAACAAAGGTGACACCACTTGCCTTGACCGCCTGCAGATCATTGGGCGACAAAAGGTGCGGGGTGTTTTCATCGGCACCCGGGCGCGACTGGTCAAGGATATCGCCAAGGGTCGCAACGGTCGGAAAACTTGCGGCATTGGAAAGCTTTGCCAGCAGGTCATCAAGCTCGAGGATTTCACTGACGGTTGGTGCAACGCTGCTGATATCGCGCAGCGTTTCACCATCAAGAAGCACCGGTGTCGGCCCGGAGACGCGCGGGTCCCAGATGCGCCCGATCAGGACGGCATCACTTGCGTCATTGGGCAGGATGTCTTGGGCTTTGAAAGGGAATCCTGTGGTCATCTCGGTGTCTCGCTTGTTTAACTGTTAGGGGCGCCATTTGATGCACCCGTCGCATTTGTCGCACCGGGGCCAGCCAGATGCAGAAGGTGCTCGGGCATTTTGCCCAGAATGATCATCCCAAGTACGTCGTCGTGTGTGACATCTTCGGTTCTTACGCTGCCGACCAGTTTTCCGTTCTTCATGACATGCAACCGGTCAGAAAGGTCAAACACATCATGAAGATCGTGGCTAATCAACAAAATACCCAAACCTTCACGTTTTAATTGGTCAATCAGTTCGCCGACCATTTTTGTTTCATGGACACCAAGTGCGGCACAAGGTTCATCCATGATCAGAACGCGGGCTTCAAACAACAGGGCGCGGGCGATCGCAACCGACTGACGCTGGCCACCAGAAAGGGCGGATACAGGGGATGTGAACTTCTTGAAGTTCGGGTTCAGGCGGTGAAGAACTTCGCGCGCCTTGTGTTCCATGGCTGCGTCATCAAGAAACCCGAACTTGTCGGTCACTTCACGTCCCAGAAACAGGTTCTGTGCGGCGTCAAGATTGTCGGCAAGTGCCAGGTTCTGATAGATCGTTTCGATGTTGTTGTCGCGCGCATCGCGGGCATTTTCGATCTTGGCTTCCTTGCCATCGACAATGATCTTGCCGCTATCGGCCTGATAGGCCCCAGACAGGATCTTGATCAACGTCGATTTCCCGGCACCATTGTGGCCAAGAACACCAACCACTTCGCCGGGATAGAGGTCGATCGATACGCCGTCAACGGCCTTAACCCCGCCAAAGCTGACATGGATATCATGCATTTCCACCAGCGGGTCTTTGGTCATGTTTGGATCAGTCATCACTGGTCTCCTTACGCGGTCGGGTCGCTGTAACGGCGATGGAAATACTTGTCGCTAAAGACAGCAAGGACAAGGACAAGGCCGATGACGATGCTTTGCAATGAGGTATCTACCCCCAAAAGCGCCATGCCACTTTGCAGGCTTTGCATCACCAGTGCGCCGATCAGCGCGCCATAGATCGTCCCCAAACCACCGGCAAGCGATGTGCCGCCAATAACCACAGCTGCGATCACGCGAAGTTCGTCAAGCGTCCCCAAATCGTTGCCCGCTGATTGCAGGCGGGCCGATGAAATGGCCGCACTGATCGCGCACAGAACCCCCATCAGGGCAAAGACTGCAACCGTCATGCGCTTGACATTGATACCTGCCAATTCGGCGGCCTGCGGGTTGCCACCCATCGCAAAGACGTAACGCCCGAACCGGGTGCGTTTGACGACAACGGTCAGAATGATCGCAACCAGGGCAACAATCAGAAGCGGGATCGGAATGCCGTGGGAAATCTGAAGGTTTTCTGGCGTGACAGGGATGCCCTTGTTTTCAAGAAGGCGCTCTGCCGCACGCGTTGGAAGGTGATAGGCATTCAAGGTCGCGATAACAATCAGAACCAGTCCTGCCTTGATCAGGGCATTGGTATATTCAGCCCATATCGGCTTGACCGGGAATTCAAACGACAGGCGACGACGGCGTTCCATGATCGCTGCATAAATGATCGCGACAATGGCCAGTAGAGCAACTATCCAGCTCCAGGTTGCGCCGATTGTGCCTTCAATACCGCCGCCAAGCAGAATGAAATTGTGATCAAGTGGTGCAACTGTACGGCCCTGGGTTACCCACCAGGCTGCCCCGCGCCAGACCAGCAGACCGCCAAGTGTGACGATGAAGGCGGGGACGCCAAGATATCCAACAGCAACCCCCTGGATACCACCGATCAGGGCGCCGATACCGATGCCGATCAAAAGCGTCAGGATCCAGGTCATTGGGTGGTTGTAGTCAAAAAACTGCGGCAGGAAATCTGTCTGCACAACGCCCATGATCATGGCCAATACGCCAAGGACAGCGCCGACCGAAAGGTCGATGTGGCGCGTCACAATGATCAGGACCATGCCGCATGCCATGACCGCGACAGAGGCCGTCTGGACCGACAGGTTAAAAATGTTTCGGGGCGTGATAAAGCGACCGCCCGAGGCAATGTCAAACCCGACCCAGATGATCAGCAGGACAACGGCAAGGCCAACCAGACGACGGTCGACTTCCATTTTCGAAAGTAGTCGTGACATGAAAAAGCTCGTAAAGCAGCGGGGCCGAACTGCGATATCTGCGCGATGCGTGAAATGCAGTCGGCCCCGGGTTTATGCAAGGTCGAAGGAAACAGGTTGGCCTAGTTGCAGGCCGCAACCTTGCTGTTGGTCACACCCTGGCAAACGACGTCTTTTGAAACCCACCCGGCATCAATCACCAGGTCGAGCTTGTCCTGCGTGATCGCGACAGGATCAAGGAAGTAGGATTTCATCGTCACGCCATTCGGGCTCTGCCAGTCTTCGGTGCCCTCGACATCGTCAAGCTTGGTGCCTTTGGCAAGTTCAACTGCGATTTCAGCAGCGCGTTTACCCAGAAGGCGTGCATCTTTCCAGACCGAAACCGTCTGGGTGCCAAGTGCAACGCGGTTCAGTGCTGCATGATCGCCATCCTGACCCGACACCGGAATGCCCTGCATGCCCTGTGCAGAAAGGGCAGCAACAACACCACCTGCGGTGCCATCGTTTGAGGCAACCACAGCGTCAACCTTGTTGTCTGCGGCGGTCAGGAACTGTTCCATGTTGCGCTGTGCGATGGCTGGCTGCCAGCTGTCGGTATAGGCTTCGCCAACCACTTTGATATCGCCTGAATCAATCGCATCCTGCAAGATTTCAAGCTGGCCTTCATGCAGAATGTTGGCATTCGGATCGGTCGGGGCGCCTTTGATGAAGACGTAGTTGCCTTTGGGCTGGGCGGCAAAAACAGCCTCTGCCTGCAGGCGTCCGACTTCCTTGTTGTTGAACGTAATGTAATAGGCGTTCGGATCTTCGATCAGGCGGTCATAGCCGACCACCGGAATACCTTCGTTCAGTGCAAGTCCAACCGCCGGGCCAATGGATGCTGAGTCCTGTGCCAGGACGATCAGGGCATCGGCGCCACGTGCGATCAGGCTTTCAATGTCGGAAAGCTGTTTGGATGGGTTGCTTTGTGCGTCGGCACTAATGTAGTCGGCGCCTGCGGCCTCAAGGGCGGCCTTGATGGCGGCTTCATCGGTTTTCCAGCGTTCTTCCTGGAAGTTCGACCAGCTGACGCCAACCGTCAGGTCAGCAGCAAAGGCATTTGCAGACAACAGGACTGTTCCGGCCAGCATGGCCGTCGATAGGAGTTTTTTCATCGGTTTCTTCCCTGAATGAATGTGTCTTCTGGTGACATTTATTTTTGTTATCGAAAAAATGTTGACGTGAAGAAGTCGTCCTGTCAAATATTTTTTAGTGAATAAATTAAAAACATCGCTTTTCACGCATTTTTATGTCGCATATCGCGATCATGGGTTGAATTATCGGTGTTGGCTGCGTGTTGCGCCGCAGCATTTAATTTGTTCACCTAAAATAATATTAAAAGAGGCAGGGAACGTTATGACAGCGACTTATCACGACATAGACGGCAAGTCCGTGCTTGTAACCGGCGGTGCATCCGGGATCGGTGCGTCGATTGTGCGCGCATTCTGTGCGCAGGGGGCCCGTGTCGGATTTTTCGATATTGATGATGGTGCTGCGCAAAAACTGATCGCATCCATCAAGGAAGAGCACGGCGTAAGCCCGGTCTACAAGTCGCTTGATTTGCGGCAGCAATCATCGATTTCCGATGCGGTTCGCGATATGTCCGTTGCGATTGGTCCGATTGATGTTCTGGTCAACAATGCGGCGCGCGATGATCGCCATTCCCCCGAAGACGTCACGCCTGACAAGTGGCGTGATGGTCTTGATGTTAACCTGAACCACCATTTCTTCTGTGCCCGGGCCGTGGCGTCGGGAATGAAGGAAAAACGGTGCGGAAGTATTATCAATTTCAGTTCTGTGAGTTATATGATGGGGCTGCCGGATCTGGTAACGTACGAGACCGCAAAGGCCGGTATTATCGGCCTTACGCGTGCGCTTGCCCGGGACTGGGGTGAATATGGCATTCGCGTGAACGCGGTGACGCCGGGTTGCATTATGACACAGCGTCAGCTTGATCTTTGGATTTCTCCCGAGGATGAAGAACGCATTCAGGAACAGCAATGCGTCAAACGCCGACTGGTGGGGGATGATGTTGCGCAGATGGTCCTGTTCTTGGCATCTGATGTTTCTTCGGCCTGTTCATCACAGAACTTCATCGTTGATGGCGGCATCGTCTGATCGTGTGTTTTGACGGGCGTTCGCCCCAAGACCGCTGCTCGAACATGGAAAAAACTGTTTATGTCGCCTGCAAACTTGTCTGCCTCACCCATCATCATTGATGAAAAAGCCAACCCGTATCGCGATTGCATTCAGGGTCTCGCCAATCAGCCGATCACCGTGGTTCGACTGTTGCGCGATGCTGTGAACGAAAATCCGGCTGTTGCCAAGGGGCGCAACTTTGCCGTGCCCGAAATCAAGGACGTGGTTGGTCGTCTGGTGGAAAACCGCCCGCGGATTGCGATCATTGGCGGTGCACCTGATCATCCGGCCCATCTTCTTGATCGCCCGCAGGCATTGATGGCGGCAATCCGCATCTGGGAAATGGGGGGCGTTCCGTTCCTGTTTCATGTTCCGGTGATTTGCGATGGCACCGCGCAAAACAATATCGGCCAAAGCTATTCACTGGCATCGCGCAACCATACGGCTGCTGCGGTCAATATTACCTTCGAGGGGCACAGCTATCATGCGGCCTATGTGATTGCCGGGTGCGACAAATCGCCCGCCGCGGTGGTTGCCGGTCTGGCTGCGGCCGATCATGCACGCGCCTGGCGCGGTGATCAGGCGCCGGTCTGGGCGGTGTTTGCCCCGTCGCACGTTCTTAAGGGCGGTGAAATTCCCGAAGGCACGCGTCGTTTGCTAGATAAGATAGCAGCCGACTCTGATGCCGCCGGGCATGATGATCTTGGCGCGGATATCCGTGAAAACATGCGCTATATCTTGCAATGCACGTCAGACGAGGCCTTTGCCGGGTTGTTGGAGCGTGCAAGGCTTCTGGGGATCATCGACGCGGCGCTTGAGCGGCGTGTACTTGACGAGCTTGCCACTGCGACCTGTGATTCCAAAGGCGGCATTTGTGCCTTTAACGGGACGGGTAATTCGTCGCGTACCATGCTGGCGGCGTTCGGTCTGACCCCGCCGGAGCTTGAATTGCTGACCGATGTCCCACCGTTTGAGGCGGTGGCCGCAGGGATTGATGCCCTGTTTGGGGTGTTTAACAAGCCGGAATATGCGATTGGCAATTTGCTTAAAGCCAACTTCGCCAATTTCGTGCGCGTTCATAATGCCACGGGATCAAGCAGCAACATGCTTTTGCATCTGCCCTTCATGATGCGCTACGCCGGTTTTGATATTTCGATTGATGATTATCAGGATGTCCGGACCCAAACCCCGGTGCCAGAGATTTTCGCCCACAGCCTGACCGAAAATCGCGACACCTTTGTTCTGGCCCAGCAAATGGCCGAAGGCAAAAACCGTGGGATGGAAAGCATCTATCGCATTCTGGCCGACCTCGGGGTGGCGATGGATCTGGATGCGCCAACCATCCTTGGAAAAACCTGGGCAGAGCGGATTGAAAATCTGGAAAACCCGGTTGATCTTGCGCTGGGCGATGCATCGGTCATTCGCGCCAATCCGGTCAGACAGCGTTCCGGTGTTGATGTCCTGACGGGAAGTTTCTTTGAAAACTGTGCTGTCAAGTCATCGGGTATGAGTGACCGGTTATTGTCGCACTTTGACGATCATGTCTTCATCGTGCGTTACTACGAAAACGAACATGTCTGTAATGCTGACTTTGCCTCGCCCGATCTGATCACTCGCCTGATTGAAACCGATGGGGTTGATGAAGAATTGATTGCGGCTGTCGTGCAGCGCAATGGCGGCAACCGCGTTGATATGGATGCGCCAAAGGACATGCTGGAACAGGGTCATCTGTCCTTTGCCTTTGTCATTGGCGGGCAGGGGCCGGAAGCCTATGGCATGCCGGAAATGTTTTCGCCGTCGCAGAATTTGCGCCATCACCGCATTCTCGAAGCTTCATCGATGTTGATCACCGATGGGCGTTATTCCGGCGTCACCAAGGGGGCGTGTATTGGCCATATGGTGCCAGAGGCCTTTACAGGTGGGGCAATCGGCTATCTCAAGGATGGCGATGTACTGCGTTTGGACCTGACCGGGCTTACGTTGGATTGGCTTGATCCCGAGGCCTTCAAAAATGGCCAGGAGCGGGCATCGGACCCGCGTGAAGTTTCAGACCGCAAGCCAATATTTGATGCGCGGTTCAAACGCATGGCGGATCGTCAATGCGATATCGCGGCAAGTAACGTGCTTGACGGGATCGGCAATGCCGCGCGCGGTATTGTGCCCCGTGCCGTGGATCGTCGGGCCACCAAATCCTGGCGCTAATAACCGCCAAGCAGTGTTAGTGCTAAAACGCAAAACGCCCCGTGCCATATCTTGCCGGGGCGTTTTTTCTAATACATCAGTAGGCTGGCTTATCGCTTTAACCCATGCGCTCGGATGCGTAGCTGCCCGGGCTTGGCGGGAAGACAATCGTGCGATTGCCGTTGATGAACGAACGGTGGTGGATATGGGCATGCACCGCGCGCGCCAGTACCTGGCTTTCAACATCGCGGCCAATCGACACATAATCAGCCGAGTTCTGGGCATGGGTGATGCGTGCAATGTCCTGCTCGATAATCGGACCTTCATCAAGGTCGGCGGTTACATAATGTGCGGTCGCACCAATCAGTTTGACCCCGCGCTCATAGGCCTGACGATAGGGGTTGGCCCCCTTGAAGCTTGGCAGGAAGGAATGGTGGATATTGATGATCTTGCCACTCATTTTCTTGCACAGGCTATCGGACAGAACCTGCATGTAGCGGGCCAGAACGATCAGTTCGACATCGTAATCCGAGACAAGATCCAAAAGCTTTTTCTCGGCTTCGGGCTTGTTGTCCTTGGTGACTGCGATGTGGTGGAAGGGAATGTCGTGATTAACGACAACCTTCTGATAATCAAGGTGGTTTGATACCACACCAACGATATCAATCGGCAGGGCACCGATTTTCCAACGATACAGCAAATCGTTCAGGCAATGGCCAAAGCGCGACACCATCAGAAGAACTTTCATCTTCTCGGAGCTGTCACGAATTTCAAACTTCATGCCAAGTTCTGCTGCGGGTGCCTCGAACCCTTTGGTCAGGGTTTCTTGATCGACACCTTCTTCGCTAACGAAGGCAACCCGCATGAAGAACAGGCCGGTTTCCAGATCATCAAACTGGGAGCTATCGGTAATGTTGCAACCGTGGTCGGCCAAATAGGTGGAAATAGCAGCAACCACCCCGCGTTGTGAGTCGCAGGAAACAGTCAGAACGTAGCTTTTCATCGCGTCTGGCTTTCTCGTTTGGAATATTCAAAAATTGCCCGGCCCCGTCCATCGGGGAATGAGATAAGGCCGGGCAGAAACATTAAATATCAAGTGTGTTCTCACGTTCCCAGCGGGAAAAGTGAGAAACGTAAGAATTCCACTCGGTTTGTTTTAGTTTGAGATAGGCACTTGAAAATTCCTTGCCCATTGCAAGTTGCAGCTCTTCGTTCGAGCCCATCTCGCGCAGGGCATCAAGAAGGTTCAGCGGCAGACGCGGTGCATCCTTGATCAAATGCCCTTCCTGATACATGTCGATATCGTAATGCTGTCCCGGATCGGCATTGGTTGCCATGCCATCCAGACCAGCCGCAATGATTACGGCCTGCAAAAGATAGGGGTTGGTTGCCCCGTCGGGCAGGCGCAACTCAAAGCGGCCCGGCCCCGGAACGCGCACCATGTGGGTTCGGTTATTGCCCGTCCAAGTGACCGTATTTGGGGCCCAGGTCGCACCCGACATGGTGCGCGGCGCGTTGATCCGCTTATAGGAATTAACCGTCGGGTTGGTGATGACCGCCATGGCAGACGCATGCTTCATTATGCCGCCAAGGAAATGCTTGCCCTTGGCCGACAGGCCAAACGGCATGTCATCATCGGCAAAGGCATTGGCACCGTCATTGTCCCAAACCGATACATGGCAGTGGCAGCCATTGCCGGTCAGTCCCGGGAAGGGTTTTGGCATGAAGGTCGCGCGCAGGCCGTGCTTTTCGGCAATTGATTTGACCATGAACTTGAAGAAGGAATGTTTGTCGGCGGTTTTAAGCGCGTCATCAAATTCCCAGTTCATTTCAAACTGGCCGTTGGCGTCTTCGTGGTCGTTCTGATACGCCCCCCAACCGAGTTCAAGCATATAGTCGCAAATCTCGGCAATAACATCATAGCGGCGCATGACGGCCTGCTGGTCATAGCATGGCTTCTCGGCGGTATCGGCCGGGTCGGAGATTTCCGAACCGTCGGTCGTGATCAGGAAGAATTCCGCTTCGACACCGGTTTTGACATTCAGGCCAAGCTCGGCTGCCTTGGCGATCTGGGCTTTCAGCACATTGCGCGGTGCCTGTTCGACCGGTGTGCCTTCCATGATGCAATCAGCAGCAACCCATGCGACTTCCGGTTTCCAGGGCAACTGGATGACGGAATCCGGATCAGGAATGGCGAACATGTCCGGGTGGGCCGGGCTCAGGTCAAGCCAGGTGGCGAAGCCTGCAAAGCCGGCACCTTCTTCCTGCATGTCGGCGATTGCCTGGGTCGGGACAAGTTTGGCGCGCTGGCCGCCAAACAGGTCGGTAAAGCTGATCATGAAGTATTTGATGCCGCGTTCCCGGGCAAAGGCTGATAGATCCTTGGTCATCGAAGTCCCCTGACGAATTTTTCAATATCCATCGGTTGCCCGGGCACGCCATGGGGCGCACCCGGTCCGGTGGTACGTTAACTGTTCTAGAATCCTCCCTGTCCCGGAACCCAGTTGGTCCCGGCAAGCGGTACACCCGCCATGGCGGCCGCTTCGATATTCAGTGCGCAGAGATCCTCGGGTTCGAGGTTGTGCACATGATTTTTGCCACAGGCGCGCGCAATTGTTTGCGCTTCAAGGGTCATGACCTTCAGATAGTTGGCCAGTCGCCGCCCGGCGGCAATCGGGTCAACCCGCTTCATCAGGTCGGCATCCTGTGTCGTGATGCCTGCGGGATCACGACCTTCATGCCAGTCATCATAGGCACCGGTTGTGGTGCCAAGCTCTTTATATTCTTCTTCCCATTTCGGGTCGTTATCGCCAATCGCGACAAGGGCAGCGGTTCCGATGGACACCGCGTCTGCGCCAAGGGCAAGCGCCTTGGCAACATCGGCACCATTTCGGATGCCGCCCGATACGATCAACTGTACTTTGCGGTGCATGCCCATGTCTTGCAATGCTTTTACCGCCGGGCGGATGCAGGCAAGGGTCGGCTGACCGACGTGTTCAATAAAGACTTCCTGGGTCGCGGCCGTACCGCCCTGCATGCCATCAAGCACGATGACATCGGCCCCGGCCTTCACCGCAAGGGCGACGTCGTAATACGGGCGTGCGCCCCCGACCTTGATGAAGATCGGCTTTTCCCAATCGGTAATTTCGCGGAGTTCCTGAATTTTGATCTCAAGATCGTCCGGGCCGGTCCAGTCGGGATGGCGGCAGGCGGAACGCTGATCAATGCCCATCGGCAAGTTACGCATTTCTGCGACGCGGTCGGAGATTTTCTGACCCAGCAGCATACCGCCACCGCCCGGTTTCGCGCCCTGACCAATAACGATTTCAATCGCATCGGCGCGTTTCAGATCGCGTGGGTTCATGCCATAGCGTGACGGCAGATACTGATAGACAAGCTGGGTGGAATGGCCGCGCTCTTCCTCGGTCATGCCGCCATCGCCCGTGGTGGTCGAGGTGCCCGCCGCCGACGCGCCGCGTCCAAGGGCTTCCTTGGCCGGTCCCGACAGGGAGCCAAAGCTCATACCAGCAATCGTGATCGGAATTTTCAGCTCAATCGGTTTCTTGGCAAAACGGGTGCCAAGCGTGACGGCGGTTTCGCATTTCTCGCGGTAGCCTTCCAGCGGGTAGCGCGACATGGATGCGCCAAGGAACAAAAGGTCGTCGAAATGCGGGACCTTGCGTTTGGCGCCACCGCCACGGATGTCATAGATGCCGGTCGCGGCTGCGCGACGGATTTCCGAAAGGGTGTAGTCATCAAAGGTTGCCGATTTGCGCGGCGTCGTAACGGGATTTTTGTAGCTCATCTTCTGATCCTGTCTTTGGGCTGAACCGCAAAGTTTATGTTTTTGGGCCGGGTTCAGCGTGCCGCATCAATAGGCGTCGAAGTTATCGACATTGAAGTTGTAAAGCGTTCTGGCGGAGCCATATCGCGTGAATTCTTCGGGCTTCACATCGGTAATTCCGGCATCGGCAAGAAGCTTGGTCAGCACTTCGATATGCTCGGCCCGCATTTCCTTTTTCTCGCAATCGGCGCCAAGACTTTTGACCGTGCCGCGCACGAAAAGCCGTGCTTCATAAAGCGAATCACCAAGCGCATCACCGGCATCGCCCAGAACAACAAGATTGCCCGATTGCGCCATGAAGGCTGACATGTGGCCGATATTGCCCTTAACGACGATATCGACACCTTTCATCGAAATGCCGCAACGTGACGACGCATTGCCTTCAATCACCAGCAACCCACCGTGCGCCGTGGCCCCGGCATACTGGCTGGCGTCGCCCTTGATCACGACTTTGCCCGACATCATGTTTTCGGCGACCCCCGGCCCGGCATTGCCATTGACCGTGATGTTGGCCTTTTCATTCATGCCCGCACAGTAATAGCCGACACTGCCGTCGATTGTGACGTTGACCGGGGCGTCGATGCCGACAGCAACGGCATGGGCGCCACGCGGATTGGTAACTTCGAAATTCTCAGACGCACCACTCTTATCAAGCGCATGAAGCGCCTGATTGAGCGCGCGCAATTCGGTGGTGGCAAGATCAAACACTGGCATATGTGTTCCTTCCTTATGTGACCGCGCGATAACTTGCGGTCGGGTCAGCGCGCGCGTGGCAGCAGCCGACAGGGTTCGTGTTAATCAGTGTTCCCAGAAATAAACGGTGGCCGGTTCCGGTTCCCAGACCTTGGCGTCTTCGATGCCTGGCAGGTTCACAAGCGCTCGGTACTCGGACCCGAATGCAACATAGGCATCGGTTTCCGCCATCACGGCCGGTTTGCAGGCAATCGGATCACGGACAACGCCAAAGCCCGATTTGGTGCCAACCACAAAGGTGAAGAAGCCATCAAGGTCATCGAGCGCACTGGTCAAAGCTTCGCCAAGGTTCTTGCCCTTGGCCATCTCACCGGTCAGATAACCAGCAGCGACTTCTGAGTCGTTCTGGGTCTCAAGGCGGATGCCTTCGCGCGTCAGTTCACGGCGCAGGTTGTTATGGTTCGACAGCGAACCGTTATGCACAAGGCACTGATCCGAACCGGTCGAAAACGGGTGTGCACCAAGGGTGGTTACCGCACTTTCGGTCGCCATGCGGGTATGGCCAATGCCGTGGGTGCCAGTCATGTCGGAAATCTTGAAACGTTCAAGTACGTCCTTGGGCAGCCCGACTTCCTTGTAAATTTCCATCGCGCTGCCGGTGCCCATGATGCGCACATCCGGGCGAAGCTCTTCAAGGGCAGTTCGGGTCGCATCAAGCTGATCGCCTGAAACGGTGATTACTGCATGGGTGCTTTTAGGCAGGATCGATGCGTTTGTGATCCCTGCCTTGCGCAGGTCTTCGGTCAGTCCGGCAAAATCTGTTTCCGGCGCCGGAGACTGGATCGTGAGTTTGACCAGATCATTCTGGTCCGCACCATAAATTGCGATGCCCGCGCTATCGGGACCACGGTCGGTCATGGTCACCAGCATTTCGGACAGCAAAGTGCCGAGTTGCGGTTCCAGACTTTTATCTTTGAGGAATAAACCAACAATGCCGCACATGGCAGGACAGTCTCCATTCTGTTTCTGAAATGGAGACTACCTGTTCGCGAATGCGGAATCAACTATGAAGAATAAAAATTTCTTCTCAGTGAATTGATTTTTTCATCCGGGTGAATGCTTATCCCCGGGCGGGATAGCAGATAATGGACAGATAACGTATTGGAAATGAAAGAAGTTCTTCCGGGCCATGACGGGCATCGGCATCAAAGAACAGGCTGTCGCCTTCTTTCATGTAGTAAAGCTGATCGCCGTGGCGGTAACGAACTTCACCTTCAAGCAAATAGATGAATTCCATGCCTTCATGCTGGAAGGCGGGGAAGCTGCTCGACTCCTCGGTAAGGGTCAGCAAATAGGGCTCAACCACCACGCCGCTGGTGTTGTTATCGATATGGCCAAGCAGATTGTATTCATGGCCGGCACGCGTGCCGCGGCGTTCAATCGCAATGCCTTCGCCCGCTTTGACAAAGACCGCATTGCGCGGTTCTTCATAACGGCGGAAGAAATCGGTCAGCGGCACACCCAGCGCACTTGCCAATGCCTGAAGCGATGTCAGTGACGGCGATGTCACACCGTTTTCGATCTTGGACAACATCCCCATCGAAATCCCGGTCGCAGACGCCAGATCGGAAATCGTGATGCCCAGTTTCTTCCGAAGCGCACGAACTTCATGGCCGATGGCGATTTCCAGATTGTTTTCCTTGGGTTCACGAAGCGCATGCGGGTCCTGGGTGAGGGCGACGGGTTTGCTCATAGTGTCCATGCCTGATCCTTGATCGCTATTGGCGTCGGTCTGCGGTGATTGTGTTTTTTTGGTCTGTGCCATGCTGGCTTATCCTCCGTCACCGGTTCTGTCCCGGTGCGGGTCCTGCTCGTTTCTGGTTTCCTCGCGCGGCCCCTTTGATGGGGTCTGCTTATATGTCGGTCGTATGGTGCCCGGGCTTTTGCCATTTCGGGTCGCAGATACGCCATAGCCATGACTTACACTGGCAGGAAATATTTATCAACTGCAGGGAAAGAATATTTGCCAATTACTTATACCAATGGCGTTGGGCGAAGTTGCTGCAATGCCGCAGAAAATAGCCTTTGAGGAATAAAAATTGAATAATATGAAAAATAATTATTGCGTTCGCGAACAAGTTGCCGCCAAAATATGGAACAAAATAAGCCAGTATTAGCGCGCTGATTGTGCGCAAAGGCGATCATATCAGGAGGCCATCACTATGACTGCAAGCTGGAGATTTTCAGCCCTTGCCGATCGGCATCGTGCGCTTGGTTCCAACCTTGAGGATTGGAGCGGCATGGGAACCGCCTGGACCTATGACAAGGACTGGGACGAGGAATATATCGCAATCCGCACCAAGGCCGGGATCATGGATGTATCGGGCCTGAAAAAGGTTCACATCACCGGTGCGCATGCCTCCCACGTGATTGACTATGCCACCACGCGTAATGTCGAGAAAATCTATCCCGGTAAATCGGTCTATGCCTGCATGCTCAATGATCAGGGCAAGTTCACCGACGATTGCGTGATTTATCGTATGGGGCCGAACTCATGGATGGTCGTTCACGGATCGGGCACCGGGCATGAGGAACTGACGAAGGCGGCAGTCGGCCGTGACGTATCGGTTCGCTTTGATGACAACCTGCATGATTTGTCCCTGCAAGGTCCGCTTGCGGTGGATTATCTGGCGGAATATGTGCCGGGCATTCGTGATCTGCCCTATTTCCATCATATGCAGACCCAGTTGTTTGGCGCGCCGGTGATGATTTCGCGTACCGGTTATACCGGTGAACGCGGCTACGAGATTTTCTGTCGCGGTCAGGATGCCGGGATGATCTGGGACCGGATCGTTGCCGAGGGCAAGGATATGGGCATTATCCCGACCCGCTTTACCACGCTTGATATGCTTCGGGTCGAGAGCTACCTGCTGTTTTACCCTTATGATAACTCGCAGATGTACCCGTTCGAAAATGAAGGTCCGGGCGATACCCTGTGGGAGCTTGGCCTTGATTTCACTGTCAGCCCGGGCAAGACCGGCTTCCGTGGTGCCGAGGAACATTACCGCCTCAAAGGCAAGGAACGCTTCAAGATCTTTGGCATTCTGTTTGACGGCAAGGAAGTCCCAGCAGAAGGGGCAGCCTTGTTCAAGGATGGTGAAAAGGTCGGTGTTGTGACCTGTGCGATGTATTCCCCGCTTAAGGATCAAACCATGGCGATTGCCCGCATGCCGGTTGAATGCGCCAAGCAGGGCGTGCGGCTAGAGGTTGAAGGAGCAGATGGCATGCTCGGCGGAATGGCCCATACCATGCCGTTTGATGATCCAAGCAAATCGAAAAGAACAGCCAAGGGTTAAGTAAGATAACCGGGGGCTGTCAGTGGCCCCCGGGATCGCACGCCTTGATCCTTGAGGTTTCTGACAGAATGGGACCCGCTACCATGTCTGAGAGTATCATCGAAGAAAGCATTATTTCCCGTCCGACATACGGCACGCTTAAAATCGTTCCCGGTCTGGCGCACTATTTTCTGGCCGATGCATCCGGTGCTGAATGTGTCATCCGTGTTGTGCAGGAAATGCCCCGCGACATGATGGAAAAGGTACATATCCTCTATGTGCCGACCCCGGGTGAAGCGGCGCTCATCACATCGCTTTATGCGCTGGGGGCAAAACGGTTCGAACATTTTCCGACCATTGAAGAAGCTGTCGCCAAACTGGGCAGTTGGCTTTCGGATGCCAAGATGGGCAGCCAACTTTATCTGGCCGGGACCGAAGGCCTTGTCGGGCAGGGCGTTGCCAAGGGCGAGGAATGCGGGCTGGATCATACAGCGGTGCAATGTGAGCATCGCGGCAGTCTGGCCCGGCGTGTTCAATGCGTTCATTGCAAGACCATGATCGAGGATGTCACCACCCAGCCGGTCAAATGTCCGTCCTGTGATTTGCTTTTATTGGTGCGCGATCACTATTCCCGTCGTCTGGCGGCCTTTCAGGGGGTCTGCATAAATGCCGAAGACCCGACCGAGGAAGTCGAGATCAAGGAGGTGTTCAAATGAGTGCATCTGATCATTTGATTCCGGTGGTTGTCAGCAACGTGGTCGAGGTCAACCCGATCATCAAACGGTTTGAATTCAAGCATGTGAATGGCGATGAACTCCCGGCATTCTCGGGGGGTGCGCATATCGTTGTCGAGATGATCGATGACGACACGAAGCGCAAAAATCCCTATTCGTTGATGAGTTCCCCGTTCGAACGCGACCAATATGCTATTTCGGTGCGCCGCGATGATACCGGGCGCGGTGGATCAAAATTCATGCATGAACAGGTGCGACCTGGCATGGAGATGAAAATCTCCGCCCCGGTTAATCTGTTCTCGCTGGACCTGCGTGCCAGAAAACACCTGATGATCGCAGGCGGCATCGGCATCACGCCATTCATCGCCCAGATGGATCAGGCCGATAAGCTCGGCGTGCCGTTCGAATTGCACTATGCCGCGCGTTCCGTATCGCAGGCGGCGTATATGGACAGCCTTGCCGATCGTTTTGGCGATCATGTGTCGTGTTATTGCGATGATCAGGGGGAAAGCGTTGATTTGGAAATGCTTTTATCCAATCAGCCGCTTGGTACCCACGTTTATGTCTGTGGCCCCAAAGGCATGATCGAACGGGTGGTTGAAACCGCCACCGCGCTCGGTTGGCCCGCTGCACACGTTCATTTCGAACACTTTCTCGCACCGCCGGTCGGCGAACCCTTTGAAGTACACCTTGCCAAGGCCGGGATTGATATCACCGTCGGCGCAGAACAAAGCCTGCTTGAAGCGGTGGAGGCATCGGGCACCCCGATCAATTGCATGTGCCGGGGCGGGGCATGTGGTCAGTGCGAAACGGTGGTTGTCGCCTGTGATGGCGAGATCATGCACAACGACCACTGGTTGGATGAAGAACAGCGCGCGGCCAAGCAACGGATCATGCCCTGCGTTTCGCGTTTCCGTGGCAAACGCCTTGAACTTGATCTGTAAGGGGAACTTCAGTCATGACAATCCAGTTTAAAGACGAAAGCTTCCGCGGCGATTTTTCCTACGCCAACAGCCCGTCAAACATTCCGCGTTTTCCGTTTCCTTTCCCGGAAGACGAATACATGTATTCCACCAATATCGAGCCGCATCATGCCGCCCGTGCGGGCAGCCCGTTTGAAAATGCGTTCGATGTGGATGAGCATTACGTCGCAGAGATGAAAGACCGCGCCCTTGTTCTCGCCGAGGATCCCGGACGTTGTCAGGCCCTGCCGCATATGGAAACAGCCGGCTGGGATTTCCTTGAGCTGGTGATGGTATCGAAGGCGCGTGACTATCCCGATCTGTTCAAGCTGACCATGGATGGGGATCGCTGGCACTGGATCAACAAGCCGCTTCAGATCGACGACACCTTTACCTTTGGTGACAGTTCGACATTGCCCTGTCATCCGATGGAATATATCGGCCGTCAGGTACAGGGTGATCATGCCATCCTTGATCAGCGTGATGGCAACCTTTGGATGGATGCCGGGATCATCACCGCACAGGCCGACTGGTCGCTTGATTTCGACATTGGCATGAATTTCTTTGAATGGCATGCGCCGGTTCCGCTGGCCCATGAGTTGGGCGTGTTCCAGCGTGCATTGAAGTTCCTTCTGACCTTGCCGCAAGGACAACCATCGCGTCGTCTGAACTGGACGCTAACGGTTAACCCGCGTCTGGATACCAGTCCGGAAAACTACCCCAAATGGGGGCCGGACAAACTGACCGTCACCCCGGAAAATATCGGCGAAAAGATCCATCTGCGTGTGGAGCTTCAGACCTTCTGGCGTCTGCCACGCTCTAACGCGATCCTGTTTCCGATCCGCACATATCTGATGGCGATGAACGAAGTCGTCACCCAGCCAAAGTGGGGCCGTCGCCTGCATCGTGTGATGCGCGATCTGCGCCCGGAACTTGTCGATTACAAGGGACTGTCACGCTACCACCCGATCCTGGTCGAGTGGCTTTCACAATTTGACGACGGTGCGCCGACGTCACCGGGGATTTTCCCCGATTAAGCAAGAACGAACCGGCAAAAAGTCGGGCGGAGGAGACGCATAACGCATTTATTGGGGATTTAAGGCTATGACACTTCGTGTTGCAATTATTGGCGCCGGCCCGTCAGGCATGGCGCAGATGCGTGCATTCCAATCTGCTGCTGCCAAAGGGGCCGAAATCCCCGAAATCGTCTGTTTTGAACGTCAGGAAGACTGGGGTGGTCTGTGGAACTACACATGGCGTACCGGGCTTGATGAATATGGTGAACCGATCCACGGGTCGATGTATCGCTATTTGTGGTCAAACGGGCCGAAAGAATGCCTGGAATTTGCCGATTACACCTTCGAGGAACATTTCGGCAAACCCATCGCGTCCTATCCGCCACGTGCAGTGATTTGGGACTACATCAAGGGACGGGTCGAAAAGGCCAATGTCCGCCCATGGGTGCGTTTCAGAACCCCGGTGCGCAGCGTTGAATTCGATGAAGACAGCCAGACTTTTGCCGTTACATCGCATGATCTGAAAAATGACGTGGTTTCGACTGAGGAATTTGATCATGTCATTGTCGCCAATGGTCATTTCTCGACCCCGAATGTGCCGGAATTTCCCGGTTTTGATACCTTTGGCGGGCGCGTTTTGCATGCCCATGATTTCCGCGATGCGCTGGAATTCAAAGGCAAGGATATCCTGATCATCGGAACATCCTATTCGGCCGAGGATATCGGATCGCAATGCTACAAATATGGATGCAAGTCGGTCACAGTCAGCCACCGGACCAACCCGATCGGCTTTGACTGGCCCGATAACTGGGCAGAGGTCCCGCTTCTGACCAAGGTTGAAGGCAATACCGCCTATTTTAAGGATGGTTCATCGCGCGATGTCGATGCGATCATTCTGTGTACTGGCTATCAGCATTACTTCCCGTTCCTGACCGATGATCTTCGGCTTAAGACCGATAACCGTATGTGGCCACTGGGCCTTTATAAAGGCGTCGTGTGGGAAGAAAATCCGAAGATGATGTATCTTGGCATGCAGGACCAGTTCTTTACCTTCAACATGTTTGATGCCCAGGCATGGTTTGCGCGTGATGTGATCATGGGGCGCATTACCTTGCCGTCAAAGGATGAAATGAGGGCAGACAGTCAGGCCTGGCGTGATCGTGAGGAAGGTCTCAAGGATGACCATGACATGATCTGGTTCCAGGGCGACTACACCGCCCATCTGATCGAAATGACGGATTATCCGATGTTCGACATCGAAGGGGTGAATAAGACCTTCGAGGAATGGGAGCATGACAAGGCTGACGACATCATGGGGTATCGCAACAAGTCATATCGGTCGCTGATGACAGGCAATATGTCGCCAGCCCATCATACGCCCTGGCTGGATGAGCTTGATGATAGCCTCGAGGCCTATTTGCAGG
Organism: Thalassospira sp. HF15; assembly: GCF_011806525.1. Taxonomy (GTDB): domain Bacteria; phylum Pseudomonadota; class Alphaproteobacteria; order Rhodospirillales; family Thalassospiraceae; genus Thalassospira. The sequence continues at coordinate 483,079 of NZ_JAAVKI010000004.1, read as the reverse complement.
TTGATAAGAAAACGGCTGCCGAATAGGCAGCCGGACTTTCCAACTTTTAACACGCCTTTCAAAGAAGCGGGCGTAAGCCCGCCGTCTCCCTTAACAAAACTCGCAGTCACCCCCACAGCCCTGATGGCTGCGGGGTTTCTTTTTGGGTGTTGGTACCGCAGTCCTCAGGAGCGCGGCTTTTCCTTTTTGGGATCATAATGCGGGAAGGCGGTAATGGTGGCGGGCAGGCGGACCATATGACCGTCCAACTTGCCAATCTCGACCTCGGTGCCGATATCGGCATGCGCGATATCAATGCGTGCCAGTGCGATATTCTTGCCCAGAATGGGGGATCGCACGGCACTGGTGATCACGCCGATCTGGGCACGCCCGATATGGACGCAATCGCCATGGCTGACCGTGACATTGCCATCAATCTCGATCCCGACCAGTTTGTGTGATGGATGCTCCTTGCGCCGGATCAGGGCATCTCGACCGATAAAGTCATCTTCCTTGGATTTCAGCGGCACGGTAAAGCCGATCCCGGCTTCGAATGGGTCGGTCTGATCGGAAAATTCGTAATCGGCAAAGATCAATCCCGCCTCGATCCGCACCATATCAAGGGCGGCCAGTCCCATCGGGGTCAGTCCATGCGGGCTGCCCGCTGCCCATATGGCATCAAACACGGTGGTGGCATCCTTCGGGTGGCACCAGACTTCATAGCCCAGTTCACCGGTGTAACCGGTGCGCGATACCACCACAGGTGCGCCCTTGGCATCCCCAATCCGTCCAATGGTAAATTTGAACCAATCAACTTCTTCAAGCTTGGGTTTGTGCGGCGGGGTCCAGATGACTTCGCGCAGGATGTCACGGCTTTTTGGGCCCTGAACGGCGATGTTGTGCATCTGATCGGTTGAAGAACGGATAAGGACCTGCAGGCCAAGTTTTTCCGCCTGTTCGCGCAGCCACACACCACTGTAGTCATCACCGCAAATCCAGCGGAAGTTGTCCTGACCAAGACGCAGCAGCGTGCCATCGTCAATCATCCCGCCATGTGGATAACACATCGCGGAATAGACAACCTGACCAATGCCAAGCTTTTTGACATTGCGGGTCAGGCAATATTGCATCAGCGTTTCACTGTCCGGGCCGGTGATTTCAAACTTGCGCAAGGCGGACAGATCAATGACCACGGCCTTTTCGCGGCAGGCGTAATATTCTTCGATCATACCGTGCCCGGTATATTCATGGGCCAGCCAGAAGCCCTTATAGTCAACGAAGTTGCGGGTCAGTTGGCTTAAACGCGGATGGAAGGCGGTTTCTTTGGTCATTTTTGCTTCGGCCTCTGCAGTCGGGCGCCAGGCAACGGCATGGCTGAATTTCTCCGCGCCGTCGTAACTTCGGATATGGATGTCGGTCGGCTTCCAGGCGTTGGCCGACGATGTGTCATCCGGGCAGGCCGATGACACACAGACAAGGTCGGTCATCGCACGCAGCAGCACATAATCGCCGGGCCGTGACCAGGGCTGGTCGGCATACATCACACCATGATCATCGATGCCGGTATTGAAAAAGAAATTGATCGCCATCCAGCCGGGCCGTGGATCAACACCATGTTTTGCAAGGGCCGTGTTGAAATTGTCCGTGCAGTTCACGTGGCCGGGATAACCGATATCATCGTAATATTTCGCGGCACAGGCCATGGCAAAGGCGTCATGACGCCCGCAGGTGTCCTGAACGACCTCGACCAGCGGGTCCATATCCTGATCAAAGTATTTCCCATGCAGGCCCGGCATTGGATAGGCATGGCCCATCAGGGTGCGCGTGGTTGTCACATCAAGCGGGTTCTGAATGCCGCGATCAAGCTTGCGCGCATCAAAGCACTGAAAATCCGTGCATTGCCGCCCGTCGACATCCAGAATCTGGATGTAGTCGCCCGCCTTGATTTCATAGGCCTCGGCGGTGGCGGAATGCACGCGCAGATCCAGTGTTGGATCAGCCAGTGGGTCAGGCAGGGCGAAGCTGTAGGTGTCGTGGTGATGGGCACGTTTGATAAGTGCTGTAATTGGTGTCGCCGTATTATGCGCATCAACCTGCATCAAAGGCGCTGGCGTGGCGATGATGACATATCCGTCGAGTTGTATCGTCAACTCGACCGTGTCACCTGGCGGGCTGGCATTGCCAAAAAGCCGATGTACAAGACAGGTTTCCAGTTTGATGTCGCGTTTGCGGAGTGTTTGGGCAAAACGCGCCAGGCTGTCATCATACGGATCTGAAAGCAGCTCCATCAGGCCCTTTGGCGGGCCGTGGGCCAAGGGTTCAAAAATCTCGGGTCTTGGGGTACCTGCCTGTGTCAGGCCGATCAGTTCGACCGACTGCATGCCTTCGCAATTGCGCAGGGCAAGTTGATCGCCTTCGCGCACGGCAATCATGATCGCACCGCGTCCTGGCACTTCGTAGCGTTCGCGATTGCGGTCCATCGCCGTGCGTCCGGCATTGATGATGCGACTGGGACGGGCAGCGCGGACAGAATGGGGATAGTTTTCCGGCGTTCGGGCGAGATCAATCATTGTGGCCTCATGCGCGGTGAATGATCTGAAGGCAGCGGGAAGTCTGATGGCCCGGACAATCAGGATGAGACTGCGGCCCGTTGTCCGTTGTGCACACGTCGTTCAGGCTTACCTGAAGCGGTCTTGCGTATTATTTGTTGTCTTGTCTGGAAAGGCAGAGAGGCCAGCTTTGACACTGGCCTCTCGCTGTGTCGGTTGAGTAAAGCAGCTCCCTAAGGGGTTAGGGCAGAATGGTGCTGCGTCACATCAATCAGATTACATGTCTTTGTAGGCTTTGTTCTCGTGAATGGCCATCGAAGCGATGGTCCAAACGCACACGCCAATACCAACAAGCGTGATCGCCACGAGCAGAGCCGGTTTGTCGGCAAAGGTGAAGTAAGCTTCTGCACCTTCCCAACTGGTAATCGGAGCTGTGTTCATGTTTCAGTTTCCTTATCTAGAAAGTCGAATAACGAACTTACTCAGCCGGGGTCGGCGAAGTCGGGTCGTTGGTGAACGCAGCCGGAACAGAGCTTTCCGGATATGCACTTGCCGGGACTTCGGCTTTATCAAGACCAGCAACTTCAGCTGCCTCGGAAACGCGCAGCAGACCTACTGCCTTCAGGACGAAGGACAGAACATAGCCCGGTGCGAAACCAAGGATCATGAAGACAACTGCGCTTGAAAGCTGACCGACAAAGGAGATGTCCGGACCGGCAATGTTCGGATAACCCGAAGCAAAGATACCGGACGCGATCAGACCCCAGACGCCGCCAAAGCCATGAACCGCAACAGCCCCCACCGCATCGTCGATTTTGAATTTCTCGACGAGGATGTCGTTGAGTTTCGGCATGATGCAACCGCCGCCGAAGCTGACCAGGAAGGCAAAGCCCGGATAGTACAGGTCAAGTGCCGGTGCGGACGAAATCACACCGATCAGGGCACCTGACATCATCCAGAACGGATCGCGGGTCACCAGATACGCACCGATCATGCCGCCTGCAACGCCCATCAGGGTGTTGAATGCGAATGCCGACAGAGTTGCCGGGGTGTTGTAAATCGTGGTCCACATGTCGCCGGTATAGATGATGCAACCGCCAAGGAAGCCGAAGAAGCCCATAACGATAAGCATCAGGCCGATCAGCGACATCGGCATGTTGTGGCCGTCGATGTTGTTGACGGAGCCGTCAGCATTGAAGCGACCGATACGCGGGCCAAGATTGATCAGAACACCGAGGGTGAAGAAGCCAGCAATGGTGTGAACACAACCAGCAGCGCCAACGTCATGCAAGCCCCATTCGGTGGTGAGCCAGCCATCCGGATGCCAGCCCCAGGACGCACCAAGGATCCAGACAACAGCGCCGAGGAAAAGGGCAAGAATGGTAAAGCCGGAAATGCGAATACGTTCGATCACCGATCCCGACATGATCGAGGCGGTGGTTGCTGCAAACAGCGTGAAGGCCGCATAGAAGATGCCTGACGCGTTATCGGTCAGGTTTGGCCCCATATATTCGCTCCAGGGCAGGCCTGCCTCGGAGCCTTCGGTAATGGTGAAGCCGGTCGGGAACGCAAGATAGATCCACCAGCCGATATAGTAAAAGGCCGGGATCAGGAATGCGAACGCGATCAGGTTTTTCATGCCGGATGCCAGCGCGTTCTTTGCGCGCGATGCACCCATTTCATACGCAAGGAAGCCAGCATGAATTGCAAGCATCAGCGCAGTACACCACCAATAGAATACTTCGGAATTGATGGTCGTTGCCATGCTGAGTGATGCTTCAAGGCTGTCCAGCCTTGCCATCAACTCTGGTACGGATTGTTCCATTTTAGTCTCTCCATCACATAATGCCCCCCGATGGACATTCCTTTTATTAAAAATCAATTCCCTATAGTGAACAAGTTATAATGTGTTTTTTATTGTGCGACGCAATAAATATAATAAAATCAATAAGATATATAATTACTAAATTTAATTCTCAAAAGTTTGCGTAAAAATTAGACGTGAAAATCTACTGCATATCAAATATGCAGATTCGCGGAGTTGTGCCGATTCTGTCGAATTCGCGCGTCGGGAATGCATCCCGCAGTTGGGTTGGTTTCGGGAATGTGTCGGGTTCAGAGGCCGCGTGCTTCGCTTGGCTTGACGCCGTAGACGGATTTGTAGCTGCGCGAAAAATGGCTGCTGTTGGAAAAGCCGGTCGCAAAGGCAATCTCGGAAATGGTCAGCGCACTTTGCGTTAGAAGCTTACGCGCATGTTCAAGCCGCACCTGTCGATAGGTTTCCAGAAACGACTTGCCCAGATGCTGATCAAACAGGCGATCCAATTGTCGGGTCGACAACCGTGCAAAGCGTGCCATTTCGTCACGGGTTTTCGGATCTTCGATGGTGGTTTCCATCTTTTCGATAACCCGAAGCAATCCCGCATGGTGAACGTTATAACGTTCGGCAAGCGATGCACGTTGCGGTCCGCCCGACTTCCCGACCTGGGTATGCAGATACCAGTCCGACACTCGGGTTGCGAAAGCCGCGCCGAGGTTTTCGGCGATCATGGCATGCATCATATCCAGCGGTGCCACCCCGCCGCCGCATGTGATGCGATCCCCGTCAATGACAAAGCGGGCGCGCTTGGGTTCAAGATCGGGAAAGGCTTCGATCAGGGCCGGGGCATGTTCCCAGTGGATGGTGAATTGGCGCTGTCCCAAAAGGCCTGCCGCTGCCAGCACATAGGCGCCGCTTGAAATGCCGCCCATCCGAACGCCCCAGCGTGCCAGTTTGCGCAAATTGCCAAGCATGCCCGGGGCTTGCCATTGCGACGGATGCCCACCGGCACAGACAAACAGCGTATGCAGGTTGGTCGGGGCCTGTGAAAGCGGGGTGGTCGGCACCATGGTGCCCGACGAGGACAAAACATTTCCGCCCGCCGCCGAATAGTTCAGAACCTTGTAAATCTGCTGGCCAGCCAGAAGGTTGGCTGCGCGCAATGGCTCAATCGCCGAGGCATAGGACATCAACGCAAAATCGGGCAGCAGCATGAAGCCGACATGCTGGGTGGCCGGGAGCGGTTTGTTACCGGTCTGTCGGACAGGCGCGGCAGGTGTGGCCTTCGATTGGGTCTCTAATGTCATGATGGCCAATGCCCCGCTTTGGCGCGACAATAACAGTGAAATGTCGCATATGTGTTATTGGATGTCTTTAATAGACAAGCTGTAATTTACGCCTCTGTCAAGATTGTTAGGGTCAGGTCCTATTGATTTGGTTTGAATGGCAGACGTCATATTTGTGAAATCCAAGGAAAAGCCCGCCGGGCGGGCTGGTATCCCGGCCAAGGGGTTTGACGCCAGAGTTTGCAAATATGACGTCTGTCCTTCGGATTCACCGGATTTGCACGGGCTACTTTGTCGCAAAGCCTTGAAAGATAGTTATCTTCCTGCGGTTTTGCTTCGCGTATCCGCACAAATCCGGTGAACCATTCAAATCAAATCAATAGGTCCTGCCCCTATACCCGATGTGGGCAACAGCGAAAGATCGACGATGCGTTATTCAGCCCTGTCATTGCTTGGCAATGCGTTTTCCAAGAACAAGAACTGGAAGCCAGCATGGCGCAATCCGGATCCGAAACCCCGTTACGATGTGATCATCATCGGAGGTGGCGGACACGGTTTGGCAACCGCCTATTACCTTTCGAAGGTGTTTGGTGTGCGCAATGTCGCGGTGCTTGAAAAGGGCTATCTCGGATCGGGCAACATTGGCCGTAACACGACAATCATTCGATCCAACTACCTGCTGGAAGGCAACAATCCCTTCTACGAGTTCTCGATGAAACTTTGGGAGGGGCTCGAGCAGGATTTTAATTTCAACGCCATGGTGTCCCAGCGCGGCGTGATCAATCTGTTTCATTCCGATGCCCAGCGCGATGCATACACCCGACGTGGAAATGCCATGCGCCTGCACGGGGTGGATGCGGACCTTCTGAACCGGGACCAGTTGCGTGAAAAGTTGCCGTTTCTTGATTATGAAAATGCCCGCTTCCCGATCATGGGCGGCCTGATGCAGGCGCGCGGCGGCACCGTGCGCCATGACGCGGTGGCGTGGGGCTTTGCCCGCGGGGCCGATCAGAACGGCGTTGATATCATCCAGAATTGCGAAGTGACCGGCATTGACCGGGACGGCGATCAGATTACCGGGGTTCAAACCACGCGCGGTGCGATCACGTGCAATAAGCTCGCGATGGCCGTTGCGGGCAGTTCAAGCCACGTCGCCAAAATGGTCGATATGCGTCTGCCGATTGAAAGTCACGCCCTGCAGGCCTTTGTCTCCGAAGGCCTAAAACCGTTCATCGATACTGTGGTGACCTTTGGCGCCGGGCATTTTTATGTGTCGCAATCCGATAAGGGCGGTTTGGTGTTTGGCGGGGATATCGAAGGTTATAATTCCTACGCCCAGCGCGGAAACCTTGCCTGCGTTGAACATGTTGCCGAGGCCGGCATGGCGATGATCCCGGCATTGTCGCGGGTACGGATCCTGCGCAGTTGGGGCGGGATTATGGATATGAGCATGGATGGCTCGCCGATCATGGATCGCACCCATTTATCCAACCTCTATTTCAATGGCGGCTGGTGCTATGGCGGGTTCAAGGCGACCCCGGCATCGGGATATTGCTTTGCCCATTTGCTGGCAACCGATACGCCGCATGAAACCGCAACCGCATTTCGCATGGATCGCTTTGCGCGCGGTTATCTTCTGGATGAAAAGGGCGTTGGCGCCCAGGCCAACCTGCATTGAGGAAATTTGGAAATGAGTAGTCTTGTCAAATGTCCTCACTGCGGTCTGCGCCCACGCGAGGAATTTACAATCCGCGGCGAAGTTGCCACCCCGCGCCCGGCTGCCGGTGCCGACGAAGCCGCGTGGTTTGATCATGTCTATTTGCGTGACAACCCGCGCGGCGAACATCGCGAATACTGGCATCATTCTGGCGGTTGTCGTCGCTGGTTGGTTCTAAGCCGCAATACCTTGACCCATGAAACGTCTGAGGTGGTTGATGCAAGCACCTTGAAATCGGAGGGCGGAGCATGACCAGTTTCCGGATTGATGGCGGTACGCTGATTGACCGCAACGATGTGCGCCGCTTTACCTTTAACGACGAAGCCCTGACGGGATTTGGCGGCGATACGGTGGCATCAAGCCTGTTGGCCAATGGCAAGCAACTGGTTGGGCGCAGTTTCAAATATCACCGCCCGCGCGGCATCCTGACGGCAGGGGCAGCGGAGCCCAATGCGCTTTTGACCATCGGGCGCGACGGGCGGCGTGGTCCCAATACGCGCGCGACCATGGCCGAGCTGTTTGACGGGCTTGAAGCCAGGTCGCAGAACTGCTGGCCGAATGTAAACTTTGATATTGGCGCCATGAACGGGGTGCTCGGGCCGCTTTTGGGTGCCGGGTTTTATTACAAGACATTCATGTGGCCCGCCGCCTTTTGGGAAAAGGTCTATGAGCCGCTGATCCGTAAGGCCGCCGGTTTGGGGCGGGCAAGCTATGACCCGGATCCCGGCTATTACGAAAAATGCTGGGCGCATTGTGATCTTTTGGTGATCGGGGCGGGGCCCGCTGGTCTGGCTGCGGCACTGACCGCCGGGCGGGCTGGCGCGCGGGTAGTCATTGCCGATGAAGGCGCACATCTTGGCGGTGGTTTCCTCGCCGAAGGCAGTCCGTTGGGAGGCAAGCCCGCTGACGCAGTGCTTGCAGATATTGTTGGCGAACTGCACGCCCTTCCCAATGTCGAGATCAAAAAACGCACCACGGTATTTGCCGCCTATGATGATCAGGTGTTTGGTGCGGTCGAACGCGTGCAAAAGCATCTGCCGGAGCATGAAATCAATCCGCACCGCGCCATGGAACGGCTTTGGCGGATTGTCGCCCGGAAAGTTGTTCTGGCAACCGGGGCCGAGGAACGGCCGATTGTCTTTGGTGGAAATGATCGCCCGGGTGTGATGATGGCTGGTGCCATGCGCACATACCTCAATGCCTATGGCGTTGCGCCGGGCAAGCGGGTGGCATTGTTTGCCAATAACAATCAGGCCTATCAGACCGCGATGGATCTGGAAGCGCGCGGTATCGATGTCGCTGCGATCATTGATCCGCGCACCTGCCCGAATACCGGTTATGACGGCAAGGCGCGCATGATTGCCGGGGCAATGGTGCGCGATACCGCTGGTCGCAAGGCCATCAAGTCCATCACCGTCCGACATGATGATGGCCGCGACGAAGTGATTGCGGTTGACGCACTGGCCGTGTCTGGCGGTTATAGCCCGATTGTGCATCTGGCCTGCCATCGCGGCGGCAAACCCGTCTGGTCTGATGAGCATGTCGGTTTCATGCCGCCGGAAAGCACCGACGGCATGACGCCCTGTGGGGCTGTTGCCGGAAAGACCGGCATTGCGGCCTGCTTCGCCGCCGGTGGTGCGGCGGCTGTGACCGCGCTTGCCGAACTTGGTGTAATGGGCGAAGCCGCTTCGCTTCCGGATATCAAGCAGGGTGACGAGAAAACCGATCATATCCAGCCAATCTGGTCGGTTCCATCAAGCAAGGGCAAGGCCTTCGTTGATTATCAGAACGACGTTGCAGCATCTGACATTACGCTTGCGATGCGCGAAGGTTATGATCATGTCGAACTTGCCAAACGTTATACCACCAACGGCATGGCAACCGATCAGGGCAAGACATCGAATGTGAATGCCATTGGCATTCTGGCCGAAAACAAGGGTGTCTCACCCGGTGAAATCGGCACGACAACCTTCCGCCCGTTTTATACGCCAGTGTCATTTGGCGCGTTGGTCGGGGCTTCCAAGGGAATGGAATTCCAGCCGGTGCGGAAATCACCGCTACATGGCTGGGCGGAACGCAATGGCGCAAAGTTCGTTGAAACCGGTCTTTGGTACCGTTCAAGCTGGTTCCCCAAGGATGGCGAGACTTTCTGGCGTGACAGTGTTAACCGCGAAGTCAAAGCGGTTAGAAGCAAGGTCGGCGTCTGCGATGTCTCCACCCTTGGCAAGATCGAGGTTTTCGGTGCGGATGCGGCAGAGTTCCTGAACCGGGTTTACTGCAATGCCTTCCTGAAACTGCCTGTCGGAAAGGCGCGCTATGGCATCATGCTGCGCGAGGACGGCTTTGTGTATGATGACGGCACGACAAGTTGTCTTGGCGAAAACCATTACTTCATGACGACGACAACGGCGCTTGCCGCCGGGGTTCTGACCCATCTGGAATTCTGTGCACAGGTGTTGTGGCCAGAACTTGATGTCCGTCTGGCATCAGCAACCGATCAATGGGCACAGATGGCTGTTGCCGGACCAAAATCCCGCGATGTGCTTGCCAAGATCATTGATGAGGACATCTCAAACGAAGCCTTCCCGTTCCTTGCTGCACGCGAAGTTTCGATGTTTGGCGGGCGCCTGAAGGGCCGGTTGTTTAGAATTTCGTTCTCGGGCGAGTTGGCTTACGAAGTCGCGGTACCTGCCGGATATGGCGAAAGCGTAGCCGATGCGATCATGGCTGTTGGTGAGGAATTCGGTATTACGCCCTATGGTACCGAGGCGCTTGGCGTCATGCGGATTGAGAAGGGCCATGTCACCCATGCGGAAATCAACGGGACGGTTACACCGGCTGATCTGGGCATGGGCAAAATGGTCTCGGTGAAGAAGGATGATTTTATCGGCCGGGTGATGAACCTGCGCGAAGGGCTGGTTGATCCGGATCGCCCATCGCTGGTCGGAATCAAACCGAAATCACCGTCTGATAAGTTCGCCACCGGATCGCATATCCTTAATCCCGGCGACGCGGTCAGTCTTGCTAATGATCAGGGCTATGTCACCTCGATGTGTCATTCACCGACCCTTGGCCATGCGATTGGCCTGGCACTGGTCAAGAACGGGCCAAGCCGCCATGGCGAGGAAGTTGTGATCTGGAATGGTCTGGCCGGAACGACCGTGAACGGCATCCTGTGTGATCCTGCCTTTGTTGACCCGGAAAATGAGAAACTCCATGCGTGATTATCCATTAGAAAACCGTTACGCATTTCCAGCCCACGAGGTGGCGTTCAACAAGGGCGCATCCATCAGTCTTTCCCCGGTCAAGGGTGGCTTTGTCGTTCATGTTCTGGGCGATGCCAAAAGCGATGAAGCGGCCTTGAAGCAGACAATCAATAAGATTGCCCCGGAGCTTGGCACAGATGTGCGTGGCCATTCACCAAATCAATGGTTCTGGGTGGGAAGTGTCGATATTTCGAATGATCGCCTGGCAGAGATTTCAGCAGCCTTGCACCCCCAATTCGTTATGACGGACCAGACGCACGGGCGGGTGCGCATGAAATTGTCCGGGCCGTCATCGCGCGTGGTTCTGGCAAAGGGCACAATGGTTGATCTGTCGCCGGATCTGTTTGCGATTGGTCAATCGGCCATGACCCAGATCGGACATATCGGCGCCATGATCACGCGTGTAGCAGATGACAGCTTTGAACTGATTGTTCTGCGAAGCTTTGCAGGCAGTCTTTGGGACGAGTTGCAGCATATGGCTGCCGAGTTCAGTCACGGATAGGATGGGCTTTGTTATCGGTGCCAACCGTAGCAAAGCAGTAACGATTGGGCGGAGCATCATATGCTCCGCCCAGCTTTGGTATGCCTGTTGCCATCCATCAGGGTCAGGCGAGCGCCTCTGATGACGTGCGGGATTCCTGACGCAGTCGGGAAATCGCGATGAAATGGAAACCAAGAAAGATCGGAACGAAGAAGCCCGGGAACATCGCCAATGGATAGTCATTGATGATGTTGGGGGCATCGAGTGCATAAAGATGTGCAAAGCCCGGTGATGTGATAATTCCGAACAGGACGGCAAAGAAGAAGTCGACGATCCCGATGAAAGTCGCGCGTGCCAAAAGGTACCTGGCATTTGGTGCGCCATTGGCAAGAGCACGACTTGCCTGCCATCCGGCGATACCGGCCAGAATGTCTCCCAGACCAGCCGGCAGGGCGAATAGTGCCGGGATATCTCCGACCGCCCAACCAATCAGAAACAAGCCACCCATGATGCGTGGAATTTGAAACGCCGCGATTGCGCCAAGTGGGATCGCGTCAGTCATGCGTCTGCCAAGCGGGGTCAACCAGGCAAGTGCCCAGATCAGGAACGCGCCGCCGAAAAGGAACATCAGGACATAGGGCGGATCGCCAAGCTCTGCCGGAACGTTGAATATCCCTGATCGTGTGAAAGGCAGGGCAACCGCGAACCACCCCCCAAAGATAACCGCAGCAACAGTGATGAATACAGCGAGCTGGTTGGGTGAAAAGGACGCACGGGCCGCCCCTATGCTGGCAATCGCAATAGCAAGGAGCGGAATGCCAACACCAAATGCATGCACATAGAACTCATAAAAGCCGGACATGGTTTTGATAACTCCATTACGTGGCGGTGCATGCCACCGAATTGTTTCGGAAGTCGGAAACCGTTGCGGCTGTTTATCTGAATGCCGGGACGGTCCCGTTCACGATCACGCACCAATATAGATGATGATTGTCATCTATAAATTTAGATGATATATAAAATCTAAATTGTCAATCCTCAATCAGCGAGTTCGCCATGCCACGTGTTTCCGAGGCGGAAAAACAGAAATCCCGCAAACGCATTCTCGATGCGGCCGCCAAGCTCATTCGTGAACAGGGGATCGAGGCAACAAGTGTGGCGGAAATCATGGAGGCGGCCGGCATGACCCACGGCGGGTTCTATCGCCATTTTTCCAACAAGGATGAACTGATCAGCGCCGCGTTTCTGGAGGCGGTCGACAGATCGGTCAGGTCTATGGAAGTTCCCGATACCGATGCATCACCGGAAGAAGCACGCAACAAATATGTCGCGACTTATCTTTCCCGGGAGCATGTCGAGAACAGGGGAGTTGGGTGTCCGCTTGCCGCGCTGGGGGCGGAACTTGTCCGTTCCGACGGGGCAGCAAGGCAGGAAGCTGCTGCGACCGTTGATCGGCTTGCAAAGCTTCTCTCGGATGGATCTGACAAGCAGGAAGGTTACGAAAAACTTGCTCTGCTTCTTGGTACGGTAACGCTTGCGCGTCTTGTTGATGACCCAGATCAGCGCCAATCAATCCTTGATGCCGGTGTTGTGGCAATGGATCGGGCGTAAGATCACATAAGGCACGGATGCAAGGTCTAGGGGGCAGTGCGACCGGTTACTTCACCAACACACCCAAAAGTTTGTCGAGGAACACTTCGCAGCGCCCCAGCTGATCAAGTTCGATGAACTCGTCGGGTTTGTGGGCCTGTTCGATATTGCCCGGTCCGCAGACCACAGTCGGGATATCCCCAAGCGCAGAAAACGCGCCGGCTTCTGTGCCAAAACTAACCTTGCCGGTGGTGTTGGCGCCGGTCAGGGCCATTACCAGTTTGGTGACTTCCTCGTCATCGCCAGTGGCAAGGCCCGGCATATCGGAAATGACTTCAACCTCGATGCCAACATCGTCATAGATCTCGCGCATTTCGGGTTGCAGGGTGTTTTCGATATAATCGTAAATTCTGCCCTTAAGGGCTTCGCGGTCATCATTGGGCAGATTGCGGAACTCGAAATCAACAAAGCAGTTCTGCGGAATGATATTAAGCTGCGTACCGCCCTTGATCACCCCGGTATGGAAGGTGGTGTGGTTTGGTACGAACTCGTCATCATGCGGGCCGTGCTCTCGACATTCACGGCCAAGTTTGCGCAAGTAGACAACGAACTCGGATGCGAACTCGACGGCATTAACGCCTTCGGCCGGAAGTGACGAATGCCCTGAACGACCCGTGAAGTGCGCGCGGGCGGAAAACTTGCCCTTGTGCTGGGTGATGACCTTCATTTCGGTCGGTTCGCCAACGATGCACATGGCCGGTTTGTGCGGCAGGTTGTTGATGGCCTCAACAAGGCTTGGCACACCAAGGCAGCCGACTTCCTCGTCATAGGTGAAAGCCAGATGGATCGGTACGCGCAGATCGGCATTCTTGAAGGTTTCGGCCTTTGCCAGAAGGCAGGCCAGAAAGCCCTTCATGTCACACGTGCCGCGGCCATACATCTTGTCGTCACGAATATCGATCTCATAGGGATCTGACGCCCAGTCCTGACCCTCGGTCGGGACCACGTCACTATGCCCTGACAGGATCACGCCGCCCGCCACGTTCGGCCCGATGGTGGCATAAAGGTTGGCCTTGGTTTCTGTCGGGTCGCGCACCACCAGTGTGTCATAGCCCAACCCGTCAAGGAATGCCTTCACCTCGTCAATCAGCGCCAGGTTTGGCGTCATGCTGACGGACTGGTGACGGATCAGTTTGCGACACCATTCAACGGTGTCTTTTGATGGGGCAAGGGCAGCGGTGGTCATTCGACGAATTGTTCCTTGAGGATGCGTTCTTCAAGATTGTGTTCCGGATCGAAAAGCAGCTTGATTTTCATGCTGCGGTCTTCACGGATTTTCACATGGGAGACATCGCGAACCTCGGTATAGTCGGCCACGGCGGAAACCGGGCGCTTTTCGGGATTCTCGATATTGAACACGACTTCTGCGCCATGTGGCAAAAGCGCCCCGCGCCAGCGACGCGGGCGAAACGGGCTGATCGGTGTAAGGGCAAGCAATCCGCTTCCCATCGGCAGGATCGGACCGTGTGCCGACAGGTTATAGGCCGTGCTTCCGGCAGGGGTACAGACAAGCGCGCCATCGCAGACCAGTTCGGCAAGGCGTTCAACGCCATCAACCTTGATGCGAAGTTTTGCTGCCTGTCGGGTTTCACGCAGAAGCGATACTTCGTTGATTGCCAGCGCACACAGGCTTTCGCCTGAAACGGTGTGGGCTTCCATCTGCAGGGGATGGAGTTCGACGGTCTGCGCCTCGGCAATGCGGTCGGTCAGATCCATTTCCCGGAATTCGTTCATCAGGAAACCAACCGTGCCGCGGTTCATGCCATAGATCGGCACCTTGCGGCCCATATAACGGTGCAGGGTTTCAAGCATGAACCCGTCACCCCCAAGCGCAACGATTACCTCGGCCTTGTCGGGCGTAATGTGACCGTATCTGTGTTTCAACCGATACATCGCATCCTGTGCGATCTTGGTGTCGGCTGCAACGAAGGCGATGGAATCAAGCTGCATCTGCGATCCAAAGGATGTTTGAGGCTCGGCCCGAAAGGGCGTGGTCGAACAATAGAGTACGCTTTGACCTGAATTGCAAGGGGCTGCGTGATGATCCCCCTATACAGAGGTTTCGATTGGACTGCTGTATTATTGACGCCGCGGAAAAAACAGTAGAACCTGATGCTTAAGGGTTCCAACCCCCGGTTCAAATCAAAAAAAGAACGGCTCTATGACAAAAGAACCTTTTAGCTTCTCTGCTGCCCTTTCGCGCATTTCGCGTCCGGATGAAATTCCCGACGACGAGGTGTTGGAAGTCGGCGAAAGCATGGAACTGGAAGGGTCGTCAGAAACCGCGTTGGTGGCCAAAAGGGTGCGTAATCCTGATGCCACCCGTCAGAAGCTGCTTGATGCCGCTTTTGGTGAAATCCGCCGGTCCGGCTTTGGTGGCGCATCAATCAGTAATATCCTTGAACAAAGCGGCTGCACCAAAGGCGCGCTATATCACCACTTTTCGGGCAAAGCCAAGCTGGTCAATGCCGTGATCGAGGAATGCCTGCCGGGCTATGTTGATGAAGTCTGGCTTGATGACCTGGAAGGGGCCGATGATATTCTGCCGGTTCTGATGGGGCAGGTGGATCGACTGGGTGGTGAAAATGCCCCGGATATGCTGGCAGGTGGTTGCCCGTTGGCGCGACTGGCATCCGGTGCAGGGGAGCTTGATGAAAACCTGCGTAAACGTATTGATGGTGTTTATCGTTACTGGCGGCGCGGGTTGGCGTCCCACATCGGCAAGGCCCAGTTCAACAAAACCGTGCGCACCGATATCGAACCGTCAGCAGTCGCCGAATTTATCATTGCCACCCTGCACGGGTTCCTGACGCGCCCGCCCGCCTTGCGCAATCTGGAAACCCAGGATTCTTTTGCGCGCGAATTTGCCCGTTATCTGAACAATCTTCGTCCCTGAAAGCCTTTGTGTGTAAACCCTTAGCGCGGGGCTTCTGTTCCTTTGCCTATATAAAACAAAAAAATAGTGTATTAATGATCGTATTGACATTTATTTTTGTTCAATTAGGTATAATGCACAAAATCGTGATGAATTGATCATTGGAGACAGTCCCATGCGTTCCCTCATTCTTTCTGCCGTTGCGGCGATCACCTTTGCCTTTGCCGGAAGTGCTGCGCAGGCGGAACGTCTTACCGAACAGCCGTTGGTTGATGCCAACTGGGTTGCGGACAATCTTGATAATCCGTCGCTGGTGGTTGTGGATATCCGTTCCCTGACCAAAAGTGGCAGCCCGTACGAAGCAGGTCACATTCCAGGTGCGGTCTACGCGCCTTATGGCAAATTCGGTTGGCGCGCAAAGGTCGACAATGTGGTTGGTATGCTGCCGCCGGTTGATGTAATTTCCAAACGCATTGGCGCCCTTGGTATCGACAATGACAAACAGGTTGTTGTTGTTCCGGCGGGACAGAACAGCTCTGACTTCGGTTCGGCCACCCGTGTTTACTGGACCTTCAAGGTTCTGGGGCATGACGCGGTTACCATCCTTGATGGCGGTCAGCGCGCATGGCTTGCCGCAGGCAAAGCCGTTTCGACCGATCCGGTTGCACCACGTGCAGTGGCCTTTAACGCCGATTTCCGTCCTGAGCTTCTTGCAACCGCCGATGATGTTGCCAAGGCACGCGCTGAGGGCATTGAGCTTGTTGATGCCCGCCCGGTTGCACAGTTTACCGGTCAGGCAAAAAGTGGTGTTGTTGCCCGTCCGGGTGCCGTGCCGGGTGCGAAAAACATTCCGCAGTCGCGGTTCTACAGCGATCAGGACGGTGCCTTTGTTGCAGCTGACGTGATTGAAAACCTTGTTGCCGATGCTGGTGTTGCGACGGATGCGAAGGAAATCACCTATTGCAATACTGGCCACTGGGCATCGGTTGCATGGTTTGGCCTGTCCGAAGTGATGGGCAACAAGAACACGGCCATGTATGATGGCTCCCTGACCGAATGGGCGGCTGACCCGAAACGCGAAATGGTGATCCCGGAAAACCCGGGCTCCTGATCGGTTCCAGGCAGTATAAGAACATTTTGGACGGAACCGGTCAGCCGGTTCCGTTTTCATTTAAGTATCTGATTTCAGGTTATTGAGCCTCACCATGTCTGAAACGACCTTAAAAGCAAATCCGGGAACGTCTGGTTTTACCTTTGACAAGGGACCGGCTGCGATTACCGCCGTCCTGTTTGTTATTGTCGGCATCGCGATTTCACAGGCGGTTGATCTTAAGCAGGCTGTTCTTTACGGCCTTGGCGGGTTGCTGGGTATTGCGCTTTATCATGCGTCCTTTGGGTTTACCGGGGGCTGGCGACGGTTTTCTGTTGAAAAGCGCGGCCGTGCCTTGCGCGCGCAGCTTCTGATGATCGGGGTTGCGGCGGCGGCGTTCATACCGATGCTGTCGCTTGGCAGTCCGTTGGGCGGATCGGTTGTCGGTGCGGTGGCACCTGTTGGCATGTCGGTTCTGATCGGGGCATTTCTGTTTGGTCTTGGCATGCAGCTTGGTGGTGGCTGTGGTTCGGGCACGTTGTTTACCGTGGGCGGTGGCAGTGCGCGGATGCTGATCACGCTTGCATTCTTTATTATCGGTGCCGTGATCGGGACGGCCCATCTGCCGATGTGGTTGGAACTGCCATCCTTGCCGCCAATGAGCCTTGGTCGCGAATATGGCATCGGGGGCGGCCTTGCGGTGACCTTTGGCGGTCTGGCGCTGGTGGCGCTTTTGACCGTACTTGTTGAAAAGCGTGCCCATGGCGGGCTTGAGGTTGTTTCAAGTGCCCCGCGCGAAGGCATTGCACGTTTTTTCCACGGCCCTTGGCCGCTGGTTTGGACCGGTCTGCTTTTGGCCGGGCTCAATGTTGCGACGCTTCTGATTGCAGGCCATCCATGGTCGATCACCTTTGGCTTTGGCCTTTGGGGGGCAAAGATCGCGCAGGTCATCGGCATCCCGGTTGAAACCTGGGAATTCTGGAACTGGGGTGGCCCGGCGCGCGCACTTGGCAACTCGGTCCTGGAAGACAACACCTCGGTGATGAATTTCGGCATTGTGATCGGGGCTGCTTTTGCCGCTGCGCTGGCTGGCAAGTTTGCGCCCAAGGTTTCTGTTCCGGTCACATCCCTTGTGGCGGCGGCGATCGGCGGGCTTCTGATGGGCTATGGCGCGCGTCTGGCCTTTGGCTGCAACATCGGCGCGTTCTTTAGCGGGATTGCCTCAGGCAGTGTGCATGGCTGGTTGTGGTTTGTGCTGGCCTTTGCGGGCAGCTGGGTTGGCATCGCGCTGCGCCCTGTCTTTGGAATGGATGGTTTCCGGAAATGAGCGAGAAAAACACACTTCTGTTTGGTGCGGTCTTCCTTGCAGCAACCGGCGCCGTCGCGCTTGATCACTATAGCCACACGGCAAATATCCCGGCGGTCGCCAATCCGGCCCCGGTGAAACTGCCAGCAGCAGGCAGTAATCCCTGTGGTGCGAACCCGTGCGCGGCAAATCCATGTGGTGCCAATCCATGCGGGGCGAACCCGTGTGGCGCTGGATATAATCCATGTGCGGCGAACCCGTGTGCTGCAAATCCATGCGCAGCTGGTTACAGCCCCTGTGGTGCAAATCCGTGTGGTGCGGGATACAACCCTTGTGCGGCAAGCCCGTGCGTTGCCAATCCTTGTGCGGCCTATAATCCCTGTGCAGCGGCACCATGCAGCGCCAATCCGTGCGCCGCGGCTAGTCCCTGTGCGGCAGGGAATCCGTATGCTGCGTATAACCCATGTGGTGCTTCGCCTTGTGCCGCGTCACCGTGTGCTGCATCACCGTGTGCGCCAGCGGCAAGCAACCCGTGTGCAGCCAGCAATCCTTGCGCAGCCTATAATCCGTGCGGCGCGGGGAACCCTTGCGGTGCGTTTTGATCGCGCCCAATGCGGCATGCATTTGTAGTCACAACGGCATGGCAGCGCAAATCTGCCGTGCCGTTGTGCGTAAAACGCGGGGCTTAAAAAAAATAGCTGTTTGACAAGGGGATAAAACTCTGCGCATGGTGTGGCTGTTATTTGATCGCTCCAGAAGCGTAGAGGGGATGAAAGTCCCCCACTGTTGAGCGATTAACCTGAGAACGCATTGAAGTATCCAGCTACGCGGGTGCTTCCAGAACTGCAAGGCGCAGACCTGATTACTATTTTTTACCGGGCGAAGTCCCAGCTGTCTGCAGCCTCCAATTTACGAGTTACCCTTATTTGACCCAGTTTTCCGAACTCGGCCTCGCCGAGCCGGTCTTGCGCGCGCTTGCCCAAGAAGGCTATGACGCGCCGACCCCGATCCAGGCACAATCCATCCCCTCACTTCTTGACGGCAAGGACCTGC
The DNA here is from genome assembly GCF_011806525.1 of Thalassospira sp. HF15. Taxonomy (GTDB): domain Bacteria; phylum Pseudomonadota; class Alphaproteobacteria; order Rhodospirillales; family Thalassospiraceae; genus Thalassospira. The sequence continues at coordinate 464,008 of NZ_JAAVKI010000004.1, read as the reverse complement.
TTGGTATCGCACAAACAGGTACCGGCAAGACGGCAGCGTTTGCCTTGCCGATCCTTGACCGACTTTCCAAAATCGATACCCGCACGCCCAAAGGGGCATGCCGTGTTCTCGTTCTTGCGCCGACGCGTGAACTTGCCGCCCAGATCGGCGACAGTTTCCGTGCGTACGGCCGCTTTCTTAATGTCCGCATGACTGTTGTCGTTGGTGGTGTTGCCCCTGGTCCGCAGATCAAGGCCATAACCCCCGGTGTCGAGGTCCTTGTCGCTACCCCTGGTCGTTTGCTTGACCATGTCGATAGCGGCAAGCTCAGCCTTAAGCATGTTGAAGTGGTGGTGCTCGATGAAGCCGACCACATGCTTGATCTCGGCTTCTTGCCGCCGATCAAGCGGATCATCAAGATGCTGCCGCGCGATCGCCAGAACCTGTTCTTCTCTGCCACCATGCCCGGCCAGATCGGCCAGTTGGCAGGTGACATGCTGTCTGATCCGGTCAAGGTGTCGGTAACCCCGGTTGCCACCACCCAGGAACGTGTCGAGCAGTCAGTCTATCTGATTGAACGCACGCGTAAGCGTCAGCTGCTGGCAGAACTTCTGGATAATCCAGTTTTCAAACGCACACTGGTCTTTACCCGCACCAAACGCGGGGCGGATCGGGTTGCGCGCCATCTTGAAGCCAACAAAATCAGTGCCGCCGCCATTCATGGCAATAAAAGCCAGAACCAGCGTGAGCGCGCCCTGAATGCCTTCAAGGATGGTCAGATCAACGTCCTCGTCGCAACCGATATCGCCGCACGCGGTATCGATGTCGACAGCGTCAGCCACGTTGTAAACTTCGAGCTTCCGAACGTGCCGGAAAGCTACGTTCACCGCATCGGCCGTACGGCCCGTGGTGGCGCAAGCGGAACCGCGATCGCGTTTTGTGACGAAGAAGAACGTGGTCTGCTGCGTGATATTGAAAAAACCACCCGTCAGTCGATCCCTGTGATTGATCGCCGTGATGCGAAAGCAGCAGCGGCTCAGGAAGCAGAATCTGCCGAAGCGCGTGAAGCCAACCGTGGACGTCGTTCCAGCGGTGGTGGTCAGGCGCGCGGCAATGCTGGACGCGGTGGTGCAGGCGGTAATCGTGGCAATGGCCGGGGCGGTCGCAGCGATGCACGGGGTGGCAATGCGCCGCGCCGTGATCGTGATGACGCCCGCAAGGCAAATCAGCGTCGTGACGGCGAAGGTTCGGCCAGTGCCAGCAATGATACCGCAGCAAAAGCACCGTCCAACCCGGCATTGGAAAAATCCAAAAGCCGTTACAAGGGCGGGCTTAAGTCCAAACCGGCGAATGGTCGTGGCAATGGCAGCGATAATGGTGCCAGCCACAACGATGGCCGCAAACGCCCTGCCAAGAAGGTTGATTCCAATGGCAACCGTCGGGATCAGCCCAAGGGCGATAATTCAATTTCTTCCGGTTTGTCCTTTTTGGGCAGCACCGAGGAACGCCGCGCGAATGGTAATGGGGGCAATGGTTCCCGAAATACCGGACCGCAAGGCAAGCGCGGCGGTGTAAACCGCAATCGCAATCAACGTGGCGCACAGTCCGGCGGGCAGCCGGGTGGTGCAGGCCGCGCCAACACTTCTGGAAAACAGCCACGGCGCGAACGTGCCTGATTGTTTTTCAAAATCCCATAGGCGCACCCACGCGGGGTGTGTCGAAACGCCAATCAATACTCGATAGGAGATCTAAAGATGGCAACTGGTACCGTTAAATGGTTCAACGCAACTAAAGGTTTTGGTTTCATTCAGCCGGACGAAGGCGGAAATGACGTATTCCTGCACATCAGCGCTGTAGAACGCGCTGGCATGGGCCACCCGCAGGAAGGCGACAAAATCAACTACGAACTGCGCACCGACTCACGTTCGGGTCGCGTTTCGGCTGATGACCTGACCGCCGCCTAATTCGGCTTGTCCTTCCTTGTGAAGGGCGCCGCATTAACGAAGCCCCCATCCGGGAAACCGGGTGGGGGTTTTGTTTTGGATATCCTTTCACAGATGATGCTTTTGTGACATTTTCGTTCAATGCCTTGAAAGGCTTAGCAATTCCAAAACAAGGCGCTAGAAGCGTTTGTCGATATTGTAATCAAGATGATAGGGCGCCTTCATGAACCATGATGCCGAAACAAATGTGCAGGCAAAATCACCTATGCATCGTTCGGCGGTGATGGGGCTGCTGGATCGTTATCCGCTTCTGGTCCTGGGTTTGCTTCTGATGGGGGCCTTTACCTCATCAAGTGCGGCACCATTGGCCGGGCTCTATGTTGTCGAGGGGCTTGGGCAAGCGCCCTGGAAACTGAGCCTTGTGGCGATTGTTCAGGTATGTGTGACGCTTCTCGTCAATCGCAGTTTTGGCCGCGCGATTGATCGGGCAGTACCCGTCAAATTCCTGCTGATCACCAGCATTTTGTGCTTTGCTGCCGGGATGACATTGCTGGGTCTGTTTCAGATTTACTGGGTTTATCTGGGCATTGTATCAATCCTGCTGGGTGTTGGATCAGGCGCGCTGTCGGTCATGTACAGTTTCGGCCGTCTGTTTGCCGAACAGACCGGGCGGGATGTGGTCAAATTCAATGGTTTTCTGCGCATGCAGACCTCGCTTGGCTGGATGGTCGGGCCTGCGGCGTCGCTGTCATTTTACGGCGTCTACGGTTTCGCGCCGACCTATTACGCGATTGCCGGACTTGCCGCCATTTGGTTCGCTGCATGTTTGCTTATCGTCCCGGCGGCGTTCAAAACCCATCATCCCAACAGTCTCAAAAGCGGCGAAAAAGTCCCGTTTAATTTCGGGCTGCTATCTGCGTGCGTGCCGGTGTTTTTCATTGGTGCGGCCAATGTGGTGTTTGTCTCGGCCATGCCGCTTTATTTCTCGACCGAACTCGGACTTGTGGCGTCTTCGGCGGGCTTCGCCCTGACGGTGAAGTGCTTTGTCGAGGTGGTGGTGATCTATTTCTGCGCATCCCTGATCAAGCGTGTCGGCGAGCGCAAGGGGATGCTGATCGCAGCACTTCTTGGAGCGATATTCTTTGGCCTGATTTATCAGGCGACAACGCTTGTTGATGTGCTGGTACTTGCGACACTTGATGGCATCTATTACGGCATCTTTGCCGGGATCAGCATGACATTCGTTCAGAATTTCGCCCCCGATCAGCCCGGTGTCGCGACAAGCTATTATGTCAGCACGTTGTTTGTTGGCGGTCTGATCGGCAACCTTTTGACCGGCGTGGTTGCAAGTGTCTTTGATTTTCAGACAACCGTTCTGATGGCTTGCGCGTTTGCCTTTGTCGGGGCAGCGGTTTTGGCGTTCATGCGTGATGCGAACAGGTCTGAGCCGATTGGGCAGGGATGATGATCTCTTGACTTTGATCGCTTCCCGACGATTATCGCGGCATGAACGAAAAGACTGAAAATACCAGACCGCGTTTGCTGGTCGACGCCGATGCCTGCCCGGTAAAGGCAGAGTGCGAACGTGTGGCTGAACGTCACCGGATCGAGATGATCATGGTGTCAAACGGTGGCATTCGCCCGTCACGTAATCCGTTGATCAGCATCGTGATTGTTCCGCCGGAACCAGACGCGGCCGATGACTGGATTGCCGAGAATGCGCGTGCCCGTGATGTGATCATTACCAATGATATTCCACTGGCATCGCGCGGGATTGAAATTGGTGCACGGGTCCTGAAAGCCAACGGTCAGGAGTTTACAGAGGCCAATATTGGCAATGCGCTGGCCGGGCGCGAGATCGCGGCCCATATGCGCGAAGTCACCGGCGAACAGGGGCGCAATGCCGCCTTTACCCAGAAAGACCGGTCGAAGTTTTCAAGTGCGTTGGAAGTTTTGGTGCAGGCCGTTTTGCGCGGTTGATCAAACCATCCCCGAAAAAACACGGGCCGCCAGATGAAAAATCTGACGGCCCGCACACAGGTCCTGATTTGATGAGGAAACAGGTCTCACAAATCAGGCTTCCCCCCTGCGTATGCTGTTGTGATAACGGAAAGGCCCGGCGGATGTTCCGCGCGTGCCAATCGTCTTTTGCGGCTTAGAACGGATAGTGACGTTTGCCGCTCTGGATCGTGATCCAGCGCATTTCGGTGAATTCATCAATCGATGCCTGTGAACCGAAACGGCCATAGCCGGATGCTTTCACGCCACCAAACGGCATCTGGGCTTCGTCCTGTACGGTCGGGCTGTTGATGTGGCAAATGCCGCTTTCAATGCGTTTGGCAACTTCCATCGCACGGGGAATGTTGCTTGAGAAGACCGCCGAGGACAGACCATATTCGCTGTCATTGGCGATGCGAACGGCTTCGTCTTCATCGCCAGCACGGATGACAACGCAAATCGGGCCAAAGCTTTCCTCGGAATAGATTTTCATCGCCGGGGTCACATGATCAAGCAAGGTGGCATCCATCAGAACGCCGTCCTTGGCCTTGCCCGAACCGGCAACCAGCTTTGCACCCTTGGAAACGGCATCTTCAACCAGTTCTTCGATGCGATTGACCGCCTCAACACTGACAACACCGCCAAGGATGTTTTCAGCCTTGGCCGGATCGCCTGCGGTCAGTGTCTTGGCCTTGGCGGCCAATTTGGCAACGAAGTCATCGGCAACGGCATTGTCAACGATCAGACGTTCGGTCGACATGCAAATCTGGCCCTGGTTCATGTAGGCGCCAAAGGCTGCACCATTGACCGCTTCGTCAAGGTCGGCGTCATCAAGCACCAGGAACGGTGCCTTGCCGCCCAGTTCAAGCAGAACCGGTTTCAGGTGCTCGGCACCCAGTTTGGCGATGATGCGCCCAACACGGGTCGAGCCGGTAAAGTTGATGCGACGCACGGCCGGGTGGGCAATCAGGGCTTCAACGATTTCGGGGGCATCTTCCGGGGCATTGGTGACCACGTTAACGACACCTTCTGGCGCGCCAGCCTCAACCAGGCAATCGCCGATCAGGCGATGCAGGGCCGGGCAAAGCTCGGACGCCTTGAGGATCACGGTATTGCCACATGCCAGCGGCATGGCAATGGCACGCGTGCCAAGGATCACCGGCGCGTTCCACGGCGCAATGCCCAGAACAACGCCAACCGGCTGGCGAATGCCCATGGCCATCAGGCCCGGGGTGTCGGACGGGATGACATCGCCTTGAATTTGCGTGGTCATACCACCGGCTTCACGCAGCATGTTGGCGGCAAGATGGGCATTGAAGCCACCCCACATGCGTGTGCTTCCGGTTTCGTCAAGAACCAGCTGACCGAACTGATCGCCCTTGGCTTCCATGATGTCAGCTGCCTTAAGCAGGATCTTGCGGCGTGCGCCCGGACCCATTTTCGACCATTCCGGGAAGGCTGCGGCTGCGGCATCGGCTGCCTTGCAGGCATCTGCGGCATTGGCCGCGGCCGCCACAGTCGCGACTTCGCCGGTGACCGGGTTTTTGCGTTCAAAGGTGCGGTTGTTTGACGCACCCACGTCCTTGTTATTGATCAAAAGCTGGGCCTGGTTCATGACGTTTCTCCTGAACTTTCATTATCTGCTGTGCTGTGACAAGTCAGGATGAAGTTGCGATCAGAAGGGCAAACATCCGCGTCAGCCAGCAGGTTGATTATCCGGACCGGAGCCCGGTTTGCATATTTTCGGGAGGATGCAGTCGTGTGTTTTCCAAGAAACGTCGCATCGCGAAGTAAACTTGGTGGTTATCCTCCCTCCTGTTTCTTTGGTTTTCCAAAATAACAGGTTTGAATTCGTTGTATTTTTTTCGTTTTCGACGGTTTCTTTGACCTTTTTCCAGTAGGCAATGGAAAGGTTCCAATGTAAAGACGTCCAAATTGACATTTTAAGACGAAAAATTGTACATTTATACCTATAACTATTTCGGAATAGATGGGTGACAAAAAGGCATGATTGATCGACCGCGCCACCCGTTTCCATCCTCAGGTCCGGTCAAAGATGCCGACAGTCCGATCGCGGATCTTATTCCCGTGACAGCGCAGGCAGTGATGGATCGGTTCGATCATCCCTTGTCGGAGCAAGCATGGGTAATGAACGATCCCGGGCGCCGTGATCGATGTTATGCCGTGCTGTTGCAAAGTGGTCAGGCCGAGGTCGGGCTCAAGCGTGGTACGATCACTTGCAAGGCACCGGCACTTGTCTGGTTGCCGCTTGGCGAAACACAGCGTTTCAGCGTCAGTCCGGGCAGTGATGGGTATTTGTTATCTGTGGCCGAGGATCTGGTTGCGCGCCACTGTGGTGACGGCAGTGGTGTTGCAAGTGGTGCCGCCCGTAATGGCGTTCCTCTGCGCTTTGTCGCAGACACCGTTCATAACGTGACCCCACAACAAGGTAGCGGAAATCTCTTATTGCTAGAGCAAAGCTTTGAGGCAATCCGGGCTGAGCTGATGCAAAATGCGCTTGGCGCAAGCCTTGTGGTTGGCGCGCATCTTCAGATCATTCTGACCATGGTGCTGCGTCTTGCCGATGGTGTCATGACCCAGCGCACCAAGCATGGTCCGGGCTCGATCACATTTCAGCGGTTCTTGCAGGTTCTTGAACTTCATTTCCGTGAACACTGGAATGTTGCGGATTATGCCGCGTCGCTTGGAATCAGTGAACGCCGATTGGGGTCGGCAGTGTTACGCGCGACAGGAAAGCCACCTTTGACGATTATCCATGAACGTGTCCTTCGCGAGGCCTGCATGCGGCTTGAACAATCACCGCTGGATGTGGCCCAGATCGCTTATGGTCTTGGTTTTCGCGACCCGGCCTATTTCAGTCGTTTTTTCAAACGCTATATGGGTGAGGCGCCGGGTGCCTATCGCCGAATGCGACGTGCGCTCGAGCGGGTGCGTGACGATACCTTTGCGGCCTGGCCTTAGACGCTAACTGGCGCTGGAAGATGACATGCACCTGGTTGCTATAGGTCGGGTTTCGTCATCTTCCCGTGAAGATAGAAGATTGCATTGCCTTTTTTTGATCCTACTTCTTTGCTTTAAGCGTACCAATACTGCAATGCAGAACGTGATTGGATCAAGCCGTGCCCAAAGGCAAAACCTTTATACTTGGCCTGTTGGCCGTCCTTGTCCTGCCATTTGGCATCAGCCTGGCAGAAGATCCGCCCGGTGAAAAAGCCAAGGAACGCTATACGTGGCGCAATGCGCCGCGCCATTCATCGGGTGTCGCACCGGATGCAGAAGCCAACCGCGACCAGGCGATTGTCATGGTGATGGCGGCTGATACGTTTGGCTGGCGCAGCTATTTCGCAGTGCATCCGTGGATCATTTACAAGCGCGCTGGCGAAACCCGCTATACCCGCTATGACGTGGTTGGCTGGGGCAGTGGCAATGTGGTGCGCCAGAACTATGCGATCCCGGATGGTCTTTGGTATGGATCGGAACCGAAACTCATGGCCGATCATCGCGGGGAAGCGGCTGAAAAGCTGATCCCCCAGATCGAAGCCGCGATTAAATCCTATCCGTTCCCGCGCGAATATCGCAGCTACCCGGGGCCGAACAGCAATACCTTTATCGCCCATATCGGCCGTGAAGTGCCGGGACTGAACCTTGATATGCCGGCCAATGCGATTGGCAAGGATTATCGTCCGATCACTAATCCGGTCGGACTTTCATCCAGCGGGCAGGGCGTGCAAGCCAACTTGCTCGGTGTTCTTGGCATGTCGCTTGGTCTGGAAGAGGGGATTGAGCTTAACCTGCTGGGGCTGAATTTCGGGATTGATTTTAACCGTCCGGCTTTGCGTCTGCCATCTATTGGCCGGTTGGGTATGGATAGCGTTGAACAGGTGACGGCCGAAGAGGTCGCAACCGATAAGGCGGCCCAAGCTGAAAGTGCAGAAGCCGGCCTTGAGCCCAGCAGCTAACAAGCTTGCACGCAGATACTATCCAGCGCCTAAAAGAAGAAAACGCCACCCTGAAAGGTGGCGTTTTTGTTTGTGTGCCATGCCGGTTCAGGCAGCCCGGCCCCAGCGTGGGAACGGGTCTGGTAAGTTTGCGTAACGTGATGGATCAAAACGTACTGCAAGGGTGTCATCGTCTTCATCAATCAGACATGCTGAAAGCCGTGCGCGCAGGGCGGCCTCGTCGATGTCCTGACCGATAAAGACGATTTCCTGTCGCCGGTCGGCAAAGACCGGGTCCCATTTCGACAAGACCATATCGCGCCATGCCGGATTGTCTGGCCATTGTTCGCGCGGGACTGCACACCACCACGTACCAAGGGCTTCGGTCTTGACCGCCGCACCGGCCTGACTGATTTCACCGACCCAGTTGGGGCGGTTGGCCAGCCAGAAATGGCCCTTTGCCCGCAGGACACCCGGCCATTCACTGTTGATGAAGGCGTGAAAGCGTTCGGGGTGGAAAGGCAAGGACGTTCGGAACGTAAAGCTCTTGATGCCATATTCCTCGGTCTCTGGCACATGATCGGCAAAACCGTAAAGTTCCTTGGCCCATAGGGGATGGTTTTGCGCGCGATCAAAATCGAAACGACCGGTGTTCAGGATCTTTTCGGGCACGACAACGCTGTTGCTGGTTTCAATGACCTCTGCATCGGTATTAAGCGCCTTGATAATCGCAAGGACGGTTTTGCGTTCGTCATCGGAAATCAGATCAAGCTTGTTCATCACAATGACGTCGGCAAATTCGATCTGATCGACCAGCAAATCAACAATGCTGCGATTGTCCTCGTCACCCAGGCTTTCGCCCCGGTCTGTCAGCATGTCGGTGGAACTGTAATCGGCAATCATCCGCGCGGCATCGACCACGGTGACCATGGTGTCGAGCTTGGCAATATCACCCAGTGACTGACCGTTTTCATCGCGAAAATCAAAGGTGGCCGCAACGGGTAGCGGCTCGGAGATGCCAGTCGATTCAATAAGCAGGTAATCAAAACGGCCTTGCTCGGCCAGACGGCGAACCTCGGCCAGAAGGTCATCGCGCAGCGTGCAGCAGATGCAGCCATTGGTCATTTCGACCAGTTTTTCGTCGGTTTGCGAAAGCTCCGATCCACCATTGCGGACAAGGTCGGCGTCGATATTGACCTCGCTCATGTCATTGACGATCACGGCGACCCGCAATCCACGGCGGTTGTTCAGGACATGGTTCAGAAGGGTGGTCTTGCCCGCGCCGAGAAAGCCGGACAGGACAGTAACGGGAAGGCGTTTCATCAATCGTCCTCGGTTGGATGCTGTGATAAATGTTATGTTATAACGTAACATTTATCGATGAGGCACGAGGAACGCAAACAAAATTTCGTCTGTCCGGTAAAAGGTGTGGGGATGATCTTAGCCGTTCAGATGCCAGATGGCCGCATTCAGAAGGGTAGCAAAGCCGACCCAAGCCACATATGGCAGCAACAGCAATCCGGCAAGGCGATCCAGCCGGAAGAAAACAATCGTGTTGATCACGATCAGGACAAATAGGGGGATGATGTCAATAAGACCCAGCAACGGCGACTGTGCGCCAAAGAACAGGAATGACCACGTAAGATTAAGCAGCAATTGCGCGCCATAAATGCCAAAGGCCATCTTGGTCCGTGCAAACCCGTTGGTTAGCCAAACCCGCCAGCCACTGAAGGCAATCATGAAATAGATCGCCGTCCAAACCGGGGCGAACAGCCAGTCGGGCGGGTTAAAGAACGGCTTTTGCAGGTTTGCGTACCAGTCATTGACGCTGGTTGCGGTCACCGCCCCGCCGGAAGCGGAAATGATCAGGCACAGCACCATGAATGCAATCAGGGCAAATACCCGCGTGCGATGATTGGGGCGCGGGTTCAGGGTTTCCTGCGTGCTGTTGGTCATGATGGTACCCGATCCTCGTCAGTTGGTGACTTCGCCTATGGTGTCGATCAACGTGTCGAAATAAGGGTTCCAGGTCAGGCGGCCATGATATTTGCCCGGCTCGGTATACCCCCAACTGCTGCGCCAGATGGTCGATAGATCATCGGGCAGTGCGATGTCTTCCTGACCGTTTTCAACAAAAACAAAGCTGCCTTTCACGCCATAATACGGGTTGTCGGGCGAAAACAGCACGCTCAGATGTGAAAAGGTACTGATCTGTTGTTCGGGCAGGTTGCTGTTGAGCGTTGCCACCCGGTCATCATTGCTTGGCGCCTTGGCGTCATCATACCAGACAAAGCGCGATTTGGGGTTGGTAAAGCGGTCCTCAAAGGCGCGCAGCGTCTCAACCGGGGCCAGTACACTGTCATCGGCGCTCATGGTCAGGACCACCGGTCTATCAAACGGTTTTGCATCGAGGTGATCCTGAACATCCTTGACGGTCCGGTAATAAAGCTCGGACGCCTTGGATGAAAGCGACTGGTAGTTGATGGCATTGTCTTCGGGATCAACATCAATCCAGTCCCAGAGATACTTGATCACCGGGGTCAGGAACAGCAGGCCGTTATCGGGGTAGATGCCAGGCGAAAACAGCAGTAACCCGGAGATTTCCGAATGTTCTGCAGCATAGCTGGTGACAAGGTTGCCACCGGTCGAAAAACCGCCAAGCCAGACTTCATCAACTTCGCGCTCCAAAAGGGCAACCTGATGGGCAACCGCCGCAGTCCAGTCGGTATAACTCGGGATGCTCAGATCGGCCGGGCGGGTGCCGTGACCGGGCAGCAGCATCGAACGGGCCAACCAGCCGTTCTGTGCCATTTCGTTGGCGATATCATGAAAATACCACGGGCTTGCGCCCAGACCATGGACAAACAGGACGCCGCGTGTCGGGGCTTTGCCGTCCGGTGTTGTTCGGCCCAGTTCAAACGGAATATTGCGCGCCAGTTCGGTTTCGCGGTCATCGGTGATAAAGACGCGATGTTTGGCAACCCAGTCACGGGTTTGCGCAACATATTCGTCAAAACTGTCCTGTTTGTAGGGCGGGATATCAGGCGACTGCTGATAAAGTTCGCTTTCTGGCGGGAAGGCGCAGGATGCGATGGCGATGGACGGGATCAGAACAACAAGGATATTTCGGGCAGTGCAGGCCATGCTGGTCAGGCAATCTCTTACAATGTTCGATGGGCTCATAAATCGACGCATCTGATCCCCGTTGCGTGGTTGGTCGTCAGGCAGTGGCGACAGCATTTCGCGCAACTGTTTGAAAATATACGTCGAACTTCATCCCGACAGATCACTGTTGCCTGTTTCAGGATCTGCAAACAAAAGCCGCCCTGCATCATATCAACGCAGGGCGGTGTGGTTTGTTTCAGGCCTTGGTGGTTTTGGCCGTCTGGCCAAACAGGACTTTCTTGTCCTCTTCACTCATTTGCCATTTGCTGAGCTCTTCGCCGGCCTTGTAGGCCGCAACCGTCGCCGGGCGGGCCTTGATGGTTTCAAACCAGCGTTTGAGGTTCGGGAAATCATTAAGGTCCTGCTGTTGTTTTTCATGGCTGACAATCCATGGATAGCACGCCATATCGGCAATGGTGTAGTCATCACCGGCAATGAATTTGCGGCCTTCAAGGCGCTTGTTCAAAACACCATAAAGGCGGTTGGTCTCGTTAACATAACGGGTGATGGCATACGGTATCTTTTCCGGCGCATAGGCACTGAAATGATGGTTCTGACCTGCCATCGGGCCAAGTCCGCCCATCTGCCAGAACAGCCATTCCATCACTGTCTTGCGTTCGCGCACACCGGTTGGCAGGAACTTTCCGGTTTTCTCAGCGAGATATTGCAAGATAGCACCGGACTCAAACACCGTGATCGCCTCGCCGCCATCTGCCGGATCATGATCAATGATGGCGGGCATGCGGTTGTTGGGCGAGAAGGCGAGAAATTCCGGTTTGAACTGATCACCCGCGCCGATATTGACCGGCACGATCTTGTATTCCAGCCCGGCTTCTTCAAGGAAGAGCGTGATTTTGTGGCCGTTGGGTGTCGGCCAGTAATAAAGATCAATCATGAACCATGGGCTCCTTCAAAGCATTCGTGTGGCAATTTCGATAATCAAAGCTTGCCAATCGGGACGTTATCGGTCAATTTAAAACGATCGTTCCAAAATGCAAGAGCAGGTCACGCCATTGTGTAAAGGCAAGTTCCTGCAAGGAGACCCAAAATGATCCGCTTCTATTATCATCCGACGCCGAACCCTCAGAAAATCTCGATGATGCTTGAGGCATCCGGGCTGCCCTATGAGGTTTTGCCGGTTGATACCCGTAAAGGTCAGCAGCATGACCCGGCCTTTCGTGCGATTAACCCGAATGGCAAGGTTCCGGCGATTGTCGATACTGATGGCCCGGGTGGCAAGGAAGTGCGGGTGTTTGATTCAAACGCGATCCTGCTTTATCTCGCCGAAAAATCCGGCAAGTTCCTTGGCAAGCCGGAAGACCGCGGTGAATTTCTGTCCTGGCTGATGTTCATTGCCACCGGTCTTGGGCCGTTTTCCGGGCAGGCCGTGCATTTCCAGCATGTCGCGCCCGAGGGTAACGACTATGGCGTAAATCGCTATCGCAACGAGATCGCGCGTCACTATCAGGTGCTTGAAGATCACCTCGAAGGGCGCGAATTTATCGTTGGCGATGACCTGACGATTGTCGATATCTCTGCCTGGGGCTGGATCGACAAGGCGCCATTTGTCCACAAGAACCCGGACATCTGGGACAAGTATCCAAACATCAAGCGCTGGTTTGATGAGATCAATCGCCTGCCGGCCGCCATCAGCGCGCGCGAAGTTGGCAAGGATCACACGTTCAAAACCGAAATGGACGAAGAAGCAAAACGCGCCATGTTCCCGTCGAACTATTCATAGGTCTTCAAAAGTTTGCTTGGATATCCTCTGGGCCAAACTTTGGAAAACAAAAAACACCCCGACCAATCCGGTCGGGGTGTTTTGCGTTTAGAGGTTTGTTTTAGAGGGCAATCAATCCGTGGTTTTGGCGCCGAACTGCTTGTTGAATTGCAGCACCAGAAGCGTGACAACCGCACCTGACAGAAGATAGGCACCCACACCGGGCAGACCGAACTTGTCACAGAGATAAAGTGCGATCAGCGGTGCGAACCCAGCGCCCAGCAACCATGCAAGGTCAGAGGTCAGGGCCGATCCGGTATAGCGGTATTCGCGCTTGAAGTTTGAGGCAAGCGTTCCGGCCGCCTGACCAAAGCACAGGCCAAGAACCGCAAAGCCACCCAGAACAATCATGCCCTCATTGATGATGTTATAGGTATACAGAAGCGGTGTCAGAACCGCCCCAAGCAGGATGATCCCGGCACTGTAGCCCAGCAAGCGGCGACGGCCGAGCTGATCGGCGATAAAGCCCGATGCAATGATGCCAAAGGCACAGAGCACCGCACCGACACCCTGGGTCAGAAGGAACTGACCCGGATTACCGTCGGCATAAAGGAAGACCCAGGTCAGTGCGAAGACAGTGACCAGATGGAACAGGGCATAACTGACCATCGGCACCAGAGCGCCGAGCACAACGGTACGGCCGTTATGTTTCAGCGTGTCAATCACACGGGCTGCTTCAAGTTCGTTCTGGTCAAGCAGATGACCGAACTCTGACGTTGCCACCAGACGCAAACGGGCAAACAGCGCGACGACATTGATTGCAAAGGCGACAAAGAACGCATAGCGCCAGCCAAAGCTCAAGAAGTCATCGGGGTGAAGGGTCAGCAGCAGGAAGGCAAACAGCGAAGATGCCAGCATGAAACCTAGTGGTGCACCCAACTGCGGGATCATCGCATACCAGCCCTTGCGGTTGTCTGGTGCATTAAGCGCCAGAAGCGATGCAAGCCCGTCCCAAGCGCCACCCCATGCAAGACCCTGCAGGAAGCGGAAGGCGCAGAGAAGATAAATTGCAATCACGCCAGAAGATGCAAAGCTTGGCAAAAACGCCATGGCTGCCGTGGACCCGCCAAGCAGGAACATGGCGATTGTCAGTTTCACGCCGCGTCCATACTGCCGATCAACCGTCATAAAGACGAGTGAGCCGACAGGGCGCGCGATAAAGGCCAGAGAGAAGATGGCAAAGGAATACATGGTGCCCATGAGTGCGGTTTCACCGGGAAACAGCAATTGCGGGAAGACCAGTACCGATGCGATGCAATAAACGAAGAAGTCGAAAAACTCGGATGTCCGGCCAATAATCACGCCAAGCGCGATCTGTCCCGGATCATTGGTGGCGTCGGCATTGTGATGCCGCGCATCGCGTTCCAAACCCGACGAGGTGGCGGTCGCGTAGTGTTCTGTCGTTTGGGTCACGCCGTTCTCCCTAATTCACTGGTCGGACCTTTTTGGTCCTAACTGCTTTTGATTGGATCACAAATTCGGATCGCTGAACGATACGACTTTGGACCGAGTCTAAGTATAGACATGTGAATTTCAAACGTCAGTGTCAATTATTGTGATGCACCGCACAACGTCCGGTTTACATTGGAATGATAATTGTCATTACGACCCTGCTATGCGCCGCGCGTACCTTGACATTGCTGCGATGCAGCTATAGCAATCTCGCCAACTTTCCGATCCGGCATTTTTTTGAAAAAAAATTGCTTTCTTTGTGCCTTCTCCGTGGATGTTTGGAATTAGAATTCCTATATGCGGTTGCGGCGGGGTACGACGCGTAGCGGTCTTTGACGGACCGCTTATGCGGCTCATTGGCATATGGTTGTCATTGAGAACATCTTCCAGAGACTGAGGAAGTATGAAGCACATGCTTTCAAGATTTGTACGTGGCGCCGCTGTAGCTTCGATATTGCCGCTTCTGGCCGGTTGCAACCTTGTTGTGATCGACCCATCCGGTGATATCGCGTCCCAGCAGTCCGACCTTATTATCGTTTCGACCATTCTGATGCTGCTGATCATCGTTCCGGTGATGGCACTAACTGTGTTCTTTGCCTGGAAATACCGGCAGGGCAACAAGGATGCCGAGTACGATCCCGAATGGCACCATTCCACCAAGCTTGAAGTCGTCATTTGGGCGGCTCCGCTGGTGATCATTATTGCCCTTGGTGCGATCACCTGGGTCACGACGCATACGCTTGACCCTTATCGTCCGCTTGACCGCATCGATGCAGAACGTCCGCTCGCCAAAGATGCAGAGCACATGGTGATCGAAGTTGTTTCCCTCGATTGGAAATGGCTGTTCCTGTATCCGGAACAGGGCATTGCAACGATCAACGAGCTTGCAGCGCCAGTCGATACGCCGATCGAATTCAGGATTACCTCTTCGGGGATCATGAATTCCTTCTTCATTCCGGCCCTTGCGGGGCAGATCTATTCGATGGCGGGGATGGAAACCAAACTCCATGCCGTGATCAACGAAGAGGGCGTTTTTGACGGGTTCTCCGGGAACTATAGCGGTGAGGGCTTCTCTCATATGCGCTTCAAGTTCCATGGTCTGAGCCAGGACGGCTTTGATGCCTGGGTTGAAGACGTAAAGTCCGATGAGACTTTCCTTGGTCGACCGCAATATCTTGAACTGGAGAAACCCAGCATCAAGGAACCGGTCCAGTATTACAGCTCGGTCGATCCGGAGCTTTATCAGGCCATTCTCAATATGTGCGTCGATCAGTCCAAGATGTGCATGAACGAGATGATGTATATCGACCAGAATGGCGGCGGCGGTCTGGCCGGGATCTATAACGTCATGTCTTTGACGTATGACGTCCCGCAGATGCGCGGCTCTCAGCCATTGCCTGATAGCAAATCCTTCGTCGCAACGTTGTGTACGGCTCCAGATGGTGGATTTTCTAGCGAAATCGCAAACCTTCCGTTGTTTGACAACGTACAGGAATCATCAGCCATGAGCGTCGCACCCGTTGGTGTTTCGGCAGGGTTTTAAATGCAGTGTCGGTTGGTGAATGCCAACCGGCCCTTCGCAGTTCTGGCATCGGTTGCGGTGCCATTCTGCAGTTGAAAGAAGAGTAATCCGATGTTCTCCAATCCGGACCTTTTACATTTTATATTTGGCCGGCTGTCCCTCGACTCATTCCCGTTTCTCCATGATCCGATCATTCTTGTGACGTTCCTGGGTGTGGTTGTGGGTGGCATCGCCGTCGTCGGTGGTCTTTCCTACTTCCGTCTGTGGGGATACCTCTGGCGCGAGTGGATCACGTCGATCGATCACAAAAAGATCGGCATCATGTATATCATTCTGGCAATCATCATGCTGCTGCGTGGCTTTGCCGATGCTCTGATGATGCGCGCCCAGCAAGCCATAGCGTTTAATGGTGCCGAGGGTTTCCTTCCGCCGCACCACTATGATCAGATCTTCACCGCCCATGGCGTGATCATGATCTTCTTCGTTGCGATGCCGCTGGTGACCGGTCTGATGAACTTCGTTGTGCCGCTTCAGATTGGTGCACGCGACGTTGCCTTCCCGTTCCTGAACAATTTCAGCTTCTGGATGACCACCTGTGGTGCCGCACTGATCATGGCGTCGCTGTTTGTCGGCGAGTTCGCAATGACCGGTTGGCTGGCCTATCCGCCGCTGTCTGACATTGTCTACAGTCCGGGGGTCGGGGTTGATTACTATATCTGGGCCTTGCAGATTGCCGGTGTCGGTACGTTGCTGTCGGGTGTGAACCTGATTGTGACCATCGTCAAGATGCGTGCACCGGGCATGTCCATGATGAAGATGCCGGTCTTTACCTGGACCGCGCTTTGCACCAACATCCTGATTGTTGCAGCCTTCCCGGTTCTGACCGCTGTTCTGGTTCTGCTTGGTCTTGACCGTTATGCAGGCACCAACTTCTTCACCAACGATCTTGGCGGTAACGCCATGATGTACATTAACCTGATCTGGATCTGGGGCCACCCCGAGGTGTACATCCTGATCCTGCCGGCGTTTGGTGTGTTTTCCGAAGTTGTGTCGACCTTCTGCCGCAAGCGTCTGTTTGGCTACAGCTCGATGGTATACGCCACCGTGGTTATTACCATCCTGTCCTACATCGTCTGGCTGCACCACTTCTTCACCATGGGGTCGGGTGCAAGTGTGAACGCCTTCTTTGGCATCACGACGATGATCATCTCGATCCCGACAGGTGCCAAGGTCTTCAACTGGCTGTTCACCATGTACAAGGGCCGCATCAAATATGATGTGCCGATGCTTTGGACCATCGGTTTCATGCTGACCTTCGTGATTGGTGGCATGTCGGGCGTGATGCTTGCTGTTCCGCCGGCCGATTTTGTCTTGCACAACAGCCTGTTCCTGATTGCCCACTTCCATAACGTGATTATCGGTGGTGTCGTCTTCGGGATGTTTGCCGGGATTGTCTACTGGTTCCCGAAAGCGTTCGGTTTCAAGCTGGACGAGTTCTGGGGCAAGATGTCCTTCTGGCTGTGGACCATTGGTTTCTACTTTGCCTTCATGCCGCTTTATGTCCTCGGTCTGATGGGCGTCACCCGCCGTATGAGCCAGTTTGACGATCCGTCGCTACAGATCTGGTTCATCATCGCGGCCTTTGGTGCGCTTCTGATTGCCGGTGGTATCGGTTCTTTCATCATGTCGATTGTTGTTGCAGTGATCAAACGCGACAAACTACGTGATGAAACCGGTGACCCGTGGGGTGGTCGTACGCTGGAATGGTCGACGTCGTCGCCGCCTCCGGCATACAACTTCGCCTTCACCCCGGTCGTTCATGAACTGGACGCCTGGGATGACATGAAGAAACGTGGTTTCGTCCGTCCGACGTCGGGCTTCATGGATATCCACATGCCGAAAAATACCGGCGCTGGCTTTATCCTGGCTGCGATCTCGCTCGTTCTTGGCTTTGCCCTCGTCTGGCACATCTGGTGGCTTGTTGCGGCAAGCTTCATCGTGCTGATCGCCGGGTCAATTGCCCACACCTTCAACTATGACCGCGATTATCACATCCCGGCATCCGAAGTTGTGAAGACCGAAGAAGAACGTACCGCCCTTCTGGCAAAACAGCAGGCGTAAGGGAATGACAATGGCGAATACAACTGCCTCTCAGACCGAAGCGCCGGTCTTTTATCTGAAAGAAGAGCATCACCCGGAAACGGGTACGATGCTCGGCTTCTGGATCTATTTGATGAGCGATTGCCTCATCTTTGCGATCCTGTTTGCAACCTATGCCGTTCTTGGTCAGAACTACGCAGCTGGTCCTGCACCGGCTGACCTGTTTGATCTTGAACTGGTGGCGATCAACACGTCCATGCTGCTGTTCTCGTCCATCACCTATGGCTTTGCCATGCTGTCGATGGAAAAGGGCAGTATTGCCGGCACGCAGCTTTGGCTGGCGATCACCGGTCTGTTCGGCATCGCGTTCGTGGGGCTGGAGCTTTATGAGTTCCATCACCTCTGGAGCCTTGGTGCGACGCCGATGCGCAGTGGTTTCCTTTCTGCGTTCTATACGCTGGTGGCAACCCACGGTCTGCACGTGACGTTTGGCATCATCTGGCTTGTCACCCTGATGGTTCAGGTCGCCCAGCGCGGTCTGATCGTCGAGAACAAGCGCCGTCTGATGTGCCTGTCGATGTTCTGGCACTTCCTTGACGTGATCTGGATCGGTGTCTTCTCCGTTGTTTATCTGCTGGGAGTTCTGGGATGAGCGCACATTCTCACGCACATGATGACCATCATGATGGCGGGGCCTCGCATGGCACCTATAAGAGCTATGTGATCGGGTTCGTCCTGTCGGTCATTCTGACCGCGATCCCGTTCTGGCTGGTAATGGACGGTGTTCTTGACAGCAAGGTTGCGACCGCCCTTTGGGTTATGGGTCTTGGCGTGATCCAGATCATTGTTCACATGGTCTATTTCCTGCACATGAACACCAAATCCGAAGGTGGCTGGAACATGCTGGCCTTGATCTTTACCCTTGTGATCGTGGCGATTGCCATCGCCGGTTCGATGTGGGTGATGTATCACCTCAACACCAACATGATGCCGCAGATGGATCACGACATGATCCCGAGCTTCGGCTAGGGACTGCTTGATATTTGAAGGGGGCGCGATACCTGTATGGGGATCGCGCCCTTTTTGTTTAACCAGCCTGTTACGAGCTATGAAAGAACCCGGCATGCCCGACAATCATGTTTCTGCTGCTGAATCCGATAGCGCGAAAAAAGGCCCGTCAACGAGAACCAGGATCGTTGTCCTGATGCTGGCGGCCATTCTGTTTTCCGGGTTCTGTGCCCTTGGCTATTGGCAGGTCGAACGACGGGCCTGGAAGCTTGACCTGATCGAACGGGTCGATGCGCGTGTGCATGGTGACGCGGTGGCAGCCCCGGCGCGTGATGACTGGGAAAATGTGACGCGTGCACGCGATGAATACCGTAAGGTCACGGTGATCGGCACCTATCGCAACGATCTTGAAACGCAGGTCTATACCGCAACCGATTACGGCGCGGGCTATTGGGTTCTGACACCACTGATGCGGGGTGACGGGACGATTGTCATGATCAATCGTGGTTTCGTCCCGACCGAAAAGCGCGACCCGGATACGCGCCCCGAAGGCATGGTCGATGGTGACGTCAAAGTGACCGGCCTGCTTCGGATCAACGAGCCAGTTGGCACCTTCATGCGCGATAATGTGCCTGCTGAGGAACGCTGGTATTCACGTGACGTGCATGCGATGGCGACCAAGCGTGGCCTTGATGCGACAAATGTCGCCCCATATTTCATTGATGGTGATAGCGCGGAAAACCCGGCCAAGCTGCCGCTTGGCGGCCTGACCAAAATTCGTTTCCCCAACAACCATCTTGTCTATGCCCTGACATGGTTTGGCATGGCGTTGCTGACACTTGTGGCTGCCTGGATTGTTTTGCGCCCGCGCAAGAAATCGGACAGCGACGACTAATCCAACTCCGATTGTTCGGGCCACGGAATGTCTTTGCGCATGTTGGCCCCGCTCCAATTGATGATGTTGGGTGTGTGTTTGCCCACATAGTGCGCCCGAAGCACAGCGTTAAGATTAGGGGGACGATAAAGAACGCGTTCGAGTGACCCTTCGGCCGAATTGTCATGCAGCACCCCCGTGCTGATGTTCCAGCGTTCCAGGGCACTGACATGGATGGCTTCGTTGATCGTCTCAAGACCCTCGGGTATGATGTTGCGGCAGTCAAATTTTGGGCATTTCAGGCGGAGTTTATCGAGATAGGTTTTCTCTTCCGGGACGATCTGACTGATCAGCCGCTGGTAGGGATATAGGTGAGACAAGAAATATAACTTTGTGCGGCTTTCATAACCGCGTCCTTCGACCGATGGCGTCAGTTTGGTTTTCAGGCCCGCCTCATCAATCTTGAGCTTGGTGTGTTTCTTGACCCGTTTGATCATCCAGTCGAGCGTGATGTCAGACAGGCCGCAATCATCATAAGATCCGCCGATATTGCTGTGCACGCCGGGAAACCAGACCTGTTCGACGATCTGCTTGTCTGGCAATTTGGTGCCCTTCTTCTTGACCCACAAGGTCGGCGAAAAGGCACTGCGTTTCTCATCAATCGCCATGGCATGCAGGGCAACCCGGACGTTCGAGCCAAGCTGAACATCATGGAAATGATATTTGGCCGGGATCAGGCGGCGGCCAAGATCGCCCGGAATGCCAAGCGATCCGACCGTATCCCAGACGCCAACGCATTCAATGGGCACGTCCTGATAAGCATCGATATCAAGGGTCGAAATCTTGGTGCGTTTTGCCTCTGTCGATAAGTCGGAACTGGCAATTTTCGCAATATCGTCCTGAAGGGTATGGCCAAGATAGGGTGGTTTTAAAATGCCGCAAAGACCGATCAGTCCGGCCAGACTGCGGGCGGTAAAGGCGCCACGCGAAAAGCCAAAGATAAAGATCTCGTCGCCGGGCTGATAGTTGTTGCCAAGAAACCGATACCCATCGACGACGTTTTCAAGCAATCCGTTGCCAAAAGCACCGCCGCGTACTTTGTCCAACAGATTGCCGGTGCCAACACCACGGTCATAGAACACGATCTGGGAGGTATCCCCGGAGCTGCTGGGGACGGCGCGCAGAAGTTTGACGACATTGGTCGGTTGGGGCGTGTTGGCCGGCTCCTGCCAGGTGCCGTCGAAAAATACGATCAGTCTGCGTTTGCTCATCTGAAGTCCCCTGTGTGTGATGTGAAGCCCGCTGATCCTTTTTGATTCTAGTTTCTGGGTCACTATACAACTCAAAGGTGATTTTATTAAGGGATATCGAATGTAGCGAGGTGCTGCCGGTTCAAATGCGGTCCGGGTGGACGGCTGACTGACTCCTGCCATACTGCTGTCAGGAACCTGTGGGGCGTGCGATTTACATTGTTGGGAAACAAGGGGAAATTGCCTTCGCATATCGCACATAAAGACACGCGCAAACCGAGGAGCCTTTTAAATGCCATCAGACCGAAACTTGACCTTTTATCATGCGGTGCCATCGCGGAGCGGCACGGTGCATTGGATGTTGCAGGAACTGGGTATTCCGTTTGATGTCAAACTTCTCGACATTCGCGCTGGGGCGGGGCAAACGCCGGAATTTCTGGCACTCAATCCACTCGGCAAAGTACCAACCATCGTACATGGTGATACGGTCGTGACAGAGGCCGCAGCGATTTGCTGTTATCTTGCTGACTTGTATCCGGAGGCCGGATTGGCGCCCACGTTTGATGATCCGAAACGTGCTGAGTATCTGCGATGGTTGTTCTTTTCGCCGTCCACAATCGAGCCAGCCCTTATCGACCGTGTACGCCAGTATGAGGCCGAAGACAGCAGCCAGAATTCCTACCGCGACTGGGAGACGTTGGTGCCCATTTTGCTTGATGTGGTTGGCAAAGCTGACCCGTGGTTGCTGGGGCAGGATTTCACGACCGTTGATGTTGTGATGGGATCGACAATCCGGTTTGGCTGCATGTTTGGTATTCTGCCAAAAGATCCGGTGTTTGATGCCTATATTGCCCGCATTGATGCGCGCCCGGCCTATCAGCGTGCGCAGGAACTCGATGCACCGCATTTTGCCGCCGCGATGGCGGGTTGATCGCATCAAAGTAATTGTATGAAGAATAAAAGGGCCGGTTCCTGCGCTTTTGGAACCGGCCCTTTGTTGTTTTATCGGCGTACTGCCGGGCGGTCAGGGATTGGTATGATCAATCACTTCGCCGCGTGCCGGATAGTTTTTGGCAATCACAAAATCAAGCGCGCCAAGGATCTGGTCAAAGGCCGGGCGGGCGAATGGCATGGTCTGAACCGTGCCGAAATAAAGCGTGCCATCCGGGCGGACCAGAAACAGTCCGGGTTCGGAGAAAACGGACGGTTCTTCATAACCGCTTGAGGTAACACCGTTCGAGGTCGAGATATAAAGACCCCATTCGCGGGCGTTATCAAGATCAAGGCCATAAGCCAGATCAACATTCTCAAGGCCCCATTTTGCCTTGGCTTCGGTCGCGCGATCTTCGCCGTCAGACGAAACCACAACAACATTCACGCCACGCTTGGCAAAGTCTTCAAGCTTGGTGTCGAGGTCTTTGAGGTACTTGCCACAGATCGGGCAATGCAGGCCGCGATAGAAAACGACCATGGTGAAGTTTTCCGGGCTTTGATCGGCAAGCGACCATGCACCGCCACCAACAAGCGGGACGGAAAGGGATGGCACCTTCTGGCGCGGCATAAGCGGGGTAATTGCAGACATTTCGTTCCTCATGACTTGGGTCGGGGGTGTTGGATTGCATTATGGAATGATCATTCCATAAATCAACAACAAAGCACCAGCATCACCGAACTGTGATGGCAAGGCTTGTAGCCGGAACTATTATTAAACCCGCTTGGCGACGATGAACCGCGATCCGGTGCTGGTCGGATAGGTGCCGGTTTCGATCACCTCAAATCCGGCAGCACGGATCATGTCTTCGAGACGTGCGAAGTTCAAAAAATGCACGTGTGGTGCCTTGCCAAGTTTCTGCATAACCCAGATCAGGGGTTTGAGGTAGGAAAGCTTCTCGCCCAGACACGGCGTCTTGCTAATGAACAAGCCGCCGGGCTTTAGGCTTTTATGCAGGGACGCAATGGCGTCTTCGGGCTCATCAAGCAAATGCAGGATGTTAAAGCCGAGCACAACGTCATAGCGCTCTGTGCCGGTGGCAATGTCATCAATCGTCTTCTTTGCAAATGTGACATTGCGGATCGCCTGGTCTTTGGTTTTGCCTTGGGCAATTTCGATCATGCGCCGGGAAATATCGGTCGCGGTGAGTTGACCGATATTGGATGCTAGTTTCAGTGCGGTCGTCCCCGTACCACACCCGATTTCAAGAACATTTTGATCTGTCGAAAGATACGCGCGGGTGCGATCAAGGGTTTGCGCATATGCCGCTTCATTGCCGATTGGCTTGCGGGCGTATTTGTCGGCGACAGAGTCCCAGAACGTGTCGTTGCGTTTCATTATGTGTCCGGCTTTTGTAATTGGTTTGCAGGCATTGATTGTCACGCAGGTCTATCAAGGAGTGCGCGGCAACGTGCAATCAGAATGGGCTGTGAGATGCGCTTTGACTTAGTCCAGAGCCGCCAGAATGGTGTCGGTGTAGTCCTGCAGAGTTTCCTGATCTGCCCCGCGGCGCGACATCAGTTGGACGCCCTGAAACGATCCGACCAGAAAGCGCGCAAGGGCGCGGACGTTTTTGTCCTTTGAAATCGTGCCTTGCTCAATGGCACGCTTGAGTGCAGCGGCAAAAATATCCTCTGCCCGACGGAAAGCCTGATGGGCGATGGCGGCCGTTTCCGGATCGTGCGGGGCCAGTTCCATGCCGGAATTGACCATCAGGCAGCCCTTATGACGGCCTTCGGCACAGCCGGTTTTGGCAGTGTCGCGGAATGTCTTTTCAATTGCCGTGCGACCGTCTTCGATGGTGCGCAGATCGGCAAATCGTTTGGCACTGATTTTCTGGCTGTAATGATCAAGAACACGCAGGAACAACGCCTTCTTGTCGCCGAAGCTTGCATACATGCTCGCCCGGTTCAGGCCGGTTTCATCCACCAGATCCTGAATAGAGGTCGCTTCAAACCCCTTGCTCCAGAAGATGTTCATGGCGTTATCAAGAACGCTTTCTTCATCAAATGCACGTGGCCGTGGCATAGGCAGTTCCTTCGATCATATCCAGGCTTTGGAACGAATGTTCTAGTATTCCACTGAAGATGGGTCTATTGCGCCGCAAAATCAATAAGAGCTTTTTGTTTGCCAGACGACGGGGCTTACGAGGCGATCCGGTTCAGTGTGACAAAGCTGTAATCCGGCCCTTCGGGATTGTCGATTTTCTGGCGTGCGGTTTCGTGCCATTGATCGGCGGGCAGGGGATCAAGGAAGGTGTCGCCGTCAATCTCGGCATGGACTTCGGTCAGCTCATAGCGCGTCGTAAAGGGCAGGGCGAGGTGATAGATCTGCGCACCCCCGGCAATGACCACTTCGTTGACGCCATCGCGCACGGCAATTTCATCAGCTACTTCAACGGCTTCTTCAATAGTGTGACAAACCCTCACATTTTCGTGGTCAAACGACCAGTCGGTATCGCGCGTCACAACAATTGTCGTACGTTTGGGAAGCGGACGTCCAATGGCCTCAAACGTGACGCGGCCCATGATCATTGGCTTGCCAAGCGTCAGTGCCTTGAACCGTTTAAGGTCTTCGGGCAGTTCCCATGGCATCCAGCCATCCTTGCCGATCGCGCCATTGGCCGCAGCCGCGACCACGGCAGCCCGTTCAATTTTTTGATCCGTCATCAGACAGCAACCTTGCCGGCAATATGCGGATGCGGGTCGTAACCAACCAGTTCGAAATCATCATACTTGAAATCAAAGATCGATTTGACGGCCGGGTTGATCTTCATGGTCGGCAGCGGGCGGGTATCGCGCGACAGCTGTTCTTCGACCTGATCAAGATGGTTGGTGTAAAGATGCGCGTCCCCAAGGGTATGGACAAAATCACCGACACCAAGGTCACAAACCTGCGCAATCATCATGGTCAGCAGGGCGTAGGAGGCGATGTTGAACGGAACACCCAAGAAGATATCCGCACTGCGCTGATAAAGCTGGCAGGACAATTTACCGTCGGCGACATAGAACTGGAACAGGCAGTGACATGGTGGCAAGGCCATGTTGGGCACATCGGCAACATTCCAGGCCGACACGATCAGGCGGCGGGAATCGGGATTGTTTTTGATCTGGTCAATCAGGCCCGTGATCTGGTCAATGGTTTCGCCATTGGCACCCTGCCATGACCGCCACTGACCGCCATAAACCGGGCCAAGGTCGCCGTTTTCATCGGCCCATTCGTTCCAGATTCGAACGCCATTGTCCTGCAGGTATTTGATGTTGGTGTCGCCATCAAGGAACCACAGCAATTCATGAATGATCGATTTCAGATGCAGCTTTTTGGTGGTGACCAGCGGGAAACCTTCGGAAAGGTCAAAACGCATCTGGTGACCAAAGATCGAAACAGTCCCGGTGCCGGTTCTGTCTTCCTTGCGCGTACCGGTGTCACGCACCAAGCGCATCAGATCAAGATATTGCTGCATGCTATGTCCTGCATTTTTGGAATCACTTTTGTCGCAGCATAGTCAGGTCGCGTGGCACGGGCAAGCGACGCCATCTGATCTTTGTCAGGCCGCTAATCAAACTGCTTCTGCTGACAGGAGGTGTCAGGACATGTCGCGCAAAATCTTAAAGGGTGGGTATACTCAACCGCCTGAATCTTGGTTGCAAACGCCGCATGGGAGTGTCGATCTTGCAAGAAGCTGTTCAATGGGTTGATTGGGATGGAAACGGTCTTGAATATTGTGTCTGTCAGTCCGGGCCGGACGGGATAAGGCTTGAAGGAGTCGTGATCGGGACGCGTCACGGACACTATGGCGGGTCTTACCTTGTGGTGACGGATGCCGCGTTTGCCACACGCGAGGTCAAGGTAAGCTATGTCGGCGGGGCGGACATGCATGTGACAGCGGACGGCAAGGGAAACTGGTTTGACTGCATTGGGCAGCGGGAATTGCCGTCTTTGGCGGGGTGCTTTGACGTTGATATCGGTATTACACCGGCGACAAACATGCTTCCGATCAAGCGATTGAAGCTGTCTGATGGTGAAGCGCGCGATATTTCGGCGGCTTACGTGCCACTGCCAAGCCAGATAGAGGGTGACTTTCTGCCAAGCAGCGCGCAGCAGCGGTACACCTGTTTGGTTCCGGGCCAGCGCTATCGCTATGAGGGGTTGTTTCGCGATTTCTCTGCGGAGCTTGAGATCGATGATACGGGTCTTGTGATTGATTACCCGGATACCTTCCGTCGGGTGTGATGGGGCGTAAAATCGGCGATTGCACGTTACCCCGATCACGAAATGTTCCCGCGAAAATCAAAAAAAGATTTCCCGATTCCCCTTGTGAAAAGGGGGCGGTTTACCCTATATAGGGGCTGTCGGGGCAACTCGACTACGGCGCTAAACTGCGTGACAGAATAGGCTTTACGGACCCGGGGGCGGTACCCGGCGGCTCCACCAAATTTATCGGTTGTCCGACTCAGACAATCTTCGTGGGGCCGAAATAGGATCGACGTGAGCAGTAAAAGTCAATGTGGGCGCTCGGCATGGTACCACCGCATCGGGCCAATGTTTGTAAATGCAAACGACAACAATGCTCCGGTTGCTGTTGCTGCGTAAGCGGTACTAGCACCAAAGCGAAATTCCGATTGCCGGGAGCGGTAATTTGGTGGGGGACGGGGCACCTAGCAACAGAACGCCCCACTCTTGTATTTCTTTCCCGCTTCGTTATGAATAGAGTCATGATCAAACGCGCCAAGATGCAATTGGCGTGCAGAGATGCCATATGACAATGACGGGACACGCCGGACATCCCCGGTGGTTTCGCCAGATACAGGATTACTGATGCAAGAACCGGAAGAATTCCGCTACGATCTTATGGTCGACCAGGCACTGCGCGGCGTGGTGAAAGATATCCTCGCGCGCGTAGCCGAAGAGGGCCTTTTCGGAGAGCATCACTATTATATCACGTTCCAGACCAATCATCCCGGTGTGGCGCTGCCTGAAAGTCAGCGCAAGGCGCATCCCGACAACATCACGGTTGTCCTGCAGCACCGGTTCTGGGATTTGAAATCTGAGGATGATCACTTCTCGGTGGGCATGAGCTTTGATGGTATGCCGACCACGGTTGTCGTGCCTTTTGATGCGATGCTGGCCTTTGTCGATCCTTCTGCGAACTTCATGCTGACATTCAGTGTCGAAGAAGAAATGGATGATGCAGATTTCGACTATGATGAAGATGATGATCTTGATGCTGATTTGATCGAAGACGAAGACGGCACACCGACCCTGGTGACTGAGGCGTCCAAATCTCGCAAAAAGCCGAAGCCGGATGCCAATGAAACCGGCGAGGTCATCGCACTTGATGCGTTCCGTAAGAAATAGGCTGTTTAAAGGGCGGGTTTAATCCGCCCTTTTTCTTTGCCTGTTCCCGTTGATGCTTCCCGCGTCCGGTGCAAGGCGTACCCCTAATGTATCGTGGCAATTTGATACAATTGGCGCTAAAACCAGCCACACAAAGAACAAACCCACCTTGTTTTTGAGAGAGACGAGAACCTTCCCATGAGTGATTTTGTCTATAAACCCATGTTTGATCAGGGTAAGGACACCACCCCTTATCGCAAGATCGGGGACGAGGGTGTTTCGACCGTTGACGTCAATGGCGAGACCTATTTGAAAGTCGAACCCGAAGCGATCGAGAAACTGACCCTTCAGGCTTTCTTTGATTGCTCGCACCTTTTGCGTCCGGGGCACCTCGAACAGTTGCGCAAAATCCTTGATGATGAAGAAGCCACGGCCAACGACAAGTTCGTGGCGATGGATCTTCTGAAAAACGCCTCCATCGCATCGGGCGGTGTCTTGCCGATGTGTCAGGATACCGGGACGGCCATCGTCATGGGCAAGCGTGGTGGCAAGGTCATCACCGATGGTTCTGATGAAGAGGCGCTTTCGAAGGGTATCTGGCAGGCCTATCAGAAACACAATCTGCGCTTCTCGCAGGTTTCGCCGAAAAACATGTTCGAGGAAAAGAACACCGGCTCGAACCTTCCGGCACAGATTGATCTTTATGCGACCAAGGGCGATGAATACAAATTCATGTTCATGGCCAAGGGCGGTGGATCTGCCAACAAGACCTTCCTGTTCCAACAGACCAAGGCACTTCTGAACCCGGAAAGCCTGCGCAAATTCTTGGATGAGAAAATCCGTACGCTGGGGACCTCGGCATGCCCGCCTTACCATCTGGCTGTTGTCATTGGTGGTACCTCGGCCGAGGCATGCCTTAAAACCGTGAAAATGGCATCCGCACGTTATTACGATAACCTGCCGACCGAAGGCGGCGATCATGGTCAGGCCTATCGCGATCTTGAATGGGAACAGAAGATCCTTGAAATGACCCGTGAAATGGGCATCGGTGCACAGTTCGGTGGCAAGTATTTCTGCCACGATGTGCGTGTGATCCGTCTGCCGCGCCATGGTGCAAGCTGCCCGGTTGGTCTGGGTGTGTCGTGCTCCGCCGACCGTCAGATTCTGGGTAAGATCACCAAGGACGGTATCTTTATCGAGGATCTCGAACATGATCCGGCGAAATACCTGCCGCATGTCACCGATGAGCATCTTGATGACGAGGTGGTCAAGGTTGACCTCAACCGTCCAATGGATGAGATCCGCAAGCAACTCTCGCAATATCCGGTTAAAACCCGTCTGTCGCTGACCGGGACCGTGATCGTTGCGCGTGACATTGCACATGCCAAGATCAAGGAACGCCTTGATGCCGGCGAAGAGATGCCGGAATACCTGAAAAACCATCCGGTGTATTACGCAGGCCCGGCCAAAACGCCCGAAGGCATGCCGTCCGGATCGTTCGGACCGACCACGGCTGGTCGTATGGATGCCTATGTTGAACAGTTCCAGGCTGCTGGCGGTTCATTCGTCATGCTTGCCAAAGGTAACCGTTCCAAGGCGGTCAAGGATGCGTGTAACAAGTATGGCGGGTTCTATCTGGGCTCCATCGGTGGTCCGGCTGCCCGTTTGGCACAGGATTGCATCAAGAAGGTCGACGTTCACGAATATCCGGAACTTGGCATGGAAGCCGTCTGGAAGATCGAAGTCGAAGACTTCCCGGCCTTCATCGTGATTGATGACAAGGGCAATGATTTCTTTGCCGAATTTGGCATCTGATCAGAAATCACTGACTTGAATATCCAAACGGCGCAGGGGCAACCTTGCGCCGTTTTTGCTTTGCATGGCAGGCTCTACGTCAAAGGGGTTGCCGTCTTCGCAGATGCGTGATCGAATTCAGTATCAATCGCCCCAAATTCAACCCCTTACTGGATAATATGTTATGTCTAAAACGTCCGCGCTCTCTGCCACCGGTGCGACGGAAAGCCGACTGGTTGGTGTGACCGCCGCACTTGCGACGGTTTGCATCTGGGCCGGTTGGCTGATTGCCACCCGCTATGCCATGACATCAAGCTTTACTGCTGTTGATATTGGCCTGATGCGTTTTGGAGTGCCTTTTGCGCTGCTTGCCCCGATATGGATTAAGAAAGGCATTTGGCCCAAGGGTCTTTCCGTGACCAATGGTCTTCTGATGATCCTCGGTTCTGGCGCGTTTTATACCCTTATGGTTGCCAGTGCCCTGCAATTTGTCCCGGTCAGCCATGTTGGCATTCTTTTGCCCGGTGTTATGGCCGTTTGGGCCGTTTTAATTGCCATCCTTCTGTTTGGTGAACGTCCGGGCAAGGTCCGTATCGTTGGCTACGCAGCGGTTATCGTTGGCGTACTGTCACTGGTTGCTTTGAAACCGGCTGGCGTGATCAGCAGTAACATGCTGATGGGGTATGGTCTTGTATCGGTCGGGGCGTTCATGTGGGCGTGCTATACCCACGCCATGCGTCAAAGCGGTCTTGGTGCGCTGGAAGCGGCATCCTTTGTCGGTTTCTGGTCTTTTGTTGTCATGGCGATCATTGCGTTGTTTACCGGAACGACCCTTGGCGATGCTCCGATGGGCGAAATCATGATTCTGATCACAGCCCAGGGCCTTTTGGCCGGATGTGTTGCTGTGATCACCTATGGCCTTGCCGTGCGCCATATCGGATCGACCGGTGCATCTGCGTTTGGCGCCATGACACCAGCACTCACAGCCCTTGGTGGTGTAATCCTGCTGGCGGAACCGGGCAATCTTGCGCTGGTTCTGGCCGTGGTTCTGGTGATCATGGGTGTGATGACCGCATCGGGCGTATTTCGTCGCATTCGGGTTTAAACCCGATACACTCTATTGCCCGGCGTTCTGGCCCGTTAAATGGGCGGTACGCCGGGCCACCATCCGTGCCAGTGGTGGTCCAAAGGCCAGCACCATGAAGAAGCGTGTGGCCTGCAGCACCAGAATGAAGGAGAGATCGACATTCGTGCTGGCGGCGATGATGGCAACAGAATCAAGTCCGCCCGGACTGGTTGCCAGATAGGCAGTCAGTGGATCGATATCCATAAACACCACCAGAATGCCTGAAATCCCGGCACAGAACCCGATCAGAACAAAGATCGATAACAGTATTTTGGGCAGTGCATAGGCGGCGTGACGCAGGACAGGCGGGGTGAATTTCAAACCGATCACCCATCCGATCATGGCGTAGGTCAGCCCCAGAAACCATTCCGGCAGTACCACATCGAAAAAACCACTGACATGCAGGATCATGGTGACAATGATCGGCACCAGAAGCGGGCCGGACGGCAGGCGAGATTTCTGTCCGACAAAACAGCACAGCGCTGCCAGACAAACCGTCAGGACAAAGCCGCCCGGATCAAAGGCCGGGAACCAGTCATGTGGCCCCATGGCCACCAGCATATCCGGATCGACCCAGAAGTTGGCAACACTTGATGCCACCCCGACCACGATCACCACGCGGACATATTGCATAAAGGCGACCAGCCGCGCATCTGCGCCAAAGGCATCCGCCATGATTACCATCGCGGATGCGGCACCGGGTGTTGATCCCCATATCCCGGCGGTTCCGGGCAGAACCTGCTTGACGCATAAAATCCAGCCCAGAAAGCTGCTGGCAAGCAGCGTGATGCCGGTAATGCCAAGGATCATCGGCCAGTCGGTGGCAAAGGATGTCAGGATGCCAACTGTCATCGATCCGCCGATCATCACGCCCAGTACCGCTTGGGCTCCGAGATAAAGCGGCGTGGGGGCAGCAATGGTAGCACCATTGGTTCCCATCAGAATGCCAATGATCATCGGACCCACCAGAAGCGATGCCGGAACCTGCCAATGATGGAGCAGAACTGAAAACACCAAAGAGATAGAAATCAGCAATAGCCATTGAACTGGTTTGGGGAGGCGGCCAAGCCGTTCTTTAGGTGGATTTGTCGATAACGGATCTTGTTCTGGGGACACGATTGGGGCCTTTGTCGTGGATGTCAGGCATCTGATCGCGGGTGGCGCGATGTGACGTTGGTATGGCGCTGTGGGGCGCGCCAAGGTGGGGAAGGTAATTATAGCGGCCTACCGCGAAGGATGCGAGTATTTGAATGACATCGTCGGAACCTGCCCGCACGCCCAACACTCAGAAAGGACCCTGTTTTGAGCACCGATCCAATCCGTTTTCAGTTTGATGGTGATGAAAATGCCACCCATACCATCGTTCTTGCCCATGGGGCCGGGGCGGCGATGGATAGCCCGTTCATGAACGAGATGGTGGGGGAACTGGCAAAGGCAGGTTTGCGCGTTGTGCGGTTTGAATTCCCCTATATGGCCAAACGCCGGATTGATGGCAAAAAGCGCGGACCGGACCGGGCGCCGGTTCTGATCGAGTTTTACGGCGACGTTGTGCGCCAGCTTGGCGGGCCGGAAAAACTGATTATTGGCGGGAAGTCGATGGGTGGCCGGATCGCCAGCATGGTGGCAGATGATCTGGGTGTGGCCGGGCTTGTTTGCCTTGGATATCCGTTCCATCCGCCCGGCAAACCAGAAAACCTTCGGACCGAACATCTCGAAACCCTAAGCACACCAACCCTGATTTGTCATGGCACCCGGGATCCATTCGGCAAGCCAAACGAGATTGCGGGTTATACGCTCTCCGATCATATCGGGCTTCATTGGGTCGAAGACGGTGAACATGACTTCAAGCCGCGCAAAAGTTCCGGACGGACCCAAAGCCAGAACATCGCGGAGGCAGCCCTGGCCATAGCGCAGTTTGCCAAGGCGCGCGTGTAATCAGGACGGCCCGCCATATCGGCGGGCCGTTGATCTGCATTTTGCGGGGCTTTGGGGCGCAAGGGAGGTTTAGGCGAGTGCGCCTTCGCCGATATCCTTGAACAGCTGCGCATATTCAGGGGCCAATTCGCCCGTCGGGCTTGCGATATCAATGCGCACGCCATTGGGGTCCAGAAGCGCGAAATGCCGTTGTCCCCAAGGTTCATCACGCAATTCCATTGCGAACTCGAAACCGGCATCGCGCAGTTCTGCCGCGGCATGGCGGGCTTCTTCGACTTCAAGACACAGCACGCTTCCTTCGCCACTGGTTGCAGCATGGAAAATATCGGGCTGGGTATCGTGATTTGGTCTCATCAGACCAATCTGGACCGACGGGGCAGATGACCAGACAAGCTGGCAATACCATTCGCCATCAAAGACGGGTGTAAAACCCAGCTTTTTGTAAAAGGCCCGGCTTTGGGTGAATTTCTCGGTGATGATGATCTTATGGGCGTTGGTGACTTTCATCGTCATGCTCCTGACGTTGGGGGTAAATCCTGTCCCGATTTCGCAATGGTTACACAACCCTCCTGACAGGAGCCTGTCAGGAGCGGTATGATAATTTTTGGGGCAGGATGACGAAGGAGTGAACATGAGACGGGCCGACCGACTATTTCGCCTTGTGCAGATCTTGCGCCGCCGGAAACTGTGCCGTGCATGTGATCTGGCCGAGGAACTTGAAGTTTCCGAACGCACCATTTACCGCGATATTCGCGACCTTGCCGCGTCAGGAGTCCCGGTCGAAGGGGAGGCCGGCGTTGGTTATATCCTGCGCGATGGCTATGACTTGCCGCCCTTGATGTTTGATGCCGACGAGATCGAGGCCCTTGTTGTTGCAGCCCGCATGGTTCAAAGCTGGACTGATCCGCAAATGGCACGTGCTGCGGGTGATGCACTGACCAAGATCGAGGCGGTCCTGCCCGAGAAAATTCGTGGCCTGGTCGGTGGTGTTCCGATTGCGATTGCCGAAATCGCGCAGGAACCCATTGCCATTTCGATGCCGGACCTTCGCCGCGCCATTCGAGAACGGTTTTTGATCGATATCGATTATACCGATGCAAAGGGGGACAATACTCGCCGCCGCGTCTGGCCGCTTGGCATGCTGTTTTTTGGCAGTACCTGGCTGTTGGCCAGTTGGTGCGAGTTGCGGGAAGCCTTTCGCGTTTTTCGTGCCGACCGGATTGCCCATATGGACATATCGACCGCACGTTTTCGCCCGGTTCCCGGGCGATCCTTGCGTGACTATCTGATTTCCGAAGGGGTCGAGGGCGAGATACTCAATGGCATCGGTCGATAATGAATTTGTCTTGATGGTCACAGAGCTGTTGTCGCCGCTTGGAACGATCCGCCCGCGACGGATGTTTGGTGGCTTTGGGCTTTATTGTGACGGGATGTTTTTCGCGCTTGTGTTTGATGACGTCCTTTACCTCAAAGGTGATGAACAAACACAAGCGACTTACGACAAGATCGGGATGGCGCGGTTTGTGGTGCCATCGCAAAAAGCCCCCCATACCATTGCCTATTTCGAAGCGCCGGGTGAATGGCTCGACGATCAGGATCGGTTGCTTGAATTTGCCCAGATGGCGTTTGGTGCAGCCCTTCGCGCACAGGCGGCAAAGAAACGCCCCAAAAAGAGCGCAGGCAAAAGATCACCGCGCGAGAAGAAGCCTTAGTATGCCCGCGCGCAGCGGATCTTTCATTGCAGTCCACAATCAGGGATGTTCCGTTGGATAATTCTGTGTAATATTTTTACATGACAACGAATGCATTAGGTCTCTGACAGGTGGCAGCCCCTCGTATCTGGCAAGGTATTGCCGACACGCTTAAAATTCGGACCGACAAGCCGGAACTGCTGCGCGCGCAGGTCGGTGCGCTTTCGCGTCAGATTCCCTTCCTTTACATGCTGCTTCTGGCCAATGCGGTTGCCCTCGCCTACACCCACTATGGTAGTGCACCTGACTGGATGACGATCTATTCCGTGATTGTTCTTGGTACGATTTGTATCGTTCGCGCAATCGCGTGGGACAGGGCTAAAATTGATGTTGATGATATTGATGCCTGCATAAGACATCTGAAACGTATCAGGGTGCTGGCGGTTGTCATCGCCGTCCTGTTTACCGTGTGGGCCATCACCATGTTTGGCTATGGCGATGCTTATCAGCGCGGCCATGTTGCCTATTTCATCTCGATCACGGTTGTTGGCTGTATTTTCTGTCTTGTGAACTTCCCGCCTGCGGCACTGCTGGTTGTTGCGATTGTGCTTGGCACCTTCGTGATTTTCTTTGGATCCAGCCACAACGAGGTTTACGTCGCGATTGCAGTGAATATGGCGTTGGTTTCCGTGATGATCATTCAGATCATTCGAAGCTTTTATGCCAATTTTTCCGGCCTGATCGAAACCCAGAAGGATCTGGAAGTCCAGCATCAGGCAATGATCGAGTTGTCACGCCAAAATGAGAATTTGGCGCTTATTGATCCTCTGACCGATTTATCAAACCGTCGCGCCTTTTTCTCCGTGCTGGAAAACACGGTGAAAGATGCAAAGGACAATGAAACATTTGCTGTTGCGATGATTGACCTCGACGGGTTCAAGCCTGTCAATGATGTGCATGGTCATCCATCTGGTGATGAGCTGTTGCAGCAGGCGGGAAAGCGGCTTCGCAGAATCCTTGGTCCCGAGACGCTTCTGGCGCGTTTGGGCGGGGATGAGTTTGGTTTGCTCCTGAAGGGTTATGGCGACCCGCTGGAACTGATGGCGCTTGGCAAGGAGCTGTGTGACGACCTCAATCGACCGTTCATTCTGAACGGCGTTACGGTTCAGGTGTCGGCATCTCTTGGGTTTGCGACCTATCCGACTGTGGCGCGCAGTCCGAACGGTTTGTTCGAGCGTGCCGACTTTGCCCTGTATCACGCCAAAAAGAATGCCCGGGGTGAAGCGGTCCTGTTTGCGGCCCACCATGAAACACTGATCCGCCATGATTCCCAGATCGAACAGGCGCTTCGCAAGGCGGATTTGTCGAAGGAACTCAGCCTGTATTATCAGCCAGTCTTCGATATCCAGTCCGGCGAGGTCTGCTCACTTGAGGCGCTTGCCCGTTGGGAAAGTGTCCTGATGGGGCCTGTTTCGCCGGGGACATTCTTCCCGGTTGCCGAAAAGACCGGGCAGGTCAGTTTTCTGACGCGGGTTTTGTTCGAAAAGCTCATGAATGATATGGCCGACTGGCCTGAAAAGCTGCCAGTATCCTTTAACCTTTCTGCACGCGATATTGTCTTGTCAGACACCGTGGAATGGCTGATTGAGGAGATCAAGAAATACAATATTGATCCCGGTCGGTTGACCTTCGAAGTCACTGAAACCGCATTTTTGCGCGATTTCGCGGCGGCACGGACCAGTATCCGGTATTTGCGCGATCACGGCGCGCGCATTGCCCTTGACGATTTCGGGATTGGTTATTCCAGCTTGCGCTATGTTCACGAGCTGGAATTCGATGTGCTCAAGGTGGATCGCAGCTTCGTCTCCCCGTTGCCACAGAACGAACGCAGTCGCCGGATCGTCAAGACGGTGATCGATATGTGCCAGAACCTTGGCATTGATTGCGTGCTTGAAGGGATTGAAAACGAAAACCAGCGCGATGTCCTGACCACCTTGGGGGGGCGGTTGATGCAAGGCTATTTCTTTGCACGTCCCAATCGTGAAGTCAGGCTTGATGCGTTAGAGGATGCCCTTAAGCATTAGGTCCTGAGCACTGGGTCCAAGCGTCCGCGTCAATGCTATGTCTCGTCATAGCAGGCCTCCCAAGCTGCGACTCGGTTAATCTTCTCGCAACTGAATGACGGTACTCTGTCAAAAGGCGAACCGATATCTGCACAAAATAGCACAATCATCGGTTCCGGATTTTGGCGGGAACGGGGCCGTGACCATGTCGTCGCAGACAGAGACTTTGCAAACCTCAGCAATGGCCATCGCGGGCGAGATTGACCTTGCGCCTGAAATCCGCTCCCGTCTGCGTGATCTGATTGACAGCCTTCCCGACCAACCGGCTCGTCTCAGGGTTCTGGGCCATGTATTGCTTGATCTCGGTCTTTCCGAGTTGGCCCTGAATGCGTTTGGTCGTGCATTGCTGATTGATGATCTGGATGGGGCAACCCATTTGGGCCTGACGCGGGTCTATATCCAGACCGGTCGTCGTGATCTGGGTCTTGAACATCTTGAAATCGCCATTAGCCTGCGTCCGGACGCACGGGAATTACGGGTTCTTGCCGCCGATTTGCTTGGTTGTCGTGACAAGCTGCGTGCCCTTGATCAACTTGGTGCGGTTCTGGCCTCTGAGCCGGATCACGCCGGAGCGCGCAAGGGGCTTGCCAATCTGGTTCGCGCGGTGATCGCGAACCGTCTGCAGGTGAGTGCCGGTAATTCTGGTCCAACCCGCCCTGAAATGGTTTCGGACCATCGGTGTGTTGTTTGGGGTGATATCGAGCCGTTCGGCGACCTTGTGCAATCCAGTATTGGCGGAAAGCATTACGCTTCCTGATCTTGTCAGCCTGAAAGGGCTGACGGAATCTGCGCTGATTGCAAGGACACAATCGTAAAATCATCGTCAAGTTTTGCCGGGGCCCGATCCATGAACTGATCGGCGATCTGTGCTGCCAAATCAATATCGGCGCCACCTTCAGTAACCGTATCCTGCAACATTGTGAGCAGCCCTTCCTCAGACAAGAACTGCCCGTGATCAAGTGTGGTTTCAATCAGCGCATCACTGTACAGCAGCAGGAAGCTGTCCTTGTCGAATGGTACTTCGCGGGTTTCGTATTTTGCATCCCGAATGACGCCAAGCGGCACCCCCGATCCATCAAGATAATGCGCATCACCGGTTACAGTGTTGCCCAGCACCGGTGACGTGCAGGCGGCACTGGCATAGGAAAAAACGTTCTTTTGCTTATCAATGATGCCATAGAGCATCGTCGCATACTGGCCGACCGGCAACAGCCCCTTGAGACGGCGGTTAAGCACCTGCAAATAGGCATCTGGCGTCTGATCATGGAACTGTTCTGACCATATCAGGGAATGCAATCGGAATGTG
Source organism: Thalassospira sp. HF15 (assembly GCF_011806525.1). Lineage (GTDB taxonomy): Bacteria > Pseudomonadota > Alphaproteobacteria > Rhodospirillales > Thalassospiraceae > Thalassospira. Next base: position 426,675 of record NZ_JAAVKI010000004.1, on the reverse strand, counting down.
TTCAACGCGGCCCCAAGTCCGTGACCGGCGAAATCAACGATATAGACCCCAAGGCGGTGGGCATCGATCGGTACCAGCCCCCACATGTCCCCGCCCAGCTCCGACGACATCTGGAAGGTCGCACTGATGCGCATGCCGTAATCCATCCCCACACCGCGATAATGTTCCGGCGCAGGGTTGAGGTTTTCCTGCATGTCGCGCGCAAGTTCGAGTTCGGATTGCGTGCGTTCCTGATAGGCCTGAAGCTGTTGGACCAGAAGCCGGTTTTCAAGATGGATCTTGGTGCGTGCGATCAGCTCGGCCTTGTTCAAAGGCTTTAAGATCAAATCCGTCGCCCCGTCATCGAAAATGCGGGTGCGCCCCTCGTTCTCTTCAAGCGCTGTCTGGGCAATGATCGGGGTTGTGGCATAGGCCGGGTCGGCACGAAGCGCCTTGCATACCGCATAGCCGTCAAGCTTGGGCATGATGATATCAAGAATGATCAGGTCAGGATTGTGTGCCTTGACCTGGGCAAGGGTATCTTCACCATCCTTGGCAAATACAAGGTTGGTAAACCCGTCGGCACGCAAATAGGATGCGATAATTTCACGCGACAACATCGTGTCATCGGCGATCAGGATGGTTGCGTTTTGGGGATTACGAAGTCCGGTATCGGTTGATGTTGCCAACCGATGTTCAAGGTCGGAAAGAAACGCGACCTCCGGGCTAAGCTTGGCGGATTGGTCATCGTCAAATGTCAGTTCGATGGTGCGTCCATCGCGTAGAAAACTGACCGACTGGCAAAGACTTCTGATCAGGGGTAATCCCCGGCCAAAGGTGCTGTCCTTGCGGGTAATGTCGAGGGTTGCCTGTTCGTCAGGTGGGGTGAAGCCCTGACCCTGATCGCTAATGCTGATTACGACCTGACCATTCTTGCGGCGTCGCGCTGTCAGGATAATCGCACGGGCACCATGGTTTGCAGATGCAAGACGGCGCTCTGTTTCCTCACCAAGTTCCTTGAAGCGGTCCATGGATAAATGGCCGCCAGTATTGAGTTCCAGATTGCCGTGCACCAGCGAGTTGGCAAAAGCCTCCTGAACGGCCATTTCAACTGATGATGCGATGCTGTCACCAATCAGTCCGCGATGGCGCAGGCTGGTGACAAACTTGCGCGCAACGGGCAGGTGATAGGCACTGCGTGTGGAAAGACAGACCATGAGGTCCTGTTTGGGGCGCGACTTTTTACCAGATAGCGGAGCAAGGTCGTCCAGATCGAGTTCCGGGAAGCATTCGACAAAGGTTTCGCAATTGAGCCGGATCAGACTGCCAAGCCAGTCACGTCCAACATACGGCGGCATAATACAAAAGGAAAAATGCCGCTGACTTGAAAAGTCTTCCGGTGTTTGACCAAACGCGTATTTGACGGAAAATGCATCTGGCGTTTTCCAGATGTTTGAGCTTTGGACAAGTCGATCGACGTCTTCTTGCGCAACAGATTGCGCAACGGCGATCAAATGCTTTGCACGTGATTCCCCGCCAGCAGGCATTGATCAGTCTTCCAAACGGAAGAGGGTGTCAAAACGGGCGACTTCAAGCATGCGCTTTACTTGCCCCTGTGCACCACGCAAGACGACAGTGGTGTTGGTTTTTTCACTCTCATCGCGGGCTAGCAGCAACATCCCTAGCCCGGCGGAATCAATGAAATCGACACCGGAAATGTTCAGGACAAGCGTAGATGCTTCATGTCCTCGGACTTCTTCGATCAGTTTGCGAAAACTCGAATGATCCCCAAATGTAAAGCGACCGGTCACTTCAACTGTGGTGGTACCATTGGTGAATTCTGTCTTGTAGTTCAAGTCCGTACTCCCTTGAAGCGAGTAGCCAAGGCCGAAACCCCGGTAAAGGCTATGCTTTTCTTAACGTTGGTATGATTGTGTATGGTTTGGGCGGTGACCGCAACAAATGTTAGTAGTTGTGGGATAAGCAACACTGTCGGTATGCTGACCCATAGTTGTATATCGGGATACGAACAAGAAAATGCCAGAGCAGGCACGCATTGTAATTGTTGAAGATACACTTTCGCTGGCGCGCGTGTATCAGGATTACCTGCGTGCGGATGGCCATTTTGTTGACCATGTCGTCAGTGGCACCGACGCCATTGAACGACTGCGTCAGAACCCGCCGGATGTCCTTGTTCTTGATTTGATTTTGCCTGACATGGATGGTCGCGAGGTTCTTCGTGCCGCTTCCCAGATTGCGCCCGACTGCAAGATCGTGGTTATCACCGCGCACGGATCAATCAATGTCGCTGTCGAAGCCATGCGTGAAGGCGCGTGGGATTTTCTGTTAAAGCCGTTTACAGCAGACAAATTGCGCGAAACCGTGGCAAAGGCTGTCGAAGGTGGGCCGTCGCCACAGCCAGACGCCGAAGTTGACCCACAAGACGCTGATACCGACGAGATGTATTTTGACATCATCGGCGGTTCGGAAAACATGCGCGATATCTATCGCATCATTGAAAACGCTGCCCCGAGCCGTGCGACCGTGTTCGTGACAGGTGAGTCGGGCACCGGCAAAGAGCTTGCAGCAGAGGCAATCCATCGCCGTTCGGAACGTGCAAGAGAACCTTTCATTCCGCTAAACTGCGGCGCCATCCCCAAAGACCTGATGGAAAGCGAGATTTTCGGTCACGTGAAAGGCGCCTTTACCGGTGCTGTATCTGATCGTGAGGGGGCTGCGCACCGCGCTAACGGCGGCACATTGTTCCTTGATGAAATCTGCGAAATGGATCTGGATCTACAGACCAAGCTTCTGCGATTCATTCAAACCGGGTCCTTCCAGAAGGTCGGTGGCAGTTCGATTGAAACGGTCGATGTGCGTTTTGTCTGTGCAACCAACCGCGACCCACTTGAAGAAGTCCGGTCCGGCCGGTTCCGTGAAGATCTTTATTATCGGCTGCACGTCATACCGCTGCATATGCCGCCACTGCGCGATCGCGATAATGACATTCTGCAGATTGCCAATTTTTATTTGCAACGCTTTACCCGGGAAGAGGGGCGCGATTTTGAACGCTTTAGCCCCGAAGTCTCAGCCCTGTTTGCGCGTTATTCCTGGCCAGGGAATATTCGCCAGCTGCAAAACATCATCCGTAACATTGTTGTTCTGAATAACGGGACGGAGGTCACGCTGTCGATGGTGCCCCGTCCGGTCAATAGCGGTTCGGACGGGGATCAGTTCGGCTCAGGTACGATCGAGGCCCCGCCACCCCATCCGGTTGTTTCAAACGAGCCCGGTAGCCCGGGACGCCTTTGGGAAGGCGACCCCGAAGCGCTCGCCTTCCTGGCGGGTGCACGTCAGATGCGCAAGGTTGTTGAAAATCATCATTCCGAGCGCAGCAATCAATTGCTTGGTGCAAGTGTCGGGGTTAGCGTCGGTGCAGATGAAGGCCCAGCTCTGTCGCCATCTCCATTTGCAGCTGATGGCAGAACCTTTGGCGAGATCAAGCCCCTGTGGCAGGTTGAAAAACAGGCCATTGAAGACGCGATAGAACGCTGTGGTGGATCCATTCCGCGTGCGGCTGATGCGCTCGGTGTCAGTCCTTCGACCATCTATCGCAAAAAGCAATCCTGGGAAGAAAGTGAACGCTAAGGCGTCGTAGTCATTGGGCTAGCCCAATGCTGCCATGGCTTCTTCAAGGCGTTTCCAATCTGCAGCCGTCCCGGGCAAGCCGAAGCGAACCTTGTTGGCGTCATGATCAAACAGTCGGACCAAAATCCCCTTTTGACCAAGATGATCGGCCAAGGCCTTACAATCTGTGCCTTGATAGTACCGAAACAGATCTGTTCCCCCTGAAAGCTTTAGCTTGCTGTTCTCTGTCACAAGCTGATCCAGCCGTGCTGCATCATTGCTCAGTCGGGTTCGTGTATCCTGTTGCCAGGATTGATCCAGAAGGGCTTGTGTGCCGACAACCAATGTAGGCCCTGGAATGGCCCATGGACCGATGCGATTTTCAAGGTCGCGCGCAAGGTCGATATCCATTATGGCACAGCCAAGCCGTGCCCCGGCTAGCCCGAAAAACTTGCCAAATGACCGCAGGATAATCGTGGTTGGTAATTGATCAATATACCGACAGACTGACTGGTTTGGTTCGCAGTCCATAAAGGCTTCGTCGACCACAAGCCAACAATCACGTGTTGCTGCGAGTTGACCAAGCGCGATGATATCTGTGGGTGGATAGATGGCCCCGTCCGGGTTGTTCGGATTGACCTGCACAACGACTGTTCCGGCATCTGCCGTGCGCAAGATATCCTTAGCCCGGTCGCATCTGTCATTTGGAATGGTTTGATGGTTATCGACCGGATAACAGGCGCGCAACCAGCAGCGCTCATGCTCGCCATATGTTGGCCCCATGATATGCACGTTTGGCTCAGTCGGGGATGCCATCCGGTCTTTAAGCCAGAAGGGGATCGTCTGGATCAGGGCCTGCGTGCCCGGTGCGCAGACAATGTGCTTTGTTGTGGGTGTCTGATAGTAAGCTTGCGCTGCCTGCTTTAACGCATCGAGTTCTGTTGCCAGCGGCAGTCTTTGCCAATGTGCGCCATCAATGCCGCGAACCGGGTAGGCTAACGGATTGATGCCAGTGGATAGATCAAGCCATTCAATTGCAGGAATACCGTATCGCTGCGCTGCCCGATCAATTGCCCCGCCGTGATTGATCGGGGCCTCTGGCTTGGGGTGAATGAGGTCTTTTGTCATGTCGGGTGCCAAGCCTGATCCTGATTGCCATCGAGAAAGCGTTGCGACTGTGTGCTGTGTTTTACGCGCTTGCTATTGCAGAATGTGCTGCGTATCGTCCGGCCATATTCAATACCGGACATTTTCCCATGATCACACCCCAAAACGCGACCGACATCAAGGTCTGGCAAAAGCTTAATCCGCAGCTGTCCATTTCCGAGGGGGGAAGCCCGGATGACGGGCGTTGTGGTGGCTTTGACGCTGGCGTGCTTTCTGATCGTTTCTGGGATGAAGGCTATTTTCTGATCAGGGATATTTTGCCAACCGACGATCTTATGAAACTGCGCATCGGCATTGAGGCGCTGGTTGCTGGCGGATTGTCGCCAGCGTTGATCTATCTCTATGACGAAGCGTGGGATGTGTTTCGTCGCCTGCGTCCATTGCTGACGCATTTTCTGGGGGACCGGGTTGCGCTGTTACCGCATTTCTGGGCCTGGCACGTTGATCCCCGGACAGATGGGAGCGGATGGCCACCCCACCGTGATTATCAGGGGGAGAGTGTGATTGGGGATGACATGCTGATCAGCCTTTCTCTTTGGGTGCCGCTCAGCAATGCGACGCCTGATAATGGCTGTATGCATGTCTTGCCGCGAAACTTTGAAAAGAGTTACCAGACGCCGGTTTCCGAACCGAGCCAGGTGCGTTTGCAGGATGTTCGCGCACTTCCCGCCAAGCCCGGTGCCGTCATGGGATGGCGGCAAGATCTATATCACTGGGGCGGGCGGGCAAGCCCCCATGCCAGCGAGCCACGGATCAGCCTGTCCCTTGAATTTCAGAATGCTGCTTTCGACCCGCTTGCCAATGAATTGCTGGCACTGGATAATCCGCCTGCGTTTTTGCAGCGTCTGGCTTTGATCGCCGCACAGTTTGACAAATACCGTCACATGCAGTCGACGGATGCCAAAACCCTAAATTGGGCGCAAGAGGTGATAAATGCGTGCTCGGCCCTCGCGACCAAATAGCCGACGATGAGATTGCGCTTGTTTGTCCGTCTTGAGAAATATCGTGTGAACGCCGATAATGATCTTTGCAGCACGGGAAGGTGTGCAGATGGAATTGATTGATATCGCCCGGTTTGACGAGTTGTGCGACGCCCTTGGCAAGGATCAGGTCCTGCTTCTGGTTGATTTGCTGCCTGCCTCCTATGAGGAAGAACGCGCGCGTCTTGTGGAAGCCTTAGACAACAAAGACCAAGGTGGTGTTCATCGGTCTGCTCATGCGATCAAGGGCATGGCTCGAAATATGGCAGCCCTGAGGCTGGCCGAAGAGGCCCTCGCACTTGAAAGTTTCGACGGCGATTTTGGTGATCCGCTTCGTGATCGGATCGCGGCGCTCGATACGACAGCGAATGAAACACTTGTCGCGATGCGTGACCTATTGACGACCAAATAGTCTGCAGGCTGGCTGTAATGCTGACCCGGACCAAGAACGGGTCGCCTCATAGAAATTGCCGCGCCGAATTTTTCTATTTTTGCTCAGTTTGTTAGACCTGATGACGGTGAAAAATGTCATTGGTCGATAGAAAATTCCGCAAAACCCCCCTACATGAAATGTGGACGCACTTCAATTCAGCGAAGCTGAACAAAGTGCGCAGACTGCTTGTGACCGTCCCACATAGGAGGCAAGAGTGGTGAACTACAATAAACTCTCTGGAGAAACTGATCGGCAAACTTCTACGCGTCGGCTGCACAATGCGCCCAAATACGATAAGTGGCGAAGAGATGACCTGTACCATCTGGCCGTACAGAAGGGGATCAAGAACCGGGCAAACATGTCGAATGAAGAACTGGTGGCCGCCTTGCGACATGCCCAGTCAGGTGCGGGCTAACACGCCCGAGATTTCATATTGAAAGTGTGAAGTACCGGTTTCAATTTTAACGCCAAGTTTGTATACAGATGTATATTCAAATCTGCTAAACGGGTTGGATGATATCCGACAATTGATCGGGTTATTCCAAGGCATTGCAGGACTTGAAGGCGTCTGTCTTTCATGGGTTGTATGGCAGTTTGATACCCAGCAATGCCAGCGCAAGCGATGAAAGATTGCTTTGGCAGATGGAAACAAGAACAAAAAACCGAAAACAGGAAACACCTTTGAAGCCCCTCGCCGTGCCTTTTCTTTTGGGACTGATTGCTTTGCTGGTGATGCCAGCACAAGCCCAAGTGATGAATTCCGGTCCTGCAGACACGCCGCCGCGCATTGCTTTCATTAATCCGGGATACGGTGATCGCGGTTTCTGGAAAGACGTCCGTGATACCATGCAGGCTGCGGCCGATCAGTTCGGGTATGAGCTGATTGTTTTCGATAGCGACCGCGACAGCAAAAAGATGATCGAAAGCGCACAGAATGTTTTTGCGCTTGATCCTGCACCCGATTACATCATTGCCGTGAATGAGCATCAGCAAGGAACCCGGATCGTTCTTGAAGCGGAAGAGCGCGGTATTCCTGTGGCAATGTTGCTGAATGATCTGACAGATCAACAGAAGAAAGCGCATGGCTACCCGGGGAAGGATTTTGAAAACTGGATCCTGTCACTGACGCCAGATAACGAACGGGCTGGTTACGATATTGCCAAATCCCTGATTGATGGTGCGCGGCTTGAAAGTGAACATCAGCAGCCCGCGCCGTTGTGCCTCATTTCAATCGCAGGTGATCGCAAAACCCCGGCTTCACTTCAGCGCTTGCAGGGCCTTGATCATGCGCTCAGCCGTTTTCCACTTTTAAAGGAACAGCGCCGCCTGGTCGCCAACTGGTCATATGATGAAGCGTACCGTCAAACCGAAAACTGGCTGAACCGCGGTGGATGTGTTGATGCCATCTGGGCGGCAAATGACGATATCGCGCTTGGCGCAATTGCTGCGCTTGAGAAAGCGGGTCGCAAGCCGGGAAAAGATGTGTTCGTCGGCGGTCTGAACTGGTCGCCTGATGGTCTGCAAAAGGTCGCAGAAGGCAAGATGACCATGACCCATGGAGGGCATTTCTTTGCCGGTGCATGGGTCATGGTTTTGCTACATGATTACATCGAAGGAGTTGAATTTCTGTCCAACCATCCCGAAATTTCTTTCAGGATGGAGGCCATTACGCGCGATAATATCTCCTACTTCGCAGATGTTCTTGATGGCAGGGATTGGACGCACCTGAACTTTGGTGATTTTAGTATTGCCAATTCTCCATCTGGCACAGACTATAGCTTTATGCTGCATCCCGGAGATGGCCAACCGGATTGACAAACAAAAGCCATTCCCGGTAACCCCATCAGGAAGACGAGGTAGATACGGTTGGCAAGGGACTCTCACGAAACGCAAGGAAATGCTCTTGCCAGTTTGAAACTGGGCAGCACGATTGCCGCTCGTCAGTTGAAATATTCACTTTTGCTGGCTGTGGTCCTTGGGCTTGTGATCATCGCAATCCGTGGATATCAGGACTATAAATGGCTTGATGGCGTCTATCATCAGGCCAATCAACGAATCATTTCCTCAAGCGTCCCGGTCGCAACGCAGGTGCTGGTTAAGCGGGACCGTGAATTGGCCGATGTTCTGGCGCGCGGGATGCTTAACAATCGTTCCATCGCGCGCGTGACCCTGACCAATGCCCAGGACGGAATTTTCTTTGAGCTCAAGCGGCCGGCTGGCGAAATTTCAACATCGCACTGGGCAGAGAAGATGTTTGGTGGTTTACAAACCATCACGGTTCCGGTTCGCGATCCGGATCGCACACCTGTCAGCACCATCGGCGAAATGATCATAGACCTGAACCCGCAAGTCTATGTGAACGCTTATACGACACGCCTTTCATGGTCTTTTCTGGCAACCATGGTTCTTGCCGCGACGATGGCGATGTGTTTTGCCGCCATGAGTTACTATGTGTTTTCCCGGCCCGTGATCCGGTTGGGAAACTATATTGTCAACTCCGACCCGACTGACGTTAGCCGTCCGTTGCAAATGCCGCCAGAACATCGCCATGACGACGAAGTGCAATTGCTTGGATCGGTGACGGTTGGCCTGTTTGGCACGATCCGTCAGCAACTTGGTCAATTGCGAAGGGCGCGCGACGAACTCCAGAATGCGAACGTCACCCTTGAAGAGCGTGTCAAACAACGTACTCAGGAACTAAACGAAGCGATGGGCAAGCTTGAAGTGCTTGCCTCAACGGATCCGCTTACGGAACTGCCAAACCGGCGTGCCTATCTTGGACGGCTGGAAGAAGCCATCTCGATCTGGCGCCGTCGCGATACTCCTGTATCCGTTATTCTGCTTGATATCGACCGTTTCAAGGCGTTGAACGATACATATGGTCATCAGGCCGGTGATGCTGTTCTGGTTTCCTTGGCCGAGACGCTACGCAAAACCTTGCGCACAATCGATCTTCCGGCCCGTATGGGGGGCGAAGAGTTCGCAGTCCTTCTACCCGGCGAGGAACTGGAAGGTGCGATGATCGTGGCCGAACGTCTGCGTAAGGAGCTTGAAGCGAGCAGCGTCGACTACGAAGGAAATACGCTTTCCTTTACCTCAAGCTTCGGTGTTTCCGGTCTGCCGTCGACGCAGGGGATGGCAGAGCTTGACCCGGACGTGGCAAAGCAGTTTGAAGCCCTGCGAAGTTCGGAACGAGCCGATATTTCGGGAATACTTTACTCGCTGGCGGACCGGGCGCTTTATGACGCCAAGACCACGGGCCGCAATCGTTGCAAGCTGGCGGATTTCAAAACGCTTTGCGAGTTGAAAGACCTTTTCCCGTCCGACGTCTGAGCGGAAAACTCAGCCGAAACGAAATACTTGAGTGTGATATCGCAGGTCTTTAGCTGCGCCCGTCGTCATTACCCTGACGCGAAATTCGAATATCGCGGTGGATTGAGACGCTCATCAACAGACCAAAACTGACAAGGATGGTCATCATCACCGTGCCACCATAGGACACAAGGGGCAGGGGAACACCCACGACCGGAATAAGCCCCATCACCATGGCGATATTGATGAACACATACAGGAAGAAGGTTGAGGTCACGCCGATGGCGACAAGGCGACCAAACTGGTTCTGACAACGTAGCGCAATGACATAGCCATACGTGATCACCAGTGCATAAAGCCCAAGCAGCGCCATGCCGCCCACCAGACCGAATTCTTCGCCCAGCATGGTAAAGATGAAATCGGTCTGCTTTTCCGGCAGGAAGTTCAGATGGCTTTGGGAACCAAGCATAAAGCCCTTGCCAAACAAGCCGCCAGAGCCCAGCGCGATCTTGGACTGCGTGATATGGTAACCGGCTCCCAGCGGATCGTTTTCCGGGTTCAGGAAGGTCAGAACGCGGTTTTTCTGATACTCACGCAGGAATTGCCAGCCGATGGGGATGGCGGCCAATGCGCTGCCAAGGACGAGGGCAAATTTCCAGATGCGCACACCCGCCAACCAGAAAATCACACCACCGCCGGCGATCAAAAGCAATGTCGTGCCAAGGTCAGGCTGGCGCAAAACAAGCGCGGAAGGGGCGGCGATCATCAAAAGTGGTGGGATCAAAAGCGTGATGCGCCCGACATCCTCAGCGGTCAATCCATGGAAATAACGCGCGAGCGCCAGAACCAAAGAGATCTTCATCAATTCGGAGGGCTGTAGCTGAAAGAAGCCAAGGTTGATCCAGCGTTGTGCCCCCATGCCGATATCACCCTTGATCTCGACGGCAATCAGCAAAATCAGCGCGACGAAATACGAAAAATAGGCAAGCTTCAGCCATATGCGTATGTCGGTAACCGCGATAATGATCATAAGTGCCGCACCAATGGCAAAACGCACCATCTGGCGTTCTGCCCAGGGTTGCAGCGATCCGTTGGCGGCGGAATACAGCATGGCAAAGCCGATCCCCGACAAGGCTGCAATCAGCAGAACAAGTGTCCAGTTAAGCAATAGCAACCGCCGCCCAATCGGGACGTAATCAGGATCTTCACCAATACGATATCTGCTTCCCGCCATGGTTTAACCCTCATCCTGATCGGTTTGGGATGGATCGCGACGCAGGCTGGCGCTATTGGGCAGGTCAGCTGCGGAGATACCTTGGCGCGCAGATTGAAGTTCCTGCGCCTTTTGCAGCAGGTCACGGACGATTGGCCCGGCGACGCTTGATCCGCCGCCGCCATGTTCAACGACCACCGCGCAGGCATAGCGGGGATTTTCGACCGGTGCAAACGCGACGAACAAGGCGTGGTCACGGTATTTCCACGGCAGAACATCGTTATCAAGAACGCCGGTTGTCTGACGTTCACGCATGGTGATGCGACGCACCTGACTGGTACCGCTTTTGCCAGCCATTTCCATGCCTTTGATGGAAATACGGGCACGATGGCCAGTTCCGCGCAATTCATTGGTCACACCGTTCATGGCGTCGCGAATGCGTGCAAGATTGGCGCGGTTGACCTGAAGTTCCGGGAATTCTTCCGCCTGACGGCTGGTGACACCTTCAGGGGTGACATTGTCGCGCGTCAAATGCGGACGTACAGCTTTGCCTGATGCCAACCTGGCGGTCATCGTGCAAAGCTGCAGCGGGGTGGCCAGAACATACCCCTGCCCGATAGACGCAATCAGGGTTTCACCCCCTTGCCAGCGTTTGCCCAACTGGATTTCTTTCCAGTCCTTGGTCGGGATCAGCCCGCTGCGTTCATTGGGCAGGTCTATGCCGGTGTCCTCGCCAAGGCCAAGCTTGCGTGCCATGGCAGCGATGCGATCAATTCCGATTTTCTGGGATATCTCATAGTAGTAGACGTCACAGGAATGCTTGATGGAATCATGCATGTTCATCCAGCCATGACCACCGCGTTTCCAGCAATGGAACCGCGCATTGCCAAGATCAAGATGCCCGTTGCAGAAGAACTTCTGGTGCGGCGAAATAATGCCGGCTTCAAGCCCGGCCAGTGCGACACACATTTTGAACGTCGAGCCCGGCGCATAGGTGCCGTTCACCGCCTTGTTTGACAGCGGTGCGTAGGGGTTGTTGATCAGACTGTTCCAAAGCTTGTGCGAAATACCGTTGGTAAAGGCATTGGGGTCATAGGTCGGGTGCGATGCCAGTGCCAGAACTTCGCCATTATGGATGTCCATGACAACGGCAGATGCACTTTCCTTGTCCGAGAGGCGCTGATTGGCATAGCGCTGCAAATCAAGATCAAGTGTCATGACAACGGTATTGCCGCTGTCGCCTTCCTCGCGTTCCAGTTCGCGAATAACGCGCCCCAGTGCGTTGACCTCTACTTGGCTTGTGCCAGCCGTTCCGCGCAGTGCCAGATCATAAACCTTTTCAACGCCGCTTTTGCCAATGGTAAAGCCCGGCAGTTCGAGTAGGGGATCGCCCGTCAGTTCCTTTTCCGATACAGCTGCAACATACCCCAGTGTGTGGGCTAGGTGCGGGCCTTCGGGATAGTCACGTGACCGTCCGGCATCAATAATCAGGCCCGGCAGATCCGGCGCATTTACACCGACACGTGCGACTTCATCCCATGTCAGATTGTCGCGCACCGTCACCGGGACGAAGGAACGCCTTCGCTCGACATCGCGTTCGACGCGTTCGATGGTGTCTGGACCCAGTTCGATAATCTGATCAAGGATTTCAAGTGTGCGGCGGACATCTGGTGTCTGCTCGCGCACGATCATGATGTGATAGTTCTGCCGGTTGATGGCCAGCGGTGCGCCAAACCGGTCGGTAACCAGTCCGCGCGGCGGTGGCAGCAAGCGGTGCGAAATGCGGTTTTCGTCGGCCAGTGTCTGGTAACGATCACTTTCAAGCACCTGCAGGTAATACATGCGTGCGGCAAGACCTGTCAGCAATACCCCCTTGCCCGCACCAAGCATCAGGGCGCGTCGGGTAAACAGTCTGAACCGGTCTGAGTCACGATGCCACATGGGCGATGGATACCTGTATTTCGTCAGTAGCCGTAAGGCCGGGTGTTCAATTTCGGGCCCGTTTTATCCCGCTTCGACGGGGATGAAAACAGACTTGTTTCAGCATAGCCGATAGCCGTTGCCAAAACATCAATATTGCGCAGATTCTTCCCGATGCAAGTGGCGCTAGACGTATCGCAGAAGACCGTTCTGCGCACGTGCGAGAACCCAGGCGACAACCGGAAACAGCACAGCAGTCAGCACGTAACTGATCAGGGTCGCCTTGATCGGCAACAATGCGCCGAGCAGGGCCGAACTTAACAGCCATTGCACCAGAAGTGCGGGAATGGCGACAAGTGCAAAGCCCCACCACATCACGCTGAACGGTTTGTTATGGAAAAAACGTCCCTGACTTGCCGATCCGGTTTGTACCAGCAATAGCACAAGCGAACTGACGCCAAGCGGTAGTCCCATCAACAGATCCTGCAACAGGCCCAACAGGAAGGCAGTGACAGCGGTCAAAAGGTCGGGGCGGTTCACCGACCAATAGAACACGGCCATCAGGGCCAGGGCCGGTGAGGCCGTTGACAATAACGGCACGCTGATCGGCAGAAGGTTGATCAGCAACAGGACAAAGACACTGAAAGCAGGTAAGAGGCCCCGCGCAATAATGTCCAGTCTATGCCAGACGCCGGGTTTCACTGGGCTTCCCCTGCCGCGCCAGGGGTGACCGTTTCGTTTCCGCCATCTGCCGGGCTTGCCGGTACAATGCCGACCCCATCAGGAAGCTCTGGCGAGAGCTCTGTGGTGTTTTCTGTGTTCGCAGGATGACTTTGGCGAATGCGTTCGTTGCTCAGAATGCCCTGAAGGCCGTAATCAGCAACCCGAAGATATTCAAGCTGATGGCGTCGGAACATTGGTGCAACCCGAACGGCATTTTCCGAGACCGATGATACGATCCCGATCGGAATTCCCGGCGGGAAGGCCCCACCGTGGCCCGATGTCAAAATACGATCGCCCGGTGCGACTGCCGCATCGGCGGTCAGGAAGGTCAGCAACGGACGGTTTGTGTTGTCACCCGACAGAAACGCACGGTCGCGGGAGTTTTCAATAACCACCGGCACACGCGAGTTGATGTCAGTAATCAGAAGAACACGCGATGCCTGATATCCAGCTTCTGCAACACGACCGATCAGGCCTTCGTCGGAAATCACAGCCTGTCCCTTGGCAACGCCGTCGCGTGATCCGGCAGAAATCATCAAGCTGTGGGCATAGGCACCGCCCATATCCGCAATCACGCGTGACGTCACCAGATGCAGGGCAGGCGGGGAGGTGTAGCTTGCAAGATCGCGCAGGCGCGCGTTTTCATGCGAAAGATTGCGTGCCGCTTGCTGCCAAGCCAGCAATTGCTGGTTTTCACGGCGCAGGCGCTCGTTCTCTTCATAAAGGTGGGCAAGGTTGTAAATCTTGTCGGTCAGTTCATTGATACTGGCCGCAGGGCGGGAAACGATGTTCATGACCGGGGATACGAGATCAGCCGACGCCGCACGGATGCGTTCGATCAAAACAGTATCGGCCTTGCCCAGAAGCATCAGGCCGAAAGCCGAAAAAATCAGCAATATAAAAGCGAAGCGGTGAAGGGCCGTGCGTAACGGCGAAAAGATACGCTGCTGCGGACCACCATGCTGTGCCAATGTATTCCCCGCGAATTCCCAAAAGGTTGTTCTTCATCCCGTGCGGGATATTCAACCATAACGAAATCACCGAGTCGCGTCCAGTAAGGATACGACCCGGTGATTAAAATTCAAGCCGACCTTGTTTAGTATGCTGTGTGCAGAACGTTACGCAGCATTTTCTTCTCTTCCAGCGCGCGACCGGTACCCAGAGCAACGCAGGAAAGCGGATCATCTGCAATCGAAACCGGAAGGCCGGTTGCATGACGCAGAACATAATCAAGGTTGCCCAGCATTGCGCCGCCACCGGTCAGGACAATACCCTTGTCCACGATGTCAGCAGCCAGTTCCGGCGGGGTCTGTTCAAGAGCGACTTTCACCGCCTCGATGATCGCCGATACCGGCTCTGCAAGGCTTTCTGCGATTTGACGTTCAGAAATCAGCAGTTCCTTCGGAACGCCGTTCATCAGGTCACGACCACGAATTTCAACCGTCGCGCCATCGCCGTCATCCGGGGCGCAGGCCGAACCGATCTCTTTCTTGATACGCTCTGCGGTGCTTTCACCGACCAGAAGGTTGTGGGTGCGGCGGATGTAAGCAATGATCGCTTCATCCATCTTGTCACCACCAACGCGGACCGAGCGTGCATAGACGATACCGCCTAGCGACAGAACGGCAACCTCGGTAGTCCCGCCGCCTATATCAACAACCATGGAGCCGGTTGGCTCGGTTACCGGAAGGCCGGCACCGATCGCCGCAGCCATCGGTTCGTCAATTAGCCAGACCTTGCGAGCACCCGCACTTTCAGCACTTTCCTGAATGGCGCGGCGTTCAACTGCGGTCGAACCGGACGGTACACAGATGATGACTTCCGGACTTGCAAAGTTGCGACGGTTGTGAACCTTGCGAATAAAGTGCTTGATCATCTCTTCGGCGATGTGGAATTCCGCAATAACGCCGTCACGCAGCGGGCGGATCGCCTGAATGTACCCCGGGGTACGACCGAGCATCTGCTTGGCTTCTTCACCTACGGCAAGGACCTGTTTCTTGCCTTTTTCATCGGTGATGGCAACCACGGATGGTTCGTTCAGGACGATGCCGCGTCCCTTGACGTAAACCAGTGTGTTAGCGGTACCCAAATCCACCGCCATGTCGGAGGATAAAACCCCAAGAAGCTTGGAAAACATTCCTGCCCTGTGCCCCGGTTAAAAGTAAAATCTTGAATACGAATGTATCGGCTTTGATAGCGCAAGGATTAAGCCGATGCACGAATAATCTGCTCAGGGGATTGAGGAATAATTAAGGCGCGTAATTTTCCTGAAATAAGGCAGCAAAAACATGATCAGGAATATGATCTTGGCGGAAGAATTCAAATTTTGACGTTTTTCATTTTGATAGCGCGCGCGACAGAAAGTCGCTGATCAGAGTGACTGTTTCGACGTTTGTCTCAACTGAAAGCTGCCTGCGAGTCGTTTGGTCTTCAACCTTTTCACTGCTTTCGACTGTCTTGAAGGTGACGTCTTGCCGATTGGGCTTAAGGTCCCGATCTATCCGCCAGTGGCACCATGCCGGTGGATTGAACGGATCATTCTTGACGCCCACAAGCAGGCTGGGGACGAAGTTGTCCATTTCCGACATACATTGCGGTCTGAGCCCGACAAGTGCGTTAAAGCGGTGTTGGTAGTGTTTGGCGTGCCCATCACGATAAATCGCAAGCTGACCGGCGCCAGCACCATATCCATAACCGAAGACAGCAATATTTTCAGGGTCGATCACCTTTTGCTCCGAAAGGTAATAAAGCGCGCTGATTGCATCGAATGCCCAATATGACAAACCATGTTTGGGCGTTTGAAGGTGACCGCCACCACAATAATCCTGCGTCGGATGCGCATTTGGTGGCGAAATGAGCAGTACCGCGTATCCGGATTTTTGGAGAGTTGATATCCACGCCTTGGGAAAATGGTTGTCGCAGTCGGGCAGGGCGACGACCGCAGGATAAGGGGCGTTGACCGTTCCGTTATCCGCATTCGGTTCAAAATAGAGCGCCGGGATGTCAGCTTGCAGGCTTTCATCCACGTCGGGGATGGATTTCCCGTCGGCAATCAGGCGCTGTCGCAGCCCGCTTTTTGGGTAAGGCAATGACGGGACGGTAATGGACTGGCCCGAAGCGCTGGTTTGAGCTTTTGCGGGTGTTCGCACAAATGTCGCTGCAATGACAACAGACAGGGTCATTGCAAACAAAGCGATCGGATTGCGTCGAAAGGCACGGAAAGGTTTGCTGGCGCAGGCCATGGGCAACTCCTGTCACGGTTGCCGATATCCTATCACAGGGCATGTCTTGCTGCTATTCAAACGTGAAAAGGGCGGCACACGTGCCGCCCTTTGATTGCGATCTGCAAGCTTTGCTTAGGATGCCATGGCATCGGGTGCCGTTTTCTTGCTTTTCTCGATCAGCTTGTTCACCGCTGTGACATAGGCGATGCATGATGCGACGACCGTGTCGGTGTCCGACGCGTTGCCGACAACCGTGCGGTCTTCCCCGTCAAGTTTGACCGTTACCGTACCTTGGGCATCGGTGCCCTCGGTGACAGCATGCACCTGATAGAGTTTCAGGCGCCAGTCATGCGGATAGATTTCCTTGATCGCGTTAAACGTCGCATCAATCGGACCATCGCCGGTGGTTTTGGCGGTACGGGTTTCGCCGTCAACGGTCAGTTCCAGCTCGGCAGTTTGCGGGCCTTTGGAGCCGCAAGTAACCGTCAGGCCAACGAACTTGATGTGTTCGTTGTCGCGCATGCCGTCATCGACCAATGCAACGATATCATCGTCATAGACTTCTTTCTTTTTGTCGGCCAATTCCTTGAAGCGAGCGAATGCGTCTTCAATGGCATTGTCGCCCAGTTCGGTAAAGCCCAGTTCCTTGAGTTTTTCCTTGAAGGCATGACGACCGGAATGTTTGCCCATCACCAAGCTGGATTTGTTCAACCCGATCGATTCCGGTTTCATGATTTCATAGGTTTCGGAATTCTTCAGGAAGCCGTCCTGGTGGATGCCGCTTTCATGGGCGAAGGCGTTCGCGCCGACGATGGCCTTGTTCGGCTGTACGACAAAGCCGGAAACGGCGGACACCAGACGCGATGCATTCATGATTTTGGTCGTGTCGATGCCTGTGGTGAACGGGAAGGCATCGTTACGGGTGTTGATCGCCATGACAATTTCTTCGAGTGCGGCGTTACCCGCGCGTTCGCCCAAACCATTGATCGTGCATTCGATCTGACGGGCACCGGCATTCACAGCCGAGATCGAGTTGGCAACCGCCATGCCCAGATCGTTGTGACAGTGAACTGACAGGATGGCCTTGTCGATGTTCGGTACACGGTTAAACAACATCGTCATCAGTTCGGCATATTCGGTCGGCGTGGTGTAACCGACAGTGTCCGGGATGTTGATCGTGGTGGCACCCGCATCAATGGCCGCTTCAACGCAACGGCACAGGAAGTCATGCTCGGTGCGCGAACCGTCTTCTGCCGACCATTCAACATCGTCAGTGAAGTTGCGAGCCAGGGTCACACTTTCGACCACCTTTTCCAGAACGCGTTCCGGTTCCATCTGCAGTTTGTATTTCATGTGCAGTGGGCTGGTGGAGATGAAGGTGTGAATACGCTTGTTCTCAGCTGGCTCCAAAGCCTCTGCGGCGCGTTCGATATCGCCCTTGGCCGCACGGGCCAGCGAACAGATGGTCGGGCCCGATATCTGTTTTGCGATTTCATTGACGGACTGGAAGTCACCGTTCGATGCAATGGCAAAGCCTGCTTCGATGACATCAACCTTCAGTTCCGCCAGTGCCTGCGCCACACGCAGTTTTTCATCAAGCGTCATCGATGCACCTGGGGACTGTTCCCCGTCACGCAGAGTGGTGTCAAAAATGATGACGCGATTGTCGTTTGCACTAGCCATTATCTTGTTTCCTGATCAAACGGGTCTTTGCCCGGTATGTAAATTCTGTCTGGAAGGAGTGCGGGCCGTTTGGCGCGACTTTTTCCCCTGAGCTGCGGCAATTGGATCGACATGTAGAAAACGTGATCCGGGCCGGCATGATTTGCTCAGGGGCGCGTAAGTCGTAGCGCGCCTAGCTCTGCTAGACCAAGAAGACCGGCAATAAGGGAAAGGGCAGACAGCACGAATGTGCCAGAAGCGCTTGCTTCGGCACGGTCGGCATATGCATCAATGTTGCAAATGTCTGCGGTCATCGGTCTTCATCAATTGGCTTTGGATGCCAGTCAGTACTGGCGACGCCCCCAATTTCGTCTCGGGGCTCCTTTAGGTCAAGTAATTTTTGTACCTTTTGTTGTGTTTTTTGGGTGGAATTTAGCGGCACCTCTTCGGCTTAGCTTTCTTCCCCGCGCGTTTTCGCCGATACGGCATTGATTTTGGGGCAGTCAGGCGTAGTGACTTTGATGTGATTGCCGCCATGTCAAAAAGATGCTGGTCCGGATTTCACTAATCGGGTAGTCATTTTCGCCCGACGATGTCATGCCCCAACAATGACCGTCGGGATTTAGCGCCATCCAAGCCACAGGAAAGACCATGCTGAGTTTGTCGTTGATCGGGGCTTTCATCCCCACGGCCTTTTTTGTCTCCATTACACCGGGCATGTGCATGACACTTGCCTTGACCCTTGGCATGACAATTGGTCTGAAACGTACGCTCTGGATGATGGCGGGCGAATTGGTTGGTGTCGGTATTGTTGTTGTCGCGTCCGCGCTTGGTGTGGCCGCGGTGATGTTGCAGTACCCGTCTGTCTTTGCGGTGTTTAAGTATGTCGGTGGGGCCTATCTGGCCTGGCTTGGCATTCAGTTGTGGCGCTCACGCGGGCGTATGGCGATTTCGACCGAGGTCGAAAGTGCCAAGACAGCCTCGGCTGGCGGGCTGGCCGCGCAGGGTTTTATTACGGCGATTGCCAACCCGAAGGGCTGGGCTTTTATGATTTCCCTGTTGCCACCGTTTATCAGTCTTCAGCATGCCATAGCACCCCAGCTTTCCATTCTGGTCGCAATCATTCTTGTGACTGAGCTGATTTGTATGACGCTGTATGCCACGGGTGGCCGGTCACTGCGCAAGTTTCTGGAAAAAAGCGGTAATGTACGTATTCTCAACCGTGTTGCCGGAACTCTGATGATTGGTGTTGGTATCTGGTTGGCCAGCAGCTGAGGCATATGCTTAATGCTGCGTTGGGGGATCAGCATTATGTCTGGTGCGAACTCCACAATTGATGTTTGCGTTGTTGCTTCACAATAACAATATGTAATCAAACAACTGTTTTAGGATTTCTGGCCATGCGTGAGATACGCTGCATCGTTTTTGAGGATGGCGAACTGATCAAGGCCATTCTGGCCCATGGTCGTCGGACCGGTAAGACGTTACCGGCTGGTCAGATCAGCAGTTTCGAAGTTGAACGCAAACCGGAAGTCATCGCCCGTATGACAATTACATCGGATGAAGGGCAAAAGGCGATTGTGCCGACTGCCGGTGCTGAACTTGCTGCCGCAATGATCGCCTATTGTATCGACCGAAAGGTTCCTGTACCGGCCAATGCCGCCAAGTCGATTGCGGTTCTTGACGAACATGTGGCGCTTAAGATCACCATGACGGGTGAGCAAACCCGTTAGGGGCCGACACGGGATTGATGCCCGGTCCGTAAAAAAACAAAAGGCGCGCTGATCAGCGCGCCTTTTTGAATTTCATAAAGAGCCGGGCAGGGGCCTACCACTGCATCATCTTGCCTTTCAGCTTGCCCATGCGTTCGTCTTCATTTTTGAAGTTGTGCTGCTCGGAAATACCATCCTGCACCTTGGTCATCAACAGCCATTCCTTGACCTTCATGAAACGCGGCGCAAGGAACTGATAGGTTTTTTTGACTAGATTGACGGCCTTTGGACCGCGTTCAAGTTCCAGTTCTTCCCACTCTTCGATCAGCGGCTGCCATGCGCGCAAGCGCTTATAAAGGTCATCGCGCTGGCTGCGGATATATTGTCGCTGGGAGGTGAAGTTACGCAGGACTGACATGATCTCGCCGGTGTTGGCGTCAAGCTCGTCAAACGTGGTTTCGAACTTTTTCTTGGCATCATCCAGCAGGCGAATGGCCTGTGTAACGGTCTCAAGAACACCTTTTTCATGGGCATAGATGCGACGCAGTTCCTGCAACTTGCGATCTACCATCAGGATACTGCGGTACTTCACGCGCAAAGTTTCGATATAGGACAGCTCATCGGCAACCTGATGGACAAGATTGACGACCTCTTCGCGGTTTTCCCTACCCAAGCCGAGTTTCTCGGCGACTTCATCAAAGGCCTGGTTGATCTTCTTTTTGGTGTTCGGGTCTTCAGCGATTTGCATCAATTCGTCCGGGTCGGTGATGAGTTCCTCGCTCCCCGACATCCAGGTTACCAACTGCATGGTAATACGGTTATAGGCAATGGCCTTGTGGTCTTCGTCAACAGCCCAGGATGCTTCACCGGTCAAGACTTCGCGTGGCAGGTTGTCGCCCGGGCGCAGTACGTTGACAAAGTTAAGCGCCTTGTCGATCAGGCCGATCAGGTCGCCGTCCTTGGAATTCGGATCAATATCAAATTCACGGCAAATTGCTTTCAGCGGCAAAGACACGACCGATCCTTCTGCCATTTTCAGGACAAAAAGAGCTTCGTCTGAAATATCAGACTTCTGGAAGTGGCATTCTTCGAACGTTTTGAAAATCTTGTGTTCAAGCTCGATCTTACGTTCGTTGTTCGGTGTGTTCATCTGCTTCTCCGCCCTGCAAAGCCACTGCACCCCATAAGCATGTTGTACATGACAGACCCGATTTTTAGATCATCGACCCTGTTCTTTTCGGCCTATTCGGACACGTGTGTTAGCTCGGTGTCTTATTGGTTTTGTTATTGTTTTTAAATTCATGCTCTCTGTGTTCAGAGATGTATTCATTCATGTCCTGTTTTGCTGCTTTCCGAGAAGGCGCCTCTACTGGGTTATGCAGGTGTTTCTGCCGTCCTGCTTTGCCATATAAAGTGCGTTGTCTGCCCGGTCTACGAACTCCAGTATATTCTCTCCAAGATTATAAGCCGTCAAGCCAATTGAAACGGTTAACTTGCCGAAATCCTTGCCGGTTTTTTTATTTATAATGTGCTGGTTTGAAACGTTCTGGCGCAACTTGTCTGCAAGTTTTGCTGCATTTTCGAGCTCGGTGTCAGGCAAGATGATCGCAAACTCCTCGCCGCCATACCGCGCAACCGTGTCTGCACCCTTCGTTGAGCTGACCAAAACCCTTGCCACGGCCTTAAGCACGCCGTCCCCGGCACGGTGCCCGAAATTGTCGTTAAAGTCCTTGAAGTGATCAATGTCGATCATCAAAAGCGAGAGCGGCGCACCGGATTCCATGGTCGTCGTCACGGCATCACGCAACGAGGTGTCAAAGTTCTTCCGATTGGCAATCCCGGTCAGTGTATCGGTAAGAGCATCACGGCGAACAAGTTCAAGCTCGGTTCGAACCCGAAGGACTTCCTTGTGGTACTCCTCAAGGTTGCCATTGAACGAGCTGTAACAATTGCGCGCTTTGGTCGATTTTTCCGATAGATCGCGACTGACCGATCTTGCTTCCTGCAAGGTGATGTCTTCGGCAAGCAGCTGTTTTGATGCCACATCAATGTCACCACAGAATGTATCGGTCTCGCGCATGACGGATGTGACCGCCTCTTCAACCCGTTCGACCGCAGACTGAAGCCCTTCGACCCCCTGTTTGAGATGCTGTTGCATCGCGTGAGTGCCCAGGTACTTGTGGTAAATCCGAAACACAGTCTCTTCATCAAGGTCCTGCGTGTTGCGAATCAGAACTTTGATCAATTGGCTGAGTTCGGGAACCTCATCCGTCAAATAGCTGTAGAACACATGGTAAACCTGTGGCGTCGGCTGCAGGTTAAGTTCGTTAACGAGCGCCATAACGTTATGCGCTATGTCGCGCGGGTTCGCGATCTTGGTTGTCGCTGTCACTGCCTGTTATCCGATCCGAATTCCATACCCATTCAGTTGGCGGTGTCCCAATTTGAACCCTCATCGTTGTTAACCGATGCTTTAGGGTGCTCGTGCACGATTAAGAGCACGTTATACGTTTTTATACGATTGGCTCTATCATCGTCTAAAGCATAGGGTTTTGTCACGTATTTCTATCCCTGACAAAATGACAAAATCAGTCATTTCGACTAAATGGGCGGTTAAGTGTTTGGTTACAAGCGCTTGTCGGGAGTGTTTTTTAGGGGCCACATCGAAGTTAAAAAAAGAAAGCAGTCATCGCCAAAGGGGACGGGTCAATGCTGTTATCACAACTTGTTTGCCGTGCAGCCCAATTGCTTTCACCAGCAACAATTTTGTTCATTGTGCTGGCATTTCCCGGGCGCGCCGAAGAGCAGGGTCTTAAGGATCTTTCAGCGGTCGAGGAGGTTTCGGTCGGGAACGTCGCCGTTGTCACACCCCGCTGGCTTTCGACTCTCGACAACGCACAACGCACCTTTTATGACGCGCTGATCACGGCGCCGAATATCATCTGGAATGACGGCGTGCCGTTTGATCGGCTTATGGCGCTTTATCACAATTCCGAATTTGACTGCATTGTTGGCGAATCGCTAAGGCCAATTGCCGGTTCTGTGCACTCCAACTACGACATCCGTTTTGAAATGGTCATTTATGGGCGGCGTGGCGAAGATCTGTTCAACCGCAATGTCGTTTCCGTCGGGTATCTGGCAACTCTGCCTAAATTCAATCTGCCATTCGAAATCCCCGTAGAATGGTATGGCTTGCGGACCATCGACCAAGGTGCTGATTTGGTCAAAATCGGTCGCATTGATCTCTTGATTGCCCATGCTGGCCTCTTTGCAGATGATCCGGAATTGCAAACCGTTCCTCTGCCGCCGGTTCATGTGGTTGACCTTACCCTGCAATGCCATGACACACCGCTGAACCGTGATTTTCTGTTTGCATTGGATCAACGCATTCATCAACTGCGCAACGATAACAATGATCCTGACATGCTAACTCCCAAGCCCTACATTCACTGAGAACTCGGCCCGGGAACCTGCGGGTTTGTTCTTTCTCCCGGCGGGCCTAGCTATCGGGTCGGTGCACGTGGAACCATCTTGTTTGCAGTGTCGGAAAGGTGACGCTGTCTGTGCTGGTGCATCTGTTATTTGGAGCGCGCGACATTATATGAATGTCATTGGCATGCCGGGCTGCGGTTCTTCATGCACGTCAGTTGCCGGGATAATTAAAAATGCAGGGCGTTCAAGTGATCCGTAATACCCGTCACACAATGCGATGGATGGCTGTATTGACCGGTTCCATTCTGGTTTTGGGCTTTGGTGTTCCCGTTGCAAAGGCGTCAGATGCGGTCCGTGTTGCCACCAATATCGTGTTTAATCCGAATTGGGGCCGTCATGCCCTGCCTGGACAGAGAAAGTTCATAACCCGTCTTCAGGCTCAGGTGCGACCAGTCGCATTTGATGTGTTTCCCTACAACCGGTTCGGTGAAGCCCTTGATAGCGAATTGACCGACTGTGTTCTGGCATCCGATCCGATAAAATTTGAAAACACGATTGCATCGGCAAGCAAGGTCCGCTTTGAACTCAGAGTGTTTCAGCGTGCTGGCATCGATATCCGCACGCTGCCAAATGTGGATAT
This sequence comes from Thalassospira sp. HF15, assembly GCF_011806525.1. GTDB lineage: Bacteria > Pseudomonadota > Alphaproteobacteria > Rhodospirillales > Thalassospiraceae > Thalassospira. The sequence goes on along the minus strand of NZ_JAAVKI010000004.1, from coordinate 402,651 downwards.
CGGCATCCTTGCCAATTTGCCGCGGCCCGAACTGCCGCTGCGCGGTGAGGTCGCCTGGCATGACCTTAGCAGCCTTGAGCAGGCGGTAGACCTTCTGGTTGCCGGTCGCCTGACCGGGATCATCGGTGACAGCACCAATATCCGCATGTTTGGTCGAACCGACATCGTCGAGGCCGATCTACCCCCGGTTATTGTGGTCGACTTGTCGCTGATTTGTCGCGATACAGAACCTTTACGGGAATTCGTGTCAGGGTTTGATTTATCTATGGGTGTATCCGGTTCAGGGCAGTTAAAGCCCAGTGATACACATCACATGGCGAATAATGTCTGGTAGCGAAAAAAGAACTTAATGCATGAATCCATTGCACTACGCCGAAAATTCGGTAATTATTGAAACGATGCAGTGCATCTTTCAAGTGCGTGGTTGCTCTCTGGTTGATGGTAATTGTGCCTTTGTCCGGTGTAGTGCAGGGACTGTTTTCAAGCATTTCTGAGTTTGGAAATGCGCATACTAAACTAAGGACGACTACGGATATGGCTACCGGAACGGTTAAGTGGTTCAATGCGACCAAGGGTTATGGCTTCATCACCCCGGACGAGGGCGGCAAAGATGCATTCGTGCACATCACCGCTGTTCAGCGTGCTGGTCTGCAGGGACTTGATGAAGGGCAGAAAATTCAGTTTGAGCTGATTGAAGGTCGCAACGGCCGCATGTCGGCAGAAGAACTCGCCATTCTCTAAATTTCTATCTGGCTTGCAGCTTTCTTTGCTGACAACCGTTAACGCGCCGGGTTTCCGGCGCGTTATGCGTTTTCGGGGGCCTCTTGTTGGTGTAGCCTCGTCAGGTGACGTTTTTCAAACCAACAAACTCTCCGGGCATTCATGATCCTTGATCTTCCAGCCGCCCCTGTCGACGGCGATGCAATCAAACAGACGGAATGGCGTCATGCTGTTCGGCAGGCGTTGTTGGGATGGCGGTCCGGGCTTGATGCGGGGACCCACCAAAAACTATCCGATGAAATCCGTGGCCATTTTACGATGTTCCTGAAGGATCGCCCTTCCGCGACGATCGGGTTTTACTGGCCGATCCAGAACGAAATTGATCTGCGTCCTGTGGTCACTGCCCATGTCAAATCAGGGGGGAAGGCAGCCCTTCCCGTTGTTCCGGGCAAGGATCAGGCGATGATTTTTCATGACTGGACGCCAGATACCGAAATGGTGCCGGGTTTCGCACGGATCCCCGAACCAGCCAATAGCACGGAAATCGCTGTGCATGTGCTTCTTGCGCCGTTGGTCGGGTTCGATCCGGCAGGGTATCGTCTGGGATATGGTGGCGGTTTCTTTGACCGGACACTGGCGGCGCTAAAGCGAAAACCGTTGGTGGTTGGTATTGGGTTTGAAGCCACCCGGCTCGAGAACATTTTCCCGCATCAATATGATGTTCCGGTCGACGTGCTGATCACTGATCATGGCACGCGCTATATTGATGGGCAGAAGACAGGTGATGCCGATAAAACCGATCAGGCATCACCGCCTTGTCACTTAAGTGATTAGGGGCCGTTGCAACAGATGATCGGTCAGTCGCGCTCGTAACAGTGTTTGACAGCAAAATCCGGTAGCCACTTTTCCCGTCGGATCGTCCAAAGCTCGTAAGTCGGGGTGAACTGATCCGGGGCATCCATCGCGCCCAGATGAAGCTCGATCTCGTCATCAGTGCATGAAAAGACCGATGATCCGCACTCCGGGCAAAAATGCCGTCCCTGATAGCTTTGGGTTTCTCCAATAATCTCGACCGCCGTTTCCGGAAAAATCGCCGAGGCGTGAAACAGCGCCCCGTGATGTTTGCGACAATCAAGACAATGACAGACCCCAACCCGAAGTGGTTCCGTCTGTGTCATAAAGCGGACTTTGCCGCATAAGCAGCCGCCAGTAACCTTCTTCATGCAATGCCCCGATCAAGATTAAGTGACAAAGTACTCTAGGGCGAAGACGGTTCTGCTGCAATTCTGCTGCGTTTTGGAAGGTCTGGATGTTCTTGCGGGGTGGTTGGTGCAAAGTGGCTGGGGAACCTGGATTCGAACCAGGACTGACGGAGTCAGAGTCCGTAGGTCTACCGTTAACCTATTCCCCAGCAGGACTTTCCGTACGTTATTTATCGTCCGGAACGTACCACACGCAGGGCGAAGAATGCACTGCGATCTCCGGAAAGGTTGGCTGGGGAACCTGGATTCGAACCAGGACTGACGGAGTCAGAGTCCGTAGGTCTACCGTTAACCTATTCCCCAACAAAACTTGGTCCACCGTGTGCAACGTGCGGCGCGGTGTGGGCCGCTATGTATAAAACCCACCCGGTTTTGGCAACCCCTTTTTTGTTTCGATCTGTTCAACCATGCGATTACCGCATACGGGATTTGCCTTGCGGGTGTTTGTCGTTACACTCATATAGTTGATTCGCAAGATCGTCACATAAATGTCTTGATGATCGGCGATACAAAATGATGAGCGCGCAATAGCAGACAGGTTTTCAAACGGTGAAGCAGGTTTCCCCCCATAGCAACTCGCACAGGGCCAACAGCCCGGCAGGCGGCGCTGCAATGGGCGGTAATGTCGTGCTGGATGGTCCCGACAAGCCGGGCATGCCGCAACCGGGAACAGCTGTTCATGTGCCCGACCACGGTGGAAAATCATCGCGCATGGTCGATTGCATCACCGCCCCGCTTTATGCCGCGATTGATCTTGGCAGTTCAAACTGCCGACTTCTGGTCGCACGCCCGTGCAATGACGGTTTCAAGGTGATTGATGCTTTCTCACGTGTTGTGCGCCTTGGCGAAGGGGTGCGTGAAAAAGGCTATCTTTGCGATGCCGCGATGGATCGCGCGATTGATGCGCTTAAGGTTTGCGCCAAGAAACTGCGTCGTCATCCAGGGGCAAAGCTGCGCGCTGTTGCGACCGAGGCCTGCCGAACCGCAAATAACCGCGATGAATTCGTTAAGCGCGTTCATGACGAAACCGGTATCACGCTTGATATCATCAACCCGGATGAAGAAAGCCGTCTGGCGCTTCAGGCCTGTTCGGCACTTCTGGATGAACGCCCCTATGCGGTGGTGTTTGATATTGGCGGTGGCAGTACCGAGATCTGCTGGATCAAGGTTGATAAAACCGGCAAGACCCAGTGCATCGAAACCCTTTCCATGCCGTGTGGTGTTTTGTGCCTGACCGAACGCTATGCCACGGTCGAGGAGCGCCGCGAACGGTTTGAAGCCATGCGCAGCGAAATCCGCCAGCGGCTTGAGGAATTCGCCCAACGCAATTGCTGTTCGGACATGCTGGATGATGACAAGGTCCAGATGGTCGGGACATCGGGAACCGTGACGACATTCTGCGGGATTGCCCTTGGCCTCGAACGGTATGAACGCCACAAGGTTGATGGATCTGATCTGCGTTTTGATGATGCAGAACGCGTGACCGAACTGTTGCTGCGCATGGGATCGGACAAGCGTAAGGGCCATCCATGCATCGGCAATCAGCGCGCCGAACTGATGGATGCTGGCGCCGCGATCTTTGCCGCGATTCGCGATATTTGGCCGTTGGCGACGCTTAAGGTCGCAGACCGAGGCTTGCGGGAAGGCATTCTGGTCGATTTGATGCGTGCCGATGGCCATGCTATTGACCCATGCGACGCACGCCGTCATACAGTGTCGCATATTTCGGCTTCCTCCTGATCGGTTGACGTTCGCGTCCCGACAGATATGGCCACAACAGAATTCAGTTCAGGATAAATCATGAGCGAAAATCGCAGCGGAAAAGGCGGGCAGCGCCGCCGCAAGGGTTCGGCCATTGCAGCCATCGATACCGGCGCACGCCGTGGCCTGCGTACGCGTGTAAAAAGTGCCAAGGGCCGCAAGCTGTCCTCAACCCGTTGGCTTGATCGGCAGCTGAATGACCCGTATGTGCAGGAAGCCAAACGTCTCGGCTACCGTTCGCGTGCGGCCTTCAAGCTGATTGAAATCAATAACCAGTTTGATCTGCTCAAACCCGGCATGCGCATTGTTGACCTTGGTGCGGCCCCGGGGGGGTGGACGCAGGTGGCTGTTGATATGGTCGGCTCCAAGCATGGCAAGGGGCAGGTCGTCGGGCTTGATATTCTGGAATGGGAAGGAATTTCGGGCGCGACCTGTTTGCAAGCCGATTTCCTTGATCCCAAGGCCCCCGATATGATCAAGCACGAATTGCAAGGCCCGGTCGATGCGGTGATTTCCGACATGTCACCGGAAACCACCGGCCACCGTCAGACAGACCATATCCGAATTATCGATCTGGTCGAACATGCGCTTTTGTTTGCCGAAGAAGTTCTGGCGCCGGGTGGGATTTTCATTGCGAAGGTTTTCAAGGGCGGTACCGAGAACGATCTTCTTGATCGCGTTAAGAAGAATTTCCGCGTCACCAAGCATGCCAAACCACCGGCATCGCGTCCGGAAAGCCCCGAGGCCTATTTGATTGCCACAGGCTTCCGTGGTCAGAATAACGCCGAAGACGACATCAAAAATGCGGAGATTTCCGACGACGACAGCTGGTCGCCCGTCGAATAAGAAGCAGAATCCTATCCCAATACATACAAAGGGCTAGGCTGGAATAGTTATAATTCTTCAGGCATTCTTGCGTTACATCAAACCCTGATCACGCCCAAGTCGTTAATGATCAGGGGGCAAGGTCATAGTCTTGCAGATAGGGTGGAACGGGCCATGTGGGGTGGCCATTGCTTGTGGGATTTATTTGATGAAACAGGACAATCTAAGCCTGACAGGGATAGAACGTCATTTTGACGAGCACGAGATCATTGTCTCCAAGACTGATCTCAAGGGCAGGATTACATACGCGAATGACACGTTCCTGCGTGTCGCCGGATATCGGGAACGCGATATCCTTGGTCAACCTCACAGCATCATCCGCCATCCCGACATGCCCAGATGTGTTTTTGCCTTGCTGTGGCAAACGATCGAGGCCGGGCGCGAGATTTTCGCCTATGTCATCAACCGCAGTGCCAATGGCGATCACTATTGGGTATTGGCCAACGTAACGCCGACCTTTGGTCCGGATGGCAAGATCATCGGATATCATTCCAACCGCCGGGTGCCGCGTCGTGATGCGGTCGAAAAGGTCATTCCGCTCTATAAGGCGCTGTGTGATGAAGAGGGTAAGGAGGCCAACCGCAAGGAAGGAATGGCGCGTGGCATCAAGATGGTCACCGACCTGCTCAATGATGCCGGCATGGATTACGACCAGTTTGTCTTCAGCCTGTAACGGCGGAGCTGAGGCACGCATTCCTGAAAATAAAAAAAGGGGCTCGCCTGACGGCAGCCCCATCGACCAGTTTCTAACGGAATGCGCAAAATAAAGCATCAACAAAATCACAGGGCTGTTATGGGCGCAGAAAACTTGGCATTTGGGGCATAACGTGTATAAATTCCGCGCCAACTCAGATTAACGAGGTGGCCAGATGACCCGCATTGCCGAAGCCCTGACGTTTGACGACGTATTGATCAAACCCGCAGCCTCCGAAGTGCTGCCTGCTCAGGTGCAGACCAACACCCGCATTACCAAGAATATTGAACTCAGAATCCCGCTGCTTTCCTCGGCAATGGATACCGTGACCGAAAGCGCAATGGCGATTGTCATGGCACAGCATGGCGGTATGGGGGTCATTCACAAGAACCTCGATATTGCTCAGCAGGCCGAAGAAGTTCGCCGTGTGAAAAAGTTCGAATCGGGTATGGTCGTCAACCCGATCACCATTCATCCCGATCAGACGCTGGCCGACGCGCTTGACCTGATGGATGCCAACCACATTTCCGGCATTCCGGTTGTCGAGCGCAGCTCAAACAAGCTGGTAGGCATTTTGACCAACCGCGATGTCCGCTTTGCATCCAACCGTTCACAGCCGGTTTCCGAACTGATGACCCACGAAGGTCTGGTCACGGTGACCGAGAATGTCGAAACCGCCGAAGCCAAAAAGCTCCTTCACCAACACCGCATTGAAAAGCTGCTTGTTGTTGACGAAGCCTATCGTTGCACCGGCCTTATCACGGTCAAGGACATCGAAAAGGCCAAGCTGCACCCGAATGCCTGCAAGGATGAAAGCGGTCGTTTGCGTGTCGCGGCGGCAACCGGGGTTGGCGAAGCTGGCTTTGAGCGGGCCGCTGCCCTTGTTGAAGCCGGTGTTGACGTCCTTGTCATCGATACCGCACACGGCCATTCGGCAGGTGTGATCAAGGCTGTTGAGCAGATCAAAGCACAGGTTGGTGACACCCAGATCATCGCCGGGAACGTTGCAACCGCCGATGCCATCAAGGCACTCGCAGAAGCCGGTGCCGACGCCGTCAAGGTCGGTATCGGCCCGGGGTCAATCTGTACAACCCGTATTGTTGCCGGTGTTGGCGTGCCGCAGCTGACAGCAGTGCTTGAATGCAGTGAAATGGCGCAGAAGCTCGATATTCCGATCATTGCTGATGGTGGTATCAAGTTTTCCGGCGATATCGCCAAGGCGATGGCTGCCGGCGCTAATACTTGCATGGTGGGCTCGCTTCTGGCCGGGACTGACGAAGCACCAGGTGAAGTTATCCTGTATCAGGGCCGTTCCTACAAATCCTATCGTGGCATGGGCTCGGTCGGGGCGATGGCCCGTGGCTCTGCGGACCGCTATTTTCAGCAGGACGTTCAGGACAACCTGAAACTGGTCCCCGAAGGCATCGAAGGCCGCGTTCCTTACAAAGGTCCGGCGGGTCAGATCATTCATCAGCTGGTTGGTGGTCTTAAGGCATCGATGGGTTATACCGGTTCGGCAACCCTTGCAGACTTCCGTGAACGTGCAGAGTTTGTGCGCATCACCAATGCGGGCCTGCGTGAAAGCCATGCTCATGATGTGACCATCACCCGCGAAGCACCGAACTATCGTCCGGGCGGCTGATGCGCTTGCGCCTGCTGATTGGCTGAGCTGCCTTGCGTTTCACGCTGTTGGCGAATGGTTCCTGCCATGATATGAGGCGCATTCAAATTTCGATGGCGGCAGGCGTCCCTGCCGTCATCAGCTTTTTTATCGTAAGGTGTTGGCATGCTTCCCATATGCGAAGCAGCCCGTCACCCGCAAACAGGTTGGATTTTTCGCTTTGAAACCCGGTGCCCGCATAGCAGCCGTTATCGAACTTTACGATGGCTGGACCCATAACCGAGATGACGCCGACCGCGTTGTGTCAGGCTATTTCGGATCACGCCGATATATCGGTGGCGGGGATCGTCGTGAAATCAGCGAACGTTTCTATAACCTGATCCGTCATCAGGCCCGCCTGGGCTGGTGGTTGGCCGAATGTGACTATCAGTTCCAGGACGGTCGTGCACGCATGATCGCTGATTTGGTCCTGCATGATGGTCTGGACAAGGCAGATATCGAAGATCGCTTTAATGGTGAACAGTTCTGCCCGGAATCGCTTCATCCGAATGAAAAGCATCTGATCAACAAGCTGTCTGGCAAGACACTTGATCACGATGGTCAGCCCGGTGCCGTAAAAACCGAACTGCCGAAATGGCTCTATGCAGAGCTGCTTAAGCTCCATCACGAAAATCTTCCTGCAGAAATGGCGGCTTATAATCAGCCAGCCAAACTCGATCTGCGTGTAAACCGCCTGCGCGGTTCCGTCGAAGATGCGATCAAGTCGCTGAAAGCCGATGGCATCAAGGATATCGAACGCACCCCGTATGCGCCCAATGGCCTTCGTTTGCCGCTTGGTCTGAACATGCTGGTAACAGCCGCCTACAAGGACGGCTTGATCGAAATTCAGGATGAGGCCTCCCAAATTTGCGTCCATCTGGTTGATGCCAAACCCGGCATGACGATTTTGGATATGTGCGCTGGTGGCGGTGGCAAGACGCTTGGTCTGGCTGCCGACATGCGGGGCAAGGGCCGGATTTTGGCCTGTGATACCCATGGTGGTCGTCTGGACAATGCCCGTAAGCGCGCACGCCGCGCGGGGGCTGGTGACTGCATTCAACAACGCATCATTGCCGACGAACGTGACAGCTGGCTGCGCAACAAATCGGGTTTCTTTGATCGGGTGTTGCTGGATGTGCCGTGCTCGGGCCTTGGTACGTTGCGTCGTAATCCGGCATTGCGCTGGCGTATCGGGCAGCGTGACCTGCGCGGCCTGATGGCTGAACAAAGCAAGATCCTCAAGGCCGGTGCCGCCAAGGTTACCAAGGGCGGGCGCCTGATTTACGCGACCTGTTCGATCATGCCCGAGGAAAACGAACGTCTGATTGAAACCTTCATGCGTGACCGCAAGGATTTCAAACCGGTGCCGGTTAATGAAATCTGGCCCGATGCACCAAAATCGGTGCCTGTACCGGGTGGCAAGGACAAGCCGTGGCTGCGCCTGTCGCCGAATGTGCACGGAACGGACGGGTTCTTTGTCGCGGTGTTCGAACGGACCGCAAAAGGCAAGGTAAAGTAATGGCAGTTGCGGTGATGGCATATGGAAACCAAGCCAAGCCTCACCCCGCCCTTGCTCTGCCTGCAGAGAAAAAGGCCCTGCGAACATTGCTCGCAGGGCCAATTTTGTTCAACCGCCAGCGCGATAACGCGTTACTCGGTTGTCTGCACCGGTTCATCAAAGATGGTGCCAGTACCTGTTGCGCCGCCATCGCTGCCTTTGGACGCGTCGCCGTTCTCAAGGTTTTTCATGCCCGGAACGATTTCTTCGACGCTATCGGGGATCAGGCTTTTGGTGTTTTCCGCAGGTGCGGGTTCCTCGGTGCCGATCAGGGGCAGGGTGGTGCCACCGTCTTTCTGGGTCATGGCAATTGCGGTGGCCGTTCCGGCAATCAGAATAAGGCCCGCAACGGCCATGGCGATTTTGCTACCGGTGGAAGTGCTCATGATGATGTGTCCCTTGCGTTAATCAATCATTTGATGCTCGTGTTTGGACGTGGTGTTTCCCGCGTTCCGTTAGGTTGGATACTGCGCGGCCATTGCGCAGAAAAAAGGGACCAATTGTGGGAATTTCAGGGTGCCCTGCGCGCAAATCCGCCGCAATTGCACTTCTGGTCCCGCACGCTTGTGAAAAGTTTTTTGAATGCATCGTTGGGGGACCGCCTGCGCCGGGTTGCCCATGACGATGGTTTGACGTATGTACGGCGCAACCCAATCTTCGACGGAGATACGGCCCGATGACTGATCGCGTGCTGATTATTGATTTTGGATCCCAGGTCACCCAGCTGATTGCGCGTCGCGTGCGCGAAAGCGGTGTCTATAGCGAGATCCATCCTTTTAACAACATCTCGGATGCGTTCCTGGAGGAATATGCCCCCAAGGCCGTGATCCTTTCGGGTGGCCCGGCATCTGTCCACTGGGACAAGGCTCCTTCGGCCCCGGCAAAGGTCTTTGAGCTTGGCATTCCCGTTCTGGGCATCTGCTATGGTCAGCAGACCATGGTTAATCAGCTGGGCGGCAAGGTCGCGACCTCTGACCACCGTGAATTCGGCCGCGCCTTTGTTGATGTGATCGAGGATTGCGACCTCTTCAAAGGGGTCTGGGCTGAAGGCGCACGTGAACAGGTCTGGATGAGCCACGGCGACCGTGTTGATGCGCTGCCTGATGGTTTCCGTGTTGTTGGCAAGTCTGACGGCGCACCGTTTGCGGCTATCGCCAATGACGACAAGAAATTCTACGCTGTGCAGTTCCACCCGGAAGTGGTGCATACACCGCATGGCGCCCAGCTGCTCAAGAACTTCACGCACGGTGTTGCCGGCTGTTCCGGCGACTGGACCATGAACGCCTACAAAGACGATGCGATTGACAAAATCCGCAAACAGGTCGGTGATGGCAAGGTCATTTGTGGTCTGTCAGGCGGTGTTGATAGCTCGGTGACTGCGGTTCTGATCCACGAAGCAATTGGCGATCAGTTGACCTGCGTGTTTGTGGATCATGGCTTCATGCGTGCCGGTGAAGCTGATCAGGTCGTGACCCTGTTCCGCGACCATTACAATATCCCGCTTGTGCATGTGGATGCGTCGGATACCTTCATTGGTGCCATCGAAGGCGAAACCGATCCGGAAACCAAACGCAAAACCATTGGCCGTCTGTTCATCGAAGTGTTTGAGCAAGAAGCCAAAAAAATCGGCGGTGCCGACTTCCTCGCACAAGGAACGCTTTATCCCGATGTGATTGAAAGTGTGTCCTTCACCGGCGGCCCGTCGGTTACCATCAAATCGCACCATAACGTTGGCGGCCTTCCGGAACGCATGAACATGAAGCTGGTCGAACCGCTTCGTGAACTGTTCAAGGACGAAGTCCGTGATCTTGGCCGTGAACTTGGCTTGCCTGACAGCTTTGTCGGCCGCCATCCGTTTCCGGGGCCAGGCCTTGCCATCCGCATCCCCGGCCAGCCGATCACGCGTGAAAAACTTGATGTGCTGCGCAAGGCAGATGCGATCTATCTCGAAGAAATCCGCAATGCCGGTTTGTACGATGCCATCTGGCAGGCCTTTGCTGTGCTGTTGCCGGTCCGCACCGTCGGCGTGATGGGCGATGGTCGTACATACGATTACGCCTGTGCGTTGCGCGCCGTCACCTCCACCGACGGCATGACCGCCGACTTCTTCCCGTTCCCACCGGAACTGCTTGGCCGCATCGCCAACCGTATCATCAATGAAGTCAATGGCATTAATCGTGTGACCTATGACTTCACCTCGAAGCCACCGGGAACCATCGAGTGGGAATAAGCTTAGCTCAGTCTGCCGATCAGGAAAAGCCAGAGCTTTTTATAAAGCTCTGGCTTGTGTTTAACTTCCTGCATACGTAAATGAGACAAAACTGGTAACTATTAACTTTCTCTTTGGATTGACGCTGTTTGCAACAGCCATTTTTTTGAATATCGCAGGCATGAATGACAAACTCTAAATCGGGTAAGAAATTGTCGGCCAAACGCGTTCTTTTTTTAGGATATGGTCGAAAGCAGACATCTCTGATTGGTGTGCTTTCAAAGGCGGGATGCGAAGTCGATCACTCTGCCGATCCGATAGACGAAGTTGATTATGATCTGATTGTAAGTTTTGGATATCGCCATATCATAAGGCAGACCACACTTGCTCGCATCAATTGCCCGATCATAAATCTCCACATCTCTTACCTCCCCTACAATAAAGGGGCTCACCCGGGTTTTTGGTCTTTCTTCGATGGTACGCCGTCAGGTGTTACAATACATCTGATTGATGGTGGTCTTGACACCGGGCCTATCATTTATCAGAGAAAGGTAACTTTCGATGCTGGTGAAACTACATTTTCGGATGCGCACAAGCGCCTAATCTACGAGATTGAGGATCTTTTCGTCAGTCATTTGGATGAGTTACTGACTGGTGATTGGACTGCTGTACCCCAGTGCGGTGATGGTACCAAGCACTATGTAAAGGATTTACCTTCGGATTTCGCTGGTTGGACCAGCGAAATAGAACCCGAAATTACAAGGTTGCGGAAAATTGGTGAGAAATAAAGTGGCTGGAGAAAACGTCTGCATCAATGGTCGCGAGATTTCCAGATCATCAAGGCCTTACGTGATAGCCGAAGTTTCGGCAAACCATAACGGCTCGCTGCAGCGCGCATTGGAAACCATAAAAGCTGCCAAAGAAGCTGGTGTTGATGCGGTCAAGATTCAGACTTACACGCCGGAAACAATGACCATCCCCAGCAGCAAGGAAGATTTCCTTATCAAGGATGGATTGTGGAAAGATCGTACTCTTTTTGATTTGTACGGTGAAGCCTATACCCCGTACGAATGGCATGACGAAATTTTCACTTACGCACGTAAGATTGGTGTTACGCTTTTTTCTTCGCCATTTGACGAAACGGCTGTTGATCTTCTCGAGAAACTCGACACACCTGCATACAAAGTTGCCTCGTTTGAGCTGGTCGATTTGCCTTTAATAGAATACATCGCGAAGAAAAAGAAACCGATGTTGATGTCTACGGGTATGGCAAGTCTCGAGGAAGTTGGCGACGCTATAGAGACCGCCCGTTCGAACGGTTGCAACCAACTGGCCATTTTCCATTGTATAAGCAGTTATCCCGCTCCGATAGACCAAGCAAATATCAATAACATTCCGTTCCTGAGAAAGGAATTTGGTGTGGAAGTGGGCCTATCTGATCATACCCTTGGGAATGTCGCGAGTATCGTTGCTACGACCGTTGGTGCATCTGTAATCGAGAAACACTTTACATTGGATAGGTCCGAAGGCGGCGTAGATAGCGCATTTTCGCTTGAGCCGGATGAAATGAAGGAATTGGTTGAGGCTACGAGTGACGCGTTCTCTGCACTTGGCAACGGTGATTTCAAGCGGTCAAAGGCGGAAACAGAAAATATGATTTTTCGACGGTCATTGTATTTTGTCGAAGATCTTAAAAAGGGTGAAGTGATTACTAGTCAGCATATCCGCAGAATTCGCCCTGGCTTCGGATTGTCCCCCAAGTATCTTCCGGAAGTCATTGGCTCGACAATGAAGGAAAACGTGACAAGGGGCGATCGTGTTACCTTTGAGAAAATTGCACTGCCAGAAAAATGAAGAATGAATCAGGCCAATCGACTGCGGTCCTAGTACTGGCCCATTTAATGGGAAGCAACGGAGAGCTCGGCGAGGAGACCCAAAAGAGGGTGGAGGCTGCTGTTTCGCTTTTTCGTGACGGTGACGCCAGTCACATTATCACGACCGGTTGGGATTATCGTAAGGACTCTGATCTGAAAATAGCTGAGGTCATCAGGCACTACCTTATCGACATATGTCATCTCGATCCAGATTGCGTACTTTCTGATATCAATTCAAGAGATACGGTCGGTGACGCCTATTTTGTTAAGCGTAATATTGTTGGCAAAATGGCATTTGGGCGATTGACCGTTGTCACTAGCGGTTATCATGTAAAGCGGACGCGAGAGATATTCGAACGCTTTTTTTTGCCGAATGTGGCTATTGAAGTTTTTGGCGTTGATGTACCCAGCAACTATGATTGCGATATTTTAGCACATGAACGATCATCGCTGCAGGCCTTCAGGAAGACCTTTGCAGGGGTAGATTTTACTTCGGATGAAGATGTTTTTGCCGCGCTTTCTTCAAAGCACCCTTTCTATAACGGCGAAGTTCATCCCGGAATATTGTAATGATTGATGAAATGCATGATCGGATTAGCCGTGTATTTCATTTTGATCCAATCGGTTTCGGATGATTATATGTGCTGTCGGGAGGCAAGGCATGTCTGGGCGCTATTTTGCATTGAAGATGTAACCGTTAGAGATGTGGTCTGAAACGGTCTAAGATACTAATGGATTAGGTCGCAGGTACTTACGTTCGGGTGAATATTTTGAATAAAACATGTTTTGTCGTCGGAGCAGACTCTTCCGTTGGACGTGCATTGGTTGAATATTATGATAGCGCTGGGTACCAAGTGATTGGCACAACGCGCAGGGCACCAGACCCAGCCAGTGAGAATATATTCAATGTCAATCTTGAAGATGCAGAGAGCTTGCAAACTCTGGCGAAGAGAGTTGAAGCAATAGACGCGCTAATCATCTGCATTGGAGTGCTTCCGGGCAAAAGTCTCGAACAGTACTCAGATACGGAACTGAGCGCAGTGTTTCACTCAAATGCAATCGTTGTAATGAAGGTTGTCAGGGAGCTGCTGGATCATGTGCGTTCTGGCGGGGCAGTATTGTTCATGGGGTCTATAGCCGGTTCGGCTGGAAGTTATGACGAGGCCTATGCGGCATCCAAGGCAGCGCTGGTCGGCTTAACCAAGTCGCTCGCGAAGAAATCGAAGAATGGCGTTCGGTTTAATTGCATCGCACCGGGATTAATTGACGGCTCAAGGATGTTTGAGGGCTTCACTGCAGACGAAGTCGAAAAACATGAACAGCAAACCCCGGTTAGAAAATTGCTTGCCCTCGAAGATTTGGTGCGAATTTGCTTTGATATTACTCAACCGCACTGGAACTCATTGAATGGGCAAGTAATTGATATTAATGGCGGCCGATATGTCTGAGCAAATGAGTGCTGATGTTATTGTCGTCGGCGGAGGTGTTTTTGGGTGCCTGTCGGCTATCGAGATTGCCAAGAAGGGTTTGAGCGTCAAGCTTCTGGAAAAAAATGCTGATTTGATGCTTGCCGCAACCCTCAACAACCAGAACAGATTGCATCTCGGATATCATTACCCGCGTGATGTCGAGACTGCTTTACAATGTCAGCGCGGCTTCAAAGACTTTTACAGAAAGTATAAGAATTGCATTCTGGACGGCTTCGATAACGCTTACTTTGTTAGCGCCGAGGACAGTAAGGTCGATTTTGCCGCTTACGCAGAATTTTGTGATAATGCATCGCTTCCTTTTCGGAAACTTGATCTATCGGGATTCGGCGAGCCTGTCCGGAATGTTGAAGGCGGTATCCTTACAGACGAAGTCATCTACGATTCTAAACTGCTCCGTGCGGAAGTCTTGCATGAGCTTTTGCAAAATGATGTTGAGGTAAGGTGCGGCCATAATACTGATGGGATTAAAGAAACTTCGACCGGTTTTGAGGTGGGCTGCGGAACCGAACGACTGAGCGCGCGTGCAATCGTTAACTGTACCTATGCGAATTTCAATTCATTCAATAAAGCGCTTGGTCTGCCTGTCAGAAAACTGCAGTACGAACTGACAGTGGTTCCAGTGATCCGCTGGCGCATGGGAAAACCGCCGATTGGTGTGACGGTCATGGACGGCGCATTTTTTACTGTTCTGCCTTTTGGCAAAAGTGGAAACTATTTACTTTATCATGTGAAGCACACAGTTTGTAAGACCGTCGTAGGGGAGACTTATCCGCAAGAATGGTCGCAGCCTAAAAGCATTGTGGATGAAATTGAGGCGCGCCGGATTTTTGGCGATATGGTTGATGCTTCTTCCTATTGGCTCCCAAGCATAAGAGATGCCGACTTTGTTGATTATCTTGCAACTGTACGTGTCGTGTTTGCGAATTCAGATGACACGGACCGGCGGCCTTCCCTGATCGAAAAGCAGCAAACAGCTGCGCCGTTCTACAGCATTTTTTCAGGTAAGATTGATCACTCTATTTGGGTGTCCCGTGACGTCGCAGACGACGTTTGTAAACTCATTTCGTGATTGTTAGAACTCAACTGAGTTACGGTCCGCTGGCTGAATGATGCTGGTGTCATGCTTCCAGTTTGCCAACGAGTTTACCTAAGGTGCAGGACCCTCAGACCCACAATCCCCCGTCGCGTTACACGCGTTTGACAATGCCTGTTGCACGCTGCGTTGCCAGTTGAAGGTCAGGCAGGATGACAGCGACAGGATTGCGGCAAGCGTAATAATCACGCGAAGGGGGCGCATGGTTCCAAAGCCTTTACTTATCTGCCCGAAGGGCCGGCAGACCAACACCGGTGCTTTCAAATCCGCCATCGGCAGCAATGGTCTGGCCGGTTACAAAGCTTGCCTTGTCCGAGCACAGGAACGTAATCACCTCGGCGATTTCGTTTTCCGTGCCATAACGGTTGAGCGGCATAGCATTCAGATACGCCGAAATAATGTCAGTTGAATGCACAGCCATGGCAAGTTTGGTTTTGACCGGGCCGGGGCAGACGCAATTGGCGCGGATGCCATATTCGCCAAGCTCAGCTGCCTGCTGTTTGGTCATGTGAATGACGGCGGCCTTTGATGTGCCATAGGCGACACGGAGTGTGGATGCCCGAAGGCCGGAGATCGAACCGATATTGACAATCGCGCCCTTGGTTTCCTTAAGCGCCGGTATGGTCGCCTGCGACACCAGGAAAACGCCATCTAGGTTGGTTTCCATGATCCGGCGCCAGGTTGCGAAGCTGGTCTCCTCGACCGGTAGGAAGTCGGCAACACCGGCATTGTTCACCACGGCATCAAGCCGCCCAAAGGCCGACAGCACTGCATCGATCATTTGATCAACCTGTGCGGGGTCGGATACGTCATATTCAAATGCCGAGGCCGCATCCGATACGGTTTTTGACGCAGCTTGAAGTTCCGGTCCGTCGCGATCGATCATGGCGACTTTCCAGCCCTGATCGATAAACAGTTTGGTGGTGGCAAGGCCGATACCGCGTGCAGCACCTGTGACCAATGCGACTTTCTGCGTCATTGAATGACTTCCTTTCTCGAGGCGTTTTCCCTGTTGGTGCGGGCTTTGCCCGCCAATGCGGTGCGTATTTGCAATCGCGCTTGTTCTTGATCTTCATATAGGCAAATCAGATTGCCAGCAGCAAGGACTCTATGCCCGGTCGTGCAAAGTGGGCTGAATGTCTGGTGGTGCCAGTTGGCTTGATTTTATAGTGCCAAGCCGCCTTTTGGCTCCATCCTCCCTTGTCGCGTTCATACTTGTTGTCTAGCGTCAGACCGATAATCAGAACGGCCCGTGTTCTATAGCGGAATGCCGTTAGTAAAGGGAAACTGTCCCGGAAGTTCTGGTGCATTTCGATGAAGGGGCTATGGCGTTGGCAAATATTCAGGACAAGGCCCGTGTGGTCATTATCGGCGGTGGTGTGATTGGCTGTTCGGTGGCCTATCATCTGACCAAGCTGGGTTGGAAAGATGTTGTCTTGCTTGAACGCAAGGAGCTGACATCCGGCACCACATGGCATGCTGCGGGCCTGATTGCCCAGTTGCGTGCAACCGCCAACATGACGCGCCTTGCCAAATATTCGCAGGAACTATACGGCACGTTGGAGGATGAGACCGGGGTCGCAACCGGTTTCAAACGTGTCGGTGCCATCACGGTGGCACTGACCGAAGACCGCAAGGAAGAACTGTTTCGTCAGGCCGCCATGGCGCGTGCCTTTGGGGTTGAGATTGATGAACTCTCCCCGGCCGAAGTTGGCGAACGCTATCCGCATGTCAATCTGGAAGGCGTAACCGCCGGTGTCTATTTGCCCAAGGACGGGCAGGGCGATCCGGGCAATATCGCGCTTTCCCTTGCACGTGGGGCAACCAAACGCGGGGCCAAGATCCATAGCCGCACCAAAGTTACCGGCATGACCAAACAAGGATCACGCATCAAGGGTGTTTTCTGGCAATCTGAGGACGGCGATCAGGGCGAAATTGCCTGTGACATGGTGGTGAATTGTGCAGGCATGTGGGCACGCGATGTTGGCAAAATGGCCGGTGTGAATGTGCCGCTGCATGCGTGCGAGCATTATTACATTGTCACCGATAGTGTGCCGGATCTTGGTAACCTGCCGGTTTTGCGTGTTCCTGATGAATGCGCCTATTACAAGGAAGACGCCGGTAAGATCCTGCTTGGGATGTTTGAGCCCAAGGCAAAACCATGGGGCATGGATGGCATTCCCGACAGTTTTGAATTTGATGAGCTCCCGCCAGATTTCGAACATTTCGAGCCGATCCTTGAAATGGCGATCAACCGCCTGCCGCTTCTGGGGCAGACCGGCATTCATACCTTTTTCAATGGTCCCGAGAGCTTTACGCCTGATGATGCTTATCACCTTGGTTTGGCGCCGGGCATGGAGAATGTCTGGGTGGCAGCAGGGTTCAATTCGGTCGGGATTCAGTCGGCCGGCGGTGCGGGAATGGCGCTGGCGCAATGGATGGAAGATGGCGAAAAACCGTTTGATCTGGGCGATGTTGATATTGCCCGCATGCAGCCGTTTCAGGGCAACAAAACCTACCTGACGGAACGTGTGTCGGAAACGCTGGGCCTGCTGTATGCTGATCATTATCCGTTTCGGCAAAAGGCGACGGCGCGCGGCATTCGCCGGTCGCCGGTGCATGAGCAGTTGAAAATCAACGGCGCAGTATTTGGCGAGTTCGCCGGTTGGGAGCGCGCCAACTGGTTCGCCAATACCGATCAGAAACCGGAATACGAATATAGCTGGAAGCGCCCCAACTGGTTTGATAATGCCAAGGCCGAACATCTTGCGATCCGCACTGGGGTTGGACTGTACGATATGTCATCCTTTGGCAAAATCCGGGTCGAAGGCCCGGATGCCACCCGCTTTCTGAACCATATTTGTGGTGGGCAGCTGGATGTGCCGGTTGGCAAGATCGTCTATACACAGTTCCTCAATTCCCGCGCCGGGATTGAGGCCGATGTCACGATCACCCGATTGTCTGAAACCGCCTATCTGGTGGTGACCCCAGCTGCAACACGCCTTTCCGATGAAACATGGATGCGCCGTCATCTGGGCGATCATATGGTGGTGATTACCGATGTCACCGCCGCCGAGGCGGTGCTGGCCGTGATGGGGCCGAAGTCTCGAGACCTGCTTGGTTCGGTATCGCCCAATGATTTCTCCAACGATACCAATCCGTTTGGTACAGCACAGGAAATCGAAATCGGTATGGGGATCGCACGGGCGCACAGGGTTTCCTATGTTGGCGAATTGGGGTGGGAGATTTATGTCAGCAGCGACATGGCTGCCCACGTATTTGAAACCCTGCTGACGGCAGGTGAAAATCACGGCTTGAAGCTGTGCGGTCTTCACATGATGGATGGGTGCCGGATCGAGAAGGGTTTCCGCCATTTCGGCCATGACATCACCTGCGAGGATCACGTGCTTGAGGCTGGACTTGGCTTTGCTGTTAAAACCGACAAGCACTATTTCATTGGTCGGGATGCGGTGCTGACCAAACGCGAAAGCGGGCTTAAGCGCCGTATGGTGCAATTCCGGCTGAGCGATCCGGAGCCACTGTTGTTCCATAACGAACCAATCCTGCGCGATGGCAAGATCGTCGGACATCTGTCATCGGGGGCCTATGGGCATCTTCTCGGCACGGCTGTTGGTATGGGCTATGTCGGTTGCGAGGGTGAAAGTGCCAGCGACATTTTGGCATCAAGTTATAGCATCGATGTCGCCGGAACCCGCGTGACGGCCGAGGCTTCACTAAAGCCGTTCTATGATCCAAACAGCGACCGGATGAAGGTGTGATGTGACTGTGCCGGTGGCAAACTTGCCACCGGCACATTGGTTGTCTGACGATCAGGTCTCGTCTTCAAATTCCAGAATGTCTCCCGGCTGACAATCAAGCTCCCTGCAGATCGCAGCCAGGGTTTCAAATCGTACACCGCGAACTTTTCCGGACTTCAACAGGGACAGGTTCTGTTCACTGATGCCAATCCGTGCGGCGAGATCCTTGGATTTCATCTTTCGGGTCGCCAGCATGACATCAAGACGTACAATGATGGGCATCAGACGAAACTCCGGTTTTCGTCTTCAATGCGAACAGCTTCACCCAGGACCCAGGCAATCACGATGATCAGCCCGCCAAGAAACAGGGTATGGATATCCGAGTTACCCAGCCCGATTGAAATAAAGCGTTCCCCTTCCGGGCGGTTGAATGTCGCCAGCGCAGATGACGCTGCACCGGTCAGCGGTGAAATCAGGGTCTGGATAATCAGTGCAATCCCGAATGCCTTGAAGTGACCAATCGCCTCTGTATTGAAAATGATGTTATTGGCAAATGCGCCAAACATTTTGCGCAGCCGGTAAATGCCGTAGGCAATCACAAAGGACGGGATCATCATCACCGCCAGGGTCGCAATTTTTTGCCAACCTTGGAGTGCCTGCACATCTGCAACGCTGATCGTCATCTGGCTTGTGCTGGCTTCAACCCAGCCCGGCGCATAGATCACCAGCGGAACTGTGGTGATTTCAAACAAAATCGCCAATGCGCAGATCCAGTATAAAAAGGTGCTGATTCTGCGAACGTTTTTTAAAGTGTCGCGTTTGCCTAATTCCGTCATGTGGGGCTCCGATAGCTTGGTTTGTTTTTGTTTTGGGTAATTAAATTAAAATAAAACATGAATAAATTAATGATATGAGTCAATGAGGATTTTCTGGGGGTGTCTGACATCGTAACGGAAAGGCTCTGAAAGGCATGATTTAGAGCGTGCTTTTGCAGCAGAGATCCGTATGCAGGATCATACCGATATGATGCGTCATATGATGCTGCCCCTTGCCATTACCCGGCGGCCATGGAAAATAGAGCCATGTCAGTACGAAAACCAAAATCAACCGAGACCCTGCCTGCAACCGGGACAGAAGCACCATGTGCCGAATGCGATACGGCGGCACGGCTTGGGCTCAGTCATGCCCAGGGGGCGGCTGTCACCCGGGACGCGTCACGTGCGACGGGTCAGAACCTGTCCCTGCCCGATATTGAGGCGGCGGCAAAGATCTTTGCCCTTCTGGGGGATGCCGGGCGACTGCAGCTGGTGCTGCGTTGTATGGAAAAGCCCCAGACGGTTTCGGAACTGGCCGAGGCAACCAACATGTCGCAATCGCTCTGCAGTCATCATCTGCGTCATTTGCGAGATCAACGCATTCTGGCCTCTGAACGCCGCGGGCGGCATATCCTTTATCGGATTGATGACGATCATATCTCGCACGTTGTCCGTGATACCTTTGCCCATGTGACCCACGATTAGCTCGACCCAACATTCAAATATTCATTTGAATGTCCTTGACAGAAGCATATCTGCAAAATACGTTTGCTTTAATATATGAATGAATATTTGATTGTTTGGGGTGATGGATGTCTTTCATCGCGAAATGGACGGACTTGCCGACTGTCGGTTCCTGCACGCATTGCCGGGAAACCGTGATCAATGCGCTTGCGCAGGCGATGCCACATCAAAGCTTTTCTGATGACGGGCAGGGCATTTCCACATCGACACCGCTGGGCAAGGACGATGATGCGATTGTTCAGCGAGTCCTCAAAGACCAGGAAGCCAACATCGTCCATTACAAATGGCACGTGACGGGCATGGATTGCGGGTCTTGCGTGTCCAAGATCGAAACGGCACTGGGGCGTATGGATGGTGTTGCCTGCGTCGATGTCTCGATGATGCGTGAAAGCGTCACCCTGGGTTTTGCTGCCGATCAGGCGGATCAAAGCCAAGCGGTAACCCCGACACTGGTCAAGCTCGGTTATCCTGCAGAACAGGCTGATACTGGCGTTGGCACTGCGGGAAGCAGTACGGCTGAGACTGCTTGCGGTTCTGCGTGCTGTAGCAGTGCTGCACAACAGGACACGGATAAAGTCAAAAGTACGCCATCAGTGAAAGCGATCCTGCGCCGCTTTGTGCCCTGGTCATCGGAAAATGACGAGATCGCCTTTGCTGCCATCTGTCTTGCACTTGGTGGCCTGATCGGTGCGCTATTCCCGATCACAACACCTTATGCGATGTCGGTGGCATCGCTATTGGCCGCTCTTCCGATCATGAAAGTGGCGGTTCGTCTGGCACAAAGCGGGGCGATCTTTTCCATTGAGCTCCTGATGTCGGTTGCCGTTATCGGTGCGGTCGCGATTGGTGAAAGTCTTGAGGCAGGGATGGTGGTGTTGCTGTTTGCCATTGGCGAACGGCTTGAAGGTGTTGCTGCGGGCCGGGCGCGAAGCGGGGTCAAGGCGCTGATGAAACTGGCTCCTGAAACCGCCCGGCGTGTTGCGGGCGACGGATTTGAGACTGTTTCACCTGGTGCGCTTGCGATCAGCGATGTGATCGAAGTACGCCCGGGCGAACGTGTGCCAGCCGACGGTGTCATCAAGGACGGCACGGCCGAGATTGATAACAGCCACCTCACAGGTGAATCCGTTCCGGTTTATAGCGAACCGGGGACAGAGGTCTTTGCCGCTGCCATCGTTACCGACAGTCCGGTTAGGATCTCTGTAACCCGTTCGGCAGGCCATACCATGCTGGATCGCGTGATCGAGCTGGTTGAACAAAGCGAAAAGCACAAGGCACCTGTCGAACGCTTTGTTGCGAAGTTCGCGCGTATTTATACGCCGATCATTATGGGGCTCGCGCTTGCCACGGTTTTGATCCCGTCGGTGCTGTTCGGGCAAGGCTGGGAAGAATGGATTTATCGCGGTTTGGCATTACTCCTGATCGGCTGTCCTTGTGCGTTGGTGATTTCGACGCCTGCGGCGGTGACGTCTGCCTTGGCACGGGCGACCAGGATCGGCCTGTTGGTCAAGGGTGGGGCGGCGCTCGAACTGATTGGGTCAGTCCGCACCATGGCGTTTGACAAGACCGGTACCCTGACCGAAGGCAAACCAAAACTAAGCGCAATCAAGACGGCCGAAGGCTATGGTGAGAATGGCGTTCTGACCATCGCCGCCGCGCTTGAGGCCGTTACTTCCCATCCCTTGGCGCGGGCAGTCGTGCAGGCGGCGGAAAACCGCAATCTTGATCTTCCTGTGGTGGAGCAGGCCAAAACCATCGCCGGTGCCGGGGTTGAAGGGCATATCGATGGGGCCTTGTATCAGGTTGGGGCAGCCAGACGCCTGAACGTGACGCCCGATGGCGATATACGCGATTGGCTGAGTGCGCAGGAAGATGAAGGCAGCACTTCTGTGGTGATCCTGAAAAACGGTGAAGTGATTGGTGCATTGGCCTTGAGCGATGTTGCGCGCAGTGACGCAAAGAACGCCCTTGGTGAACTTAACAGGCTTAACATCACACCGATGATGTTGACCGGGGATGCGGATCGGGTCGCCAAACGCATGGCAGCAGAGCTTGGCATGGACTATCGCGCCGAACTGATGCCCGAAGATAAACTGAATGCACTGGCCGAACTTCGCGATGATCCGAAACGATCCGGTCCGGTTGCCATGATCGGCGATGGTATCAATGATGCCCCGGCATTGAAGGCGGCCGATGTCGGTATTGCGATTGGCGGTGGAACGGATATCGCGCTTGAGGCCGCCGATGCGGTGGCGGTCAAGGATCGGCTGGGTGATGTGGTCAATCTGGTTAAACTTTCGCGTGCCGCGCGCCGGGTGATCCGTGAAAATATCACGATCGCATTGGGCCTTAAGGCGATCTTTCTTGTGACGTCCATCACCGGCTTAACCGGCCTTTGGCTTGCGGTGCTGGCGGATACCGGGGCAACAGTCCTTGTGACGCTTAATTCGCTGAGGCTGTTGATTGCCTTGCGCAAGGCTTAGACCACAATAAAAACAGGCCGCAATGAATAAAGCCCGGCATCATGCCGGGCTTTTGCGGTGACAATGGGTTTGATCTGGTGATTAAAGGTCTGTCATCAGATCAGCCGGGATAATCGCCCCGCGATGGGTGATGACCTTGCCGGCCAGCTTATGTCCCGACAGGGTTGCGGTGACACCGTCTTGGCCCTTGAGCAAGCCCGCCAGAAAACCGGCATTAAAGCTGTCACCAGCCGCCGTGGTGTCAACCGGCGTTACCGGACCCGGGATCGGGATATGGCTGATTTCCTCATCTTCATAAAGCAAACACCCCTGTTCACCCTGTTTGACGACAATCAGGGCAGGGCCAAGATTGGCAATTCGGTTCATCGTGTCTTGCGCGGTTTCATCGCCCCAAAGAAGCTGTTCGTCATCGAATGTTGGCATAACGACATCGGAAAGGGCGGTGATGCGGGCATATGTCTCGCGCGCCTGTTCTTCCTTGCCAGACCAAAGCTTGGGACGGAAATTACCATCAAACGCGATCTTGCCGCCCTTGTCCTTGTGCGCCTGAAGGATATGGAACAGAAGCGTCGTGTCATCTTCAAGCACATGCAAGCTGATCCCGGAAAGATACAGCCAAGGCGCATCTTCAAGCGCTTGTATATCGGCAGGACTTGCCAACGATATGGTCTGGCGTGCAGCAGACTGATTGCGCCAGTAATGGAAAAAGCGTTCGCCGTCTGCGCGGTTGGTGATGGAATAAAGCCCGGTGTTGGCCTGATCCGTGCTAATCAGGAACGCATCGCAGACCTGGTTGGCCTTCAGAAGTGACCGGATTTGTTCGCCAAACGGATCTTTCCCAACCGCAGAGGCAAATGCGCATGTGATCCCCAAACGACCAAGATAGATCGCAGTGTTGAACGTATCCCCGCCAACCTTGACACCGGCATTTCCCAGCGGGTCGAAGGAAATCTCGCCCATGGCTTCGCCAATGCAAATGACATCGACAGACATCACAAAACTCCTTGATGCGGTTTAACGCAGCATGCCGCGTGCGGCGACGGTCATTTCCGTCATCTCGCCGTTCGCATCCTTAACCCACACAGTCGGAAACAGGTTCGACACGACACAGATGTGATTGGGGATAATCGAAATAACGTCACCAACTGCCGGGTCCCAATCGCTGTCGCCAAGCTCGATAATACCATGCTCTTCAGACAGGCCGACGATGGATGTATCGGGGGCCTCGCGAACCATGCCAAAGCCCTCCAAGCCCAAAAGGTCGGAGCTCAGCGCCTTGGAGCCTGCATCAATGATGGCGCGTGTTTTGGTCGGGCGGGACACGACGGTGGTTTTGACAACCGCCGCACAGTTTTCAACACCGCATGCGCCACGCGCGATCAGGGAACGGTCATTATAAATGTATGTTCCCGCGCGGTGTTCGGTTGCGTGGTTAAAGGCGTTTAACGAGTCCAGATTTGGCGTGCCACCGGTCGAGACAACCGGGCATGACAGTCCTGCCTTCTCGATACCGTCCTTGGCGTCACTCAGCCATTTATCAACGTTATCAGCATGATCCATTGGCGGGTAGGTCATCAGCCCGCCAAATTGCAATCCGGGCAGCTCGTTGATTTTTGATGCCAGTTCGGTCGCATCCGCCGGGCTTTGCACGCCGCAGCGTCCTGCTCCGGTGTCGCATTCGACAAAAACGGTTAATGGCGCGTCTTCCTTGGCAAAGCGTGCCGATAGGCCCTTGGCAACGGTCAGATTGTCACAGGTGACCGCAAGGCTGCATTTGCGCGCAAGGGCCGCCAGGCGATCAAGTTTGGCATCACCGATGACATTGTAGGTCAGCAATATGTCGCGGAGTCCCCCTTCAACCATCACTTCGGCCTCACCAATTTTTTGGCAGGTGATGCCGATTGCGCCGGCTGCAATCTGTCGTTTGGCAAAAAACGGCAGCTTGTGCGTTTTGATATGCGGGCGTGTCTTGAGGCCTGCCGCATCGGCAAGGTTTTGGAAACGCGCAATGTTTTCATCAACGACGGGGAGGTCAATCACAAGGCAGGGCGTATCAAGCATGCTGGTTCCTGATTGGTTTTGGGGTGACGTCTCAGCTTTTTGCAAAACGAAATTGACATATCTTGAACGCCGCTGCTAGGGTAAATCCGAAATAACGGCATATGTTCCGTTATAGCGGAATAAAAATAAACGATCCAAGAATGTGTGGCTCATTTGAAACTGGAGACAAAAATGGCTTTTCTTAAAAAACTGGCAGTCGCGGCTGTCATGACCGCAACGGCTGCGTCGGCGGTTGGTTCTGCATCCGCAGACGAAACCAGCAAACTTCAGCAGGTCCTTGATCGCGGTTATCTGATCCTTGGCACCGGCTCGACCAATCCGCCGTGGCACTTTGTGGATTCAGACAACAAGCTGAAGGGCTTTGACGTTGATATGGGCCGTCTTGTTGCCAAGGCGCTGTTTGGCGATCCCGACAAGATCGAATATGTCCAGCAGTCCGGCGATGCGCGCATCCCGAACCTTGTCACCGACAAGGTCGACATGACCTGCCAGTTCATGACGGTCACTGCCGAACGTGCCCAGCAGATCGAATTCACCATTCCCTACTATCGCGAAGGTGTTGGCCTGCTGTTGATGGCAAATGGCGATTACGCTGATTATGATGCGCTTAAAGCTGCCGGTGATGACATCACCGTTGCGGTTCTGCAGAACGTCTATGCCGAAGAAATGGTGCATGCGGCCCTGCCGGATGCGGATGTTGATCAGTATGACAGTGTTGATCTGATGTATCAGGCGCTGAATTCCGGCCGTGCAGAAGCAGCGGCAACTGACCAGTCTGCACTTCGCTGGTTCATGGTTCAGAACCCGGATCGTTACAAGGACGCCGGTTATGCCTGGAACCCGCAAAGCTACTCTTGCGGTGTAAAACCGGGCGATCAGCGTTGGTTGAACTTCGTCAATACCGTTCTGCATGAAGGCATGACCGGTGTTGAATTCCCGTTCTATGCTGAAAGCTTCAAAACCTGGTTTGGTGAAGATCTCGACACCCCGAAAATCGGCTTCCCTGTCGAGTACAAGTAATCAACGCAAGCATCCGGGAACTCCGTTGTGAATTACGATTTCAACTTTGACGTCATCTGGCGTAACTGGGATCTCCTCGCAGAGGGACTTGGACTGGGGCTGTTCTTGGCCATTGTCTCGATTGCGATTGGATGCGGGATCGGTCTTCTTGCGGCGTTCGGGATGCTTTCGCGTCATAGAACCTTGCGCTGGATCGCGGTGGCGTATGTCTCCGCGATCCGCAATACCCCGATCCTTGTTCTGATCCTGTTTTGCTATTTCGCCCTGCCGCAACTGGGCATCGCGCTCGATAAAATCTCGTCCTTTATCTTTACGCTTTCGATTTATGCCGGGGCGTATCTGGCCGAGGTTTTCCGATCCGGTCTGATGGCACTGCCCAAGGGGTTGCGCGAAGCCGGGCTTGCGATTGGTCTGACAGAATTCAAGATCAAGACAAACATCATCATTCCGGTGATGTTTCGAAATGTTCTGCCGTCACTTTCAAACAACTTCATTTCGCTGTTCAAGGACACGTCCCTTGCCGCGGCCATCGCCGTGCCGGAACTGACCTTTTATGCGCGCAAGATCAATGTCGAAAGCTTCCGTGTGATTGAAACATGGATGGTCGCGTCAATGATTTATGTGGTTGCCTGTTATGTGATTGCTGCTCTGCTGCGCCGTCTTGAACTGCGCCTTGCAGTTCCGCGCTAAAGGGGTATCAGATGAATTTCTCTCTTTTCCTGACAGAACTGTGGAACGCCCGCCTGAGCCTGCTTTCAGGGTTGGGTAATACAATTCTGATTTCTGCGGCATCGGTGGTTCTGGGCTCGGTCCTTGGCGTCTTTATCGGTCTTGCCATGACCTATGGGGCGAAGTGGCTGCGCTTTATCGTTCGGTTATATATCGACTTCCTGCGCGGAACCCCGGTCTTTGTCCTGATTTTGGCCTGCTTCTATATTCTGTCGGTTGTCGGACTTGACCTGACGGCATTTCAGGCCGGTGTTTTGGCACTGACGCTGTTTTGTTCGTCGCATGTCGGCGAAATCGTCCGCGGTGCCTTGATCGCCATTCCGGCAGGCCAGACCGAAGCCGCCAAATCCGTTGGCCTGACATTCGGACAGACCTTTGTCTATGTGCTGTTGCCCCAGGCATTGCGCCAGATATTGCCAACCTGGGTCAATACCGCGACCGAGATCGTCAAGGCATCGACCCTTTTGTCGATCATTGGTGTGGTGGAGCTTCTGCTTGCGACCCAGCAGGTGATTTCGCGCACATATCTCAGCCTTGAGTTCTATCTCTTTGCGGGCTTTGTCTATTTCCTTTTGAACTTCGTGATCGAGCAGGCTGGCCGTGCCGTCGAACGCCGCATCTCGATCCCATAAAGAGGCAATCATGTCCCCAATTTTGACTATTTCCGGCCTTCACAAAAGCTTTGGCAAGGTCGAAGTCCTCAAGGGCATTGACCTGACGATGAAGCAGGGCGATGTGGTGTCGCTGATCGGATCTTCCGGCTCTGGCAAGACGACACTTTTGCGTTGTGTAAACCTGCTTGAAGATTTTGAGCAGGGCTCGATCGAACTGGCAGGTCAGTCCATCGGTTACAAACAGGACGGCGGCCAACGTCGCCGCCTGTCAGAACGTGAAATTGCCCGCCAGCGCGCCATGACCGGCATGGCATTTCAGCAGTTCAACCTTTTCCCGCATATGACGGCCATTCGCAACGTCATGCTTGGTCTGATCAAGACCAAGAAAATGGGCAAGGACGAAGCACGTGCCATTGCCGAAAAATGGCTTGATCGTGTTGGGATGGGGCAGCGTCGCGATCATTATCCGGGGCAGCTTTCCGGTGGTCAGCAACAGCGCGTGGCAATTGCACGCGCCATCGCGATGAACCCGCAAATCATGCTGTTTGACGAAGTGACCTCCGCACTTGATCCCGAACTGGTGTCCGAAGTGCTGGCCGTGGTCCGTGATCTCGCGACTGAGGGCATGACCATGTTGCTTGTGACCCACGAAATGCGGTTTGCGCGTGATGTTTCAACCAAGGTCGTTTTCATGCACCAGGGGCGTATTCACGAAGAAGGCGCCCCCGAAGAAATTTTCGGTGCGCCGAAAACCGAACGTTTGCAGGGTTTCCTTGCAAAGTCTGAATTTTAAGAACCAGGAGATATTTTTATGAGTATTAAAAGACACGGCGTTGGCGAAGGTAAGGGCAACGGTCAAAAGGCACTGCCATTTGCCAAGGCCACCGAAGCCGACGGCTGGCTTTATGTGTCCGGACAAACCCCGATGCGCGATGGCGAAGTTGTCGGCAACGGCATCGTCGAACAGTCCCGTATCGCGATTGATAACATGCTCAAGATCGTTGAAGATGCCGGTTACACCGCAGCCGATATCATGCGCATTGGCGTATGGCTTGATGATGCCCGTGATTTCTGGTCCTTCAACGGCGTGTTCGAGGAATATTTCGGTGAAAATCCGCCGGCACGTGCCTGTGTTCAGTCTTCAATGGTTGTTGACTGCAAAGTAGAGGTCGACTGCATTGCCTTTCGTAAGGCATAACAGTCTGCAACTATTACGGTAAGGCGTTAAATGAGGGGTTTATGACAGAACAGCAGATACGCAAGCGTGCGCGCGGCATTGATCGGGCGTTTGATATTCTTGACCATCTGCGTGATGTCAAAACCTCTCAGCGTCCTGCCGAGATCGCCCAGGCCCTGGGCGCGCCAACCTCGACGGTTTATGACCTGATCGGCACCTTGGTTGATCATGGAATGCTTGAAGTCACCGATGCCCATGGCTCGGTCTTTTTGGGACGGCGGGTTTATTTCCTTGGGCTTGCCTATCGGGACTATTTCGATCTGACCCGACAGGCGGCCGGGATGCTTGATGAAATCACCGCAAGCACCAAGGAAACGTCGCAGTTCTGTATGCTCGATGGCAATAAATACACCGTTGCCCTGCAGCGTGAAGGCAGCCGCCCGTTTCGTATTTCTGCCGATGTTGGCGAACGCACCGCCATTCCATGGACGGCATCCGGGCGCTTGTTACTTGGGCATCTTAGTGATCAGGAAATCCGCGATCTGATCCCGGCCGAGGACTTTATCCTGCCCGATGGTCGTCAAATGGATTTTGACGCCTATATCGCCGAAATCCGTCGTGCGCATGACGAACGCTTTTTTTCGTTCGACAGCATTGTTGATACCTTCACGCATTGCTTTGCCGCACCGGTCTATGATCAAAGCGGGATCTGTTCAGCGACACTGTGTATCGTCGCCCCAAAGGACGATGCCCGGAAAAACTATGACCTGTATAAGAACGTGCTGCAGAGCGCGGGCGACAAGCTTTCCAAAACCGCCTGAACCGACACAACATCGGTTTTAGAAACACATCACCCGGATCAGCCATCCGGGTGTTTTTGCATGTGGTCTAGGGGGAGTGTTGGCACCGAAAAGAGAAAGCGGCGGTTATCGTTTCCCGCATCAATAACCACCGCTTTTCCACCTTGAGAGGCCTATGGGGAGAGAGGACCCATAGGTCTGAGAGACAAGCCGCTTGGGGACAAGTGCGAATGGGTTGCATTCGCGGGCTGTGTCGAGACCCGTTATAGGGGAAGGGAAAACAACACGCAAGTGAAAATCGTTCTCATTTGCGAAAAACTTTTGGTTGATGCATGGCTAATGCAAATATCCCGACCAAACAGTTGGTTGATCGGGCTGGGTATGCCCGGATTTCTGCGATTTTCAGCCGTCAGAAAGAACAAAGCCCGCAGCGTTTGTGCGGGTTTTGTGTAATGTCGATTGTGGACGGGATCAGGCGATGATGCGCCGCAAATGGTTGTCCCAATGCTGCGATTTCAAAGAATCGTCGGGCAGTTCGACGCGCTTGCGACGAATCGCATCCATGCGCCAACCATTGCCGAGGCCACTGGTGCCGACAAATTCACCCGCCCGATCCGTTGCCGCAAGGCCGCAGCCATCCGGGGCGGCGATATGCGTCAGGAAGTCTTGTGTGTTCGCATCCCAGAAGGTCACAAGCCCGCCACGCGGACAGGAAATGCCAAACACCTGGCCGGATGCATCAAAGCGCACCGACCCGCAATATTGCCGCATACGGTATTGGACCGTGTCGGGGGCTTCAATTGGGCGGATGTCCGATCCTGGTTGCCACAGACCGACAAGCGGCACCTGATCGGTCAAATCGCCCTGATACTGGAACCCTGCGGCAATCGTGCCATTGGCGGCAACATCAAGATGGCGGATCGAAAGTTTGTGCCAGTCATGTTTAAGGGCGGCTTGATGCACAAGCTTGCCGGTGCGGCGATCAATGATCGACAGGTTCGGTTCCATCGAACTGATATTAAGTGGCGTGCGCCCGTCCTGATCGGGATGGGTGTGCAAGCCGCCATTGGCAATCACCAGATGGTCGCCACCCGGCATCAGATGCAATTCATGCGGGCCGGTGCCAAAACTGTCAAATTCCGCCACCCGGCGATAGCCATCCTCGGCATCCCAGACCGAAACCACCCCGCGGGCATGATCAAAATCGTTTTCGGTGATGTACAGGTATCGACCATCATTGGAATAAATCGCATGGCCGTAAAACCGTCGGTCTTCCGGGCAATGCAATTTGGCGCGGACATCGCCGGTATGTCGATCCAGGATCAGGCCATAAAGCCCCGGGCGGCGTTCAACTGCCGCCACGTCAACATGATTGGGACGCAGGCCAATGTCATGACCGCGTCCAGGCAGGGGCTGTTCAAACAGGATTTTGCCCGATGCGTTAAACGCACTGACATAATATGTGCCATCATCCCCGGCGCTGGCAGAGATATAAACCGCGCGGTCTTCGGGGCTTGGCGTCGTCCCCGCACGTGCAAGGCCAACCGGCAACAGGGTTACTGCACCGCCAACGCCCAGCAGTTTCAGGAATGTGCGACGTTGATATTCCATCTTTGATCTCCGTCCGGAAAGTCTTTTGCTTAATCGCCATCCAGCGCGTTAAAGCCGCCACCAAGCTGGGTGTTGCCGCCAACATCGTTCTCAACCAGCATCGTCAGGAAGTCGATCTGACCCTTAAAATCTGAAAGTGTCGCATAGCCATCGGACTGTTCGAGCACCTCTGCGACAGAAGGCGGAAGTTCCGCAAACGTGTCTTCAACGGTCTGCCAGTTCAGCCGGAAGGAACGATCCAGCAGGCTGTTATCAATCAAGTCCGCCAGGCCTTTGCCTTCTTCGCCAACCTCGCCCCATTTGCCGTCATAAATGGCAAACAGGCCAATCAGATTATGTTCGATATTGCGAAGGGAACGTTCTGCAAGTGGGCTTTCCGCACGGCCTGCACGGGCATCCTCGGCGCTATCGCCAAGCGGACGGGCAAGCTTCTGACTTGAGATGATCAAAAGACCTTCATGCAGGGCACGATAAAGGTCCGTCGCAGCAAACTTGGCGGTGGGATAATCCATGCTGTCCGGCCCGGCATTTTCCATCGCGGTGGCAAATGCGGGCCATTCGTCCTGTAATTCGCCCGACAGGGTGCCAAGGTTGGTGGCAATTGCCGTTCCGTACTGACAGAGAAATACACCATCTTCATCGGCGGCAATCATCTGATCGCCGTGATCACCAGCAAACAAAACTTCCTCAAGCGCCGGGAATCCCTGAAGCGCGGCACTGGCACCCGATAGCTTTTCGGGGTCTGTATAGGCAGAAGGCTTGTCAAACATAAGTTTGCGGAACTGCCGTGCCGCTGTGCCATGTTTGTCCGGCCAGTATTCGATATGCTGATCACGGCCATTGGCGACCAACGGTCCCATACGCCAGGGCTGGATTTCCTGCCAGATATCCATCGCTGCATGAAAGGCACTTTGCGTGTCTTCTAGTCCGCCCGCATCTGGATCATTGCAGAAATCCTTGAACTCGGCCGTCAGTTCCTTGGTCGCATCATGGAACTCGTCGAGTTTTGGCGGCATGACCGTGCCCAGCAAATGGGCCAGAACCGGTTGATAGTCCGTATCGGGGATGTCGGCTTGGGCCGCAGGGCTGATCAGACCAAAAGCAAGAACCGTTGTGGTCGAAAGCAACAAGGTGCGCCTGCTGAATGTGAAGAGCATATGACTTATCCCGATATTCACTTGGTTGGGTGTGCGGTTCTGCAACATATAGCGCGTCACAATGACTTTAGAAATGTCAGCAATTGACTGCGCTCTGATGGTGGCAGCTTTGTGACCGCGTCGCGGGCATTTTCGGCTTCGCCACCATGCCAAAGGATTGCTTCAAGAAGGGTTCTGGCCCGCCCGTCATGCAGGAAGCTGGCGCGCGGATCAATCTCTTGCGCGTGGCCAATCCCCCAAAGTGGCGGGGTGCGCCATTCGCGCCCGGATGCCTGTGCTTCGGGGCGGTGATCGGCAAGACCCTCGCCCATGTCATGCAGTAACAAGTCACTATAAGGCCAGATCACCTGTCCCGATTGTTCGGGCAGGTCAGCGCGTTCGGGCAATTCATAGCGCGGCGTATGGCAGGATGCGCAACCAATCGCCCCAAAGATCGCTTCGCCCGCGACGACGTCCGCATCATTGGCGTTGGGGCGTGCTGGCGGGGCAATGTTGCGCGCGTAATAAAGCACCAAATCCGTCATGACCGAATGGACTTCAAGGCCTTCGAATTCCGGGTCATTGCCATCAGGCGCTTTGAGGCAGGCCGTTTGTGCATCGGTGCAATCCCCGCTGCCATTCGGGTAAAGCGAGGTTGAAAGGCCGATATCGAACTGAAATGCATTCTGGTTTTGCTGATCAAGGCTCGGCATGCCAGCCTTCCAGCCAAAGCGGCCAATGGCCATGTCCCCCTTGGCAATATCCCAGACCTGATTAAGCCGCCCGGAAATGCCATCGCCGTCTGCGTCCTGCGGATCACTGGCGGCAATCAGGGTGCTTTCGGGGATCGCTTCCAGCAGGCCGAGCCCGATCATCGGCGGGGCAAGCCGCGGGGAGACCATGATATCGGCGTGCAACGGCCCATAGGCCACATCGGTCATCTCGTAGGTAGGGTTGCGAAGGGTGACGGTTTCACCCCCGGCAAGGAAGACGTCCGTCGTTTCATAAGTCACCTTCACCCGGCCCTCGGCCTCGATCCCCGGAATTGAGAAATCCTGAAACTGCCCGCCATAGACCGGATCGGGAATGGTTGCCAGTTTGCCATCCAGATGATCGCGAAGCTGTTCGGGCGTTTGCGGCGGGATCGACAGGCGCAGCAACATCGATGTTGCCCCGGCCTCACGATCGTTTTCATCGATCGGGTGACCACGGCCATTACGGATGTGGCATCCGCTGCAGGCGCGTGAATTAAACAGCGGGCCAAGGCCATCTGCCGCCTTGGTGCGGGTTGGTGCGGTAACCCATAACCTTTGAAAAAGGGCTTCTCCCAGCTTGAAATCAAGCCGCTTTTCAAAGCTCATGTTGGCCGATTGATGGGTGAAGGCATTGCGTCCCTTCGCACCGATCCAGCTTGTTTCGCCGCCGGGCAAGGCCGCGTCACCTATGGCTTCGGCACTGACGGTGACGGGCGCAAAGGCAAGGCCGATGGCCGCCATCCAGAACGGGGCAGAGAACAGAGAAATGCGTGCGGGACGGTTCATGGAAGTCTTCTAATTCGGGGTCAAAGCAAAACGGCGGGAGACATCATCCCCCGCCGTTCACTCTCATTCAGGCAGGTGCCTGATGATCAGGATTAGTTCACGGCAGCCGGATTGTCGAGGCTGTCAGAACCTTCGAACTCGATGCCGTCGATGCCGACAGCAGCAATGATCTGTTCGATCGATTTGGTCTGATCAACAAGCGCATCAACAAAGTTCTGAACGACGGCATTGCCATCATCGTTGCCCATGCCGATCAGCTGGTCAAAGGCTTCGCCGCCCTGTGCGCGGGTAACCATGACCTTGCCGGCAACAACCGATGCCGCCAGTTTGGCACGCAGTTCGGTATCCAGTGCTGCGTCATTGGCCGCAACCAGATCGGAAAGCGACGGGCCTTCAACAACCGAACCGTCAACACGGGTGTAACGGCCAAGGTAAACGTTCTGGATGCCCAGCGCGTCATAGTAGTGGCTGTTGTGGGTGTTGTCCGAGAAGCAGTCATGCTCTTCTTCCGGATCATGCAGCAGCAGGCCAAGCTTGGTGCGCTCGCCGCCAAGTTCACCATAAGAAAGCGAACCCATGCCGGTCACAATCGCGGTCAGGCCCGGAACGCCGTCACCTTCAAGAACGGTTTCGCGGGCTTCGCCGCCATCGGCCCACTGCGCGGTCATCCATTCCAGATCGGACACCATCAGATCCGCCGCTGCCTGAAGGTACTCGCCGCGACGGTCACAGTTGTCATTGGTGCAGGCATCGCCAGATGCATAGTCGGTCCATTTGCGTTCGCCGGCGCCGGCATCGGTCCCATGCAGGTCCTGACCCCAAAGCAGGAATTCAATCGCGTGGTAGCCGGTCGCAACGTTTGCTTCGACATCATCGATTTCATGCAGGCTTTCAAGCAGGTCCGCATCGATGGTCGAGGCATCAACGGTTTCGCCTGAAATGGTCAGGGTCGGGTTGGCAATCACGTTGGCGGTGTAAGCCGGGTTTTCTTCGCTTTCTTCGCCATAAAGCCCGGTTTCGACATAGTCGATCAGGCCTTCATCGAGCGGCCAGGCATTTACCTTGCCTTCCCAGTCATCAACAATCGCGTTTCCGAAACGATAGACTTCGGTCTGCTGATACGGAACGCGCGACGCCAGCCATGCCGATTTTGCCGCATCAAAGGTGGAGGCTGACGGGTTGGCAACCAGTGCATCAATTGCCGCCTGCAGTTCTTTGGCGGTGATCAGTGAATCTTCGTAACCGGCATGCGCGATATCGGCATATGTGGTCAGCACGTCTTTGGCGGCCGGTGCGGCATATGCCTGCGCGCCAAGGGTAGAGACCAGCGCGGCCGTACCCAGAATCTTTGCGATCTTCATAGGAGTTCCCATCTATCCCTGAATGGTGAGCCAAGGGCAAAAGCCCCGTCGATCAAGGCGAAAATCCGGTACGCCCAAAGATATTGAACGCGCACATGAATTGTGACCCTGATCACTGTGCTGCTGCTAGTTGATACTGCTTGTGAGAATGATTTTCAATTAAAGAATTGCGAATTTGCGAAGTTTTACGTTTTCGCAATGTGATGACCACCGATGGGAGATAGCCTGTATCGAACATGTTCGACCGGGAAAATTGATCTGTTTTTAAGCTTCTTGGTCGACAGTACGGTATGGCGTTTCCCATAATGTGAAACCACTGATCGTGCAAAGTGAGGGGCCCGATGAGCAACGCGATGTCAGAAGAAAAGAAAGTCAAACTCTGGGATTTTCCGGTGCGCCTTTTTCACTGGGCCCTTGTCATTGCCATCGTTACCGCATGGTGGACCAATCGGCAGGTGATGATCGATATTCATGCCATTGCCGGATATAGCGTGCTGACCCTTGTGCTGTTTCGCATCATCTGGGGCTTTGTCGGCAGCTCAAACGCCCGTTTTGCCGATTTCCTGACCGGCCCCAAGCGCGTGGTTGGCTACATGTTGAAAATCCCCAAGGGTTCGATGTCTGACCTGACCTATGCCGGGCACAACCCGGCGGGGGGCTGGATGGTTGCAGTGCTGATTTTTCTGGTCGGGCTGCAGGCTGTATCGGGCCTGTTTGCCAGCGAGGATACCTTCCTGTTCTTTGACGGCCCGCTTGTTGCCTATGTCAGTTCCGATTTTGCTGGCACCATGAACTGGATCCACCACACCAATATCAATCTGATCTATGCGGCTGTCGGCCTGCATGTGTTTGCCGCCGTGTTTTATCTGGTTGTCAAACGCGAGAACCTGATCCGTGCGATGGTGACTGGCACCCGCCAGATACCAGCCGAACTGGCAGGGCGCTTTGCAAGCATTCGCTTTGCTTCACCAATCCTCGGGATTGCGATCCTGATTGTCTGTGCGCTTTTGGTCTGGGGCGGGGTAACGTTGGCGCGCGGATAATTTCGGGTTTTCAAATCCTCGGCCCACAACCGACAAAAACAAAGGCCAACGCCCGACAAGGGGACGCTGGCCTTTTTTTGCGTAACAGCCCAATGATCGGGCGAGGCGCCCGCACAGGGTGGCAAATTCAAATGTTACTTGGTGCGGTATTCGTCATGGCAAGCTTTGCAGTTCTTGCCAAGATTGCCCATCGCTGCCCCCATGGCACCCTTGTCACCAACAGCATCGGCAAGGGCAAGGGCGGCGGTCTCCAATTCCGGGAAGCGGCCAGCGAAATCATCCCAATTGGCCCAGATGTCGGCACTTGACGTTGTCTTCACAGATGCATCCGGAGTCTGGGGTTCAAATGCCGCCGGGGCAGCGCCCGCAGCAAAGGCAATACCCTTTGCCAGATTGGCCAAAACCGGATCCGGGAGGTTGCACTCGCCCTTCATATAGCAGCCAAGTGTTCCCATAGCGCCGCCAATGCCATCCATCAGCATCTTGCGGTTTTCAACCGCCGCATTGTCAGACGCTTCATCAGCCTGTGCCACCATCGGGTACATGGCACCTGAAAGCATGATCGTGCCGAGCAGTCCGGCAAAAACGAGTTTCTTCATCGTGGGTTCTCTCTCCAAAACGCGTTGAAAGTGACTCTCTGGGCGCAGCGCATAGTGTTATTTTGTTATATTGAGATGTAAGCATGTTATTGCCATCAACCCGCCGCACAGCTTAGTGTCCCAGCAACGCCCCCGAAACAGTAATCACAAGCGCGTGATCACGATTTTTTTTCGTTACTGCGTGCCAAGGAACGTTCGCCCATGCCTGCTGCCACCCGGAATACCCCATCAGCCGCACAATCTGCCCCGGACCCGCAGACGAATGACGCCCTTGTCCATGAGGGCCGCGCACGTGCGCGGGCTGTCATACGGGACTGGAACCTTAAATACGCATATATCAATGGTGTCTGGCGGTCTGCCGACAGCCGTGAAACTCTTGATGTTGTCGATCCGGCGAAGGGGGATGTGATTGGGGCGGTGCCATTTATGCGCACATCCGAGGCACGTCAGGCGATTGATGCTGCCCACGGCGCCTTTCCGGCTTGGTCGGGCATGCTTGCACGCGAACGGGCAGATATTCTGCGCCGTTGGCGCAATCTGCTGGAAGCCCATCAGGAAGAGCTCGCGGCCCTGATTACGCTTGAGCAGGGCAAGCCACTTGATCAGGCGCTGCGTGAAGTCGTCGGTGCGATTGCCTATGCCGAATGGTATAGCGAAGAGGCCAAGCGCGCCTATGGCCAGACCATGCCCGCAACCCAGCGTGATCGCCGTGTTGTGGTCCAAAAGCACCCCGTGGGCGTCGTGGCCGCCATCACGCCGTGGAACTTTCCGCTGACAATGGTGGTGCGCAAATGTGCACCGGCGCTGGCGGCAGGCTGTACCGTCATTGTCAAACCGGCTGAGGACACCCCGCTTTCCGCATTGGCTGCGGCCAAACTGGCCGAAGAGGCCGGTTTCCCGGCCGGTGTCTTTAATGTCGTTACCGGTTTGCCGCATCCGATTGGCGAGGCCCTGACAGGTGATGGCCGCGTGCGCATGTTGTCCTTCACCGGTTCAACCTCCGTCGGCAAACGGTTGATGGAACAGTGTGCACCGACAATGAAAAAGCTCTCGCTTGAGCTTGGCGGCAACGCGCCGTTTATTGTCATGGACGATGCTGATCTTGATGCCGCAGTTGCCGGGGCGATGATTTCAAAGTTCCGCAACAGTGGTCAGACCTGTGTGTGTGCCAACCGCATTTTCGTGCAGGACGGGCTTTATGACGCCTTTGTCGAAAAGTTCGTTGCGGCCTGCAAGGCGCAGACAATCGGGAATGGTTTCGTGCCTGGCACGGAGTTGGGGCCATTGATCAATCGCCAGGCGGTGGCCAAGGTCGAACGCCTTGTCGCGGATGCCCAAAAGCGTGGCGCAAACCTGATCTATGGTGCCACGTTGCCGGAAGAAGGCTTTTTCACGCGCCCACTGGTCATGACAGATGTGCCCCATGATGCAGATTGCTTTGACGAGGAGCTGTTTGCCCCGGTTGCGCCGATCTATCGGTTCAGCACCGAGGATGAGGTGATCGAGCTTGCCAACCGTGTGAACACCGGACTGTCTTCTTACATCTACAGCCGCGATGTCGGGCGCATTCAGCGTCTGGCGGACCGGCTCGAAACCGGTGTGGTCGGCATCAATGATGGTACCACCAGTCATGAAGGCGCGCCGTTTGGCGGGGTCAAGGAAAGTGGTCAGGGCCGTGAAGGCGGCCACTGGGGGCTTGAGGAATATCTTGAGCCTAAATACCTCAATTATGCGCTTTAAGCTCAGGTATTTGCCAAACGACAGGACAGCTTAATGCCGACATGTTCATCGTGAAAACCAAAGATCGGTAAACGGCAATATCCACACAGGATATTGCCGTTTTCTTCTTTCGGCGAAGCTATGCAAAATTGTTTGACCGGATTCCGGAAAAAACTTTCTGGACTTGACCGTGTTTGGCGAAAAAACACGCTGCATCAAATATTTTTCCATGATCATTTTTCTGGCAGACAGTTGAAAAAATGCTCCTGATGAAACGGGGGTAAAGGCGTTCGACCCCTTTGATCGTGCCGGATACGGCTAGTACGGTTCGAAAATATCAAGCAAATCCGCCAGTTTATTTGTCATGAGACAAGCATGCGAATTGTGCATGATGAAAATATGACGTCACCGGAAATAGCTATGCGTTGATTGCATGCTTGGGCTGAGAAAACTCTTCTCGTAGAAGCCCAAGAACAGGCGTACACCAGCTTTAACGAAACACATAGCGAAACCCCGGCGAGAATAACGCTGGATGCTTTTATGAGGAAACGGACATGAAAATGTATCGTGATTATGGTCTGGTTGCCCTGCAGCGCGAAGCTGAACACCTCCGTGCACAGGCCATGCGCAACATGCTTGTCGCACTGGTTCGCAAAGTTGGTGCCCTGTTTGGCGCCCACAACAAACCACACGGTGGTGTTGCTGCTGGCGCATAATTGCGCTGCCAACCACACCCTGCGACCGTTAAATCGGTACGCTTAAAAACGCCCCCACATCTCGTTGTTGTGGGGGTGTTTTTGTTTGCGCACTTCACCTTCGCAGTTTGCACCGCTATTAAGGGGGACCGACCCCCGTTTGAATTGCGCAGAAGTTGGTCCTTATGAAGCTTGCCCATTACGCCTTTGGCGAAGAAAACCGCGACAACGGCACCATCGTGATTGTCCATGGCCTGTTTGGTCAGGCCCGCAACTGGACGGCGATTGCGCGCCGACTGGCCGAAAAGTATCATGTTGTCACTGCTGATTTGCGCAATCACGGACGGTCCGATTGGGACGCGGAAATGACCTATCTCGCCATGGCGGCGGATTTGGCCGAACTGATCGGTGATGTTTCCGATAAGCCTGTGCATCTGGTCGGTCATTCCATGGGGGGCAAGGCATCCATGGTGCTGGCACTTTCTGCCAATGCCGGGTTGGTTGCCGATCTTGTGGTGGTGGATATCGCCCCGGTTTCCTATGACCATGATTACAGTGATTACATTGAAGCGATGCGCGCGGTTGATTTTTCCAATATTTCGCGCCGCTCCGAAGTCGAAGATGCCCTGGCATCCGGGGTTTCGGAAAAAGGCGTTCGCCAGTTCCTTGCCCAGAATGTTACGACCGACAAGGAAAGTGGCGCGATGTCCTGGCAGGTCAATATCG
The DNA here is from genome assembly GCF_011806525.1 of Thalassospira sp. HF15. Classification (GTDB taxonomy): domain Bacteria; phylum Pseudomonadota; class Alphaproteobacteria; order Rhodospirillales; family Thalassospiraceae; genus Thalassospira. The sequence continues at coordinate 362,813 of NZ_JAAVKI010000004.1, read as the reverse complement.
ATGCCATGGCCGATCATCTCGATGATATCATCGGCTGGCCACAAGAAGGGCTTGCCGATCAGTATGATGGGGATGTGCTGTTTATTTCGGGTGCCAACTCGCACTATGTCGATCCCAAGGACCGCGATCATATCAAGGCGTTGTTTCCCAAGGCGGCCTTTACCAGCATCAAGGGCGCTGGTCACTGGGTGCATGCCGAAAAACCCGACGCAGTCCTTTTGACGCTGTCTGCGTTCCTGAAACGCTAATCTGGTAACGCCATTATGTCCGATCTTCCCAAAGGCTGGTCGATCCCCAAGCAGGATCACGTAAGGGTGCAGGACATCGATTGTCTATCCGATAACTGGTATCGCCTTTATCGTGTCGGTTTTGACCTGAGGCGCACGGATGGCGCATGGCAAAATCAAACCCGCGAAGCTTATGATCGCGGCAATGGTGCCGGCGTGTTGCTTTATAATCTGGCTGATCGCAACGTGATCCTGACCAGGCAGTTTCGGATGCCAAGCTTTGTGAATGGCAATGAAGACGGCATGTTGATCGAAGTACCCGCAGGTGTGCTTGATGATCGGGATCCGATGTCAGCGGTAATTGCCGAGGTGGAGGAAGAAACGGGCTACAAGATTGGAAAGCCCGTGCAGGTCTTTGATCTGTTCATGAGCCCGGGTTCCGTCACCGAACGCCTTCATCTCTTCGTGGCGGAAGTTACACGTGCTCATCGCGCGGGCGAGGGCGGCGGCCTGCATCATGAAGGCGAGGATATTGATGTTCTCGAAATCCCGTTTGATGACATCTTGCCAATGATCAGCGACGGTCGCATTCGCGATGCCAAGACGGTCATTCTGTTGCAGCACGCGCTTCTGACCGGACTGTTTGGCAAATAGGGTCTGCTACCAGGGCAGCGCTTTGCCGTCATAGGCATAAAAACCGCCTGAGTTCTCAGCTGTCAGGTGATCAAGAACCGCGAGCATATTGGATGTGGCTTCTTCGGGGCTTTGAACCCGAAGGCCGGATTTGGCAAACGGGCCAGACAGGCCGGTATCCACCGTACCCGGATGCAGGGCAACACAGACGGCATCACGCTTGTTGCGCCCGATTTCAATCGCACTACATTTCACCAGTTGATTAAGGGCTGCCTTGGCCGCGCGGTAGCCATACCAGCCACCCATGCGATTATCACCGATGCTGCCAACCTTGGCAGATAAAGTGGCAAAGACCGATTTGCCAGATCGCGGTAACAATGGGCAGAAATGCTTCATCAACAAGGCCGGCCCGATTGCATTGATGTGAAACTGTTTGGCCATGTAGTCCGGGTCAATCTGGCGCAGGGATTTTTCAGGCTGAAACGCCTCATCATGCAGGTAGCCGGTCGCATCAATGATCAGGCGTACTTCACCGCCCAGCGTTTTGATGAAATCGGCACATTCCGCAATTGAGTCTGGGCGATCAAAATCAAGCGCCGGGCTGGTTGAACGTGAAAGGGCAATTACCCCGGCAAAACGACCGCTTGCCCGAAGGTGCGTGACAAAGGCCTGCCCGATCCCGCCGGTCGCACCGCACACCACCGCAAGGCCATCTTGGGCGAAGCTATCGAATGCTAACGGTGTGGTGGTCATGCTGTACGGCCCGGTTCTGTGATGGATATTTTGGGTACGGCTTCGGGGGTTGGTCGGTTCACATGTGCTTGGGGCGGTACGTCGTCGAACGCTATTTCCTTCACAAGCATAAAGGATATCGAAAATGGCGTTTGCTTATAGCGAGGCCCAGGACGATCAGGCCGTTGCCGAACGGCAATGGGCGAAGGCCGATAAGGTTATGTTCACAAAGTTTACATCCTGTATCGGCCTGATGGGGATCAAGGGTAGTCAGGTTATCGGCGTGCATTTGCCGCTGCGCGATGGCCAGAATGCGGTAACCAATGGTGATGTCGATGCGGCGATTGCCTTGCTGGATGGCGCGGCAAACCCGGTGATCATTGGGGCCATCAGTGCATGGAAGGCCAGTGCGTCGGATGTGTTTGATCATCTTGTTGCCAACCTTAAGCCGGTCAAACAATACGCTTTGGGCGATGGGACCTATGGCGGCTCGGTCAATAATGGCCATGTGCAGCCGGAATATGTTTGATCACAAGCAGATGTGAGCACGGAAAAAAGCCGCCTGCTTTGAAACAGGCGGCTTTTAAATTTTGATCACTGCGTGCGTTATTCGGCAGCGTTGATATGCGTGACATTGGGGGCGCTGCGTGCGCCTTTGCCCTCATGATCGTGGCGGCGGATGAATTCCTTGATCCGCGGGCTGATCTGTTCACGCCAGCGACGGCCGTTAAACACGCCATAATGGCCAACGCCCTGCTGCAAATGATGCATGCGCATGCTATCAGGCAGGTTGGTGCAAAGCTTGTGCGCGGCCCGGGTCTGTCCCATGCCGGTAATGTCATCGCGCTCGCCTTCGACCGTCAGAAGGGCGGTCTTGGTAATCGCTGACGGATCAACCGGCACACCTTGCCAGCGCATGGTGCCTTCCGGCAGGCTGTGTTCATGGAACACGACCTTCAGCGTCTGAAGATAGAATTCCGCCGTCATATCCATGACAGCCAGATATTCCTGATAGAAATGACGCTTGGCATCGGCACTTTCGCCGTCACCTTCGACAAGGTGATTGAACATGTCGTGATGGGCCGAAACGTGGCGGTCCCAGTTCATGCTCATGAAGCCTGCAAGCTGCATAAAGCCCGGATAGACACGGCGCATCACGCCAGCATGGGGCAACGGAACATGGGAAATCACATGCTGTTCAAACCAGTCAAGGCTGTGCTGCTTGGCGAACTTGTTGACCTCGGTCGGGTTTTCGCGGGTATCAATCGGCCCACCCATCAGGGTCATCGAGGCCGGCTGGCAGGCTTCGTTCCCGTCTGCCATCAGCGATGCCGCCGCAACCACCGGCACAGATGGCTGGCACACAGCCATCATATGGGTGTTCGGGCCAAGCTTGCGCAGGAAACGCATGATGTAGTCGATATAGGTATCAAGATCAAAATGACCAAGATGGACCGGCACCAGACGGGCATCAATCCAGTCAGTGATATAAACGTCGTGATCGGGCAGGAGTGCCTCGACAGTACCGCGCAGAAGCGTTGAAAAGTGACCCGAAAGCGGGGCGACGATCAACAGGCGCGGGTCATCTGGTTGGGTTTTGAGATGACCGGTTTCGCGCTTGAAATGCAACAGGTTGCAAAAAGCTTCGCTGTGGACGATTTCTTCGGTGATGGGCACCGTTTCGCCGTTGATCACCGTACTGTCCAGATCAAACTCCGGCTTGCCATAACGATGGGTAATATGCGTGAACACGTCACACGCCGCGGCCGCTGCCCGACCCTGATGGGTATAGGACATCGGATTGGCCGGATTGCGCAGCCACTTCTTGCTGGCATCAGCAGCCATGCGAAGCGGGCTTATTGTGGCGTGCTGCAATTCATAAAGGTGATACAGCATTAAATCTCACTCCCGGGTGACCGACACACATTGTGTGGTCACCAACCTGGTTTACGGCATTTCACCCAGTTTCTTTTCGCGCGCAGCGCACCTGCACACGAAGTCTGGCTTTTTTCAGAATTCCGGTCTGGACGAACATTTGCCGTTGGCCGACCTGATGCCCATTGATCAAGATCTGGGGATCAGCGATCTGAAATCCAATTATTGCTTCAAAGCCTACTTGAGTTCTGTATACAAGCAATAGCCTTAAAGTATGAGGAAATGGCGAATTATCCTTTTTCACCCTGATTCAAGCGAAATTATCCGGTTTTGTCGAGTGAAATTTTGCAATGCGGTGTAAATTGTTGCGTTGCAACAAATGTTTTTGGGTATTCGCGATCAGATATGGCGATGGCAACATGTTTGCCAAATATGACGAAGACTCGCATTTCTGTTTGCATGGGCCTTGGTCCCGATATGCCTAAAGCAAAAAAAGCACCGCTATCGGGGAGATAGCGGTGCCAGTATGCGGAGTATGCGGAAGTCATTATTGCGGTCGATGAGGCCAGTTGGGGAAGACCGGGCGTAGGGAAGGTCTGACCGACAGGCGGGACAGGGTTTGGGTGCGGGGTTGCCTGCCGGTCAGACGCCCGTGATGGACAAAAGCTGGGTGGCTTATGGTCCGGGCCTCATAAACACAGATAACGTGTGTTGGGAATTTTTCAGATCAGACCACGAAGGGTTTGCGCCATGCCAAGTCCGATCACGAACAGGAAAAATCCCGTGCTACCGACAACAGCAACGGTGCTGCAAAGCTCGTTCAAGCGGGTCGGGTTTTCGATCAGTTTCAGCATGGTCTGTCCTCCTCAATCTGTCTGAACAAACCATACTGTTCTGATTTTGTTCTCGCAAGAACAAAATTGGAACAAAAGGGGGTGATGTAGTGTAAGTAATTGATATTTATCGAATTAAATACGTTTACAAATGTTCTCACTTTTAAGCTGGACCAGGAACACGAACAGCATTCTAGTCCGAGAACGTGATCAAAAATCCCGGAAATCTGCGAGTCTTTGCGAGTCTGCACATATTTGACTGAGTTATTCTTCATGTTGAGGTTGGGTGAGGACAGAAGAAACGGGCATTGATTGATACCAATGAGACGCCGTTTGCGAACAAAAGGCGCGCGCTTTATCAAAACTGTGAACTGTTTTGTCGGCAGGCGGATCTGTGCCGTTGGAATCAAATTGTTGCACGATGTTTCAACTGTCCTAAAATGCAGGAAATCCGGCTGTAATTGCAGTGATTTTGCAACAAATTGTTACGGTTAAACCGGATTTCGGTAAAACGTCTTCTATCGCGCGTGATCGCAGTGGTCTTGCCCCCATGGATCGTGTAACAGTGCGCGTTAGGGCCATGACAAATTAGCCTTGCTGCTCAGGACACAGCATTGCCGGACGTCACGGCCCGGTTGTCAGGTATCTGGCGACGGAATATCGGTCATGGACAGGGTGTCATATTCCTGTCGGGTGACAAAAAGCAGACAGGATCGGAAAATCCGGTTCTGTATCACGGCATCGGCCGTGCCCCGATTGTCTGCCAGGATCGCAAGATCCGGGGTCCCACCTTGGCGACGGGAAGGAAACGTTGGAAGGCTAAGGGCATAATGAAACAAAGGCAAAGGCTTAAGCATCGTATCGCGGATATCGTGATTTTCGGTGGGACCGGAGATCTGGCGTTACGCAAACTTTTTCCCGCACTGTATGAAATGGAGCGCACCGGGCGTTTCGATGATGAAACCCGTATCTTTGGCGCATCGCGCAGCGAACATAGCGACGAAGATTTCCGGGCCAAACTGCAAGAAGCCGGGAAGAAATTCATTCCCGAAGGCGAGTTTGATGCTGAAACCTGGACGAAGTTCGCCAGCCGCATCGCCTATGTGCAGGTATCTGCGGGCGATGAGGCCGGTTTCAAGGTTCTGAATGAAAAGCTGTCCGATCAGCCTGATCGCGACCGCGTGTTTTATTTCTCCACCAGTCCGGCACTGTTTGCCGACATGGCCTTTAACCTTAAAAAGGCAGGCTTGGTCACGCCGAACTCCCGTGTCGTGCTTGAAAAGCCGCTGGGCCATGATCTGGACAGCTGCCGTGAAATCAACGGCCAGATCGGTGAAGTGTTCGAAGAACGCCAGATTTTCCGTATCGACCACTATCTTGGCAAGGAAACCGTGCAGAACCTGATGATTCTGCGCTTTGCCAATGCGATGTTCGAGCCGCTCTGGAACAGTGCGCATATCGATCACGTTCAGATCACGGTGGGCGAGGAAGTCGGTGTCGAAGGGCGCTGGTCCTATTATGACGATGCTGGCGCCATGCGCGACATGGTACAGAACCATATGTTGCAGCTTCTGTGCCTTGTCGCGATGGAACCGCCCTATGTCCTTGATCAGGACGCGGTCCGTGATGAAAAGGTCAAGGTGCTTAAGGCGCTTCAACCGATCAACGATTCCAATATCGATAGCTCCACCGTGCGCGGCCAATATCGCAAAGGGGCCGTGGGCGGCAAGGAAGTACCGGGTTACCTCGAAGAGGAAGGTGCCAATACCGACAGCACCACCGAAACCTTTGTCGCAATCCGGGCCGAGCTTGATAACTGGCGCTGGTCTGGCGTTCCGTTCTACTTGCGCACGGGCAAACGTTTGCCCAAACGCCATTCGGAAATCGTCATCCAGTTCCGCGATGTTCCGCATCAGATTTTCCCGCTGGCAAAATCCATGACCAATTATCAGGCCAACAAGCTGGTCCTGCGCCTGCAGCCTGATGACGGTATCCATCTTGTGCTCAACAACAAGAACCCGGGGCCGGGTCTTGTGCGTCTGCGCCCGACAGCCTTGAATCTTTCGTTTGCCGAGGCGTTCGGGGGCCGAAGCCCGGATGCCTATGAGCGTCTGTTGCTCGATGCGATTGATGGCAACAACACCCTGTTTGTGCGTCGTGATGAACAGGATATTGCCTGGCAGTGGGTCGATGCCATTCAGGATGCGTGGCAAAACAATCATGTCACGCCCAAGGGATACACCGCCGGAACGTGGGGCCCGTCTGCTGCGATCGCATTGATCGAGCGTGATGGCCGGACCTGGAATGAAGAGGCCGGGTTCTAGCTTTGTGCATCCCCGATGCATATGCGTCGGGGACTTGCGCAACCTCGCCATGATCCCAACTTCGGGAAGAAGACATGACAAACGAACGCACATTTAAAAGCGGCGATGAAATGCTTGCGGCAATGGTCAAGGAGACCGTTGATCGGCTGGAATTTGCCATTGCGACCCGCGGCCACGCCAGCATCGCTGTTGCCGGTGGACGCTTTCCCAAGCCGCTGTTTCAGACCCTCTCAAAGGCCCGCCTTGACTGGTCAAAGGTGATTGTGACCCTTGGTGACGACCGCTGGGTGGGGCTTGATGATGATCAGTCCAATGAAAAGCTGGTCCGCGATAACCTGTTTATCAACGAAGCCCAGAACGCGCGGTTTGTGTCACTGAAAACATCTGACAGCAGCCCGGAAGATGCGGTCGAAACCGTAAGCTCCCGTCTGCGCACCGAAATGCACTGGCCGCTTGATATCGTATTTCTGGGGATGGGGGATGACGGCCATACCGCATCGCTTTTCCCGTCCTCAACCCCGGAAGCCCTGAGTAATGGGCTTTATCCCAAGCATGGCGAACTGGTCGCCGCTGCCCGCCCGACCGTATCACCGGTCCCGCGCATCAGCATGACTTTACCTGCCATCCTCAATGCCCGGTATATTGCAATCCATATTACCGGACAGTCCAAATGGTCGACCTTTGAGACCGCGAAAAACGGCACGGAAATCGAAGAAATGCCAGTTCGCGCAATCTTGCAACAGACTGACGTCCCCGTCGATCTGTGGTGGAGCGCCGAGAACCCGAAAGGCTGAACCCCATGAAACGTGAAATAGAACAGATTACAAAACGCATTATCGAGCGTTCCAAACCAACCCGCGAAGCCTACCTTGCCAAGATCGAGGCAGCGGCATCTGACCGCCCGCATCGTTCCGCACTTTCATGCGGCAACCTTGCACATGCCTCGGCTGGGTGTGGCGCAGCAGAAAAGCAGCGCATCAATGGCGAAGACGGTGCCAATCTGGGTATCGTGACATCTTATAACGATATGCTTTCGGCCCATCAGCCGTTGGGTGTTTATCCCGACCGCATCAAAAAGGCCGTGTTTGAAGCAGGCGGTACCGCACAGGTCGCCGGTGGTGTGCCCGCCATGTGCGATGGCGTGACGCAAGGCCGCCCGGGCATGGAGCTTAGCCTGTTTTCGCGTGACGTGATTGCGATGTCGACGGCCGTGTCGCTGTCCCATGACGTCTTTGACGCCGCGATGTATCTTGGCGTTTGTGACAAGATCGTTCCCGGTCTTGTCATGGGGGCACTTTCCTATGGTCATATTCCGGCGGTGTTTGTGCCGGCTGGTCCGATGCCATCGGGTCTTCCCAACAATGAAAAGGCCCGCATCCGCCAGCTGTATGCACAGGGCAAGGTTGGCCGCAAGGAACTGCTTGAAGCTGAAACCGCATCCTATCACAGCCCGGGGACCTGTACTTTCTATGGTACGGCCAACTCCAACCAGATGCTGATGGAAGTTATGGGCTTGCATCTTCCAGGTGCTGCGTTCGTCAACCCGAATACCGATCTGCGTGACGCGCTGACCGAAGAAGCCGCAAAGCGTGCGATGCAGATTACCAAGCTTGGCAACGACTATCGCCCGATTGGCAAAATCCTTGATGAAAAGGCGTTTGTGAACGGGATTGTCGGTTTGCTGGCCACCGGCGGGTCGACCAACCATACCCTGCATCTTCCGGCCATGGCACGTGCTGCCGGGATCGAGCTGCGCTGGGATGATTTCGACGAACTGTCGCGTCTGGTGCCGCTGCTGTGCCGCGTTTATCCGAACGGGCAGGCGGATGTGAACCACTTCCACGCTGCTGGCGGCATGGGCTTTGTGATTTCTGATCTGCTCAAGAACGGTATTTTGCACCCGGATCTTGAAACGATTCATACCGGTGGCATGGCCGCCTACGGCACCGAGCCATATCTGGATAATGGCAAGCTTTCCTGGCGTGATGCGCCGGAAACCAGCCATGACGAGGAAATCCTGCGTCCGACCGAAAAGGCGTTCAGTGCTGATGGTGGTCTGCGGATGCTGTCGGGCAATCTTGGCCGTTCTGTCATCAAGGTTTCCGCCGTTAAGCCGGAAAACCGCGTGATCGAAGCGCCGGCAGCCGTATTCACATCCCAGGAAGAAATGATGGAGGCCTTCAAGGAAGGTAAACTCCATCGTGACGTCGTCTGTGTTGTCCGCTTCCAGGGCCCGAAAGCCAACGGTATGCCGGAACTGCACAAACTGACCCCGCCGCTTGGCGTTCTTCAGGACCTTGGGTACAAGGTTGCCCTTGTCACCGATGGTCGTATGTCTGGCGCATCGGGCAAGGTGCCTGCTGCCATTCACGTCACGCCAGAAGGCATGATGAACGGCCCGATCGCCAAGGTTAAGGACGGTGATATCATTCGAGTTGACGCCGAAAGCGGCGAGCTGTTGCTCAATGTCACCGACGCCGAACTGGCCAAGCGTGATTTTGCGACCTTTGATAACAAGGCCGAACATCAGGATGGCTTTGGCCGCGAGATGTTTGGTGTTTTCCGCGAACATGTTGGTCTGGCCGAACTCGGTGCCAGTGCGGCCTTCCCGGGGGAGGCTGAAGTCGCGTAATGCAGCTGGTTGGTGATATTGGCGGGACCAATGCCCGCTTTGCCTGGCTGGATGAGGCTGGCGATCCCTATACACCCATGACATTGCCGGTGCGTGACTATGCCACCATCGGCGATGCCATGCGCGATTTCATGGCCAAAACCGATTGCACGGATTTGCGTGAGTTCGCTGTTGCTGTCGCATGCCCGGCGATGGCCGATACAGTCAAGTTTACCAATAACCCGTGGGTGTTTTCCAAAGACGCTCTTAAGGCCGAATTCGATCTTGATCGCCTTGTGGTGGTCAATGATTTCACCGGTCTTGCCATGTCTGTGCCTTATCTTGGCAAAGAAGACCTGATCACGCTGTTTGATGGTCCGGGGCGTCCGGGGCTGCCATTGGCAGTGGTCGGTGCCGGAACCGGGCTTGGTGTGTCCGGGCTTTTGCCGCACGAAGGCAAATGGTTGCCTATTCAGGGTGAAGGCGGGCACGTGTCGCTGCCAGCGATTGATGATCTGGATTTCGAGATCGTCAAGTTTCTCGACAAGGAACTTGATCGCGTATCCGCCGAACGTGTGTTGTCGGGCATGGGGATTGAGAACCTCTATCGAGCGCTTGCCGCGATTGATGGTATTGATGTTCCGCCGAAAACGGCTGCGGAGGTGGTTGAGGCCGCGCTTGGGGCCAATGATCCGCTCTGCTGCAAGGTGCTGGATCGGTTTTGCATGTTCCTTGGCGGGGTCGCCGGGGATCTGGTTTTAACACTCGGTGCCTTTGACGGGGTCTTTATCGGCGGCGGTATTGGTCCGCGCATTAGCGATTACATGAAGAAAAGCGCGCTCAAGGAGCGCATGATCGCCAAGGGGCGGTTCCGTGATTTGATGAATGATGTGCCGGTGCGCCTGATGACGGCGAAATACCCGGCCCTTATCGGTTGTGCCAAAATCCTGACGGCCTGACCGGGAAACTGGAGGAAGAGTTTATGAGCCTTTCATCGCGTGAGATTCTGTCCAAGGCCCCGGTGGTGCCGGTTCTTGTGATCGAAGACGCCAACGATGCCGTGCCGCTGGCCAAGGCGCTTGTCGCTGGTGGTTTGCCTGTGCTTGAGATTACCCTGCGCTCGTCCGCAGCGGAGGAAAGCATCAAACGCATCATCGCCGAAGTTCCTGACGCCATTACCGGTGCGGGGACGGTGATCAATGCCAAACAGATGGAACGTATGGCCGAAATCGGCTGTGCCTTTGCTGTTTCGCCGGGGCATACGGAAGGGTTGCTTAAGGCCGCCAAAGATACCGGATGTCCGTTGCTTCCGGGGGCGGGAACCCCGTCCGAGATCATGAACCTGATCGATCATGGCTATGACATTCTGAAATTCTTCCCGGCAGAACAGCAGGGTGGGGTGTCGATGCTGAAATCGCTTTCGGGGCCGTTGCCGCAGGTCAGCTTCTGCCCGACCGGGGGCGTGTCGCTTTCAAACCTTGCGGATTATCTGGCCTTGCCAAACATCATCACGGTTGGCGGTTCGTGGATTGCGCCCAAGGATGCGGTCAAGGCGGGTGACTGGGCAAAGATCACAAAGCTTGCGCAGGAAGCCACTGACAAGGTCAAGGCATTGCGCGGCTGATTTTCCGCAGCCTCGTTTACCATAACCAGAATGCGAAAAAGGGACCCAATCGGGTCCCTTTTTCTATCAGGGTAGTCCATGCGACGGTATCGGTGCCGCAGCCGGGTCAAGGCCTAGCCTTTGATACGGTCGACATACCAGGTCGAACCGTTGAACTTGCGCTGCAGACCGAGGTCGGCAAGTTCAGCATGGCTAAGAGAATCCCAACCATAGCTGGCGGCCTTATGAGCACGCGCCGGACCAATTTTGGCGGTGATCTGGCTCAGAAGTGACCCGAACGGCATACGTTTGGTGAACGGGTCTGCAGAGACGTTGAACTGCGGTGCAGCGGAAACCGTGTGTGCCATAGTGGCCTCCTTTGATCTACGGTTGATTACGTTTCGATAAGCGGAAAATGTCATATGCGAAATAAAACGGGAAGTACTTTGTTTTGCATAGTTACTGTGCAAAAATGCACGGAAATCTGGGGTGATTCTAAAGGGTAAAATAGCGGCTATGAATTGGAATGATTTGCGCTACTTCCTTGTTCTTGCTGAAGAAAACAGTCTTTCCGGTGCTGCGCGACGTCTGCGAAAAGAGCATACCACCGTTGCAAGAAGGATTGAGGCACTCGAAAGTGATCTTGGCACCAAGCTTTTTGACCGCTTGCCGCGTGGCTGGCAACTTACCGCGGCGGGTCGAAATCTGGTTCCGGTTGCTGAACGAGTCGAAGAGGAAGCCCTGACCTTCGAACGCCAGGCAAAAGGGGACGAAGCCGCCCACGGGGTGGTGCGCATTTCGGTGCCCCCGGTCGCCGGGCGCGTGTTGTTTGCACCACGTCTGGCCCGTCTGCTGAAAGCCCATCAGGGGCTTGAGTTTGAAATCGTCGGGGCGGCCAATATCGTCAACCTCGCCCGACGCGAAGCCGATATCGCCGTGCGTATGATCACCCCCCGCGAACCGGGCCTGATTACCCGCAAGTTGGTTGAACTGGGTGTGGGGCTGTATGGCGCGGTCGGCTATCAGGAACGCGTGCCCGAAATGTATTGGGAATTCTGCGGCTACGAAGATACCACCTATGGCGCTTCGAAAAGGGAATGGGTGCGTACGGTCCTTGACCGTGAACTGCCTTGCCGGTTCCGGGCCGATGACACAGAAACCGTGCGACAGTTCATTGCCGCCGGGCACGGGGTCGGCGTGTTACCGCGTTATCTTGGCGATCAGGACGAAGAACTTGAACTCATTCACGCCGACATCGACGGGCGCAGCCGCGAGAGTGTTTGGATGGTGGTGCATCCTGATATGCGTCGGTCGCCCGGTGTGCGCCTTGTAATGGATGCATTGATCAGGGCTGCGGACAACATCGCCGAGGAATATCAGGTCTGATCAATTGTGACCCGTGAACAAAGGGCCTCTGCGTTGCAGAGGCCCTTGCCTGCCTTGAGGGAGGCATTCGCCAATCCGAGCAACATTGCTGTCGCCCGGTCGGCGGGATCAAAGCGTGTCGATTGCCAATAGTTCTGTTTGGAACCAGGGCCGCTTTGATTTTCCGGGTCGTGGCGCAGAAGTGGCAGTTAATGCCAGTCAAAGGGCATATATCCGTCACGTGTGCGTTCCAGACCGATGTCACGCAGTTGATCGTCGCTAAGCTTATTCAGAGCATTGCGTTCCTGATAACGCTTCTGCGTTGCAATCAACGCATTGAGGATCGTCGGGATGATCGCACGAATGCCCAAGGTGGCATAGGGGCGCGAGGCAGGGGGGCACGGACTTTGTGCAAGCATCTCCGACGATGACTTGTTTGATAGGTGACCAACGACGGGATGACATTCGATATGGTTTGATGCCGCCATTTTGATGCTCCTTGATCGTGTGGGCTTTGCAATGTCGACAAGGTTGACATGCGCAAAAACACAAATGAATTCCGATAAACTGCGCTACAGTTGTGCAAATTTGCGCAATGGTGGAGCATCGTTTTCAGCGTTACGCAGGGTACCGATTTTGTACTAGCCGCGCCGGGATGGGGTTCATGAACTGGAATGATTTGCGTTTCTTTGTTGCTGTGGCAAAGGAGGGAACTTTGTCCGGTGCGGCAAGATGTCTTGGCAAGGACCACACGACGGTTTCGCGAAGGATCGAGGCGCTAGAAGCAGATTTAGGTGCACACCTGTTCGATCGTCTGGCCACAGGCTGGAAACTGACGGAGGCAGGCGAAAACCTTATGCCGGTGGCCTTACGTGTCGAAGAAGACGTTCTGGCGTTCGAGCGCCAGGCACGCGGGGACGAAACCGCCCATGGGGTCGTCAAGATTGCCGTCCCGCCAAGTGCTGGGCGATTGCTGTTTGCCCCGCGTTTGGCAGAGTTGCTTCGCGATCAAAAGAACCTTGAATACGAAATACTGGGATCAAGCGTTGTCGCCAATCTGGCCCGACGCGAGGCGGACGTGGCTGTGCGCATGGTGCGTCCCGATCAGAGCGGGCTGATTGCCCGAAAACTGGTCGACTTGCGTTTTGCGGTTTATGCCGCCAAGGGCTACACCGAACGTGTCCCAAGGGAAAACTGGGAATTCTGTGCGGATGGCCGTAACACATTTGGTGATTATCAGCAGGGATGGGTTTGGGATACCCTTGAACAGGAATTACCAGTGCGGATAAAGGCCGATGATACCCAGACAGTTCAGGCCTTTGTTGCCGCCGGTCACGGACTGGGATTGTTGCCGCGCTATATGGCAGATGAAGATGACCGTCTGGAAGTGGTTGCCGATGACACCCTGGCAGAGGTCAGCAAACCGGTTTGGCTGGTTGTCCATCCTGATATGCGGCGCTCCCCCGGTGTTCGCATGGTGATGGACGCCTTGATCAAGGCAACAGACAGCATCCCGGCCGCTTATAAATCCTGATCATAACCAGCCCAGTTGTCGGGCAGACGCCATCAGAAGCATCACACCAAACAAGGTAATGATAGTTGCCCCGGTAAAGCCGACCGTGCGGCGAATGATGCCAGATGATGCTTCTGACAGGTTGAACAGGTGCTGTGTGCCTGTGCGAATGCCAATAGCAGCCAAACCAATCAGACTTACAGTGATGGCAACACCGAGTGCCATGGCAAAGGCGGCCCCGATGCCGATCAAAAACATGCCGTTGGCCAAGGTAAACAGCAGCACAAGGATCGATCCGGTGCAGGGGCGCAATCCTGCGACAATGCCGGTTGAGATCATTTGCCAGTTGGATTGGCCGACAGGTTCATCGTGATCAGCATGATCGTGATGATGATTGTGGTCATGATGATGTGCATGATCATGATGGTGGTGATCACCATGTGGTCCGTGGTGATCACAGCAGTCATCACGGCCTTGCAAGATGCGGAGCGCCATCAAGGCGCCAAGCCCGGCAATCAAGGCGTATGAGATGGCCTCCATGATCAGGCCATTCTGGGTGACGGCTGCCGGACCAAGATTAAAGATCAGCGTCAGGCCTCCGACCATGATGATGGCCGAAACCGCCTGAACGGTGGCAATCAGGCTGCCCATGGCGACGCCCTGTTTCCATCCGGCATCCCGTGACAGGAAATAGGTGGTGGTGATCATCTTGCCGTGACCAGGGCCCGCCGCGTGAAAAATCCCATAGCCAAATGAAAGCGCAATGATGACAAGGCCGGGCCAGACGCTGCCGCCTTCCTTTGCTTCGCGAAGCGTTGCGGTGATTTCACGATTGAGTTTGGTCTGAATGACAACCGTTTGACCGATAATATCTGACAGCCAGCGGGGCAGGGTGATCAGGCTGTCATCTTCATTCCCGGCGTCTTGTGTGGGTGCAGGTGCGCTCTGGCCGCTGTCACTCGCCCCGCGGCCCAGAAGGTTTGCAGATTGTGCGAATGCCGGATTACTCGACGAGAACGAAATCGCCAGGAGCAAGGCCGTTAGAACTGCTGCCATCTGCCACCTTGGCCGCGCAAACAACATCGGCACGGACCGGAGCGACAAGGTCAAAATAGATGCGGTTCTTTTCATCTTCGCTCATCTCGAAATGACAGGACAGGTTCTTCGCCCCGGAAAACAGGACGGGATCGACCTGTGTGTAGGCGACATCGATATAGTATTCGGCATCATAAACCGACAGGCTGACGGCATCCCTGATCGGGTCCAGCGGCGTTTCCAGCATCAGCTTGAAGTCATAGGTTACGCGGCGATCATCGGTGATATCGGCGACAAAATCGGTCGCGCCTGCAAAGGACACCAGTTCCTCGTTCTTGCGCAGGTGCGTTAGCCAGGAAAACTCGGAAAGGGCGGTAAAGGCGTTGTCACGAATGGCTGTGTTTTCTTCGCCAAAGAACCGGGTGTCGTAGTTCTGATCAAACTCGTCGATCAAGGTCATGCTGAACAGGTCGTCAAACACCCAGTGAACATGCACAGCGGTGATATTGTTGTCTTCAAAAACGAATTCGGCATTTGCGTCGATCCAGACATGCGGATGCGCAAATGCCGATTGTGTGGTTGCCAGCACCGAAATGCCGGCAACCAAAATCGCTGTGACGTTTTTACGAACCGTTGTCCAGGCAGTCGACAAGGGCATCGACATTCTGCGCCAGAATCTCCTGATAGGCATCCGGTCCCGCCGCGATGTCAGAGCCAAGCGGGTCAAGCGTGCCGGTCCGGATACCGGTGTCAGATACCACGGCCTCAACGATGGCCGGTCGGAACTGCGGTTCTGCGAAAATGCAGACAGCACCGGTATCGTGGATTTTGTCTTCGATTTCATGAAGTCGTTTGGCTCCGGGCTTCTGATCTGGCGATACCGTAATCGATCCGACCGCATTCAGGCCAAGACCGCTTTCAAGATACTGGTACGCATCATGGAAGACTACATATGGTTTGTCCTGGATCGGCGCAACTTTTGCCCGAAGATCATTACCAAGGTTGGTAAGGCTTGCAAGCAGTGTCTGCAGGTTTGCGCGGTAGTCGTTGGCATGTTCCGGGTCGATCTCGGCCAGTTCATCGGCGATTGCGATTGCAATGGTTGCGCCATTGGCCGGATCCATCCAGATATGCGGGTCAACATCGTCATGTTCGTGGTGGTCGGCCGCTTCATGCTCGTGATCATGATCGTCATGCTCTTCATGCTCGTCACTGGCATGTTCGTGGTCATGATCATCATGCGCCGCGTGATCATGCTCGGCTTCATGGTCATGGTCGTGGTCATGGTCGTGATCGTGATCGTGATCATCTTCATGGTCATCATGATCATCGTGCGCGTCATGTGCCGCGTCACCGTCTTCATGCCCATGATCATGCATATGCGCTTCCCATGTGCCGCCTTCGCGCATCTCGCGCAGCGACAGCTGCGGCAGTGCAACCAGTTCAAGCTGATGACTGTGACCTGACAGGCTTTCAAGCGGCTTTTCAAGGAAGCCTTCAAGCGCATGCGAAACATAGATCACCAGATCGGCATCACTCAGCGCACGCGCTTCGCTTGGGCGGAGCGAATAGGTATGTGGTGAAGACGCACCGTCAATAAGCAACACCGGCTCCCCGATATCCTTCATGATGGCACTTGCGATCCCGTGTATCGGCTTGATGGAAGTCACGACGTTCGGGGCATCATCGCCATGAGCGGTTGCGCTCAGCGGTGCTGCAACAAAAAGCGGGGCCGCAAGAAGAATTCGACGGAGGGTTGGGCGCAAGGAGGGCATATGGTTGATCCGATTTGAAGTGGGTCTGTTATCTGCTTTGATTTGTTATGATATAACATAACAAACGGTCAAGGGAAAAACATGTTGTCACTGCAAATACGCCTTACCTTTTCAACGCAACAGACATCCGTGAAGTGTCATTCCCCGCGCTGTTTCTGATGCAGGCAAGGGGCAGAGTTTCCTGATCGGGAATTGCGGTGATGATGCAACGGGACTGCTTTAAACCGGTCATTATTTGATAGTGGAATTGCACTATTTAAAGATCATTGCCTGATCCAAATAAGATCATTTTGTATTGAGAACGAAAAACCTACATATGCAGTAACGCGTTATCCTATTGATAAACATAGGTGTACATCTGGTCGTGTGGCTCATAGCCATAGTCATCATCATAGCTGCGCTGAACGATGTTTTCCCAGAGTGCGGGGTCTATGTCCCGTGCATTATTGCTCATATCCGGGTTTTCAATCCGGAAAATATGAGTGCGGGCGTCTTTGAGCGTTTCGAGCGCATACCGAAGATCCGGGTTGGACAGGAAATGGCGCATGAAATCACCATTGCTGTAAGCGCGTGAAAGGCCCTGGGTCAAAATACGATGCAGTCGTTTGTTGTTGCGATTGACGTAAATAAACAGATCAAAGGGATAGGCCAGAACCGTCGAGGTGCTGAAAACGATTTCGGGATGCTGTTCGCGGATTGTGTCGATTTCTCGGGAACCTTCGTGCACGGCACGGCTTAAAAGATCAAATCTCTTATTGGCCAGCATCGCCCAAAGCTGGTCGCGCGGTGCGCGATCAACACAGAAACCGTTTTTCTCCATAATACTGGCGTCGGGCCAATCCGATCCGGTGCCGATACAGAACTTTTTCAATTGTTCAAGAGATTGGACTTGCTCAAGGGCCGGGAGGTTTTCCACATGTGTCAAGAAGGCACGATATCCCAAGAGACCGCGTGTCATCGGGAAGTTAACTTGCAGGAACGTGGTTTCTCTCTCAATGCTGTAGCCGGTGAACATGACATCCACCTTATCCTCAAGCATCATCGAGCTGATGCGTGACTGCGTCATGGCCGGAAATTCGTCGATTACCAGCCGAAAGTCGCCATCGGCGTGCTCAAGTGCCAGTTCAATGACTTCGAGCTCGTAGCTGAAAAACTCGGCGGCGCCTTCCGGAAAAGCCATGCGCACGATTTCTTCGCCCTTCGAGGGGTGGGCGGTACATAAAAACATGACGGCGGATATCAGCAATATCCCAAAGCGGTTTTGCAATCTTTGCTCCTGGTCTACCCGAAAACAAAACACAGCAGCTGATAATTGATATTGTACTTCGCTGAGCGCTTTGTAAGGGGGGTGGGCATGCCGATAAAGCTGGCGTTCAGCCGCCATTACTGCAAAAGCCTGATGTCAATCCGATGCCGGGAAGGTCAATTTGCAAGGTCTTCGGGCGTGTAGTTCGTCTCATGCAGGATTTCGCCGCTTTCATAGTCGACTGCCTGCAACGTCACTCCATATCCCCATAACTGCCCGATATAGCCCAGCGTCATCTCCGCCTCGGATTTTTCAAGTCGGATACCTTCATGCTCGGTATGCTGGATGTAAAGCTGACGGTTACCCCGGATGTCGACATCAACCACCTGCATGTCCGGTTCACGTACCGAAATGTCATGCATGCGTGCCAAGGACCGGCGCACCTTGCGATAGCCATTGTCGTCATGGATGGCGGCGACTTCGAGATGCGGTGATGTGCTCTGATCGTCAATCATGAACATCCGCATGTCGCGCATCAGTTTGGGTGACAGGAACTGCAGGATAAAGCTTTCATCGCGGTAATGCGCCCAGGCTTCCTTAAGTGTTTCGACCGGCGCGTTGTTGCCCGCAATATCGGGGAACCATTTATGGTCTTCCTCGGTCGGGTCAACACAGATGCGATGGATGTCCTGCATCATGGCAAAGCCAAGCGCATAAGGGTTGAACCCGGAATAGCGTTGATCATCATATTCGGCCTGAAACACCACGCGCGAATGGTAATCGATGAATTCCATCATCGCCCCTTCGGAAATCAGGCCCTTGTCATAAAGGCTGTTCATGATCGCGTAATGCACATAACACGCACAGCCCTCATTCATCATCTTGGTCTGTTTCTGCGGATAGAAATACTGCCCGATATTGCGCACGATGCGCAAAATTTCGCGCTCCCACGCCTGCAGGGTCGGTGCATTCTTTTCGAGGAAATAAAGCAGGTTTTCTTCCGGCAGGCCAAATTGCGCACGGCGTTCTTCGACCCGCATCTTGCGTTTAAGCTCATCCACGTCCTGATCGCCCGGATCAGACTGGGGCAGGGTGCGCCACAGATCGTTATAGGTTTCGTCTTCGTACTTCGCCCGTTCGCGTTCGCGCTTTAGCTCTGCCGCCAGATTGGGTTTTTCCGGCCGGGAATAGCGGTTCACCCCTTGATCCATCAGGGCGTGCGCAGCATCAAGAATACGTTCAACCGCGTCAAAGCCGTATCTGTCTTCGCACTTGGCGATATAGCTTTTGGCAAATTGCAGATAATCCAGAATGCCGTCGGCATCCGTCCATTGCTTGAACAGGTAGTTGTTCTTGAAGAAATGGTTATGGCCAAACGCCGCGTGGGCGATCACCAGCGCCTGCATGACGATGGTATTTTCTTCCATCACATAGGAAATGCACGGGTTGGAATTGATCACGATCTCATAAGCCAGCCCCTGATAGCCCTTGCGATACATGACATCGTCGCGCACGAAGCGTTTGCCAAACGACCAGTGGTGATACATCAACGGCATGCCGATCGATGAATAGGCATCAAGCATCTGCTCGGATGTGATCACCTCGACCTGGTTGGGATAAACATCAAGCTTGAGCTCGTTGATCGCGATATCCTCAATCGCGTCATAAGTGGCCTTTAACGTATCGAAGTCCCAGTCGGCACTGGTAAAAAGCAATTTGTCGGCGGCTTTGGTCTTGCTGCTCATCGCGTTGCCTCCGCACGGTTCTTGGCAAACAGTTCTCGGAATACCGGGAAGATATCGGCCGCTTTGGTAACCCGTTTCAGGGCAAATTGCGGATGGGTTGCCGCCAGGGGCGCATAGGCCTTCCAAAGGGCGGTTTCACCTTCGGCGGCAGCGAAAATCTCGGCCTCGCGCTCGTCAGTGATTTCGATATAGGCGTAATACTGGCACTTGGGCAAAAGATCCTCCGCCAGAAGGGCAGTACATTTCGCCCCGTCATTGGAATAGTTATCGCCATCCGATGCCTGCGCTGCATAGATGTTCCACTGATCTGTGGGATAACGATCTTTCAGCACCTTTTTCATTTCCTCAAGCGCGGTGGACACAATCGTGCCGCCGGTTTCGCGCGAATAGAAAAAGGTTTCTTCATCGACCTCGGCCGCGCGGGACGTATGGCGGATAAATACCACCTCGACATGTTCGTATTTGCGATGCAGGAAAAGATGCAGCAGCATGAAGAACCGCTTGGCCAGTTCCTTCATCTGTTCGGACATGGACCCCGACACATCCATCAAACAGAACATCACCGCCTGTGTATTGGGATCGGGGATCTGTTGAAACTGGTTAAAACGGGTATCAATCGGATCAATGAACGGGATCGCCTTCATCCGCCGCTTGGCTTCTTCGAGATCAGCCAAAAGGGTATGAAGCGTTTCATCATCGGCTTTGGTCAGTTTGCCGTTCGGGCGCTTTTCCGCCTTGGCCTGAAGGGCTGATATCTTTTCTTCAAGTTCGCGCACCTCGGCCGATTTGGGCCGACGCAACCCGATACGCCGTGCCAGTGAATTGCGCATGGTCCGAACAAGGCTAAGGTTCGATGGCGTGCCTTCGACCGAAAAGCCCGCACGTGTGGTGCGAAACGCGGTGGTCTGCTTCAGGCTTTTTTTCAAAAGATCGGGCAGCTCAAGATCTTCAAAGAAGATATCAAGGAACTCGTCACGGGTCAGGGTGAACTGGAATTCATCCTCTCCCTCGCCATCTGGGCTGGCTTGTGATCCGCCAGCGCCACTGTCGCCGCCTTGCGGGCGGGCAATGCGATCACCCTGAACAAACTTCTTGTTGCCGGGCAGGACGTAATTGCGGTTGCCCCCGCGTCCCATGTGGTGAAAGCCCGGTTCCTTTAACGTCTTGCCCGGAATGGTGATCTGGTCGCCGCCGCTGATGTCGGTAATGCCACGCGACCGGATGGTGCTTTCAACCGCCTTTTTGATCTGCGCCTTGGCACGGCGCATAAAACGTTGCCGGTTGCCAAGGCTTTTGCCGGTCGGGTTCTTGCGACGATCAACAATATAAAGCATGGGCACTCACATCCTTTGGCAGGCCATCCTGCCGGGAAAGAGAGCCGGGCGGACAAGGGATGAACCGCCCGGCAAGGGCCGGAAAGACAAGGGGGAAGCTTAACCGGCCTTATTCACACGCATGTACCACTCGACCAGACGGCGGGTCTGACGTTCGGTATATTTGCGATCAATCATGCGTTTGACGAACTCGTTGTGTTTCTTCTCGGTCTCGCTGTCTTTCTTCGAGCCGAACGAAATCACCGGCAGCAGGTCTTCGACCTGACTGAACATGCGTTTTTCGATCACATCGCGCAGCTTCTCATAGGATGTCCATGCCGGGTTCTTGCCCTTGTTATTGGCGCGTGCACGTAGCGCGAACTTGACGACCTCGTTGCGGAAATCCTTGGGATTGGCGATGCCCGCCGGTTTCTCGATTTTTGACAGTTCCTGATCAATGATCTTGCGATCCAGCAACTGACCGGTATCGGGATCCTTGAAGTCCTGATCCTCGATCCAGGCATCGGCATAGGCAACGTATCGATCAAACAGGTTCTGACCGTAATCGGAATAGCTTTCCAGATACGCTTTCTGGATTTCCGCCCCGATAAACTCGGCATAGCGCGGGGCCAGCTCGGACTTGATAAAGTCCATGTAGGCCTTTTCACGTTCTTCGGGGTATTGCTCGCGCCGGATGGCCTGTTCCATCACATACATCAGATGCACAGGATCGGCCGCGACCTCGTGCGTGTCATGGTTGAACGTTTCCGACAGAACCTTGAAGGCAAAGCGGGTTGAAATGCCATCCATGCCTTCATCGACACCGGCCGTGTCGCGGTATTCCTGCATGGATTTCGCCTTGGGATCGACATCCTTCAAGGTTTCGCCGTCATAGACCCGCATCTTGGAATAAAGATTGGAGTTTTCATGTTCCTGCAAGCGCGACAGCACTGAAAACTGCGCCAGCATTTTAAGCGTGCCCGGCGCACAGGATCCGTGTTCAAGCTCTGATCCCTGCAACAGCTTGTCATAGATCATGGTTTCCTCAGTCACCCGCAGGCAATAGGGCACCTTGATCACTGATATACGGTCGATAAACGCTTCGTTGTTCTTGTTGGCCTTGAAGGTCTGCCATTCGGCTTCGTTCGAGTGGGCCAGGATCAATCCCTGGAATGGAATGGCCCCAAGGTTTTCGGTGCCGATATAGTTGCTTTCCTGTGTTGCGGTCAGCAACGGATGGAGCATCTTGATCGGCGCCTTGAACATCTCGACAAATTCAAGAAGGCCCTGATTGGCGCGGTTCAGGCCACCGGAATAGCTATAGGCATCCGGATCGTTCTGGCTGAAATATTCAAGCTTGCGGATATCGACCTTACCGACAAGCGATGAGATATCCTGATTGTTTTCATCGCCCGGTTCGGTTTTAGCAATGGCGATCTGACGCAGGCGTGACGGGATCAGTTTAACGACCGAGAACTTGGTCAGGTCGCCGCCAAACTCATCAAGACGCTTGACCGCCCATGGCGACATCAAACCCGTCAGGCGGCGTTTGGGGATACCGTATTTGTCCTCGATCGCGTCACCCATCTTGGCCGGGTTAAACAGACCAAGCGGGCTTTCAAACACCGGGCTGATTTCATCCCCGGCTTTCAGAACATAAATCGGTTCACGTTCCATCAGCTCTTTCAGCCGTTCGGCCAACGAGCTTTTGCCCCCGCCGACCGGGCCCAGCAGATACAGAACCTGTTTGCGTTCTTCCAAACCCTGTGCGGCATATTTGAAGAAACCGACAATGCGTTCGATGGTTTCTTCCATGCCGTAAAAGTCTTCGAAGGCGGGATAACGTTTGATGGTTCGGTTCAGGAAAATGCGGCCAAGTCGGGAATCTGTCGAGGTGTCGATCAGTTCCGGTTCACCAATCGCAGAAATCATGCGTTCAGCGGCAGAGGCATAGGCAGTCGGGTCTTCGCGACACAGATTAAGATAATCGCGGATGGTCAGTTCAGTTTCCTGCTTTCCGTCATAGCCTTCCGCATACAGCTCGAAGATATCCTTCTCAGCCATGGCGCGGTCTCCTTTCAAACGTTATCGCACTGTCAAACTTACGTTTCCTGTTTCAATCCTGTTCTTGCGCAATGTTGCGCTTTGTTCTGATTTGACCGGGATATACCCGGCCCCGTCTTGGGGCGTCGGCAGGCCTTTTCTGCAAGGGCACTGCCAGCGGTCATGCATTAACAAAAGGCGTTCGCGGTTAATCTCTGGCGGAACATGCCAAGCTTGTGAAAATTCGATTGTGCAGTTGCGGCCTATATGCCGTTTTACAGTCTTGATCAGACTCTTTTGGGTCCCGTTGCGGCGACCAATATGCCGACACTGAAGATGTCGGGACAGGCTTCTGTCGAAGGAATGTCAAAGTGACCTTTGAGCCTGCCGAGGCAATTTGCCCTGTTATTGAGACGTGGGAATAAGGAACTGATTTCGCAAGACGATGCTTAAGTCGAACAGCATAAATTTATGTGGTCGTGTTCACATGTAAGTGACCGCTGGTCCAGCTTTGGTGCCGCTTTTTGATCTCATGCGTCGGGCAAAAAAATTTTGCATTTGCGTAATAGTCAGACCCGGCGCTATCACGGGCGGACAGGATCGGGCCTTGCAAGGGACCAAAGGACATCATGATGAGCGACGAAACCGTAAAGTTTATCGAGCCGCACGAACTCGATCGTCTGATCGGCGAAGAAGCCGTAACCGTTATTGATGTTCGCGAGGCCGAAGAATTCGCAACCGGCCATATCGAAACGGCGATCAATATCCCGACCTCGAACTTCGACATCCCGGCCCTTGTCGATCTCACCGATGAAAGTGACACCGATCTGGTCTTTGTCTGTTCTGTCGGTCAGCGCTCCTTCGGTGCGGCCAACGCTGTTCTTGAACATGTTGATTGCGACGTCAGCAACCTCAAGGGCGGTATACAAAGCTGGACCCGCGCCGGCTTTGATCTGGTGCGCACCGGTTCATCTGATAAATCCATCACTTAAGCTGGACGTTTCAATCCACAATTTGTGATCCCGGAAAGGTAAAGCGCGCTGGTTAAGGCCACGCTCGGGACTTTTGCAATTGACGATATCTCAAAAATGGGAAATATTTCCAAATAAGAGAAATCGGGGTTTGCAATGGACGAAATTGAAACACGGCTGGCCCATCGATTGGCGGCTTTGCGCTCTGAGCGGGGATGGTCGCTTGATGAGCTGGCGCAGAAAAGTGCTGTAAGTCGCGCCAGCCTGTCGCGGATCGAGAAGGGCGAGGTCAGCCCGACGGCAAATGTGCTTGGCAAACTCTGTGTCGCCTTTGGCGTGACCCTGTCGCGTCTGATGCAGATGGTTGAGGATGACTTTGCACCTGTTGTCGCACGCACCGACCAGGAAGTCTGGACTGACCCGGAAACCGGATATCAAAGACGGCTGGTTTCCCCGACATCCAAACAGTTGTCGGGCGAGGTGATCGAAGTCGAAATCGGGCCCGATCAGCGCATTGAATATGACGGTTCGCCACGCGACGGACTTGAACATCATCTGGTGATGCTTGAAGGCGCACTTGCAATGGAAATCGATGGTCGAACCCATCACCTGCGGGCGGGTGATTGCCTGCGCTATCAATTGCGCGGTGGCAACGTGTTTCAAACACCGCGTGATCAGGGTGCGAAATATCACCTGTTTATCATCGACTAAGCGAAAGAGCCGCCATGACTTCGAAGCCGCACGCAGCACATACCCTCGAAATCGTTACCCTTGATGCCGACCAAGTCACAGAACGCCTCGATCAGTTTGCCGACATGCTTCGTGCCTGCGTGCATGACGGGGCCAGTATCGGTTTCATCGAACCGTTCCCTGTGAGCGAGGCCGAAGCGTTCTGGCGCGACAAAATCGTCCCCGCACTGAACGGCGGAAAGCGCACGCTGTTTGCCGCCCTTGATCAGGATCGCGTGGTTGGCACGGTCCAGCTTGATTATGACACCATGCCCAATCAGGCCCATCGCGGGGATATCAGCAAACTTATGGTTCGCCCGGATTGCCGCAGGCGCGGGATTGCGAAGCTGCTGATGGCCTCCGCCGAAAACCGTGCCCGTGATCTTGGGCGAACTCTTCTGACCCTTGATACCCGTACCGGGGATAGTGCCGAGGTGCTCTACGCTGCGCTTGGTTTTGAAACCACCGGGGTCATTCCCGATTTCGCGCGCGATCCGGACTCCGAAAAACTCAGCGGCACCACGGTGATGTATAAGCGTATTACCAGATAGTGTTTTGAAACCGTTTGCGATTCTCGGGTTTGTATTCAGAACAATCGTTCTGGCATGCCAGATGAGTGCTTTTTCTGATCGGGCACCAATTAAATTTGATTGCCGCAGTGCCGTAAACAAATCCGTATCCATCTTCCTCATGTCTTTCGACCGTAGAGTTTTACCTCTGTGTGCGGCGCGTCAAAGGTGTTTGTGTAAGGGTTTCGCCTTAGTCAAAACATGTTGAACAGCTCCGAAAAATGGGCGCATCCTTGCCGTCTTGAACAAAGAAACGGAATAAAAATTCTCGGAGGACGTTCATCATGAAGAAATTTGCCTTTGCTGCCGCCTTGATGGCAGCCGTCGGATTTTCCGGCACTGTTCAGGCTGCAGACCTGACCTTACGTATTTCGCTGCAATTGCCGATGAAAAGCCACCTCGGCCAGAACCTTTTGATGTTCAAAAACGAGGTTGAGGAAAAATCAAACGGCGACATCGAAGTCCAGATTTATGACTCTGCCCAGCTTTACAAGGACAAGGAAGTACCGGCTGCTGTCGGTTCCGGTGCCATCGAAATGGGTGTGGCCTCGCTGACACGTTATGTCGGGGATGTCCCGGCGGTCGATATCTTCTATCAGCCGTTTGTTTTTGATTCCGAGGAAAAAGTCCGCAAGGCCACAGCCAAGGATTCCCCGGTCCGCGGGCCGCTTGATGCTGCGATTGCCGAAACCGGATCCACGGTTCTCTGGTGGCAGGCTTATGGTGGGGCGATCATGCTGTCCAAGGACGCGCCGCTGCACGGCCCGGCCGACATGGAAGGCAAAAAGGTACGCGTGTTTGGCAAGACACTGGGTGACTTCACGGTCGCCGCGGGCGGGGCACCAACCCTGATTTCCGGTTCCGAACAGTATATCGCTTATCAGCGTGGCACGGTTGATATCGGCATGACGGGTGTTTCCGGTGTCAAATCCCGTCAGCTTTGGGAAGTCATGGACAACATCACCGTGACCAACCATGCCGATATCGAGTTCATTGTTGTCGTCAACACCGACTTCTGGAACGGGTTGACCGATGAACAGCGCGACATCATCAACACCGCGGCGATGAATGCCGAGGCAGATGTTCGCAATCGCATGACCGAGATCGAGGCAGCGGCCTACGCCGCCTCGGAAGAAGCCGGCATGACGGTCTATAAACCGACGGAGGAAGAACTGGTCAAATGGCGCGCTGTTGCACAGCCGGTCTATGACTCCTTCTTTGAAGAGGCCGGTGACCTTGGCAAGCAGGTCTTCGAGGCTGCCCAGAAGTTCTAAGTCCTTTGACGTTCGCTGGTCGGGTGCCATGTGCCGCATATCGCATTAATGCACATGGACGCCGACCGGGGCGTCATCTGAGCTTGATCTGATTTGTTGTCATCACCGTGCGGGTATGGGAAAGCCCATGCCGTGGCGGTGATGACGCCCCGTCTTCCAACATGCACTGTTTAAATCATGTTTGATCGATTAACGCTTATCCTTGCGTGGGTCGCTGCCATCCTGTTTGTGCTGGCTGGCTGCATGCTGACCTACGAAGTGCTGGCACGCTATTTCTTCGTGCGCCCGACCATCTGGGCAGCCGAGCTTTCCCAGCTTTGTCTGATTTGGGGATCTTTGTTGGGCATGCCCTGGGCGCTGTCCGCACGCCGCCATATTTCGGTGGATGCGCTCACCCGTCTTCTGGCCCCCAAGGTTCAGCGCGTGGTCGAAATCATTGCCATGGCCTGCATTCTGGCCTTTTCGGTGATGGTGACCATCAAGGGTTGGGAAATTTTCTATGAAAGTTTCGAACGGGGGCGCACCAGCGGCACCATGCTGGATCTTCCGGCATGGATTGCCGAGCTGCCCGTCGCCATCGGGTTTGCACTGCTCGCCATTCAGGCCGTGATCGAGATTATCGGGCTCGCGCGGGGCAAGGCCATTCCGAAAGGGGCACACGAATGACGATTGTCCTGACCTTGGCTGCGATGTTCACGTTGCTTCTGATGCGCGTGCCTGTCGCCTTTGCGCTGGGCGGACTTGGCCTTGCCATGCTGATCCTCGGTGGTTTTTCACCCCTGATGGCCCCGCAGGCCGTTCTTTCAACGCTTGATGGCTTCATCCTGCTGGCCGTGCCGCTGTTTCTTTTGATGTCAAACATCCTGCTGCGTGCGGGGGTGGGCAATGACCTGTTTGCCGCGGTCAGTGCGTGGGTCGGTCATTGGCCGGGCGGCCTTGCGGTGGCGACTATCCTGTCGTGTGGTGTGTTTGCTGCCATTTCCGGGTCCTCGGTTGCAACGGCGGCCACCATCGGGACCGTTGCCATCCCTGAAATGATCAATCGTGGCTATAACAAGCGGTTTGTTTATGGCTTGCTGGCGGCTGGCGGAACGCTTGGTATTCTGATCCCGCCCTCGATCCCGATGATCATTTATGGCTTTGTCACCGAAGAATCGGTGATTTCGCTGTTCCTGGCGGGCATCGGTCCGGGGATCGCATTGCTGCTGTTCTTTATCGTCTTCTCGATGATCTATGCCCGTATGGGCGGGCAGGAACTTGAACCGAAAAAAGACTGGGCAGAACGCAAACGCGCAACCATCCGCGCACTGCCATCGGTTGTTCTTGCGGTTTTGATCATTTCGGGGATCTATTCCGGCGCTTTCACCCCGACAGAGGCCGCCGCAATCGGCTTTGCCGCGGCCCTTATCATCACCGGCCCGATCATGCGGGTTTTGACTTGGGATGCGCTGAAAAAGGCGGTGTTTGACAGTATGGCCACCACAGTTGCGATCATTCTGATCATTGCCGGGGCAAAGGTGTTCGGCAAGGCGATCACCCTGTATCGCATCCCGCAGGACATCTCGGTGATGATCACCCAAGGGGTTGATACCGAACTTGGCTTCATCCTGATCGTCACTGCCGTGCTTCTGGTCATGGGGCTGGTATTCGAAGCGCTTTCGATGGTGCTGATCATGACGCCGGTGCTGTTGCCGGCTGCCTTGGCCCTTGGATTCGATCCGATCTGGTTTGGCGTCTACATGGTGATCATGGTTGAATGTGCCCTGATTACGCCACCGGTAGGGCTTAACCTTTATGTCATCCAGTCGGTCGCCAAGGCCCGACTGGGCGAGGTGGCCCGTGGCGTTGCGCCGTTCCTCGCATTGATGTTTGTCTGTGCTGCACTTCTGTATTTGTGGCACGATCTCGCCCTGTATATTCCCTTCAAGCTGTAAAGACCGATGACCAACGTAAAATCACCTGCCGATGCCCTGCGCGCGCTGCTTGCCACGGGCGATCTGATTACGATGCCGTGCTGCTTTGATGCGCTTTCTGCCAAGCTGATCGAACAGGAAGGATTTGGCCTGACCTTCATGTCGGGCTTTGCCACCTCTGCGGCGCGGATTGGCGAACCCGATCTTGGCCTGATGTCCTATGGCGAGGTCCTTGATCAGGCGCGCAACATCACCGATGCCGTATCGATCCCCGTGATTGGTGATGGCGATACCGGCTATGGCAATGCCATGAATGTAAGGCGCACGGTGACCGGCTTTGCCAAGGCGGGCTGTGCAGCCGTCATGATCGAAGATCAGCTGGCCCCGAAACGCTGCGGCCATACCAAGGGCAAGGAAGTCGTTGGCCGTGATGAGGCGTTTGATCGCATCAAGGCCGCCGTCGATGCCCGCGAAGCCGGGGCAGATATCCTGATCCTGGCGCGCACCGATGCCCGTCACCAACATGGGTTGGCGGAGGCGATTGACCGTGCCGCGAAGTTCAAGGAACTCGGTGCGGACATCCTGTTTGTCGAAGCCCCGAAAACCGTCGATGAAATGCGCACGCTGTGTGCAGAGCTTGATGGTCCCAAGATGGCCAATATCGTCGAAGGCGGCGAAACCCCGGATCTGTCGCCCGAAGAACTCAAACAGATCGGCTATCAGATCGCAGCTTACCCGCTGTCTCTGATGGCTGCCGCCATGAAGGCCATGGTCGAATGCCTGCAAACCATGAAGGACGGACAGCCGCGTGACGACAAACTGATGAGCTGGGCTGATTTGCGCCAACGCATCGGCTTTGATGAGTATTACGACGTTTCGGAACGCTACGCGTCGTCGAGACGCGACGGTTAGGAAACAGGTTCATGGCAGACAAACATCATGGCGGCTGTCTGTGTGGCGCTGTGCGCTATGAAGTCACGGGTGACTTCGATGCGTTCTTCCTGTGCCATTGCAGCTATTGCCAGAAGGATAGCGGCTCGGCCCATGCCGCCAATTTGTTTTCAAGCTCGGCAACGCTTGGCTGGCTTGCAGGGCAGGAACAGATACAATCCTTCAAGCTGCCCGGTACGCGTCATGAAAAGGCGTTTTGCCAGACATGCGGGTCGGCACTGCCCTATACGCAGATGGCAGGCAAGCTTGTAGTCGTACCGGCCGGCAGTCTCGACAGCCCGGTATCAATACGCCCAAACGCCCATATCATGATGGGCAGCAAGGCTGATTGGGATCATGAGCTTGATGAAATCGAAAAGATCGACGGCCTGCCCAAATAACATCCCGACGAGACACCAAAAGAAAACCCCGCAGCCATCGGCTTGCGGGGTTTTCTTTTAAGTGGTGCCGGCAGAGAGACTCGAACTCCCAACCTTCTGATTACAAATCAGCTGCTCTACCAATTATAGCTATGCCGGCCCGAGCGGCGCGAAACATAATCCGGGCCGCCCATGATTGCAAGAGTTTGCAGCAGGGAAATTTACATCCCGTAAAAACCCTTCAAAAGCCCGCGTTCGCGGGCTGTTACCTACTTGCGATACAGCTCATACAGCGCGACCGCAGCCGCGTTTGAAACATTAAGGCTTTCGATGCGATCCGACATCGGCAGTTTAACGAGGAAGTCACAGCTTTCGCGCGTCAGGCGCCTAAGGCCTTCGCCCTCCGATCCCATGACAATGCCCACACGCCCATGCAGCTTTGCCTCGGCCAGTGTCTGGGTGGCATAGCCATCCATCCCCGCCAGCCAGAAATGCGCGCCTTTTAGTTTATCAAGCGTCTGATTGAGGTTCCCGGCATGGATATAGGGCACGGTTTCAAGTGCGCCACTGGCCGATTTGGCCAAAACCCCGGTTTCAGGCGGTGCGTGACGGTCAGGCACGATAACGGCGGATGCGCCAAAGGCCGCGGCACTGCGCAGGATCGCGCCGACATTGTGAGGGTCTGTGACCTGATCGAGGATCAGCACCGTGCATTGCTCGGAATCGCGGTGGTCGGCAATCAATTCCTCGACCGACAACTGGGGGAGGGGGGCGCAATGCATGGCCATGCCCTGATGCACCGTGCCCGGCGGCAGCATTTCATCAAGGTCGGTGCGCCCGGCCGAATCTACGGCGATGTCGTTGCGCTCTGCATCGGCAAGGGCGGCGTTGACTTCATCGCGGACGTTTTCGGTGGCCCAGATTTTGTGAATCGTGCGCTGCGGATTGGCAATTGCCATCATTACCGGGTGACGTCCGAACAGAATCAGGCGTGAATTACCCCCCTGACCACCACCGTCACGGCCGCGTTTTCGTCCGCGGCGCGAATTGCCTTCACGGTTTTCATCGCCTTGCGGGAGGGCATCGGGTGCCCCGTCACCGTGATGACGATTTCCTGAACGGGATTTGTTGCGACGCGACATAATGGCGGAAACCTCCGGGCCGTAGGGGACTGAATGCACTTTGCTTCGGTTGATCTTCGAAACTTGGGGAACATATAGGAAAGGAAATACGATTTCGTGCTTTTTTTGCTGTTGACAGGGGTGGTCCCTTCGCCGTATTCCCTCCCTCGCCGCAACGAGGCCGGGGTCAAACCCGGATGGCGTTACGACCCTGATGGAGGGGTGGCAGAGCGGTCAAATGCAGCGGACTGTAAATCCGCCGACTTAGTCTACGCAGGTTCGAATCCTGCCCCCTCCACCATTCTCTCGCCCTCGCGAGAGCTCGCAGCAGAACTATGCGGGTGTAGCTCAATGGTAGAGCAGAAGCCTTCCAAGCTTACGACGAGGGTTCGATTCCCTTCACCCGCTCCAATATTCTAGTGATGCAACCCGTCGGCTCGTGCGGTGGGTTTCTACGTGTTTTTTTGGTTCGGATAATTAGGATCTGAGGGCAATGGCCAAGGAAAAGTTTGAGCGTACAAAACCGCACGTTAACGTAGGCACCGTCGGCCACGTTGACCACGGTAAAACCACGCTGACCGCAGCAATCACCAAAGTTCTGGCAGAAGCCGGCGGCGCTTCGTTCCAGGACTACAACGACATCGACAAAGCACCGGAAGAGAAAGCTCGTGGTATCACGATCTCGACCGCGCACGTTGAGTACGAGACCGAGAACCGTCACTACGCACACGTCGACTGCCCGGGCCACGCTGACTATGTTAAAAACATGATCACTGGTGCGGCACAGATGGACGGCGGTATCCTCGTCGTTTCCGCAGCTGATGGCCCGATGCCGCAGACCCGCGAGCACATCCTGCTTGCACGTCAGGTTGGCGTTCCGGCACTGGTCGTCTTCATGAACAAAGTTGACCAGGTCGACGACGAAGAGCTTCTCGAGCTCGTCGAAATGGAAATCCGTGAACTTCTGTCGTCCTACGACTTCCCGGGCGACGATATTCCGATCATCAAGGGTTCTGCTCTTGCTGCTCTGGAAGGTCGCGATGATGAAATCGGCAAAAACGCTATCCTCGAACTGATGAAAGCGGTTGACGAATACATCCCGGCTCCGGATCGTCCGAAAGACAAGCCGTTCCTGATGCCGATCGAGGACGTGTTCTCGATTTCGGGTCGTGGTACGGTTGTGACCGGTCGTGTTGAGACCGGTGTTGTTAAAGTTGGCGAAGAAATTGAAATCGTCGGCATCAAAGACACCGTTAAAACCACCGTTACCGGCGTTGAAATGTTCCGCAAGCTGCTCGATCAGGGTGAAGCTGGCGACAACATCGGCGCGCTGCTGCGTGGTACCAAGCGTGAAGACGTCGAACGTGGCCAGGTTCTGGCCCATGTCGGCTCGATCACCCCGCACACCAAATTCGAAGCAGAAGCCTACATCCTGACCAAGGATGAAGGTGGCCGTCATACGCCGTTCTTCTCGAACTACCGTCCGCAGTTCTACTTCCGTACGACTGACGTAACCGGTTCGATCGAGCTGCCGGCTGGCACCGAAATGGTTATGCCGGGCGACAACGTTCAGATGACCGCAACCCTCATTGCACCGATCGCAATGGACGAAGGTCTGCGTTTCGCAATCCGTGAAGGCGGTCGTACCGTCGGCGCGGGTGTTGTTGCGAAAATCATCGAATAATTTTTGAGATTTTGCACGATTGAGTGCTTGATCTTGGATGTGCGGGCGGCTATAACCCGCCCGCACACCCCGCCACCCGGGCGGGATTTAGTCAGAAAGAAGATAAGCTTTTCAACTTTCTGATGCCTTGTAGGAGTGTAGCTCAGTTGGTAGAGCATCGGTCTCCAAAACCGAGTGTCGGGGGTTCGAGTCCCTCCTCTCCTGCCAATTTTTCCGGGTTGTGAAACAAAGCATTAGAAAGCGGTGTAACCCCGACAATGGCTAAAACGTCGCCAGCACAATTCGTACAGCAGGTCCGCACCGAGGCTAAGAAAGTCTCGTGGCCGTCCCGTAAGGAAACGACTGTTTCGACCATTATGGTTTTCGTAATGGTTGCTCTTGCGTCTGTTTTCTTCTTTGTTGTCGATCAGCTCCTCGCATGGGGTGTCAAGCTGGTCTTTGGTGTTGGGGGTTAAGTCATGGCGCATCGCTGGTACGTTTTGCACGTTCACTCCGGTTTCGAGAAAAAGGTCGCCCAGTCGATCCGCGAACAGGCCATCAAGAAAGGTCTGGAAGGCGAGATCGAGGAAGTACTGGTCCCGACCGAAGAGACTGTCGAGATGCGTCGCGGCACCAAGGTCAATGCCGAGCGGAAGTTTTTCCCGGGCTATGTCCTGCTGAAGATGGATCTCACCGACGAAAGCTGGCATCTGGTCAAGAACACCGCCAAGGTTACCGATTTCCTCGGCAGCCGTGGCAAGCCGATGCCGATTTCCGAAAAGGAAGCTCAGCACATTCTGCATCAGGTGCAGGAAGGTGTTGATCGACCGAAGCCGACCATCGTTTTCGATATCGGCGAGGAAGTCCGTGTTTCCGACGGTCCGTTTGCATCGTTTAACGGTATTGTCGAAGGGGTTGATGAAGAACGTGCACGCCTGAAGGTGTCTGTTTCGATCTTCGGTCGTTCAACTCCGGTCGAGCTGGAATACACCCAGGTCGAGAAGCTTTAAAAAACGATCTTGAAAATTTAAGTCGCTACCTGTATACGCAGGCAGCAATCAAGGCGCGGGAGGTCAGCCATGGCCGGACCGCGCGCTTCTTTAAGAGGTACCCTAATGGCGAAGAAAATCGACGGCTATCTTAAGCTGCAGATTCCCGCCGGCAAAGCCAATCCGTCGCCGCCTGTCGGCCCGGCTCTTGGTCAGCGCGGCGTGAATATTATGGAATTCTGCAAGGCGTTCAACGCAGCGACCCAGCAGATGGAACCTGGTATGCCGATTCCGGTCGTCATCACCGTTTATTCCGACCGTTCCTTCTCCTTCATCACCAAAACCCCGCCGGCATCCTACTTCCTGAAAAAGGCAGCAGGTATCGCCAAGGGTTCCGGTACCACCGGTAAAGGTTATGTTGGTAAAGTAACCAAAGCACAGGTCAAAGAAATCGCAGAAGCCAAAATGGCTGACCTCAACGCATTTGACGTTGATGGCGCGATGGCAATGATCGAGGGCTCTGCCCGTGCGATGGGTCTCGAGGTTGTGGAGTAAGACGATGGCCAAGACTGGTAAACGCCTTGCCCAGGCCTATGAGGGCATCGACCGTAACACCCAGTACGATCTGGCAGCTGCTGTCAAAATCGTCAAAGAAGGTGCAAAAGCCAAATTCGATGAAACCATCGAAATGGCAATGAACCTTGGTGTTGATCCGCGTCACGCTGACCAGATGGTCCGTGGTGTTGTTTCCCTGCCGCATGGTACCGGTAAAACCATGCGCGTTGCTGTCTTCGCAAAAGACGCCAAAGCAGAAGAAGCCCAGAAAGCTGGTGCAGACGCTGTTGGCGCTGAAGACCTGATGGAAGCAATGCAGAAAGGCGATCTGAACTATGATCGCGTTATTGCAACCCCGGACATGATGGCTGTTGTCGGCCGTCTCGGTAAGGTTCTCGGCCCGCGTGGCCTGATGCCGAACCCGAAACTCGGCACCGTTACCATGGATGTTGCGACTGCCGTTTCTGACGCGAAAGCTGGCCAGGTTCAGTTCCGCGCAGAGAAAAACGGTATCGTTCATGCAGGTATCGGCAAGGCATCGTTCAGCGAAGAACAGATCCTTGAGAATGCAAAAGCATTCGTAAACGCGATCGTAAAAGCAAAACCGACCGGCGCAAAAGGGACCTACCTTGAGCGTGCAGCGATCAGCTCCACCATGGGTGCTGGCGTCAAGCTGTCGATTGCTGACATCGCGTCGAAGTAAGAATTTTCGAATTCTGACCGGTCTTCGGATCGGTCAGGACCGGAGAGGGCGCATAGCCCTCTCTACCTGTCTGTCCCAGACTGCAGGTGAGCGAGATTTGTCGCTCTTAATTTCCTGCATAGGCAGAGGTTCCGGTTCTTAGGTTTTCCCATCGGGGATCCACACAAGGCTTGAACATCTGGCAAACGGACGGGCGTAACAGACCGGTTCGAAAGGACAGGTCACGTCTGTGAACCTCCTTGTGGGGTTCAGGGCAACAAGCAATGTCGGAGACTAAAAGTGAACCGCGATGATAAACAACAGTTCGTAGCAGAAATGCGCGAAGTGTTCGAAGGTGCGGAAGGCGTGGTCATCACCCAGTACAAAGGGTTGACGGTCGCAGAAATCACCGCTCTTCGTGCACAGATGCGTGAATCTGGTGCGGGCTTCAAGGTCACCAAAAACCGGCTTACGCGACTTGCTCTGGAAGGCACCAAATTTGCTGGTCTTGCAGACTACTTCACCGGCCCGACCGCGATTGGCTACTCAGCTGATCCGGCATCGGTCGCAAAAGTAGCCTCCGAGTTCGCAAAATCCAACGACAAGCTCGTGCTTGTTGCTGGTGCCATCGGCGAACAGATTCTGGACGAGCAGGGCGTTAAAGCTCTGGCAGAACTGCCGTCGCTGGACGAACTTCGTGCGAAACTGGTGGGTATGATCCAGACCCCGGCACAGCGTATCGCTACGCTGACCTCCAAGCCGGCGGGCCAGATCGCCCAGGTGCTGAAGGCATATGCCGACAAAGGCGAAGCCGCGTAAACCAAAGTAATCAGATATCTCAGATATCTAAGTTCAAGCCTAGGAGTATAGTAAAATGGCCGATCTTAAGGCACTCGTTAAAGAGCTTTCCGAGCTCACCGTTCTTGAAGCTGCAGAACTTTCCAAACTGCTCGAAGAAGAGTGGGGCGTTTCCGCTGCTGCTCCGGTAGCAGTTGCTGCTGCTGGTGGCGCTGCTGGCGGCGCTGCTGCTGCAGAAGAAAAAACCGAATTTGACGTCGTTCTGACCTCTGCTGGTGACAAGAAAATCAACGTCATCAAAGAAGTCCGCGGCATCACCGGTCTTGGCCTCAAAGAAGCCAAAGAACTGGTTGAAGGCGCTCCGAAAGCCGTCAAAGAAGGCGCTTCCAAGGACGAAGCCGAAGAAATCAAGAAGAAGCTGGAAGAAGCCGGCGCATCCGTCGAACTCAAGTAATCGACGGCTTCTTGCCAAGGTCTGGGTCGGCGTCCTTTGGGCGCCGACCCTTCCGTCTCTGTGCTTCCAGGCAATTGTGTCTGGTGGGTGCAGCGGCGCGAACAGGAATTTAACGGTTGACGCTGCCAAAGGTAATCGTACATAACGTAAGGCCGTTTAGGTCAAAGGTTATCTTTGACGGCGTCGACAGCCGAGGGATCAGTGATCTCAATCAAGTTGGATGTCAAATAACATCCACGGTCATAATCAAGTGAACGCCCGCCCCGTACGGGGCTCGGGCGTCGTTGTGCTGTATGCGTTTTGTGCGACTCGCAAACGCGGCAGAGCAGGGACGAACGAGTTCGGACGGTGTGGGGAGGCGCGATTAAAGGAACGATGATGGATAAGTCCTTTACTGGTCGAAAGCGCATCCGCAAAAGCTTTGGACGGATCAGCGAAGTCGCTCCGCTCCCGAACCTCATCGAGGTTCAAAAGAATTCCTACGATAAGTTTTTGCAGACCGGAATCTCGCAGGAGCAGCGGGACGATGCAGGTCTTCAGGAAGTATTCAAGAGCGTCTTTCCGATTAAAGATTTTTCGGAACGCGCAACCCTTGAATTCGTTTCGTATGAGCTTGAGCAGCCCAAATACGATACCGAAGAGTGTCGCCAGCGTGGCATGACCTTTGCCGCACCGCTGCGCGTAACTCTGCGCCTGGTTGTCTGGGATATCGATGAGGACACGGGCGCACGCTCGATCCGCGATATCAAAGAGCAGGACGTCTACATGGGCGACATGCCGCTCATGACCGAACACGGTACCTTTATCGTGAACGGCACCGAGCGTGTGATTGTTTCCCAGATGCACCGCTCGCCGGGTGTCTTCTTCGACCACGACAAAGGCAAGAGCCACAGCTCGGGTAAATACCTGTTTGCCGCACGTGTCATTCCGTATCGTGGTTCCTGGCTCGATTTCGAATTCGATGCCAAAGACATTCTGTATGTCCGTATCGACCGTCGCCGCAAACTGCCGGCGACCACGCTGCTTATGGCTCTTGAAAACGAAGAGTCCGAAGCCCTGCGTGCACAGCGTGCCGAAGAAGGCCGCTCTGTCGATCCGTCGGAAATCGAAGGTCTGACCCCGGAAGAAATCCTCAACTACTACTATGAGTCGGCTGAATACCGCCGTACCAAGGATGGTTGGGTTACCGATTTCTCTGCGGAGCGTTATATCGGCCAGAAGCTTGTCTTTGATCTGATTGATGCCAAAAGCGGCGAAGTTGTCGCTGCTGCCGGCTCCAAGATCACCAAGCGTTCCGCCAACAAGATCGCCGAACAGGGTGTGGCCGAGATCCTCGTGCCTGAAGAGCAGCTTAACGGCTGGTTCATGGCCGATGACCTCATTGACGGCGAAACCGGTGAAATTCTGGCAGAAGCCGGCCACGAACTGACCGAGGAAGTGTTCGAGCAGCTTAAAGAATGGGGTGTAGATTCCGTTCGCCTGCTGATGATCGATCACAACCAGGTTGGTCCGTATCTGCGCAATACCATGGCGCTGGACAAGAACAGCAACCGCGAAGAAGCCCTTGTGGACATCTATCGCGTTATGCGCCCGGGCGAACCGCCGACCCTCGAGGGTGCGGAAGCCATGTTCAAGGGCCTGTTCTTCGATTCAGAGCGTTATGATCTTTCCGCGGTTGGCCGTGTGAAGATGAATGCGCGTCTGAACCTGGAATGCGAAGACACCGTTCGTATCCTGCGTCGCGAAGACATTCTGGAAGTCGTCCGTGTTCTGATCGACCTGAAAGACGGTCGTGGCGAGATTGACGATATTGACCACCTCGGTAACCGTCGTCTGCGTTCGGTTGGCGAGCTGATGGAAAACCAGTTCCGCGTTGGTCTGCTGCGTATGGAACGTGCGATCCGCGAGCGTATGAGCTCGGTCGAGATCGACAACGTCATGCCGCATGACCTGATCAATGCCAAGCCGGTTGCGGCTGCTGTTCGTGAATTCTTCGGCTCCTCGCAGCTGTCGCAGTTCATGGACCAGACCAACCCGCTTTCGGAAATTACCCACAAACGTCGTCTTTCGGCGCTTGGCCCGGGTGGTTTGACCCGTGAGCGTGCAGGCTTTGAAGTGCGTGACGTGCATCCGACCCACTATGGTCGTATCTGCCCGGTTGAAACCCCGGAAGGTCCGAACATTGGTCTGATCAACTCGCTGGCGACCTTTGCACGTGTCAACCAGTACGGCTTCATCGAAAGCCCGTATCGTAAGGTTGTCGACGGCAACGTCACCGCAGAGGTTATCTACCTCTCGGCGATCGAAGAAGGCCGCTATGTCATCGCACAGGCAAACGAACCGCTTAACGATGATTTCAGCTTCACCAACGAACTGATCAACACCCGTAAGGCCGGTGACCACTACATGGCCCGCTCCGAAGAGATCGACCTTATGGACGTCTCGCCGAAGCAGCTGGTATCGGTCGCATCCGCGCTCATTCCGTTCCTTGAGAACGATGACGCGAACCGCGCACTGATGGGCTCGAACATGCAGCGTCAGGCGGTTCCGTTGATCCGCTCTGAAGCACCGTATGTCGGGACCGGTATGGAAGTTCCGGTGGCACGTGATTCGGGTGCAACCCTGATCGCACGCCGTGACGGTGTTGTTGAATCCGTTGACGCGACCCGTATGGTTATCCGCGCAACTGGTGACATTGCTGCCTCGGAATCGGGTGTCGATATTTACACCCTGCTGAAATATCAGCGTTCCAACCAGGGCAGCTGCATCAACCAGCGTCCGCTGGTGAAAGTTGGCGATGTTGTCCAGAAGGGTGACATCATTTCGGATGGTCCGTGTACCGATATGGGTGAACTGGCTCTCGGCCGTAACGTGCTCGTCGCGTTCATGCCGTGGAACGGTTACAACTTCGAGGATTCCATCCTTCTGTCCGAACGTATTGCCCGTGATGACGTCTACACCTCGATTCACATCGAGGAATTCGAAGTCATGGCCCGCGATACCAAACTCGGCCAGGAAGAAATCACCCGTGATATTCCGAACGTCGGTGAAGAAGCGCTCAAAAACCTCGACGAGGCGGGCATTGTCTACATCGGTGCGGAAATCAAACCGGGCGATATCCTTGTTGGTAAGGTAACGCCGAAGGGTGAAAGCCCGATGACGCCGGAAGAAAAACTTCTGCGCGCCATCTTCGGTGAAAAAGCCTCTGACGTTCGCGATACCTCGCTTCGTGTCCCGCCGGGACAGTTCGGTACCATTGTTGAAGTCCGCGTGTTCTCACGCCGTGGCGTTGACAAGGACGAACGTGCTCTGGCCATCGAACGCGCTGAGATCGAACGTCTCGCACAGGACCGCGATGACGAACGCGCGATCCTCGAGCGTAACTTCTATGGTCGTCTGCAGAACCTTCTGGTTGGTCAGAAACTGGTTGATGGTCCGAAGGGCCTGACCGGCGAGTTGACCGAAGAAAGCCTGTCGGGTGTTGCCCGTGGTCTTTGGCGCCAGATCGCTGTTGCAGATGACAATGTCATGTCTGACATCGAAGCTCTGAAAAAACAGTTCGAAGAATCGATTGCTGTTCTTCAGGCCCGCTTCGATGACAAGGTCGACAAGCTGCAGGCCGGTGACGAACTGCCGCCGGGCGTAATGAAGATGGTTAAAGTCTTCGTTGCAGTGAAACGTAAAATGCAGCCGGGTGATAAGATGGCCGGCCGTCACGGGAACAAGGGTGTCGTATCGCGCATTATGCCGGTCGAAGACATGCCGCACCTCGAAGACGGTACGCCGGTCGATATCGTTTTGAACCCGCTGGGTGTTCCGTCGCGTATGAACGTCGGCCAGATCCTTGAAACCCACCTTGGTTGGGCGTCTCGTGGTCTGGGCGAACAGATCGGCGAACTCGTCGATGCTGTTGCTGACGGTCGCGGCGAAATGGATGCTCTGCGCAGCAAGCTTGATGATGTCTACGAAGGCGAAGAATATGTCGCTGGCATCAAAGAGCTTTCTGATGGCGAAGTCATTGAGCTTGGTAACAACCTGCGTCGCGGCGTCCCGATGGCCACCCCGGTCTTCGACGGTGCCCGTGAGCCGGATGTTGTTCGTATGCTTGAAAAAGCAGGCCTTGATGGTTCTGGCCAGGTTGACCTCTATGACGGTCGTACCGGCGAGAAATTCCATCGCAAGGTGACAGTGGGCTATATCTACATGCTCAAACTGCACCACTTGGTCGACGACAAGATCCACGCACGTTCGATTGGTCCGTACTCTCTTGTTACCCAGCAGCCGCTGGGTGGTAAGGCGCAGTTCGGTGGCCAGCGTTTCGGGGAGATGGAAGTATGGGCACTCGAAGCTTACGGTGCTGCATACACGCTTCAGGAAATGCTCACGGTCAAGTCGGACGACGTTTCGGGCCGTACCAAGGTCTACGAAGCCATTGTTCGTGGCGAAGACACGTTTGAAGCCGGCATTCCGGAATCCTTTAACGTTCTCGTTAAAGAACTCCGTTCGCTTGGCCTCAATGTCGAGCTTGAGCAGAACGATTTTTAAGTGTTTGGCTGACAGGGGTGCCCATCCGGGCATCCCGGTCGTCAAATCGCATCTTTCGGCCTGAAATTGGCGAAACCCGGCGAGACCGGGCATAGCGGGAGAGCCTTTATGAACGAGTTGATGAAGATCTTCGGGCAGCCGCAAGGCACCCAGAGCTTCGATCAGATCCGGATTCAGATTGCCAGCCCGGAGCGTATCCGCTCCTGGTCGTTCGGCGAGATCAAGAAACCGGAAACCATCAACTACCGGACCTTCAAACCGGAGCGCGACGGCCTGTTCTGTGCGCGCATTTTTGGTCCGGTGAAGGATTACGAATGCTTGTGCGGCAAGTACAAGCGTATGAAGTATCGCGGCATTATCTGTGAAAAATGCGGCGTCGAAGTGACTCTGGCCAAAGTACGTCGTGAACGTATGGGCCATATCGAACTGGCGGCACCTGTTGCCCACATCTGGTTCATGAAGTCGCTGCCGAGCCGTCTGGGTCTGCTGCTGGACATGACGCTCAAGGATCTTGAGCGCATTCTGTACTTCGAAAACTATGTGGTTATCGAACCGGGCCTTACCCCGCTGAAAATGGGTGAGCTCCTGTCCGAAGACCAGTATATGACCGCCCAGGAAGAATATGGCGAAGACAGCTTCCGTGCCGGCATCGGCGCAGAAGCCATCCGCGATATGCTTTCGGCGATCGACCTTGATGAAGAACGCGAAACTGCGAAAATCGACCTCAAGGAAACCAATTCCGAAGCCAAGCGCAAGAAGCTGGTCAAGCGTCTCAAGCTGATTGAGGCCTTCCAGGAATCTGGCGCGCGCCCGGAATGGATGATCCTTGAAGTGATCCCGGTCATTCCGCCGGAACTGCGCCCGCTGGTTCCGCTGGATGGCGGTCGTTTCGCGACTTCGGATCTGAACGATCTGTACCGTCGTGTGATCAACCGTAACAACCGTCTGAAGCGCCTGATCGAGCTTCGTGCGCCCGATATCATCGTGCGTAACGAAAAACGTATGCTTCAGGAATCGGTTGATGCGCTGTTTGACAACGGCCGTCGCGGTCGTCCGATCACCGGTGCCAACAAGCGTCCGCTCAAATCGATGTCGGACATGCTTAAAGGTAAACAGGGTCGTTTCCGTCAGAACCTTCTGGGTAAGCGCGTCGACTATTCCGGTCGTTCGGTTATTACCGTGGGTCCGAACCTGAAACTGCACCAGTGCGGTCTGCCGAAGAAAATGGCGCTCGAACTGTTCAAGCCGTTCGTTTACGCGAAGCTGGAACTTTACGGGATGGCCACCACCATTAAAGCTGCAAAGCGCATGGTGGAAAAAGAGCGCGCCGAAGTTTGGGATATCCTCGAACAGGTTATCCGTGAACACCCGGTCATGCTCAACCGCGCACCGACCCTGCACCGTCTTGGTATTCAGGCGTTCGAGCCTACCCTGATCGAAGGTAAGGCCATCCAGTTGCATCCGCTCGTTTGTACGGCGTTTAACGCCGACTTCGACGGTGACCAAATGGCTGTCCACGTACCGCTGTCGCTTGAAGCCCAGCTTGAAGCACGTACCCTGATGATGTCGACCAACAACATCCTGTCACCGGCCTCGGGTAAACCGATTATCGTGCCGTCGCAGGATATTGTCCTTGGTCTGTATTACATCTCCATGGAACGTGACGGTCAGCCGGGCGAGGGCATGTCGTTTGTCAACATCGCCGAGATCGAGCAGGCTCTGGATGAAGGTGTTGTAAACCTGCATTCCAAGGTCAATGCCCGTTACCACACGGTTGATGAAAACAACGAACCGCTCACCATTCGTGTTGCGACGACCCCGGGCCGCATGTTGCTGTCGGAACTTCTGCCGCGTCATCCGCGCATTCCGTTCTCGACCATCAACAAGCTGCTGACCAAGAAAGACGTCTCGAACGTTATCGATGTCGTCTATCGTCACTGTGGCCAGAAAGAGACCGTTATCTTTGCTGACCGCATGATGGGCCTTGGTTTCAACTGGGCATGTAAAGCCGGTATTTCGTTTGGTAAGGATGACATGATCATTCCGGACGCCAAGGAAACCCTGGTTGGCACGACCCACGAAAAGGTCAAGGAATACGAGCAGCAGTACCAGGATGGTCTCATCACCCGTGGTGAGAAATACAACAAGGTTGTTGACGCCTGGGCACAGTGCACCGACGACGTTTCCGAAGCGATGATGAAAGTCATCTCGGCAACGGCAGAAGGTGACAATGTGAACTCGGTTTACATGATGGCGCACTCCGGTGCCCGTGGTTCTGCCGCCCAGATGCGTCAGCTGGCTGCTATGCGTGGCCTGATGGCGAAACCGGATGGCTCGATCATTGAGACGCCGATTATTTCGAACTTTAAAGAAGGCCTGACCGTGCAGGAGTACTTCAACTCCACTCACGGTGCTCGTAAAGGTCTTGCTGATACCGCACTGAAAACGGCGAACTCGGGTTACCTTACCCGTCGTCTCGTTGACGTGGCCCAGGACTGCATCATCACCCAGCATGATTGCGGTACCGACCGTGGCCTCGACATCGCAGCCGTCGTCGACTCCGGTGAGGTCATCGAAACCCTGTCTGATCGTATCCTCGGTCGCTTCACCGCCGACGAGATTGTCAATCCGTCGACCGGCGAAGTCATCGTACCGAAGAACGAGATGGTCGAAGAAGACCACCTTGATGTGATCGAAAAGGCAGGCGTCGAAATGGCGCGTATCCGCTCGGTTCTGACCTGTGACGCCGAAACCGGTGTTTGCGGCCATTGCTATGGTCGTGACCTGGCACGTGGTACCACGGTCAATATCGGTGAAGCTGTCGGTGTTATCGCCGCACAGTCGATCGGTGAACCGGGTACCCAGCTGACCATGCGTACGTTCCACATTGGT
Organism: Thalassospira sp. HF15; assembly: GCF_011806525.1. Taxonomy (GTDB): domain Bacteria; phylum Pseudomonadota; class Alphaproteobacteria; order Rhodospirillales; family Thalassospiraceae; genus Thalassospira. Next base: position 319,475 of record NZ_JAAVKI010000004.1, on the reverse strand, counting down.
GGTGCCGCGCAGCGTGGTGCAGAAGTTTCCGGTGTCGAAGCCAACTTCGATGCTACCGTGAAACTGAAAAACCGCGCGGTTGTCGAGAACTCGTCGGGCGTGAACATCGTCATGGCGCGTAACCTCGAAATCCTGCTGATCGACAAAACCGGTCGCGAACGTGCGAAATACCGCGTTCCGTATGGTGCGAAACTTCTTACCGATGAAGGCGCGCAGGTTACCCGTGGCCAGAAACTGGCTGAATGGGATCCGTACACCCTGCCGATCATCACCGAGAAAGAAGGTTACGTGAACTATGTCGACCTTCTCGAGAACGTAACCATTCGCGAAGTCTATGACGAAGCGACCGGTATCGCCTCGAAAACGGTTATCGACTGGAAGAGCATGCCGAAGGCATCCGACCTTAAGCCGCGCGTTACCCTGCGTAACGAAAACGGCGAGGTCATCAACTTGGATAACGGTCTTGAAGCCCGTTACTTCCTCTCGGTTGATGCTATTCTCTCGGTCGAGAACGGTCAGAAGGTCGCCGCTGGTGACGTGCTTGCACGTATCCCGCGTGAAGGTTCGAAGACCCGTGACATTACCGGTGGTCTGCCGCGTGTTGCCGAGCTGTTCGAAGCCCGTAAACCGAAAGAACACGCGATTATCTCGGATATCCCGGGTCGCGTCGAATTCGGCAAGGACTACAAGAACAAGCGTCGCGTCGTCGTGCATCCGCTCGAAGACTCGGGTCTGACCGAACCGGTCGAATACCTGATCCCGAAAGGCAAGCACCTTGCCGTTCAGGAAGGGGACTTCGTCGAAAAGGGCGATCAGCTCCTCGATGGTTCACCGGTTCCGCACGACATTCTGCGTGTTATGGGCGTTCCGGCACTGGCAGATTACCTGGTCAACGAGATCCAGGAAGTCTACCGTCTGCAGGGCGTGAAGATTAACGACAAGCACATCGAAGTCATCGTACGTCAGATGCTGCAGAAAGTGGAAATCACCAAACCGGGTGACACCACGCTTCTGGTTGGCGAGATTATTGACCGTGATGATTTCGATGCTGAAAACGATCGTGCTCTTAAAGAAGGCGGCGAACTGGCCGAAGGCGCACCGGTCCTCCAGGGGATCACCAAAGCCTCGCTCCAGACGCACTCCTTCATTTCGGCCGCGTCGTTCCAGGAAACCACGCGCGTTCTTACCGAAGCAGCTGTTTCGGGCAAAACCGATACCCTTATCGGTCTGAAAGAGAACGTCATCGTGGGTCGTTTGATCCCGGCTGGTACCGGTGCGGTGATGAACCGCTTCCGTGCACTGGCTGCCGAACGCGACAAAACGGTACAGATCGAAGCAGAAGAGGAAATCGGCGACAACTTCGGTCCGCAGACCGATGCCGATACCGCTTCACTGCCGGCAGGCGAATAAGTTCGTCGCGCCAGACAGTTAAAAAGAATCAGAAACGAGCCGGACTCTTATCGACGCACCGGCTCGTTTCGGCGTTTGAAGCGCCAACTCGAAGGCCCAGAGGGTTTTGCTTGACGCAATAGGGGCCCGTCACTAGTATGCGCCCACCGAATCTAGGGGGGTGTGGCTGTGCCGGTGCCGTATTGTGCGGTAGCGGGCGGTTTTCGCCCCCCATCGCTTGAGTGCGACTCTGACGGCCGTCGAGGCAGGAACTCCTGCTTTTATGGGCGTCCGCGCGTGTTTTTGTCCTTGTACAAAGACGCGTGGTCGCTCGTCGTGCGTCGATATGAGCAGCGCCCTCGTGGCGTCCGTTGAAGTAAAAGGGAAAGTTAATGCCCACTATTAACCAGTTGATCCGCAAGTCGCGGACTCCGCGCACCCAGCGCGATATGGTTCCGGCACTGGAAGCATGCCCGCAGAAACGCGGCGTTTGCACCCGTGTCTACACCACTACCCCGAAGAAGCCGAACTCGGCACTTCGTAAGGTTGCTCGTGTTCGTTTGACCAACGGCTACGAAGTAACTTCTTACATTCCGGGTGAAGGCCACAACCTTCAGGAACACTCTGTCGTGATGATCCGCGGCGGCCGTGTGAAGGATTTGCCGGGTGTGCGTTACCACATCATTCGCGGTACCCTCGATACGCAGGGTGTCAAAGACCGTAAACAGCGTCGTTCGAAATACGGCGCGAAGCGTCCGAAATAAGGAGCAGCTCAGATGTCACGTCGTCACGCTGCTGAAAAGCGCGAAGTTCTGCCTGACGCCAAATATGGCGATAAGGTTCTGACCAAGTTCATGAACGGTCTGATGCTCGACGGTAAAAAATCCGCCGCAGAAAAGATCGTTTATGGTGCACTGGAAGTCATGGAAGGCAAGGGTCAAGACCCTGTTGCCCAGTTCCACGAAGCCATGGATAACGTGAAACCGAACGTCGAAGTTCGTTCGCGCCGTGTTGGTGGTGCTACCTACCAGGTTCCGGTTGAAGTTCGTTCCGAGCGTCGTCAGGCGCTGGCCATTCGTTGGCTGGTTGACGCTGCTCGCAAGCGTTCCGAAACCACCATGGTTGGTCGTCTTGCCGGTGAACTGATGGACGCAGCCAACAACCGTGGCTCGGCCGTCAAGAAACGTGAAGACACCCACCGTATGGCCGAAGCCAACAAGGCTTTCGCTCATTATCGCTGGTAACCCAGACCTCAAGATCAAGAGTCGATTATGGTAAAACGCACTCCGATCTCTCGGTATCGTAACATCGGCATCATGGCACACATTGATGCTGGTAAAACGACGACCACCGAGCGAATCCTTTTCTACACCGGTAAGTCCTACAAGATCGGCGAAGTCCACGACGGCGCCGCGACCATGGACTGGATGGAACAGGAACAGGAACGTGGCATTACGATTACGTCTGCTGCGACGACCTGCTTCTGGAACGACCACCGTGTCAACATCATCGATACCCCGGGCCACGTTGACTTCACCATTGAAGTTGAACGTTCGCTTCGTGTTCTCGATGGTGCCTGCGCCGTGTTTGATGCCGTCTCCGGTGTTGAACCGCAGACCGAAACCGTCTGGCGCCAGGCTGACAAGTACAACGTTCCGCGTATGTGCTTCGTCAACAAAATGGACCGTACCGGTGCGGACTTCTTCCGTTGCGTCGAAATGATCAAAGAACGCCTTGGTGCCAACGCCGCTGTCATGCAGCTGCCGATCGGTGCCGAAGGTGAGTTCGAAGGCGTTGTCGACCTCGTGAAGAACCAGGAAATCGTCTGGAAAGACGAAAGCCTTGGTGCAGAGTTCGAATATCGCGACATTCGTGATTCCCTTGCTGACCAGGCCGCAGAATACCGCGAAGCCCTGATCGAGCAGGCGGTTGAGTGCGACGAAGAAGCTATGGAAGCTTACCTTGAAGGTGAGCAGCCGAGCGAAGAGAAGCTCAAAGAGTGCATCCGTAAGGGCACGATCGCTGGTGAACTTGTTCCGGTCCTTCTGGGTACCGCGTTCAAGAACAAAGGCGTTCAGCCGCTTCTCGATGCTGTTGTCGACTACATGCCGGCACCGGACGATATCGACGATGTTCGTGGCGTTAAGCCGAACACCGAAGATGAACCGGATTCCCGTGCATTGAACGACGACGCACCGTTCTCAGCGCTTGCGTTCAAGATCATGAGCGATCCGTTTGTCGGTTCTCTGACCTTCGCGCGTATCTATTCTGGCGTGCTCGAAGCAGGCTCCTACGTTCTGAACTCTGTTAAAGAGAAAAAAGAACGTATCGGTCGTATGCTTCTTATGCATTCCAACAACCGCGAAGAAATCAAATACGCTTGCTCGGGCGACATCGTTGCTCTGGTTGGTCTCAAAGACACCACCACTGGTGATACCCTTTGTGACCCGGCCAAGCCGATCATCCTCGAGCGCATGGAATTCCCGGATCCGGTTATCGAAATCGCTGTTGAGCCGAAATCGAAAGCCGACCAGGAAAAAATGGGTCTCGCCCTGGCACGTCTTGCCCAGGAAGATCCGTCGTTCCGTGTTAAATCCGACCACGAATCCGGCCAGACCATCATTTCCGGTATGGGCGAGCTTCACCTCGACATTCTTGTCGATCGTATGAAGCGTGAATTCAAGGTCGAAGCAAACGTCGGCGCGCCGCAGGTTGCTTATCGTGAAACGATCTCGAAAGAAGTCGATATCGACTACACCCACAAAAAACAGTCGGGTGGTTCGGGTCAGTTCGCACGTATCAAGTTGACCTTCACCCCGGGTGAACCGGGTTCGGGCTTCTCCTTCTCCGATACTGTCGTTGGCGGTAACGTTCCGAAGGAATACATCCCGGGCGTACAGAAAGGCCTCGAAAGCTCGCTGCAGAGCGGTGTTATCGCAGGCTTCCCTGTAACCGATTTCTCGATCAAGCTGACCGATGGTGCATACCATGACGTTGACTCGAGCGTCATGGCCTTCGAAATCGCTGCTCGCGCAGCGTTCAAAGAAGGTCTGTCGAAAGCTTCGCCGAAGCTGCTTGAGCCGATCATGAAGGTCGAGGTTGTGACCCCTGAAGAGTACATGGGTGACATCATTGGCGACCTGAACAGCCGTCGTGGCCAGGTCCGTGACATGGACTCCCGTGGTATTGCGCGCGTTGTTAACGCCTTCGTACCGCTGGCCAACATGTTCGGTTACGTCAATACACTGCGCTCCATGTCTCAGGGCCGTGCCCAGTTCGTGATGCAGTTCGATCACTATTCAGACGTCCCGCAAGCAGTTGCGGACGAAGTCAAAGCTAAGTCGGCCGGCTAAGGCCAAGCCAGAATAAACGGAGTTAGAAATGGCTAAAGAAAAGTTTGAGCGTACAAAACCGCACGTTAACGTAGGCACCGTCGGCCACGTTGACCACGGTAAAACCACGCTGACCGCAGCAATCACCAAAGTTCTGGCAGAAGCCGGCGGCGCTTCGTTCCAGGACTACAACGACATCGACAAAGCACCGGAAGAGAAAGCTCGTGGTATCACGATCTCGACCGCGCACGTTGAGTACGAGACCGAGAACCGTCACTACGCACACGTCGACTGCCCGGGCCACGCTGACTATGTTAAAAACATGATCACTGGTGCGGCACAGATGGACGGCGGTATCCTCGTCGTTTCCGCAGCTGATGGCCCGATGCCGCAGACCCGCGAGCACATCCTGCTTGCACGTCAGGTTGGCGTTCCGGCACTGGTCGTCTTCATGAACAAAGTTGACCAGGTCGACGACGAAGAGCTTCTCGAGCTCGTCGAAATGGAAATCCGTGAACTTCTGTCGTCCTACGACTTCCCGGGCGACGATATTCCGATCATCAAGGGTTCTGCTCTTGCTGCTCTGGAAGGTCGCGATGATGAAATCGGCAAAAACGCTATCCTCGAACTGATGAAAGCGGTTGACGAATACATCCCGGCTCCGGATCGTCCGAAAGACAAGCCGTTCCTGATGCCGATCGAGGACGTGTTCTCGATTTCGGGTCGTGGTACGGTTGTGACCGGTCGTGTTGAGACCGGTGTTGTTAAAGTTGGCGAAGAAATTGAAATCGTCGGCATCAAAGACACCGTTAAAACCACCGTTACCGGCGTTGAAATGTTCCGCAAGCTGCTCGATCAGGGTGAAGCTGGCGACAACATCGGCGCGCTGCTGCGTGGTACCAAGCGTGAAGACGTCGAACGTGGCCAGGTTCTGGCCCATGTCGGCTCGATCACCCCGCACACCAAATTCGAAGCAGAAGCCTACATCCTGACCAAGGATGAAGGTGGCCGTCATACGCCGTTCTTCTCGAACTACCGTCCGCAGTTCTACTTCCGTACGACTGACGTAACCGGTTCGATCGAGCTGCCGGCTGGCACCGAAATGGTTATGCCGGGCGACAACGTTCAGATGACCGCAACCCTCATTGCACCGATCGCAATGGACGAAGGTCTGCGTTTCGCAATCCGTGAAGGCGGTCGTACCGTCGGCGCGGGCGTTGTTGCCAAGATCATCGAATAATTTTTCTCTTGATCTTTGTGAAGCGGGCGGCTATTTAAGCCGCCCGCAACACTTTTGCGGCAATCGTCAACTCCAGTTGAGGGGCCGGTGTCCTTTTGAGGGCTCCGGTACATAATTACATGGATAGTCAGAACATTCGCATTCGCCTCAAGGCGTTTGACCATCGCGTGCTGGATCAGTCCACACGTGAGATCGTCAATACGGCGAAGCGCACTGGCGCAGAGGTCCGCGGCCCAATTCCGCTGCCGACCCGCATCGAAAAGTACACTGTTCTGCGGTCTCCGCACGTGAACAAAAAATCACGCGAACAGCTTGAAATCCGTACGCACAAGCGTCTTCTCGACATTGTCGACCCGACCCCGCAAACCGTCGATGCTCTTATGAAGCTCGACCTTGCGTCCGGTGTCGATGTCGAGATCAAACTTTAATCGGGAGTAAGCCGCAATGCGTAGTGGACTTATTACCCAGAAGGTCGGTATGACCCGCGTCTTCAACGACGACGGTTCCCACCTTCCTGTAACCGTTCTGAAGGTCGAAGATCTTCAGGTTGTCGCCAACCGTACCAACGACACCGACGGCTACGTCGCTGTTCAGCTTGGTTATGGCAAAGCGAAAGTGAAAAACGTATCCAAGCCGATGCGTGGCCACTTCGCCAAAGCCAAGGTTGAGCCGAAAGCCAAACTTGCTGAATTCCGCGTAAGCGAAGACGGCCTGATCGAAGTTGGTGCAGAACTTGCTGCAACCCATTTCGTCGAAGGCCAGTTCGTTGACGTAATCGGCACGTCCATCGGTAAAGGTTTTGCCGGTGCGATGAAGCGTCACAACTTTGGTGGTCTGCGTGCGTCGCACGGTGTGTCGATTTCGCACCGTTCGCATGGTTCCACCGGTCAGTGCCAGGACCCGGGCCGCGTCTTCAAAGGTAAGAAGATGGCCGGTCATATGGGTGCCGCACGTGTAACCGTTCAGTCCCTTAAAATCGTCTCTTCTGACGCTGATAAAGGCCTGATCCTGGTTCACGGTGCAGTCCCGGGTCACAAGGGTGCCTACGTCCTTGTTAAGGACTCTGTGAAGCGTGCTGCACCGGAAGGTCTTCCGTTCCCGGCTGCGCTCAAGGGTGCTGCCCCGGCTGCTGAAGAAGCTGTCGCCGAGGATAAGGAATAAGCATCATGAAGCTCGACATTCTCAAACTTGACGCTTCCAAGTCCGGTAAGATTGATCTTGCAGAAGACATCTTTGGTCTGGAAGTACGTCGCGACGTCCTGCACCGCATGGTGAACTGGCAGCTGGCAAAACGCCGTGCCGGTACCCACAAGGTAAAGGAAAAGTCGGAAGTTTCCGCAACCACGAAAAAATTCGTGCGTCAGAAGGGTAGTGGCGGTGCACGTCACGGTTCCCGTAAAGCCGCACAGTTCCGTGGTGGTGGTACCGTGCACGGTCCGCGCGTTCGCGACCACGCACACGATCTGACCAAGAAGTTCCGTAAACTCGCGCTGAAAACCGCTCTGTCGGCCAAGGCAAAAGACGGTAAGCTTATCGTTCTTGATAATGCGGAATTCTCGGACGCCAAAACCAAGAATCTGGTCGCAGTTTTCAACAAACTCGGCTGGAAGTCTGCACTGATCATCGACGGTACGCAGGTCAATGAGGGTTTTGCACGCGCAGCGCGCAACATCCCGCAGGTTGATGTGCTTCCGCAGATTGGTGCTAACGTCTATGACATCCTGCGCCGTGACACCCTGGTGCTGACCAAGGGTGCGGTCGAAGCGTTGGAGGCACGTCTCAAATGACGATCATCAGCAAAGAGCGGATGTACGAAGTCATCCGCGCCCCGCATATCACTGAAAAGTCGACGTTGATTTCTGAACACAACGCTGTTGCGTTCAAAGTCGCGATCGACGCCACCAAGCCGGAGATTAAGGCTGCTGTGGAAGGTCTGTTCGGGGTGAAGGTCAAGACGGTCAATACCTCTGTGGTAAAAGGAAAAACCAAGCGTTTTCGCGGTATTTCCGGTCGTCGGAGCGATTTCAAGAAAGCGATGGTTACCCTCGAAGAGGGTCAGTCCATCGACGTGACTACGGGAATCTAAGACATGGCTTTGAAGAAGTTTAAACCAACCTCTCCTGGTCGCCGTCAGCTGGTTCTCGTGGATCGTTCTGATCTCCACAAGGGCAAGCCGATCAAAGCGTTGACCGAAGGTCTTCGCAAGAAAGGTGGCCGTAACAATACTGGTCGTATCCCCGCCCGCCGTATCGGTGGTGGTCACAAACGTCGTTACCGTATGATTGACTTCAAACGTACCAAGTTTGATGTCGTCGGTACCGTCGAGCGTTTGGAATATGATCCGAACCGTACTGCGTTTATCGCACTGGTTCGTTATTCTGACGACGAATTGGCCTACATCCTCGCACCGCAGCGTCTCGCTGTCGGCGACAAAGTCGTTGCCGCTGACCGTGTAGACATTAAGCCGGGTAACGCCGCACCGCTGAAGAATATTCCGGTCGGTACCATTGTCCATAACGTCGAACTGAAAGCCGGTAAAGGTGGTCAGGTCGCACGTTCAGCAGGCTCGTATGTACAGCTTGTTGGTAAGGACCAGGGTTACGCCCAGCTTAAGCTGTCCTCCGGTGAGGTACGTTTGGTTCGTGGTGAATGCATGGCTACCATCGGTGCCGTGTCCAACCCGGACCATCAGAACTCAAACCTTGGTAAAGCCGGCCGTAATCGCTGGCTTGGCAAGCGTCCTTCGGTTCGTGGTGTTGCCATGAACCCGATCGATCACCCGCATGGTGGTGGTGAAGGTCGTACATCGGGTGGTCGTCATCCGGTTACGCCGTGGGGCAAGCCTACCAAGGGCAAACGTACCCGCTCGAACAAAAAGACCGACGCGCTTATCATGCGCCGTCGTCACAAGAGCTAACGGAGGAGGCTAGACTATGGCGCGTTCCGTTTGGAAGGGTCCGTTTGTTGACGGATACCTTCTTAAGAAAGCCGATACTGTCCGTGCCTCAGGCCGGAATGAGGTAATTAAGACCTGGTCGCGGCGCTCGACGATTTTGCCGCAATTCGTAGGCCTCACCTTTGGGGTTTACAATGGCCAGAAATTCCTGCCGGTGCTGGTGACCGAAGACATGATTGGTCACAAGTTCGGTGAATTCTCGCCGACCCGTACCTACTATGGTCACGCGGCCGACAAAAAGGCGAAGAGGAAGTAACGATGGGTAAGAAAGCTGACATCCGTCGGCTGGCGGATAACGAGGCTGCGGCTTCGCTCCGGGCAGTACGCATTTCCCCGCGTAAGCTCAACCTCGTCGCCGAGTCGATTCGTGGAATGAAGGCAGAAGCTGCTTTGGCAGAGCTGACCTTCTCCAATAAACGTATTTCGCAGGACGTCAAAAAGCTGCTGGAATCGGCAATTGCTAATGCCGAAAACAACCATCAGCTCGATGTTGACCGTCTCTACGTTAAAGAGGCATCTGTTGGTAAGGCCTTCGTAATGAAGCGCTGGCGCGCCCGTGCACGCGGTCGTGTTGGTAAAATTCTGAAGCCGTTCTCCAACATGCGCATCGTCGTTTGCGAACGTGAGGAGGCCGAGTAATGGGTCAGAAAATCAATCCGATCGGTCTGCGCGTTGGCATTAACCGTACCTGGGATTCCCGCTGGTACGCCAACAAGTCCGATTTCGCTGGTCTTCTTCACGAAGATCTCGCGATCCGCAATTTCATCTTCGACCGCCTCAAGCAGGCTGGTGTTTCGAAGGTGATTATCGAACGTCCGGCGAAGAAAGCCCGCATCTCGATCCACACCGCTCGTCCGGGCGTTGTGATCGGGAAGAAAGGCCAGGACATCGAGAAGCTCAAGAATGATCTGCAGAAACTGGCGAATGCCGAAGTGCAGGTTAACATCATCGAGATCCGCAAGCCGGAACTTGATGCCAAGCTGGTCGCTGACAACATCGCCCAGCAGCTTGAGCGCCGTGTTTCGTTCCGTCGCGCTATGAAGCGCTCGGTTCAGAACGCAATGCGTCTCGGTGCCGGTGGCATTCGTATCAATGCTGCTGGTCGTCTTGGTGGCGCTGAAATCGCTCGTACCGAATGGTACCGTGAAGGTCGCGTTCCGCTGCATACCCTGCGTGCGGACGTTGATTATGGCACTTCGGAAGCACACACCACTTACGGTGTTTGCGGTCTGAAGGTCTGGATCTTCAAGGGCGAAATCATGGCACATGATCCGTTGGCTTCTGAGCGTAAAGCGCTCGAGTCGGCTGGTTCTGGTCGTAAGTAAGGAGATCCAGATATGCTTTCTCCGAAACGTACAAAGTTCCGTAAAGCCCACAAAGGCCGCCTTAAAGGTGAAGCCAAGGGTGGCACGGATCTTAATTTCGGCGCTTATGGCTTGAAAGCCTTGGAGCCTGAGCGTATAACGGCGCGTCAGATCGAAGCGGCACGCCGTGCGATCACCCGCCACATCCGCCGTCAAGGTCGTGTGTGGATTCGCGTTTTCCCGGATCTCCCGGTCTCGCAGAAGCCTGCCGAAGTCCGTCAGGGTAAAGGTAAAGGCTCGCCTGAATATTGGGCGGCACGCGTTAAACCGGGTCGGATCATGTTTGAACTCGACGGTGTTCCGTTGGATCTTGCACGCCGTGCTTTCGAGCTGGCGTCGGCAAAATTGCCGATCAAGACCAAGTTTGTCACCCGTCTTGGTGAAGGGGAGTAATTAGTGATGAAAATTGCTGATCTCCGCGCTAAAAGCGCTGACGAACTGAAGCAGCTGCTTCTGGACCTGCGTAAGGAATCGTTCAACATGCGATTCCAGCAGGCTTCCGGGCAGTTCGAGAACACTGCGCGGGTCCGCCAGGTCCGTCGTGATATTGCCCGCATTAAAACCCTTCTCGGTAACGAGAAGGGTGCAACCGCGGCCTAACTGGACACGCAGAGGAGTATACACACATGCCGAGGCGTGTATTGCAGGGGACAGTCGTTTCGACCAAAAACGACAAGACCGTGGTGGTCCGAGTGGAGCGCCAGGTCATGCACCCGCTGTATAAAAAGTACGTGCGTAAGTCGAAGAAATTCCACGCGCACGATGAAGAGAACCGCTTCAAAACGGGTGACGTTGTTCGCATTCGCGAATGCAAACCGATCTCGAAGTTGAAGTCTTGGGAAGTAGTGGTCGAGGAGTGAGTCCTCAGCCCAATCATAGTCAAGGGGTAAACCCATGATCCAGATGCAGTCCAATCTGGACGTCGCCGACAACAGCGGCGCTCGCCGCGTCCAGTGCATCAAGGTGCTGGGCGGCTCGAAGCGCAAAACCGCTCACGTTGGTGATGTTATCGTGGTTTCCGTCAAGGAAGCCATTCCGCGCGGTCGCGTTAAGAAGGGTGCAGTTCACAAAGCTGTCATCGTTCGCACCGCAAAGGAAATTCGTCGTGCCGATGGCTCGGCGATCCGCTTTGACCGTAACGCTGCCGTTCTCATTAATGCGAACGGCGAGCCGATCGGCACGCGTATTTTTGGCCCGGTAACCCGTGAACTTCGTTCGAAGGGTTACATGAAGATCATTTCGCTCGCTCCGGAGGTGCTGTAATGGCTGCCAAGATTAAAAAGGGCGATCGCGTCGTTGTTCTGACGGGTAAAGACAAAGGGAAAACCGGCGAAGTTCTCGCCGCTTTCCCGACCGAGAACAAGGTTCTGGTTTCGGGCATCAACCTGGTGAAACGTCACCAGCGCCCGACCGGTGCTGATGCTGGTGGCATCGTCGAAAAGGAAGCAAAGATTGCTGTTTCCAACGTCGCGATTGTTGACCCGAAAGAAAACAAGCCGACCCGCGTCGGTTTCAAGACCCTCGATGATGGTCGCAAGGTTCGCGTAGCGAAGCTCAGCGGCGAAGTCATCGACAACTGAGGGACGGAAAAATGACGCGCCTGCGCGAACATTACAAAGAAGTGGTGCGTGACGCACTCCAGAAGGAGTTCTCCTACGAGAACACCATGGAGATTCCGCGCCTCGAAAAAATCGTGATCAACATGGGTGTCGGCGACGCCACCCAGGATCGTAAAAAGCTGGAAGGTGCGGCTGCGGATCTCGCTGCCATCACCGGTCAGAAGCCTGTCTTCACCAAAGCGAAAAAGTCGGTTGCGGCTTTCAAGCTGCGTGAAGGTATGAACATCGGTTGTAAAGTGACCCTGCGTCGCGACCGTATGTTTGAGTTCCTGGACCGCTTGGTCACCATCGCGCTTCCGCGCGTTCGTGACTTCCGCGGCCTGAACAAAAAATCTTTCGATGGTCGTGGCAACTTTGCCATGGGCTTGAAAGAACAGTTCGTCTTTCCTGAGGTAGAGTACGACAAAGTCGACTCTGTTCGCGGGATGGATATCATCATTTGTACCACGGCTAAGTCCGACGATGAAGCTCTTGCCCTTCTTAAGGGTTTTGATCTTCCGTTCGGAAACTAACGGAGGTTGGCCCATGGCCAAGAAAAGCGCTGTAGAGCGTGAACTCAAACGTGAACGCCTGGCAAAAAAATATGCTGCCAAGCGTGCCGCCCTTAAAGCGGTTATCGCAAATCGCGAGACGACCCCTGAGGATCGTATCGTTGCTGTGATGAAACTCGCCCAGCTGCCGCGTAACTCGGCTCGTATCCGTCAGCGTATTCGCTGCCAGGTATCCGGTCGTCCGCGTGGTGTCTATCGCAAATTCCGCCTGTCCCGTATCGCCCTTCGTGAACTTGCTTCACGTGGTCAGATCCCGGGCATGGTGAAGTCGAGCTGGTAAGGAGGACATCACATGTCGATGACTGATCCAGTCGGTGATATGCTCACGCGTATCCGTAACGGCCAGCGCGTTGGTAAATCCAGCGTCGTTTCGCCGGCTTCGAAACTGCGTACCGGTGTGTTGGATGTTCTCCAGCGCGAAGGTTATATCCGCGGTTATAACATTAATGAAATTCGCAAGGGCGTCAGCGAAATCACCATCGAACTCAAATATTTTGAGGGCGATGCCGTGATCAAGCAGATCGACCGCGTCTCGACCCCGGGTCGTCGTGTATACTCGAAGATCAAAGATCTTCCGAAGGTATATAACGGTCTGGGCATCGCAGTCCTGTCCACTCCGCGAGGGGTTCTTTCGGATCAGGAGGCTCGCGAGCAGAATGTCGGCGGCGAAATCCTCTGCAAGGTATTCTAAGGAGGGCCAACGATGTCGCGAGTAGGAAAAAACCCGGTGGTCGTGCCTAACGGCGTTACCATCAACTTGACCGAACAGCAGATCAGTGCAAAAGGCAAGCTCGGTGAGCTTAACCTTCCGCTGAACAGTGCTGATATCTCAGTCACCCAGGAAGATAACCAGATCTTCGTGAAACCGAAAAACGATACGAAGCGCGCACGTGCCCTTTGGGGTACCACCCGTGCAAACATCGCGAACCTCGTCACCGGGGTCTCGGAAGGTTTCACCAAAAAGCTGGAAATCACCGGTGTTGGTTATCGTGCACAGGTTCAGGGCAAAAAACTTGTTCTGCAGCTTGGCTTCTCACACGACGTAGAAATGGAGATCCCTGAGGGTCTTAACGTCGTCGCTGAAAAGCCGACCCTCGTCGCCATTTCTGGCGCAGATAAACAAGTCGTCGGTCAGTTCGCTGCAAATGCACGCGGCTGGCGCGGTCCGGAGCCTTACAAAGGCAAGGGTGTCCGCTACGAAGGCGAGTATATCTTGCGCAAAGAAGGCAAGAAGAAGTAAGGACAGGCACGATGAAAAACGTGAGAAGCCTTTTCGAACGCCGCAAGCGTCGCGTTCGTTTTGCGATCCGCCAGAAAGCGGCCGGTCGCCCGCGCCTCAGCGTGCACCGTTCGAACGCCCACATCTATGCTCAGATCATCGACGACGTCAAAGGCACCACCCTGGTGGCTGCTTCGACGATGGAGAAAGATCTGAAGGCGAAAGGCAGCAATGCCGACGCCGCTGCAATCGTCGGCAAGGCAATTGCCGAACGCGCAGTCAAAGCTGGTGTGAAAACGGTCGTTTTCGATCGTGGCGGGTATCTGTTCCATGGCCGGGTGAAAGCTCTGGCCGATGCCGCCCGTGAGGGCGGTCTGGACTTCTAAGGAGCACGACCATGGCACGTAACCAGAATCAACAGCAGCAGGCGCCTAAAGCCCGTGAAGAAAACGAACTCGTCGACAAGCTGGTTGGTATCAACCGCGTCGCGAAAGTCGTTAAGGGCGGCCGTCGCTTTGCTTTCTCCGCAATGGTGGTTGTCGGTGACCAGCGCGGTCGCGTCGGATACGGAACGGGTAAAGCCCGTGAAGTTCCGGAAGCGATTCGCAAGGCAACCGAAGCTGCTAAACGTAACATGATCCGCGTTCCGCTGCGTGAAGGCCGTACCCTTCACCATGATACGCAGGGCCACTTCGGTGCAGGCAAGGTTGTCCTTCGCTCTGCTCCGGCTGGTACCGGTATCATCGCAGGCGGTGCGATGCGTGCGGTTTTCGAAACCATGGGCGTTCAGGACGTTGTGTCCAAATGCACCGGTTCGAACAACCCGCACAACGTGATCCGCGCAACCCTTGACGCTCTGGTCAACGGTGCTTCCCCGCGTCAGGTCGCTGCTAAGCGTGGCCTGAAAGTCGGTGACGTCGTTGCCCGTCGCGATAGCGGTTCGGCTGCTGCCGCCGTTCTCGAAAAGGAGTAATTCGATATGGCTGCTAAGAAAAAAGCGACCGTACGCGTTACCCAGACGGGTTCGCCGATCGGACGTCCGGCTGATCAGCGCCAGACCCTTGTGGGTCTTGGCCTGAACAAACTGCACCGGACTCGTGAGCTGGAAGATACTCCGGCTGTTCGCGGTATGATCGCAAAGGTCAAGCACCTCGTCCGTGTGGACGAGGCTTGATTGACCCCAGATCGAAAAGGTGTTGAACGATGAAACTCAACGAACTCGCCGATAACCCGGGTGCCCGCAAGGCGCGCACCCGCGTCGGTCGCGGCATCGGTTCGGGCAAAGGCAAAACTTCTGGCGCAGGTCAGAAGGGTCAGAAGTCCCGTTCAGGTGTAGCCATCAATGGCTTCGAAGGCGGGCAGATGCCGGTCTATCGCCGTCTTCCGAAACGCGGCTTCAAAAACCCGTTCAAGAAACAGTTCGGCGTTGTGAACCTTGGTACCCTTCAGACTGCCGTTGATAACGGTGTTCTTGAAGATGGTGCAAATGTCACCGTCGCTGTTCTTGCGGAAAAAGGTCTGGCCCGTCCGCAGAAAGACGGTCTGCGTCTTCTTGCCAAAGGCGAACTGAAAGCGAAACTGAACATCGAAATCACCGGTGCTTCCAAAGCAGCTGTCGAAGCTGTCGAGAAAGCTGGTGGCTCGGTCAAGGTTCTTGCTCCGGTCGCTGCTGCAGAATCCGCAGAATAAGCCTAAATTGACTTCGAGAGGGTCCGGTTCCAGTACACGGGACCGGACCCTCCAGTTTATGTGTATTGGGAGATGAGTGCATGGCATCGGCCGCCGAGCAGCTTGCCGCGAACCTGAATTGGTCCGCTTTTTCAAAGTCAACCGAGCTTAAAAAGCGTATTTGGTTCACTTTGGGCGCGCTTATTGTTTACCGCCTTGGAACCTATATTCCGGTTCCGGGTGTCGACCCGTCCATTCTTGCTGACATTTTCCGTCAGAATGCGGGCGGTGTTCTGGGCATGTTTGACATGTTCGCCGGTGGTGCGCTGGGTCGTATGACGATCTTTGCGCTGAATATCATGCCGTACATCTCGGCCTCGATTATTATTCAGTTGATGACGACTGTTTCGCCAACCCTTGAGCAGCTCAAGAAAGAAGGCGAACAGGGTCGTAAAAAGATTAACCAATATACCCGCTATCTGACGGTGTTGATTGCAACGGTGCAGGCGTGGGGCATTGCCGTTGGTCTTGAAAGCATGACCGGTTCAACCGGTGCAGCTGTTCCGGATCCGGGCATGTTCTTCCGCATTACCGCGGTGATCACCTTGGTTGGTGGCACGATGTTCCTGATGTGGCTTGGTGAGCAGATCACCCAGCGTGGCATCGGTAACGGTATTTCGCTGATCATCTTTGCCGGTATTGTCGCCGGCTTGCCAAGCGCGATTGCAGGGACCCTTGAACTGGGTCGTACCGGTGCGATCTCTGCACTGGTTATCGTTGCCATCATCGTTCTGGCGATTGCGGTTATTGCCTTCATCGTCTTTGTTGAACGTGCGCAGCGCCGCGTTCTGATCCAGTACCCGAAACGCCAGGTCGGCATGAAGGTCATGGAAGGTCAGAGCTCGCACCTGCCGCTCAAGATCAACACTGCCGGTGTTATTCCGCCGATCTTTGCAAGCTCGCTGCTGCTAATGCCGCTGTCGGTTGCGCAGTTTACCACCGGTGTTGATGCGCCGGCATGGTTGACCACTGCGACCGCATTGCTCGGTCGTGGCCAGCCGCTGTATATTGCGCTCTATATCGGTTTGATCGTCTTCTTTGCCTTCTTCTACACCGCGGTTGTTTTCAACCCGGAAGATACGGCAGACAACCTGAAGAAACATGGTGGCTTTATTCCGGGCATCCGTCCGGGTAAAAATACCGCGAATTATCTGGATTTCATTCTGACCCGTCTGACGGTTATCGGTGCAGCTTATCTCGCATTTGTCTGTATCCTGCCGGAACTGCTGATCGCGGAATGGTCGGTTCCCTTCTACTTTGGTGGGACTAGCCTCCTGATCGTTGTCACGGTAACCATGGATACAGTGGCACAGGTTCAGTCACATATGCTGGCGCACCAGTATGAAGGCCTGATCAAGAAATCCAAACTGCGTGGTCGCCGCCGTTAACAAGCGACCACCGCATTCAGGGGGAAGACGATGAACATTATCCTTCTTGGCCCTCCCGGCGCAGGGAAAGGTACCCAGGCCAAGCGTCTCGAAACCGGACGCGGCATGATCCAGCTCTCGACGGGCGACATGCTCCGTGCAGCGGTTGCTGCCGGTACGGAACTTGGGCAGAAGGCAAAGGAAGTCATGGATGCGGGCCAGCTCGTATCTGACGATCTCATGATCGGTCTGATTTCTGAACGACTTGACCAGGATGATACCAAGGGTGGTTTCATTTTGGACGGGTTCCCGCGCACGACGGCCCAGGCAGAAGCCCTGGACGTCATGCTGGAATCCAAGGGACTGGCACTTGATTACGTGATTGAACTGCGTGTTGACGATGCAGCACTGGTCGCCCGTGTGGTTGGCCGCTATACCTGCGCGAAATGCGGGCAGGGCTATCACGACGAGTTCCAGAAACCTGCCAAGGAAGGTGTCTGTGACGTATGTGGCAGCACCGAATTTAAACGCCGTGCGGACGATACCGCCGAGACGGTCACATCGCGACTGGAAGCTTATCACAAGCAGACAGCACCGATCATTCCTTACTATGAAAAGGTCGGTAAGCTGAAAACAGTTGACGGGATGGCCGAAATCGACGAAGTTACGCGCGAGATTGAAGCCATCCTGGGGTAATTTCCCGGGCAGGGCGTTTTTTTGCTGGCGGGTTGGCAGTAATGCTGGCCCGCTTTTGCAGCGTCCTACCCTACCGGATCTGCCCTTGGGTTTGTTAACAGGAAACAGGAGTTCACATAGTGGCTCGTATTGCTGGCGTAAACATCCCGACCGCGAAGCGTGTCGTGATTGCGCTTACCTACATCACCGGCATTGGCCCGGCGAAAGCTAAAGAAATTTGCGCAAAGGTCGGAATCGAATCCGCAACCCGCGTTCATCAGCTCTCTGATGACCAGGTTCTCAAGGTTCGTGAAGTTATCGACGCTGATTACACCGTCGAAGGCGACCTCCGTCGTGAAACCGCAATGAACATTAAACGTCTGATGGACCTGGGCAGCTATCGCGGCCTGCGTCATCGTCGCGGTCTCCCGGTACGCGGTCAGCGTACCCACACCAACGCTCGCACCCGTAAGGGCCCGGCTAAGCCGATTGCTGGCAAGAAGAAGTAAGGTAGGGGAACGACAATGGCGAAGACTCCTCAGACTCGCGTGCGTCGCCGCGAGCGCAAGAACATTACGAACGGTATCGCGCACGTAAACGCGACCTTCAACAACACCATGATCACCATCACCGACGTTCAGGGAAATACCATTTCCTGGTCGACCGCTGGTGGTATGGGTTTCCGCGGTTCGCGTAAATCGACTCCGTATGCTGCACAGATGGCTGCCGAAGACGCAGGTAAAAAAGCTGCTGAACACGGTATGAAAACCCTCGAAGTACAGGTTAAAGGCCCGGGTTCGGGACGTGAATCTGCACTGCGTGCGCTTCAGGCTGTCGGTTTCACCATTACGTCGATCAAAGACGTAACGCCGATTCCGCATAACGGTTGCCGTCCGCGTAAACGTCGTCGCGTCTAATCGCGTCGATCCTTGCGGACGACCCCGCGTTTGGGCCCGGGATGACCGGGCCTCTTCGCGTTTCTCGTGGGGGCAATTTATTTGCCCTCCTTTCCATAGGCTCCAGTTGCGAAGGTGGGTCTCGTGATTCAAAAGAACTGGCAGGAACTGATTAAGCCGACGAAGCTTGATGTTACTCCGGGTACTGATGCCAGCCGTATTGGTACGATCGTGGCAGAACCGCTGGAGCGCGGTTTTGGTCAGACCCTGGGTAACGCGCTGCGTCGCATTCTGCTGTCGTCGCTCCAGGGTTCGGCAGTTACTGCGATCCAGATCGACGGTGTATTGCACGAATTTTCGTCGATCCCGGGTGTGCGTGAAGATGTCACCGACATCATCCTGAACATCAAGACCATGGGCGTGCGTATGCATGCTGAAGGTCCGAAGAAAATGGCTCTGAAGGCGACCGGCCCTGGTGCCGTCACCGCAGGTCAGATCGAAACCGGTGCGGATATCGAAATCCTTAACCCGGATCTCGAGCTTTGCCATCTTGATGATGGTGCTACGCTCAACATCGAATTCACCGTTGATAACGGTAAAGGCTATGTTGCAGCCAGCTCGCACAGCTCGTCGGACGCGCCGATTGGTCTTATTCCGATCGATGCGATCTTCAGCCCGATCCGTAAAGTGGCCTACAAGGTGGAAAACACCCGTGTTGGTCAGGATACCGACTTTGACAAGCTGTCACTGACCGTTGAAACCAACGGCGCATTGACCCCGGAAGATTCGGTAGCCCTTGCGGCCCGTATCCTTCAGGACCAGCTGTCGCTGTTCGTCAACTTCGAAGAGCCGGAAGCGGTTGTCGAAGAGAAGAAAGAAGACGAACTGCCGTTCAACCGTAACCTTCTGCGTAAGGTTGACGAGCTTGAACTGTCGGTCCGTTCGGCAAACTGCCTGAAGAACGACAACATCATCTATATCGGTGATCTTGTTCAGAAGACCGAAGCAGAAATGCTCCGTACGCCGAACTTCGGCCGTAAGTCGCTGAACGAAATCAAGGATGTTCTGGCTCAGATGGGTCTGCATCTCGGTATGGAAGTCGGCGGTTGGCCGCCGGAAAACATCGAAGAACTTGCTCGCAAGTTCGAAGATCCGTTCTAAGAACGGGTCTTCGGCCTTCGGGCCGATATCGGAACATTACGTTCCAACCCGGAGAACCCAGTTGTTTGGGCATCCGGCGGGCTTGTTGCCCACACCGCACGTGCATGACCTGGCCTCGTATCACGAGTGATCAGGGTGGCGGCGCGGTTTTACAATCGGTTTCGTGAGCGAAGCCAGGCTATTAAGGAGAGTTACCATGCGTCACGGTATGCAAGGCCGTAAGCTTAATCGTACTTCGTCCCATCGTAAGGCGATGTTTGCCAACATGGCAGTTTCGCTGCTCACCCACGAGCAGATCAAAACCACTCTTCCGAAGGCCAAGGATCTTCGCCCGTATGTCGAAAAACTGATTACGCTGGGCAAGCGGGGCGACCTGCATGCACGCCGTCAGGCCATTTCGATCCTGCGTGACGACAAAGTCGTAGCCAAGCTGTTCGGCGAAATCGCTGACCGCTACAAAGAGCGTTCCGGTGGTTACACCCGCGTTCTCAAGGCTGGCTTCCGTTACGGCGATGCGGCTCCGGTTGCTGTGATTGAACTTGTTGATCGCAACGCCGATGCAAAAGGCGCGGAAGACCGTGCTCGCCTCGAAGCAGAGGGCGAAGGCGACGAAGCTGTTGCTGAATAAGCAACGTTTCGGCCTTTAAGAAACAGAAACGGGCGATGCCTTACGGTGTCGCCCGTTTTCTTTTGGCAAAATGTTCCTAAATGCCAAATCGTTCATATTTCCGCCAAGGTTGCGCGGCAATTCTAATTTCCCTAATTGATCTTGATTAGATCATGCGTCTTTTCGGTCATAGCACCGCGAGCAGCAAACCAAAACAGAGAGAGTGTGACGTGCAGGCAAGATGGATTTCGAAGATTGTCGCCTTTGCCCTGATCGCAATGGCGGCTGTATCTGGCCCAGTCAATCTGGCCCATGCCCAAAGCGATGAAACCATGCTGGATCGGCGTTTGCCGTCGAGCCAGGCCGAAATCAAGATGTCGCTTTCGCCATTGGTCAAGCAAACCGCGCCAGCGGTTGTCAACATCTACACCAAAAAGGTGGTCGAACAACGCCAGCGCACGCCGTTTTTCAATGACCCGTTCTTCAAGCAATTCTTCGGGGATCGGTTCGGCGGCGCCTTTGGCGCGCCGCGCCAGCGCGTTGAACGCTCGCTTGGCTCGGGTGTGATTGTCTCGGGCGATGGCACTGTGGTTACCAACCATCACGTCATTAATGGGGCCAGTGAAATTCGCGTTGTCTTGCATGACAACCGTGAATTTGACGCCGATCTGGTTGGCTCGGACGAACGCACCGATCTTGCGGTGCTGAAACTGCGCGATGTGGATAAGGAATTGCCGGCCATCCCGTTTGGCGACTCTGATGCGGTTGAGGTCGGTGACCTTGTGCTTGCCATCGGCAATCCGTTTGGCGTCGGTCAGACCGTGACCAGCGGCATTGTTTCGGCACTGGCGCGTGCCGGTGTCACCGGTCAGGACTACCAATCCTTCATTCAGACCGATGCGGCGATTAACCCGGGCAACTCCGGCGGTGCGCTTGTTGACATTGATGGCAATCTGATTGGCGTCAATTCGGCGATTTTCACCAAATCCGGCGGATCAAACGGTATCGGCTTTGCGGTTCCGGCCAATATGGTCAAGGTTGTCATGCGCGGTCTGATCAGTGGCGACCTTCGCCGTCCGTGGCTCGGTGCGGCAGGGCAGTCGGTGACGGCCGATCTGGCAGCATCCCTTGAGCTGGATCGCCCGCACGGGGTTCTGATCAACAAGGTCCGTGAAGGCAGTCCGGCGGCACGGGGCGGTCTGCAATCTGGTGATGTTGTTGTCGCGGTCAATGGTCTTGCGGTCGATAATCCCAACGAGCTTAAATTCCGCATCGCGACGCTTGAGCTAAAAGGCGAGGCAAATCTGTCCGTTCTGCGTCGTGGGGTCGAAACCGTGCTGGCCATGCCGCTTGAAGTCGCTCCGGAACTGCCGGCGCGCGATGAAAGCATCATTGATGGCCGCAATCCGTTTAGTGGCACCAAGATCGCCAATATGAACCCGGCACTGGCCGATGAACTTGGCATCGACACACTCAGCGAAGGTGTCATGATCCTTGCGGTTGCCCGCGACAGTCTGGCACGCCGCACCCGTCTTCAGGCGGGCGACTATATTGTCGAGGTCAATGGACAGCCAATTGACTCGGTCGCGCGCTTCAAGGAAGTGATCCGCGCCGGAGAACGCAGTCGCGACTGGAAGATTTCAGTCAAACGGGATGGCAAAGTCCTGACCGGCGATTTCACCCTGTAACCGGTTGGCGATATCAGTCCAAAAGAAAAGGCACGTGCCACTTGGTGCGTGCCTTTTTCTTATCGTTGGTCCGCGGCCTCGCCCGGCGTGTAGGGACGATGGCGCAGCATCATCAGGGCGACAAAGGTCACAAGCCCCAATGCGATGGTCAGTAAAATGGCATACTGCCCGTAATCATCAATCAGAAGCCCGAAGACAAACGGGGCGGCGGCCTGTGCAAAGCGTGACGGTGCCATGATATAGCCTTGCCGGGCGCCATATCCGGCCGGGCCAAAGGTCGCCAGCGGTAATGTGCCCTTGGCAATGGTCAAGATGCCATTGCCGATCCCGTGCAGGCTGGTAAACAGCATCCCGACAGGCCCGCCAAAGATCAAAAGCAACACAGCCCCAATCGGATGGGTCAGGGCCGAAAGCCGTGAAGAAATCAGCGGATGCATCTTTTTAAGCAAACCGAATTCCGCCAATCGACCGGCAACCTGCGCCGGACCGACCAGCGATGCCGCAATCAGGGCACCGGCCGCATCCATGCCCGATATTTCTAACAGGCGCGGCAAATGCGCGGCCATGGCGGTTGCCGTAAACCAGCTGGCGGCAAACACAATGGCCAGCAGGATCATCGGCATATTGAAGATATCCTGTCGCGAAAGCTTGGTCGGGGCAGGGGCCGGTTTTGCAGTGTCATCTTCCTTCTTACCGTGATGACCATCGCGGGTGCGCGGGATCAGAAACAGGTTAAGCGGCAAGCCCAGCACGATATGCATCACCGCCCAGAAATAACACGCCGTGCGCCAGTCAAATTCGGCCTCGATCCCGGCGGTAATCGGCCAGCAGATCGTACTGGCAAACCCGGCAATCAGGGTGATGCCGGTAATCGGCCCGCGCGCATCATGGCCGTAAATCCAGCTCAGTGTGGCAAAGGCCGATTCATAAAGCCCCATCGACATGCCAACCCCAATCACACACCAGGCCACACACATCATGGTCAGGCTGTCCGCCGTGCCCAGCATCGCAAGACCGGCAGCAAAGATCAGGCTGGACACAGCCAGCACCGTCCGTCCACCAAACTGATCAATCCGTGCCCCTGCCTTGGGACCAAGCAGGGCGGCAAAAACCAGTGCCAGTGAAAAGGCGCCAAACGCCCAGCCGGGCGGAATGCCAAGCTCAACCGCCATCGGCTCTGCCAGAATGGCGGGAAGATACAGCGTGGTGCCAAATGCAAGGGTCTGTCCTGTACCCAACCCGATCACGATGGGCAGTTTGGCCGGTGTACCAGGCGATGTCATATCAGACCCCGGCAAGGAATGCAGATCAGGCAGGCGGGAACAGGCGTCACAAACAGGTTCTTTTTGTTGTTTGGGCGGGAATAAGTCTGAAAGCTATGCCGCACGTTTGGAAGCGTCAATGAGCGATGTTTCATCTGTCCTGATTGTCATCTGCGTGTTACGTTTCGCCAAAGTCACCAACCCGTTCAACATCATGATGTCGCTGCATGGTTTCCCTGTTTGAAAGTCAGGTCACGCGCCCGTTGGCCGACAGACTGCGCCCCGCCAAACTCGACGAAGTTGTCGGGCAGGGGCATCTGTTTGGCGATGATGGCCCTATCACCCGCATGATCAAGACCGGACGCGTTCCCTCGGTCGTGCTGTGGGGGCCGCCGGGCTGTGGCAAGACGACACTGGCCCGCCTGATGGCGGATGTTGCTGATATGGCGTTTGAGCCGCTTTCGGCGATCTTTTCCGGTGTTGCCGACCTGCGCAAGGTGTTTGAGCGCGCGCGTGCGCGTCGGTCCACCGGCGGGGCGACATTGCTGTTTATTGACGAGATCCACCGGTTCAACAAGGCCCAGCAGGACAGCTTCCTGCCCTATGTCGAAGACGGCACCATTACGTTAATCGGTGCGACCACCGAAAACCCGTCCTTTGAGCTGAATGCAGCATTGCTGTCACGTTGTCAGGTGCTGGTGCTCAAGCGCCTTGATGATCAGGGCCTTGAAGAATTGCTGGTGCGTGCCGAAAAGGAAATGGGCTTTGATCTGCCCGTCACACCCGAAGCACGCGAAACCCTGCGCGCCATGGCCGATGGCGACGGGCGTTATTGCCTGAACTTGGCTGAGGAACTCTTTTCCTTGCCGCCCAGCGATGATGGCCCGCTTGGCGTGGCCGAGCTTGCCCGCACCGTGCAAAAGCGCATGCCGATTTACGATAAGGGCGATGACAGTCACTACAACCTGATCAGTGCGCTGCATAAATCCATTCGCGGCTCGGACCCGGATGCGGCCCTTTATTGGTTTAACCGCATGCTGGCTGGTGGCGAGGACCCCAAATTCGTTGCCCGGCGTCTGACACGCATGGCGGTCGAGGATATCGGCCTTGCCGATCCGCAGGCCCAGCAATTCTGCATCGGGGCTTGGGAATCCTACGAACGCCTTGGCAGTCCCGAAGGCGAACTGGCCTTGGCGCAGGCGGTGATCTATCTCGCCCTGGCGCCCAAATCCAATGCCGGGTACGCGGCTTATAAAAAGTCGCTCAAGATTGCGCGGGATACCGGATCGCTGATGCCACCGGCCCATATCCTCAATGCGCCGACCAAACTGATGGCCGATATCGGGTATGGCTCCGGCTATGCCTATGATCATGATCAGGAAGATGGTTTTTCCGGGCAGAATTACTTCCCCGAAGGCATGCGCCGCCAGAACTTTTACGAGCCGGTCGAGCGCGGATTTGAGCGTGATTTGAAAAAGCGGGTTGAATATTTCGACCGATTACGCGCAGAGCGTCAAAAGAAACGCGACAATAACTAGCTATCGGTTAGTTAGGTGCCAAAATGGAAACAATATGGTGAAGAGTCTCTGGCTAAACAGAAATGTTTGGCGGGGTTAAGTTCGGGGCAACAAACAAACCCGGACTAGGAGACTGAAAATGACCAATATTCTGCATGTCAGCGCATCTGTGAATGGTGAGAACTCGAACTCCCGCCAGATCGCCCTGAAACTGATTGACCGTATCAAGGCTGCCGATCCTTCGGCAAAAGTTGCTGAACGCGATACCAATGAAGCGCTCGTTTCGGCCATTACCGGCGAAACCGTCGGCGCCTATTACACCCCGGCCGAAGATCGCTCGGACGCGCAAAAAGAAGTCATCGCCGCATCTGACAAGATGGTTGCCGAACTTCTTGATGCCGACATTCTTGTGATCGGCGCGCCGATGTACAACTTCTCGGTTCCCTCGACGCTTAAGGCCTGGGTTGATCTGATTGCCCGTGTTGGTGTGACCTTCAACTACACCGAAAACGGTCCGGTTGGCCTGGTCGAAGGCAAAAAAGCCTATATCGTTGCGGCCACCGGCGGTGTTCCTGTGAACAGCCCGGCTGATTTCGCGACCCCGTATCTGAAACAGGTACTGGCCTTTATCGGCATCACCGATGTTGAAGTCGTCGAAGCCTCGGGCTTTGGTGTCAACGCCGAAGAAGCCATGGCCAAAGCCATTGCCAATGTCGAAGCAGCAAAGCTCCCGACTGCGGCTTAAAACGGCCAAAATACAGCGTCCCGATACTCATCCGCCGATCAGCGAATTTCCATATCCCCCCCCTTGGTTCGCTGATTGACGGGTTGGTAGCCCGAAATGCCCGACGGTTGCTCCGGTCGGGCATTTTGATTCTGCACTGTTTGGTCTATGGTGTTCTTGCTCGTGTGGGCAAACGCTTGGTCTTTGGCAGGTGGTATCATTGAAACGGTTGGCGATGTTTGCAATTTGGGGACTGCTTTTACTGGCAGGCATTTTCATAACCGTCCGCTTTACCGGGCTGATGGACCATATGCTGCCAGCAGGTGATCCACCCAATATCACCTTTGGGCGCGATGCCGACCTGCCGACAACCAGCAATTTCTTCCTGACATGTCCGGCCGACCGGTTGCCCGAAACCGACCGTGCCATGCAAAGCCCAAGCTTTAATACATCTGTCGCGACATTGACCGAGGTGTTGATTGATACCGCGCGCGATCATGGTATGGCGCTCAAGAACGATGTGCCGGGCGGCGAGGCGGGTCGTCTTTATTTCCTGGCGCGCACGCCGGTCTTTCGCTTCCCCGACTGGGTCGAGATCGAGCTGATCCTGCCGGAAACTGGCGATAATGTGACATTCTGTATGTTGGCCAAGTCGGTCTATGGCGTTGAAGACTTGGGACAAAATGAAAAGCGCACGCGTGCCTGGCTGGCGGATGTCGTGACCCGGATGGGCCAGAACCAATAAGGCACCAATAAGATTGATCATCTGCGCCCCTTGGTGTTTGATGCCAAAAAGGGGACGCATACAGGTCATGGCTTTGAAACAGGCCTCTTATTCTTGCCATGGCCCCATGCCGTATTCACACGTGACATTTCAGGACTGAGGGAATAGGTTCCGCGCCATGCAATTTTCACCGTTGTTAATCGCATCCATTGCCTTGGGCGGTGCCATTGGTGCCGTCGCACGTCACAGTGTGTCCGTTATGATGGGCTCTGTGATGGGTTCTGGATTTCCCTGGGGAACGCTGACAGTCAATATCGTCGGGTCTTTCCTGATGGGGGTGCTGATCGAGGTTTCCGCCCTGAAACTGTCCATGGGGCTTGAAACGCGCGCACTTCTTGTGACCGGTTTTCTGGGGGCGTTTACAACTTTTTCGACGTTTTCGCTGGATGTTGCGACCTTGTATGAACGGGGCAGTATGGGGCTTTCGGCCCTCTATGTGATTGTTTCCGTGGTGGTCGGCATTTCGGCATTGTTTGGCGCTATCGCGCTGGTAAGGGGTGTTCTGCAATGAGTGGTGTCACTCTGCGCAAGGTCAAGGCAGACGAGGGCGATATTCGCCTCGATCGCTGGTTCAAGCGCAACTGCCCTGAATTCACATTCGGTCAGGTCCAGAAGTTCCTGCGCGGCGGTCAGATCCGTGTCGATGGCAAACGTGCCAAGGCCAATCAGCGTGTCGAACCGGGCCAGGAAATCCGTGTCCCGCCCGTGCCGGTGATGTCTGGCGGCGGTACCGGCCCTTGGGCCGAAGACGGTTTGGGTTATAACCCGTCCGAAGTCCAGCAACGCAAACAGGCCGGCCCCGCCAAGTCCGATGCGACCGAGGCAGAGCTGCAGGCGCTTCGCGATTCCGTCATTTTCTATGATGAGTTGGTGCTGGCGATCAACAAGCCCGCCGGTCTTGCCGTGCAAGGCGGGACCAACACCAATGTCCATGTCGATGGCATGCTTGATGCCCTTAAACTCGATAGCAAGGAACGCCCGAAACTGGTTCACCGTCTTGATAAGGACACCAGTGGTGTTTTGCTGTTGGCGCGGTCGGCCAGTGCGGCCCATGCCCTGACCAAGGCATTCAAGGACAAATCGACCCGTAAACTTTACTGGGCAATTGTCACCGGTGCGCCATCCGAACGCGAAGGCATGATTGACGCGCCGCTTGCCAAACTGGCAGGCAAGGGCGGTGAGAAGATGGTCATCGACGAGAAACTTGGAAAATCGGCGCAATCGGTCTTCCGCCAGCTTCATCGCGCCGGGCGCAAGGCCGCCTGGCTTGCCCTGTCGCCACTGACCGGACGTACCCATCAGCTTCGCGTTCACTGCGAGGCAATTGGCTGCCCGATCCTCGGCGATGGCAAATATGGCGGACCCAAAGCATTCCTGGATGGCGTGTCGAACAAGATGCACCTGCATGCGCGTGCGATTGACTTCCCGCATCCGGTGACCGGGCAGCGGGTCGTGATCGAAGCACCGGTGCCTGAACATTTTGCCGAAACGCTCAAAAAGCTGAATTTCGATCCGAAAACACCGACCAAATTCCTGACCCCGGAAATTCACCGCGAGAAGGAAGAAAAGCCCAAGCCAAAGGCAAAGCCGTCGCGCGCCCGCAAGAGATAGGGCAGGGTTGATAGACCATTAGACACCGAAAAGCCGACGCATTGCGTCGGTTTTTTTATTGGTGCCTATGGGCTTGCTCACCTTATATAAGAAAAAAATGTTTGATTTGTGTATAACAGGTATGTTTGTGTTGAATATCAACCATAGGTAATTTTATCCAATTAAAGGTCATACTTATAGGGAGGAGTAAAATGGGAAGTACTGGTTCAGGTAGTTTTTCCGATTATCCGGGTTCTTCCGGCAGGTCAGGAGGTTCCGGATCTGGAAGTGAAGATGGTAATGGTGGTCAAGGGGATCGGTGTGAAAGGGCGTTCTCTATTGCGCTGGAAGATGTAAACCATAGTGGGTATTTTACCTCGCACAATACCGTCCCACCTGTCGGAACAAAGGTGGTCCTAGTTCACAATAAGCGACTGGTCGCGCAGACAACTTCTGGTGACGACGTTGGCAACCTGCCAACTAAGATGAACTATCTCGCGGCTTGTATGAGAGGTGGATATTCTTACGAAGGGGAAGTCATTAGCTCGAGCGTCGGCGCAGTGGCCAAAGTGACTGTGGATTTTGCTCCAAAATGACAGGCGCAAAAGAAAGAAAAAAAATTCTTATAGTTGGTGAGGTGATCGTTGATGTGACGATTATGCCGAGAGGGAGCGAAAACAAGCTCAGGCTTGGTGGCGTCACTCATGCGGCAAGAGGAATGTGGGCTTGGGACGCCGATTTCGATGTCGCCGTTAGTCTCCCAAGCTACCTTGAGGACAGTGCAAGGAAATATTTTTCTTCTCTTGGATGCTCTAATTTTCGTGTGCTTGGTTATGTTAATGGGGCTCCAAACGTAACGCTAATTTTCGATCCTAGGGAAGTTGGGGATCAAGAGTACGATAGCCTGCTGCGTGACGAGAAGTCGTTCAGTCGTAGTTCTGAAATTGATCAAAATGTTGAGAAATATAGTGATGTCCTGATTTTCCCCGGAGAATTTCCAATTGAGGTAATTGAACCGTTCTTAGATGACAGTTCGAAACTTCACATCGACGTTGCATACGATATCAATGACTTAAACGAGTTGCGCGTTGGGAACTCAAAGCTTGAGAGTATCTTTCTTTCTACTTCGTCCAAGTTGTTCTTGGATAATTATCAGCAAGATATAGAAAAAATTGCAGCGGACTGTGCCAAATTGGGCGTGTCGAGTTTTGTTTTTAAAGAAAACCGAGGTGGGGCCCGTGTGTTTCGACAAGGTATGGATCCACTTGGATTGCCTGCTCAGCTAGGTACAACAATAAATTCCGTTGGTGTAGGTGATGTTTTTGCAGCTAGGTACGTCTCTGCTCTCGTAAAAGAGCAAGACATCAGTGAAGCCGGAATTCGAGCTGTACAAGCAAGTTCAGCCTACTCTCAGACAACTAATGTAGATACGTTCAAGGCCTATGTGGCACGTTCTGAAACTCTTAGTGTAGAAGATTTGGAGCACTTGGGAGGGACCCAACTTCCATGGCAAGATAGACAGAATCTACACATCTATATTGCTGCGCCTGATTTTGACTACATCGACCGATCGCATATTGAGCGGGTGGTTTCTTCACTTAGGTATCATAATTTTAGCGTCAGACGTCCTGTTTTCGAAAATGGTCAATTACCGTTAGGTTCCAGCCTCGGTGCGCTTCAACAGACATATGATCGAGATATTGAGCTACTTAACGAATGCTGTTTGGTCTTTGCTATTCCATTACATAAAGATCCGGGAACACTTGTCGAAGTCGGCATCGCTATTGAGCGTGGCATACCAGTTGTGGTCTACGATCCCAATCAAGAAGCAAATAATACGATGGTTGTCGCGGGAGCGAATACCTACTCATCTGATATTGATTGTTGTCTGAATGCCGTTTTTACTCTGCTCTCGAAGGGCGGTAAACATGGATAAAGTCATTGTACTGGCATCTGGGGGCTTGGACTCAACTACAGTTATATATTCGTTGATTGCTCAAGGAATACGAGTCGCCCCACTTTTTTTCGACTACGGCCAACATTGTGTGGAGAAAGAATGGGAAACCCTTCACAAGGTGCTTCCTCCGCATTCGGTAGATAAACCTGTTCGAGTTGATATTTCAGATATTTTCCAATTCTCGACGTCTCGATTAATTCGTGAGCCAAATTTGTGGGAAGAGCAAGTTAGTGACAGCGACATGTATATCCCATATAGAACCCTCATGTTCTTTTCTGCTGCGTCCGCATTTGCCCAAACGCTGCGAATTCAATCGGTCTATTCAGGATTTATCAATAGTAATCACGCAAAAGAGTTGGATTGTTCGAGCGCATTTTTCAACGAGTTGGGCGAGTTTTCAGAAGATATCGGCCCGGTAAGGTTTGAGTTACCCTTGAGGGAAATGAATAAGGCTGAAGTGGCAAGGATGGCGGAGACGCTCAGTGTTCCAATTGGAACTACATATTCCTGCCAGATATACAGCGACATTCCTTGTGGTGCTTGTCCGAACTGCGTCGAGAGAATTGCCGCGCTTGAAGAAGCCGAACTTATCTAGAGACATGGGGGTGGATATGAGTGAATTGCTTGGTCATGCTCGGTTGGTAGCAGACTTTGCAGTATCCAATGGGGCTTTGGAGTTTCCAACCCCAAACAGACAGCCTGTTAGACACATGGGTGCTCTTCTCGCCGATTCAGTTCTTCAAGCCGGATTGAACTACAGGTCAGTTGTTCGCCCGAGGGTGGAGCGCATCTACGCTCTATATCCCAGTGCTCACACAACTTCTGGAATACTCAAGTTAATTGATACGATCGGAACTTCAGAGTTCTTGATGTGGGGACACAACGTGAAAATCGCCAGATTTGAACGTCTGTTGAATTTTCTTCATTCTAAAGACATCGATACGACGGCAGTGTTAAGAAGTTACCTGCTGAACGATGAGTTTTGCGATGATCTTCTTAATGTTAATGGCGTTGGACCCAAGACAGTTGATTATCTCTCTTGTTTGGTGGGCCTTGATTCAGTAGCCGTCGATAGACACGTGAAGTTGTTTGTAAAAAACGCCGGAGTTGAAGCTTCAGACTACGATACAGTGAAGATTATTTTCTCATATGCCGCAGATCTTCTCAATATTCCAAGGCGCGCATTTGATGCATGGGTGTGGGAATTTATATCTCAACGTTCTAGTGCTTCAGAGCAATTCTCGCTTTTCCATAGATCCGGAGCAACGGCTCTAGTTGGGTGATACCGAAAAGCCGACGCAATGCGTCGGCTTTTTCGTCCTCCTGATCAAACGGCGTTGAAACAGAACTAGGTTTTCACTTTGTCGAAACGCTTGATGAAGGTGTCATAGACCCGGTTCAGCTGTTCGGCATGAACCGTATTGCCCATACGTTCACACATTTCGGCCTGACCCTTGATCATCACGGCAAGCTGTTTGCGGCCGTGTTTTGTGTGCACCAAGCACTCACCCTCCTCAAGGGCGGTGACGATCGGGATGTGCTCGCACTCGGCAATGGCAAGCACTTCCTCCTCGGTGAGGTCGCTGAAGTCGATGCAATCGCTAAGTGTAAGCATGGTGTTCCTCCTGTCGCTGAGGCCCTGCCTCTGTCGGGCTGGGTCCTGTTGGCCAGATTTCAATTATAGCGCGCATTTTCCGGTCAAAACAGTAATACAAAATTCACTTGTAGTTTCTGGTGCTTCCCGCAAAGCACAAAAATCACCAGACAAACAACGGCGGGAGACTCGATCTTTGAAACGCTTTCGATTAGTCTCCGCTTTCCCAAAATCAGGATGAAAGACCCTACATGACCAATGATCCGCTCCGACTTGTGATTTTTGACTGTGATGGCACCCTTGTTGATAGCCAGCACGCCATTGCGCATTGCATGGATCATGCCTTTGCCGAGCATGGGCTGGACTGCCCGGGGCTGGAAAATACCCGTACAATCATTGGTCTGAGCCTGCCCGAAGCCATCACCAAACTGGCAAGCCCGGCACCGGTAAATGATGACGTCATTGATGCCGTGACCGCGGCTTACAAAACCGCCTTCTTTACCCTGCGCCAATCACCTGATTTCCACGAACCGCTGTTCCCCGGTGTGCGCGAAGTCCTTGGCGAACTCGACAGCCGCCAATGGCTGAGTGGTGTGGCGACTGGCAAGGCCCGTCGGGGTCTGGATGCGGTTCTGGCGCGCAATGAACTCGAAGGCCGGTTTGTCACCCTTCAGACCTGCGACAATCACCCGTCAAAGCCCAACCCGGCCATGCTGATGGCCGCCCTCGAAGAAACCGGGGTCGATGCGCCCAATGCGGTGATTGTCGGTGATACCAGCTATGACATCGAAATGGGTCGGGCGGCAGGCATGATCGCCATTGGGGTGGATTGGGGCTATCATGAGGTCGATACCCTGCACAATGCTGGCGCGCATGCCGTCATCAGCCACTTTGATGAACTGGCCGCTGCCCTCGAAGAAATTTGGGAAATTGACCGTGACGCCGCTTAAAAACCCGGAACTGGCCCCCATCCGTTTTGAACTGACCCTTGCCATTGATCCCGATGACGCGTTTGACGCATTCACATCGGGCTTTGGCGACTGGTGGCCAACCGATAACTATTCGATCTCGAAAAAGGATTGCCTGACGGTCGAGTTCAATGACGGTGTCGGGGGGGAAATCATCGAACGCACCAAGGGCCAGAAAGACATCCCCTGGGGTAAGGTGCGAAGCTGGCAACCGGGTGAACATCTGTCCTTTACCTGGCATCCGGGCTGGAATGAAGGCGACTTTACCCTGGTCGAGGTCTCATTTGACCTCAACGAATTTGGCCGCTGCGTGATCCGGCTTGAACACAAGGCATGGGAAAATGTCGGCGATATCGCACCCGCACTTCGTGAAGGCTATCTCAAGGGCTGGGAATTTGCCTTTGGCGAATGCTTTGGCAATTACCTGCGCCAAAAGCGCTGATCAGAACAGCCGGTATTCGATCAATTCACGCTGCAATTTGACCGGATCGCGGAACCAGTGGGTGATAAAGCCCAGTTCACGCGCCTGCTGAATATTGCGGTCGCTGTCATCGATAAACAGGGTTTCGCGCGGGTTCAGGTTGAAGCGCGAAATGGCCAGGTCAAAGATCCGCGGATCCGGCTTGGCCAGTTTTTCCTGACCCGACACCAGAATGTCTTCGAACTGATCAAGAAAACCAAACCGTTCCAACGCATGCGGCCATGTTTCGGCCGACCAGTTGGTCAGGGCAAACAGACGCACCTTGTTGCGCTTTTTAAGGTCCTCCAGAACCGCGACTGTGCGGTCAATCGCCCCGTTTAGCATCTCCGGCCAGCGTTCCTGCCATGCGGCGATCTGATCAGAATAATGCGGATAGCGGTGCTGAAGGTCGGGAATGGAGTTGGCAAAGCTCAGCATCCCCTGATCATGCAGGTGGTTCCAGTGCGGATGGCAAACCTCGGCAAGGAACTTTTCCATCTCCGCATCGTCATTGAAAATCTTGCGATACAGATGGCGCGGGTCCCAGTCGACAAGGACCCCGCCAAGATCAAACAGAACTGTTTCAATATCGCGCATGTCTTCTCCGTATGCTTGGTGCGGGGCGCTCTGCCCGTGGACGGGCCCTGTTAAATCAGCTGCGGCTCTTGGGCGCAAGCAGCAGTTGCGTGATCCTTGTTACGAAACGCACCGTACAAAAACCTGAACAAAACGAAGCGGCGTGAGGTGATGGGTGAAATGCCCGGTGATGGGCCAGATGACGGGAATGTCATTTGCCAACGCAACTCTTTGTCGCAAACAATGTTAAGTGGGGATATCCCCGGAAAACAGGAATAAGAGGAGGCTAGAACATGTGTACGCTTGACGGATGTGGCTCCCACGAACATCTCGGTCCGCCGCCCAAGGCAACCGACGAACAACGCCGACTGTTTCTAAAAGGCGCAGTTGCTCTGCCTTTGGCTGTTATTCTTGCCGACCCGATGCTGGCCCATGCGGCGGGCATGGGACTTGATAAAGTGACCATCACCACGCCAGAAGGCGATGAAATGGTCGCCGAAATTGCGATGCCCGCAACCTTGCCAGCACCGACGGTCATTCTGATCCATGAATGGTGGGGGCTTAATGATCATATCCGTGCAGTGGCAGCCGAATATGCCAAGCAGGGCTATATCGCGCTTGCCGTCGATCTGTATGGCGAACCGCCCGCAACCACGCCAGATGGTGCACGTGCCCTGATGTCGGGCATGGATCCGGTGGTCGCAACCCGCAAATTGCAGTCCTCGGTCGAATTCCTGCGCAACCACAAGGACTCAACGGGCAAGGTTGGCTCGGTCGGCTGGTGCTTTGGCGGTGGCTGGTCGCTTAATACTGCGCTTGCGACCGATATCGATGCGGCTGTGATCTATTACGGCAATGTCAACAAAACCCCGGAACAGGTTGCAACACTTAATGCGCCGCTGATGGGCCATTTCGGCACCCTTGATAAAAACATCAACAAGGAAATGGTCGAAGGGTTCGAGAAATCCCTGCGTATTGCCGGCAAGTCGGATTACGAGTTCTTCTGGTATGACGCCGATCACGCCTTTGCCAACCCGACGGGCGGTCGCTATGACAGCGAAGATGCCATGTTGGCCTGGCAGCGCACGCAGGCCTTCTTTGATGAGCATCTCAGCTGATCATCGCCAATGGTACGAAGAAAAAAGGCCGGGAAATTCCCGGCCTTTTTATTTGTCTGAAGATTGGGCTTAGTTCGTTGGATTGCCGCGGTTTGCCCATTTGGTCGACCGGCGTTCGATCACGTTAAAGATCTCATACATCGCAATCCCCATCACCGCGATCACCAGCAATCCGGCGAACACCAGCGGCATGTTGAATTTCGACGATGCCGACAGCATCAGATAACCAACCCCAACATTCGATGCCACGGTTTCGGAAATCACCGACCCGACAAAGGCCAGGGTGATCGCGACCTTAAGGGACGCAAAGAAATACGGCATCGCACGCGGGAAACCGACCTTGATCAGGATGTCACGCCGTGTTGCGCCAAGGGATCGCAAAACATCGCGCAATTCCGGCTCCAGGGTTGCAAGACCGGTTGCGACGTTAACCACAATCGGGAAGAACGAAATCAGGAACGCGGTAATGATCGCGGGTACCGTCCCGATGCCAAACCACATCACCAGAACCGGGACAAGCGCGACCTTGGGGACCGAGTTAAACCCGACCAGAAGCGGGTTGGCCGCGTCATAGATTGCCCGGCTGGATCCGACCAATGCGCCAAGCACCACGCCGAACACCACGGCAATGGCAAAGCCCGCCAGTGTCGTATAAAGCGTGTGATAGGCATGCATCCAGATCGCTTCATGGAACTGCCAGCCGACAATGATGCTTTCCGACGGGGTCGGCAGGACATAGGGCGGAATGTTGAAAATCCGCACAACCAGCTCCCACAGGACGAAAAGCCCGATGGCACTCAACCATGGTGTTGCTTTGCGAAGGTTCAATTTCTTTTTCATGATTTTTCCCGCCCTTCCTTAGGATTCTCGCACGTCACGGATGTGACTGCGCAATTCGTGGACAAGATCGGTGAAAGGCTGGGTAAAGGTGGTTTCCTGATCACGCGGGCGGACAAGGGTGTTTTCACGCTCCACCAGGATTTTGCCCGGGCGTTTGGACATCACATAAATCGTATCGGCAAGATAGGCCGCTTCGCGCAAATCATGGGTAACCAGAATGACCGTAAACGGCTTGATCATCCAAAGGTTCTGCAAAATGTCCCACAGTTCTTCGCGGGTAAATGCATCAAGGGCACCAAACGGCTCATCAAGCATCAGAAGTTCAGGCTCATGGATCAGCGACCGGCAAAGCGATGCGCGCTGTTGCATGCCACCCGATAGTTCCCACGGGTATTTGTCTTCATGTCCTTCAAGGCCAACCGTCGCCAGAAGCTTGCGCGCGCGTTCTTCATATTCCGCGCGATACTTGCGCAGGCGGTGGCGATGCGGTTTGACGATTTCCATCGGCAACAGGACGTTATCAAGGGTCGTGCGCCACGGCAAAAGGGTCGGGTTCTGAAATGCCATCCCAACGATTTTAAGCGGCCCGGCAACTTCCTTGCCATCGACAATGACGCTGCCTTCGGATGGCGGCATCAGGCCGGAAACGAGTTTCAGCAAGGATGATTTACCACAGCCCGAAGGCCCCACAACGGCAATGAACTCGCCCTTGTCGATCTTCATGTTTGTGGTTTCAAGCGCCAGATCATCGCCTTCGCTGTAGCGAAGTTTGACGTCGTTGAGTTCGACGAAGCTATTGGACACTGCAGTTATTCCCCCTGCTTGGCCTTGGTCTTTATTCTTTATCTGTTCTGCACGGGCAGATGAAAAACAGGGCAGCCGAAAACCCGACTGCCCCGCTCAATACGGTGATTATTTCAGCATGCGGTCTTCGGCAGACGGCATGAAGGCATCGGTATAGATGTCATCAACGCTTGGCTTGTTTTCGAACCCAAATGCAAGGGCAACCTGATCGATGGCCTTGGCCATACGGTCGGCTTTGACAAGGCCCATGCCTTCTTCAAGGGTTGCCGGGGTGATGACGTTTTCGTCAATCGCCATCTGCAGGCGCTGCTGTTCAAGATCCGGGTTGATCAGCGGATCCGCTTCCTTGAGTGCTGCGATGGCAGCAGCCGGATCGGCAATCGCCGCGGCCCAGCCTTTGACCACACCGCGCAAGAAGCCTTTAAGCTCTTCCGGGTGGTTTTCCATCATGTCCGGCGATGCCAGGATGCCGTTACCATAGAAGTCCATGCCATAATCTTTGTACATGAAGACGGTCAGGTCTTCCTTGGCAAGACCCTGTGCCTGCAGGTTCAGGATCGAGGTGAAGTAGTGACCGGAAATCGCATCCACATCGCCACGCACCAGCATCGGTTCACGAAGCGGCGGGTCCATGCTTTCCCAGGTCACCGCATCCAGATCAAGGCCGGTGGCCGACGCAAATGCCGGATAAAGCTTGCGCGATGCATCGAAGACCGGTGCGCCAAGGGTCTTGCCAACAAGGTCTTCCGGTTTGGTGATGCCGGAGTCTTTTTTCATGAACAGCGCAAACGGCGGGCGGTCATAAACCATGAAGATCGACTTCATGGCGCGATCCGGGTTGGATGCGTTGAACTCGACCAGCGAGTTGATGTCGGCCAGTGATACGTCATAAGCGCCGCTGGCAACGCGGGTGATCGCACCGACTGAGCCATTGCCTGAGTCAATGGTGACATCAAGGCCTTCATCTTCGAAATAGCCGTTCTTCTTGGCCAGAAGGTACGGTGCTGCCGGACCTTCGAATTTCCAGTCGAGCGAGAATTTGATCGCCATATCTGCCAGGGCTGCCTGTGCGCCAAGGGCAACAGCTGCACCAATGGCTGCACCCAAAAGTCGGTTCGTAAGCGTGGTCATGTTTAAAGAAGCCTCCTGATTGCGGATTGATCGAACAATCCAGCCACCTGATAAAATCCAATGCGCACTTAGCAATGGTCATGCCATGTCACCAATGCGCCCGCTTTGTTGCGGTTTTGTAACCTTCGTCCAGCAGAGTAGAGTTGTTTATTATTTGGTCAATGGGGCAATTTGATCAAAAATTATACAGAAATTCTTGATAATCGCTCATTCGACATGCTTTATCCGGCAAATTGTTTGGCAAACCTCTTGCGCAAAACGTCGGTTTTGGGCATATGGCGGTCATGGTTACACAATCGATCAAACGTTTCTATAAAAAGGCCGATGCCGCCGCTGATGAAAGCGGGGCAGGCTGGTGCGTGCTTCTGGATGGTCGGGCGGTGAAAACGCCGGCCAAGGCTGACTTCCTGCTGCCCACCGAGGTGCTGGCGCATGAAATCGCTGCGGAGTGGGATTCCCAAGGGGAAAAAATCCAGCCAGCCACGATGCCAATCATGCAGCTTGCTGCAACCGCAATTGACCGGGTGCGCCCGAACCGGTCGGCCGTCATTGCCGAACTGACCGGTTATGGCCGCTCGGACCTTTTGTGCTATCGCGCCCCATACCCGGAAGATTTGATCGAACGTCAGGCCAAGGCCTGGCAGCCGCTGCTTGACTGGTCGAAAAATGATCTTGGCGTGGCGCTCAACGTCACCGAAGGTGTGATGCCGATTACACAGGAAGACCAGTCTTTGCTGCGTTTGCAGGATCATGTCGAAGCGTTTGATGATTATTACCTCACCGCTTTGCACAGCGTGACCACGGTCTCGGGATCGGTGATTATTGGTCTTGCGGTGATCAACAAGCAGATCGATGCAGAGGCCGCCTTTGAGGCAGCACAACTTGATGACGAGTATTCCATGGAAAAGTGGGGCGACGACGCCGAGGCCAAAGCCCGCCTTGATCGCCATCGCGCGGAACTTCTGGCCGCTGGCCGCTATCTGGAGCTGCTTGGCTAAGGCACAAGGTCGCGTTCTCAGGTCCGATCCCCTACAAAGGAGCAGGTAACTGCTCCTTTTTTGTGCGCCTTTTTCATGCTGCTTGGGTATGAGGCCCTATTCGACTATCGAAGGGATTGTTCAGCGCACTATATAAATCAATAAGATAGGCCGGAAAAATAATCCGTCCCTGCGTTGTAAAATCTGCTTTTCATCAATTTCTAATTAGTATAAAAATATACCTATACGTTGGTATCGTTTGTTGTGGGTGTCCAGCTATGGACCGGGCGTAGTTATGGCAGTGCCCGGCGGTGATTCTGAACTGCAATCATGTCCCAACCACAATCAGGGTGTGCTGCTTCAACAGTCGGCTCATCCGGTTTTCTGAAGGAGACGCCAGTAAGGCGATGGAATGAACGTGTCGGTAAACTTGACCAGTCAGACAGGAAGCCATGCTGGCGCAGCTGTGCCGGCGACGGTCCTGTATGAGTTTTTCCGCAATGATCCGTCGCGAAACTATGTCGGGGCCGGGCTTCTTGACTTGCTTGGGTATGATCCCGTCGGTGACGAATTTGATCGCGCGCAGGGTTGGGGGCCTCTGATCCATCCTGATGACGCAGACACATTCGCCAAAACCGCCAAAACCGATAAGTCCACCGATCAGACGACCGTTGATGGCACCCAGAAGCGCGCAACTTTTCGCCTGCGTCATAAAAATGGCGACTGGGTCGCGGTCGAAGACTGTGCCATCAGCCGCACCCTTGCGACTGGCGAGGTCGTGACCTCGGGCTGTTTGACCGAACTTGAACGCGGGGCGGATCTGTCATCGTGTGATGGTAAGGTTTCTCCGCTGCGTAACAGCGACAAATTGCACAAGCGACTGCTTGATTCGCTTGCCGAAGGTGTCGTGGTCCATGATGCGAACGGTGCGGTTGTCGAATTCAATAATACCGCGCTTGAGATTCTCGGACTGACCAGCGACGAACTGACGCACAAGGTCCCGCTGCGCGATGGCTGGGGCTTTATACGCGAAGACGGCACTCCGCTTGCGCGGGGCGAACTGCCGGGCCGCACGGTTCTTGTCACCGGCAAGCGCGAATACGGCGTCGTTCTGGGGATCAAACGCCCCGATGACGCGTTTGCCTGGATCCGCGTAAATGCCGAACCCCTGCATAACGAAGAGGCTGGCACCTTTGATGGCGTCGTTGTTTCATTTGCCGATATCACGGATGTAAAACAGGCTGAAGCGGCCTTTCGCGAGCGTGGATTGCTCTATCGCCAGATGTTTAGCAACACAACGGCGGTAAACATCCTGGTCGATCCGGAGGACGGCCGGATCGTCGATGCCAGCCAAGCCGCCGAGGCCCTGTACGACTTCGCCGATGGCGGCCTTGTCGGGCGCAAGATACCTGATCTTGACGTGGATGGCGCGCCATCGCTGCACAAACATGTCGCCGATGTATTCGAAAAAGGTGTGCTGTCATTCGTCGTGCGTCATCGGTTGGGCAACGGTGAAATCCGCAAGATGGAGGTTCATGCCGGCGTCATTGAGCTGCACGAACGTAAATACATTCACACCACCAATGTCGATATTACCGATCGCGAACATTACGAACGCATGCTCACGGATGCCAACCGCAAACTCGACGAGGAACGCCAGCGTCTGAATGAGATCATCTGGGCGACCAATGCCGGCACCTGGGAATGGAATGTTCGGACCGGCGAAACACGCTTTAATGAACGCTGGGCGGAAATCATCGGCTATACGCTCGAAGAATTGGAGCCCGTGAGCATTGATACGTGGTTGTCGCACGCGCATCCCGAAGACCTCGAAAAGTCCGAAGCCCTGTTGCATGGCACCTTTAACAGCGAAACCGAATACTACGAGTGCGAATGCCGCATGCGCCATAAGAACGGCAGCTGGGTCTGGGTGCTGGATCGTGGCAAGGTCGTTGAATGGGACGAAGAAGGCAAGCCGTTGCGCATGTCGGGAACGCATGCAGATATCACGCCGTCCAAAGCGGTCGAGGCCGAAATTCGCAGGCTCGCTCAGACCGATCAACTGACCGGGCTTTCCAATCGCTATCAGTTCAATTCGATGCTCTCGCAGATCATTGAGATCAACAAGCGCTTTGAAAAGAAAATCGTTCTCATGCTGCTTGATCTTGATCGTTTCAAGGCGGTCAACGATACCTTCGGTCATCCGGTAGGGGACAAGCTTCTGGTTGAAGTGGGCAAGATCATCAAGCGCAATTGCCGCGAAGCCGATGTGGTGGCGCGTCTTGGCGGCGACGAATTCGCCGTCGTCTTGCCACTGATGGAAGATGTGCGCGATGCGACCATCCCCGCCCAGCGGATTATTGATGAAGTCTCGCGTCTGCAGATGATCGATGGCAACGAAGTACATGTCGGAATCAGTATCGGCATCTCAACCTGCGCTGATCATAACGCCAATCCGGACTCCATCTATCGCGATGCCGACAAGGCGCTCTATCGCGCCAAAAATTGCGGACGCAATCGTTTTTGCTTCTTTGTCGAAGGCAGCTGCAATGATTGCAGTTGCATCGATGCTAAGCTGTGCGGCCGAAACGCGGTCAATCCCGACCAGGCTTGACCGCCAGTCGGTGTTACTGCATCCAGCGTGCAATCATCTTGTGCTGAACGGCCGCCTGCGCAGCCACCCGGTAATAGGACAGCAATTCGCGCATCGGCGATGACATCCGGTCAAACCCGGATATGAATGCGACAATAATACCGACCGATGTCTGCCCCTCGATCACCAGATAGCCGCCAACAAACAGCACACAAATCGGTGCCAGCGCATTAAGGAAGTTGATCAGGGCCTTCATCCCGAATTTCAACAGGAACAGCCGCATGCGATTGTCAAACAGCGCGGTGATGCCCTTGTTGATCGGATCAAGCTGTTCGTCGTCGCTTTTATCCGATGAAAGTTCGGACAGCTCGTCACTGACGGTACGCATTTTCTCCACCCGGTCTTCGATCAGCGCGTTGATGCGCTTCTGGATGACCGGGACAAGGGCAACCTGCGGGATCAGGGCAATCACCCCGATCAGGCCAATGATCGGCTCGACACTGATCATGTAGCCAAGCCCGAAAATCAGCATGCCGCTATTGACCACCGGCTGGGACAACCCATCGCCGACAAAACCGCCAAGTTTCTCGATCTCGGCCCCGATGATCGAAACCGCGCGCCCGTTGCTGTCATCGTCACTGCCGGCCTGATTGTGGGCGCGCAATCGCGTCAGGTGCTTGCGATTATACTGGATCGCGCTTTCACTCAGCCACCCTTCATACATCCGAAGCACAAGCTTGATGCCACCATGCACGACAATAACGCCGATATAGATGGCCGCCAGCACGATCAAAAGATCAAAATTCTGCGGCGTGATGGCATTATCGACAATCCGGCGCTGAAGCTCGATCGGGGCAATGCCAAGGGCGGCGACAATCACGGCAAGGCTGCATACCACAACCTGATGCCAGCCACTCATGCGCCAGACATAGCCCCATAATGAAGAGGCCGGGCGATCATCGCCGGTGCGTTCGGGATTGCGGGGAGTGAATGTCAGCATGGGGCTCAATCGGTTGTGTCAACATGTGGCGATTTCGCGCGCAGGAACGGGGCCTGCGGCACTTTTCAGACTACCGTAAAACGCGTGGCGGCAATATCTCAACGTGTGCGACGCCGAAATGATCCCTGTCTATCGCGATAACATGGACGCTCTAGACTTTAGTCCAGCCCGGTCTCGAATATTAAAATGACGCTAGGGAAATCAGGTGTTTAGGGCTTATTCTGGACCTCTGTCAGAACAGTAAAAATAATTGGCATTCCAGTACCGAATAATGCTATTTCATTCTCGAGACGCGCACATTGGGCCGAAATGTGCCGAATGGCCGATCACAGCAAGGAAAACGCAACATGCAGGATATTGTCGCCAAACTCGAAGCGAAGCGCGCCGAAGCTGCCATGGGCGGTGGCCAGCGCCGCATTGATAATCAGCACAAGAAAGGCAAGCTCACCGCGCGCGAACGCCTTGACGTGCTGCTCGATGAAGGTTCGTTCGAAGAATGGGACATGTTCGTCGAACATGATTGTGTCGATTTCGGCATGACCGAAAACCGCATTCCCGGCGACGGTGTCGTGACCGGCCACGGCACGATCAATGGCCGTCTGGTGTTTGTTTTCTCGCAGGATTTCACCGTTTTCGGTGGCGCACTTTCCGGGGCGCACGCGCGCAAGATCGCCAAGATCATGGATCAGGCGCTCAAGGTTGGCGCGCCGGTGATTGGCCTGAATGACTCTGGCGGCGCCCGTATTCAGGAAGGTGTCGAAAGCCTGGCCGGCTATGCCGACGTCTTTCAGCGCAATGTCGAGGGTTCCGGCGTCATCCCGCAAATCTCGCTGATCATGGGGCCGTGTGCGGGTGGGGCGGTCTATAGCCCGGCCATGACCGACTTCATCTTCATGGTCAAGGACAGCTCCTATATGTTTGTGACGGGGCCTGATGTGGTCAAAACCGTCACCCACGAAGAAGTCACCCACGAACAGCTGGGCGGGGCCTCGACCCACACCAGTGTTTCCGGTGTTGCTGATCTGGCCTTTGACAACGATGTTGACCTGCTGCTGCAGACGCGCCGCTTCATGGACTTCCTGCCGCTGTGCAACAAGGAAGAGCCGCCAGCACGCCTTTGCGAAGACCCGATCAACCGCGAAGACTTCTCGCTCGATACCCTGGTGCCGGAAAACCCCAACATGCCCTATGACATGAAGGAACTGATCACCAAGGTCGTTGACGAGGGCGACTTCTTTGAAGTCCAGCCCGACTACGCCAAGAACATCATTATCGGCATGGCGCGCATGGATGGTCGCACGGTCGGTGTCGTCGCCAACCAGCCGATGGTTCTGGCCGGTTGCCTTGATATCGACAGCTCCAAAAAGGCCGCGCGCTTTGTGCGTTTCTGCGATGCCTACAACATCCCGATTGTCACCTTTGTTGATGTTCCGGGCTTCATGCCGGGCACCGCACAGGAATATGGCGGCATCATCAAGCACGGTGCCAAGCTGCTTTACGCCTTTGCCGAGGCCACCGTGCCGAAAGTCACTGTGATCACCCGCAAGGCCTATGGTGGGGCCTACGACGTGATGTCATCCAAACATCTGCGTGGTGACGTCAACTATGCCTGGCCGACCGCCGAAATTGCGGTGATGGGTCCCAAGGGGGCAGTGGAAATCATCTTCCGGGCGGACATGAACGATCCCGAAAAGATCGAAGCTCGCACCGAAGAATACCGCGAAAAATTCGCCAACCCGTTTGTCGCGGGCCGCAAGGGGTTCATTGATGATGTCATCATGCCGCATGGCACACGCCGCCGCGTCTGCAAGGCGCTGGGTATGCTGCGCAACAAGGACGTCAAGAACCCTGAAAAGAAACACGGCAACATTCCGCTGTAAGACAAATTGGGAGACAGAAAAATGTTTAGCAAGATCCTGATTGCCAACCGCGGTGAAATCGCCTGCCGTGTGATCAAATCAGCCCAGAAAATGGGCATCAAAACCGTCGCGGTCTATTCCGATGCGGATAAGAACGCCCTTCATGTCCAGATGGCTGACGAGGCTGTTCGCATTGGCCCGGCGCCAAGCAATCAGTCCTATCTGATCATTGAAAACATCATCGAGGCCTGCAAATCCACCGGTGCCGAGGCCGTTCATCCCGGTTACGGCTTCCTGTCGGAAAATCAGGCCTTCGCCAAGGCGCTTGATGCGGCCAACATCGCTTTCATCGGCCCGCCGAATGGTGCGATTGCCGCCATGGGCGACAAGATCACCTCCAAGAAAATCGCCGCCGATGCAGGCGTTTCGACCGTGCCCGGTTTCATGGGCGTCATCAAGGACACCGCCGAGGCGGTCAAGATCGCCAACGATATCGGCTACCCGGTGATGCTCAAGGCTTCCGCTGGCGGT
Organism: Thalassospira sp. HF15; assembly: GCF_011806525.1. Classification (GTDB taxonomy): domain Bacteria; phylum Pseudomonadota; class Alphaproteobacteria; order Rhodospirillales; family Thalassospiraceae; genus Thalassospira. The sequence goes on along the minus strand of NZ_JAAVKI010000004.1, from coordinate 275,398 downwards.
GGTGGCAAGGGTATGCGTATTGCGCGCAACGATGCCGAATGCCGCGAAGGCTTTGAACGTGCAACGTCTGAGGCCGCCAGTTCCTTTGGCGATGATCGTGTTTTTGTCGAAAAATTCGTCGAAGAACCGCGCCACATCGAAATTCAGGTGCTGGCCGACAAGCACGGCAATGCGATCTATCTGGGCGAACGCGAATGCTCCATCCAGCGTCGTCATCAGAAGGTCGTCGAAGAAGCCCCGTCACCATTTATTGATCCCGCCACCCGCAAGGCCATGGGCGAACAGGCCGTGGCACTGGCCAAGGCGGTGGATTATTGCTCTGCCGGGACGGTGGAGTTCATTGTTGATAAGGACAAGAACTTCTACTTCCTTGAAATGAACACCCGCCTGCAGGTCGAACATCCGGTGACCGAACTTGTCACCAAGCAGGACCTTGTCGAATGGATGATCAAGATCGCCGATGGCGAGAAACTGACCCTTAAGCAGGAAGACGTGACACTCACCGGCTGGGCCATGGAGACGCGTGTTTATGCCGAGGATCCCTTCCGCGAATTCCTGCCCTCGACTGGGCGTCTGGTGCGTTATCAGCCGCCAGCGGAATCGGACACCGTGCGTGTTGATACCGGCGTCTATGAAGGCGGCGAGATTTCGATGTTCTATGACCCGATGGTCGCCAAACTGATCACCTATGGTGAAAACCGTGATCAGGCGATTGGGGAAATGCGCCAGGCTTTGGATGCCTATTACATCCGCGGTATTTCGCACAACATCCCGTTTTTAGCCGCTGTCATGGCCAACAAACGCTTCCAGGATGGCAACATCACCACCAACTTCATCGCCGAAGAATATCCTGATGGTTTCTCCGCCGATGATCTGCCCAATGATGATCCTGCAACCCTGATCGTGGTCGCGGCCTACATCAATCAGCGTGTTGCTGAACGCAATGCCGGGGTCACCGGTCAGGTCAGCGATCATCCGCTTGAAATTGCTGAAAGCTGGGTGGCGGTATGTGGTGATGACCATACCCCGTTTGATATCGAATTCGATGGTGTTAACGGTGATTACATCGTCGCCATCGGTGATCGCAGCTATGGCGTTGTCTCGGACTGGAAAATCGGCGATCCGATGTTTGTCGGTGAAATCGATGGTGCGCCGGTCTGTGTGCAGATCGACATCGAAGGCATTGGCTACAAGCTCTCGGCCAATGGCATTCAGCGCAGCTTCAAGGTCATGCTGCCCCGCGTGGCAGACCTCCAGAAGCTGATGCCGTTCAAGGCCCCGCCAGACATGTCGAACTTCCTGCTCTCGCCAATGCCGGGCTTGCTGGTCAAGGTTTCGGTCGAAGAAGGTCAGGCCGTCCAGCCGGGCGAGGAACTCTGCATCCTTGAAGCCATGAAAATGGAAAACGTGCTTAAATGCGAAAGCAAGGGCGTGGTCAAAAAGATCCATGCCGAGCAGGGCGCCAACCTCTCGGTCGATGCCATCATCATCGAGTTCGAAAAAGACGAATAAGCCACCCGATCCCTCAAGGGTGAATTTCGAAAAGGCGCTGACCGGAAACGGTCAGCGCCTTTTTTAGGGTTCAGACTCATTCACATAATCGTCCCGGTCTCCCGGATTTGTGCGGATATGCGGAGCAAAATCGCAGGAAGATCTATATCTTTCAAGGTTTTGCGACAACATAGCCCGTGCAAATCCGGGTGATCCGCAGGACAACTGATATGAGAAAGCCTCTGCGTCAAATCCCTTGACCGGGGATCACCCCGCTCTGCGGCATTTTCCTAGCTTTTTCTCTCATATCAGTTGCCGGGACGGTCATGTGAATGAGTCTGAACCCTAACCTGTTCAAACACTTGTGTTTTCAAGGGCTTTCGGAACAGTTTCACGCATATTAAATACAGATAACGGGGCTTTACGGCGCGTTTGCACTGCCATATGGTCATTAATCGAGGCTGTAATCCCGTTATTTGCGGCCATCCAATAACAAGAAACGAGGCGTGTATATGTATAAGCTGATTGCTTTTGATGGCGACGATACCCTGTGGCACAACGAGCCGCTTTTCCGACAGGCCCATGTAGAGCTGCGCGAAATGCTGGGACATTATGTTGATCCCGAACAGGTTGATGATCGTCTCTATCAGGCCGAGTTGGCCAACCTCTCCATCTATGGCTATGGCGTGACGGGCTTTACCCTGTCGATGATTGAAACGGCGATCGAACTCTCTGATCGTAAAATCAGCGCCGAAGACATCCACAAACTGGCCGAAATCGGCAAATCAATGCTGCGTGCGCCGACCCGTATAATCGACGGGGCAGAGACCGTGCTGAAACACTATGCCAAGCACCCGGAATACAAGGTCGTTCTGGTCACCAAGGGCGATCTGATCGCCCAGCAGCTCAAGATCGACCGTTCCGGCTTTGAAGACCTGTTTGACGGCATTGAAATCGTCTCGGAAAAAGATCCGCTGACCTACCGCAACATTTTCGGCCGCTATGGTGTTGAGCCCGAACAGGCCGTGATGATCGGCAATTCGATGAAATCCGATATCCTGCCGGTCCTTGCGTGCGGTGGCACTGCGATCCACATTCCCTATGAAATCACCTGGGTCCATGAAATGGTTGATCAGACCGAAATCGACAATGAAAAGGTCGTCACGGCCGAAAGCATTGCTGATGTGCCCGGGATCATCGCAAAGCTTGAGCAGGAAAAGACCAGCGGGAGTATGGAAAATGTCTGATTGCGCCGGTTCTGAAATGTCCTCCGAGGCCGTGCTGGCCAACGGTCCGGCAGCCGATCTTGATCCGCAAACCAAACTCGAACTCGAAGCGGCTGCCTTTCGCGGACTGGTCACCCATCTTCAGAACCGCAAGGATGTTCAGAACATCGATCTGATGAACCTTGCCGGTTTCTGCCGCAACTGCCTGGCCAAATGGTATCTGGCCGCGGCCCGCGAAAAGGGTGTTGCCATGGATTATGATGGTGCGCGCGAAGTCGTCTATGGCATGACCTATGACGCTTGGAAGGACAACTATCAGGCGCCGGCAAGCGACGAGCAGAAACAGAAGTTTCAGGACACCGCCCATCTGCATGCCAAAATCCCCGGCGCGAAGTAAGCCCCATTTGGCACCATTTGGGCACCATCGACAAGGGAGGAGGCCCGATCATGACTGATACAAGCCCCGACCCGTCAACGGGTGACGGCAATATCGCCGTCCACGCCCGGATCGAAGGCCGGGTGCAGGGTGTGTGGTATCGCGCATGGACCGTCGAACAAGCCCGCAAGCGCGATCTGACCGGCTGGGTGCGCAATCGCCATGACGGCTCGGTCGAGGCGGTTTTTTGCGGCCCGGCCAAGGTCGTACAATCAATGATTCAGGCCTGTCACGAAGGCCCGACCCATGCGCGCGTCGATCGCATTCACGAAGAACCCGCCCTTGAAGACGGCTTTGCGTCCTTTGAAAAACGTTCGACCGCATAAAAGTACCGTGCGTTCAATCATTTGGCGTCTTTATCAAATGCCGGACAAACGCCTTTTTCAGCCATGATGTTGAAAAAGGCTTTTTCTTTATCGCAGTGCAGTGGCATGGTTATGAAATCCTGTCTGCATGGTCAGTATCCATGCAGCCCGGAAATCAACAGGGAGACTACATATGACTTTTATCGCAAGATCATTTGGCGTTGCTGCCATTGTGGCGACCAGTGCGCTTTGCGCGTTTGGCGCCCAGGCGGAGCCAGAACAGAATGATGGCCTGAACGGCACTTTGTGGCTGCAGACCTCGGTCGAGTACAAAACGACCGCCATGTCGGTTTATGCTGGTGCAACCCGTCTGCTTGATGCGGCGATTGGTGATCACAGCTGGACTGCCGCCCTTGAGCAGGACGGCAACTATATGACCAAACCGCCGGCTGTTATCCTTGATGTTGATGAAACCGTTCTTGATAACTCTGCCTATCAGGCATGGGTGGTCGCGGATAAAACCCATTACAGCTCCAAAACCTGGGCGGCCTTCGTCCATGACATGATTTCCACTCCGACCCCGGGCGCGCTCGAATTCACCAAGGCGGCTGCTGCCCGTGGTGTCGAAGTCTTCTATGTCTCAAACCGCAAGGCACCGGAAGAAGAACCGACCATCGAGAACCTGAAGAAGTATGGCTTCCCCTATGCGGACGAAAAACACGTCATGCTGCGTGGCGAGGTCGAAGAATGGGGCTCCAACAAAACCCCGCGCCGTGCCGCTGTTGCCGAGGATTACCGTGTGATCATGCAGTTCGGTGACAACTTCGGTGACTTCACCGACGAAATCGATGGCTCGATCGCAGAGCGTCTCGAAGTCATGGAAAAGTATGGCAATTACTGGGGTGAACGCTGGTTCATGCTCCCGAACCCGAGCTACGGCTCCTGGGAATCAGCCGCCTTTGGTGGTGATTGGGGCAAGTCGGGCGACGAACGTCGTCAGGACAAGATCAACGCCATGACCCCGTGGGCCGGTCCGGCTGAATAAGCCCGCCGACCTTGATCATATGAAAGGGCGTCCCATCGGGGCGCCCTTTCTTGTTGGCTATCGCAAAACCCAGGAAAAGGCGCGTCTGAGTTCATCAACGCAGCGGCTGTCATAGCAACGCCCATGCGCCAGAACCACATAGTCAGGGTTCCAGTCGATCATGGTTTGGACCGCCTTGTGCAGCCCGTCCTTGTATCCGGCAAAGGTCAGGCGCATGTCGCGCGGCATGCTGCCATGTGGGTCCATGGTGCCAAACAATCTGACCATAAACCGCCAGATCGGGCTTTTGATTTTGGGGGCTTCGAAATTCTCGATCAGGTCGGTCAGGATCAGGGTTTTGGACTTGGTGTGGAAAAACACCGCCTCGTTCAGGTAACTGCCCCGCACCAGCACCTGTTCGATTTCATCGGCCCATTCGGCTTCCGGCGTATCGGCAAGCTCCGCGTCAAATTCAACCGAAATGCCGACCGACTTGGCCCGCTTGATGACACCGGGCGCACAGAACGCCTTGGCATCCGGATAGGCTTTTTGCCAATCAGGCACCCCGGCATAATGGATGGTGTTGGGCGCAATCAGATAGGCAACCTCGCCCAGGGCATCGACAGCGGCCCTGAGTTCGTCATTAAGGCGGATCGGCGAATGGACAAACAGTTTGCCATCGCTCAGGCGGACAACGGTCATTCGGGTGGGAAAGGGCAGTTTAAGTCCGGCATACTGAAATCCGATCACCGGACCATCAAAGATCCAGACATTGTCGGCAACCGGTTTTGCCTGATCAAGCGGCGCATAAGTTTCGACAGAGAACATGGGGCGATCTTCCATCTTTGGGGTGGGCGTATTGCTCGGCGGTGCATATGCGTGAAAGGTGGCAATGCTTGCTGCGCATAATGCGGATGGTGGACGCTATTATACAATCTTGCCCGGATTAAGCCGGCCATCTGGATCAATGGCATCCTTGATCGCGCGCAGCAGTTTGAGTTTTTCAATGCTGGCATAATGGGCCAGTTCGTCGCGTTTAAGCTGGCCGATGCCGTGCTCGGCACTGATCGATCCGCCAAGCTCGGTGACGATGTCGTGAATGACGCTGTTCAGGCTTTGCCACTCTGCAAGGTAGCGCTCCTTGTCCATGGTGGCGGGCTGGGTGAAATTGAAATGGATATTGCCATCACCGACATGGCCAAACGGGCAGGGGCGAATGCCGGGAATAAGCGCATCTGCTGCCGCCATCCCTCGCTTCAGAAGATCGGGCACTTTCGAGATGGGCACCGACACATCATGCTTGATCGACCCGCCTTCAAAGCCTTGCGCCTCGGGGATGCCTTCGCGGATCGCCCAAAGGTTTTCACGCTGGGCTTCGGACTGGGCAAGGGTGGCATCAGATGCCAGACCAATCTCGACCGCCTGTCCCAGAAGGTCCACCAGAAGCGTTTCCAGATCATCATTCGGGCGTGATGAGGTCAGTTCGATCAACACATGCCAGTCTGTCTTGGTCGCAAGCGGGCGCGTCAGGCCCTTAAGGTAGGTCACCGACAGATCATGGGCGAATTTGCTGATCAGCTCGAACGCCGCAATCGCATCACCGGTATGGCGACGTGCAAGGGCCAAAAGATCAAGCGCACATTCCGGCGTTGGCACGGCAACCCATGCGGTGGCGACGTGTTTGGGTTGGGCAAACAGCTTTAACGTCGCCTTGGTGATAATCCCAAGCGTTCCCTCGGCGCCGATAAACAGATCGCGCAGGTCATAACCGGTATTGTCCTTGCGAAGCTTGGATAACCCGTTCCACACGCTACCATCGGGCAATACGACCTCAAGCCCAAGGCAAAGATCGCGCGCATTGCCATATCGGATCACGTTCAGGCCGCCTGCATTGGTCGCAAGGTTGCCACCAATCTGACAGGTGCCCTCCGCCCCCAGTGACAGGGGAAACAGCAAATCCTGCTTTTCGGCCGCTTCCTGAATGTTTTGCAGGATCGCACCGGCTTCAACGGTGGCTGTGAAATCCCGCGCATCAATCTCGATCACGCGGTTCATGCGTTTCAGGTTGATCAGAACCTGTTTGTCATCGGCAACCGCCCCGCCGCAACGCCCGGTATTGCCGCCTTGCGGGACAACCGCGATGTTATGGGCTGCACAGATGGCAACCGCCTTGGCAACTTCTTCTGTGCTGGCCGGAAACAGGATGATCTCAGCGTGGCCTTCAAACTTGCCGCGTGCCTCGGCGTTGTGGGCCGCAAGCACATCGCTTTCCATGCTAAAGCCCTTCGGGCCCAGCAGGTCTTTGAGGTCTTGAAGTGCGGTATCTGGCAGGAACGACATCGCGCTGTTCCCTTACGGCTCGGAATGCGGCGCGCGCGGGGCGCTCGCACGTTTCAAACGGTCATTGATCGCAATGCCCAAGCCCGCATCGGGTATCGGCGCAATCGCAATCCCGTCAAAGTGGCTCTGATCGGCTTCATGCAGTTTGGCAAAAAGGTTCGCCGCCGCCTCGATATCATCGCCTGATTTCGACAGCCAAAGCACCGTCTCAAACCCCTTGGTATTGCAATCGCCAAAGCCGAGTAGCACCTCATGGCCGTATTTGGCCGTGTTGGCGGATTTGGCATCAAGGCGCACCGGAAGGCCGGGCGCATAATGGCTGGTCAGCATGCCGGGGCTTTTGGGTGCGCTATCATCGCTTTCTGCCATGATGACATCACAGTCCAGCAATTCTGAAACTTGTTCGGCTGTCACCCCGCCGGGGCGCAACATCACGACCCGATCAGTGGTCAGGTCAATCACTGTGCTTTCAAGCCCAACGCCGCACGGCCCGCCATCCAGGATCATGCCAATCGCATCGCCCAGCGACTGCGCCACATGGCCCGCCGTGGTCGGGCTGATCTTGCCAGACCGGTTGGCCGATGGGGCGGCGACGGGGCGACCGACCGCGCGCAACAATTCACGCGCCATCGGATGGGCCGGAACCCGCACGGCAATGCTGGGGAGGCCTGCCGTCACCAGATCACAGACATCACTGTCCGCCTTGCGCGGCAAAACAAGGGTCAGGGCACCCGGCCAAAAGGCCGCGGCCAGTTTGTCGGCGCGGTCATCAAATTCGGCATGTTTGGCGGCCGCATCGCGGTCGGGAAAATGGCTGATCAGCGGATTAAAGCTCGGCCGTTTCTTGGCGGCGTAAATCCCCGCTACGGCATCGGCATTGGTTGCATCCGCGCCCAGCCCGTAAACCGTCTCGGTCGGAAAGGCGACAAGCTCGCCCGCGCGCAGCTTTGCTGCCGCCTGACTAAGCGCGCCTTCGGAATAGGGACGGATGGTAAGAGCCGGTGCCATGCCACAATCTCTGAAAAGATAATCTATCTCAAATACCTAGCGATGATGCACTGCCATGACAAGGAAGATCGCGCGCAAAGCTCGCAATCCGGATTGAAAAACCAACGGTGATGATCAGGAAAACAGGCTCAAACAGCGCAGAGCCGCCATAAAGAATGGCGGCTCCATTTTACGCTCTAGCCCCATCTCGCCCTGCAGTGGTGAGACAAGACCGCGTCGCCGTGATTCCGGCGGCTATTTACGTCACCTACACTCTGTGTGGCGATAAGGAATTGATAGCGCAAACTGCCCGGAAAGTCAAGGAAACTGCGGTATGTAGCAGTTTCAAGCTTTCCCGAAAAATGCGGTTTTAAGCCGTGTTGCACTGCGCAAAAGTCAAGCTGCTGATCGTGCTTTGAAATTCGGATTTGATCCCGCTTTGCGAAGGATCAGCCTTCGTACTTTACCGGCACGGACGGGCTGCGCGCGATGAAGAACGGGTTGCGGAAATCGGCCTTGCCATAAAGGAATCGGGATCCGTCCATATTTTCAACCACACCGCCTGCGGCTTTCAATACCGCATGCCCCGCGCCGATATCCCATTCCATGGTCGGGCCAAGGCGGGGATACAGATCGGCTTCACCCGCCGCAACAAGGCAAAGCTTGAGCGAGCTACCCGCCGGACGCAGTTCCTTGACCGCAAGGTCGCCGAGAAACGCTTTCATCGCTTCGGGATCGCCGTGCGAGCGGGACCCGACAACAACAACCCCGTCTTCGGGCATGTCACGCACCCTGATCTCGGTGGTTTTCGGATCGGCATCGCCTTCAATCAGTTTCGCGCCATCCGGCCCGCCGTAATAAAGCTTGTCGATTGCCGGGGCATAGACAACGCCCAATACCGGCTGACCCTTGGCGATCAGGGCAACATTAACCGTGAACTCGCCATTGCGCTTGATAAATTCCTTGGTGCCATCCAGCGGATCAACCAGCCAGAAAAAGTCCGTATCCCCATTCACATCGGGCACATCACCCTTGGCAGCACTTTCCTCGGAGACGATTTTGACATCCGGGGTCAGGGCGCGCAGACCGGGCAGGATCACGGCCTCTGCCGCATCATCGGCCTCGGTCACCGGGCTTGCATCATCCTTGGAACGGACTTCGAAGTCGGTCTGATAGATTGCCATCATCGCTGCCCCCGCCTTGCGGGCGATTTCAATCAGTCCGTTTTCAAGGGTATGCGCATCGGCGGGCAGGGCAATGGTCATGGCAATCTCGTTTCTCGGGATAAAATCAAATATCCCTCGGGAATAGGGAATTTTGCCCGCAACGTCCAGCCCGGCTTTGCGTTGCCGCGCTATTTCAGGCGTGCCGTCTTTTCAGCTTTGGTTGCCAAACCGTTCGTCCATGACGTCCTTAAGGGCCGCCATCAAATCATTGCTGAGCTGATCGGGGCTGACCACGATGGCGGGCAAGGCCTGGGTCGGACAGATGCCTGCCATGATGTCCTCGGCCCGCCATTGCACCATCAGGCTCTCGGTGAGCTCAACAAGGGTGATGGCGGTGGGGACATGATCGCTTTGAACGCTGGCTGCAAAGCTTTTGGCTTCATCACGCAGTGCAAAGATCGGGCAGAATTTCTCGCCGGCATCATTTGTCTGCAGCAACCAGCCATTATGATAAAGCCCCCAGACACCTTCCCATTCGGCAACCTCGGCGATGAAGTCGGCGTAGCGCGTATCATCTTGTGTTTTGCTTGCCATGATCTTTTAACCTTGCTGATCCCAGAACCCGCTGGGGCGGACGTCTTTGGATGAAATCCCTCGGGTAATAAACCGCTCTGCGCGCATATTGGGTGACCAATGATCCATGGCAAGCCCCGCCTTGCGTTTCAGATGGGCCAGAAAGTCTCTCGGATCGGGCAGCTGATCCCAAACTTGCGGCAGGAATAATCCCCGCCGATTGCCATCCGATAAAATGATCCCGTCCTCAAACGGGGTTAGCTTGCCAATCAGATCGGCCTCGCTGTCAAACCCGAACGGGGCGGGTGGCGAAAGGACTGAAATCGAAAGTTCAAGATCATCATTGATCTCATCGCGCGTAAGCCCGGCAAAGCGCGGATCGCGAAACGCCGCCTTGAACGCATTCTCGCACAGATCACGCGCAAGTGGTGCATGGGAAATGATCGACCCGATACAGCCGCGCAACTGCCCGGCTTTCTTCAGCGTCACAAAACACGCCCCCGGTGCGGCAAGGGCCGGGGCAACCTCACTGGGCGAAACCTGTAACGGCGCGCCGGTCTCAAGCCCATGCAGGATCGATTGCCGACACAGGCCCAGCATCTCGGCCCCATGCGCCTTGATCAGATTTTCGGTCGCCTTGGTGAAATCGGTCTCGCCATCATCCCGCATATCTGATGCATCCGCCGCATAAATCGCCCAGGCGCCATAGCCGACCACGCGCGATTTATCGCCCGTGACATCGCCGGAATTGCGCATGCCCAGTGTCTTGATCTTCATGGCGCGATTGCGCGCCGCCATCAGCATCCCGGCAACCGGCAACGCGCCGCAGGCATCACTGGTATCGATATTTTCGGCATCGAAGTTTTCGATCATCGCGCGTGTGCGGTTATCCATACGCTGGGCGGTGTCATAATCATGGAAATGCGACAGATCCGATGAAATCACGATCAGGGTTTCCGGCCCGCCCCAAAGCTTTTCGATCACTTCGTGCACCTGCCGCGGGCTGCACCGGCTGACCAGAAGCGGCACAATGCCGAAATCCGCCCCCTCGCCAAACAGGCGCTGAATAAATGGCAATTCAATCTCAAGCCCGTGCTCAAGCGTATGCGCTTCATCAAGCATCTGAACATGCGGCAGTGAAAGGGCTGATTGCAGGGCGGGCAAATCACAGCGCATCGACCCAAGTGGCGTCGCAAACTGATCAGCGCGCGCCAAGGCAATCCCCTGAAACGCCATGCGATGCGCCGGGCCAATAATCACAATGCGTTTGACGGTGTTTTTAAGCGCCCGCACCGTGGCAAAGCCAAGGGCCGCCAGACTACCCGAAAACATCAACCCCGCATGCGGCACAATGATCGCCTTAGGCGTTGCAGGTCCCGATACGGCATCTGAACGCAGGGCCGCATCCAACAGTCCGTCAATCTCGCTGCGAAGCAAGTCGGCATCGGCCGGATAAAACGTCCCGGCAACAGCAGGCGGGCGGATGATGGACATTAAGTTATTGCCTGTAATCGTTTTGGTTTATATCGTTATTTTCTATCTTAAGTTGGTTTTTGTCTTTCTGTCTTGTGTCTTGGAGCTGATATGGTAACCCGTACGTCTGAAAACAATAAAGAAGAAAAAACCGCACGTGAAGTTAACAAAAACTTATTTCCGGAGTTTTGTTTTACTCATCCTTTGTACGAAAAAATCAGATTAGGAAAAGATAACCCTCTTCAGGCACTAGAGTTTTATCAATGGAATGGAAAATTTGACTCCTTCTGCCCGTGTTGTGATCGCGAAACTGTGTACTTTGTTGAACACAGTGCATATTCCTATACATGTGAAGTTAGGAGCGATATTTTTGAGAAGAAATACTTCGCTATCGATTTTAAATGCTCTCGAGATCATTCGCATGTAGTTAAGGTTTTCATACTGCATGATGGAGAGTTTCTAACGAAAGTTGGACAGCTCCCTTCTCTTGCCGATTTGCATTCGGGAGATTTATCCAAATACAGATCTGTCTTGGATAAAGGAAGCTCGACCGAGTTTTACAAGGCAAATGGCTTGGCGGCACACGGCGTAGGTGTTGGTGCATTCGTTTATCTGAGGCGTGTGCTGGAAAGAATGGTGTCCGTAAGGGCTGAAAATGCCATTTCCAACGGAGACATTACTCGTGAAGCGTATGAAGGAAAAAGATTTGCTGAAAAGATCAAGTCCTTAAAGGGACACCTGCCAGATTTACTGGTTGAGAATACAAAAATATATTCTGTTCTCAGCAAGGGGGTGCATGATCTTGAAGAGCAAGAGTGTTTGGAGATTTTTCCTGCCATTAGAAGCCTAATGCTCTTCATTCTTGAAGAAGATCTTCAGAATCGCGAAAAGGAAAGCAAACTGGAGGCAGCTAAAAAAGCTCTCGAAGGGTTGTAGTCGAAAGGTGAATGCGATGAACACCGTCCCCGGACGCTACTGGCACCATCTGGACGACGGCCGCATTCAGTGCGACGTCTGCCCGCGCTTTTGCAAGCTCAAAGACGGGCAGCGGGGCTTGTGTTTTGTCCGCGCCCGCCAAGGCGATCAGATGGTGCTGACGACTTGGGGCCGATCCTCGGGCTTTTGCATCGATCCGATTGAAAAGAAGCCGCTTAATCATTTCCTGCCCGGCACCCCGATCCTGTCCTTTGGCACGGCGGGCTGTAATCTGACCTGCAAGTTTTGCCAGAATTACGAGATTTCCAAGGCGCGCGAGATGGACAAGCTTTCATCCCTCGCCACCCCTGAAATGATCGCCAAAACCGCCAAGGCCCATGGCTGCTCGGCGGTGGCATTCACCTATAATGATCCGGTGATCTTCCTTGAATATGCCGTCGATGTCGCGCAGGCCTGCCGCGAAATGGGCATTCGCACCGTCGCGGTCACGGCAGGTTACATTGGCGATAAGGCCCGCGAGGAGTTCTTTCGCCACATGGATGCCGCCAATGTCGATCTAAAGGGTTTCACGGATCGCTTTTATCATCAGCTGTGCTCGGCCCATCTGGATGATGTGCTTGAGACGCTTAAATATCTCCGCCATGAAACCGGGGTGTGGGTGGAGCTGACCAACCTTGTCATTCCCGGCGAAAATGATGGCGATGGAGAGTTCCATGAAATGACCCAGTGGGTTCATGAAGAACTCGGCCCCGATGTGCCGATGCATTTTTCGGCCTTTCATCCCGACTGGAAAATGATGGCGACCCCACGCACCCCGCCTGAAACGCTGGTGCGCGCCCGCAAGATCGCCATGGAGAACGGCATCCGCTATGCCTATGTCGGTAACGTGCATGACAAAACCCATAGCAGCACCTTCTGCCATGCCTGCGGCGAAATCCTGATCGGGCGCGACTGGTATCAGTTGTCTGACTGGAACCTTGATGCCCATGGGGCGTGCAAAAGCTGCGGCACCCATTGTGCCGGTGTGTTTCAGGCGCGGCCTGGAACATGGGGCCCGAAACGCCAACCGGTGCGCTTGATGGCCGGGCAATAAATCATCACACTTAATAAACCATTCAGGGAAAACGTCATGGAAATCAAACGCGCCGGATCGCAGGCCTCCACCGTTGCCTCGCCCGAATATTTCACCGGGCAGGTCCGTATTGAGCCGATCATCAGTGCCCCTGATCCTGCACGCGTCGCGGCCGCCAATGTGACGTTTGAGCCGGGCGCACGCACCACATGGCATACCCATCCGCTGGGCCAGACCCTGATTGTCACCGCCGGTTTTGGCCGGGTGCAACGCGAAGGCGGCCCGATCGAGGAAATCCGGCCGGGCGATATCGTCTGGTTTGAACCGGGTGAAAAGCACTGGCATGGCGCGGGCCCCGAAACCGCCATGACCCATATCGCCATTCAGGAAAAGCTCAATGGCTCACCGGTTGATTGGTTGGAGCCCGTAACCGATGCGGAGTATCTCGGCCAATAATTTTGCTAGTACTTTGGCCTAACATCGCTAAATTGCCGCGACGTTGGGCGCAGTTGGAAAGAAAGAACACGCGAGTGGCCGGGATGAAAATTCGCAAAGCACGCTTGGGCGATGTCGGGGCAATTTTTGCCATCCGAAGCCGTGTCCGCGAAAACCATCTTTCCGCGTCCGAGCTGGCCGAACGCGGCATCACCAAGGCCGCCTTTGGCAAGTGGCTGGAACAGGGCTATGGCATCTGGCTTGCCGATCTTGATAGCTCTGCCGCCGGATTTGCCATAGCCATCCCCCATGAAGCCACCCTGTGGGCGCTGTTTGTCGATCCGGAATTCGAAGGACGCGGTGTGGGGGCGGCATTGCTGCGCACCGCCGAAGACTGGCTGTTTGCCAAGGGATGCAATGACATCTCGCTGACGACGGCGGCCAATCCCGCCAACCGCGCGCACGGCTTTTATGAAAGCCATGGCTGGCATCCCACGGGCGATATCGAAAACGACGAGATGGAATACATCAAATCCAACCCGTCGCTTTCGCTGTTTGATTTTGGCTGATTGGGACCGGATTACGCCGCTTGCGCGCTGCTGTCGGGCTTGACGATGCGTTTCAGTATCCGCCGTACCAAGGGCGCGACAACCAGAACGCCCGGGAACGCAATTGCCCAGGACGAGACATAGGCGCCCATCCACAATTCAAAAAACTTCGACCAGTCGGAAATCGCAATCGAGGTCGCGATGCCCGAAATCAGGAATGACTGAATGCCTGACAACAGGAATGCAAAGGCGACAGGCTCCAGACGGCGGGGAATAAAAGGCTGCATGGGGTCTTCTTCCGATAATGCGAACAATATACCATAAAATTATGATGTAATGGTTTTGTTCGCAAGTCCCTGCGCAATGTCAATTTGCCCTGCAAGAAACATCACGTGCCCTGACTGTACGCGGGGCGCATCGCGTTCTTTTTCAACGATAAGCCTTTTCAACCGCGTTTAACGCGCTAGATTAGGGACATCCAATTTCTTTGCAGTTGCTTGATCAAGGACTGCGCCCCGAAACATGACAGGAGTCCTGTTCACCATGAAGATCACGTTTTCCGATCTCGCCATCCCGAAAACCGGTGCCGTTATCGCCTTCGCGACCGAGGGTGCCGATCTGATGCCCAGTGCCGTTGCACTTGATGAGGCAACCGGTGGTGCGATCACCAAGGCGATCAAGGCGTCGACCTTCAAGGGCAAATCGGGCCAGAGCCTGCAGGTGTTGGCCCCGGCCAATGTCGATCTGTCGCGCGTGATCATTTTCGGGATCGGCAAGGAAGCCGAGTTTGACGTGATTGCAGCCCAGAAGCTTGGTGGCTCGGTCACCGTCCGTGCGCTTTCGACCGGCGAGAAAGAGCTTTCCGTTCTGTTTGACATGGAAGGTCTGGCATGTGATTTCGCAACCGGTGCGATGCTGCGCGATTATCGTTTCGACAAATACCGTACCACCGAAACCAAGGACGACAAGCCTGTCCTGAAGGGCATCTCCATCGCCGCGCGCGATTACAAGGAAGCCAAGAAACAGTTTGAGTCCGCCAAAAAGGTCGTCGAAGGCGTGTTCTTCACCCGCGATCTGGTGTCCGAACCGGCCAACGTTCTGTACCCGGAAAGCTTCGCCAAGGAAGTCAAGGCGCTTGAAAAGCTTGGCGTCGAGATTGACATCCTTGATGAGAAGGAAATGAAGAAACTTGGCATGGGCGCGCTTCTGGGCGTTTCCATGGGTTCGGCCCGCAAACCGGCCATGGTCATCATGCGCTGGAACGGTGGCAAGAAAAAGGACGCACCGGTCGCCTTCGTTGGCAAGGGTGTGACCTTTGATACCGGTGGTATCTCGCTCAAACCTGCCGGCGGCATGGAAGACATGAAGTGGGATATGGGCGGTGCCGGTGTGGTATCGGGCCTGATGAAGGCACTGGCCGGCCGCAAGGCGAAATGCAACGTGGTTGCCGTGCTGGGCCTTGTTGAAAACATGCCATCTTCAACCGCGCAACGTCCGGGCGATGTTGTCACCTCGATGTCCGGTCAGACGATTGAAGTCATCAATACCGACGCCGAAGGCCGCCTGGTTCTGTGTGATGCCCTGACCTATGTGCAGGAAAAATACGATCCGCGTCTGATCGTCGATCTGGCCACCCTGACCGGTGCGATCATTATTGCCCTTGGTCATGAAAATGCCGGCCTGTTTTCCAACAATGATGACCTCGCCACCCAGATCAGCACCGCTGGCCTTGCGGTTGACGAGGGTGTCTGGCGTCTGCCGCTGTCGCCTGCCTATGACAAGCAGCTTAAATCCGACATTGCCGATATGAAAAACGTCGGCGGTCGTCCGGCGGGTTCAATCACCGCCGCCCAGTTCCTCAAACGCTTTATCACCAAGGACCGCCCGTGGGCGCATCTTGATATTGCCGCCATGGCCTGGTCGACGTCCGACAAGGAAGTCGTGCCAAAAGGCGGCACCGGCTTTGGCGTGCGTCTGCTTGATCGCTTTGTCGCCGATAACTATGAGTCCTGATCTTAAGGGCTGATATCTGAATAAAAGACGGGGCAGGGTGATGATCATCTTGCTCCGTTTTTGCTTTCGCGATACTCAATTGGCTATGGCTGATATCTGGTTTTACCATCTCACCAGCATGCCGCTGGAACGGGCCTTGCCCACGCTGCTCTCCAAAACGCTGGAGCGCGAAAAGCGTGCGGTGGTGATGACCGGCGTTGAAGAACGCATTGAGGCCATCAATACCCTGCTCTGGACCTATGATCCGGCAAGCTGGTTGCCGCACGGCTCCAAATCCGATGGCGATGCCGAAATGCAGCCGGTGTGGCTGACGTCCGAGGATGAAAATCCCAACGGGGCACAGTTTCTGTTCCTGACCGACCGCGCCATGAGCGACAAGGTCGCTGATTATGAACGCGTCATCATGCTGTTTGATGACCGCGATCATGATGCGGTGGCAGAGGCCCGCACGCGCTGGAAAGACTGGAAAGACGCCGGGCACAAGCTGTCCTATTGGCAGCAAACCCCGCAAGGCGCGTGGGAGAAAAAGGCCGAAAGCTGAGCGCAATCGGCCTTTGATGTTTTTAGAGCTGTTTTCAGATTTCCTTGATCAGCAAGATCCAGTTTTCACCGGGATTTTCCCAACCTTCCTTGACCATCTTGCGCGATGCGCAGGCGGTATAACCAAGACGTTCATACAGGCGCACGGCACCGGGATTGCCATCGGATGCGATAATGCTGACCGATGTCTTTCCGGCTTTGCGGGCGTCTTCCTCTGCGGCGCGGACCAGAAATGATCCGATACCGCGATTGTGAAACGGTGGATAGACCGCCAGAACATTGATGTACCAACTGCCCGGTGCCAGGCTTTCAAGCTCAAGGATCGGGACAAACATCGCCGGAATTTCCGCCGGGTCAATCGGGTCAAAATGATCCGGCTGGGCGTAGGCAATGATCGCGCCCATGATCTGGTTTTCACCAAACGCAAAGCGGGTGTTGTGGTACGAGAACCCGCCTTCTTCGCGCAGGGCGCGACGGCGCCCAACGTCCCAGGCGGTCTCGTCGCCTTCGATCATTTCCTGCCACAGATAAACCGGCAGGCCTTCACCCGCGAGGTTGATCAGCTTGGCCATGTGATCAGCGTCATTTCTTGTGGCCTTCCGCAGTTCGATATCGGCGGCGTGTGTTGGTTTGAAACTCATATTCATTGTCCGTTTCCCGGTGTTTTTTTATCAGTGTGTGTGGTGCGTCTTAGGCAGTGCGCAGATGTGCCAAGGCATGTTCGGCCATGGCGTTGACATGTCGATGGTCGGTCCCGCAGCAGCCGCCAAGAACCGACAGGTTTGGCAGCAGATCGGCAAGATCACGATACAGGCGTCCCAGTTCATCCGGATTGCCATCATCAAGATGTTCCGAGGCATCCAGTTCCGCATGGCTTTGGCGTGATGCATTGGCCCGGATGCCGCAGATGCGGTTCTTCCACGCGCCATCATCTTCAAGCTTGTCGCGGAAATGGT
The DNA here is from genome assembly GCF_011806525.1 of Thalassospira sp. HF15. Lineage (GTDB taxonomy): Bacteria > Pseudomonadota > Alphaproteobacteria > Rhodospirillales > Thalassospiraceae > Thalassospira. The sequence continues at coordinate 257,877 of NZ_JAAVKI010000004.1, read as the reverse complement.
CCGGATGGGCGCAATTGATCATGTAATAGGCCGGATAGCCTGCTGTCATGTCATCGACCATCGCGATGGCATCACGGAGGGGCTCGCCACTTGGCAGATGTCCGTCCGTTTCAACCGTAAACGAAATGACGCACGGCATATCGACATCCCGGCAGGCAAGCGCAATGCCGACGGCTTCGTTGGGATAGTTGATGGTGACGACCGAAACCATGTCGACACCCGCCTTGGCAAAGGTGACGATCTGTGGTACGTGATAGGCGCGCGCCTGATTAACCGTCATGCAAAGCGACGGAACGTAACCATCACCGCGCGGGCCGATATTGCCACTGATCAGGCAGGGCGTCGTCTCGCTATGGTACCGATCACGAAGGTCGGCCATCAAATCAATGGCCTTGCGGTTCAGCTCGGCCAGTTCAGCCTCGTCATAGCCGATCTTTTCTGCCCAGTCGCGATTGGCCCGCCATGTCGGGCTTTCAAGGATAAAGCCCGCCTGCGCTTTCTTGGCCAGTTCAAGGTAACGCTCGTAATAGGCGGTGATATGCGCGCAGCCCTCATCCGTTTTCAAAAGGTCAAAGGATGCAAAATGCGGCAGGTCGATCCCGTCATGAAAGATCAATGTGGTCTCAAGACCGCCATCGGTGATGAATTTTGTCTGCCCGTGTGGCGGCAGGTGTGAAGTGCGTGTGCTCATGTGTCCGAATTTCAGTTTTGGGTTTTAAATTTTGGATCGCGGGGGTATGTAAACGCGGGTCGGAAATCTCGCCCTGATTGGGTTTTGCTTCTAGTGGGCACACGGTCTGGTTTTTCAGATTTCCAAAAACATATTCAAAACAATTGTTTACGAAGGGTTCGGTGCTTTTCGGCGCGGCCAGACCGGCCCGTGGCGACGAAAAACTGTACCGACGGTAGGGTAACGGGTGAGCACGATGGAAAAACTGACAATCACCGAGACGTTCGGCGGCCCCAAACGCAAGGGCGAACGCACGCGTGAACGCATTCTGGAAATCGCGTCAAAATCGGTTCTGGAAAAGGGCTTTGGCGCGACCTCGATCGAGGAAATCATTGCAGAGGCCGGGCTGACCAAGAGCGGGTTCTTCTATCATTTCTCGGACAAGAACGAACTCGCGCGGGCTTTGCTGCAACGCTATATCGAACAGGATGACGAAATCCTTGATCAGGTGTTTGACCGGGCCCGCGAACTGGTTGATGACCCGCTGCATCAGTTGCTGGCAGCGCTTAAAATGCTGGCCGAGGTGCTCGAAGATCTGCCCAACGGCCATCCGGGCTGCATCGTTGCGGTGTATTGCTATCAGGAACGCCTGTTTGACAAGGAAGTGCGTGACCTTAACCGGCATGCGGTTCTGGCCTGGCGCATTCGCTTCCGCGCGATCCTTGATGATATCGCGGGCCAGTATCAAACGACCGAACCGGTCGATCTCGAACAGGTCGCCGACATGATTTCGACCGTGCTCGAAGGCGGGATTGTCATGTCAAAGGCACTCAACGAACCGCGCAAACTCGCCGAACAGGTCATGCTGCTCAGAACCTTCGTCAAGCTGCTTTTCACCCGGTGATAGAGCGTTCAATAGCAAGGCGTGGGGAAAAAGGCCGAAAGCTGAGTGCTCTTTTCGCCTGTTGCTGATCGCTTAAGGTTTGGCTGTCGTGGTGCCAGAGGTGCCAGCCGTTGTCAGAAATTCTTCAAATAAGATATTGATCAGGCCTTTGGTGACGTCATCTTCGCTCAATTTCCCCGATGCGAGTTCGTTAATGGCCGGAAAGCTGTCTGCCGAGAGACTAAATAGTTTTTCCTGAATTTCAGAAGCTCTGACGGGCCAGTCAGGGTCAAGCTGTGCAAGAGCCAAAAGCATCGCACGCACCATCTTGTCACTGTTGCCAGACGAAATTGCATCGGTAACTGCTTTTAGTTTGCGTGCTTCCGCGACCGCGACATCAAGGGTCGCAAGCAAATCGGCCAGTTCCTTGGCTTGTTCTTGGATGACTTCAATTGGGTAATTTTTCTCGATCTCACGCAGGGGCTGCACGGCATCTGACGTGCCGTAAGTGCCGAGATATTGCAACATACCACCCAGTTGCCAGCTTTCGAGTTTCTTCCAAGTTCCGGATTTCAAATCATCCGTCATTGGCTTGGCGATAGTGCCAGAATAAGCGCGCAATATCTGGACCGTCGCCTCAGGAGACGGGCGACCCGTGATCCGGCCAGCTTCAGTTTTTGCCAATGCGGCGATGTCCGATAGAGCCTGTTGGTAGTCCGATTGGGCGGTCATTGTTGTGCTCCCGATGAGATGTGGAACCAATCATGCATTGACGGCTGTCCACCAATTGGCGTAGCGCGCATTCCCAAACGCAACTTGCCCGTTGTAGGGGGCGCGTAGTTCGTTGGTGCCGCAGTGAATTTCCCCAAGGGCCGCATGGTAGTCATTCCAGTCATTGATGAAGACGCATGTCGGGCCGTTATGTATGGCCGCTATTTTCTGAACAAGATCCTGCTCAAAAAGATCATACCCGTTCCTGTCTTCATCGGTTGCTGCATGGACGTTATGCCCCGGCGCTTCGATCCACGGCCCAAATGGTTTGGGGACCATCAGCCGGTCGTTGCCGACAAACATGTTGGGCATGTCTGCGGTAAGTGCGCCAACCTGAAAACCACCTTGCTTGCCCGGGAAAACATTAAATCCTTCTCTGCGCCCCCAAGTCATCGGGGAAATCTTGTTGGCAAAGGTAAAGTTGCCAGGCAAGAAGCCTTCGGGGAAGAAGATCACGGGAACACGAATAATGTCTTGGTCAGACAGATCAAATGCAACCTTCATCAGGTCAATATTGCGTTGGATGACGACCTCGACGCCATCGATGTTCCAGTTCCGAAGGTCTTCATAGGTGTAGCGGATTTGCTGCCGTTTGTCCCGCCGTGGGTTGTGAAGTGGCGCTTGTCCATTTCCCAGAAAATCATTAATGGTCCCGTTAACATCAACAGCGACATCGTGCCAGCGATTGTTGACGGTATCCCACTGCTCGTTCCAAAGCTGAAGGTTGTCGTAATTAAAACGGTTGTTGACGTTGTCCCAATCCGGTTCGACCAACATTCTCGCGTTGCCATGGGCGCCACTATTTGCATTCAAAATGCGATAAGCCTCTGCCGGGCTTGCCACCAGCAATTTCCATTTCTTGAAACTGTCAGCAGGATTGTTGTCGGGGATAAAGGTCATCATTTCATCTACATGCCCGACATAGAGCCAGTCGGTATCAAGCTCAATAGGCGGCTGCATGCTCTGGGCAGCCATGAAATCGCGGCTGCTTTGATCGACCGTATGGTAGCGATTGTGACCGTAATAAAAACGACCGTACAAATAGTTGGTTGTTGCGCCGTTAACGGTTTTCTGGACAGGGGGGGTAACAGCAATATTGCCGCCGGAATTTGCCGATGTGATGGCATCAGTGCTACCTGCGGCCGGATAGGAAACTCCGACATTGGTGCTTAACAGGCTTTCATAGACCCAGTTTTGGAGTTCACGCCAACGATGCGCCTTCATGAAGATGTCCTTGTGCTGAACACCTGCACCTATGCCAGGCCAGGTACTGTGACCCGAAACCACGGTATCGCGCATCCAGACGTCATCGTCCTGCAATGGTGGAACAGTTTCACCAATCGGCGCATAAGTTGCCCACGCATTTGCATTCAAATAGCGAACCTGGGTACGCGTCGCTATGCCGGGATTGCCAGCAGTAACCGGAATTACCGGGTTATCCGCGCCCGCAGCGTTGCCCAAATCTCCGCGAAACGCGACATTGTTGGCGTTTGCGACATATAGCCTGCTGACGGTTTGCCGATGGTGATTGCCAATCCAGCGGGCTGCTACCAACCGTTCGGAGAAAAAGTAGGTCTGGTTTCCTGCGCCAGTGACTTCGGGTTGGCAAACATACAGGTTCAAAATGCCTTCACCTGATGTGAAACTGCGCCCGGCAAAGCGCACAGCTTCGATCCCGTAGGTTTTGCTTGCACCGACAGAAACTGTTGTAATGGCCGCCAGATGATTTGTTTCCGGCCCGATTATTTCGGTACTGTTATTGGCATCCCCGTTAAAGACCCTGAAGTGATTTCTTGCCGGGTTTTCATTGATGTTTGCCCGATTGATATGTAGTTGCAATGTCCAGTTGCCAGGAACATTTGCGATTGGTCCGACGATGTTGCGGCGGACTTCAAACCGAGCAATGCCCGTCGGAAGGTCTGGATTGCCGTTGATGCGTTGATCCTGATTGTCAGCATAGCCAACAGCAGTGTTATTGCCATCCCGATTGCAATTGACAGGGATAATTGCGCCACTGCCATTCGGTCCATAACTGATGGCATTAGGCACCGAAGCATTCAGTGTGCCCGGTCCATCAAGATTGCCATCCCGGTTTCGGTCTGTGTGAAGCGTATAATACATCACCGTCAGGTTCTTGGCGTTTGTTGCATTGCCATTCACATTGATGTTTTGCTCATCAACTGGCACAAAACCGCGCCCTGTAATTCTCAAACGCCATTGCCCGTTTGCAATGTCAAAGACGTGCTGTTGGACGCGCGCATTGAGTTGAAACGTCAAAGTTCTATTTTGCGGAGGTTGACCTGCACAGCTCAGTGAGACGCGTACGGAATCAAACGGGTAGTTGCCCGCTGGTGCAGTGAGACGAACTGTATATTGCGCCATGGCGACCTCAAATTTTCGGGGTTTCGACTGCTGAGGCAGGATCTTTAAAGGGCAGGGCCTCATCCACTGCCTTGCGCGTTTCTGCTGCGTTGCGCAGGACGAACATGCGGTCGTCAAGTGTGCCAAGGCTGCTGTCTTTGAGAATGGCTGCCGACCAGTCCTGTTTCTGCAGGTCCTGTCCGCTTATGACCGAAGCAACGGTAAAGTCGGTGACACCGTCGGCTGTCTTTGCGCCAAGCTTGATCGCAGTTTTTCCGGTGGACGTGCACAGGGAGGAGAGTTGTTCTGGGTCATAATTTGCAACGTCGTCGGGGTACGCTGCCTGCAGATAGCCCGGCATGTCGGCGATTATGTCATTGAGTGAAGGCTCAGGCGCAGGTTGTGCTGATGTATCTGAGCTGGGTTTTGGTTTGGTTTCCGGTGTACTGTCTGGTGGTGTACTGTCAGGTTTGGTATCCGGTTTTGCATCCGGTTTCCCGGTTTCGCTCTTGCCCAGTGCAGCGACCGTTTTGGCTTCCTGCTTCAGCAGTGTTGAAACCTCGTCGGCATAGCGCTTTTCAGCCGACAGACGGTTCTTTGCGTAGGCATCAAACTTCTGTTTGCTGATGATGCTCATCGATTTCAGACGTTCGGTGTCTTGTGCGGCAAAGGCTGTCAGCAGGGATGAAATCTGCGATGCGTTGAAGTCCAGCCTTGTGGAAAGCCCTGCCGGGTCCTTGCAGGAGCCACTTGCTATGGCCGTGTCTCCTTCGGTGGCCAGTGCTTCGAGCTTTGTGGTTTCGGCAGACAGTGTTGCCAATTGCTCCTTGGTGCGCACATCCACTTTTTTGTCCATGACCGTGACAACAGTCGGGTATTGCGCCAGTGTTCTGGCAAGGTCGCTGATCCGGTTGGCAAAGGCCATCTGTCCAATCCCGCATTAGTATTGATGACTAGGGTCTGAACCCGACTGAATGCTTGAAATGGTCGCGCGGCATTTGTGCGGATATCAGGAGCTTCGTCGCAGAAAGGCTTGCTGCCTTTCAAGGTGAAGCGACGCAATAGGCCGTACAAATGCCTCCGATCCGAAGGACATCAGGACGATCTGCGATCTGCTTCGTCAATCTCCTTGCGCGGGGATCACCCCGCATTTCGGCGATTTCCTGGCATCTCTTGATTGTTCTGATGCCATTTTAAGCATTCAGTCGGGTTCAGACCCTAATAGACGGGCAGGGTCCGGCTTTGTGATTTCGCGATCTTGCGCGCCAATTAAACAGTATTTTCATGTTGTATTTTCGGGAATCATACGCGCCATGCGTAAAATGCATGATGTTCGTCATTGAACAATGACATCCGGTCAGATAGACAGGACGTGTTGAACGCGCCGATTTGCTCCTCAGCTTGCGGGCGCGCTAAAAATGCGGCTAAAGCGAGAGGGCGTATATGCTCCGTATGTACGACCGCCTCGGTAAAGCCGTGGCGGTTTTTTTGTATTTACGGAAAGGTTGGGATCCATGATCCGGCTCTCGAACGTCCAGAAAACATATGCAGCCCGACGCGGCAGCGACGAACATATCGCGCTGCGCGGCATCAATCTTGATATTGCCGCTGGCGAAATCGTCGGCGTTATTGGCCGCTCCGGCGCGGGTAAATCGACCCTGATCCGCTGCATCAACCTGTTGGAAACCCCGACATCGGGGACAGTGACAGTGGATGACACCGATGTCACCCGGCTTTCCAAGCGCGACTTGCCGCTGTTTCGCCGCCAGCTTGGCATGGTGTTTCAGCATTTCAATCTTCTGTCTTCGCGGACAGTCTATGACAATATCGCCCTGCCGCTTGAACTGGCGGGCGCCAGCAAGGCCGAGATTGCGGCTGCGGTTGATCCGCTTTTGCCGCTGGTCGGGCTTGAAGACAAGCGTGATCGCTATCCGGCGGAATTGTCCGGCGGTCAGAAACAGCGTGTTGGCATCGCCCGCGCGCTGTCATCAAACCCCAAGGTTCTGCTGTGTGACGAGGTGACATCCGCCCTTGATCCGGAAACCACCCGCCAGATCCTGACGCTCCTTAAGGACATCAACAAACGCCTTGGTCTGACCATGGTGGTGATCACCCATGAAATGGCGGTGGTCAAGGCGCTCTGTGACCGTGTGGCGGTGATGGATGGCGGCGTGATCGTTGAAGAAGGTGGTGTTGAGGGCATTTTTGCCGATCCCAAACACGCCACCACCCAATCGCTTCTGGCCGATGAATTCATGGATTTCCGCGCCGGATCAGAGGGCAATAACAACACCGGTGCCGCATCTGCGCAAACAGCCGGGCAGGAGGGCTAAGTCATGTTTTCAACCCTTGCACCCATTCTGCTGCAGGCGACCTGGGAAACCGTTTACATGGTCGCCGTCTCGCTTTCGATTGCGACGGCCTTTGGCTTGCCGCTTGGTGTTTTGCTGGCAACTTCCGGCCGCGGCGAGCTGTTCGAGGCGCTCTGGTTCCAGCGCGTGTTTGGCCCGATTGTCAATGCGACCCGTTCGGTGCCGTTCATCATTCTGGCGGTGGCGATTATTCCGTTTACCCGCTTTGTTGTCGGCACCTCAATCGGTACTTCTGCGGCCATCGTGCCGCTGACCGTGGCGGCCATTCCGTTCATCGCCCGCATCATCGAAGGCGCGATCCGCGAGGTCGATAGTGGCCTGATCGAGGCGGCCCAGGCCATGGGCGCGCGCCCGGTGCAGGTCGTGACCAAGGTTCTGCTGCCTGAAGCGCTGCCTGGCATCATTCATGGCCTGACCCTGACGGCGGTCACCCTGATTGGTTATTCGGCGATGGTCGGCGCGGTGGGGGCCGGTGGGCTTGGCGACCTTGGCATTCGCTATGGCTATCAACGCTTCCGCCCGGATGTGATGGCAGCCGTTGTCATCACGCTGATTGTCGTGGTGCAGGCGGTGCAAAGCTTTGGCGATTATCTGGCGCGCAAGGCCGACAAACGAAACATCTAATCACCAAAAAAACGAATGTGAGGAATGCTCACATTGTTCGAATTCCCGCACAAAACAAAATGAAATCAAGGAGTTTACAATGCGGTTTCTGCTTAAACTGACGGCTGCGGCCGTTCTGGCATCGGCCCTGACCGGTCAGGCACTTGCCAATGAAACAATCAAAATCGGCGTCACCCCGGGTGCGCATGAAGAAGTCATGGAAGAAGTCGCGAAAGTCGCGGCCACCAAGGGGCTGGACATCGAAATCGTCAGCTTCTCGGACTATGTTATTCCCAACCAGGCGCTTGATGATGGCGATCTGGATGCCAACAGCTTCCAGCACAAGCCGTATCTTGATAACCAGATCAAGGACCGTGGCTATGACCTGTCGGTTGTCGGCTACAACATCCTGACCCCGATGGGCATTTATTCCAACAAAATCAAAAGCCTGGATGAGCTGCCAGAAGGTGCGGAAGTCGGCATTCCGAACGATCCGACCAATGGTGGTCGTGCGTTGCTGGTGCTGCAGTCCCAGGGTCTGATCAAGGTTGATCCGGCAGCTGGTCTGGTTGTCAGCCCGCTTGATATCATCGAAAACCCCAAGGATATCAGCTTTGTAGAGCTTGACGCGGCACAGCTTCCGCGGTCGCTTGATGATCTCGATGCGTCGGCGATCAACACCAACTACGCACTCGAAGCCGGTCTGAACCCGATCAAGGATTCGATTGCGATCGAAGGCAATGACAGCCCGTATGCCAATGTTATTGTTACCCAAACCGCCCGCAAGGACGAACCGTGGGTCAAGACGCTGGTCGAAGCTTATCACGATGATGCGGTCCGCAAATTCATCGACACCAAGTATGAAGGATCGGTCCTGCCGGTCTTCAAAATTTCTGAATAATTAGACCGATTATTCAAAAGAAATGAAAAATCCCGTGAGGCGCGCGTTTCACGGGATTTTTTTATGTCGCGAGCGATTTTGATGCAAAATCAAATTGTATGAGGAATAAAGTCGGCTGCCTGAAATCAAACCACCATCCCCGCATATTTTTTCTGTTGTTCCAGCCTTCGTATTTCGATGTCGCCGGTCCGTTCTTGGTTGGCAGGTATTTTTTGGTGTCAGACAGGTCTGGCTGGGACGTTGGTGCCAATGATTTGGGACTGTCAGTCAAAACAGACGCCAAGGCGGCGTGTATTGTTCCCCAAAACCAATCAAGTGCCGGTAGGGGATATCAATGTCGAAGGGGTTCAGGGGGCTGTTCCGGGCGGGTGCGCGGCGCGGCGGCGGGGTGGTTGTCATCACCTTGTTATGTGTGGCGATCTTTGGGATACGGGTGCAGGCCGCGGAATTTACGGTGTCCAGCGGTGTCACCGATACGGTTGCCAAAACCCTGACCGCCGGGGAAACCGGATTGGTGGAGCAGGGCGGGGTTCTTAATGTGACAGCGGGTAATGCTATCACTGCCAGTGGTGATGCGGTGCAGGCGACCAATAACGGCACGATTTCGACCGAAGGAGGCGGGGCAAGCGGCATGCTTGGTGATGCCGCTGCGACCAATGCCCGGCTTGTCAATAATGGAACAATATCAACAGATGGATTTACGGACAGGGGGATTTACGGCCAAGGCGCAAATTCCACCCTTATCAATCGCGGCGCGATTACGACCAGCGGAAACGGTGGTGTCGGGATCCTAAGCACCGGGAGCAATCCGACGCTTTTAAATAGCGGGACGATCACGACAAGCGGAACAAATGCAACCGGCCTGTCCAATACCGGGGCAAATGCGACATCTATCAATAGCGGCACGATCACGACCAGCGGCAGTAATGCGGGTGGCATGGTCATCGCAGGTATCAATGCGACACTTGTCAATAGCGGCACGATCACGACCAGCGGCAGTAATGCGCGTGGCATGGAAGCCGGAGGTATCAATGCGACACTGGTCAATAGCGGCACGATTACCACCCAGGATGGTCATGGAGTTCTAGTATCAGGCAACGGTAGCACCATTACGGTTACGAAGAGCGGGTCCATCACCGTTTCAGGTTCCGGAACGTTCGGGATCCTCTCCCAAGGAGTCAACGGGACGATCAATGTCAGCGGGACGGTGATTGCGACCGGGGCGGCGACCCAGGCGATTTCCGGAACGCTCAATCAAACCCTGAACATCAAGCCGGGGGCGACGATTGTCGGGACGATTGATCTTGGGGCAGGCACAAATGCGGTGAATATCGATACATCTGCGGGGGCGCGGTCATCGACCCTGACCATCGCCAATGCCGGTACGGTGAATACATCGGCGGGCGGTGACGGGATTGCCCTGCAAAGCGGATCGACGGTGGTGATTGTTGACCCCACGGGGATTGCGGCCAACCGGGCGGCACTTGGAATAACGACGGTCGGCATTCATCAGGCGGTGAGCCAGCAACTGGCACGATCAAACAAACCACAACCGGTTGTGGTCGCAGCCAATGACCTTGAACCGGGTATGTTATATGCGCCGCAGAAGCCGTTTGTCTGGGGGCAGGTTTTTGGCAGTTATCTGTCACACGGCGATGACGGGGCGAATTTGGGGTATCGCAGCCGTGTTGGCGGCGCGGTTGGCGGATATGAAAAGCCGATTGATGACCACAGTATCGGTGTGTTTGGTGGCGTGTCTGTTGGCGGGATGAAAACCGACGAGGCATCGCTTGAAAGCGACAGCAGCGGGTTTTTTGTTGGCGGCTATGGTGAATATGTGGTTGGCGACTGGGCGATTGATGGCACCATGGTTGTCGGGTACCAGCGCCATCAGGATCGACGTCTTGTGGTTGATAACCTGATTGGCGAGGAAACCGCACAATCCGATTACAACAGCGTCTATGTCAGCCCGTCACTGGCGGTGATCCGGTCGATTGATATCGGGGGCGGGATTGCGCTTCGCCCGTCAGCCCAGGTTAATTACACCTATGGTTATTACCAGGGATATGACGAAACCGGCACGACATCTTCGAACCTCAGGGTCGATGCGCATGCTGTGGATGTGATCAATGGCCGTTTGCAGTTGGTCGCGCGTCAGGATCTTGAGGATGGCGTCGGCGAGATGGAACTGCGCGGCGGGATGAAATACAGCTATTTCGGGCGTGACAGCGTTGATGTCGGCCTGAGCAATGGTCCGCTTGTTCGGTATCAGGGAAGCGGGGAGACGTCATCGCATGGCGGTTATGTTGGCGGGAATTTGCGCTATGACCTTGATCGACAGATGACGTTTGTCGCCGATATCGAGCTGGGATTTGCGACAAGTGATGAACGCACGGCGTCGGGTTTTGTCGGTTTGGAATACAGGTTCTAGAGCAGGGATGGCGGCAAGGGGGAGATGGCCTTGGGCCTGGTCGTCAGAGCTGTCGGACCCAGTTCGGTAAACCGGCTGCGTAGGTGGATGGGGCCTCGTTGTTGGCTTGATACCGGTTGCGGGCAGCCAGCGCATCGGCGCGGACCTGACGTGGCGTTATCTTGAATTTGGCGCGAAAAGCCCGACTGAAATGGGATTCACTGTTAAAACCGCAGTCAAAGGCAATCGTGCTGATATTTTTGTGGCTGTAACGATGCTGCGAGAGTAATTGCAGGCTGCGTTGCAATCGGCGGTCCCACAGGTAATTGGCCACCCCGCCATGCGGGGCGAAAATACGGTATATCTGTGATCGTGACATGCGGAAGGTTTGCGCAAGGCTTGCCGGGGTCAGGTTTTCGGAAAGATTGGCCTCGACATAGCGTGATATGACTTTTGCAAGGGCAATTGATGTTGGCGTGTCGACGGCATCGGGCATCATGCTTTCGCGCCTGAGGCATCCTTGCATCAGGTTGAGCGTGCCTTGCATGGCGCCGCCCGCCTGATGGGTTGTCATATCGGGAATGCTGTCCCACAGGTTCAGGAAACCGGTCGCCATAAAGCGTATCATCGGGTTGTCGGCAGACAATTTCAAACCGTGCAGCGGGGCGAGCATGTCGGAGATATCCGGTCGCAATTCCCGTGGCAGGACAAGGGTGAGATTTTCAAAGTCGGTGTTGATCATGTCATGGGGCTGATCAAGATCGATGATCAGCATGTCGCCCGCGGTAATGTTCTGGTTGTCGCTGGTGACCCCGCCGCCCTTGAGAAAGAGCTGGACCAGAATGTGGTCCATATTGTCTTGAATGATTCGGTGGTTGTTGCGGGTAAAACGCTGGGTTTGTGATCTGGTTACGCCAAAAACGGCGTCTCCGAGGTCGCAAACGTCAATCCGGGCATCCACATTCGCAGGTGGTTTTTCGTCATCGGGCATCGAAAGATCGAAAAATATCCCGATATTTTCCTGCCAGGCATCAAAGCGGTGGCGTGGATCAATTTCTGCTGTATCGAAATTTGAGACCGGAACCGGTGTCGGGGCTGTCAATCCGGGGTTCTTTCATGTCAAAGGCAGAACCAGAAATGATGACAAGAAATCGCCCGCCCTTTGAAACCGGACTAAATCATCGGTTGATGTGATCCAATGTTTTTTAAACGAAAAAAGTGACGTTCACAAGTACTTACGGCCGATGCTGATGCCTTGGTGCGCGGCATTCGAGCGCAACCGGTGATATTGGTTGAATGGTTGAGAAGCCGGGTTTTCCCCGGCTTACGCCACCATCGCGTCATATTCTTCCTGCGTCGTGTTCTGTTCCGGTAATCTCGTCGTTGCCGTCGGTTCCATAGATGTTGTCAACCATGACCATCTCCTGCGTGGAATTCCTTTACCCCGGCGATCAAAAAGTGCGCGTGAATTTGGGCGACTTGATGACTGGTTGCCGACGGGCTTGTTCCGTGAGGAAGTGCTGGGCAAATGGCAGAAACAACACAGGCCCGCAATCATGATTGCGGACCTGTGTGTTGATCAGATTGAGATGAGGGTGTCAGGCCACCATCGCGTCGTATTCTTCCTGCTTGTCGAGCCATTTCTGTTCGACCATGGTCAGTTCGTTTTCGATCTGACCGAGTTCCTTTTGGATGTCGGCCAGTTTTTGCGCGTTGGCGTCTTCGTAGAGCGATGGGGCATAGATTGTCGGGGTTTGTACCGATCAATGGCAGCATGCGTCCGCTGTTTTGTGGTCTTCATACTGATCGTGCAGCTTCACCCAATCCATTGTGCCGTTTTCGTTGCGGCCAAAGGGCGTGAGATCAAGGAAGGCATGCGTCCCGATCAGCGGATCGCCCCCACGGCTGTAAGATGAATAGGTATGGAAAATCTCGTTGGTGTCGGGATCGTGGTAAAACACGCTGATGCCGTGCAAGTCTTCCATCTTGCCGCTATAGGGTGCGAAATTGTATGTCGCCTTGCCCGCTTCGACATCATCGGGGCGGAAAGAGGCATCAAAATCATAATTGAAATCGCTGCCATGTGAGGACACCCAGGGGAAATGCCAGTTCATCCGTTTCTTGAAGGGCAGGAATTCCGCCAGCGGGGCACGCGAGACCACCATCAGTGTCACGTCATGATGGCGCAGATGCAGATTGGCTCCGTCAAAGTGATCGGCAAGGAAGGAACAGCCGTCACAGCCTTCTTTCCAACCGGGACCGAACATGAAGTTATAGACGATCATTTGACTGCGACCGTCAAACAGGTCAGCCAGCGATTTTTCACCATCGGGCGTTTCAAAGACATAGTCCTTGTCCACCCGGACCCACGGCAGGGCACGGCGTTCTTCACACAGACGGTCCCAGGCACGCATATGGTCCTTTTCGCGTTTCAGATGCGCCTTGCGGGCTTCGAGCCATTCGGCGCGGGAGACGATTTCAGGACGGGTCATGTTGGTTATCCTTTCCGATTGGGGTGGGGAGTTTCCCCCGGGGCTGGCGTCGTGGCCCCAGAGTTTCTAGTCCACGCGGCCGGCCACACAGGCCGCCGGTTGCAGGGGCGGATCAATCACAGTGTTGCCACCCGGATCGTCATCGGATCCAGTATCGGTCCCTGCATCGGGTCCGGCGTCGGCTTTGGCATCGCGCAACACGATCACTGTGCCGATTGCGGACAGAACCATCAGAACCGCACAGATGATTGAAATCACCTGCAAGCTGTCAGAAAAGGCCGTGCGAGCCTGCAATAGGACGTCATGTGCGAGGCTCGACTGGGCGTCTGCGGTGCTGTTTAGGGCGTGGACCGCACCCCCCAATGTGCTGCGCAGGGCATCAATGGCATCAAGGCTCAGATTGGTGGGCAGGGGCGCATCATGCATAGCGTCGCGATAGATTGCGGTGCCGACACTGCCCAGAACGGCAATGCCAAGGGCCCCGCCCAGTTCGGCACTGGTTTCGGACATCGCCGCCGCCGATCCGGTCCGGTCGGCCGGGGCGGCTGTAACCACCATATCAGTACAGATCATCGCAACCGGCGTGATACCCAGTGAAAAGATCGCTGCCCCGGTGGCAAGAATATAGAGACTGCCGGCTGAACCGGGAAAGGACAGCAGGCCAAAGCCAAACGCGGTCAGGACAAGGGCGCCGGTCATCACAGAGCCCGCGCGAAACCGGCCCAGCAATACCGGGGCCACGAGGGAGCCGACAATACCCGAAACGGTGCCGGGCAGCATGGCCATGCCGGCCTGAATGGGCGTAAGGCCGATCACCAGTTGCAGGGACTGGGACAGGAACATGAAATAGGCCATCCCGACAAAGATTACGGCCGTCTGAATGACAATCGGAACCGAGATCGTCCGCCGGTACAAAAGACCCAGATCAAGCAGGGGATCGTCAAGTTTTCGCTGACGTCGGATGAAAACCCATGTGCCCAAAAGGCCAAGCATGATGGCGCCAAGTGCTTCACCGCCAAAGCCGTAGGCCGCAACGACCTTGACCCCGTAAATGATTGCTAGAATCGAGGCCAGCGAAAGGGCCGCACTTGGCAGGTCGATCCGGCCAAATTTTTCCGCCCGGTGTTCTGGCAAAAGCATCGGTGCGGCCAGCAACAGCAGCGCCATGACCGGAACATTGAGCAGGAAGACCGCCCCCCACCAGAAATAGCTTAACACCAGACCGCCAAGCAACGGCCCGGTTGCAGTCCCGACCATGAAGGTCGTCATCCATGCGGCAATGGCAAAGGAGCGTTCCTTTTCATTGTGAAACATGTTGCGGATCAGCGACAGGGTAGAGGGCATCAATGTTGCCCCGGCAACACCCAGAACGCCACGTGCGAAAATCAGCATTTCCGATGTATTGGCAAAGGCGGCCAGAACCGATGCCGCCCCGAAACATGCCGCCCCGATCATCAGTAGTTTACGGCGCCCGATGCGGTCGCCCAGCGTGCCAATGGTGATCAGCGACCCGGCAATGAAAAAGCCATAGATATCCACAATCCACAGCAACTGGTCGCTGGTCGGTTTGAGGCTTGCGGTCAGATGCGGCACGGCAAGATGCAGGACGGTCATGTCCATGGCAATCAACAGGCACGGCAGGGCCAGAACCAGAAGGCCTATCCATTCGCGGCGGGTGGCCTTGGTGTCGGTGCCTTGCGGGGCGGTGTCGCAGCGGGTTGGGACGCTCATGTCTTGTTCCTGTTTTTCCTTGGCGGTAGCGTATGGTTGGCCGCCTTGAGTTTTGTTTTGTGTTGTTTTGCGGTGCTGTCTGGATGCCCGCCTTCGCGGGCATGACGGAACCGGGGGTGTTCTTTATGCTCGTCACTCCCGCGCAGGCGGGAGTCTATGGTGCAGCGGTGGTGCTGCGGTTTTCATTCACAAAGCTCCGACCTTAACCAAGGTTACGGTCAACGTCCTTTTGAGGTCCGCGCGAAAAAGGTTTCGAGCTTGTCGAGCGCGCTGCTCCAGCCGCCTTGATGGCCGTCACGTGCTGCTTCATCGGCGAATTGTTCATGATGCAGGACAAGGATGGTGGCCTTGCCGTCATCGTCGGGTGCCAGGGTCAGGGTGACGTGGGATTTGCGTTCGGGCATGGTGATCCATTGCCAGCTAAAGGACAGCTTCTGGTCAATTTCAACTGCGTCATAGGTGCCACTGACATCGTGGATTTCACCATCCGGGCCGGGTTCCTTGAAGCGGATGCGAAAAGTGCCGCCGACGCGGGCGTCGACATTGGCATCGATCATCTCGCAATCCCCCGGTCCCCACCAGTGCGCCAGTTTTTGCGGATCGGTCCAGGCGGCAAAGACCATTGCGGGCGGGGCGGCAATGCGCCGCCGGATGGTCAGGCTTGGTTTTTCATCATGCGGGGAGGTTTGCTGTTGCGGGTGCATTACCGGTCCTCCTGATCCTGCGGGGTCGCGGGATGTGTAGGTGTCTCGTTTTGTGCCGCGTTCTCGACAAAGGCGGCCAGGCGGTCAAGCCGATCCGTCCAGAACCGTTCATAGCGGCGTAGCCATTCCATGGCGTGCGCCATCTTTTCGGGTTGCAGCCGCACGCGCACCGTGCGCCCGGTTTTTTGCCGGGCAATCAATCCGGCGCCTGACAGTACATTGAGATGCTTCATCACCGCAGGCAATGACACATCAAACGGCGCTGCCAGTTCACTGACCGAAAGCGCATCGTCGTCTTCCTCCAGCCGTGCGAGCAGGGCGCGGCGCGTCGGATCGGCGAGGGCGGAAAAAATGTCGTTCAGTTCAGCTTCTTGATACTTAACCATGGGGTTAAGTATTGAAGGAAAAAATCAGCTGAGTCAATCATGGGTTGTTTGCGGCGGGATAAAATCATACGGCTCCTGACATTCTGGTGTCAGGAGCGGTTTGGAAATCTGGGATTTTCAGACAGGCGGGAAGGGGTGTTATGCCGCAACCGGAGAGGTCACCGGGCGGGCGCGCATGGCATAGATGGATTCCCGCTTGCGCGGGAATGATGGGCTTTAAAGGCGCGGGGAATAGGCGGGCGGTGGCGGATCACGCCACCATCGCGTCGTATTCTTCCTGCTTGTCGAGCCATTTTTGTTCGATCATGGCGAGGTCATTTTCGATCTGGCCGAGTTCCTTTTGGATGTCGGCGAGTTTCTGGGCGTTGGCATCTTCATACAAGGTCGGGTCGGCCATTTTTTCTTCGATGCCGGCTTTGCGCTCTGAGAGCTTTTCCATCTGTTTTTCAAGCTTTTCGACTTCGCGCTTGATGGGGGCGGCTATTTTGCGCTTTTCGGCGGCCTGCTGGCGTTCGGCCTTGCGGTCGCGTTTGGCGGGTTTGCCGTTGCCCTCTTCGCCGCCATTCTTGTTGGCACGGCGTTCCATGCGCGCGCGATCAAGAAGGTACTGGCGGTATTCGGCAACGTCGCCGTCAAAGGATTTGACCGTGCCATCCGCGACCAGCACCAGACGATCGGCACAGGCTTCGATCAGGTAGGGATCGTGGCTGATGATGATCACAGCCCCTTCGTAGGCGTTGAGCGCATGGTTCAGCGCATCGCGGCTGTCGATATCAAGGTGGTTGGTCGGCTCATCGAGGATGAGCATATGCGGGGCATCAAGCGTCATCAGCGCAAATAGCAAACGAGCCTTTTCACCGCCTGAAAGGTCCTTGACCTTGGTGTCGCCTTTCTGGCCTTCGAAGGCAAAACGGCCAAGCTGGGCGCGGACCTTGTGTTCGATGACATCGGGCATAAGCGACGCCATGTGCTGATAGGGAGTTTCATCACCGCGCAGTTCGTCGGTCTGGTGCTGGGCAAAATAGCCGATGCGCAGTTTGTTTGACGCATGCTTTTCACCCGACATCAGGGTAAGCCGGTTGGCCAGAAGCTTTGCCAGTGTGGATTTACCATTGCCGTTGGCACCGAGAAGGGCGATGCGGTCATCCATATCAATGCGCAGGCTGATATTGCGCAGGACCGGTTTGCCTTCTTCGTAGCCGACATCGCCTTCGTGAATGTTAATCAGCGGTGGTGGCAGTTCCTTGGGGCTTGGGAAGTCAAAGGAAATGCCGCGATCCTCGACCACCGGGATGGCCGGGCCCATTTTTTCGAGCATTTTGACACGGCTTTGCGCCTGCTTGGCCTTGCTGGCCTTCGCACGGAAACGGTCGATGAAAGATTGCAGATGCTTTTGCTGGGCGATCTGTTTTTCATAATGCTTGGAGGCAAGTTCCATCTGTTCGCGGCGGGTCTTGGCGAATTTGTCGTAATTGCCGCCATAAAGGGTGACGGTGCCGTCATGCAGATGGGCAATCGATTTGACCACACGGTTCAGAAGATCGCGATCGTGACTGATCAGGATGATCGTGCCGGGATAGTTGATCAGATAGTTTTCAAGCCAGATGGTGGCTTCGAGATCAAGGTGGTTGGTCGGCTCATCGAGCAGCAGCAAATCAGGGCGCAGGAAAAGGGTCGCCGCCAGCGCCACACGCATGCGCCAGCCACCCGAGAAATCATCGCACGGGCGTTGTTGGGCATCGCCATCAAAACCAAGGCCGGACAGAATGGCGGCAGCGCGCGCCTCGGCCGTGTGGGCGTCGATATCGGCCAGACGTGTGTGGACCTCGGCAATGCGGTGCGGGTCGGTGGTTGTTTCGGCCTCGGCCAGCAGGTCAGCGCGTTCGGTGTCCGCCGCCAGAACCGTTTCCAGCAGGGAACGCGCGCCCGCCGGGGCTTCTTGCGATACCACGCCCATGCGCGCACGCTTGGACAGGCGAATGTCGCCGCCATCGGTGGCCAGATCGCCCGAGATCAGTTTGAGAAGGGTGGATTTCCCCGCCCCGTTGCGGCCGATCAGGCCGACCTTGTGCCCGTCCGGGATGGTCAGCGATACCTGGTCAAGAATGACACGGCCGCCAATGCGGTATGTGAGGTCGGTAATTTGCAGCATGGTCTCTTTCGCCGGTATCGTGTCGCTTATCGGGACGTTTTCGGGGGAATCGCAAGGATTTCTGTGCTTTCAATAGGGCAGGCGGGGCTTGGACGCAAGGATTCTTCAAATTGTCATTCTCAGTGTGAATTGGATGACAGATATCGGCAAAACCCGCCCTAAATCGCAGTTTCATGCCTTTTGGCAGCGTTTTGCAGGCGAAACGGGTGAATGCAACGGCTGCAAGTCTGCTTTGCGGCGGTAGAACTATGTGTTGCGTTGCGATCCAACCCCGTTTATATAGCGCCAACCTTCGGGTCTGTGGATCATAAGGGAGTTCTTATGTATGCTCCTTTATGTTCCGCAGGCCCTTTGTACTCGGGGGGCTTCTTGGGAGCCTTCTTTGGGGGTAACGAAATTTTACAAAGCTAGGTGAAACCAATGGCTGTCGAACGCACTCTTTCGATCATCAAGCCGGACGCAACGCGCCGCAACCTGACTGGCAAAATCAACGCCGTCATCGAAGAAGCTGGCCTGCGCATTGTCGCACAGAAGCGCGTCGCTTTGACCCGCGCTCAGGCTGAAGGTTTCTATGCAGTTCACAAAGAACGTTCGTTCTTTGGCGAGCTGGTAGACTTCATGGTCTCTGGCCCGGTTGTTGTTCAGGTTCTCGAAGGCGAAGATGCCGTCGTTAAATACCGCGAAGTAATGGGCGCAACCAACCCGGCGAACGCCGATGAGGGCACCATCCGCAAACAGTTTGCAGAATCCATCGAAGCGAACTCGGTCCACGGTTCGGACTCGCTCGAAAATGCTGCAATCGAAATTGCATACTTCTTCGCTCAGACCGAAATCGTCGGCTAAGCGTCGAAAGACAAATACCGGTCCAACCGGATGCAAAAACGCCCCGCAGATTGCGGGGCGTTTTTTGTTTGGGAATTTTCCGGGATCTCGCGATCAGTCGATCAGGAATGCGGCCATCAACAGTAAAAAGACAGCCAGCGAAATCACGCTCCAGAGGACGAACTTGGTCCAGTGGTGCCAGCCTTCTTCGTGGACGGCGACAAGATCGGTATCGTAATCACTTCCTTGCATGGGTTTCCTCCCTGATTGTGGATCATGATTTTCCGCGCCGGTTATCTGTTTGCTTTTGTCGGCCGGATATCGCGCAAGGCGACCCAAAAATGATAGCCCTAAATAACTTATGGGTGAATAAGAATTATTGATTTATCCGATTGTGCGATGCGATATGCGGCGTCATGCCGTGTCCTGACGCTGGACAAGCAGGCACGTGCGTGGCATGGTTTGGGGATGGAAAACGTCGTTGCACAGATGAGTACCGTTATTTTTACCGCCTCTCATAGAGTGGCGGGGTAGCGACGTTTTGACCAAATGAGACCCACTCGCCGGCGAGGCGGGTTTTTTTATGGCTGTCTCCCGGCCAGACCAAGTTCGCACATTACGGGAGACAGAGATGACCAAGCCCTTATCAGAGTTAAACCAAACCGACCGGGTTTTGATGCCGCAAAACGGGACAAAGACCGGTACGCTTCATATGCTGTGTGGCAAGATTGCCGCGGGAAAATCAACCCTTGCCGCCGAACTGGCGCGCAAACCCGGCACGGTTTTGATTGCCGAGGATGAATGGCTGTCGACCCTGTTTGGCGATCAGATGCGATCGGTTGCCGATTATGTCCGGGTATCAGACAGGTTGCGCGGCGTGATGGGGCCGCACGTGGCGATGCTGCTGCGTGCGGGGATTTCGGTGGTGCTGGACTTTCCGGCCAATACGGTTGGTTTGCGGGGCTGGATGCGCGGGATCCTTGAGGATGCCGGGGCGGATCATGTTTTGCATTATCTCGACCAGCAAGATGATGTCTGTATCAACCGCCTTCGGGTGCGCAACCGGGCCGGAACCCATCAGTTCGCGGCCAGTGATGCGCAGTTCCATCAGATCAATGCGGCCTTTGTCCCGCCCGGCGCGGAGGAGGGATTCAATGTCATTCGTTATGAGACAGACACGCTTTGAGCACAAAAAAAGCTGCCGGTGAACGGCAGCTTTTGCGCTTGTGAGCTATCGGATCAATGCCGATTGGCAGATCACAGAAGGAAGATCGCCATCAGGACCAGCAACGCAATGATGGAGATGGTGCCCCATTTCACGAAGTTGGTGTAGCCGTGATAAATGCTGACGTGGGTTTCGGTGAGTTCGTAGTCGTTACCCTGCAAATTTGCCTCCTGCGCATTGGGATTTTTCCAATGTATATCCACGAAGTTGATGCAGTGCAAGATGCAGATTAACCTAAGGGTCAGAACTCGTTCACATAACCGCCCCGGCAACTGATATGAGAGAAAAAGCAAGGAAAAGCCCGCAGAGCGGGGTGTTTCCCGGTCAAGGGGCTTGACGCAGAGGCTTTCTCTCATATCAGTTGTCCTTCGGATCTCCCGGATTTGCACGGGCTATTTTGTCGCAAACCCTTGAAAGATATCGATCTTTCTGCGGTTTCGCTCCGCATATCCGCACAAATCCGGAAGACCGGGACGATTATGTGAACGAGTTCTGACCCTTGATATCAGACGTTTGACCGACTTCACATTTTTGGGGCTTAGTGTTTGATCCCAAGGGCTTATTGAAAACGGGGTTATTGGATGCTGGATTTGCAACCATAGGGCAGGAAGGTGCCCGACAGCCCGTGGCTCATCATCGCAAACGACATCTTGTTGGCGTAGTCGAGTTCTGTCTTTGATTTCGGGCAGGCATAGGCCCGGCCAGAGCAGCCATTTGCGATATAGTCTTCTTCGGCCTTGGCAAATTCGGGGCTGAGCGCGGCGCGCGGGACGGTTTCAAGCATTTCAGCCCGGGTTTCCTGATAGACCGCGCATTTTTGCGCCCGCCAGGACTTTTCGCCGGTTTGCATATCGGCTTTGTAGGGATCGGAATCAGCCATCGCAGGACTGGCAAGAGCAGCCAGAAGGGCAGAGGCGACGAGAAGTCCGGGGATTTTGCGCGTTATCATATCTGTGTTCCGTGGCGGTGGTGGCATTGATCGCCCCCATCACAGCAGCAGAATGCGCAAAGATTATGACCCCGGTTACTGATGTGAACGTCTCTGAGCATTGCGCACTAAAAAAGGCGGGCCAAAACCCGCCTTTCTATGCATTAAGCACCTTGCGCAGCCAGCGCCAAAGGTTCTTTCATCCGGGCTCAAGCGCCGGGTTGATTTCGGCAAAGTCGGCCTTGGGGGCGTCCGCCACCGTCACGATGCCCTTGTCATCGACAGAAACGCGGCCTTCGGCGATCCAGCGGATGACCTGCGGGTAAATGCGGTGTTCCTGTTTGAGGATACGCTGGGCCAGTTTGCCGGCATCATCGCCGGGCAGGACCGGAACGACGGCCTGGGCGATGATCGGGCCGCTATCAACTTCGGGCACGACATAATGCACGGTGCAGCCAGCGAACTTCACCCCGGCATCAAGCGCCATCTGATGCACATGCAGGCCCTTGAAGCTTGGCAGAAGGGATGGGTGGATGTTGATCAGGCGATCCTTCCAGCGCGCGGTAAAGCTTTCGCTGACCAGACGCAGGTAGCCGGCCAACACAACCAGATCCGCACCGCTTTCTTCGATCAGGGCACTTACGGCATCATCGTAAGCTTCGCGTCCACCGGGATAGCCTTTGTGCGAGATGGCCTCTGCGCGGATGCCTGCACGGCGGCCGCGTTCCAGCCCGCCAGCGTCAAGCTGATTGGAGAAAACCAGCACGATCTCGGCCGGATAGCCGGGCGTGTTGCACGCATCGATGATGGCTTGCAGGTTGGACCCGCCGCCTGAAATCAGAACGGCGAGTTTAAGCTTCTTTATTTGTCCCATGACCGGGCCATGTTTTTGATCACGACCTGCGGGCCGTCGCCTGCGCGCGGGCCGATCACACCGATCTGGCTGACGGTTTCACCGTTTTCGCGCAGCAGGGCTTCGGCTTCATCGGCCTTATCCGCCGGAACGACGACGCACATGCCAATGCCGCAGTTAAAGGTGCGTGCCATTTCGGTGGCCGGAATGCCGCCCTGTTTGGACAGCCATTTAAAGACCGGCAGGTATTCCCAGGTGCTGGCGTCAAAGACAGCGGTCAGGTTTTCGGGCAGAACGCGCGGTACGTTTTCGGTCAGGCCGCCACCGGTGATGTGGGCAAGCGCCTTGACCAGACCGGCCTTATGCGCCGCCAGGCAGCTTTTGACATAAACCTTGGTTGGTTCAAGAAGGGCTTCGCCAACCGTCTTGCCCGGTGCGAACGGGGCATCGTCGGCGTAGCCGAGGCCCGCCATATCGACAACCTTGCGCACCAGCGAATAGCCGTTGGAATGCACACCACTTGACGCGAGGCCGAGGATAACGTCGCCCTCAGATACGTTCGAACCATCAAGCAGTTCGCCGCGTTCAGCTGCACCGACCGCGAAACCAGCCAGATCATATTCGCCATCAGCATACATGCCCGGCATTTCGGCGGTTTCGCCACCGATCAATGCACAGCCTGCTTGTTTGCAGCCTTCGGCAATGCCCGCGACAACACTTGCGGCGTTATCAACCGAAAGCTTGCCGGTTGCGAAGTAATCAAGGAACAGAAGCGGTTCGGCACCCTGCACGACGAGGTCATTGACACTCATGGCAACCAGATCAATGCCGACCGTGTCATGTTTGTCCGCCAGAAAGGCTACTTTCAGCTTGGTGCCGACACCATCGGTGCAGGAAACGAGTACCGGATCGTTATAGCCGGCCGCCTTCAGATCAAAAAGGGCGCCAAAGCCGCCAAGACCACCGGCAACACCGGAACGGGTCGTTGCTTTTGCAAGCGGTTTGATTCGTTCGACAAGGTCATTCCCGGCATCGATATCGACACCGGAGTCCTTATAGGTAAGGCCGTTAGAGGTGGTCATTTCGGGGTCCCTGGCATCAAACATGCATGAATAAAAGGCGGCAAAACCGCGTTTTTCATCAGTACGTATCGACTTCCAATTGACGGGCACCTGTCGCATTGCGGTCCGGGTCGCAGGGGGAACCTGCTGTTTGACCAATCCGCCTTACTGACGCCTTTAATCAGATATAGAGGACAAAGCGATCCTGCTGATAAAAAACGCGGGCTTGATAATTTCCGCTGGGCCGAAAATACTCAAACGCGGACAATATGCAATGATCACCTGCGCATGACAGAGTTTTCTTTGCAGAATGCGTTCAACATGCCACAAAGAGCGTTATAGAAGAATTCAACAAGACACGACTCAAAATAAGACTAGGGCAAAGAGGCATACGTGCTTACTTCATTGAAAAACATCAAGATGTGGGCTGGCGCAGCAACTGTTGCGGCGATTATGGCCTTCCCCGCGAGTGCGCAGGACATTTTCACCGTCAGTGGTGTTCATGTTGACGAGAGTGCGGAAACCGCCGCTGCGGCGCGCGAACAGGCGCTTGAGATCGGTCAGCGCAAGGCGTTTGAAGAAGTGGTTGCCCGCCTGACCCTGCCCGAAGATCGCGCGCGACTGGCGACACCGGAAACATCGGTGATCACGAACATGGTGCGTGATTTCGGGGTGTCGAATGAAAAGACATCCTCGGTGCGCTATATCGCGGATATGACGGTGCGCTTCAAGGATGACGAGCTTAGGCGTTTCCTGCGTTTCCGCGACATTTCCTTTGCCGAATTGCAGTCCAAACCGGTGATGATCGTGCCGGTTTATCACACGAATAATTATGTCAGCCTGTGGGATGACCCCAACCCGTGGCGCGAAGTCTGGTCACGCAATATCGCGACATCGGGGCTTGTGCCGATCAAGGCACCGATTGGTGATTTGACCGATATCAGCACGGTTTCAGCCGAGCAGGCCGAAAACGGATCCATGGAACGCCTGACCCAGCTTGCCAAGCGCTATGGCGCGGATGTGGCGGTCGTGGCCAGTGCGGATGTCACCGGACCCGAGGGCGGCGAGAGCGTTAATGTTTCCGTGACCCGCTATGATCCGAGCGGCGCACCGCAGATTTTTGGTGTGCAGGAAAATACCCTTCCGGGTGAGACACTTAACGAGACACTGGTGCGGGCCGCCAAAGCGGTTCAGGACCAGCTTGCGGATGGCTGGAAACGCGCCAACCTGATCAATTACAGCACGGGTGGCAACCTGATGGTGTTTATCCCGATTACCGGTCTTGGTGACTGGGCAGGGATTGAGAAAAAACTGATCGGGTTGCCGGTGGTGCGCAATTCGCGGGTTATCGCGATGTCCAAGCGCGAAGTGCAGCTGTCGCTTGATTATGTCGGATCGACCAATCAGCTGCAGACCGCCCTTAATCAGCAGAACCTTAATCTGAGCCGGATGGGGCAGCTTTGGTTCATTCAGCCGAGCGGTTCAGACCGCCTTCAGGGACTTTCGTTTGGCGGATAATCCAGGCATCAAGGGGGCCGGGGCATGACATTACGACAGCAAGCACGTTTCTGGCTGATCTTTGTCGTCGGATTCTTTTTCCTGATCTGGCTGTTTTCGAGCATCCTGCTGCCGTTTGTGGCCGGGATGGCGATTGCCTATTTCCTTGATCCACTGGCCGACAAGCTTGAAGCACGCGGGGCCAGCCGGGTGGTTGCGACCAGCATCATCACGGTGTTGTTCTTCCTTGTTTTCCTGCTGGTGCTTTTGATTGTCGTGCCGATGATCGGCAGCCAGTTGGCAGGGTTCCTTGAACGCTTTCCGGGCTATGTTGATGTGTTGCGCACCAATGTTGCGCCTTACTTGCAAAACGTTCTGGACCGGGTGGCCCCCGAGACGCTTCAAAGTGTATCGGATGCGATCAAGGGACAGAGTGCCAATGCCCTTAAATGGGTGGGCAATGTCTTAAGCAACGTGCTGTCGGGTGGCCTTGCGCTGTTGAACTTCCTGAGTTTGCTGTTCATTACGCCGGTGGTGTCGTTTTATCTGCTGCGCGACTGGGACAAGATCGTCGCCAAGGTGGACAGTTACCTGCCGCGTCGCTCGGCCAAGGATATCCGCCAGTGCGTTATAGAGATTGACGAAACCCTTGCCGGGTTTGTCCGCGGGCAGGCGATTGTGTGTTTGTTGCTTGGCCTGTTTTACGGGTTGGGTTTGACGCTTGCCGGGCTTGAGTTTGGCTTTGTCATCGGGTTGATGACCGGGCTTGTGTCCTTTGTGCCCTATTTCGGGATGATTGCCGGCTTTGCGGTGGGCATGGGGGTGGCGCTGGCCCAGTTTGGCTTCGGCCTTGATCTTGGGCTTGTGGCGCTTGTGTTTTTGATCGGGCAAGTGCTTGAGGGCAATTTCCTGACACCGAAGCTTGTCGGTGACAAGGTGGGGCTTCATGCCGTCTGGGTGATGTTTGCCTTGCTTGCCGGTGGTGCAGTTTTCGGACTTCTTGGCGTGATGCTGGCGGTGCCGGTGGCAGCCGTGATCGGCGTGCTTGTGCGTTATAGCTTAAGGCAGTATCTGGATAGTCGGCTTTATGATCACGGACTGGATGACGGCAGCAATGCCAATGCCGATACCGAGAACTAGAACCGCAAGATCGAGATCAGCAAATTGAGTTTACTTTGACCCGGGTACCATCCAAGCCGGATAAAGATAACGACCCGCAGCAATTGCCGCTGGCCCTTGAAATGCGTCCAGCGCTTGGCCGCGATGATTTCATGGTGGCCGATTGCAATAGCGAAGCGGTGGCGTGGATCGACCAATGGCCGAAATGGCCAGCCCCGGCATTGTGCCTTTATGGGCCAAAGGGCTGCGGGAAAAGTCATCTGGCGGAAGTCTGGCGGGCGCGGTCGGGCGCGCTGCAGGTCGCAGCAAAGGACTTGAACGGTGTTAACCCGGATACGCTTTTGGGTGAGTCCACTGGTCTTGTGATCGAGGATGCGGACCTTGTCGCCGGGCAGGGGCTTGATGAAACCGTGTGTTTCCATCTTTACAATATGCTGAAAGAACGCGGTGGGCATTTGCTGTTGACCGCAAGCCAGCCGCCATCGCGCTGGCAGATCGAATTGCCGGATCTGCGATCCCGGTTGGGTGCGGCATTGGTGTGCGAGATTTCCCCGCCGGATGATGATTTGATTGTCGGTCTTTTGATCAAG
Source organism: Thalassospira sp. HF15 (assembly GCF_011806525.1). Taxonomy (GTDB): domain Bacteria; phylum Pseudomonadota; class Alphaproteobacteria; order Rhodospirillales; family Thalassospiraceae; genus Thalassospira. The sequence continues at coordinate 231,346 of NZ_JAAVKI010000004.1, read as the reverse complement.
CTGTTTGCTGACCGGCAAATCCCGGCCAGCCCGCAAATCATCAGTTATGTGTTGCCACGGATCGAACGGTCCTTTGCGGCGTTAAGTGAATTGGTGGCCGCGATTGATCGCCGGGCACTGGCCGAAAAGCGCGCGGTGACCTTGCCGCTGGTGCGCAGTGTGATGGATGACATGGCGGCTTGATCGGGATGGCGAATACGAATTTCGCAAGCCGATCAGGTTGTTACCGGGTATAGTCGTTCACATCTAAGAATTTGCGTTCAATAACTGGAAGCTGCATGTGAGCCCGCAACGCGCAAAAGCAAAACCGTCGCTCAAGACACAGACTGCATCGCTGATTGCCGATGGGCATGTTCTGGGCTGGCGGGAATGGATCGGCCTTCCCGATCTTGACGTGCCTGTGATCAAGGCTAAGGTTGATACGGGGGCACGGACATCGTCGCTGCATGCGATCAATCCCAGACAGGTTGAGCGCGAAGGGCGCGACTTTGTTGCTTTTACCCTGCCGCACTATCCCGGAGACGGGCATGGCCGGATGGACTGTCTGGCCCCGTTGGTGGAGATTCGCGAGATTCGCTCTTCGAACGGAAGTGCTGAAGAACGTTTTGTGATTTCGACCCATATCCTGGTCGGGCATCACAAATTGAAAGTTGAAGTGTCGCTGGCAAACCGGTCGATCATGGGCTTTCCCATGCTTTTGGGCCGTACGGCAATGAAGGCAGGAAGATTTTTGGTGCTGCCATCAAAATCTTATCTTGCAGGGAAGCCGGAACAGCGATAGACGCGCAGAAGAACGACCCGAAAACCGGAACAAACAACGGATAGGGTCGTTTCACTTTCTGACACCATTTCATCTGCTCGCAGCCGGCAATGGACCGTGTGCGCGCTTGGTCATGCAAAACGTCATGGCAAACTTGGGGGTATATTCAATGAAAATCGCGATGCTGGCCCGCAACCCGAACCTGTACTCCCATAAAAAGCTGGTGGAGGCAGCAGAGGCGCGCGGCCATGAGCTTGACATCATCAATACCCTGCGCGTGTCGATGAATATCACGTCGCTGAAACCGGAAATCTATTATGGCGGGTCGAAACTGACCGGCTATGACGCGGTCATCCCGCGTATCGGTGTGTCGGTGACCCAGTTCGGTCTGGCAGTGTTGCGACAGTTTGAAATGATGGGTGTTTATCCGCTCAATGAATCGGTTGCCATTGGCCGGTCGCGCGACAAGCTGCGCTCGCTGCAGATTTTGGCGCGCCGCGGTATTGGCCTGCCGGTAACCGCCTTTGCCCATGATCCGAAAAAGACTGATGAAGTTCTATCCATCGTTGGCGGTGCGCCAGTGGTGATCAAGCTGCTGGAAGGCACGCAGGGCATCGGTGTGGTTCTGGGCGAAACCGAAAAATCTGCCAAATCCGTGATTGAAGCGTTCCGTGGGGCCAATGTGGCGATCATGGTGCAGGAATTCATCAAGGAAGCCGGGAACAGCGATATCCGCTGCTTTGTGATTGGTGGCAAGGTTGTCGCCAGCATGGAACGCAAAGGGGCGGAGGGCGATTTCCGGTCCAACATTCATCGCGGCGGGTCTTCGCGATCAATCCGCATCACGCCACAGGAACGCTCGACTGCGGTTGAAGCGGCCAAGGCGATGGGGCTCAATGTCTGTGGTGTTGATATCCTGCGGTCCAACCACGGGCCGGTGGTGATGGAAGTTAACTCATCCCCCGGACTTGAAGGGATTGAGAATGCCACGGGCAAGGACATTGCCGGTATGATCATTGATTTCATGGAAAAAGACTTCAAGCCCGGCAAGGTGCGGACCAAGGGCAAGGGATAACCAGGGAACAAAGCCATGAGCGAAACCGGATCAGCAACCAAACGTGGGCAACGCAGAACCCCCAAAACCCCCGATTTTGAAATTTGCGGCAAAAAGGTTGCAGCCGGTACCCGCCAGATTGTTGATATTCCGATCTCGCTTCTGTCCAACCACACGCCGGTCAACCTGACGGTTAATGTGGTGCATGGCAAACGGCCCGGGCCGGTGATTTTTGTCAGTGGGGCGGTGCATGGGGACGAGATTGTCGGGGTGGAGGTCATTCGCCGTGTTTTGAAATCACCGGCCCTTCGCGGTATGCGGGGCACGTTGCTTGCCGTGCCGGTGGTTAATGCGTTTGGCTTTTTAAACCATACGCGGTATCTGCCTGACCGCCGCGATTTGAACCGCTGTTTCCCCGGCCATTCGCGTGGATCGCTTGCCGCCCAGCTGGCGCATCTGTTTTTAAATGAAATTGTCGAACGATCCGATTTCGGCATCGATCTGCATTCGGCGGCGGTTAACCGTGTTAACTTGCCCCAGATCCGCGTCAATGAAGATGATCCGAATATCATGGAATATGCCGAGGCATTTGGCGCGCCGATCATCCTGACCAGCCCGCTGCGTGAAGGGTCGCTGCGCGAAGCCGCGCGTGAGCTTGGCGTGCCGATCCTGCTGTATGAGGCGGGTGAAGGGCTTCGGTTTGATGAAATGTCGATCAGGGCCGGGGTTTCGGGCGTTTTACGCGTCATGCGCAAACTGGGCATGCTATCGCAACGCACCGTGCGCGAACCACGGGTGGCGTCGTTTAAATCATCGAACAGCCATTGGCTGCGCGCACCAGCCGGGGGGATATTGCGGACCTTCAAGCTGGCGGGCGATTTTGTCCATGCCGGTGATGTTGTCGCCGCCGTGTCTGATCCGTTCGGGCAGCGTGATGAGGATATCTATGCACGTGAAGACGGGCTGATTATCGGGCGGACCAATCATCCGATTGTCAATCAGGGGGACGCGCTGTTTCACGTTGCAGCCATCAAACGGCCATCCGAAGTCCAGGAACGCATGGACGCCATCGAAACCCACCTGCAGTCCGATCCGCTTTTGGATGAGGACGAAATCATCTAGGGGCATGGGCCTTGGTGCGGTGGTGCGTGGTGGTCATGATCGCCTGAATACGGCGAAGATCAGCCCTGCATTGAAGCCACTGGCGGATTGTGCCGTGCAATGCTATAGCAATCGACATGGAACCGATTACAACTACAGAAGAACTTCGCGATCTCTGTGAAAGATTGCGCAAGTTCGAATATGTCACTGTCGATACCGAATTCATGCGGGACTCGACCTATTGGCCGCAACTGTGTCTGGTACAGCTGGCAAGTCCGGAGCCGTCCGATAACGGGGCCGCGGTCGATCCGCTGGCCGAGGGCATTGACCTAGCGCCGCTGTTCGAGCTGATGCAGGACGAAAACGTCGTCAAGGTGTTTCACGCCGCGCGTCAGGATATCGAGATTTTTGTGCATCTGTCGGGCAAGGTCCCCCATCCGGTGTTTGATACCCAGGTGGCGGCGATGGTGCTGGGCTATGGCGATCAGGTCGGCTATGAGACGCTGGTCAACAAGGTGGCGCGCAAAAATATCGATAAATCGATGCGCTTTACCGATTGGTCACGCCGCCCGCTTTCTACCAAACAGATCAGTTACGCGCTGTCGGATGTGACCCATCTGCGCGTGATCTATGAGGCATTTCATGAACGGCTTGAGGCCAATGGCCGTGCTGTTTGGCTGTTTGAGGAAATGGAACGCCTGACCGATCCGTCGATCTATTCGATTGAGCCGGCCGATGCATGGAAGCGGCTTAAAACCCGGTCCAACAGCCCGAAATTCCTGGCAGTCGCCCGTGCGCTTGGTGAATGGCGCGAAACCGAAGCGCAGCGCAAGAACCTGCCGCGTAACCGGATTTTGCGCGATGATACCTTGCTGGATATTGCGGCCCGTCAGCCGATGACGGACAAGGACCTTGATAAAACCCGTGGTGTCGGGCGGAACTTTGGCAGTTCCAAGCCGGGGCAGGCGATTATCGAGGCGATCAAGGCAGCGTTGGACAGCCCGCAGGATCAGTGGCCGAAGCCGAAACAACGCATCGAACTTCCTGCTGGCATCGGCCCGACGGTCGAGTTGCTTAAAGTCCTTTTGAAGCTTTGTGCCGAGGAAAAGGGTGTTGCCCAGCGTCTGGTGGCCTCAAGCGATGATCTGCAGAACATTGCAGCTGATGATGAGGCGGATGTGCCTGCGATGCGTGGCTGGCGCCGCGATCTGTTCGGGCAATATGCGCTGCGCCTCAAACACGGGCAGCTTGGCCTTAAGCTGAAAGACGGCGAAGTGGTCTTTGTCGAACTTGATAGCTAATTAGCTTTCGACTAAAGCGAACAAAAAACGGGGCCTTATATGGCCCCGTTTTGTTTTTTTAGACCGGCTTACTGACGCCGTCAGGCGGGAAGGGCCGCATCGAGCAATCTGGTTGCCATGGTCTTGGCGATTCGGGCCGATTCGGGCATGCCGCGGACCTGTGCTGTAACAATCGCACCTTCCTTGAGCAGGGCCAATTCCTCGGCGAGTTGTTTGGGGTTGGATGCGCCGGCCTTCTCACACAGATCAGCAATATGTTCGAGAACACAGACCTTGTGTTCGGCTGCGATCTTGTGAGCGGGGTGGTCAAGCTTGGCGAACTCGCTTGAGGCATTGATAAAGGCGCAGCCCGAAAATCCCATGCCCTTGAAGGCGCGCCCGTGGAACCATTCTTCGAGCGCATCATACATCGCAAGAATCTGTTCGCGCGGATTGGTGGACGCCTTTTGCATTTCCGATGTCAGCCAGTCGCGGAACTGTTCATCGCGGCGCGTGAGGGCGGCGAGGATCAGCTCGTCCTTGGACTTGAAGTGTTTGTACATCGTCATTTTGGCGACGCCGGATTCGGCGAGAATCTTGTCGATTCCGGTGGCATTGAAGCCCTGAGTATAGAAAAGACGCAGGGCCGTATCGACGAGAACGTCGCGTTTCGATTTCAACTTTTTTCACTCCAGTGGTCGGATTCGGCACTTCGATAGTCAGACCGGTCTGTATCTTTGTGGCGGGAAAACCGCAGAAATGCAACCTTTGCTCATAACAGAACGATCATTTCAAAATTATATTTGACAAGTAGACAGACCTGTCTGTATATATGTTTTCAACACTGATCAACCCGAACTTGTTAAGGAGAGTTTCAATGACCCGCATTTCTCTGCCTGCTTCGATCGACGCAGCACCCGAAACCGCCCAGCCGCTTCTTGAAGGTGTCAACAAGATGCTTGGTTCGGTTCCGAACCTGTTCCGTCTGACGGCAAACAGCCCGGCAGCCCTTGAAGGTTATCTTGGTTTGAATGGTGCGCTTTCCAAAGGCGCACTGGATCCGCAGACCCGCGAACGCATTGCCCTTGCAGTTGCCCAGCTCAATGGCTGTGACTATTGCCTGTCGGCGCATACCTATCTTGGTAAAAACCTGGCGAAACTTGATGACGCCGAGATCGCGGCAAACCGTAACGGTACGTCGACGGATCAGAAGGCTGATGCGGCTGTACGTTTTGCCGTGGCCCTGGTGAAAAACCGTGGCCAGGTCAGCGAAGGTGATGTCAGTGCGGCCAAACTTGCCGGTTACAGCGAGGCCGAACTGGTCGAGATCGTGGCCCATGTCGCGCTCAATACCCTGACCAATTACCTCAACGAAGCCTTTGATACCCCGATTGATTTCCCGGTGGTGAATGCCTCTGCTGCCTGAGGGCAGGGCAAACTCCCGGAACTTCCCCCGGTCGGCGATCCCCCCTCCGCATGTTGCTCCGAGCTGACCGGGGGCCCCTTATTGACCACAGACCAAAGGATCAGATTGATGTCACGGCCGCCACTTCCGCCCTTTAACGTTGAAACTGCCAAACAGAAAGTCCGTTTGGCCGAAGATGGCTGGAACAGCCGAGATCCTGAAAAGGTGTCGCTGGCCTATACGCCAGACAGCCGCTGGCGCAACCGGTCCGAAATGTTTGCCGGTCGCGAAAACATCGTTGCCTTCCTGACCCGCAAATGGGCCAAGGAACTGGACTATCGCCTGATCAAGGAACTTTGGGCGTTTCATGAAAACCGCATCGCTGTGCGCTTTGCCTATGAATATCGCGATGACAGCGGCAACTGGTTCCGGGCCTATGGCAACGAGAACTGGGAATTTGATGAGGACGGGCTGATGCGCCATCGCGTGGCATCCATCAATGACAAGCCGATTTCGGCTGAAGACCGCCTGTTCCATTGGCCGCTTGGCCGCCGTCCGGATGATCATCCGGGGCTGTCAGACTTGGGATTGTAATCCCGATTTAGATCACCCCGCCATGTTCCGGTTCCCTGAAGGGACAGGAAAGTTCGGCGGAAACGAGTTCTACCCGGCAGGCAAGGTGGTGCGACCCCGGTGCTGACTTGCCTGCCACCCCGCAAAGGAACCTGAACATGATTATCAAGTATATCGCTTTTTCGATCACATCGACCGCCGTGCTTTTTGTTTCCTCCCTGCTGACTTTTGCTCCGTAAAGTCAGCTTCATGATGCCTCCCTGAAAACTTGCCGGGCCCCTTTCGGGGCCCGTTTTTTTGTGTTTTGGGACTTTGGCCTAGCGTGCCAATGCGGACTTGATGAAATCCTCGACCGATTGTGGCTTGCGACCCACGACCTTTTCGAAATCGGGGCTGACGGTTTCGTAATCGCCTTTTTTCGCCCCGACATAAAGGCCCGAAAGGGCTTCGACCAGATGGTCTGGCAGGCCGAGGCTTCCGAGGATGCCGGTATGGACTTCTGCTGGCAGGTCGACGAACTTGACCGGCTTGCCGGTGGCATCGGCGATGTAGCCTGCGATTTCGCTATGGGTAACACCCTTGGTGCCCGTCAGGTCATAGATCTTGTTGATATGATCGGCCGGGTTGGCAAGCACGACCGCTGCGGCTTCTGCAAGGTCATTGCGCGGGATATAGGTGATTTTGGCATCCCCGGCCGGTGCACCGTAATCGCCGGTTTCAAGCGCGTGCGGGACACCTGCCAGCAACAGATCGGCATAGAAGCTGTTGCGCAAGATCGTGTAGGCAAGGCCGGTTTGGCGGATGTAGTTTTCGGTATCAAGGTGAATGGCCGAATAGGTGAAATCGGCATCGGCCTTGGGATCGACAATGCCGGTATAGACGATGTGTTTGACGCCTGCGGCCTTGGCGGCATCGACCGCCGTTCTGTGCTGTTTGATGCGGGTTGCGTTGTCGTCCTCGGCCGAGATGATGAGTGCGGTGTCGATACCCGCAAAGGCCTTGGTCATCAGGGCTACGTCGTTGAAATCGCCCTTGCGAACATCAATGCCCTTGGCAGCGAGCTCTGCGGCCTTTTCGGGGGTGCGCACACTTACGGCGATATCGCTTGCCGGAATGCGATCCAGCAGATGTTTAACAACCAGCGTTCCAAGTTGGCCGGTCGCGCCGGTGATCAATACGGTCATGTCAGTTTCTCCGTTAAGGGGCAGGCAGTGCCTGTTGATGGGAGAAGTGTGATCCGAACAATGCATATGATCAATTCGATGGGTGTGATAATACATATGCATGAATATCGATGAATTGGATCTTGATTATCGCCTGCTGAGGCTGTTTCTGACAATTTATGACGAGGGATCGGTGACGGCCGCTGCACATCGTCTGGATATCGGACAGCCAACCGTCAGTCATGGGCTGGATCGGTTGCGCCAGATTATTGGCGATCCGTTGTTTGTGCGCTCCGGCCGATCAGTGGCGCCAACCGCCCATGCCGATGAAATCGCGCCCCAAGTACGCTCGTTGCTACAGGGGATGCACGGGCTTACGCGGGTTGTGACGTTTGATCCGGGGAACGCCGATCACAGCGCACGGTTTGTGATTGGTGCCAATGATTATGAGGTGGCGGTGATCCTGCCTGCGCTGATGCAACGGGTACAAAACTGTGCGGCCGACATCCGGCTCAAGGTTTTGCCGGTGCCGGGCCTGGAGCGGATGGTCAAATGGCTGCGCGATGGCACGATTGATCATGCGATCACCATCGATTCATCTGGCAAGCATGGCGATATTACGCGCCAAGGCCTGTTTCGCGAACGGATGCGATGTTTTTATGATCCGGCATTTCACGATACACCGCCCGCGACGCTGGACCGCTACTGTGCGGCCAGCCATGCACGGGTGATGATCGGGGCCAATGACAGCTCGGAAGTTGATGACATCCTGCGCAGTCTTGGCCGATCCCGCCGCACCGCCCTTCAGGTGCCGACCTTTGCCAGTGTCGCTAATCTGATCCGCGGCACAGAGATTATCGCCACCCTGCCATCGCGCCTGTCAGGCACCATGATGCAGGGCTTTGGCGAATTCGATCTACCGTTCGAGTTCCGCGAATATGGCTTCGCCCAATACTGGCACGTCCGCAACGCCGCCAACGCCGCGCATAAGTGGCTCCGCAACGAGATATTCCGGGCGTCGCGCGGGTTGGGGTAGGGCTTTTGGGAGTGTTGATCAGGTGCGGTTCTGCAAGGCTGCAAGAAAGGCATCGACATCGCCATAGAGCAGATCAGCCATGTCGCGAAGTTCGGTGTCGCTGCGCTCCCACCAGCGGGTCGCAAGCAGCTTTTCGATCTGCTGATCGTCAAAACGCTTTTTGATGACGCGCGCCGGGTTGCCCCCGACAATGGCATAGGGAGGCACATCCTTGGTGACGATGGCGCCTGCTGCGACAACAGCCCCGGTGCCGATATTGACGCCAGAGAGAACAATCGCACGCGCACCAATCCAGACATCATGGCCGAGCGTGATTGGCCCTTTGGTGATGGCGTCACTGTTTGGTTGATCCGGGGACCAAAGGCGCGTTTTGAATGGATATGTGCTGGGATAGTTCAGCGGGTGATCTACCTTGCACAGAAACAGCACGTCCGGCCCGATGGAGCAATAGGACCCGACAGAAAGGCCCGCATCCGGACCAGCACCAGCGACCATGTTCTTGTTCAGGCCATAGGTATGCCGGCCGATGGTGACATTGGCGGGAAGTTTTGCCGACTTGGGCTTGATGCCCAGCAATTTCCGAAGACGGTCTTTAAGTTTCATCGTGCTGCCACCAATCAATGCAATCGCGCAATGCCGATGTTAGGTCAAACTGACACTTGAAACCAACGGTTTGCGCAAGTTTTGAAGTGTCAGCGACCAGATAGGGTGGGTCATCGGGGCGGTCTGGTAGGCTGCCCGCAGCGATGGTGCCGCGTCCGATCAGGCTTTTGATGGTTTCCGCGACGGTTAGCAGGCTGTGACCTTCACCGCTGGCGATGTTGATCAGGCCGGTGAAGGAATGATCGACCAGCTTGGCAAAGGCAGCGCCCGCATCGGCCGTATGCATGAAATCGCGGATTTGTTTGCCGGAACTCATTTTGGCGGTATCACCCACCAGAAGGGCACATGTGATGGCCGGGACGAAGCGTGCGGTTGGTTCTTTGGGACCGCAAAGCAGAAACAGCCGCCCCCAGGCGATTGAGGCACCTTGGGCATTCAGATCAAGGCAGTGTTGGGCGAGCTTGAGTTTTTCCTGCCCATACAGCGTGTGCGGTTTGCACGTTGCGTCCTCGGTCAGTTTCTGGCCCTGTGCAATTCCCTGCCAGTCATACTCTGCACAGCTTCCGGCAAGGACAGCGCGTTTGCCGCCGTGATCATGGAAGCGTTCGAGAAGATCAATGCTGGCATCACGCCAATCGGGGTTGTCCGGTGCGTTCCAGAAATGGCCATGCTTGGTCTGCCAAGCCAGATGGAGCAGACCTTCTGGACGTTCGGTTTTTATCAACTGTTTGCGAAAGCTGTTATCAAGTAGATCACCGGAGACCTGCTGTCCGGGGAGGTCGCCGGCATTTGGCGTGGAACGGCCGCAGGTGATGACGTCATGCCCCGCTGCGATCAATTTTGCGCAGGCATAGGGGCCGATCAGGCCGTTCGCGCCGGTGACAAGAACCTTCATTTTGATGGCTCGTAATCAGGATAGTTGGCATCGCGATCATTGATGATCGCAGGCTTTTGCGGCCACTTAATGCCAAAAGCCGGATCGTCCCATCGCACCCCGGATGCGAGGTCGGGCACGAACGGTGCGCCCATCAGATAGAGGACCTCGGTATCGGGTTTCAGGGTCAGGAAGCCATGGGCGCAACCCGCCGGGATGATCAGGGAGTTGCGGTTAGCGGCAGATAATTCAGCCCCAACCCATTGGCAATAGGTCGGTGAATTGGCGCGCAGATCAATCACCACATCATAGATCGCGCCGGAAATGCAGCGAACGATTTTGGGATCACCGACCGGTGCGGCCTGACAATGCATACCGCGCAGCGTGCCCGCATGATGATTAAACGACAGATTGGCCTGATCGATCTCGAAATCATGGCCGTTGGCAGCGAGTTCTTGCTTGCAGAAGGTGCGCGCAAAAAAGCCGCGATCATCGCTGTGCGTTTCAAGCGTGATCAGGTCGACACCTGCGATATCTGTCGGGATGAACTTCATCCGATCACTTCGACCTTGGGGATGGCAACCATGAATTGACCGCCCCAATCGCTGACATGCGACATGCTTTTCATGATCTCGTTCGACAGGTTCCACGGCAGGATCAGGACATAATCCGGTTTGGCGACCTTAAGGTGGTCTGGCGCGTGGACCGGAATATGGCTGCCGGGCAGAAGCGTGTTTTGCTTGTGCGGGTTGGCATCAACGACGAAATCAATCAGGTCGCTATTGATGTCGCAGTAGTTCAAAAGCGTGTTGCCCTTGGCGGCGGCACCATAACCGGCGACGGTTTTACCATCAGCCTTGGCCTGTTTCAGGAAGGCCAGAAGGTCTTCGCGGATTTTGCGGCATTTGGCGTCAAAGCCCTCGTAGCAGGCAAGAGTTGCGATGCCTGCGTCTTCTTCCTTGGCACGAAGGGCCTTGAGGCGGTCAGTCTCGGGGCGTGTGCCAACGGTCTTCTGAGCCCAGACGCGCAGGCTACCACCATGGGTTGGCAGTTCTTCGATATCAAAGACCTTTAGTCCATTTTTCTCAAAGCATTTCTCAACGGCATAAAGCGAAAGGTAGGAGAAATGTTCATGATAAATGGTGTCGAACTGGGTCTTTTCCAGAAGGTTCAGAAGGTGCGGGAATTCAAATGTCGATACCCCGTCATCAGCCAGAACCGTGGCAAAGCCCGATACGAAGTCATTGATATCGGGCACATGGGCCAGAACGTTATTGGCGGCAGTCAGGTTTGCGTGGCCATGTTCGGCAATGATTTTTTCGGCCGTTTCCTTGCCAAAGAAGGCAACGAGGCTTTTGACACCCTTTTTCTCGGCTTCCTCGGTGACATTGGCTGCGGGCTCGACGCCCAGAACCGGGATTGATTTGGCGACAAAATGCTGAAGCAGATAGCCATCGTTGGAGGCCACTTCGACAACGAGTGAGTCTTTGCCAAGACCAAGTCGCTCCGCTGCGGTTTCGCAGTATTTGCGGGCATGTTCGACCCAGCTTGAGGAATAGCTCGAGAAATAGGCATAGTGGCTGAAGATTTCGGATGGCGGGACAACGTCATCGACCTGCACAAGGAAGCAGTTGCTGCAGACGCGCGCATGCAACGGGTAACGCGCGTCCTTCTGTTCTGCCTGATCAAGCGGCACATAGGAATTGGCAAGCGGGCTCAGGCCAAGATCAACAAGCGTGTGTTTCAGGTCGGTTCCGCAGGCGCGGCAGGTTGGCGTTGTCATTTCTTATCCATCATCATCTCAAACGAGGCTATCTGTGCCTCGGTCATATCACGCATGTTACGTCCATCAAGCTGTGCCTTGTGCCAAGCGACAATCCATTCCACACAGGTCAGCAGGTCAATGCGCGGTTCCCAAGAAAGGGTTTTGGTGGCAAGGCTTGAATCCAGCGCAAGCGTAAGTGCCTCTTTGCTGCCACCGGTATTGTCCTGTTGCGTGATGCCAGTTTTAGATCCCCAAGCATCCAGCATCAGGTTGGTCACATGGCCCACGGTGTGCGACTCATGCGGGCCGAAATTAAGCGCTGAAATGGTTGTTTTGCCTTCAACCGCAGCCTGAAGATACATCAGATAGCCTGAAACAGGTTCGATGACATGTTGCCAAGGACGAGTGGTGCCGGGGCTGCGTAGTTCAACCGGCTGACCGTTGGAAATTGCACGAATGATATCGGTCATCAGACGATCTTCGGACCAGTCCCCGCCTCCTACCACGTTGCCGGCACGTGCGGTTACAACCGGGGTGTTTGCCGCGCGGAAATAGCTTTGACCAAAGCTGCGCGCAACAATTTCCTGACAGCCTTTCGACGCGCTGTAGGGATCGCGACCACCCAGTGCATCATCCTCTTTAAACACGATTTCGCCGTGTGCCTGATCGTAACTGTCATTGTCATAGGCCTTGTCGCTGGTAACCACCAGAACACCCTTAAGGCCCGGACTATCGCGCAGCGCGTCCAGAAGATGCGCGGTGCCCATGATGTTGGTTGCCATGGTTTCGACCGGTTCTCGGTAGCCCCGGCGGACAAGCGGCTGGGCTGCCATGTGCAACACAAGTTCCGGTTGGACGTTTTTTACCGTGGCAGTGATGTCAGCCCGGTCGCGCAAATCGGCAATGGTTTCGGACGCATAGTCCAGATCAAGCAGGTCATGCAGGCTGGGATCGGTTTCCGGCGCCAATGCAAACCCATGGACTTCTGCGCCCATTTGCATCAGCCAGCAGGCTGCCCAACTGCCCTTGAAGCCGGTATGGCCGGTCAGAAGAACGCGTTTACCTGACCAGAATGAACGAAGGTTTTCGCTTGGCCGCATGAGGGTTACCAAACCTTCCAGGGGGCGCTGCCCTCTGTCCAGAGGTTCTCAAGCATCTGTTTTTCGCGAAGTGTATCCATCGGCTGCCAGAAGCCATCATGACGCCAGGCGGAGAGTTCGCCCTGATCAGCCAGATTGCGCAGTGGTTCAGCCTCCCAGACCGTTTTGTCTTCAGCAATCTCGTTCAAGACGGATTTCTCGCAGACAAAGAAGCCGGCATTGATGCGCGCACCATCGCCCAGCGGCTTTTCCTGAAAAGTCGAAACCCGGTCACCCTCCAGAACGGTCGCACCAAAACGGCCGGGCGGGGAGACGACGGTCATGGTGGCCTTGCGGCCCTGTTTTTTGTGGAAATCAATGCTGGCGGTGATATCAACATCGCCCAGACCATCGCCATAGGTCAGGCAGAAGGGTTCATCATCATTGAGATAGTCACCAACGCGCCGGATGCGGCCGCCGGTCATGCTGTTTAGCCCCGTGTCGACCAGTGTGATCTTCCACGGTTCGGCATTGGCATTGTGGTATTCAAGCTGGTTGGTCGCCATATCAATGGTGACATCGGCGTGGTGCAGGAAGTAGTTAGCAAAGTATTCTTTGATCACATAGCCCTTGTAGCCAAGGCAGATCACGAATTCATTGACGCCGTGGGCAGCGTAAATTTTCATCAGGTGCCAAAGGATTGGCTTGCCGCCGATTTCGACCATCGGCTTTGGCTTGACCGAGGTCTCCTCGCTCAATCGACTGCCATATCCGCCTGCAAGAATTACTGCCTTCATTTGAAAAGATATCCGCTCATTCAGGTTTTGATGTCAGTCGACCTAGTGTTTTGCTGCGCGCGGTAGTTTCGATGCCCTCACACCAAGGACCGCTGCCAGAGAGCCAGCAGACCTCGCCAGATCGCGCCAGCCTTTCTTGCGTTTGAAGGTCAGCCCGTACAAAAGGGCCTTTCCGGCAAACCGCGTAGCGTATTTGATGCCAAGACAGCTTCCTGCGAGGCGGCCTTTGTATTTGCGTTCAAAGTATATTCTGGACCATGCGATGTTCCAGAACTTTTCCCAGTAATATGCCCGGTTTGGACGAACCGAGCCGCCATTGAGATGTGTCACCACTGAATCGGCGACGAGGATAAGACCGTGTCCGGCGCGACGCAGGCGCGTGCACATGTCGTCATCTTCGTAATAAAGATAGATCTCCGGGTCATAGAACCCGATCTGTTTCATGACATCCATGCGCACAAGGTTGACCGCACCCGACAGAAATTCGACACAGAGTGGGCCTTCGGGAACACAGTGGTAGGCAAGTTTACCAAAGTCTCCACGTTTCCAGAGTTCGACATCATGGCTAGGTTCGATATTGCCGTTGCCATCTTTATGCAGCGGCCCGAACATGGCAGCGTCGGTATATTGGTCTGCGGCGGAGACCAGAGCGTTTACGGCATCCGCGGTCATCAGTGAGTCCGGGTTGGCAAGCAGTGCGAATTCGGTTTCAACGGCTTCAAGTCCCTGACTGGCAGCAGCACCATAGCCCAGACCCTCGCTGTTGCGGATGACTGTTGCGTCCGGGCGCAGCTTGGCAACAATATCAAGCGTATCGTCCTTGGAAGCATTGTCGACGACGATCAGTGGCAGGTCGGCAGGAAGCGATTGCAAAAGCCCGCCAATGACGAGCCCCCCGTTGTGGGTGATCGTGATAACTGTCGTTCTCGCCGCCATTTAGGTTCCCTGCAGAATGTCCAAATCCCCGTGAGGCAGAACATATTCAATCCGGGCTCAATGTCCAATCAGAGATTCTTGACACAACGAAAATAATTGTTCCTTTGCACCGTCCCAATGCGACAAATGCGGACGCGCCGGTGTCATGACACAAGAGAAGGACTGATCCGGATACCCCCAACCCAACGGGTGCCTGTGAAGTTATCAAGGAAGTTGCGGGTGCCGGACAGGGTTTCGTGGCCGGTGTCTGTGAGGGTGATGATCCGTTCTGCCCAGTTGGTTCCTTGATCGGCGTCTGACAGGGTGAAAAGCGGGGCGTGGCAGTCCATCATCCACTGGATTTCTGACCAGAACATCAGATCGCCGAGATAGGGCAGCGGATCAACGCTTCGCATCAGGTGGCCGAAGACCTTGCCGACAGGCAGCGGGCCATGATCATTGATGATTTGCAGGGTGAGCTTTTGCGTCAGGCCAAGGCCGGTTTCGGGATCTGGGAGTTCGGCCAGATGGCGTTTGAGGGCGCCGATCATGTGGGGCAGGGGTGATGTGGTCGATGTGACCAGAGCGTGAAGATCATCTGGTGTTTCGGATCGGATGGCGCGCCAGGTTTGGCTGCCAAAGTCGAGCATGTCTTGCGTGATTGGTTTGCGATGGGTGTCCCAGCACCAGATCAGAAGTTCCGGGGATAGTTGCCCCAGGCCGATAAAGCGCTCAATACCCGGTACTTTCCCCACCGATATCACTTCCAACCGCGTATCAGGCCGCGTGGCATTGATGTAATCAAGCAAGAAGGCCAGGATCAGTTGGTCGTAACTGTCATGTTCGAACCACAGCACAACATGATCAAAATCGCCCAGCGTTGCCAGCGCGCCATATTCGCGTTTTGAACGCGCAAGTGCGTCTTTGGCGGCGATGTCATAGGCCTTGGCGATAAAATCGGCGCGGGTTTGGACGAATTGATCGAGTGGCAGGTCGGGGACAGGACCCTGACAGAACGGATCGGAAAATTCGAGAAAGGCACCGGTGAAGCCGGCGGTCTTAAGACCGTGGCGGATGTCTGATCCGCAGCGCAGATGCAGGGTGTTGGCGGTATCAAGCGATGATGGTGCGCCATTGGCAATCTGGCGATTGCGCTCGGTGATTTGATCGATATGGGCCTTCATTTTCGGCCAGCTGGCAAAGCCGTTTTCACGCGCAATGATTAATTGAGCATCGGCAAGCTGGGCGGTGTCGGGCGAGATTTTATGGCCCGCACTTTGAGCGCGCGTGCTTGCGGAGGGCGTTTCGGCGCGGAGATTACGCAGCAATTCCTTGGCGCGTTTGCGCTGTTGTTCAAGGTTCAGGCGACCGTCAAAGATCGGGCTTTTGCGCGCAGAGGGTTTTGGCGCAGCGTTGGCGTTTTGGGTGTGATCGGATTTCGATGTGCGTGACGCAGACATACGATTCCCCTGTTCATATCGCCTGTGTCCGCCAGACAGGCAAGGAAACCGTGTGTTTCATATGCGATAAACCGGGCGCAGCCCTTTCCGCGGACGGGGTGCTTGGAAAGCATTTCCAAAATACCGGTTTTGGCAGGGATTGCAAACTGTTCGGGGAAGCTTAAGCGTCTGGACCTGTTCCCTGTCCTATGCCAGACGCACTTCGCTTTCACGGTTCATCAGTTTGGCCAGTTTTGACAGGCGCTGTTCGACGACTTCGCCGTACAGAGTGGCGGCCTGTTTTTCGAATTGCAGGACGAGCTTGCCGTCTTCGAGGAGCAATTGTGTTTGTGGCAGGATACCCTCGACACCGCCAGAAAGCGTATGGCCCAAACGAATGACATGACCAAACAAGCGGCCGGTCAGGCGGTCATCGTCGCTGAGGATACGGTCACTTGCCGCGTCCCCCTTGAAGTTGCCTGCATAGCGCGAGCCAATGGTGTAGGCGAGGAACACCCGGTCATGGTGATTGAGGTCGATATAGGGGTGGCGAAGGATGCGGTTGTAGCTTTGAATGGCACGGTAATCGGGATGTTCGTTCCAGCCGATATCGCCAATGATGCAGGCAGCCAGACGCAGGCGTTCGATATTGACCGGCAATTCGGAAAAGACCGGTGCGCACCACTTGGCGACTTCTTCGCCATGCTGCTGGAAACGTTCGCCGTCTTCGGCAAAACTGAAGCAGGCTTCCAGCACCGGATCGCGTTGACGCAGATCTTCGGGCAAAACTTCATACATCCAGCCTTCGCGAAGGCCGTGCCCGGAGAAAACGACCTCGTTTGGTTTCATGCGCGCGAGCAGCATGTTCATGACAAGCGAGGCATGGGGCAGGCTGTCGATACGGCGTTTGGATACGCCACCGATTTTTTCAAGCGACACCCGGCTTTGCTGGGAGATGATGTGGGTGAGCTCGGCCATTTCCGATTGCGGCATGGCAAGATTATGCACCACCGAAATCGGATAGTTTTCCTGGGCAATGAACAGCTTGGCGATTGAACGCCACGAACCGCCAACCGCATAAAGTTGCTGACCCTTGGCATCAGAGAGCCAGTCGACCGTATCAAGATGCTTGTTGATTTCGGCCGTCAGGCGCGCGCGATCAGAGCCAAACACCGTATGCAGGCGCATCGCACCCAACGGCAGGCTGACGCGCTGTTTGATTTCACCCTTGTCAAGCAAGACCAGTTCAAGCGATCCGCCGCCGATATCACCCATTATGCCTGAAGCCAGCGGGTCGCCTGAAATGATGCCAAGTGCGGACAGACGGGCTTCTTCAAGGCCGTCGATCACTTTGACCTTAAGGCCGGTCTCAGCCGCCACCCGGTCGCAGAATTCCTTGCCATCGGTTGCCGCGCGCACGGCTGCAGTCGCCAGCACATCGACATGGGTGACTTTCATCGCCCGCAGAAGGTTGGCAAAACGGTGCATGGCGACAACGGCGAGCTCGACCCCTTCCGGATTGAGCTTGCCAGTGTTGTCGGGATCGCGGCCGAGGCCGCACATGACCTTTTCATTGAAGATCGGCACAGGCGCACGGGTCATGCCATCGAAAATGACAAGCCGCACAGAGTTGGAGCCAACATCTATGATCGCGATGCGGTTGGAAGCCCGTTGGTCAGTCAGCATAAGATGTTGGCACCTGTTGGTCGTCTTGGTCGTCGTCTTTAGTCGTCAAGCTGTAGCACGGGAACATTGGGGTCGGCTTGATCCAGCGCACTTCCGCGGCCGGAAAGTGACGGGTTTGTCATGAAATATTTGTGCGACGAGAATGCATTTTCACCGGCCTCGCAGCGTTCATAGGACCCGTCCGGCTGCAGATGCCATGCCTGTGCCGTGTCCTTGAGATTGGCAATCATGATCTGTTCAACAATCTGTTGCTGACAGGTCGGATTTTCAACCGGGACAAGGGTTTCAACACGGCGATTGAGGTTGCGTGGCATCCAGTCGGCCGATGAAATAAACGCCTTGGCCTTGCGCGAGGGCAGCTTTGCCCCGTTGGCAAAGACAACAATGCGCGAATGTTCAAGGAACCGTCCGACAATCGATTTGACGCGGATATTTTCCGAAAGGCCGGGGACCTCTGGACGCAGGCAGCAAATGCCACGCACCACCAGTTCGATATGCACACCAGCCTGACTTGCGCGGTAAAGCGCGTCAATCACCACTGGATCGACCAGACTGTTCATCTTGGCCCAGATGCCAGATGGTTTGCCTGCCTTGCAGTTCTCGATTTCCTGATCAATGTGGGTGAGAAGGGTCGGCCGCAGGGTATGCGGTGCAATCGCGATTTTTTCAAGCGAGCGCGGGGTGGCATAACCGGTCATGAAATTAAAGATGCTACCCGCGTCACGGCCCAGTGCCGGATCGCATGAGAAGAACGAAATATCGGTATAGAACTTGGCCGTGATCGGGTGATAGTTGCCGGTTCCGAAGTGGGTATAGGTCTTAAGGCCGTGGGTTTCACGGCGGACCACCAGCGACACCTTGGCATGCGTCTTCCAGTCCAGGAAGCCATAAACCACCTGACAGCCGGCACGTTCAAGGTCGGCCGCCCAGCGCAGGTTGGCTTCTTCGTCAAATCGGGCTTTAAGTTCGACCATCGCCGTAACCGATTTACCCGCCTCGGCCGCAGCGATCAGGGCCTTGACGATCGGGCTGTTTTCAGACGTGCGGTACAGCGTTTGTTTGATGGTGACCACATCCGGGTCACGGGCTGCCTGCAACAGGAACTGCACCACCACATCGAAATCTTCGAACGGGTGATGGACGACCAGATCCTTTTTGCTGATTGCAGCAAAGCAATCGCCGCCAAAGTCACGTACCCGTTCGGGATAGCGCGCCGCATAAGGTGAAAACAGCAAGTCGTGATGCAGATCGGAATCGATCAGCTGTTTGACATCCACAACGCCGAGCAAGCCGTCAACCTTGACGACTTCCTCAAGTGCGACATCGAGTTCATCAATGACAAAATCAAGCAGGTCTTCGGGCATTGCCGCATTGACCTTGAGGCGGATGATGCTGCCGCGACGGCGGCGTTTCAGCGCAGTTTTAAAGACGCGCACCAGATCTTCGGCTTCTTCTTCGATTTCCACATCCGAATCCCGGATGACGCGGAAGAAACCGTGTTCGATCATGTCAAAGCCCGGGAACAGCTTGCCAAGATACAGCAGGATCGCCTGTTCGACCGGAAGATAGCGTTCATTGCGGCCTGGCAGGCGCAAGAAACGGCCGATCTTTTGCGGTACGGGAATAAGACCGCGCATATTGTGCCCGTCAGCCGGATCAAACAGCTGCATGACGATGGCAAAGCCAAGGTTGGGAATAAACGGGAAGGGGTGCGACGGATCAATGGCAAGCGGGGTCAACGTCGGGAAGATTTCACGGGTGAAATAGCCATCCAGCCATTTGCGGTCGGTTTGGGTCAGGTCGGACTGATCAATGACCGAGATGCCCTTTTTTTCCATTTCGGTGCTGAGTTGCCGCCAGACGCGCTGCTGATCCTGCATCAGCTGGTTGGCGTCAAAGGTAATGGCGCGCAACTGTTCGGACGGGCTCATGCCATCCTGACTGACCTTGGTCATGCCTGCTCGGATCTGACCGACGAGGCCGGCGACGCGCACCATGTAGAATTCATCAAGGTTGCTGGCTGAAATCGACAGAAAGCGCAGTCTTTCAAGCAGCGGGTGACCCGTGTTCTGGGCTTCTTCAAGAACGCGATTGTTGAATGCCAACCACGATAATTCGCGGTTAATAAAGCGGCTTTCCGACTCAATGGTGATCGCGCTTGATTGAACTGCAGCGGCGTGTGTCACGCTATGCCTCCTGCGGATTGAGGGAACGTCTTTGAATTTATGCGACAGTTCCCGGTTGCAAATGGAGTATAGGATAACTGCTTGGGTGGGTGCAATTTTCTTAAATTTATGTGTCAGTTTTTATAATAGCTTCCCGGCGTGCGATATGGCATGGAAGAACACCGTTTGATCCGAGATACGAAGACATGAAAACGCTGTTGTTGCTTCGGCATGCCAAATCAAGCTGGGCGGATCCGGGTCGGGCCGACCATGACCGCGAACTGAACCGTCGCGGTGAAAAGGCAGCACCCTTTATGGGGCGCTATCTGCGCCAGCATGAGCTGGTGCCGGACCTGATCTGGTGTTCGACAGCGGCGCGTGCGGTACAGACCCTTGGCCTTTTGGGGCGGGATTTCGCAACCGATGCCGATGTGATCTATAACGAAGATCTGTATATGGCAGGGGAGCGGGTCTTGCTTGAAAACCTGCACCACACCCATGAAGACGCCAAGCATGTGATGTTTGTCGGCCATAATCCGGGGATCGAGGTTTTTGCCCAATCGCTTTATGGTGGTGGCAATGATCAAGCCCGCGAGATCATGGCGCGCAAATACCCGACCTGTGGTCTGGCGCATTTCGAGTTCGATGTTGATCACTGGGGCGAAATCACGCCGGGCACCGGGCGTCTGATCGACTTTATCAAGGTCAAGGATCTGCAGGCGATCAAGATCAGCGCGGAATGATTTGCTGATCTGCATTAGCGGCACTTGACGAAGAGCGCGTCTGCGCGTTTTATACCGCTGAATTTGGTAGGGTCTAAACCCAACTGAATGTTTAAAATGGCATCAGAACAATCAAGAGATGCGAGGAAATCGCTGCAGGGCGGGTGCTACCCGGCCAAGGTGATTGACGAAGCAGGTCGTAGATTCTTCTGATGTCCTTCGGATCGGAGGCATTTGCACGGGCTATTGCGTCGCTTCACCTTGAAAGGCAGCGAGCCTTTCTGCGGTAAAGCTCCTGATATCCGCACAAATGCCTCGCGACCATTTCAAGCATTCAGTTGGGTTTAGACCCTATACACCGCGCCGTTTGGGCAGGGGAACATCACACATAATCGCCCGGATCATGCTTTGATCATCGCGTGGCGGGCATGTTGTGGTGCGTTTTTTGTTTGACAGCGCGGGTCTGGCATGCACCTTTGCGGCCAAATTTGCGGCCCAAAATACAAAGCAACCTGGAATGACAATGCATCCTTTTCGCTCACACAATTGTAATGCGCTGCGCGCGACTGACGCCGACGCGGAAGTTCGCCTGTCTGGCTGGATTCACCGTAAACGTGACCACGGCAACCTTCTGTTCGTAGACTTGCGCGACCATTACGGCATCACCCAGGTCGTGATCGACATTTCAAGCCCGCTGTTCGAAACGCTTGATAAAGCGCGTGCCGAGAGCGTGATCACGGTCGATGGCAAGGTTGTCAAACGTACGGCCGAGACCATCAACCCTAACCTGCCGACCGGCGAGATCGAAGTTTATGCCTCGAACATCGAAGTCCAGTCTTCGGCTGAAGTTCTGCCGATGCCGGTCTTTGGCGATGTCGAATATGGTGAAGAGGTTCGCCTGCGTCACCGTTATCTCGATCTGCGTCGCGAAAGCGTGCATTCGAACATCGTTCTGCGCTCGCAGGTGATTTCGGCCATGCGTCAGAAAATGACCGCGCAGGGCTTCCTGGAAATCCAGACGCCGATCCTGACCGCAAGCTCGCCGGAAGGCGCGCGTGACTTCCTGGTGCCGTCGCGCATGCATCCGGGTCAGTTCTATGCCCTGCCGCAGGCGCCCCAGCAGTTCAAGCAGCTGCTGATGGTTTCGGGCTTTGACAAATACTTCCAGATCGCACCGTGCTTCCGCGATGAAGATGCCCGTGCCGACCGTTCGCCGGGCGAGTTTTATCAGCTCGACTTCGAGATGGCGTTTGCCACCCAGGAAGACGTGTTCGCCGCGATTGAGCCGGTTTTGCATGACATCTTTGTCGAGTTCGGTGGTGGTCGCGATGTGACCCCGTATCCGTTCCCGCGCATTCCGTTCGATGAGTCGATGGCGAAATACGGTTCGGACAAGCCCGATCTGCGTAACCCGCTGATCATTTCCGACGTTACCGAGCCGTTCCGTGGATCAAGCTTTGGTATCTTTGCCTCGAACATCGAAAAAGGTTCGGTTGTTCGTGCGATCCCGGCAACCGGTGCCGCAGCACGCCCGCGCAGCTTCTTTGACAAGCTGAACAACTGGGCGCGTGACGAAGGTGCGGCGGGTCTTGGTTACATCGTTTACGGTGAAGACGGCGAAGCAAAAGGCCCGATCGCCAAGAACCTTGATGCTGACCGCATCGCACAGATCAAGGAAATCACCGGTGTTGCCAATGGCGATGCGGTGTTCTTTGCCTGTGACAAGGAACTGGCGGCTGCCAAGTTTGCCGGTAAGGTTCGTGACAAGGTTTGTGACGAACTCGAACTGCGTGAAGAAGGCATGTTCAAGTTCTGCTGGATCGTTGATTTCCCGATGTATGAGGAAGATGACGACGGCAAGATCGAATTCAGCCACAACCCGTTCTCGATGCCGCAGGGTGGGCTTGATGCGCTGGAAAACATGAACCCGCTGGATATCAAGGCGTGGCAGTATGACATCGTTTGTAACGGTATCGAGCTGTCGTCCGGTGCCATTCGTAACCATCGCCCGGACATCATGTATCGTGCGTTCGAGATTGCCGGTTATGGCAAGGACGTTGTCGAAGAACAGTTTGGCGGTATGCTCAACGCATTCAAATACGGCGCCCCGCCGCACGGTGGTTCGGCCCCGGGTGTTGACCGTATCGTCATGTTGCTTGCCGATGAGCCGAACATTCGTGAAGTCATTGCCTTCCCGCTGAACCAGCAGGCACAGGATCTGATGATGAATGCCCCGGCTGAAGTCGAAGACAAGCAGCTGAAAGAACTGCATCTGCGTGTTCAGATGCCGCCGAAGGCGAAAAAAGACTGATCTGCCTTTCGGGATTGTCCGAAGCAGTGATCGATCAAACGGCCCGGAGTTCTCCGGGCCGTTTTCTTTTGGGCGTATTCAATTGCTGATCGTTACCTAATATTAACGGGCTCTGGGCCACTGTAGCGAAGGAAAAGAACATTTGATCCTTCGGGGGATGGCCTGTGAGAAAGATTCTTGTTGTGGTAGCGCCTTTGGCGCTTAGCGCGTGCGGTGGTCCGATTGAACTGACTGTCGCCAAGCTGGCCGGTGATTTGATCAGCTATGTGTCGACCGGTAAAAGCACGACCGACCATGCGGTATCGTTTGTTGCCAAACAGGATTGCGCGCTTCATCGCCCGCTTCTGGAACAGGACATCTGCAAGGACGAAGAAACCGTTCTGGCCGAAGAGGCCGCAGCCCTTGCCGTGATGGGCGAGCCTGACGTCAAAAAGGAACTGCGGGTTGCCCGTCCGGAAATCTACGCGGTGAACGCACCGGCAGAAGACTGGTCAGAGCCAAGCACTACAGCGTTGAAATCCAATGCGATTGTCACAACAAATCTGCCGCCGCTGAACCCGAAAAAACCGTCTGATGATGCGGTTGTTGCTGCTGAGGTTTCTTCTGAAACCGGCAAGCCGGTCGAAGTTGCATCGGCGCGTGATCAGATCGAAGTTGAAGACGTTTCGGTGGCACTTGGCGATCTGGGGCCGATTGACCCGCAGGTCGAAGCCGATGCCGCCGTTGCGGGCTATGTCGAAGACAAGCGCCTGCCAGAAGTTCAGGCCCCCAAGGAAACCGTAACCGCCGCCCTGGTTGATCCGACCACCATGGAAGATGGCGTTGATTCCATGGTGAAACCGGTCGAGCCGACACTGGATGGTGACGCGTTGGCGGGCGATGATCTTGCCGCGCCGCTGCCGGGTGATTATGTGGTATTGGCAAGCTTTGCTGATGAGGGCCGGGCGCAGAAGGCACTTGGCATTTATGCGGAATATCAGCCGCGTCTTTTGAATGCCGAAGTCAAGGGTAAGCCTTATCTTCGGGTGGCTGTCGGACCGCTTTCGGTTGAGCATGCACGTGATCTGCGCCTTCTTGCTGCCAAAAAGGGGATTAAAGATCCCTGGATTGTCGGAGTTACCGCCACCGGAGAGTGATGTTGTCTGGGATTTTTTCAGAGATGAAGCAACGTCAGCGTTCCTTTAAAGGAGCGCTGATCTTATGTTTGGGCCTTGGTGGCTGTGCCGCGCAGGCGGGAAGTGTTTCCGGCGTTCAGGATGCCATTGTCCCCCATGTTGCGGAATACCACTTCAAGCTGACCCATGCCGAACAGGGCAGCTCGATCGTTGATGCGTCCGGTGTGCTTGGCTATCGCTTTGAAAAAGTGTGCGATGGCTGGGTGACCGAAATGCAGCAGATCATGATCCTGCAAGGCAGCGAAGGTACGCCGATCAATTCGGCTTATTCCATGACCCAGTGGGAAGATTTTGACGGGAACGAATATCGGTTCCGGATGCGTGATTATCTTGACGGGACGAAGGTTGACGAGGTCGTCGGCAAGGCAATCCGTGAAGACGACATGGTCAGGGTCAGCTATGAGATCCCGGTCGAGGTCGAAGAAGAGTTGCCTGCAGACGCGATGTTCCCGACCCAGCATTCGCTGGTGCTGCTCAAACGCGCACAGGACGGGATTCGGTTCGGCAATGATCTGGTGTTTGATGGCAGTGGCGATGCCCCGACCAGCCGAGTGGCGGTGGTGATTTCCGATCGCAAGGAAGCTGCGAACGCGGCCGATGATCCCGACGATATAGCCCGTGGCGCGTTTCATCGCATGAGCCTTGCGTTCTATCCGCTGGGCGCTGCTGAAAACGGTCCGTCGACCGAGATGGCGGTGGATTTCGCCGAGAACGGCATCGCACACGGGATGCGATTTGATTATG
This sequence comes from Thalassospira sp. HF15, assembly GCF_011806525.1. Taxonomy (GTDB): domain Bacteria; phylum Pseudomonadota; class Alphaproteobacteria; order Rhodospirillales; family Thalassospiraceae; genus Thalassospira. The sequence goes on along the minus strand of NZ_JAAVKI010000004.1, from coordinate 206,699 downwards.
GCGAGTTCGAAGTGCTGGGCACGCTCGACAAGGTCAGTCGATTGCCGTTACCTGAATGCGGCCCGCAATAAAACCGCCTGCACAGCTTTGAAATAAAAAAGCCTGCCCTAAAAAAGGCAGGCTTTTTTAATGGGGATTGCCCTGGTGTTTTACGCAGCAGCGGGTTTACGCGAGGCGTTGCAATAAAGCCCGTGAAGTGTCTCGATCACGCGCAGAGCATCGTCACCATTCAGGGAATAGTAGATGGTCTGTGCTTCGCGACGAGTCTGAACGAGCTTGTCACGACGCAGGCGTGCGAGATGCTGCGAGAGCGCGGACTGGCTTAGTCCAACGATACGTTCGAGTTCGCCAACCGACTTTTCGCCTTCGTTGAGTTGGCAAAGGATAAGCAGTCTGCTCTGATTGCTCATGGCCTTTAACAGGGTGCTTGCCTGTTCGGCCTTTTCTTCTAGATTGTTAAGTTCCATTTGGCTTCCTTATAAGCCTGACCGCGAGCGGCCATTGTCCCAATGAAAATTCGACAATTCACCAGACGGCGCCTTTAGATGGCGGTTATCCGACTGGCGCGAAGTCACTTCGGTAATGATACCTATAGGATAGCGACTTCTACCACCAATAAATTACAGGAATTGGTGGGTAAACTTATTCTCAAGTATATTACAAATCTGTCAAGAGAGTGTTTACTCTGATCTTACCTGCAACTGATAGTGTTTTTCCCGGAAAACCGGCTTGTCTAGCTTCCTTCCATGCATCAGTTTTTTTCCTGATGGTCTCATTTTGATCCTTTTGTGCCTGTCCCGACGCGCATGTGAGCGTTGCGGTATTTCATCAAAAGGATCGGCTCCTATTCGATAGAGCGTCCGGTTGCTTGGCCGAAAACCCATCGAACAGAGCATATACAAACCCGAGAAAACGGCAAAACTGTGAAAGTAATAGTGGTGGTCGCGGTTGCCATGGGTGATGCTTTTGTCGAAGGCCAAAGAGCTTGCAAATGAGATGTTTGATGTGCTGATTTAGAACAAAGAAAAGCAAATCGTTTTGCGGTAGAAATATCCAAACAGCGTAGGGGCATACCCCTAGAACAAGCGGGAAACGGTAAACGTAAACCCGTGATTGGGGCCTTGGTCCCGACCGACAGCATGTTGGCCCTTTCAGGAGGCGACCCAGAAAAATGGCGACTTTGTTCGTGACCCATCATGATTGCATTGATCATGACACCGGCCCGGGACACCCGGAATGTGCGGACCGTCTGCGTGTGGTGCAGCGTGTCTTCGAGGCCGAGGAGTTCATGTTCCTTCACCGCGAAGAAGCGCCACTGGCGGATCTTGAATTGATCAAGACGGTGCATGACCCGGCCTATGTCGACAAGGTGATGGCAACAATTCCCAAAGAGGGGATCGTATCGCTTGATGGCGATACCTATGTCTCGCCCGGATCGGGCAAGGCTGCACTGCGTGCGGCGGGCGGGGCCTGTGTTGCGGTTGATGCGGTGATGGGTGGCCATGAAAAGAACGCCTTTGTTGCCACAAGGCCACCGGGGCACCACGCAGAATATGACCGTGCCATGGGCTTTTGCCTGTTTAACAATGCTGCCATCGCTGCCCATCATGCCCGCAAGGCATTTGGCATCAAACGCGTGGCGGTAATGGATTTCGATGTCCATCACGGCAATGGGACGCAGGACCTGTTTTATAACGATGCGGACCTGTTTTATTGCTCGACGCATCAATGGCCGCTTTATCCCGGTACTGGCGCTGAAAGCGAGCGCGGCTGTGCGAACAATATCCTGAATGTCGGCCTTCCTGCCGGTTCTGGCACTGTCGAAGTGCAAGAAGCCTTCAATTCAACTGTCTTGCCGGGAATTGCCGCATTCAAGCCGGAACTTCTGATTATTTCGGCGGGCTTTGACGGGCACAAGAATGATCCACTGGCCGGGCTGTGCTTTGTTGCCGAAGATTTTGTCTGGATGACCAAGCAGCTGATGGATCTGGCCGAGGAACAATGCGAAGGCCGGGTCGTATCGTTGCTTGAAGGGGGCTATGATTTGCCGTCGCTTGCAACGAGTGCCGTGCAACATGTCCGGACCCTGATGGGGGCGCATTGAGTGCGCAAAGCTGACGCTGTGTCAGGTCTTGTGCAATGCGGGTCAAAAGCGTTTCAGTGAGACGAAATTGCGTTCTGTCCGGTTGCCCTGATCGTGACTTGCGCGTAAACTCCGCGCCGATCAAAGAAATGGAGCTTACATGTCCGAGGCTACTGCATCTCCCGCTATTCCTGAAGATATCGCGAAACTGAGTTTCGAAGAGGCGCTTGGGCAGCTTGAAACCCTTGTGCGTCAGCTTGAACAGGGGCAGGTCGGGCTTGATGATGCCATCGCGTCCTATGAACGCGGTGCGGCGCTTAAACGCCATTGCGCGGACAAACTGCGTGCGGCAGAAGAGCGCATCGAAAAAATTACCCTGAATGCGGATGGCCGCCCGTCGGCAACCCCGACCGAAATCGAATAACCAGATATTGAATAATCGGAGACCGTCGTGAGTTACGACTTGCTTGCCGGACTGAGTGCGGCGTCTGCTGATCTGGGCGAGACGCTTGACGGGATTCTGCCCCGTGCCAATGGCCAGATTGAACAGCGCCTGTATCAGGCGATGCGTTATTCGACGCTGGGCGATGGCAAACGCCTGCGCCCGTTTCTGGTGTTAAGCTCTGCCGGGTTGTTCAAGGTTTCGCGTCGCTCGGCCCTTCGCGTGGCTGCTGCGGTTGAGATGGTGCACAGCTATTCGCTGATCCATGACGATTTGCCAGCGATGGATGATGATGATCTGCGGCGCGGCAAACCCAGCTGTCACAAGCAATATGACGAGGCGACGGCGATTTTGGCCGGGGATGCTTTGCTGACCCAGGCGTTTGAAGTGCTGGCCGATGAAGATACCCACCCAGACCCGCGTGTTTGCACCGATCTGGTACGTGCGCTTGCCCGTGCGGCAGGGCCGTATGGCATGGTCGGCGGGCAGATGATTGATCTGGCCGGCGAAGGGCAGAGCTTTGATCAGGCACAGGTGACACACCTGCATTTGCTTAAAACCGGGCGGATGTTTGCCTTTGCCTGCGAAGCCGGGGCAATCCTTGGCAAGGCACCAAAAAGCATTCGTTTAGCGCTTCGGTCCTATGCCCATGACATGGGGCTGGCGTTCCAGATCAAGGATGACATTCTTGATGTCGAGGCCAGCAGTGAAGAGCTTGGCAAGACGGCTGGCAAGGATGCCGATCAGGAAAAATCGACCTTCGTCAAACTGCTGGGTCTGGAACAGGCGCGGGAACAGGCCAGCATGCTGTGCGATCAGGCGATCAATCACCTGAATTGCTTTGACGGCGAGGCCGAGCCGCTGCGTGCGGTGGCACGTTTCGTTGTTGAGCGCGGCCGCTGATCGTTTGCGGTCTTAGAAAACTGTCATGACGGACAAGCCCCCATACACAGCCGGTTTTCGCGACCGGCTGTTTGACAAAGATCCGTTTCCGCTGGCGATCTGGTATCCGGCAACGGCGCCGGAAAACGCCGTGCGGCATATGGGCGTGGCATCGAGTGCGGCGCGTGGTGCCGACTTTGCGGCTGACGGTCCGTTTCCCATCGTGCTGTTTTCGCATGGTTCGGAAGGGCATCGGTTCAATCAGTTCTGGTTGGCGGAATATCTGGCAAGGCGGGGCTATATCGTGGCTGCCCCGCAGCATCACGGCGATAATTACCTTGATGCTTCCGAGGCCCGACAATTGGCGATTATCGAGCGTCGTCCGCAGGAAATGCGCCTCGCACTTGATTTGTTGCTGCAGCATTCCGAGATCGGGCCGCAGATTGATCCCGATAAAATCTATGCCTTGGGGCATTCGGCGGGTGGGGCAACAGTTCTTAAGCTGGCCGGTTGGGATTTTGATGCCCAGGCCTGGCAGGATTATTGCGAAATCAATGCCGAGAATGATCGGGTCATTTGCCAGCACGCGCCGAGCGACCATCATATCGACCGGTTACACAATGTGTATGGCGGACCGGTGATATCGGAACGCGATGACCGGGTTGCTGCCATCATCGCGATTACGCCTGCCTTCGGGGTGGCGGCCACCGATGAAGGCGTTGGCGATATTGATATCCCGATGCTGTTCATCGAAGCCGATACGGATGAAATCCTGCATGATCATGCGAATGCCGCCCATTTCCGCAATCTTTTGCGCGGGCGCGCAAAGTTTGTGAAGGTCAAAGGGGCCGGGCACTATTCCTTCTTGCCGAAATGCACCCCATATATTGCCGAGAACTTCGGCTATCTCTGCCGGGATTTTGGACAGGATCGTGACACCATTCACCGGGCTGTCGAGCAGGTGATCCACCGTTTCCTTGAGCGGGTAAAATCAGGTGAAATTCAGGGTCGCTAATTCAGTCGAACCCCGCTATTTTACGCAGCTTGCAACATGGCGCCATAACAGTCACCCTGTTGTAAATAACGCCATACAAAAAATTGAAAATCGAGATCGGAATGAGCACGACCTCCAAGACCCCGCTGCTGGATACCATCAATACCCCTGAAGAGCTGCGCACATTGCAGCCTGCCCAGATGAAGCAGGTTGCCGATGAATTGCGCGCCGAGGTGATTGATGCGGTATCGGTCACAGGCGGACATCTGGGGGCGGGGCTTGGTGTTGTCGAGCTGACCGTTGCGATCCACTACCTGTTTGATACGCCCTATGATCGTTTGATCTGGGATGTCGGTCATCAGTGCTATCCGCATAAAATCCTGACCGGGCGGCGTGATCGTATCCGCACCATCCGTCAGGGTGGCGGGTTGTCCGGTTTCACCAAGCGGTCCGAATCCGAATATGATCCGTTCGGGGCTGGTCATAGCTCCACCTCGATCTCGGCAGGCCTCGGTATGGCGGTTGCCAACCAGCTTTCCGATGACAAACGCAAGAACGTGATTGCCGTGATCGGTGATGGGTCGATGAGTGCGGGCATGGCCTATGAGGCAATGAACAATGCCGCCGCCACCGACCAGCGTTTGATTGTGATCCTGAATGACAACGACATGTCGATTGCCCCGCCGGTGGGATCAATGTCGGGGTATCTGTCGCGTCTGATTTCGGGCAAGGGCTATCAGGGCTTACGCAATGCGGCCAAGGGCCTGACCAAGCATCTGCCGCGCCAGATCGAAGAAGCCGCCCGCAAGCTTGAAGAATATACCCGTGGCATGGTCACGGGCGGGACCCTGTTTGAAGAGATGGGCTTCTTCTATGTCGGGCCGATTGATGGTCACAACATGGATCATCTGTTGCCGGTTCTAAAGAACGTGCGTGATGCCGATGTTGATGGCCCGATCCTGATCCATGCGGTGACGCAAAAGGGCAAGGGCTATGGCCCCGCCGAAAATGCCGCCGACAAATATCATGGCGTTGCCAAGTTTGACGTTGTGACTGGCAAGCAGGCCAAGCCGACGCCGAACGCGCCAAGCTACACCAAGGTGTATGGCGAAACGCTGGTGAAGCTTGCCGAGAAGGACGAGAAAATCACCGCGATCACCGCCGCCATGCCATCAGGCACGGGCGTGAATATTTTTGCCGATCATTTCCCTGATCGTGCTTTTGATGTCGGGATTGCCGAACAACACGCGGTGACCTTTGCCGCCGGGATGGCGTGCGAAGGATACAAACCGTTCTGCACGCTGTATTCGACTTTCCTGCAGCGCGGCTATGATCAGGTCGTACATGATGTTGCGATCCAGAACCTGCCGGTGCGTTTTGCCATGGACCGCGCCGGTCTGGTCGGCGCGGACGGCGCGACCCATGCCGGGGCCTATGACATTGCCTATCTGGGCTGTTTGCCGAACTTCGTTCTGATGGCAGCTGCTGATGAGGCGGAACTGGTGCATATGACGACGACCGCATGGGCGATTGATGATCGGCCATCTGCGTTCCGTTATCCGCGCGGCGAGGGTGTTGGCGTTGAAATGCCAGCTGAGGGCAAAGTCCTTGAAATCGGCAAGGGTCGTATCCTGCGCGAAGGTGGCAAGATTGCCATTCTTTCTTATGGTACGCGACTGGCCGAGGCGCTTGTTGCGGCTGAGGATTTGGCTGCACGCGGTCTTCCGGCGACGGTGGCCGATGCGCGCTTTGCCAAGCCGCTGGATCATGAATTGATTGCGGACCTTGCGCGCAACCATGAAGTCCTGATCACCATCGAAGAAGGGTCGATCAACGGCTTTGGCGCGATGGTTCTGCAGCATATGGCAGGGCAGGGATTGCTGGATAACGGCCTTAAGGTCCGCACCATGGCATTGCCTGATGCGCTGATTGATCACGACAAGCCGGAAATCCAGTACGAGAAGGCCGGGCTTGATGCCAAAGCCATCGTCAAGACAGCGCTTGGCGCACTTGGCATGAGCGAGAACAAGGCGCGCGCCTGAGCGAAGCGAAGACTTTCCGAAAAACAAAAGGCCGGTCGTCAGAAATGACAGACCGGCCTTTTTTCATTCTTTGGCTGGTTTAATCGACGTAAATCATCTTATGCGTCATGCCGCCATCAATGCGGATGGTTTCGCCGGTCATGAAGCCTGACTTGTCACCATCCAGCAGGAAGGAAACGGCCTGTGCGATGTCGTTGGGGGTGCCGACACGACCCACCGGGTGCTGTGCCTTGTCGGCGACGCTGTGATCGGGGTTGGTTTTGTTGGCCTTTTTCTGCCAGTCACCGACTTCGATCCAGCCCGGTGCGATGGCGTTGACGCGAATGGCGCCAGAAAGACTGACGGCCAGGGCATGGGTCAGGGCAACGATGCCGCCCTTTGACGCTGCATAGGGTTCTGTGTTGGCCTCTGACTGGAAGGCGCGGGTGGAGGCGATATTGATGATCGCGCCCTTGGTGTCACGCAGGTGCTGTGTCGCGTGTTTGGTCGCAAGAAATACACCACCCAGATTGACGTTGATCACGCGTTGCCATTGATCCCATTCAAGGTCTTCGATGTTGGGCACGTGCGGATCGGCAATGCCGGCATTGTTGATCAGGCCATCGATGCGGCCAAACCGGTCAAAGCATTGCTGAATGGCAAGCTTGATATCGGCTTCAACCGCGACGTCGCCCTGAAAGAACAGCGTGCGGTCGCGCTCTTTAGCATCAAGGGTATCAATGGCCTCGTGCCCAGCCGTTTCGTCGATATCAAACATTGCGACCTTCCAGCCAAGGCCCAGAAGATGACGTGAAATGCCAAGGCCAAGCCCCTGTGCGCCGCCGGTGATGAAGGCCACGCGCGGTGCTTGTGCGGACGGGTTTTGCATGTCTGCCCCATTGGTTTTGATGGCAAGGTCAGGCGGCTGCCCAACCCTTGAGGAACCTTGGGGAAATGGTCGTGTTTGCGCGAAATTGCAAGGCGTTTATATCAGGCCGATGCCGGTCCGTTTTCAAGTCCGTTATCAAGCCGATCCAGCAGGGCATGGACAAAGCCTTTCTGCCGACCCTCAAGGCCGCGTCGGGTTGCCAGATTTTGCAGGGCTTCGGTGGCCTCGATATGCAGGCGATAGTGGCCGGGGTCCTGATCAATGCGGGCCGTTTGCTGTGCGCTGTCGCCAAATACCATGGCGTGGCACAGACCGGCATCCGCCGAGGTAAAGGCACGGCAGGTCAGCGGGCGCATGTCATAGATGCTGCAACGGTCCTGCTCATCAAGCAACGGACAGCGGGCGCGAACCTCATTGGTTTTAGTAAACTGTTCAATTTCATTGGCCGCAACGCGCAGACGATCCAACAGGGCGTTTGTTTGCGCGGCCGTGAAAGTTGCCTTGATGTGGGATGCGATCAACTCAGTCACGCCGGGTGGCACACTGACAAACAGGTGGCAGCAGGCACTGCATTGATCACGGCAGGCGCGCGGCTGCGGGTTGGGGAAGCTGTCACGCAAAAGGTTTGATGCCTGTTCGAGCATCGCCATGGTGGCCTGTGCGGCATCGGCAAGCGTTTCGGACGCATCAAGTGTGCGGTCCAGCTCCACGCGGAAATCGGCAAACATCTGTTCGTAGCGACGCGATGCCTCTTTTGTCAGGGCGCCGGTCTGGGCGATGTTGCGCGAAACCCGGTCTATTGCATCATCAAGCTTGGTCATCAATCCCAGTTATTTTTGTTTCTGGTATTTTTGGACGCGCCTTCAGGTTGAATTCTAATTTAGCATTGTTTGCGTATATTCCCTAATAATTGCACAACGTTAGAAATGACGGATTTCGATTTCCGTGGAGCAGGCAAAAAAAACCGGCCAGATAAATCCGGCCGGAAGGTTGGGTCAGAGACCCGATGGGTGCTGCGGGGCAGGGCTTTCTGTTAGCAGGAAAGCCCTGTGCAGCGGGAGTATGGCTACAACGTCTAGGTCGCAGGGGAGGTAAAGGTATCTTCGTATTGCTTGCGCAACTGGGCCTTTTGAATCTTACCCATGGTGTTGCGCGGCAGTTCCTTGATCACCCAGATGCGTTTGGGGACCTTGAATTTGGCAAGCTTGTCCTGGGTGCGTTTGATGAGGACGTCGGTGTCGGGCTGATCACCATTGGCAGCCACAATCACACCGGCAACGGCTTCGCCAAAGTCCGGGTGGGGCAGACCAAAGATCGCGACTTCGTCGACCTCGTCATACTCGGCGATGACTTCTTCGACTTCCTTGGGATAGACGTTAAAGCCACCGGAAATGATCAGGTCCTTGTCACGGCCAACGATGGTGACATAGCCGTCTTCGCCGATGGTGGCGAGATCGCCGGTGATGAAGAACCCGTCAGACCGGAATTCGGATGCGGTTTTTTCCGGCATCTGCCAGTAACCCTTGAAAACGTTCGGGCCACGGACTTCAAGCACGCCGATTTCACCAGCACCAAGAACATTGCCATCCTTGTCACACACGCGTGCCTCGATCCCGGGCAGGGTCGGGCCAACCGCACCCGGACGGCGTTCACCATCAAGCGGGTTGGAGGTGTTCATGCAGGTTTCGGTCATGCCGTAGCGTTCAAGGATCTTGTGCCCGGTGCGTTCAAAGAACGCGTCATGGGTTTCGGCCAGAAGCGGGGCCGAGCCCGAGACAAACAGACGCATGTTCGCGGTCACATCACGTTCAAACTTGGGATGCGCCAGCAGGCGGGTATAGAAGGTCGGAACGCCCATCAGGACGGTGGATTGCGGCAGACGTTCGATCACGTCATCGGCATCGAATTTCGGCAGCAAGATCACCTTGCCGCCATTCATCAGCATGATGTTGATGGCGACAAACAGACCGTGGGTGTGAAACAGCGGCAGGGCATGCAGCAGGGTATCGCCCGGCTTGAAACCCCATGCCTGATGCAGGGTCTTGGCGTTTGACCCCAGATTGTTGTGGGTCAGCATCGCGCCTTTGGATCGGCCAGTCGTGCCCGATGTGTAAAGGATGGCAGCAACGTCATCCTTGTTAGCATCGACAATATCGATCAGGGGTTTGACGTCGGAAGCCTCGTCATTGAGGCTGCCATCGCCGTTTGTGCCCAACGACAGAACAGCGGCGACGCCGTTTTGCGCCCCGAGTTTGTTGGCCGCATCCATATGGGCCGGACGGCAGACAAAGGCGCGCGGGGCTGCGTCGCCAAGGAAATAGGCGATTTCATCGCCGGTATAGGCCGTATTGAGCGGCAGGTGAATGGCACCAAGTTGCAGGCAGGCAAGATAAAGCGCGATCACATCTGATGATTTGTCGACCTGTGCGGCCACCCGGTCGCCCTTGACCACGCCATGAGCGGCAAGAACAGCTGCATAGCGACCGGTCTGATCCAGCAGCCAGGCAAAGCTGCGTTCGGTGCCGTCGCGTTCGATCAGGAACGTGCGGGATTTGTCGGCCGGAAAACGGTCCAGAAATGTTTGAAAAAGATTATCTGACATGGTCATACCTGTTTAAATTCCGGCAAGTTGTGCGACGGATTTCGATGTGGCGATCTTTCCGTCATTCATCAGTGCTTCGTGGTTTTTCTCGATATCATCAAGGTGATAGGCGTAATTCACCATCATGCCGCCCGCCTGACGCAGACCCTTGTCCGACGTGTCGCCAAGCCAGTTCAGGCGTTCAAGCTGTGCACCATTGCCAAGATGGAACCGCGCGGTGGGATCAAGCGGGGATTTGCCGCGCTTGCAGGTGGCAAGATAGGTCGCACACAGCGAAAGCGTCGGCTTTTGCAGCTTGGCGACTTTGACCGGATCGTTGATCCAGCCATCCTCGCTTAAGCCTTCAAGTACCTGACCGGCAAGCTGGGCGTCGTTGGCCTTGCTTTTCTGACGGGTGCGCAGCCAGCCCATGAAGCCCGGAATGGGCGACAGGGTGGCGAACTGTTTGAGCTGCGGGAATTCGCGTTTGAGTTCCTCGACCACCTGTTTGATCAGGAAGTTGCCAAATGAAATGCCCTTGAGCCCCGCCTGACAGTTGCTGATCGAATAGAAGATTGCCGTGTTGGCGGTTTCAGGCGCCTTTTCGTCAATGGCGGGTGCCAGAAGCGCCTGAACGCTGTCGGCCAGACCATGGACAAGGGCGACCTCGACAAAGATCAGAGGATCGTCCGGAATGGCCGGATGGAAGAAAGCAAAGCATTTCCGGTCGGTCGCCAGACGACGGCGCAGATCTTCCCAGCCCTGAATTTCATGGACCGCTTCGTAACGGATCAGTTTTTCAAGGATGGCGGCCGAGGTGTCCCAGTCGATATGGCGCAGTTCAAGGAAACCACGGTTAAACCAGCTGGTCAGCAGGTGCTGCATATCGGCATTGAGCGGTTCAAGATCACGGTTGTTTTTCAGAAGCCCGATCAGGGTTTCACGCATATCGACAATGGCCCGCGTTCCGCCCGGCGCCATGTTGATCTTGCGCAGCAGTTCCTGACGGATCGGCTCGGACGTCTGGGTCAGGACCGCCAGATTTTCCTCGGACGGGTCCTTGGCAAAGGCCTCGGCGGCTTTGGTGACTTTTGCGCGGTCTGCACTAAAGTCGTTCTGCATCATTCGGAAGAAGGCCAGATGGTCTTCTTCTGGCAGGTTTTCCCAAAGCCGGACGACTTCGCGTGCAGCCGCAGTGCCGCGTGCCTCGCCCTTTTGCGACACAAGGTCCTTGCACATGGCACCGAGCTGCTTGAGCGGCTCCTGCGGGGTGGAAATCGGCAGATCAAGCAGTTCCCGACCACGATCAGCAATGCTTGAAAGCCAGCTTTTGACAGACATGCCTGACATTAGCGTCCTCCAATAACCGTTTCCGGAAGCCAAGTGGCGATCTGCGGGAAGAAGCACAGAATGACGATTGCCAGAATCATGCACACAACATAAGGGAACGCGCCCTTAAGGATGCTTTGCAGGCGGATGTCCGGGGCAATGCCATTGATGACATACAGGTTCAGGCCGACCGGCGGGGTGATCAGACCGATCTCCATGTTGATGGTCAGGATCACGGCAAACCAGTAGGGGTCGAAACCGGCATTGATGATCACCGGCAACAGGATCGGCGCACTCATCAGGATCACGGCAACCGGCGGCAGGAAGAAGCCACTGATCAGCAGGAACACGTTGATGAAGCCCATCAGGACCCAACGGTTGACCTCAAGGGCGGAAATCCACTGGGCAATCGACTGGGTGATGAACAGCGATGACAGCATATAGCTGAACAGGCCAGCCGCCCCGATGATGAGCAAGATCATCACCGACTCTTTGGTGGTGTCACGCATGACATTCCAAAGCTGGCCCGGTTTCCACATGCGATAAACGATCATTGCCGTAATCAGGCAGAACAGCGCACCAACGCCTGCGGTTTCCGATGGGGTGGCAACGCCGCCATAAAGGGCAAACAGAACGGCACCAATGATCACCAGGAAGGGCAGAACACGCGGAAGGATTTCAAACTTTTCCTTCCAGCTGTATTTGACCACACCAAGGGCAGCCTGGGCATTGCCCTGACGCCAGGTCGAATACAGTGACCAGGACATGAACAGGACCGTTACCAGCAGGCCGGGCAGCAGACCGGCAAGGAACAGGCGTCCGATGGATGTTTCCGTCGAGATGCCATAGACGATCATGGTGACACTTGGCGGGATCAGGATGCCCAGCGTACCGCCAGCAGCAATCGAGCCGGCCGCGACGGTATCGGGGAAGCCGCGTTCGCGCATCGCCGGGATACCCATCTTGCCAATCGCAGCACAGGTTGCAGGCGACGAACCCGACAGGGCAGAAAAGATCGCACAGGCGCCAAGGTTTGAAATCACAAGCCCGCCCGGGACACGGGTCAGCCAGCGATCAAGTACGGAATAAAGGTCGCCGCCAGCACGCGACGAGGCCACAACCGCGCCCATCAGAATGAACATCGGGATGGCGAGAACTTCGAAACTTTCAAGTTTGCCAAACAGAATTTCGGGCAAAAGCGGAAGCGATCCGGTGCCGTCAAAGATGACGATAAAACCGATGCTGACCAGTAGAAGGCCGATACCAACCGGAATTCCTGAGAAAAGAACAAGTGTGGTCGCGATGCCAACAATGGCCGCAAGAAGCAAGGGATCCATGGTGCGGCCTCCTTAAAATGCGCCTTCGCGAATATCGAACGGGGTCGATCTGCGGGTGATGAGGGACAGAAAATCGGCGAAGAACTGCAAGAACAGCAAACCGAAACCAATCGGCAGGGCAGAGAACGGTTTCCACAGCGGAACGGCCCAGATGGTTTCGGACAACCAGCCGCCTTCATAGGCTTCGATCACCAGTTCCAGACCATAGAAAGCAAACATTGCTGCGATGGCCATGCCAAAGAGCAGGGTGACAACGGCAAGGGTCATGCGGGCGCCACGTTTGAGATAGAGCGGCAGCAGATCAACATTCACATGACCGCGCAGCAACTGCACATAGGGCAGGCCGACAAGGGTTGCGCCGATCATCAGGAAAATAACGGCTTCGGTCTGCCAGACGGTTGAGTCGTTCAGCACATAGCGCATGAAGACCAGCTGGCAGATGATCAGCATGGCAACCGCAAACATGGTTGCCGAGGCAACGCCACATACCCGCGATGCAAAATGGATGGCGTTGATCACCGGATCAAGCGGCCCCTTGGGCGGTTGGCGGTATGTATTGGCGGCTGCATCCTGCGGGTCGATTGGCTCGACATCGGGCGGAGGTGGCATATCTGATTTAACGGAATGCGACGCACTTGGGGTCTGCGCGAAATCATCGGGCAGATCAATGGGCAGTGGGTGCGGGGACATGGCGTTCGACACGCGCTTACTCCTCTGACGTAACCGTATTGATCGGTATTATGTCTTCTTGGGGAATTGGGTGGTGCCGGAAAACCGGCACCACCGACACATCAGGGATGGATCACTTTACAGCAAGTGCCATATCCAGAAGTTCCTGACCGTTCGGGGTTTCTTCCACGAACTTGGCATAGGAGGTTTTCATGGCGATCGCCTGCCATGCTGCGAAGTCCTCGTCAGAAAGATCGGCGATTTCCACGCCGGCTTCCTTGAAGACTTGAACACTGTCGGAGTCCTGTTTGCGGCCTTCGGCGGTGTAATAGGCTTCTGCCTTTTTCGCAGCAGCGGCCAGTGCATCTTTCTGCGCATCATTGAGCTTGTCATAGCTGCGCTTGGACATCAGGACCGGCTGATACATGAACCACAGCGCGTTGCCTGCGGCAGGCGTGTAGCATTTGACCTGCTCGTAGATACGATAGGAGACAAAGCTGGAAGAGCTGGTGTTTGCGGCATCAAGAACGCCGGTCTGCATGGCCGGATAGATTTCCGAGCTCGGCATGGCGGCGATGGAACCACCGGCACCCTGCAGCATCTGTTCGAAGGATTTACCAGCAGCACGAATCTGCATGCCTTTGACGTCTTCAGGCTTTTTGATGCAGCCCTGGGTGGAAGCAAAACCACCTGCGAGCCAACCCTTGGCAACGGTGACAACACCGTCCTCATTGAGGAGCTCTTCGATTTTGGCCATGAACGGGGATTCGTTGATACGCTGCGCGTGGTCATGGTTTTTGACCAGAGCAGGCATCAGCGTCAGGTTGGTTGCCGGAATACGACCACCAGCATAGGCCAGCGGATAGACAATCATGTCAAGCTGGCCGCGCGTCATCGGGGTCCACTGTTCTTTTGCCTTGAACAGCGAGCCGGACGGGAAGATCTGGATTTCCAGATCGACATCAGCAGCTTTGACTTCATTGGCAATGATCTCTGCCACCTTGTGGCGAACATCGCTGGTCGACCACTGGTGCGACAGTTTAAGCGTTTCGGCACCGGCCGACGCGGACATGCCAAAGGCGGCAACGGACATGGAAATGGCGGCGACGGACGCCGTAAGAGTCTTATTGAAAATCTTCATCTTTTCCTCCCGGATGAAGCATGCGTTTTGAATGCATTGTGACGGTTATTGCGCGTCTTTTTATTGATGCGGTTTTCGCATTGGAGGGAAGCGTTACAGATTTCTGGCATGCTGTCCATGCAATTTTGTATACCAGAAGAGCATTTTGCAGTGCCACAAATGCGCGGGCGAGTATTCGTCGCCATGTCGCAGCAATCCGGGACGAAACTTTTGCAACGCAATACGAAAACCTTGCAAGGCAGCATGGAAAAGGCTTTGATTGGTACCACGTAATATGTTCTGGTATACCAGTAGGTGTTGATGAATGAGGGTGCACATGTCGCAAAACGGAAAGCTTGCCACCGATCTGGTGCAGAAACTTGAACGCGATATCGTGACCGGCGTGCTCAAGCCCGGCGACAAGCTTGATGAACGTTCATTGAGTGAGCGTTTTGGCGTTTCGAGGACCCCTGTGCGCGAGGCCTTGCAGACCCTTGCCGGATCAGGGCTGGTGGCGACCATGCCGCGTCGGGGCACCATTGTGGCGTCCATTACGGTTGCCGAACTGATCGAAATGTTCGAAGTCATGGCCGAGCTTGAAGCCATGTGTGCCCGTCTGGCGGCACGGCGCATGCCGCGTGTTGATATTGAAAACCTGATCGCGCTTTCTGAGGAATGCAGTGCGCTTAAGGATCACGCGGATGCCGATGCCTATTACGAGGCCAATGTGCGTTTCCACGAGGCGATCTATGCCGGATGTCGCAACAGTTTCCTTGAACGTCAAACCAAGAATGTGCGCAACCGTCTTGCCCCTTATCGCCGTTTGCAACTGCACCGTCCGGGACGTGTGAAGACGTCAAACAACGAGCATGCCGATATTCTTAATGCGATTTCGAATGGCGAGGCGGAAACAGCCGGCAAGCTGATGCAGCAGCATGTGGCGGTGCAGGGCGAATCGCTTAATGATCTTCTTGCAATCGTACCGCGCGGATATCTTGAGCCGCTGGCAAGCTAAAACCTCCTTGTTTCACTTACCAAATGCGTGACCTTTTTGGGCGGTTACGTTAAAACGCGCTCATGGCAAAGAAACGTTTGGATCAGTTGCTTGTGGAACGCGGACTGGTGGAAACCCGGTCCAAGGCACAGGCTTTCATCATGGCAGGCAATGTCTTTAGCGGCGAGCAACGGCTCGATAAGCCGGGCATGCCGTGCAAGGAAGACATTTCGATCACGCTGCGCGGGCAACCCCATCCGTGGGTGTCACGCGGCGGGCTTAAGCTTGAAAAGGGCCTCGCCGAATTCGAGATCGATGTCACCGGGTTTATCGGGGTTGATGTCGGTGCGTCTACGGGTGGTTTCACCGATGTGCTGCTTCAGAACGGGGCGGCGAAGGTGTATGCCGTTGATGTCGGGCAGGGGCAGCTTGACTGGAAGCTGCGCAATGATGACCGCGTTGTCGTCATGGAAAAAACCAATGCGCGCCATCTGACCGAAGAACAGATCCCCGATACCATCGATATCGTTGTGTGTGATGCCAGCTTTATCGGCCTGCGGACCGTGCTTCCGGCCAGTATGGAGCGGGTCAAGGATGGCGGTTATCTGATCGCGCTGATCAAGCCGCAATTTGAAGTCGGCAAGGAACGTGTCGGGAAAAAGGGTGTTGTCCGAGAACCCGAATTGCATCAGGAAGTCTGTGACACGATTTCTGATTGGCTTGCAAACTTGCCGGGCTGGGACGTGCTGGGCATTACCAAAAGCCCGATCACAGGTCCCGAAGGCAATGTCGAGTTTCTGATTTGCGGGCGGAAAATGGCCTGATCATTTGCCAGCCTTCCACCCGCAATCAGGAGATTACTTGCCGATCTTCTTCATGAAGAAATCAATGCCGGCCTGGGCGCAGTCCTGATCCTGCGGCGGGGTGCCGGAACTGACCCCGATACCGCCAACGCATTCCCCATCGACAAAGACCGGAAGGCCGCCAGCGACAATCGACAGGCGACCGCCAATTTCGGAATCGATGCCATAGGCCGGTTTGCCCGGTTGGGCGGCAGCGGCATATTCGTGCGTGCCCTTGCGTGCGCCCGATGCGGTAAAGGATTTGTCCTGGGCGATGGTGGCACTGGTGACCTTGCCGCCATCCATACGTTCAAACGCGATCAGAACACCGGACTCGTCGGTAATCGCAATGCACATCGGTACCCCGATTTCATTGGCGCGGTTGCGTGCGCCTTCGATCAGGATATAGGCATCCTCAATGGACAGGCGTTTGATGGTCAGCATCGGACTTCTCCCGGGAACTTAATGGAACTGGCGGCATCTTAGGCGCAGCGCCAAAAACCGATCAATCATATAAAACGGCTTTCCGTATGGTGGAAGGCAGTTGGGCTGTCGCCCTTTATTTAGAAGTTCTGGCGCGTGATCATGAAGTAAAGTGCAGCCAGCGGAAACAGGATGGCGATACGACCGACCATGTTCCAAAGCCTGCGGCATTTTTCGTAAGCAGCCGGCATTTCGGTTTCGCCGTTCGCCACGGTTTTTGCCGCGATCTTCGACATATAGATCTGCAGCGGCAAAAGCCCTGCCAGCCATAGCATCGCTGCCATGCCAAACAGGCTGATGCCATAGATCAGATACGGGGCATCTGAAAGCGATATGCCTGTCGCGTAGAAAAGACCAATGCCGCCAATCACGATCAGGGCAGACCCAAGGGTGGTGAAGGCCAGATCGGTAATATTGATCAGTCGGCAGGCAAAGGCGATCACCACCGGATCGTTGGTGCGGTCTGCCTGGATTTTCCAGACGGCCGAGACAATGATGTTGCCCAAAAACAGGATCGCGCCAAGAACGTGAATGAGTTTGACGGTTGTATATTCCATCGTGAGTTCCGGTTGGTTAAGGCAGATGCCAATAAGGGGACGGGGTGCGTTCGAATTTTACGCGCCTGCGGGGATGGTTAGATCTTCGGCCAGAAGGCCCAGAACGAAGCTTGAAAGATCCTGATCAGCGGGGGGCACGATCAAGCCATCAATCACCAGCATCGCGATGCCGTGTGCGCGGCTCCAGGCAGCAAGGGCACGGTTATAGGCGGTTGCTGCTTCTGTCAGGGTCATCTCGGCCTTGCGATCAAGCGAGGTGACAGCACGTTGCAGCACCTCGAACGCGTTATCAGCTGCTTCGCGCAGTTCAGGGTATTGGTCAAGCGGCGGGCGTTCGCGGCCAAAGATCAGACGGAAATGCTGCGGGTGTTCAACAGCGAACTGAACGTATGCCGCGCCAAGCGCCATGATGCGTTCTTCGTGGTTTTCCGTGCTGGCAGCGGCGACTTCAAGTTTCTCGGCAAACCGTTCAAACACGGCAATTGCCACTGCCGCCAAAATGCCATCCTTGCCGTCAAAATGACGGTACGGGGCTGCTTCCGACACACCGGTCAGCCGCGCCAGACGCCGCAGTGACAAACCAGCAGGGCCTTCTTCGGTCAGGATGTTTTCAGCTTGTTGCAGGAGGACGTTGCGGACATCACCGTGGTGATACTTTCCCATTTGCGCGTATCTCTATTTTCTTATGTTAACTTTGTTAACATTAACCGGCTTCGTATTGATAAACAAGTCTCATTTGCTTTGATATCGACCAGAAGATGATTTCGATATAGATTCTTGCGTGTATAATTTCCTGATGCTCTCGCATCAGTATGGTCTAATGAATGGATGGCAGAGTGATCGGTAAAACACGCATAGAAAAACGCCGTTTTTGGATTGCTCTGTTGTTCGCAGGTATCGTGTCTTCTTCATGGGGTACGTTCGGTAAATCTTGGTTTTATTCAGTTCCGTCAACGCTTGCGTTTGATGAGTTCAGCAAGCGTTGTCTCGCAAACATTGATGATTTCAATGGTCTGGAAGCGGATTTGATCCTGCGTCCTTACAAAATGGATGCAGAGACATTGCCACAGTGGATGAAGGATATTGGTGGCAGCGTCTGGCGCTATGCACACATAGAGCACGAAGATGTCGAAGTTACCCTAATGGCATTGGAAAATGTACTTTGCAGTGTTCATCTTGAGGGTGTTGATTTCAAAGAGCAAAACACGGCTCTTGTGAATAATTTACCTTTGGTTCCGGTTCAGTATCCAGAGGGCCACGAAAATGTCGAAGAGTATCTTTTACAGTTCAATTCTGCTTCAGAAGTAAAAGCCCGTGTTGCTATCGAAGGCGTGCCGGAAGAAGGGAATATTGGAGTCTTTGTTTTACTCGACGGTGGAGCGAAAGGGATAAGTAGCGGGTTGGGAGACGTACTATACGGCTCTCCGCCGGAAGACCTTTTGTATCAAGAGTTTGCTCGCCTATGTATTGATCACGTTGGGAAATGGGATCAGTTAATTGAGAATCCGCTCCTTTCCGGACAAGCAATGACTGAAGGCGAGATAAAGCGCATTGGGCCAGCAGTTTTGAGAGGTTGGGTTTATAGCGTTCCGCCTTTCAAGCATATGAAGATCAGCTTGATTCTCGACAATACAGGCGTGTGTACAGTTCACGGTTCAGGAAAAAATATCGGTGCGAATATCAAGGCTCTTAACCAGCACCAAAGGGTTACACAACTCGCTGTGAAGATGCCAACAGAAGAAGGTCAAGCACTCCGGCTGGAGAGTGATACTGTGCCTGGAGGCGTCGCTCTGGTAATGACGATGCCTGGCAGGACGAGCGATACAGGTGAACCCAGTCTTGTTATGTCAATCCAGTCAGAACAAGATTTCAAAAATACGGAAGGGTATTCTATTCGCGCTTTGAAAACACGAGGTTCTGACTAGCAGCGCGGGATGCTTGGAAAGTTGTCCACTCTTAGGCCAGCACGAAATCAAACCGCCCGATTTCGCCGTCACTGGCGGGATGCATATTCATCAGAAGAGCACTGTCAAACAGGTGATCGAGCTCGTTGAGCGGTTCATCGGGGAAGTAGAGCTGGGTGGTCAGTGTCCGGCCATTCGACGGGGTGACCTTGACGTGGTAATGCGGGGTGCGCCCGGCATATTCAGCAGGTCGGATGGTGTCAAAGTAATAGCGTCCCTGGGCATCGGTACGCTGATAGCCGCGCATGTTAAAGCCCTGATTGTCATACTGACCAGCGCCATCCGCATGCCACAGATCGACAATCGCATTGGCAATCGGTGTACAGGTGGCACTGAGCACATACCCAATCAGGGTTACCGGTGTGCCGCCCGTATCTGTTCGGAAATTGCGTTTTTCAGGCGGGTTTTGGGAATAAAAGGGCCCTTCGGTCATGGTGCGTGTCGGACCGATATCCTCGCCGCAGGCAGGGGTCTCCAAGAGGATTCTGTCATTGGCATGGCTGACCGGTGAAAGAATGGAATTTCCAATCAGTGCCGAGCCTGCTGCAAACCAGCCCTTAAGCGCAGATCTGCGCGACAGGCTGGATAAATCCAGATGTGCTGTCATTGGTCTTGCCTTTTCCCAACCGCATTTTGGGACTGTGTTTTTTGTTATGGTGTAAAGATGTGGTCGCGCCGTGAGACTACAAGACGCGGCATGGTAAAAATTACTTCGATCAACAAAAAAAATGCGCCATCCATGACAGGATGACGCAAGGGAGCTTGGTGCTTCAGGTTTCGGGGCGTATCAGGCGGGGCTGTTTTCGCTTTGATTTGATTGGGTTTCTGGTGTTTTTGCATCGGGTGCAGCTGATTGTGTTGCCGCTGGTTCCGGTGCGGCTGGTTTGGCCGGTGTGTTGGTGTTTTCTTCTGGCTTGCTCGATGTATCGGGTTTCGCCGTGCTGTCTGCTTTATCGGCACTCTCTGACGATGTGTCGGCGGGGGCTGTATTTGCCTCGGTCGTTTTCCCGGCATCGTCTGCAGGCTGTGTGGCGGCATCCTGTGAAGCCGCAGCTTGTGCAGGGTCAGCCGTTTGGGGTGCGGTCGCAGACTGTGGCGTATCTTGATTGGGGTCAGCGTTGCCGGCTGCCGTTGGCTTTGCCTCTGCTGCGCTTGGCGCTTCAGGGCTTGGATCTGCGGGGGCGGCTGGCGCGGGTGTTTCGGCAGGTGCCGCCTTGGCCGTATCCGGGGTGGCTGGGTTTTCCGGGGCAGGTTTCGTGTCGGGATCAGCTTTGGCGCCCTCATCCGCAGGCGGTGTTGCGGGGGTATCTTTGTCCGCACCTGTTTCGGTTTTTTCGGCTTCCGGTTCCGGGGTTTTGGCCGGGGCAGGTGCAAGGTCAACCGATGGGGATTTCGGGGCTTTTTGATCCTCGGGCCGGTCCGGTCTGATGAGGAATTTGTCAGCAAGTGTGTCCTTGCCGATCAGAAGCGGTTGATCAAGGCCACCCATTTCCAAAAGGCCGATTTCAACATCCCGCTCTACACCGCCCAGCTTAATGCGCGTTTTGATGACAGGGGCGTGCACGGGGGCACTGTTGGCACCGGTTTGCACATCACGAAAGCCTGCGACCGGCAAGGAAAGTTTCCAGACAATGGTGCGCGCCTTAAGCGTACTTTCAGGTGCCGGTGGGCTTTTGATGGTCAGCGAAAAGGATACCGAACCAGCGGGCTTTTCATCGTCATCATCGCCAGAGGCGGTTGTATCAGTGTCATCTGCGTCCTTGGAATCGTCGTCGACGTCAAGGTCGCTGACAAACAGGCAGGTTTGCGGCGCGGCCCCAAGGATCATGGCCGGAAGCCCCGAAATGCCCCAGTCGGGCAAGTTCACGGCTTCGTCCGCAAACAGAACGATGCGATTTTTCAGATGCGCGTCACTGCCAACCGACCCGGCGAGGGCGGGCTTTTTGTTTGACGCAGCAAGTGTGATCAGGGTTTTGAGCAATATCGGGTTCATGCCACTTAGACGCGGCATTTGACCCGTTGTGATGTGATATTCGCAAGACCCGACAAAGTCGGGAAATTAGCTTGGAAAATGTTTGTCCTTGTTCCAGCCTTCGCATTGAGCGCGATGGCGCAGAAGGTGGTCTGCCAGAACAATTGCTGCCATGGCTTCACCAACCGGAACGCCACGAATACCGACGCAAGGATCGTGGCGACCCTTGGTGACGACATCGACTTCCTTGCCATAGATATCGATGCTTTTGCGCGGGGTCAGAATGGAACTGGTCGGTTTGACGGCAAAGCGCACGACAATGTCCTGACCCGATGAAATCCCGCCCAGAATGCCACCCGCATGGTTGGAGCCAAAGACCGGCTTGCCATCGTCGCCCAAACGCATTTCATCGGCGTTTTCAATGCCGGTGAGTTCGGCGGCTTCAAAGCCATTGCCGATTTCGACACCCTTGACGGCATTGATCGTCATCATCGCCTTGGCGAGATCGGCATCGAGCTTGTCATAAACCGGATCACCCAGACCGACCGGAACACCGGAACAGACAACCTCAATCACCGCACCAACCGATGAGCCATCCTTGCGCAGGCCATCAAGATATTCTTCGAACACCGGCACGGCTTGCGCGTCCGGGCAGAAGAACGGGTTGTTATCAACCTCGTCCCAGTCCCAGTTATCGCGATTGATTTCCTTGGTGCCCATCTTGACCAGGGCCGCACGGATTTTGATATCGTCACCCAAAATCTTGCGCGCGATGGCACCTGCGGCAACCCGCATGGCGGTTTCACGGGCAGAAGACCGCCCGCCGCCGCGATAGTCGCGCGTGCCGTATTTTTCCCAATAGGTGTAATCGGCATGGCCCGGGCGGAACTGGTTTTTGATCTCGCCGTAATCCTTGGAACGCTGATCGACATTTTCGATCAGAAGGCCAATGGATGTGCCGGTGGTTTTGCCTTCGAACACGCCTGAAAGGATCTTGACCTGATCAGGTTCACGGCGCTGGGTGGTAAAGCGCGACTGACCGGGTTTGCGTTTTTCAAGGTAGTCCTGAATGTCGGCCTCGGAAAGTTCGAGAAGTGGCGGCACACCATCAACGACGCAGCCGATGGCCGGGCCGTGGCTTTCGCCAAAGGTGGTGAAGCGGAAAAGAGTTCCAAAACTGTTGCCAGCCATAACCGAATATCCAGAATTCAAATAGTTAAGAGACAAAACGGGCCGCCCATCAGGGCAGCCCGCAAAATCATATCATGCCCGGATCAGGATTTCTGGACATTGATGTCAGGTGCGTCTGCCTGCTTCATGCCAACGGTGTGATAGCCGCAATCGACATGATGGGTTTCGCCCGTAACACCGGTCGAAAGATCCGAAAGGAAATACAGACCCGAGCCACCAACATCATCAAGGGTGACGTTGCGGCGCATCGGTGAGTTGTATTCGTTCCATTTCAGGATATAGCGGAAATCACCAATTCCCGAAGCCGCCAGGGTTTTCATCGGACCCGCCGAAATTGCATTCACACGGATGCCATCCGGGCCAAGGTCATTGGCAAGGTATTTAACACTGGCTTCAAGGGCGGCTTTGGCAACGCCCATGACGTTATAGTGCGGCATCACTTTTTCGGCGCCGTAATAGGACAGGGTCAGCATCGAGCCACCGTCGGTCATCAGTTTTTCCGCGCGCTGTGCGACAGCGGTAAAGGAATAGACCGAGATGTTCATCGACATCGCGAAGTTTTCCGGCGACGTATCGACATAGCGACCGCGCAATTCGTTTTTGTCGGAGAAACCGATGGCATGCACGACAAAGTCAAGCTTGCCCCATTTTTCCTTGAGCGTGTCAAAAACGGCATCCATGCTGGCCGCGTCGGTCACATCACAAGGAAGAACGGTGTCGCTGCCGACCGATTCTGCGAGCGGGCGCACACGTTTCTCAAGGGCTTCGCCCTGATAGGTAAAGGCGATTTCGGCACCGGCAGCCGCAGCCGCACGGGCAATGCCCCAGGCAATGGATTTGTCGTTCGCGACGCCCATGATCAGGCCGCGCTTACCGGCCATAAGGCCCGAAATGTTGTCGGTGGACAGGCTCATATTTCCTCTCGTTCCCACGATCTCTCTATCTGGCAGGTAGAGGCATTCAAAAAAAGCCGCGACCGCCCCAGAAGGCATTAGACATTTGGCGCATCCTACACAAAGCGCGTCCAAGGTCAATCTGACCTGTTATAACGCGTGTAGGCGCGCTATCTTGTTGATCAGGTGCAGTATAACCGGAAAATGCGTGGGGATAAGCGTTTAATGGCCGATTTCCAGAAATTGCTCTCTGATCGAACTGCGTTCTGGCGCTATGCCATTATGCGTTTCGTGCATGACAAATCCGTGCAACGCGCGGCGGGATTGTCATACACGACGCTGCTGGCGATGGTGCCGTTTCTGGCGATTGCGCTGACTGTTTTGTCCGCATTTCCGGTGTTTGACCAGTTCAAGGATCAGATCATGGATGTGGTCCTGAATAACTTCCTGCCCGAAACCGGTGCGCAGGTGACAGATTATCTGGGCGGATTCCTGCAAAATACCGGGCAGATGACAGCAATTGGGACAATCGTTCTGGGCCTGACGGCGGTGATGCTGCTGTCAGCCATTGAAGGGGCGATGAATGATGTCTTCCGGGTGACCAGCCCGCGCAAATTGTTGTCGCGTCTGGTCGTATTCTGGACGCTTCTGACAGTCGGGCCGATGTTGCTCGGACTTAGCCTGTCACTGGCGTCCTACATCTTTGCCATGCGCCATCTTGTGGGGGGTGAGGCGCTTGGCGCGCAGATTGGCCAACTAACGTTTCTCGCACCGTTTATTCTGTCGGCTGCGGCGTTCTCGTTGCTGTTTGTCGGCATGCCGAACCGTTCGGTCGAGATCATTGATGGTGTGGCCGGTGGCGTCGTCGCAGCCGTTTTGTTTGAGACGCTGAAGAAGGCTTTTGCGTTTTATGTCACCACATTCCCGACCTATCAGACCATCTATGGTGCGGTGGCGATTGTGCCGATCTTTCTGTTGTGGATGTATCTGACCTGGATCGTGATCCTTTTGGGCGCACAGGTGGCCGCCGCGCGATCCGAATGGCGTGCGGCACGGGCCGCAGGGCTGATCCCTGATCCGCGCGGGGCAGTGCCCGGCCATATGGAACGGATCATCGCAGTGTTAAGGGTTCTGGAATATCTGCAGGGCCGTTTCCATGAGGCCGCCAAACCGCCGACCTATCGCAAGATGATGCGCGAAATCAAACTGGGTGGGCGTGATTTGAACTGGGCGTTGGCAGCATTGCGGCGTGAAAAACTGATCGATAGATCCGAAAGCCATCGCTGGTTGCTGTCGGGTGATCTGTCGCGGATTTCGCTGATGGATCTGATGACGCGTCTTGGGCTGTTTCTGGATTATGACCGGCTGCTGGTTGTGCAAACCGATGGCGGCTGGCCGGTCGCGATGCGCGAACGTTTGATCGAGCTTGAAAAGAAACGCCAGACAGTTCTGGATGTGAAGGTGGGGGAATTGCTTGATACACCGCGCCCAGAAGACAAAATCCCAGAGCAGATCAAAAAAGACCCGGATGAAGGCAAAACAGCGGATATTGATCAGAAAGAGATGACCGATACCATCAGCTGACAATTGGTCGTGCAATAGACAAAAGGCCGGAAAGCATAAGCTTCCCGGCCTTTTTTGATGGTTGGCGGGCAGAGGGTTAGTTGCTTGCCATCTCGTTGAGGGCACGGGCTATTTCAGCGCGGCGTCCGGCATCGGCAAGCGGGCGATCTGGTCGATCAGGCGCATTGAGTGCCTTTTCGAAATAGATCCGGGCTTCGTCATAACGTTCCTGTTGGCGCAGGAAATCGCCATAAAAGAAGTTCGGGTCAATGCCGTTTGGATTAAGCGCCAGTGCCTTTTTGAGGTTTTCCTCGGCCTTGGTGTCACTGCCAAAAGCCAGTGGCCAGGGCGGGACCTGATAATACAGCGATCCGAGCGAGGTATAGGCAGAGCCATCCATCGCGGTCGGGGCTGTTTCGATCACGTTTTCAAAAAGTTCACGGGCATCGCGCACTTTGCCAAGTGCTGAAATACCACGGACAATTCCGGCATCGGTCGAAAGAATGATGCCTTGCCAGATTTGTACTTCCGGGCTGTCGGGGAACTGTGCGCGCAGCTTTTCGCCGTCGGCCTCAAGCTTGTGAATGGCATCGAGTTGCGCATCTTCGTCTGTGATGTCGTATTTGATATGCGCCCATTCGCGTTGCAAATGTCGGACACCGTCCATTGCGGCAGGGGTTGCGCTTTGGGCATATGTCGCTGCCGACAGACCCAGAAGAAGACCGGTCGCAATGGCGAATGAGGTAATCTGTGGTTTGATTTTCATGCGATGTTCCTCTGTGCGTCTTGCCGGTCGGCTTTTGTGATCAGTTCCGGCCGGGTTGGTATCGTGCCGGTCTGGAGTATTTCTTCGCCGATCCGGGTGTTCTTGCGCAGTCCTTTGTCGATCATCGAGGGGACAAGTGCATTGAGCGAGGCAAACAGACGTTCTGGCCAGCCAATGCGAAAATCGCTGGCGTTGCGTTCAATCGCGTTGGCAATGCGAAGTGCAACATCGCGCGGGGTATCTTCGCTGGCCTTGGTCATGCGATTAAGCATGCCAAGTTTACCGCTGTTCATGCTGGTGCTGACAGCACGGGGTGCAATATGGCTGACCGCAATCGACGTGCCGCACAGTTCCCGGCGAAGCGCGTCGCTATAGCCTTTGAGGCCGGATTTGGCAGCGGCGTAGCCCGTCATGTGCGGCAGCGGTATCAAGCCGACCATCGAGCCGATATTGACGATCTGGCCGTGGTTGCGGCGTCGCATGGCGGGCAGAACCGCCTGACAAAGACGCATCGGCACCAGCAGGTTCAGGGTTAGCAGCGCGTCGTAATCCTGATCTTCGGCATATCCGAAATCATTGATCCCGGCGAGGTTGATCAGGATGTCAGGTGTGTCTTCACGAAGCGCCTTGCAGGTCGTATCGATCCGTTCCATCAGATCGCCTTGCGATGCCCGGTCATAGGACCGGACATTGGCACCGCGTTCTTTGAGGATCGCAACAAGCGGTTTGCCGATCCCACCGGTTGCCCCGGTGAGAAAGATGTCTTTTTCCTCAAGCAACATTTTTCCGTTGTCCTTCATGCGGGATCGCTGCGAACAGGTTGGCAAACAGGCGGAAGGTGTTATTGGCGACTTCGATGATCGCGGCCTGATCGTCCGGGTCAGTGATCTGGTTGACGGTTTTCTCGAAGAATTTCATGTGCTCGATATCCAGCGATCCGTGCGAGAACAGATAGCTGAAGGCCGATTTCGGCAAATCAAGACCGGTCATGACGGCGTCTGCACCCTGACTTGCGATCTGGGTCGAGGTGCTTTCAAGCATGAAGACCATGCCAAGGAAACCGACCGGGTTTTTACGCGCGATATAGTCGTAGTTATAGGCGACCATCACCTGGGTTTCGAGGTTTGGTGTTGCGTTGCGGGCCGCTTCGCGATCGCCACCAGCGGCCTCGATATCATCAAGGATCCACTCTTCGTGGCCTTCTTCTTCTTCAAGATATTCAATCACCGCCTTGTGCAGCCAGCGTTTGTCATCGGGCAGGCGCGATCCCATTGCCATCAGGAAGGGAACGGTATGTTTGACGTGGTGATAGGCCTCCGTCAGGTAGGCGACGTAGGTCGATCTCGAAATATTGCCCGACAGTCCGTCAACGAGTTGCGGAACGTGATAAAGCGCGTTGCGGGCGTCAGCGGTCTGGGCAACCAAACGATCATAGAAATTCATGGCAGGCTCCGATGGATTGGATAAGGAGGAATACTGGCTGAGGATCACATCGCGCTTGGGCCGACCATTTCCGGTCAGGCAGCCATTCTGCGCGGTGAAGGGGGCAGCAAGGGTGAAGTGTTTGATTTGGGCATATTCAGGCAGGCTGGCATTTGCAGCCGCGACGGCGGCATTGATACCGGCATCGGCCCGGCTTGGCACGATCAGGGCTTCGAGATGCGGTTTGCCGTCGCCAAAAACGATGGCCTGATAGATGTCAGGCTGGGCAAGCAAGGCGGACTCTGGCCATTCGGGGGAGATATTGCGCCCGAGCGAGGTGATCAGAACGTTTTTGCGCCGCCCGGTCACGGTGACAAAGCCATCTTCGGAAATCTGGCCAAGATCACCGGTTGCAAAGCGTTCGATGGGGGATGAGGTTGCATCCCCGTTTGACGACGGATCGCCGACATAACCCAGAAAACCGGGATCGCGAATGATGATTTCATCGTCGCAGATTTCGGCCTTCACATGCGGCAGCAACGCACCGGTCGTGCCCGGTTTATCCTTGCCCGGAACGTTCATCGACAGCACCGATGCACATTCCGACAGGCCGTATCCTTCGTAAACCGGCAGTCCGATGTGGCGGGCCTTGGCAATCAGGGTCGGGTCAATCCTTGAACCGCCAACGGCGATGAATTCAAGGTTGCTCAGCGGACCAAATTGCATGACCTGCATCATCAGCACACGCAGGAGTTCCGGCACCAGAATGGCCGAGGTCGCGTCGGCGCCTTTTAACAATCCATGCAGGTTTTCGTACTGGGCGCCAAAGCTTTGCAATCCGGTCAAATGAACCGTGCATCCGGCCAGCAAGCCAGCATAGACACCAGCGACGTTTTCAAGCAGGACGGCCAGTGGCAGGACAGAAAAATGCGTGCCGGCAAAACCATCGCCCAGGATCTGATAGATCGAGCTTGCAACATTCATCATGGCTGACGCTGGCAGGCATACGCCCTTGGGCGTGCCGGTGGTGCCGGATGTGAAGGTGATTTTTGCCGTTCGTGCCGGAATGGTTGCGGATTTGGCAAGGCCGGTTTGAACCATGCCATTTGGCGTGATCATGTGGGTGATGCCCGCCGTCGCCGTGGCGTGATCAATCTGTGCCTTGGTAAAAAACGGCGGGATCGGAACGCATACGGTTTCTGACTTCATCGCCGCCAGATCCCAAATCACCCAGTCGATTTCGTTATCAAGGGCAATGCCGAGCACGTCGACATCCGCAAGGTCTTTGGCATGTGTCTCAATGCGTGCGATCAGGTTGCCATAGCTGACCTGGTCGGCTTCGGCGCGCAGGGCGACCTTGTCGGTTGGATGTTCGGCAATGCGTGAAAACAGCATGATCAAACCTCGCCATTATGTTGGAATTGGGGGTAAAGGCGCGGGCGCATGTGGCTGTATTCTGCGCCGAAAAGCGATTGCAGGCGCAGATATCCCAAGGTGACAGAGCCCGAAAGAACATGCGGGCAGGTGTCGTAATAACAGCCCCAATGGGTGTTGCCGCATTCAAGCAGGGCCGGGTCGGCCAACGCATGGCGTACCGGTTCGAGGCCCATTTTGCGCAGACGCTTTTCAAGCGTGTCCGTGCCGGTCACGACGGCCTGTTTGAAACCGCTATGATACAGATAGGCCGAAAGGGCGGTGAACAGGAACGATGATGCGCCTGATCCATTCGATGCCAGATTGCCGATTTCAGCGATCTGATGACGTGGAATGCCCAGAACGGAATTGATTGGACGACGGAGATACTGTTCAAGAAACAGCGGACCATGCCCGGCAGAACGGAACCCGAGGGCCGCAACGATGTCGCCGTGGTCATCGCGCACACTCATCAGTGTGTCGTAATGCACCGAAATGTCGGCTTCATAGGTGTGGGCATAAATGCCGGAAATGAAATCCTCGACTTCGGATCGTTCGTGGGCCGATCCGGTCAGGATTGAAATTGCGCAGGCATGCATGGGAACGCGCGACAGAAACCCGTTCTTCTGCAAACGAAGTCTGGCCGAGGGATTGCCGTTTTCGTTGTAATTAAGCTGCAGCATTCAGTGGACGCCTTTTGATACGTGAATAACGCATTCTGGCGTCGCAACCTGACAACAAGCTGAAGACGGTGAAACCGGCCTAACTCATAGGGTTTGGTTTGGCAGGGTCAGGACTGTTTGGAGGAGGGGCCTTGCGTCATTTCGACGCGGATCGGGGCATCGCCACTGCGCAAATGCAGATCGCGCTGCGGGAACGGGATTTCGATATTGTGTTCGATGAAAGCGTCCCAGACATTGAGCAATACTTCGCTGATGATGTTGCCGCGTCCGTTTTGCGGGTCATTGATCCAGAAGCGGATTTCCAGATCAACCGAGTTGTCACCAAAACCGCGCATCAGGGTATTGGGACCGGGGTTGTCCTGCACGCGCGGGCATTTTGCGGCGGCCTCGTTACAAAGCTTGATCGCAAGATGCGGGTCGCAATTATATGAAATGCCGACCGGTACTTTCAGGCGCAGCTTGACGTCCGAGTGGCTCCAGTTTTCGACCTGATTTGTGATCAGGTCTTCATTGGGGATCAGAAACTCTGTTCCGTCGCGGGTCCGAACTGCGGTGTAGCGTGCGCCCAACGATTGAATCCAGCCAAAGGTTTCGCCAATGGCGATGACGTCGCCGGGCTTGATTGACCGGTCCAATAACAGGATCACACCGCTGATCAGGTTGGCGAAAATGCGTTGCAGACCAAAACCGATCCCGACACCAACCGCACCACCAAACACGGCAAGTGCGGTCAGGTCGACGCCCATGGTCGACAGCGCAAACAGAACCGCAATCGACAGCAGCACAAGCTTGAGAAGCTTTGCCATCAGCACCTGCACCGACGGGGTCAGGTGATGGACCTTGCGGATGCGTTGTTCAAACAGGCGCGAGGCAAAGGACGCGACCCACAGCAAAACCGCAAGCGACAAAATGGCCTTGATGATGCCATAGACCGAAATGCGGAATTCACCGATATTGACCGCCAGCCCGTCAAGAATTTCGATGCCGGGTTCCAGCCAGCCAACGATGTTGAGCGCCGCCCAGGTCCATGCAACGGCGGCAATGGTTCGTGACCAGACAGGGTCATTGACGATGGCCGCGGCTAGGCGAATGACAATCCAGGCATTCAGAAGGCTTGCGACAAGACGAACAACGTTGTGGCGATACCCCGCCTGAACGGCAACGGCATCAATCAGCCAAATCGTGATGACCAGAATAAGCGGAAAGGCAAGACTGGGCAGAACCGTCGCAAAGCGGCGAAAACCGGCATAGGGTAAAAGCGGTTTCCAGTCCTGCAATCGTGCAACAAGGGACGCCAGACGACCGCGCAGCAAAAAGGCCGGGATAGTGGCAAGCAGACAGGCAGCAATCTGGATCAGAATCGGGACCAGCAGGACATTTGCAGATAACCAGGCGATTGCCTGTTCAAGCCATTGCAAATAGATGTCCGGATTGCTCAGCTGTTCCATATTCTGCCTTATGATCGGTTTCGCTCTTGGCGACAAAGCCCGTTAAAACAATATGGTAACACGGAATGCGATTAACAGGCACCATTCAACACAGGGCCTGAGTTCCGGTAAGAGGGATGTTGGCATTACGGCAAGAAAAAAGCCGGCATATGCCGGCTTTTAATTGATCGGTCAGCGTGTCTTGTAGGGATGTTTTTCTGACCAGTCCTTGATGAATTCAATCAGTTCATCATCGCGTTCTTCGGGCAGCTTGACCGTCAGGTGGACATATTGGTCACCGCGCTTGTTTCCGCGATCATAAGGTGCCCCCTTGCCACGCAGACGCAGCTTGGTACCGCTGTTGGCGTTGGCGGGCAGCTTCATATTCACCTTGCCATCGACAATCGGCACTTCGATGGAGCCACCCAGAATGGCCTCGGACAGGCTGATGGACAGATCACAATGAATGTCATTGCCTTCGCGGCGGAAGGTTTTGTCAGGATGGACATGCAGCTTGATCAGCGCATCGCCAGCCTCGCCGCCATTCATCCCGGCCATGCCCTGGCCTTTCAGGCGGAGCGTCTGTTCATTTTCGCTTCCGGGAGGAATGCGGACTTCAAGGCTTTTGCCGCTGGCGAGATTGATGCGTTTGGTCGTGCCCAGGATCGCCTCGGCGAAATCAAGGCTCAGCTCGTAGGAGATGTTCGGGCCTTTGACCTTTCTGGGTTTGCGTTCCCCGCCAAAGCCACCAAAACCGCCGCCGCCACGCGCTCGTCCCTTGCCGAAAATCTCGTCAAAGATGTCCTCGGCATTTGCACCGGAAAAGCCAAACGGGTCACCGCCGCCGGCATGCGCATGTCCGCCACCACGGGCAAAAGGACTGGTTTCGCGGCCATCGGCGTCGATTTCACCATTGTCGAATTTTTTGCGGCGTTCTGCATCGCCCAACAGGTGATAGGCGCTTGATACCTTTTTGAAGCGTTCTTCGATTTTGGCATCACCCGGATTGACATCGGGATGAAGTTCACGCGCAAGTTTGCGATAGGCCTTTTTGATTTCGTCCTGCGTGGCTGTTTTGGCAACGCCAAGTGTCTTGTAGGGATCCTGCATTTACTGACCGGTTCCAAAAACTATAAGCACGTTAGGTAGAGTGAACGTTGCGTTCATTATTAGATCATGCGCGACAAAAGATGAACCTTTTTGCCGCATATGATCCGAAACAACGATATTGGGCGGGCTTATCACCCGAACCGAACAGCAGATATGAAAAGGCGGCGCAGATCGCAAGGACCGCACCGCCTGTTATTTCAGATTTTTGGCAGGGTTTAGTTCACGACTTCCCAGCTGCCGTCCGGTTTGCGACACGCGGTGCCATAAGCGGTTTCTTCCTGACCACCGATCATCACCGTCTGCTGGTATTCACGGCAATATTCCTGGGTCTTGGGTTCCTGATAGGTGCGGGTCGGGGTCACTGTGCCCTGTACGCCACTATCGGGGTTCTGCCAGGTGGTGGTCTGACCGGTCGGCGTTGCTTCAAGCGTGCGCTGGGTGCTTTTTGCCATGATGGCGCGGTCTGCATTGTCAAGCGACTTGCCGACTTCGCTGCCGATGAAGGCGCCGGCAAGCGTACCAAGTGCAACGCCGACAAGCTGTCCGCTGCCCTTGCCGAACTGCGCGCCTGCGACGGCACCACCAACGGCACCAAGAAGCGTACCGGCGGTTTGTTTCTGCCCCTGGTCCTGGGCACAGCCGGCGATAAAGGCGGTCATGACGACCGGAATAATGATCTGACGGAATTTCATATTTGATTTGCCCATCTTGTCTTTACAGTCCCAACCGATATTCTTTGGGTATATATATTGATCCAACGCTGTTGCTGCCACTGTAGTTCCGAAATAAGTCGTCCTGACGGCAACAAATCCAATCAGCCAAGGGAATTCCTTTTATAATGAACGAACAAAATACGCCAAAAATTGGGCATGAACCCCACGATGCCCCGTTCGAGATGTTCGAAACCTGGTTTGCAGATGCCAAAAAGGCGGAATCGGCCTATCCTGATGCGATGACACTTGCGACTGCTGACGCGCAAGGTCGACCATCAGCACGTATTGTGTTGCTCAAGGATTTCGATACGCGCGGATTTGTATTCTACACCAACTATGAAAGCCGCAAGGGCGACCAGTTGGGCGAGAATGGCTTTGCTGCATTGTGCTTTCACTGGAAGACACTTGAAAAATGCGTCCGCATCGAAGGCAAGGTTGCCAAAGTCGATGCAAGTGAGTCCGACGAGTATTTCGCGTCACGCCCGCGCGGCAGTCAGTTGGGGGCTTGGGCATCCATTCAGTCCCGCCCGATGAGCGGCCGGTTTGACCTGGAAAAACGGGTTGCCGAATTCACGGCAAAGTTCGGTCTTGGCAAAGTGCCGCGCCCGGAACATTGGGGCGGTTTCCGGCTGGTTCCCGATCGCATCGAATTCTGGGCAGAAGGAAAATTTCGTCTGCATGACCGCAAACTGTTCACCCGCGATGACGCCGATAACGGTTGGGATACCTGGAAACTGTTTCCGTAAGGGTAGGTCTTTTGGGCAAATAAAAAGCGCACGTGGGATAAAGGCCACGTGCGCTTTTTCATGGGAATGGTTTCAATACTTTCAGGCAACAGGTTCCGGCGGACAGAAGGTATCTTGCAAAACAGCAATGATCTTCATGATGTCCGGATTGGCCAGAGAGTAGTATATCGTTTGCGCATCACGGCGGGTTTTTACAAGTCCTTCACGACGCAACCGAGCAAGATGTTGCGATAACGCTGACTGTTTGATTCCCAGTTCATTTTCCAGGGTGCCAACCGACTTTTCAGTTTCCCCAAGGGAGCACAGAATAAGCAGGCGCCATTCATTGCCGAGCGTCTTGAGAAATTCCGCTGCCTCACGCGCATTTTCGTGTAGTGCGTTATAGTCCATCCGCGAGTAACCCCGTTCTTATCTCCGCGCGTCAAGCCATCGTTGTGTCTTGTACGCCCGGTACCCTACCCAAGAGAATAATCGTCCCGAACTCCAGAGCGACATCGTAATCGCTGCTATTCATGTTACAATCATTTTATTCGCGGTTGAGCGAGAAAACTGAACCATCATCAGCAAGATATAAGAATAATAATAACTTTCGCAAATTTTTGATCTTGAACAAAGAATGTCGACGCAAAAGAATTCAATCTGCTTGTGTATATGGTAATCATCAGTCCAGATTTCGAGCAGGTTCAATGACCTGGCGGACAGGCGGGAGTAATTAAAATGGCAATTCGCACAATTTTGGCACCGGTGGCAGGCACGGCGATTGATGAACGTGTGATGGCAGCGGCCTTCAAACTGGCCAAAACGTTTGATGCTCATCTTGAAGCGCTGTTCGTTGCTGCCGAACCGCAGGACGCTATTCCGATCGTCGGCGAGGGGATGTCGGGTCTGATCATCGAAGAAATGATTCAGGCGGCAGCCACCGAAACCGAAAAGCGCGAAGCCAGCGGCAAAGTCACGTTTCAGGCGGCGGTAAAAAATTCAGGGATTGCTGAAACCAACACACCGACAGCAGACGCCAAGCCAACCTGCACCTGGCGCAAAGATAGTGGCCGCGAAGATGAAACCGTTGCCCGTCGTGGGCGTCTGTTTGATCTGGTCGTGATTGGCCGAGATCCCAAGGAAGCTTCAGCGTCGCTGACCTTTGACGCAGCATTGATGGAAACCGGGCGCCCGATCCTTGTCGCCCCGGAACGTACCCCGGCGACAATCGGTGAAAATGTAATGATTGCCTGGAATGGCGGGATTGAAGCTGCGCGGGCGGTAACGTCTGCCATGCCGATGCTGAGAAATGCCAAGCAAGTCACCATCGTCAGTGTTGGCGAGGTTCCTTATGGCCGGGCATGTGCAAAAGCATTGGCCGAACAATTCAGCTGGCATGGAGTCGATGCCAAGGTTGTTGAAAGTGGCGAAACGGGACAGGTTGCTAATACCTTGATTTCCGAAGCGGAAAAGTGCGGTGCTGATACCATCGTTCTCGGTGCGTATAGCCATTCGCGTTTCAAGGAAATGATCCTTGGTGGGGTCACGCAGGATATGCTGTCAAAATGTGCATTGCCGCTTTGGATAATGCACTAAGGCAAGGCGCCGCCTAAGCGCCTGAAATCACGAAATTATATTACCTATCTGATGGTATATTGCTGAAAAGGCGTACTTTTGTGCGCCTTTTTTTGTTGCATCCGCGAACAAATCGCGAGAGGGTTACTGGAATATGACAAAGACGAAACCCCGGCAAACGAGGCGTTTCGCACCAAGGGAAATAAACGTCTGACAGGGGAAAACCGATGTTGTCTCTGCGCGATATCATTGATTTCGCTTCCATGTCCGAAGACCTGGCACAGGAACTCAACAATCCGAATGTTGGTCTGCCTGATCTTGGCGCGTTGATCGCCGGTCAAAACGGTCTTGGCGGTTTGCGTGCATGCACTGCAGCACCATGTGCCGCGAACGACATAGAAAGCGACTAACAGCTTCATTCTGAATTAGATCGGCTAGCGCTGCACCTGTGGCGCTGGGCGGTATTGTGTCTCCGCATTGTGGTCTATGACGACCTATTTGGAGAACAGATCAATCTGATCTGTATCCTGTTTCGTTTCGGGCGCGTCTGTGGGGTCTTCCTGCCAGGAAAGAACATGGTCGGGCAGCGGGCCCAGCATGTATCCCAAATCTTCAAAAGCCATACGTGGATCAAGCCAGGCCGCCAGATGTTTCGGGCCGATTACAGCCGGCATCCGATTGTGAATATGTGCGATTGAGCCCGATGGCGCACAGGTGATGATGGTGGCTTCACGCCCGTTTTCCAGACCGGCAAACAGAAATGGCTGATGATCGGGAAGGGTAATGCGGTTTTTATGCTTTGCCTTGCCATCCTTGCGCCATTCGTACCAACCACTGGCAGGTATCAGGCAACGGCGGTTCAAAAGTGGGCGGAAGGTCGGCTTTTCAGTCAGGGTTTCAGCGCGTGCGTTGATCATCGGGCTGTTCATGCCCGGAATGCCCAGTCCCCAATAGCGAATGGCAGCCTTGTGATGCGGCAGGATGACGGCAATCGGGTCTGTTGGTCGACGCGTTCCGGTCAGGCTGTCAAAAGCAGCGTCTTCGGCGTCATTATCCGACCCGCTGCGATCAAACCCATCGGGCAGAGGCATGCGAATGATATCTTCCATTTCCAGTCCGAGCTGAACCTGAAAGGCGCGGATGTCGCTGTTAAGATCAAAGCGGCTGCACATGGTCTGGCCTATGTTTCTGAGGCCAAAAACATAGCCTGTTTTCAGGCCCTTGCCAAATCCCTGTGGGGGAACCTATATCGCGATGGTGGTTGCAGAAAATTCTTGCAGTACAAGGCTTTTCCTTCGGTGGGGCTGCCTTGGATGCTATAAGAAAGTCAGCAAAATCCTGTTTGCGCGCATATCTCGTGAAGTGAGTAGATCCAATGAGCAGCAATGCCCCGAAAACAGTCGTTCTGACAGGTGCCAGTCGTGGCATCGGCCATGTCACGGTTGGATATTTTGCCAAACGCGGCTGGCGGGTGATTTGCTGTTCACGCGAAGCCCCGCCACCAAGCTGCCCGCGCGATCCCGCATTGGGCATCCACATCCGCGCCGATCTGTCCAAACCAGCCGAGGTCGAAGCCTTTATCGCCGAGGCCAACGAGGTGCTGGACGGTGATCCGCTGCATGCCCTGGTCAATAATGCCGGGGTGTCACCCAAGACTCCATACAAGGAACGGCTTGGCTGCTTGAATGGTGATATTGCCGCGTGGCGCGACGTGTTTGAACTGAACTTCTTTACGCCGCTGACGTTGTCGCGCGGGTTTGCATCTGTACTTCATCAGGGCAAGGGGGCGATTTGCAACATCACCTCGATCGCAGGGCACTATGTCCATCCATTTGCCGGATCGGCCTATTCGACCTCAAAGGCGGCACTTTCCGGCCTGACGCGTGAAATGGCTGTCGAGTTTGCGGAACTTGGGGTTCGGGTCAATGCGGTGGCCCCGGGGGAGATCAAAACAGACATGATTTCCCCGGAATACGAGGCGCTTGTACCGCGTATTCCGATGAACCGCATGGGAACGCCCGAGGACGTGGCGGCTGCGGTACATTATCTCGTGGGAGAAGACAGTAGTTACGTCACCGGCACGGAAATCTTTGTGACCGGCGGGCAGCATTTGTATTAAACGCCGGTTTTTACACGCTCCCATTCTCGTTTTAGGATGGCGTTCGAAAGTCGGATTGCTAATGTAATCAAGTACTTTTGATCTGTGCGACGAGTAACAAGCGTCCGGAAAGCATCTACATTCTTGTAAACGTGCTTATCAACGTCTAACACGTGCGCGAAACCCTCATCAGCTTGGTTGTTGCCTTTGGGATTCCACCAATTCCAAAGCTCGTTTGGATCAGAAATTCCGTAAGCGATTCGTATCAGCGTGCTTAGCGCTCTGTGGTCTTCTTCTGAAGGGTTGATTAGAAGCTCCAACTTAATCCTGTGTGCTTGTCCTTTGACAGCAGAGGCTCCTGTTACGATTCTATCTTCTGATGATCTACAAAAAACTCTAAAATTTTTGTCTCGATCTTCATCTGTGGGAATGTTGTTGATCGTTTCGGATAAAGATTCCCTGACCCGTTCAAGCCATTCTTGCCGATTCCTAGAGCGTAAGTTCGCCCGAAACTGAAGGAGAAAAGCAAGAACGCTGCCAACGCCACCAACCACGTAAAATAAAGCGGTATCCTTGCCTTCTGGCAACAGATTTGCTGCGTCGGAGAGTTTTTCTGTTGAGTTTGGAAAGTCGGTTAATAAGTAAGCTAGAAAAAATAATATGAGCACGATCAATAGCGCTAAAATTACAGTTTTTGGCAATAAGCGTATTGTTTGAATTACTCTGGCTTTGGTCCAAAATGGCCTTTGATCTAATTCTAGAGGGTCACCCTTCATAATTAAATCAACGCTATGCCAACTCTTGACACCCACTGGAGCAAACCACTGAGTTTTATTAAGTTTCCAACAGCGTTGAGCCAAGTGGTAGCACGTGTAAATTATAATTAAAGAAATAAAAGTGGTTGCAGTTAATTCGATGCAAAGAATAATATTCTGTTCAGTGTAAAATAAGTTCCAGAACTCGATTATATCACCAATCCACTGATTTAAAGAGAGCATATTATTCTGCCTCACAGCGGTTTGACGTAAAAGGCCGGATCGTATTCGACCATGCCGGCCGGGACTTCATCAACCAATGGGCGTGCCATGAAATATTCATCGGGCACGCCTTCAAGTTTCAGATCGGGCAGGGGGGCAAAGCCAAACCGGCTGTAATAATCGGGTTCACCCAGAACGACGCAGCCACGGGCATCTTCGGCGCGCAAATGTCGGATGCCGCTTTGGATCAGTTCGGACCCAATGCCCAAGCCTTGACGATCCGGTTTGACCGCAACGGGGCCCAAGCCAAACCAACCACAGGGTTTGCCATCGATTTTTACCGGTGAAAACGCAATGCAGCCAACAATCTCATCGTCCTTTTCCGCGATCAGGGAGAGGGAGAGTTGACCACTTTTTCGGAGCGCATCGACGATCAAATGTTCGGTCTGCTGACTGTGGGGTGCGGTTGCGAAGGCACCATCCAGCAAAGCGTGAATCGCCGTAATATCGTTTTCGGTTTCTTCACGGATTAACATTTTCCGTCCCTGCCTGTGACGTTGGACCTGCTTCCTGCTGGCCTTCGGTCACGACTATAGCGGGAAAATGCCTTAGGCCAAAAGGGTTTTAAGCCAGTCGCGTTTTTGCTCGAGACGTTTGACTTCCATTTCAAGCCAGCTGGTGAAGTTTTCGGCCTCGTTTGCGTGCTCGTCACGCAGGGCCAACACGCGTTCGAGATCAAGCTCGCAGACGTCTTGCAGAATCTCGATTTGTTCGGTGCGGATGTCGTCCTCAAGCAAATGCAAGAAACGCATCTTGAGCGCCATGATCAGGCGCGAAAGCTCGCCGGATGTATCACGCAGGTTTCCCTGCATCAGTTCAACAAACTTTCTATGCCCGGCATCGGTCAGGCTTAATTGGGCATCGGAAAAACCACCATCTTTGGTGTCTTCCTTGACCAGTCCTTCGAGTTTGAGGAGCTGAAGCGAGCTTCCCATCATGTCCAGAGACGGCCCCATGATGTGCGACATGAAATGACGCACCGCATTGGCCAGATCGCTGTAGCTGATCGGCTTGTCAGAGAGGGCAAGTGTGCCAAGTGCACAAAGGCGGAGACATTCTTTGGGAAGCAAGGTTTTATCCGAATACATGAGCGGTCCCTGTTTGATGGCAGGTCCGACGTTAACGCGAACGGTTCTTAATTGCAAATTGTTATCTATTCCGGCGTGAAACCGGATAGACAGCCTGAATATAGAACGCAGCCCGGCGAAAGCAAACGTCGCAACATCACAGCATTCAGATACGGGCAGTCTTATCGCGCAGATCAGGAAAAAGGCCGGGGCAGTAATGCCACCGGCCTTTATATTACGTGACGCCTATGGCCTTATGCGACCTTGGAAATCCCCAGCTGGCCCCAGACAGAGAGCAGCGAGTCGATCAGATGATCGGTCAGTTCGTCATTGTGCAGCGGCCCGGGCGTGAAGCGCAGGCGTTCGGTGCCGCGCGGTACGGTGGGGTAGTTGATCGGCTGGACATAGATGTCGTGTTCGAAAAGCAGGCGGTCGCTGGCTTCCTTGCACATGGCAGGATCACCAACCATCAGCGGGACGATATGGCTTGGTGCATCCATAACCGGTAGGTCGGCCGCACGCATGCGCGCACGCAGGGTATCAGCGCGTTCCTTCTGGGCGATGCGTTCGACATTGCTTTCCTTCAGGTGGCGCACAGAGGCCAGTGCGCCAGCCGCAATGCTTGGCGGATGGGAACTGGTAAAGATAAAGCCATTGCCAAAGCTGCGCACGAAGTCAACGATTTCCGGCTTGCCAGCGATATAGCCGCCGATGACACCGAATGCCTTGGCAAGGGTGCCTTGGATGATGTCAACGCGATCCATGACGCCATCGCGTTCGGCAACGCCGCCGCCGCGCGGGCCATACATGCCAACCGCATGGACCTCATCAAGATAGGAGATGGCGTTGTATTTTTCGCAGAGATCAAGAATCTTGCCAATCGGGGCGATATCGCCATCCATTGAATAGACAGACTCGAACGCCACAATCTTGGCGCGCTGTGGGCCAAGGTCTTTGAGGATTTCTTCAAGATGGGCGACGTCGTTATGTTTCCAGATGCGGCGCTCTGCCTTGGAATGGCGCATGCCTTCGATCATGGAATTGTGGTTATCGGGGAGTTTGGACCCCAGCGTCGACAGCGTCGTCCAGTTTGCGACATAGCCCGAGGTCATCAGAAGGGCGGCTTCCTTGCCATGCAGGTCGGCGAGCTCACGCTCAAGCGCGACATGCAAATGGTTGGAACCCGAAATGTTACGTGTGCCACCGGCACCGCCACCCTGACCGGTAATGGCACTTTGCATTGCCTCAAGCACTTTGGGATGCTGGCCCATGCCGAGATAATCGTTCGAGCACCACACGGTGATTTCACGCGGGGCTTCGCCGTTATCGGGATGATAGAGCGCCTTGGGGAATTTTCCGACAATACGTTCGAGATTGGCGAATACACGATACCGGCCCTCAGCCTTGAGGCCAGCCAACGCATCTTTGAAGAAGGTGTTGTAATTCATACTTGTTTCTTTCGCCTGTCTCTTTGCAGTGTCACGCCCCTTGCCGTGGGTGGTGGCATCACAAAGCTCTGGTCTCGTCCAGATCAGCGAGCTGATCCTGAACATATCCTCCGGTTTGACCGGGTCTTTATGGTTCCCTTATCGACCATGGTGGACGATATGGCATTGACCCTTGTCAAAAATTAAAGCGATTCCAGTCTTCTTTGGAACCATCAGATCAGAGAAGGCGATCCATCTCTCTTTTGTCGATCTCTTTTCGGAGCAAGCTCCGTTTTGCGATAAGATCCAATTTGGCCTTAATGGTTCCATTTGGCAAGGATTCGAACAGCTTTTACGCCACAATTAAATCGTTCTCATCCATCGGAAAAATCAATCATGACAGAAATTACATATGTTTTTCAATATGTATTGAGGCCGATTACAGAATAAAATTCACGAAGGGTACCGTGAAAACTGCCAAAGTCGCGGGAACTGAGACCATTATTTTGGTTCTCAATATATGATACCCCCACCCGATTTCTTACGCGGCGAGTGGGGGGCAGAGATAAGCCTGCTTCAAATACTCATGCAAAAGTTTCCCCGGTATCGGGATAAAGAGAAACCCGGTTCTCCAGATGTCTCAATTAAACACGATAGTGACAGTGTAACTGCCGTTGGTTGTTTTCTTGCACTTCACTTCCTTGACATCCGGGCGGTCCAGATAAACCAGAATGACATTCGTTACCTGTTCGCGGGGTAGGTCCGTAATAACTTCATCCGGCATAGTTTTTTCCTTGCTCTGAAGGGCTTTTGGTCAGACACGAACCATCAATTCCGTGGATCATTGAGTGATCCCGGGATTGGCTGCGAGAAACTCCTTGAGGATCAGGTCATATTCCGGGAACAGAAGGTCTGTCGGATCGACCGGGAACGGAAGTGCCTCTGTGAATTCAAGCGCCTTTGCCCTGTTGCCCGGCTTACTTAGCCATTTGAGGTAGTCGTCTGCT
Organism: Thalassospira sp. HF15; assembly: GCF_011806525.1. Classification (GTDB taxonomy): domain Bacteria; phylum Pseudomonadota; class Alphaproteobacteria; order Rhodospirillales; family Thalassospiraceae; genus Thalassospira. Next base: position 165,423 of record NZ_JAAVKI010000004.1, on the reverse strand, counting down.
TCGGTCGTATTACTGATTTTGCGACCTTCGGCGAAGTTCTGGCTGCTGACATTTCCGTTGATCACCGAGAAGCTTGGAATAGGGGTGCTGAGCGATCCGTCGCTCTCGACCTTGACGTCAAATCCGACAAAACCAATGGTCAGTGGAACAGCAAATTCCTGCTTGAGCGATACGGTTCGTGCGGTGACTTGCGTGAAGGTGGCTGATCCACCAACACCAGTTGAATTGACATTTAACGGTTCGCTAAGGGAGTCGAGAACGGCTTTATAGCTGTCGAGCTTTCCGTTGAGCTGATCTGTGGTGAAAGTTTCGAGTGTTTCTGGCTTCAACAGCTTGCTGATGCCGACATCAAGTCCTGCGGCGGTAGATCCGTTATTCATGATTGTGACATCTAGTTTGCGTGTTTGATAAACACGCGTCACTACCCTGAAATAGAGTTCACTTGGCTGCCCATCTTCTGTTTGGCTTGCGCTTACCATCATCCGGAGCGTTTCCTTGATGGCGGGATCGGTTGCATGCCAGCCAATCAGGCGGCGGTAGATTTCAGCACTCGAGACACCATAGGTGAAAGCATCATCTATGGTGACGGTTGCCGAAGCACTATCAGCGTTCAGGAAACCCATGCCGACTGGAATACCCTGGATCGGTAGTGCGAGCTTAAGTCCGCCTTGGCGTTCAATATCGAAGCTGTAGCTTGGGAACGCTGCGCGTGGTGCCAAGACAACATCGCCACTTTCTGTCGGCTTCTCGTGAGGAACGTTGGCATAGACACCTTTCCAGAAGCCATCCTGATAAAAATCGCTGTAGTTCAGGTTGCTAAGACGTTCAACATGCTGATCAATCGGAAGAAATCCGTCCTCCTCGTAGGCGGCAGCCTGTTCACTGATCGGGACTGGAACAAGGAAAATGTCGCCCGGTTGTACATCTTCGGTAAGGGGGTAGACGGGGATGATCTGACTTGCCCGGATGGTCATCGACCAATCTCGTGCAACTTTGGACAATTCATCAGACGGCGTAGCGCAGCCCGCCAGTGAGGCAGAGATAAAAGCTGCAGCTATAAACTTGTGTACTCGATTTTTGCGCTTCTTGTGCGATGGGATATCTAAGTTATCGCCAGTTGGCCCGTTGAAGTTGTTCATTGTCCCCTCCTGAAGGAAAAAGGGGATGCGCCGTGCAGGCCCCCATCCTGCTTAAGTGCGATGGGAATAGTATTTTCTAATGTATCGTTTTGGTCAATTGAATTATCAACCTATGGTTATGTTGCGTTGTCGGAAGACAACGCTTTTCGTTTGGGTGGAGTGGTTTTGACAGTTTTCGGCCCGCCATGGATCCGAATTGGGCGATTGTATTTGCGTCGCTTCTTTGTCGACTTGATGCGGGTTTTGCGGGAAGTCCATTCGCCGCCAACAAAAAACCGGCCGGAAATTCCGGCCGGTTTTCTAGAGCGTGAAATTCGGGTTCTTAGTGCGACATCAGGACCGGGACGGTCATGTGGCGCAGAAGGTGCTGGGTCACACCGCCAAGCATCAGTTCGCGCAGGCGCGGACGGCCATAGGCGCCGCAGACGATCAGATCGATGCTTTCGTCAGCCGCACGTGACAGAAGCAGGTCGCCCACGCTTATGCCAGATGCATTCAGGGTTTCCTTTTTCGCATTCACGCCGTGGCACTTCAGGCGCTCACCGATATCAATACCGGGAACCGGCATGGTGTCACGTGCACCCTTGTTCGGGTCGGCGCACAGAACCAGTGCGGATTTTGCAGCTTCGAGGAACGGCATGCTGTCATTCATCGCACGGACCGCTTCGCGATAAGGTTTCCAGGCCACCATCACCCGTTCGCCAATGCTGTCGAATTTGCCGACATACGGCACGATCAGAACCGGCGCGCCAGAGGTCAGAATGGCCTTGTCAGGCATTTCCGAGACAGAGCACGGATCGGAACTTTCGGGATTGTGCTGACCGAGAACCGTCAGATCATGATGGCGGGCATACATGGCCGTGGTATCAGCAATTTCAGATGCCGGGCAGGAGGTTTCCTGCCAGCTGAAAGCAACACCCGCTTCCTTGCAGGTTGCTTCGAAATCCGTGCGGGCGGTCTTGGCGGTTTCGGCCATCGCAGCGCGCTGCTGGTTGATGATTTCCTCGGTGATCTGGACTTCCATGAAGCGTGGAATTTCAGGATAGGGCAGCAGGAAAAGACCGGTAAGGTGCGCGTCCTGCGCCTTGGCAACTTTCAACGCAACAGAAAGGCGTTCCTTGCAGGCAGCTGAGGTGTCGATATGGACAAGAATATCCCGATACATAATCCGATCTCCATTCGGTAGGGGGCGTGGCGCAAACCCGAAATCTGTCAAACTGCTTCGGGGCTTAACGTCAGGGGCACCATACCCTCGGCGCGGGATGGTTTCTTTGCTCTATCTCAAATTAAATTATTCCAAGTTGTATTTTCGCGCTAACTGTCATCCATCCGCGCCCGGTTGGGTCATCGGAATGGTTTTCTCCATGGTAGGTGCATCTCCGCCTGACGGTTCCTGCATGGTCGGCGCGGTTGCCGGTGTCATCGGCGCAGTTTCATCCATGGCGGGCATTGCCGGATCATCGGTCGGAATGTCTGATGGCATCTGCATCGCATCATTCGACATCATCGACAGGGTTTTGTGCAGTTGTTGTGACAGGCTGCTCCAATTTGTTTGAAGCGTTGCACAGGCGGCCGCATCGCCAGCCTGAACGCAGCGCTGCGCCATTCGATCAAGGATGCCAAGTGCGATCCGGGCTTCGTCGATCTGCTTTTGGCGAATGTCATCAAGCACCCTGCGATTGGGGTCTTCCATCATGACCAGATTGTCATTTTCCGGCGCAGGGTTTGCCATCTTCGCCGAGCTTGCCGGACGCGCATTCTGCGACGGTGCACCCCAAGGCGTTACGATGGTATCGGAACTGTTGGAAACCGTGACCGGTTTCTCGACCGGGGCCATGCAGCCAGACAGGGCAAGGCTCATTCCCATTCCCAGTGTAAGTGCGGGCAGACATTTGGCAGTCTTGCGCATCAACATGCGTAGCTCCTCCGACCGGTGGCGGGCGCGCCGTGGCCACATCAGTTTGTTGTCCCGAAATAACTCATAGTCGCTGCTATGGCTTTGCTTTTGTTCGTGAACATATTGAACTTCGTTACGGAACCTGTCCAGTCCAGGTAGATCATTGCAGGTGAAGCGGACCCAGGCAGGAGACACATCGTTCCTTCATGTTGCAGAGGTCTCGGGCAGCAGCAGCCGGGGCTCGTGCTTGAGGGATTTACTGATCCACCGCATTGTTTCGCGAATGCGCGATATATTTCGCAAATCAGGATGGGTCAAAACCCAGAGTTTATTTGCCGTTATCTCCGGCAAGGGGGCAAGAAGTTGCAAGCCGGGAATGGCGATATCTGATGGCAAACAGGCCAATCCGCATCCTGCGCGTGCCAGATAGGCCATAGCGATCAGGTCATCTGTTGTTTGCTTATGGTGTTTTCTGCTTTTTGCATCGAGCCATTTGTAGGGTGAATAGCTGGCCAGTGTGCCTGACGCACCGATAAAGGGTTCGCCAAGCAAATCATCGAGCTTTGTGGGTACGTATTTATCGGCAGCACCATAAATACCCCATTCAAGTGTTCGGATTTCCTTGCCAACAAGATGTTCGGGCGGGTTCGCTGCAACCCGGACGGCAACATCCGCATATCGCTGTGTCATGTTGAACTCCTGATTGCTGGCAAGAAGCTCTATCTGGATGTCGGGCCAACGTTCCTGAAAGCGTGCGATATGGTCTGGTAAAAGGAAGTACGAGAAACTGGTCGGCGCCGTGATGCGTACCAGCCCCGAAGGCACCCCGTCTGAGCCGGAAATTGTGGTGTTGATGATATCGAAGCTGTTCATGATCTGACGGGCAGGGACAAGCATTTCTGTCCCGGCATCTGTCAGGCTGTACTGGCCGCGTATCCGGTCAAACAGCCGTACCCCCGCCTGTTCTTCAAGCGCGTGGATGTGGCGGAATACTGTGGTTGAACTGACCCGAATGTTCTGAGCTGCCTGTTCAAGCGACCCTGTTTCGGCGATGGCAAGAAACGACTTGATGTAGTTCCAGTCCAATCAATCCTCCAATTTCAAATTTGCAATTTTATACTACAAAATTGCCTATTCATTGCAAAATTGAAATTTCCTACGGTGAACTAACAAAGGTACTCAATATCCCAGTACAGGAAAGAAAACATGATTGGTTATACGTCGCTTGGTACCAACGATCTGGTACGTTCGGCTGCGTTCTATGACGCATTTCTTGCCGAGTTTAATGCACAGCGTGTCTTTGAAGGGCCGGACTTTATCGTTTGGAGCGCTGGTGAAAATTCTCCGGCATTTTCGATCCATATTCCGTTTGACGGTAATAAGGCCACAATCGGCAATGGTACCATGATCGCACTTGCGGCAAGCTCACGCGATAAAGTTGATAAGCTTTATAAGAAGGCAATATCCCTTGGTGCCGCAAATGAGGGTGAACCAGGACAGCGCCACGAAAATGGCTTCTACGCGGCTTATTTCCGTGATCCGGATGGCAACAAACTCAATGTCCATTTCATGGGTTGAAGAAATGACGTCGTATCATTTGATCGGACATCGACTTTGCCCCTATGTCCAGCGGGTTGCGATGGTGCTGGCGCAGAGCCGGGTCGCGCATAAACGCACTGACATTGCCCTTGATGCCAAACCGGACTGGTTTCTTGAGCTCAGCCCGACGGGGAGTGTCCCCGTTCTGGTTATTGACGATGAGCGAATGCTTTTTGAGGCCGCCGCCATCTGCCAGTACCTTGATGCGATGTGTTGGAAAAGCCTGTATCCCGCGGATACCTATTATCGTGCGTTGGAGCAGGGCGTGATTGCCATCGCGGACAAGATTTTGGCACTCACTGCAGATCTGATTTATCGCGATTTGTCCGAGCAAGCTATGGATGCAACCATCCACGCAATCCACATGCAAATGTCGATTGTGTCCGATCTGATAACGCCATCGATCATTTTCGAAGATAAAGATCTGTCTATGCTCGATATCGTTTTTGCCACTGTCTTCCGGCCTTTTGCCCTGATTTCGATCGGGTTGAACAGGGATCTTTTTGCCGGTTTTCCGGGGTTGCGAGGCTGGGCAAGTGGTCTTGCAGCGCACCATACTGTCAGGAATGCAGTGCCCGCGACATATCATCGGGAAATGCACGAATTCATCGCGTCCAAAGAAGGGTATCTGGCAAAGCGTATAAGAATGATCCCCCCAAATGAAATCACGCTAGCCAACGACACGCCTGCAATGAAATTGGTGTAATCAGCCAATCAACAGGATTGTTTAAGGGACTGAGCAACACAAACGCCCGCCGAATTCTTCGCGCGGGCGTTTGTTTGTATTTCCGACGATCGGAGCTTCAGGTCAGTCGTGCTTGCCGCCGTTGGACTTCGACCAGCCGATCGGGTCGTTCAGGAAGGAACGCACACCTTCGATGGCATCCTTGCTGAAATACTGGCCTTCCTCGGCAACGGCGAGGACATCGGCCCACGTCGCAAGGTAATGCATTTCGATGTCGTCCTTGCGCAGTTCGTCAAGCGCACCTTCGAAGATGTCATAGAAGAAGACGACAAAGGCGTGTTTGCACTCTGCACCGGCTTCGCGAATGGCATTGACGAAGTTGACTTTGGAAGCGCCGTCGGTGGCAAGGTCTTCGACCAGAAGCACGCGCTGACCTTCATGGATGTCACCTTCAATCCGGGCCTTGCGGCCAAAGCCCTTGGGCTTTTTGCGGACATACTGCATCGGCAGGTCAAGGGCATCGGCAAGCCACGCGGAATAGGGAATACCAGCCGTTTCGCCGCCGGCAACCGCGTCAAAGGCCTCATAGCCAGCCGCATCGGATACCTGACGGGCAGCGAGTTCAATGACCTTGCGACGCGCACGCGGGAAGGAAATCAGTTTGCGGCAATCAATATAAACCGGGCTGGCCCAGCCTGATGTCAGGATATAGGCCTCTTCCGGGCGAAAATTCACAGCCCCGATATCAAGCAGAATCTTGGCAACTGTTTTGGCAGCGTAAGTGCAATGCGCGGTCGGTTTTTCAGTGGTCATGGCAGCTGTACCTTCTCCGGATCGAATATTTGCGCACCTCTTAGCGCTTTTGGCTCAAAAGCGCAAAGAAAAGCCGCTGACCATTTGGTCAGGGTCTTTGACGATTTCAGTTTCCGTCACAAGTGGGGGCAGCTGGGATTCTGTTGCCATCTTGTTGATGTCATTAGTGCCAATTTTGATATTTCAGATATCAAAATTGAAGTTTTTAGATTGCTTTGTTATACACAGGACTTGATGCATGGTTCATAATCTGCCTGTTGAAAGGGTGAGTTGATGATTACAGCTGCACAGATGCGGGCCGCGCGTGCCCTTTTGGGAATTGACCAGAAGACGCTGTCAGAAATGTCAGATGTTTCGGTTCCGACCATTCAGCGCATGGAAGCTAGCCAGGGGAATGTACGAGGAGTCGTAGATACCCTTTCAAAAGTAGTTGAGGCGCTTGACCGCGCTGGTATCGAACTCATCGGCGAACAGGTTCAGAGTATGGGAACCGGTCGGGGTGTTCGGCTGAAGGAAACTGAAACCCGAAAATCAAGCGACGGTTAGTGTGTGCTCACAGAATGCCGATCCATGCAGGTTGCCGGATATAGTGACGGCTTATTCGGAAGAGCCTCTGTTGCACCGGCCATGCCGGGAAACCTGATGTGTGTAATCACCCAACAAGGGTGCCGAGCGAAATGAAGACTGAAAACCCAGAGAAAAGTCGGTATCCCAAACCGGACTTTATTGAACTGTTTACACCGAAACTGATCACTGTTCTGCGAGAAGGTTACGGTCTTGCCCAACTGCGCGCCGATGCGATTGCCGGGCTGACAGTTGCAATCGTGGCCTTGCCGTTGTCGATGGCGATTGCAATTGCGTCCGGTGCGACACCGGCGCAAGGCATTTACACTGCGATTATTGGCGGAATACTGGTCTCGCTTTTGGGGGGGAGCAGGTTTCAGATTGGTGGTCCAGCAGGCGCCTTTATTGTTCTGGTCGCAGCGACCGTTCAGGCGCACGGCATGGATGGCCTGTTGCTGGCAACGATCATGGCAGGTGTTTTTCTGCTCTTGATCGGTTTCTTCCGGCTTGGCACGTATATCAAGTTTATTCCCTATCCGGTGACGGTTGGCTTTACGGCTGGCATTGCATTCATCATTTTTGCAAGTCAGATCAAGGATCTGCTGGGGCTGAATCTTTCTGGCCCGGAACCGGGACCGTTTCTGGAAAAACTGCCGGTTATCTGGGCTGCATTGCCGGGTGTGGATCTTCCGACCGTCATGCTGTCCGGTTCCACTATTCTTGTGATTTTCGGGCTCAAATATGTCCGTCCACATTGGCCGGGAATGCTGATTGCAGTTGTTTGCGCAGCATTGGTCACGGCCGTGTTCGATCTTCCTGTCTCAACAATCGGCAGCGTTTATGGCGGTATTCCAGGCAGTTTGCCGATGCCATCCTTGCCGGATGTAGATTTCGCGAAAGCACAGGCTGTTTTGCCGAATGCCATTGCCTTTGCACTTTTGGGGGCAATTGAATCGCTGTTGTCGGCCGTGGTGGCAGATGGCATGACCGGACGCAGGCACCGGTCAAATTGCGAGCTTGTAGCTCAGGGCGTTGCAAACGTTGCATCGGGCCTGTTTGGTGGAATTTGTGTTACCGGCACAATCGCACGTACGGCAACCAATGTTCGTTCGAAGGCACACGGACCGACCGCAGGAATTCTTCACGGCATCTTCCTGTTACTGTTCATTCTGATTGCGGCTCCTTTGGCTGCGTTTATTCCCCTTGCTTGTCTTGCCGGCGTTTTGGCCACCGTTGCCTGGAACATGATCGAGAAGCACGCCATCATTACCTTGCTGAGATCTTCTCGTGGGGATGCGGCGGTACTTTTAACAACGCTGCTGTTAACCGTATTTCGTGATCTTCTTGAGGCCATCGTTGTCGGTTTTGCCTTGGGATCGGTTTTGTTCATCCGTCGTATGTCGCGCATGGCAGATATCGAAAGTGCGACACCGTTTGTTGCCGAAGACCGGGCAGATAATCAGGTTGTGTTGATGTCCGAGGACAACGTTTCGGGCGCTGACCCCGATATTGTTGTCTTTAGAATTTCCGGCGTATTTTTCTTTGGTGCGACAGCGGCCTTCGGATCGGTGTTGGATCGCATCGGCGATACGCGCCGTGCGCTGGTTGTTGATTTCTCGTCGGTACCTTTTCTTGATTCTACGGCGGCCAATACGCTGGCAAGCTTGGTTCACAAAGTTCGCAGCCGTGGCGGCCTGATTGTCTTTAGTGGCACGAAACACGATATTCGCCGGGATCTGTTTGTCCACGGCATGAAGCCGCCTGTAATTCACTACGAGGCCGATGTTACACATGCTGTCAAATGGCTGGACGAGAAACTTGCCAAGGCAGGGCACCCACGGCAATAGGGGCTATAAGACAACCGACCTTTGCAAGCGGTAAACATGCAGACATTGTTGTTGGAAACGTTTGTCTTTAGTTGGCAAAGCAGGATTTTGGGTTTATTCGGTATAGTTATACCGATTTAAGCCGTATCCAGCCAGCAAGCCCCACAAGCCTCAGAGGAAATGCCATGACCGACCAGACCGGATTGAATGTCACCATCGAGGATCGTGTTGCCACCATCGCGATCTGTCAGCCGGAACGCAAGAATGCCCTGACCAAACCGATGTGGGGGGAGCTTGCCAAGATCGTTCAGGAATTGTCCGATGATCTTGATCTGCGGTGCGTGATCATCCGTGGTGGTGAAGGGGCCGGGTTCGGGGCCGGGGCCGACATCCATGAGTTCGTTCGTGAACGGTCCGGGTTCGAGAAGGCACGTGACTACGGCATGCTGCATGCCGAGGCACTTCAAACCATACAGAATTGTACCCATCCGGTGATCGCCGCAATTGACGGGCCGTGTATGGGCGCATCATTCGTGCTGGCCGCGTCTTGCGATATGCGCATTGCTGCGGATAACGCAAAGTTCGCCGTGCCGCCGATGAAATTGGGCGCGACGCTGGGTTATCCGGAACTGGAAATCATGCTGGATCTGCTGGGTGAGGCCGCATTATTTGAAATCCTGCTTGAAGGTCAGGTCTTTGATGTTGCGCGCGCCCGTGAGATTGGCTTTATCGCGCGCCATGTCGCGCTTGAGACGTTTGACGAAGAAGTTGCCAAGACCGGCAAGCGCATTGCCGGTGGTGCACCGCTGACCCAGCGTGCACATAAAAGCATGTTGAACCGCCTGCGTCAGGGCGGGGCAGTTGATGCGCATGCGTTTGATGAAGGCTACCGCGCCTTTGAAAGTGCCGATTTCAAGGAAGGCTACACCGCGTTCCTTGAAAAGCGCAAACCGGTCTTTACCGGAAAGTAAGCACCCATCTGCCGGGTTATAACGGGACCTATGATGTCTTGAGGCGGATATTGCGGCGTGGGAGCGCGGACATGACTGCCGCCCCTGCGAGCAATGTGATTCCTGCCAGACTCATCGGATTGGGGATGTCACCGAACAGCATGATGCTCCAAATGACGGCGAAAACAAGATAGGCATTGTCAAACAAGCCAACTGTGACCGAGGTAGACGTCTTGTAGGCATGTGCAACGGAAACGGCGATATAGGTCATGAAGACGGCAAGCAGGCAAATAATCCCGAAGTCTGTCAGGGAAAGCGTGCGCCAGCCGTCCATAAGGAACGATGGTGTTGTGCTGGTTATTTCTGGACTGATGCCTGCAATAACCACTAACGCGATACCGCTGCCAGCGGTCAGGCAAAGATTTAGATTGATCGCCATGCCCAAAGACGTCTCGTTGCGGCAATGAGCCCGTGTCAGAACCGCCGACATCGCATAGCAGGCGGCCGCGCCAAAAGGCAGCAGCAGGGCGGGCGATACGTTTTCGGGATTGGGTTGGACAGCCATCACAACCCCGATCAAACCAGCCCCCAAGGCAACCTGGTCGGGAAGATCAATTGGTGTTCCAAGGATCAGGCGGGCAAATACCGCCATAAAAAGCGGAGCGGTATATAAAGCAGCGGCGGCAAGCGCGAATGACATGTCCGGAAGGCCGCAATAATAAAGAAACCACATCGCACACAGAAGCAAGCTGCGCACGATCACCCAACGTGTGGGGCGCAAGCGTGATCTGGCGCCCGGTGTTCTGAACCACCAGATCACGAACAAAAAGATGCAAGCCAGTGCGGAGCGCAGAAAAATCAGTTGGGCAAGGCTGAAGCGGTCGTTATGCAGTTTGACAAGGGCGTCGGACAGCGAAAGAAGACACACTGCAGACGTGATTAAGATAACCCCAAGGAATGTACTGTTCCGGGGCAGGGGGATTTCAGTGAATTTGCCAGTGTTCGAGTTCATAGGGTTGTGTCTATCTTTATTTGCGGGCAATCTGAAACGACTTCTGATCTATTTTTCATGAGTTTTGGTTATGGAAAAATGGCAGCGCAACTTGCCGCCCCTGACATCCCTGTTGCCGTTTGAGGCTGCTGCACGGCATGAGAGCTTTACGCTGGCCGCGGAGGAGCTTGGGCTTACACAGGCAGCGATTAGCAAACAGATCCGAGTTCTGGAAAAGGATCTTGGGGCTGTATTGTTTGAACGGCGCAACCGGGCCGTCTTTTTGACAGAGGAGGGGCGTCGTTTCGGGCGAATTGTTGGTCTGGCGTTGGGCGACATTTCACAAGAAGCCGCGTTTTTGCGCAAAACCGGGACATCTGGCGAGATCGTCTTGTTTTGTCAGCTGTGCGAGGCGTTTTATTGGCTGATGCCGCGCCTGTCGGATTTTCATCATCAACATCCCGAAATCGAACTTCGGGTCAAAAGTTCGGTCACGCCGATTGTGGATGCCGATCAACCGTTTGATGTCGCCCTGCAAACAACAGGGCGCAGGCACGGTTCCTATCCACTGGCCTTTACGGCGTCCGATGCTGTTTTTCCGGTATGCAGCCCGACTTATCTTGGGTCAGATCAGACGCCCTTGAAGCTTGAAAACCTGCCGGATCATGTTTTGCTATCGCATCGGGTCGTGCCGCAGGATTGGCTTGATTGGGATGGTTGGCTTGATGAGGTCGGGGCGACGGATATTGGGCATGTGAAAACGAAGGACTTTGATAGCTATCCACTGGTTTTGCAGGCTGCCGTATCAGGGCAGGGGATCGCACTGGGTTGGCAGAGAACCGTCGAACAGATGCTGGATCAGGGCGTGCTGATACGCCCCTGTACCGAGCAGGTGTTTCATCCTGCCGGGATATCGGTTTTCAGAGGATTGCGCGGTCAGGTTTCTGACCCGGCCACCGAGGCGCTCGTTGCCTGGTTGCGGGCGGAATTGGGGGCCTGATCAGGGCAGCGGGACATCAGAACGGCCCTGATCAAGGCTTGGTTTTGACGTTCGCTGTTTCAATAAAGTGGCAGGTCAGGCGTGTAGGGCACGTCGGTGTTGCCATAATCAAGTCCCATCTTGTGCAGCTCGCTTGTGATCTGTGCACGATGATGGGTTTGATGGTTGAACAGCTGAACGAGAAATAGCTGGCGTGGCAATTTGCGTGTAACACCATCCGGGAAGGGCAGTTCGCGGATTTCATCCTGCCAGCTGTGATCCGTGCCTTCGACAAATTCGCTGATTTCAGCATCAACTTCCGTCCGCATGGCTTTGAGCGTTTCAAAGTCATCGGCGACGGTCGAGGTTGCGTCGAAAGGCCCCGCTTCACCAGTGCGCAAAATGGTCAGAATGCGCAGATCGACATAAAGGATATGGTTGAGCGTATTGTGGATGGATCCGAAAAACATGCCGCGATCCTGACGCCGTTCGACATCGCCGATCTGTTCGCACAAATCAAACAACACGCCATTCTGCCAGCTGTTATAGGTCGCCATGCAGCGGCCATAGTCGTTGAAGTTCATCTTGGACATATCGATACCACTCCTTTTCAGGGACGCAGTTGGTCTGCGTTTTTCTTGGTTGTTGTGGACATGCTTAATACTACCGCATGTGACCTGCTATGGCACTGAAATACATCAAGGGCGGCATCCGTTTGAATGCCGCCCTTGGTCTTGGTGCTTGTATTTTGCTGGCTGCCCATTAGTGGGTCATGATGCGTTCCGGCCCCATCAGGGTGGTCGGAAGCCAGGTCGATATCGCCGGGACATAAGTGATGATAATCAGGAAGCCCAGCAGGATCAGAAGCCACGGGAAGGCTGCCTTGACGACCTTGAGCAACGGCATGCCCGTAATCCCGGATGTCACGAACAGGTTCAAGCCAACCGGCGGCGTGATCATGCCGATTTCCATATTGACCACCATGATGATGCCCAGATGGATCGGATCAATGCCAAGCTGCATGGCAATCGGAAACAGGATCGGCGCCATGATCAGAAGGATCGCGCTTGGCTCCATGAAGTTCCCGGCAATCAGCAGAACGATGTTCACAACAATCAGGAAGCCCCATGCCGGAAGTCCCCAGCCGATGATGGTTTCGGCAATGGTGTGCGGGATACGTTCGGATGTCAGAACATGGGCAAACAGCATCGCATTGGCGATGATGAACATCAGCATGATCGTGACTTTACCGGCATCCAGAAGGACGTGACGAACTTCCTTGTCAAACGGCAGCAGGGCAAGTGCCTTGCCCATTTTCGGCACATTGTGGGCGATCAGGCTGCCAATTGATGTGTTGCCGCTTTCCGGTACCCAGGATTGCTCCTTGATCGGGCCCATGTCGCGGTAAAACAGCACGGCGACAAACATGGCATAGAACGCGGCCACAGCCGCGGCCTCGGTCGGGGTGAACACGCCGCCATAAATACCGCCCATGATCAGGATCACCAGCAACAAACCACCCGATGCGGAAAACAGTGCGCTTCCCCATTCGCCAAGGGTCGGGCGTGGCTGGCTTGGCAGTTTCTTCACGCGCGCCACGATATAGATCGCGGTCATCAGAATCAGTCCCACCATGATCCCCGGAATGACACCACCAAGGAACATACGGCCCACCGATACTTCGGTTGCGGCGGCATAAACCACCATCACAATCGATGGCGGGATCAGGATGCCAAGGGTGCCGGCGTTACAGATGACGCCGGCGGCAAAGCTTTGCGGGTAGCCAGCGCGCACCATGCCGGCAATCACGATGGAGCCAATGGCAACAACCGTGGCCGGGCTTGATCCGGAAACAGCCGCAAACAGCATGCAGGCCAGAACCGATGCCATGGCAAGGCCGCCCGGGAACCAGCCGACCGTATCAATGGCAAAACGGATCAGGCGGCGGGCCACCCCACCGGTCGACAGAAAGGCCGATGCCAGAATAAAGTAGGGAATGGCAAGTAGGGTGTAGTGTTCCATGCCGCCAAAAAGTTTCTCGGCCAGCGTGGCAAGGCTGTCATCGCCAAACATCAAGATGGTTGAGAGCGACGCAACGCCCAGCGAAATGGCAATCGGTGCGCCCATCGCCATCAGGCCAAACAGCAGGATAAACAGGAATGCAATCGTCATTTAAATGTTTCCCCCGTTCGGCTTACGATTTCGGCGTCGAAGCAGTGGCGGACTTGTCGTCATCTGCGATGCTTGCGCCAAGTTGGTCAATGGCTTCGCGTGCTTCGTCTGCCAGATTAAAGCCGACCTGTTTGCCGGTGATGATACGCCAGCCAACCTGTGCCAAGCGGAAAGCCAGCAAGGCTGCGCCGACCGGCATGATCAGATAGACGAACCACAGCATGACCGGGCTGTCTTCGGCTTCCATTTCAAGCATGTGGTTGAAGCTGACAAGCTCCCAGCCGCCAATGATCAGCCAGCTTGAATACAGGATGCCTGCTGCGACCACGATCAGGCCGATCACGCGCTGGACGCTGTTGGGGAACAGGCGGACAAGGGCATCGACACCGATATGGGAGCCGACCTTGACCCCATAGGACATGCCAAACAGGATCAGCCAGGCAAACAGGAATTCGGTGATTTCCAGCGCCCAGGTCAGGCCGGAATTAAACACATAACGCATCACGACGTTTACAAAGGTAAGCGACGTCATGGCGGCGAGCAGGAGGGCAATAATGCCCTCCTCCAGCCGGTTAACGACCGTTGAGATCATCGTAAACGGTCCTTTTCCGATAATGTTGGATTTCAAACAGTGCGTGATCAGTTACACGCAGCAGCCGCGTCGATGATGTCCTGACCGATATCGTCTGCGAACTCATTCCAGACCGGTTTGACGGCGTCACGCCAAGCGGCAAACTCGGCATCGGTCAGTTGCAGAACTTCGGTTTCACCGGAATCGATAACTGCCTGACGCTGTTCTGCGGTCAGATCGGCCGACAGGTTGTTGGCATATTCGGATGCTTCGGTCATCGCCTGTGCCAGACCTTCGCGGATTTCCGGATCCAGACCTTCCCACCATTTGGTCGAGGTTACGACCATATAATCGAGCAGGCCATGGTTGGACTCGCTGATGTAATCCTGAACTTCGAAGAACTTCTTGGAATAGATATTCGACCAGGTGTTTTCCTGACCATCAACAACGCCGGTCTGAAGGGCCGAATAGGTTTCCGAGAACGCCATTTTCTGCGGGACGGCATCGACAGCTTCGAACTGTGCAGCGATCACGTCAGATGACTGAATACGGAATTTCAGGCCTTCGGCATCGGTCGGCATGCGCAGCGGCTTGTTGGCGGAAAGCTGTTTCAGGCCATTGTGCCAGTAACCGACACCGGTCAGGCCCTTGGATGACATGGAACCCAGAAGTTCCTGACCTTTTTCACCGTTCTGGAAGCAGGAAACGGCGTCCATATCCTTGAACAGGAACGGAAGATCATAGACCTGAAGTTTTTTGGTCCATTTGCCGAATTTTGCCAGCGACGGTGCGCCGAACTGCACGTCACCGCGCAGGATGGCGGCCAGAACCTTGCTGTCATCAAACAGCTGCGAGTTCGGATAGACTTCGATTTTGACCTTGTCGCCAAGAATCTCTTCTGCGCGTTTCTTGAAGAATTCCGCACCCTGACCCTTCGGGGTGTTCGGCGCAACGACGTGCGCGAACTTGATCACTTCCTGTGCGGAAGCGGCAAAGTTGGTACCCAGAAGTGCTGCGGCAGCAACGCCAGCAGCAAGAATGCTTTTGCTGATAGGACGCATTATTACGTCTCCCTTGATGAATTAAATCTGTTTTCCCGTTAGCGCGCCTTTTTGGCGTCATTCTAAAACGCCGTTTGGCGCTGTGCCGTCATCAGCAAGCAGCGGGCCAGTTCAAGGGAGGTGATAATTATGGAGTTATATCAATGCGATAAGTTCAATTTCGCGTTGCTGCAGCGCAGCAAATTTGTCGTATTATGTTTGTGATTTCACGCATGTTTTTCCCAATAATGTGTGGTTATTCACACATTATATTTCGCACATGTTTGTGTCATAGGGGGCGGGCAAAACCAGATATAAAAAAAGCCCGTCTATTTGACGGGCTCTGAAGTATTTCCGCTGCGCGGGCGTCTGAATTCGGCGGGCACGATGCTGTATTTGGTCAGCTTGTCATAGAATGTCTTGCGTGGCACGCCGAGTGCAGAAACGGTGGCGGTGACATTGCCACCGTGTTCACGCAGGGCTTCGGTGATCAGGCTTCGCTCAAACGCTTCGACCTGCTGGGGCAGGGGAACGCCATAATTTTCTTTGTCGTCCTCAGCCGTTGCCAACGGGTCAAGGCCCAGTACGCGGCGTTCGGCAGCATTGCGTAATTCGCGGACATTGCCCGGCCAGTCATAGGCACTGAACCTTGCCAGTTCCGCGGGTGTTAGCGGGGCTACCGTTCGATCAAACCGTTTGGCAGCGTCACGCGTGAAATATTCAAGCAACAGGGCAATGTCATCCTTGCGGTCGCGCAATGGCGGGATATGCAGTTGCACGACATTCAGGCGGTAATAAAGGTCTTCTCGGAATTCACCCTGGGAGGATGCAGCGCGCAGGTCGACCTTGGTGGCGGCAACAACGCGCAGGTCAATTGGAAGAACCCGGTTCGATCCAAGGCGCTCAAGCGCGCGTTCCTGCAAGACACGCAGCAGCTTGATCTGCAGGGCAAGCGGCATGCTTTCAATTTCATCAAGGAACAGCGTGCCTTTGTCGGCGAATTCGAACTTGCCGATGCGTTTGTGATCAGCACCGGTGAAGGCGCCAGCCTCGTGACCGAACAGCTCGGATTCAATCAGGTGTTCGGGCATGCCGCCGCAATTAACCGCAACAAAAGGCCCGGGCCGGCCCGACATTTCATGCAGGTTGCGCGCGATGACTTCCTTGCCTGATCCGGTTTCACCGTTGATCAGGACATGTGCATTGGTGCTGGCGACATTGCCAATCAGGGTCCGGAGTTTTTCCATTGCCGGGTTGCGGCCGATGAAGTCCGATGCGTTTTTGGTATGGCGGGCCAGTTCGATCTTGAGCGTGCGATTTTCAAGGACAAGCTTGCGGTGGTTCATCGCGCGCCGGGTGATATCGATGAACAAATCCGGCGCATAGGGTTTTTCGATAAAATCAAACGCGCCATCATGCATGGCCTGAACGGCGGTTGCGACATCGCCATGGCCAGTCACCAGAATGACCGGCATTTCCGCATCGATCTTTTTGACTTGAGACAGAAGTTCCAGGCCATCCATTTTGGGCATGCGAATGTCGGAAATCACCACACCCGGCCAACCATTTTTCAAGCGGTCAATCGCAGAAGATGCGTCGGCAACGACTTCGACGGGGATGTCGGCAAGCTCCAGCGTTTGCTGTGCGGCTTCACGCACATCTTCGTCGTCATCAACAAACAGAACGCATTCGGCACTTGTCGGCACTGGTTTATCCTCTGACCCGGAACGTGGATCAGAGGCGCATAAATGCGTCAGCTCTGATCGTAATGTTCTTCAAGGTGTGTCGTCGTTTGAGCCGATGTTTTAGCAGTCGGAAACTCAGGCGTCGAGATACTGTTTTCCCCGGTGCTGTCACCAGGCCCGTCATAGCGCAGTTCGACAATAAAGGATGCGCCGCCTTGCGGGCGGTTTTCCGCACGGATTGTGCCGCCAAAGCTTCGGATGATGCCATAGCAGATCGAAAGCCCAAGTCCCAGCCCATCGCCAAATGGTTTGGTCGTAAAGAAGGGATCAAAAAGCTTCGGCAGGTTTTCTGGCAGAATGCCATGGCCGTTATCGTTGACCTTGATGATCATGCGGTCGTCGCCACCGGTAATCGAGATGTCGATTTCCGGGTTGTCCATGTTATGGCAGGCATCGGCAGCGTTATTGACCAGATTGGTAAAGACCTGGGTCAGTTGATTGGCCTCGGCAATCACCGGTTTGATATCGCCGTGCTGATGCAGGGTGATGTTCTCAACACCGGCTCGCCCGGTTTCAAGGGCAAGGTCAATTGCGATTTTCATCTGGGCCGGGACATCGACCGGATGGTTATCCTGTTCCGGACGACGTGAAAAGGTCTTGAGGTTGCTTGTGATCCGCCCCATGCGATCAGTCAGTTCGGAGATACGCTGCAGGTTGCGGTTGGCGGTTTCAGCATTGCCGCGCGCAATGAATTTCAGCGCATTTTCTGCATAGTTCCGAATGGCCGTCAGGGGCTGGTTGATTTCATGGGCGATGCCAGCCGACATCTGACCAAGGGCGGCAAGCTTGCTGGTTTGAACCAGTTCAGCTTGTGCAGTTCGCAGGGCGTCTTCGGTCCGCGACCGTTCGGTGATTTCTTCTGCAAGACGCTGGTTGGTGTTCATAAGGTCGGTGGTGCGCAGCCTGACCTGACGTTCGAGTTCGCGTTGTGACCAGTCGCGCATTTCCAGTTGCTCAAGCATCGAACGCCGGCGCTGCAGGATGATGAAAATCAGGCCTGTCAGGATGATATGTGCGGCCCCGCCCATAACGCCGGCACTGATGACAGAACGATCCAGAACTGACTTGTTTGTCAGAAGATACATCCGCCATCCCTGCTTGGGCAGGGTGCTGGCCGTCGCCAGATAGGTGGTCTTGGCGGGCTCGTCGGGGCGGGTCTTCAGGGTGCCGGTCGTTTGTGGAATGGCGGCACTATCATTTGCATCTTGGGCGACTGGTCCAAGGCTGAGTGTTGTAGGATTGTCATCGATGGGCCACGCACCATCAAGCAGTGGCATCGGTTCAAGCGGGTAGTTGCCATATTTGCGCGATGCGATCAGGCGCGGGCGATCCTTGCTGTCGAGGCCTGCAAGATCACGGAACCGCCAATCCAGATTGGATGAAATGATCACGATCCCGTTCTGGTCGGTGACCAGAACACTCTCGCTGCCGCGCGTCCAGCGTTGCACAAGCGCTTCAAGGTGGGTTTTGACAACCACGGCGCCAGCAAAAGTCGTCCCGTCCGGGCGCACGGGGTGGGAGATGTAATAGCCCGGCACGTTCGAGGTGATCCCAAAGGCAAAGTAATGCCCGGTCAGGCCTCTTTTGGCTTGTTGGAAATAGGGACGGAAGGAAAAGTTGCGTCCGATAAAGGAGGCATCGCTGTTCCAGTTGCTCGCAGCCAGGGTCGCACCATTGCGATCCATGAAATAGATGTCTGAAGCGCCGCTGTCGGCTGCAAGCTTTTGCAGATAGATATTCACTGCCTTGGCATTGCTCGGGTCGGCATATAGTGCCAGATCTATAATGCGTTTGTCGGATGCCAGCGTAATCGGAAGGTATTCATGTTCCTTGATCGCGCCCTGAAGGTTGGAGCGATAAAGCTCAAGCTTGTTGCGTCCGTCCTCGGTGATGTCGATCAGTTTTGCTTGATGCCAGAACGTGGTCACGAGCCACACAGTTACCGGGAGCAATACCAGCAAGGCACACAGGACGATCCGTGATGTTCTTTTGACTGAAACTGAGCTGCTGAGCATTCTGTCCACGTTGGCCTTGGGCTTTTGATGGCCCATTCTTTGGAATAGGTTTTGATATCTTACAGGTGGGGCGCCGGGATTAGATTACAAAAAGATTTCAAAGCCCAGCGCAATTTTTCTTCAAGCTCCTGGCGCTTGATAATCGTCTGATCAGGCTGTACCTATCAGAAAAGCAATCGCGGGATTTTCGCTTCACACTTTCAGCGCCCGAAACAAACCCGAACCAACCTGTCAGGAAAGTTCCCTGCATGAGCGAAGAAGAGACACATCTGATCTGGGTGCTGGCTGATGACCGTACCGGCAATGTCAATCAGTGCTTGGGGGTGGCCGAGGCGCTTGCAAAACCTTTCAAGCGTATCGATATCGGGTTTACGAAATCTGTTCGTCTTCCGAACTTTATCCGCAGGTCCAGCCTGATTGGCATTGATGATGCTTCGCGCAGGCGGCTGGTTGCGCCGTGGCCAGATCTTGTCATTTGTTGCGGTCGGCGCTCTGCGCCGGTGGCGCGCTGGATCAAAAAACAAAGTCGCGGACATACACGCATTTGTATCATCATGCGCCCGGATGGTGGCGAAAGTGCCTTTGATCTGATTGCCGTCCCTGCCCATGATCGATCCATCATTCGTGAAAACATCGTTGAAATTCCGGGCGCACCGCATCGTGTGACCGAAAGCAGGCTTTTGATTGAGGCCGACAAATGGCGCCCGCAATTCAAAGGCCTTCCTGAACCGCGGTTTGCGCTGATCATTGGTGGCAGCACCAAGAGAACGACCTTTACCAAAGACATGGCAGAGACACTGATCGACAAGGCGGTTGGGGCTGCAAGTGCAGTCAATGGATCCTTGCTTGTCACCACCAGCCGTCGGACGGGTTTGGAAAACGAGGCCTTGATTGCAGAGCGTCTTGCGACCTCGGGCGTGCCTTATCATCTGCATGACTGGACATCGCAGGCCGAGAACCCCTATTTCGGTTATCTTGCCCTTGCCGATGTAAAGATCGTGACCAGTGATTCGGTTTCCATGTGCTGCGAAGCAGCTGCGGCCCCGGGGGGCGTATATATCTTTGATCCGGATGGTCTGGCCAACAAGCGCCACAAACGACTGCATCAAAGCCTTTATGAAGGCGGCTATGCCCGACCGCTTTTGCCCGATACCGAACTGGTACCATTCAAGCACCCGTCCTTGCAGCCCGCGCGCATGGTTGCGCAACGCTGTCTTGAATTGCTTGGTGCGCCTTCCCATCCGGATGTTTGATAAAGCCTTGTTTTATCTGGGGCTGTGAGGTCTATTCGTTGGGCGCCACCACTTTGGAAATTCGCCCCCATGTCGTCATCCGGTTCCCGTCCTGCGAACGCACCGCAATTATTTCCACGCCATATTGCCGTTGCGTTTTTGGCGACTGTTGCCTGTTTCTTTGCCGGCAACCATGTCGCCGCCCGTCTGGCTTTTGAAAATGGTACCGGGCTTCTTTTGGCGATATTGTGCCGGTCTGGGGTGGCGCTTTCGATCCTGATTGCGATTGTCTTTATCAAACGCCATTCGATCCGGCTGCCACGTCGACTGGGGCGTTGGCAGTTGGTTTTGGGATTGATGATCACCATCCAAAGCCTGTGTCTTTATTCTGCAGTGGCCCGTGTGCCGGTTGCGCTGGCGTTGCTGACGGCAAATACATTTCCGATCATTCTGGCCTTGCTGACATGGGCGCTTGGCGGCCCGCGCCCGACGCTACGTGCCACAGGTCTGATGCTGTTTATTCTGTTCGGTTTGGTGCTGGCGCTTGATCTTCCCGCCATTTTGACGGGCGGGGCAGAAGTCACGTCAAGCTGGTGGTTGGGCATCGGGTTTGCCTTGATGGCGGCAACCGTTCTTTCGGTGGCCTTCTGGGTGACCGATCACAAGCTTGCCGGGATAAGTGGGCCGGTGCGCTCCATGTTCACCATGTTGGTTGTTTTCATTTGCATGATCATAGCCGGGATCGGTGATGTGTTGCCCGGCGGCATGGGGCTGCCACAAGCTGCACCGGGATGGATGGGACTTGTGGCGTTGATGTTGCTGTATGGCGGGGCATTCGCGGTTCTGTTCATTAATGTACCGCGCCTTGATATGGCCCGTAATGCGCCGGTGATGAATATGGAGCCGATTGCGACTTTGTTGTTTGGCTGGGTCATTCTGGGACAGATAATCAGCCCAATCCAGATGTTGGGTGGTCTGGTTGTGGTCAGCGGCATTGCTATCCTGTCGCTGCGCAAAGGGGCCTGAACCCTATTAAAAAAAGGGAGCCATCAGGCTCCCTTTGTTGTCGCGGTCAGTTCTATCAAACAGCTTGTGAATGTCGCCCGTGGGCATGGTCCAGATAGGTATCGAACGCAGCACAAACCGCACGCACCAGTGGGCGGCCGAGCTCACTTAGTTCAATGTGATTACCGTTAACTTCGACAATGCCATCCTGGGTCATGGCCTTGATGCGTTCAAGCTCTGGCGCGAAACGATCTGCTGAAATGCCGTGGCTGGTGCACACCTGATCAAGGTCAACGGCAAGATTGCACATCAGTTCGTTGATAATATCGCGGCGCAATTTGTCGTCTGCTGTCAATGCAACACCCTTTTCGATGGCGCATTTGCCATCTTCAACCGCACGCTGCCAGCGGGCCAGTGCCGGGTCGTTCTGGGCATAGCCCTGCGGCAGCGATGAAATCGCAGATGGGCCAAACCCGATCAGGGCCTCGGCACGGTCGGTGGTGTAGCCTTGGAAGTTACGGTGTAACTCGCCATCGGCAAGGGCCCGCGCCATGCTATCGGCCTGATGGGCAAAGTGATCAAGCCCGATGGCAACAAAGCCATGCTTGGCAAGGCGGTTCTGGATTTCCTCATACTGGGCCCAGCGTTCCTCGGTATTTGGCAGGGCCTCGACCGGGATAAGCTGTTGGTGCTTTTTCATCCAGGGCACATGGGCATAGCCAAACACTGACAAGCGATCGGGGCACAGTTCGACGGTTTGATCGACGGTTTCACGCAATGATTCAACGCTCTGGAACGGCAGGCCATACATCAGATCGACATTGATGCCGCAAATCCCGTGCGAACGCAGCTTGGCGATCACATCCCGGACAAGCTGCATGCTTTGAATGCGGTTGACCGCAGTCTGGACCTGTTGGTTGAAATCCTGAATGCCAATGCTGGCCCGGTTAAAGCCGCATTCGACCATGGCTTCCATGAAGTCATCGGTCGCGGTGCGCGGATCCATTTCAATGGCGATTTCGGCATCATCAAGGATATCAAGGCGTGCACGGATTGCGGCCATGATGGCGCGCAGGTCTTCGGCCTTGAGGATGGTCGGGCTGCCGCCACCAAAGTGAATGTGCGAAACGCTGAAATTCTTGTCCCTCGGCAGTTTGCCAAGCGTGCCTTCGATCTCTGTCAGAAGGGCTTCGACATAACCGTTCACCGGTTTGTAGTTCTTGGTGATCTTGGTGTTGCAGCCGCAGAACCAGCACATTTCCTCGCAATAGGGGACATGCAGATAAAGCGACAGCGGTTGTTCGGGATCAAGATCACCCAGCCAGCCTTCAAACACCTTACCATCGACGCCAGCATGGAAGTGCGGCGCGGTCGGATAGCTGGTATAGCGCGGCAGTCGCAGGTCGTATTTTTCGTAAAGCGCAAGCTGCATGACGGACATCCCGATTAATTCGTTCTGTCCGTCTTTTGCATTATTCCAAACTTGCCTGCCTTGATGTGCGTCAAGGGTGGGGAACAGGAAATCCATGACGCTCGCTAAGGGCGAGCAAAATGGCATCTTTGTCGGCGATAAAGGCTTGGCCATTGGCGTGCCCGGTCTGCAGCGAGGATGTATCGCCCGATTTAAGGATCATGACCGGAAGCGATTGATGCTCTTCACCCAGTATTTCGACCACCTCGGCGCGCGGACGGTCCCAAGCAATATGGTGAATGTCCAACGCGCCCTGCAAATCCGGGAATGAGGCAAGTACCCCATCAATCAGTGCACAATGCCAGCAATAGAACCGCTGACCGGGCCATGCCGGATCCTTGAAATCCGGCTTTAGCAAAAAGATCGTGTCGCGTTCGGCGTCGGCCATGGGGCGGTCCTTTTCATGAGGAAGGGATATGGCGCTATTTCGGTCTTAGAGGTTCAGAGATGTTTGAAGGCCGATACCAGATCGGCGCGCAGCGCAGCCAGTCGGTCGCGTCCTGCTTCTTCTTCATAAGGTTCTGCTGTACCGACACCCCAGACCGGGCCCGGCCATGCCACGTCATCCTTGAAACGTCCGATGACGTGGCAATGGAGTTGCGGCACCATATTGCCCAGCATTGCCACATTGGTCTTAAAGGCATCAAAGCGGCGTTTGATCACGCTTGAAACCGCGGCGACCTCATCGCCCAGTATTTTGCGATCTTCGGCACTCAGGTCGTCGTAATCAACAAGGTCGGGATGACGGGGTACCAGAATAAGCCACGGATAACGCGCATCATTCATCAACAGAACATGTGAAAGCGGTCCGTCGGTAACCAAGGTGGTATCGGCGGCAAGTTGCGGATGAAGGGAAAAACCGTTGTTCATATGGGACCTTCTTTTCTGCGGCTGAATTTGATGTGTTATAGCCCGCAAAAATGGCAATGTCTTGAAATCCTTATGCCGGTTGGATTTGCGACATCGGGTCCGTTTGCGACTTTTGCTTTGGTGTGATGCAGCCAAGGCCAGTTAACGTTGCCAAAACAGCATCGTTAAGGTCGGTGTGCGGCTCGGTTCCGAGCACTGAGATCAGCGGGCTGTTTTCCATCCTGCTTTCTGTCTGCCAGAGATAGCGAACTTCCGATACTTCACGACAGAAGGAAGAGAATGGCCGAAGCAAATTGATAAAGCCCCAGGGCAGGCGCCGAAGCGCAACTTCTTGCGGGGCAAGGCATTCGCGTATGGCATTGATCATTTGCATGCCGTCATGGTCCCAGTGACCTTCCATATGGAAACGCGCAAAGTTATCAATCGTGTCATCGTGATCAAGAAGCCGTACCATCGTTTCTGCAACATCGGGCAAATAGGCCCATTGATGACCGATGTTTTTGGGGCCGGGATAGGTTATGGCTGAGATGCTGCGACCTGGTTTGACCAGACATTGCGAAAACCAGTTATTGCCAGCACTGGCACCAAAATAATCGCCGGCACGGAGGATCAGGGCCCTTGCACCTTGCAGGGTGGCATCGTAAATGCGTTTTTCCATTTTCGCCCGAATGATGCCCTTGCGTGTGTGCGGTTGCTGCGGGCTGTCTTCGGTCAGGCCATCAAGCACATTAGGGCTGAAATTATAGACCGTGCCGGGCAGAACGATCCGTGACTTGTTCACGATGGCTGCACGGATGGTGTTATCAAGCATCGGCAAAGCCAGTTTTTCCCAATTGCGGTATCCCGGCGGGTTAACAGCGTGGACGATAACATCGGTACCACGTGCGGCATTGAGAACATCGTCTGAAGACATTGCGTCACCAATGCACCAATCAATCTGATGATGCGGTGCGCGATCGGTGCTTTTTGCCTGTTTTCTGACCAATGCGCGGACATGCCATCCGCGGCACAACAGGGCGTTGGTCACTTCGCGTCCGATCCCGCCGTTGGCACCAATGACCAAAGCGGTTTTGTTTTTCGAATTCGACATGGTGTAATCCTCTGAGTGTTGCGATGGGCAGAGGATAGAAGCCGAACATAAAAAACAAAATTCTATAAAAGTGTTTCTATGCTATACAAAAATGTATGGAAAAGAATGAGCCTGACTGGAACCTTTATCGAACCTTCCTTGCAGTGATGGAGTGCGGCTCCTTATCGGCGGCGGCCCGTGTGCTTGGTCTGACGCAGCCGACGGTCGGGCGCCATGTTGACGAGCTGCAAGATCACCTGGGTGTGGTGCTTTTCACCCGGTCACAAGCGGGATTGGTCCCAACAGACACCGCGATATCACTGTTACCACATGCAACCGCAGTTCAGTCTGCTGCGCGCGGTCTTCGGCGGGCGGCCAGCGGTGATGTTGGTTCTGTACGTGGGACCGTGCGTGTGACTGCGGCCGAGGTTGTTGGCATAGAGATTTTACCACCGGTCCTGACGCAACTTCGTCGTGATCATCCCGACCTTGAGATTGAGCTGGTCCTGTCAAATCGGGTCGAGAACCTTTTGCGGCGCGATGCCGATATTGCTGTGCGGATGGTCGCGCCAGAACAGGGTGCCCTGATCGCCAAGCATATCGGCAATATTGATCTGGGATTTCATGCAATGTCGGACTATCTCGACCATGCGGGATGGCGTGGACGTGAAGGCGAAATTGGTTGGGATCAATTGGGCAAGCTTGATTTGATCGGGTTTGATACGGTCAGTGCCGATGTGCGTGCCATGGTTGACCGTATGCCTGAAATTGCCAATGCCCATTTTGCGATGCGTGTTGACAGCAATGTTGCCCAGCTTGCCATGATGCGGGCGGGATTTGGTGTTGCTGCTTGTCAGCTTGGCCTGGCGCGCCGCACAGAGGGATGTATGCGGCTGTTGCCCGATTTCACCCTGGCACTTGATACTTGGGTGACGATGCATGAAGGGCTGCGTGATCATTTGCGCTGTCGCGTCGTGTTTGATGCACTCGTGGCTGGAATGCAGGCATATCGCCGTGAGAGCCTGAATTCCAGTACAGTCTGATCAGACAAGCTCAGGCGGACGTCTTGGGCTGTCACGCCCGCCTGAGCCACTTAGGCGGCGTTGATGTTGCAATGCTTGGCCATAAGCGTGTCCACCAGCTTTATGACTTTTTGCTCAGCTTCCTTGATGGATTGCGCAGTTCGCTCATCGGCAAACTCGTCATATTCGATGGCTGCGCCATATTGATCGCTGATACCGATATATTGCAGCGGGGTGAACACACCGCCTTCGACATGGTTCATATGTGCAATACGCCCCTTGGGGTCATAGCCGTAATCGCCCCGTGCAGAGAGAACGACGACTGATTTGTTGTCTGTAACCAGAGGCCAATACGGAACGTCGCCGCGTGCGCGATCAAAACCAAAGGTTCGCCCGACACGCACGATGTTATCGACCCATGCCTTCATCTGTGCGGGCATGCCGAAATTATACATCGGTACCCCGGCAACAATGATGTCAGCGGCAAGCAACTCATCAACCAGCTGATCACTTTCGCGCAGCGCATCCTGCATCCAGTCTTCGCGGTCAGCGGGGTTGGTAAAGGCCGCATGGACCCAGTCACCCGTGGTGGGTTGTGGCGGGTTAGTCCCGACATCGCGATAGATGACCTCGGTGTTCGGGCTTTTTTCCAGCCAGTTCTGTATGAATTGTGCGGTCAAGCGACGGGTGTGCGAGCCGTGCTGTTTCTGATCGGAGCGGCCGGGGCGGGAGCTGCTGTCGATGTGAAGAATTCTGGTCATCACGTTCTCCATCTGATGAGGTGTGTTCATCTGCTGTAAGGTTCTGGAGATAAAGTTTGCCTTGGTTAAGTCGATACGGCAAAATCGAATTCCTCAGCCAATAGATGAGTTAAATTCATTCATATGTCGTTGCCGCCACTTGCAACCCTGCGCGCCTTTGAGGCTGCCGCACGGCATCAAAGTTTCAAGAATGCCGCATCCGAGCTTGCCGTCACGCCGACCGCGATCAGTCATCAAATCCGTCTACTTGAGGAAACGCTTGGTGTTCGGCTGTTTGACCGCAAACCACGGCAGGTTGTCCTGACAGAAGCCGGGCAGGAGCTATATCCGGTTTTTCGGGATGGCTTTGCCGCCTTTGCCAAGGCGGTTGATCGGGTGCGAAGCCGCCCCGTATCGCGCAGCATAACGGTTTCGGTCATTCCATCCTTTGCGGCAAAATGGTTGTTGCCACGCCTGCCTCGGTTTCAGGCAGAATATCCTGGTGTCAACTTGCGACTTCATACATCCCCAGAGGCCGTCGACCTTGCCGGTGGTGTGGCGGATGCTGCCATTCGATATGGTGTCGGTCCTTATACGGGATTGGTTGCACACAAGATGTTTCGCGAACAGTTCGTGCCACTTTGCAGTCCGGTGCTAGGCCTGAAAAAACCCGAAGACTTGCGCAATGCGACCTTGCTGCATTTTGACTGGCTACGCCCCGATGATGCGACCCCGACATGGCAAAGATGGGGGCAGGTGGCAGATGCGGTAAATCACTTGCCATCCGCAGGGATCAGTTTTTCCGATGACAGTCACGCCATTCAGGCGGCGATTGCAGGCCAAGGAGTTGTTTTGGCCAGTCCGGAGATGGTTCGCGCAGAAATTGATGCAGGATTGCTGGTGATGCCATTTGGCCCTGAAATCAAAGGGCATTGTTATCACTATGTGCACACCGGTCGGGGCGATAACCTTCGCGAAGTTGAAGCATTCGGTGCCTGGATTGAAAGCGAGGTGGCCTCTGCCGCGCCGATCATTGAGCAATCCGGTGATTGATGATTGACCTTGCGGGGTGGATCGGAAACCATGTGACACTGTTAATCATTCTTGTGGATCGATCATGCCCCGCTTTTCTGCCAACCTTTCGTTCCTGTTTGCCGACTTGCCGTTTGAAAAACGGTTTGCTGCGGCTGCTGATGCAGGCTTTGTCGGGGTGGAGTATATCGGCGCCTATGACATGCCACTCTCGACGGTCAAATCGCTTTTGGCTGACAACGGTCTTGAACAGGTTCTATTTAACCTGCCCGCCGGTGATTGGGAGGCGGGGGATCGCGGTCTTGCCTGTCGACCGGGGCGCGAGGATGCCTTTCGTGATTCTGTCGTGACGGCCCTTGATTATGCGGCGGCAACCGATTGCAAGATGCTCCATTGCATGGCCGGTGTGATGGGCAAGGGTGAAGATTCTGGCAAGCTCGCGCGGCTTTATTGTGACAATCTTCTTTATGCCGCCGATCTTGCTGATCAGGCCGGTGTTGATATCCTGATCGAGCCGATCAACCCGCTGGATATGCCGGGCTATTTGCTTAATTCCATTGAACAGGCGGCCGTGATCCTTGAACAGCTTGATCACCCGCGCCTGAAACTGCAGTTCGATATTTATCACGCGCAGATTGTTGGCGGGAACATCGCCGCAAGGTTGGACAAGCATATCGACAGCATTGCCCATGTTCAGGTCGCGGGCGCGCCGGGCCGTCACGAGCCCGACAGTGGGGAGCTTAACTATCCCTTCCTGTTCTACATGCTGGACCGCATCGGCTATGAAGGCTGGATCGGCTGCGAATACAAGCCGCATGGCAAGACCGAAGACGGGCTTGGCTGGGTCCGTCCATGGATGCCAAAACCCGGGGCCTGAACACCCGGTTCTACTCAATCAGAATGGCACGGAAATCGTTCACATTGGTGAGCGTCGGGCCGGTCACGATCAGATCATCGATCTTGTCAAAGGCGCTATAGGCGTCGTTATTGGCAAGATATTCCCGAAGGTCGATGCCAGCCTTTTGCGCGGTCTGCCAGCTTTTGGCGTCCATAATCGCCCCGGCATTATCTTCGCTGCCATCGATACCATCGGTATCAATCGCCAGCCCACAGAAGCCCGGTTGATCGCGAAGTTGCAGTAAAAGCGACAGCAAAAATTCGCTATTGCGACCACCCCGGCCACCCTTGCCCCGCACTGTGACGGTGGTTTCACCGCCGGAAAGCAAAACGCATGGCTTTGCCGCCGGTTGGCCATGATTGGCAACCTGATGGGCGATCCCTGCGTGCATGATGGCAACTTCGCGCGCTTCGCCTTCGATTGCATCGCCCAGAATAACGGGGTTAAGACCCATGTCGCGCGCAACCGATGCGGCGGCCTCAAGGCTATCCTGCGGGCGGGCCAGCATGATGGTCTCGTGACCTTCAAAGCAAGGATCATCGGGTTTGATGGTTTCATCCGCAGCACTGCGCAGCAGGTCTTCGGCGGCCTTGGGGATGTCGATCTGATAGTGGCGGATGATATCAAGCGCATCCTGACCTGTGGTTGGATCGGACACTGTCGGACCCGATGCAATGATCGCCGGATCATCACCGGGTACGTCAGACACAAGATAGGTCACCATGCGCGCAGGTGCGCTGGCCTTGGCCAAGCGGCCGCCCTTGATGGCAGAGAGGTGTTTGCGCACACAGTTCATTTCCGAAATGGTCGCACCACTACGCAAAAGCGCCTTGCTGATGGATTGTTTGTCTTCAAGCGTCAAACCCGGTCCGGGCAGGGCAAGAAGGGCTGATCCACCGCCGGAAATCATGCAGACCACCAGATCATCGGGCCCAGCGTTGGAGACAATATCAAGAATACGCTTGGCGGCCTTTTCGCCTGCGGCGTCAGGTACCGGGTGGGAAGCCTCGACAATTTCGATCCGGTCACATTCGACCGCATGGCCATAACGCGTCACCACCAGACCTTCGACATCGCCTTCCCAGGCCTTTTCGAACGCGCGCGCCATGTTCGCTGATGCCTTGCCGGCACCAATGACGATGGTTTTGCCCTTCGGTGCGGTTGGCAGGTTGCGCGGGATCTGAACCCCGGGGTCGGCAGCCTTGAGTGCCGCATCCATCAAAGCCAGAAGTTTTTCGCGCGAAGTGCTCATGTTCGAGTTCCCTGATTGGATTTTGGCCTGGTTGGTCCGGGGCCTTAAGTCGACTGTTTGTCGGAGGCTGTCTTGAAGAAGTCGATCACGGCCTGCAGATGATTTGACATCGCCTTTTCGGCGGCATCCGGATCGTGGGCGGCGATGGCTTCGATGATGTCACGGTGATGTTCCTGCACCATCCGGTCAAAGGTCGGGCCGGCCATGCCATTGAAGCGGATTTCGGTCAGCGCGGCCTGCAGCACATCATGAAGCATTTTCATCACGTGATAGTAAATGATCGATCCGGTTGCCCGTCCAATCATCATATGCAGGCGATGGTCATCATCGGCCCGGTACTTCGCCGCGCGCCGTGGATCATGAGCCTGACGGAATGCCATGCGCAAAAGCTTGATATCCTCGTCACTGGCATTGATCGCGGCCCGCCGGGCGGCCCATGTTTCAAGCGTGCAGCGGATTTCCTGCAGATCGCGCAGATTGCTGATCGAATCGCGCACCAGATCGGTCATGGCGGTATCCATGTCGATCCCGGTTGATGACAGGATTTCTGTACCGCCACCCTGAACCGCGCGCAGATACCCGCGGGTCTTGAGTTTCTGCAGGGCTGCGCGCACAGATACACGGCTGACCGACATGCTTTCGGCAAGCTGGCGTTCGCCGGGTAGGCGATCACCGGGCAGGAAAATGCCATCCGAAATCTTTTCAAGGATCTGATCGGCTACCTGATCGGCGACCCTTTTGGGACGCTTGGGATCCTGATCGTCTTGTGCCTGAACCGGCTTTGCAGACGGCATGTTGGGTTGTCTCCAATCGTGTTTTTCTGTGCCAGTGCAGCGACTTCGATGCTGTTTTTCGCGCAATGGTCATACCAGTTTAAGGGATGTTTGGGGGTGACGCAAAGTGTCGATATGCTCAGGCTCCGCTTATTGCAGTGCAATCTTGTTTCGGCGGCGATAAATTGATAGTTCAACAGGTGCAGGATGGCATATCCGCCCCGCTTTCATCTGTTGTGCGGGGCAGTGAAACCAAGGAATACCCACCCGATCCAACCTGCTGATACCCAAAGACCACCAGAATTCAGGAGAACACGCGTGCCGAACCAAGCCGGGACCCTTTTGGGCCATGATGATCCTGCCCCGTTTGAAATATTGAATGAAAACGGCAAGGGTCACTCGCTTTTTGTCTGTGACCATGCGTCCCGGGATATCCCCAAAAGCCTTGGCACGCTTGGCCTGCCCGAGGAAGAGCGCAAACGCCATATTGGCTGGGATATCGGCGCTCGCAAGGTAACAGAAATTCTGGTCGAAAGATTTGACTGCCCAGCGGTTCTGGGCGGGTACTCGCGCCTTGTCGTTGATTGCAACCGCCAACTTTGGGATCCGACCGGGATGCCCGAAATCGCGGATCAGACCGTGGTGCCGGGCAACAAGAATGTCTCGCCCAGCGAACATATGAAACGCATCCGCGAGATTTTCCTGCCCTATCACTGGGCGATCGAAGTACAGATTGCCACGTTCCACGTCCATAAAATTGCCCCGGCGCTGATTGCCATTCACAGCTTCACACCCGTGTTTCAGGGTTTTGAGCGCCCATGGGAAATCGGTGTTCTGTGGGATAAGGATGATCGTATTCCTGTGCCGTTGCTTGAAACGCTGCGCGCGCAGAATCCAGATCTGACCATTGGCGATAACGAACCTTATTCCGGGCAACATATGGCCGACTACACCATTGATCATCACGGCGAGGCGGCGGGTCTTCCGTGTGTGTCGATTGAAATTCGTCAGGATCTGATTGATACTGACGAAGGATGTGAAAAATGGGCAAAGATCCTGGGCGATGCCTTTGTCGACATCCTGGCGGATCCGAATCTTTACAAGATCAGGAGAGACTGATTTGGCAGGGACCAAGGCACGCGAGCCGGGATTTTCCATCGGCATTGAAGAAGAATTCTGGCTCGTGGATCGCGAAACCCGCGATCTTGCCAAAGACCCACCTGCCGATTTCCTGAAAGACGCTAAGGCAAAACTTGGCGATCAGGTGTCTTCCGAATTCATGCGCTGTCAGGTCGAAACCGGCAGCAAGGTCTGCAATAGTGCGCTTGAAGCGCGCGAGCAGCTTATTGAGATGCGCAGCACACTCTCAGAGGTGGCGGCGAAATATGACATGGCGCTGCTGGCGGCATCGACACATCCCTTTGCCCAGTGGGATGATCAGAAACATACCGATGGCGAGCGTTACAACACCATCGCACGTGACCTGCGCACGGTGGTTGATCGCTTGCTGATTTGCGGTATGCATGTCCATGTCGGGATTGAGGATGATGATCTGCGCATCGAATTGATGGCGCAGGCCAGCTACTTTTTGCCCCATCTTCTCGCACTCACCACCAGTTCGCCCTTCTGGCGGGGCAAGGAAACCGGTCTGCAAACATTTCGGTTGTCGGTGTTCGATAACCTGCCGCGCACCGGCTTGCCTGAAGTGTTCGGCTCTTGGGCGGAATATCGCCGCCATGTCGATATGCTGATTGATGCCGGGGTGATCGAGGATGGCACAAAGCTTTGGTGGGATTTGCGCCCAAGTGATCGTTGGCCGACTCTTGAAATGCGCATCGCTGACGTTTGCACTGATCTGGAAGATGCTGTCTGTGTGGCTTCCATCACGCGATGCCTAATGCGTATGCTCTATCGTCTGCGCCGCAATAATCAGCGCTGGCGGATTTATGCCAATATGCTGGTGCGTGAAAATCGCTGGCGGGCGTGTCGTTATGGCAGTGATCCGGGGGAGAAGGCGGGTTTGATCGATTTTGGCCGAGGCGAAATCGTACCTTATGCCGATCTGCTTGAGGAAATCCTCGAACTGATCCGTCCGGATGCCGAGTTCTTTGGCTGTGTCGATGAAGTCGAACATGCACGCACCATCATAAAACGCGGCACCAGCGCACGCAGACAACGCGAAATATATGATGCGGCAATCGAACTTGGGGCCAATTCAAAGGAAGCTTTGGTTGCTGTGGCTGATGTCCTGATCGAACGAACAGATCCCCACGCAAGATCGGATACCTAACGGGCTTGTCAGCGACGAATGCATTGAGTATCGTCGCGCCGAAACGGGTTTGGGCCCTTTGAATTCCGCGCATCGGATATCCGCTGTGCAATCCATCATCGGAGAAGAATTGATGACCGAAGTCGGTGGTATCGCAGCCGATCAGCTTGCGAGTTATGTCGAGCGTATCGAACGCCTTGAAGAAGAAAAAGCCAACCTTATGGCTGACATCAAGGAAGTTTACGGTGAAGCCAAGGCGCTTGGCTATGACGTGAAAATCCTGCGCCAGATCATTCGTCTGCGCAAAATGGAAGACCACGAGCGCACCGAACAGGAAGAAATCCTGGAAGTCTACAAACGTGCGCTGGGTATGAGCTGACAGCACCCTGTCAGCAGACCAGAAGAGAATGCCAAAAGCCCGCTTTCAAGCGGGCTTTTGCTTTTGTAATCTTGGCATATGACAGCTTTATCCCGCCCTGAAATCACTGCCGAAGTTACCGAAGGTGTCTGTCGGCTGTTATATCACCATCAGATGGCCTGCCTGACGGAACTGCGTTTGGGGAATGGCCGCCGGCTTGATGTGTTGGCCCTTGGTCCCAAGGGGGAACTCTGGGCAGTCGAGGTGAAATCATCGGTGGAGGATTTCCGGGTTGATCAGAAATGGCAAAGTTATCTGGATTATTGTGACCGATTTTTCTTTGCCGTTCCGATGGACTTCCCCAAGGAGCTCATTCCTGATGGTCATGGGCTGATTGTGGCTGACCGATTTGAGGCCGCGATTATCCGGCCAAGTACCGAAAAAAAGCTTTCCGCAGCGCGTCGAAAAAAGCTTCTGATCTCCTTCGGACAGACCGCAGCAGGGCGGGGAAACAAGTTTTCTTCAAAGGAAAATGTATTGGGATAGGCTCTCAAAAGGATAGCATCCTGTTATTATTTCAAATTGATGAAGGCAACTATCTGATTGTTTTTAAATAAAAAAATTAGATTTCAACTTATAATATACACCTGAATAGCATCAGAACGTATAGGTTTAGGTGTGACGAAGCGCACTGGTCTAGAGGTTGTGTTTGTGCGATGCAATATATGCACTGCGAGAACGTTTGGGCCAGACTAAGCAGTTTTCGATTTCTGTCTTTGACCTTTGTGTCGACTGGCCCGTGTTGGGTGTAATGCCCGGTTCCTTAAACGGGGGACGACGACATGGCGGAAAAGAAACGTGCGATCGCTTTGGCTGGTGGTGGACCAGCAGTTGGTTTGAGTATCGGTGCGCTGAAAAGGCTGCACGAAGAACCCGATCTCAAATTTGATGTCTGGTCGACAGCCTGTATCGGCGCCTGGCTTGCGGTGTCCTGGAACCAGTCCGATCCCGGCCGCGAGTATGAGCAGACCGTCGACTTTTTCAAACGCATCTGTCGACCGGAAAAAGTCTATGACCGGTTCCCGATTGCCGCGGCATTTGCGCCTGATTTCTTTTCCCAGACCAGTAATACGATCGCCTATATGCTCGATCCCAGAAGCTATCAGGGATTGATCGTGCCCGAAGCCATCATGGAGGCGGTATCCTATGTGCAGGAGTTTCTGGCAAAGCCGAAATACTGGACGCCGGGCAATATCAACTCCCTGATCCTGAATGGATTTATGGTCGCCAACCCGCTGTCACGGTTCATGATGGGGGCGATGTATCAGTCGCGAAATCGCGGGCTATCGCGCATTTACTATCCTGACAGTGCTTTCCTCGACTTGCTGGATTTCGACCGGCTTTACGAAGATGACAAACCCGCCATCCTGCACAACGCCTATAACCTGACGCGCCAGCGCCTTGAGCTGTTTACCAATCGCCCGATGCAGTATGGCCTGCAGGGGATGAATGCCCAGACGCTGTGTGCCTGTTCCGCGCTGCCCTATATCGAGGAGCCAGTGGTTATCGGGGCGGATACCTATTGCGAAGGGGCCACGGTTGATACGGTCAATTTCTATGACCTGCTGAGGCTTAATCCGGATCTGGACGAGGTTTGGGTCAGTCGTATCCTTGACGTTAAACAGATACGTCAACCTGATAATCTTTATGACGCGCTGAACAATCTGGTGATGCTGTTTGCGGCAACCACCAGCGAAGATGACGTCAAGCTTTTCAAATACAAGGTCGCCGAAAGCGGACGCGATATCCGGGTCATCGAAATCCCGGTAGAGGCCAATATCAGCTACGACTGGACGTGGGAAAACCTCGATCGGAGCATCGAGGACGGCTATCGCGCGACCAATGGTGTTCTTTCTGCATATCGAAATACGACCGGCGACGTGACTGTTGCCAAACTTCAGGCGGCAAGTAACGACGCCGCCTGATGCCATCTGTGAATGTCAATTTTGGATATCCAAAGAATGAAGACTTTTGCGAATCTGAATATCGGGACCAAACTTTCCATTTTGCCGGTTATCGCCGTTGTCGCGATCATCGCTGTCAGTCTGATTGGCGGGCGTGCCATCCTGTCACTTTCTGACGGTCTGGAATTCGCCGTCAGCAAGGCGTATCCGGAGGTCAAGGATATTAGCGAGATTGATCGCAATGTGACCAGGGTGCATCAGACCCTCTATCGTTTGCTTTCCTGGTCCGCAGCCGGTGTTGACGAAGACCGGATGAATGCCGTTTTGCAAGATCTTGAAACCCAGATCAGCGATGCGCGTCAGTCCTTTGTAACCCTGCTTGACAGCGACAGCCTTACAGAAACCGGTCGCCAGATGTCGGTTGACGCCCAAGAGCGCTTTGACGGTTATCTTGGCAAGGTCAATCAGGTTCTTGGCATGCTCGATATTGATTACACGGGTGCGCTCAGCTTCTCCTGGTCGGCACAGTCCGATTATGAAGCACTGATGGATATTCTTTCCAAGCTGCGCGGAACCGCAGAGCTCAGAATGGACAGTGCAAGCGGTGCGGCCATGGCGGTCGGCAGCTCTGCACAGGATCAGACAATCATTGCCGCGGTTCTGGCATCGGTTGCCATGGCGGTGATCAGTTTTGTTATCGCATCCCTTATCGGCGCACCGGTCAAAAAGCTGACGCACGTCATGCGTGAGATTGCCGAAGGCAAAACCGATATTTTGGTGCCCTTCACCGGTCGCAAAGACGAAATGGGCAAAATGGCCGATGCGGTCGAAGTGTTCCGTCAGAATGCCGAAAGCCTGGAAGCCGCCGAAGAGCAACGTCAGGAGGACGAAGCCCGCGCGGTTGAGGAAAAGCGCAAGATCATGCAGGAACTGGCCCATGATATCGAGACTTCGGTACAGGGCACGGCGACTGCGGTCAGTGCCGCGATTGAGGAGATCGGTGCTTCTGCATCGGCACTTCTGGGCAATGCCGAGCGTACGGATCAGCAAAGCGAAAGCGCCTTTGATGCCTCGGGTAAATCCAGCCACAACATGGGCGAGATTTCCCAGGCAGCGTCCGGACTTGCATCTGCGATTTCCCATATCAGCGAGGAAATCCAGAAAAGTAGCCGTCAGGCACAAGAGGCCAGCGAACAGGCACTTGATGCGGACGAAAAAATTCGCCGTCTCGAAGATGCCAGCATTCGGATCGAAGATGTTGCTGCGTTGATTGGCAGTATTGCCGAACAGACCAACCTTCTGGCGCTGAATGCAACGATTGAATCGGCCCGTGCCGGCGAGGCGGGCAAAGGATTTGCCGTGGTTGCCAATGAGGTCAAGAACCTTGCCAGCCAGACGGCAAAATCGACCGAAGAGATCGCATCGGAAATTGCCAATGTCCGGGCGGAAACCGGTCAGGCTGTCGATGCAATCCGGACGATTGTCGAGAGTGTTCAGAGCATCAACGAAATTCTGAAAATGACGGCAGAGTCCGTCATGGAGCAGGGCAATGCTACTGGTCAGATCAGCAGCAGCATTTCCGAGGCAGCCGGTTATGCCGAAACCGTTTCGGGCGGCATTGGGGACGTGCGTGAGATCGCTCGTGCCACCCGTGATTCCGCAGGCAGCGTTGGCGAGGCAACCAGCGAACTTAGCCGCGAAATGGCAGGGCTGAGCAGCTCTGTCGATGAACTCGTCGCGCGCCTGCGTGCAGTTTAATTCCTTCACCAACTCAACTTTCATCACTAAGGGGTATTCAGGATGAAAATCGTTTTGCGTTCTTTCGTTGCGGCGTGTGTGTCGTTTTTGATGGTGTTGAACGTGTCATCAGCCATGGCACAGGACAAGGAAGCAACGGCCAAGGATCTGGTCGACAAGGCAATCGCCCTGTATGACGAAGTCGGTCAGGAAAAGTCATTTGCAGTGTTTGATGACAAGTCCGGTGACTACGTATTTGACGAGTTTTACGTCATCGTTGCCGACGGGGAAAAAGGAACGTTTCTGACCCATGCGATCAACCCGAAGCTTGTGAACAACCCGGGTCTTTGGGATCTGCAGGATGTGAACAGCAAGTTCATCATTCGTGACATGGTCGAAACCGGCAAAACAAGCCCGGATGGTGGCTGGTCGAACTACACATGGACTCATCCGCAAACCAAAAAGCTCGCTGAAAAGAAAACTTGGGTGAAAGCCCACGACGGCAAGATTTTCATGGTTGGTTATTACGAATAATAAATAATAAAATCCGAATCCAAAAGCCGCCATTGGGCGGCTTTTGTGATTCATGGGATTAAATAAGTATAGTTTGATAGTTTTGTTTCAAAATGTATCAGAATCATTTTCAAATTTATTTAAAAATATAAAAGTAAACCGTTCAAAAGTAAAATTTAGTATAGATATTCGAAAATTATATATATCGATGTATATGAATTTTCGTGTTCTTTCACATCACTATTGAACATTTGTCTCAAATGATTTGGCTTAAAATCATTATAATAATCACTGTATCTACAAGTCCGCAAAGACGGACTGGTATCTCCTGGGGGTGAACGATGGTGCACGCAGCGGCATCCGTGGCGTTTGCACCAAGTTGTTCAAGTCGACCCGTTCGGCTTTCAACAAGGAGACTGGGACGTGGACAAAATCAAACGAGCCATCTTTCTTTCAGGCGGTGGGCCTGCTGTAGGATTGAGCATCGGCGTGCTCAAACGCTTGCAGCAGGAACCAGATATCAAATTTGATATTTGGTCTTCAGCCTGTATCGGCGCTTGGCTTTCGGTTGCCTGGAACCAGGCAGACGAGGGCCAGGAACTTGACCAGACCATCGCCTTCTTTCGTAAAATTTTCCGACCGGCAAGTGTTTATGAACGGTTCCCGATTGCTTCGGCATTTGCCCCGGATTTCTTTTCCGATTTCACCAACAAACTCAATTATTTCTTTAACCCCGGCAGCTATCAGGGCTTGATTGTTCCTGATGCCATCGGTGAAGCCGTTGAACATGTTCAACATTTTATGGGCAATCCGAAATACTGGACCCCGCATAATTTCAACGATGTTTTGCTAAATGGTTTCTTGGCGGCAAATCCGTTGTCGCGTTTTCTGGTTGGATCAATCTATCAGACCCAGACAAAGGGGCTGGCCAAGATCTATTCCCCGGACAGCATGTTTCTTGACCGGTTGGATTTTGATCGCCTTTATCAGCCTGATAAACCAGCCATGTTCCACAATGCCTATAACCTCACCAAACAACGTCTGGAACTTTTCACCAACAAACCAGATCACTACGATCTGCCACAAATGAATGCCCAGACGCTGTGTGCCTGCTCGGCCTTGCCGTTTATCGAAGAACCGGTCGAAATCAACGGTGATACATATTGCGAAGGCGCGACCGTTGATACCGTCAACTTCTTTGATTTCCTGCGTCTCCATCCGGATGTCGATGAAGTCTGGGTCAGTCGTATTCTTGATCTCAAACAGGTGCGTCAGCCCGAAAATCTCTATGATGCGCTCAATAATCTGATCATGCTGTTTGCCGCATCTGCCAGCGAGGACGCGGTAACAGCGTTCAAACGCGAAGTCGCCGAAAGTGGTCGCAAGATTGATATCGTTGAAATCCCGGTTTCGCCGCACATCAATTATGACTGGACGTGGGAAAACCTTGATCGCGGGATTGATGACGGGTTTGAAGCGACCGAACACATGATCGCCGACTATCGCAAACAAAAACGTCACGCCAAGTCGGTGCGCGACTTGCGCGATGAAGCCATGCGACTGTTGCCGGATTTTCAGAACCGCGCACCGCGCTTCGTTTAAACACCAAAAAGGGCCGCATCATGCGGCCCTTTTGACTGGTTTGTTATTCTGCCGCCTTAAGGTGTTCGGGCGGGTTGCGGAACTGTTCAAGCAGTTCGGCTTCGCGTGCCTTGACCTTTTCGATGTGCTCTTCCTTGACGTGGCCATAGCCGCGAATGTGTTCAGGCAGGGCCAGCAACGCCTTGGCGATGCGGGCATTCTCATGGCTCAATCCGTCAATCACCTCGGTCACCAATTTTTCGTAGTCGGCAATCAGCTGGCGTTCGATCTGACGTTCCGGGTTGCGGCCAAACGGATCAAGTTTGGTACCACGCAGGAACTTCATTTTCGCCAGCATCCGGAAGGCCGTCATCATCCACGGGCCATAGACCGATTTCTGAGGTTTGCCACTTTCCGGATCGGCATTGGCCAGTGACGGCGGCGCCAGATGGAAGTTGATCTTGTAGTCGCCGGTGAAGGTCTGGGTGACCTTCTTCATGAATGCCGGGTCGGTATATAGGCGCGCAACTTCGTACTCGTCCTTATAGGCCAGAAGTTTGAAGTAATATTTCGCCACCGTGCGGGCCAGATCATCCTCCCCGCCAAGGCGTTTCTCGGCAGCCGCCACCTTATCGACAAGGGCACTAAAGCGATCCGCATAGGCCGCGTTCTGGTAATCGGTCAGGAAGGCACGGCGCTTGGCGATGATATCGGAAAGCTCGGTGGCAATCGGGTGCGCTTCGGCTTCGTTCGGACCGACGACCGCAATCACGCGGTCACGATCATGGGCATAAAGGCGTCCCCAGTAGAAGGACTGCTTGTTCATGTCAATCGACACGCCATTGAGCTCAATCGCCTGCATCAGGGCTTCTTCACTGATCGGGATCAGTCCGCGCTGCCAGGCAACGCCCAGCATGAACAGGTTGGTCGCAATCGAATTGCCCATCAGGCGGGTTGCAATGTCACTGCCTTCGACGAAATGCACCGCATCAGCACCACAGGCATCATTGATGACCTTCATGTGCTCGTTGGTTTTAAGCTCGAAGTCCGGGTTGTGGGTAAATGCACCGGTGACGGTCTCATGGGTGTTGATCACCGCCTGGGTGAAGTTGCGGCGCATTTTGGCAAGCCCTTCGAAGCTTGCCGCGACCAGAAGGTCACAACCCAGCACGACATTGGCTTCACCGGCCGGAATGCGCGCGGCATGCAGCTTGTCCTGGTCATTGGCAAAGCGGATATGGCTGACAACAGCCCCGCCTTTCTGGGCAAGGCCTGCCATATCTAGCCCGACAATGCCCTTGCCCTCGATATGGGCGGCCATACCAAGCAACGCCCCGATGGTGACAACACCCGTGCCCCCAACACCCGTGACCAGAACCGACCACGGTTCGTCAATTTCAGGCAGGGTCGGGCGGGGCAGGCTGGCAAAGACCGTATCCATACCGGTGTCGCCTTTGGCGGCAGCATCGGGCTTGCGAAGCTCGCCCCCTTCGATGGTGACAAAGCTTGGGCAGAAGCCCTTAAGGCACGAAAAGTCCTTGTTGCAGGCGGATTGGTCAATCGCGCGTTTGCGGCCAAATTCGGTTTCAACCGGCACAACCGCAAGGCAGTTGGACTGTTCACCGCAATCGCCACAGCCTTCACAGACCAGATCATTGATAAAGACGCGCTTGGGCGGATCAACCATCAGCTTGCGCTTGCGGCGGCGGCGTTTTTCCGCCGCACAGGTCTGATCAAAGATCAGGATCGAAACGCCTTCGATTTCGCGCAGTTCTTTCTGTGTTTCGTCAAGCGTATCGCGATGACGCACGTCAACGCCCGGCGCAAAGTCCGCGCCCATCGGGTATTTATCGGGCTCGTCTGACAAAACGATGATGCGTTTGGCGCCTTCGTCAAACATCTGGCGCGTGATTTGCGGCACGGTCAGCGGTCCGTCGACCGGCTGTCCACCCGTCATGGCGACCGCATCATTGAACAGGATTTTATAGGTGATGTTCACGCCAGATGCCACGGCGGCACGCACAGCAAGCGAGCCGGAATGGTAATAGGTGCCATCCCCCAAATTCTGGAAGACATGCTTTGTGCTGGTAAACGGCGCCTGTCCGATCCATGTGGCACCTTCGCCGCCCATATGGGTAAAGGTCTCGGTGGAGCGATCCATCCAGTTGACCATATAATGACAGCCAATACCGGCCATGGCGCGGCTGCCCTCGGGCACCTTGGTGGAGCTGTTATGCGGGCAGCCCGGGCAGAACCACGGAATGCGTGCAACATCCGGGCGCGGCTCGGCGATTTCGCGTTCTTTTTCTGTCAGCCAGTCGATGCGTTCATGAATGGCCGGGCTGTCATAGAAACGCTTGATCCGTTCGGCCAGAACCACAGCAACCCGTGCCGGGGTGAGTTCATCCATCGATGGCAGGATCCATTCGCCCTTCTCATCGAACTTGCCGATCACCTGTGGGCGGACGTCTTCGCGCCAGTTATAAAGCTGTTCCTTGACCTGGTTTTCCATCACCGCGCGCTTTTCCTCGACGACGATGATTTCTTCCAGCCCCATGGCGAATTCACGCACGTCATCACGGTTGAGCGGCCAGCTCATCCCGACCTTGAGAACGCGAATGCCGATTTTGGCCGCGTCTTCTTCGGTGATGCCAAGGTCATCAAAGGCCTGCATGACATCAAGATAGGCCTTGCCTGTGGTGATGATGCCAAGCCGCGCATTCGGACTGTCGATCACTGTTTTATTGAGCTTGTTCGCCCGGGCATATGCCAGTGCGGCATATAGCTTGTATTTCATCAGGCGATGTTCTTGCTCTTTGGGCGTGTCGGGCCAGCGGATATGTAGGCCGCCCTCCGGCATTTCAAAATCGGTCGGAATCACAGGCGTGATGCGATCCGGGGCGACATCGGCGGCGGCCGAGCTTTCCACCGTTTCGGCAATGGTTTTCATCGCCACCCAACAGCCGGAATAGCGGCTCATGGCCCAGCCATGCAGACCGTAATCCAGAATGTCCTGAACACCCGACGGGTTCAGAACCGGGATTTGCGCATCAATGAAGGCATATTCGGTCTGATGGGGCAGGGTGGATGATTTGCAGGAATGGTCATCACCGGCCAGAACCAGAACACCGCCATGTTTTGACGTGCCGGCATGGTTGGCGTGCTTGAAAACGTCACCGGATCGGTCAACGCCCGGTCCCTTGCCATACCACATGCCAAAGACGCCATCATATTTGGCATCGTTGTACATGTTGACCTGCTGGCTGCCCCAGACGACGGTGGCGGCAAGGTCTTCGTTCACCCCGGCCTGAAATTCGATCTGCTGTTTGGTCAGGAATTTCTTGGCGCGCCAAAGCTGCTGATCCAGCCCACCCAGCGGCGATCCGCGGTATCCTGAAATGCACCCGGCGGTATTCAGGCCTGCGCGCGCATCAAGCTGGCGCTGCATCAGAGGCAAACGGACCAAGGCCTGAATGCCGGTAAGGTAAACCCGGCCTTCCTCAAGCGTGTATTTATCGTCGAGTTGAACTGCCGCCAATTGTTGTGCCATGACCGGTCTCCCTCGGATCTCTCTGATATGCGGGGTCATTTCGGGCCCAATGCACTGCTTTTATTGATATGGGTGTTGGTGCAGTGTTTCGGTATGACCTGTAAATTATGTTTCAGCGCGGTTTACGGGACCGTCACCTGATCCTCAAATGGTAATGAATGCTGACCTTTTTTTAAACCAAACTCGCATCGCACTATGCAAAACGCCTGATTGTATCCGTTGACGTTAGGTCAACTTAATATTTACTTATTCCGGTACCGATTTATGCGCAATAAAATTGCGTAGATGGTGCGGTGCGAAATTGCGCAGTGTGTCGAGTCCGGGCTCGGCAGTGCAAAACTGCTATGTTAAGTTCGTGCGGGTTTCGGGTGCGCAGAGCAAGGAGCGTATAATGGAACAGCGTGTTTCGCTGATTACTCTGGGTGTTGCGGATCTGGATCGGTCGCGTCGGTTTTACGAAGACGGGCTGGGATGGCAGATGACCGAGATGGTTGAAGGGCAGGTGGTGTTTTACCAGCTCTCCAATGGTCTTGCCCTTGGCCTTTTCGGGCGTGAGGCGCTTAAAGAAGATGGCAAGTTCGATGATGATACCGGTGCAAGCTTTGCCGGATTGACCCTGGCCTACAACGCGCGCAGCGAGGAAGAAGTCGATCAGGTCATGGCGGAGGCCAAGGCAGCCGGTGCAAAAATCCAGAAACCTGCCGAAAAGGTCTTTTGGGGCGGCTATTCCGGCTATTTCCGTGATCTGGATGGCCACGCCTGGGAAGTGGCCTTCAATCCGTTCTGGACAATTGATGACAAGGGAAACCTGCATATCCCGTCCAAACAGTCCGACTGATCACACCAATCACATCCGAACTGCCGGGCAGCATCATGCTGCCCGTCTTCGGAAATATTCCAAAGTACAGTTGCATCAGGGATAATTTCCTTTTACATCAATTTCGATGTATTTTGATCAGCGTTTCAAAGGGGGATAGGGTTTTGAGTTGGATTGACCAGTTTCCGGGTCTGTCACGTTTGCCTGAAGGCATCCGAACCTATCTTCTTAATGAAAGCAAAATTGTTACCGTTCCGGCCAATACGGTCATTTTCGGGCCGGGCAAGTCACCGGAAAATCTGCTGCTGCTGCTTGATGGTACGGTCAGGGTGCAGCAGACATCTGATACCGGCCGTGAAATCGTCCTTTATCGGGTCCATGCAGGCGAAAGCTGTGTTCTGACCACGGCGTGTCTTCTGGCCTATGAAGACTATTCTGCCGAAGGCATTGCCGAAACCGAAACCCGCGCAGTCGCGATCCCCAGAGCCGTTTTCGACAAGCTGGTTTCCGACTCTATCGAGTTCCGGCAGTTTGTCTTTACCGCCTATTCGAAACGCATCACCGACCTGTTCATGGTGATCGAAGAAATCGCCTTTCAGAAGCTTGATATCCGTCTGGCGCACAAGCTGATCGAACTGGCAGCGGGCGCAGAAACGGTTTCTGCCACCCATCAGAAACTGGCCGTTGAACTGGGCACGGCACGCGAAGTGATTTCGCGCCAGCTTCAGGAATTCCAGCGACGTGGGTGGATTGAACAGTCACGTGGCACCATTCGTCTGATCGAACCTGCGCCGCTGGTGAAACTGGCGCAAAGCTAAGTAACGGGCCGCTAGCAGGGCGGCTCTACAACTTTAGAATTATTAGTTGTTAATGTTTTGATGTTTGGTGACAACGTCACTGAACCCCATATC
Organism: Thalassospira sp. HF15; assembly: GCF_011806525.1. Lineage (GTDB taxonomy): Bacteria > Pseudomonadota > Alphaproteobacteria > Rhodospirillales > Thalassospiraceae > Thalassospira. The sequence goes on along the minus strand of NZ_JAAVKI010000004.1, from coordinate 121,373 downwards.
GTGAATTCGTAAAATTAAAAGAATAGCCAGATGTTTTGTCCGCAAACTTGTCGGGCAGACGGCGTTTTGACCCCATCCGATGCAAGCCGGTCATAAGGCGGCGCGGAGGCAGTTGTTTAGGAGGAATCCATGTCTGCATACCCGGTAAACATGTCCGTAAAACCGGAAGTTACGGCCTTTTTCGACGAAGATACCAACACCATCAGCTATGTGGTCAAGGACCCCGAAAGCAATGCCTGTGCGGTTGTCGATTCCGTCATGGACATCGATTATGCCGCTGGTCGCATTACGTTCGATCATGCCGACAACATCATCGCCTTTATCAAGGACAAGGGCCTCAAGCTGGAATGGATCATCGAGACCCATGTCCATGCCGACCACCTGTCCGCAGCCCCGTATATCCAGCAGGAACTTGGCGGCAAGCTTGGTATCGGCAGCAAAATCACGGTGGTGCAGGATACCTTTGGCAAGGTGTTTAACGAAGGCACCGAATTTCAGCGCGATGGCAGCCAGTTTGATCGCCTGTTTGAAGATGGCGATACCTATCAGGTTGGCAATATGACCTGCTTTGCCATCTATACCCCGGGCCACACCCCGGCCTGCATGGTTCATGTCATGGGCGATGCTGCTTTTGTCGGCGATACGCTGTTCATGCCTGATGGTGGTTCGGCCCGTGCCGACTTCCCGGGCGGTGACGCCGGGACGCTTTATGACAGCATCCAGAAACTCCTCGCCCTGCCGGACGATATGCGTCTGTTCATGTGCCACGACTACGGCCCCAATGGCCGTGACATCAAGTGGGAAACCACCGTTGGCGAAGAGAAAAAGCACAACATCCACGTCGGCGAAGGCAAGACCCGTGAAGACTTCATCAAGTTCCGGACCGAACGTGATGCAGAGCTTGATATGCCGCGTCTGATCATCCCGTCGCTTCAGGTCAATATGCGCGCCGGTCAGGTGCCGACCGACAGCAGCGGCAAAAAAATGCTGAAAGTCCCGGTAAACGGGCTCTGATCAACACTCAGGTGAGGAAAAGCCATGGAAATCAAGAAAATCAGTGACGGGCTTTCCGTCAGTCCGCAGATCGTTGCAGACGATGTCAAGGAAATCGCCAAGCTCGGCTTCCGTTCCATCGTCTGTAACCGTCCGGACGGCGAAGGATCCGATCAGCCGACCTATGAAGAGATTTCAAGCGCGGCAAAGGAAGCCGGGCTTGAAGTCCGCTATCAGCCAATTGTTGCAGGCAAGGTCAGCGATGACGACGCCAGTGACTTTGGACGTCTGTTTGACGAACTGCCAAAACCGGTCTTTGCCTATTGCCGGACAGGTACGCGATCGACAACGCTTTGGTCGCTAAGCCAAGCCGGGAAGCTTGATACCAGTGAAATCCTGCGCGCCACGAAGGCGGCGGGGTATGACATGGGCGGTGTCGTGCGTCGTATCGTCAATGGTGGGAAGACACCCACCGATCAGGGCGATGCGAAATATGACATCGTGATCATCGGTGGCGGTGCAGCCGGTATTTCCGTCGCATCCAGCCTTATCGCCCGCCGTTCCGGGCTTGAGATTGCCGTGATCGACCCGGCCGATATTCACTATTACCAGCCGGGCTGGACCATGGTGGGGGGCGGTGTCTTCGAAGCCAGCACCACGGCCCAAACCATGGGTTCGCTGATCCCCAAAGGCGTACACTGGATCAAATCCGCAGTCGCCGCGTTCGAACCGCAAGACGATGCCGTCATTCTCGATGGGTGTCGGGTGGTCAAATATGACCGTCTGATCGTTTGCCCGGGGCTTAAGCTTGACTGGAACCGGGTTGATGGTCTGGTTGAAACGCTTGGCCGCAATGGCGTGACATCGAACTATCGCTATGACCTTGCACCGTACACGTGGGAATTGGTTTCCTCGATGCGTGAAGGCAAGGCGATCTTTACCCAGCCACCCATGCCGATCAAATGCGCCGGTGCCCCGCAAAAGGCCATGTATCTGTCAGCCGATCACTGGTATCGCAACGGTGTTCTCAAGAACATTGATATCGATTTCTGCAATGCCGGTGGTGTGCTGTTTGGCGTTAAGGACTATGTGCCCGCCCTTGAAAGCTATGTGAAGAAATACGACGCCCATTTGAACTTCTTCCACAATCTGGTGGCAATTGACGGTCAGGCGAAGAAGGCCTGGTTCGATGTTGCCAAGCCTGACACCAAGGTTGAACGCATCGAGAAGTCCTTTGACATGATCCATGTCTGCCCGCCGCAGGTGGCACCGGACTTTATTCGCGTATCGGCGCTGGCAGATGCGGCTGGATGGATCGATGTCGATCAGGCAACCCTTCGCCACAAGTCGTTTAGCAATATCTGGTCGCTGGGTGACGTGATGAACGCACCCAATGCCAAAACCGCTGCAGCGGCGCGTAAACAGGCGCCGGTGGTTGCCGAAAACGTGGTTGCCGATATCGATGGCAAATCCCCGGTCGCGCAATATGACGGCTATGGATCCTGCCCGTTGACGGTGGAACGTGGCCGTATTGTTTTGGCCGAGTTCGGTTATGGCGGAACGCTTTTGCCGTCCTTCCCGAAATGGCTGATCAACGGCACGCAGCCGTCGCGCCTTGCGTGGCTGCTGAAGGAAAAGATCCTGCCGCCGATCTATTGGAAGGCAATGCTGCGTGGCAAGGAATGGCTGGCCAAGCCTGAAAAAGTCACGACCAACTAAAATACCCTTCGTCCAAGGCAGCGATATCGCTGCCTTGGACCAACTCTTATCCAAGAGATCGACGAATGCGCCTTAACATGCTCCGGAAATATGTCCCGATCTTTGACTGGGGACAGACCTATGACAGGACAGCCTTTGGCAATGACATGATTGCAGCTGTGATCGTGACGATCATGCTGATCCCGCAATCGCTTGCCTATGCGCTGCTGGCTGGTCTGCCGCCCGAGGCGGGGCTATATGCCTCCATCGCACCGATCATTCTTTATGCCATCTTTGGCACCAGCCGCGCGCTTGCGGTCGGGCCGGTTGCGGTGGTGTCGCTGATGACAGCGGCAGCTGTGGGCAATCTGGCTGAAACCGGTACCATGGGGTATGCGCTTGCCGCCCTGACCCTTGCGGCCCTGTCCGGGGCGATCTTGCTGGCCATGGGTGTGTTCAAGCTGGGCTTTCTCGCGAACTTCCTGTCACACCCTGTGATTGCCGGGTTCATCACGGCATCGGGGATGATCATTGCGGCCAGTCAGCTCAAACATATTCTTGGGGTTGATGCCAGCGGGCATAACCTTTGGGAAATTGTCACGTCCCTGATTGCCCATATTCCTGAAACCAATCAGACGACCCTGATCATTGGCATCTGTGCCACGGGCTTTCTGTTCTGGGTGCGCAAGGGCCTTAAACCCGCGTTGCGCAAACTGGGGCTCGGCGCACGCGCGGCTGATATCCTGACCAAGGCCGGGCCGGTCTTTGCCGTTTTCGCCACCACGGCGGCGACCTGGTATCTTGGGCTGGCGGACCGCGGTGTGAAGATTGTCGGTGAAGTCCCGCAAAGCCTGCCTCCACTGACCATGCCCGATTTCAGCCCGGGTCTGATGACAGACCTTCTGGTGCCGGCCATACTGATTTCAGTGATCGGGTTTGTTGAATCAATTTCGGTCGCGCAGACATTGGCGGCAAAACGTCGTCAGCGTATCAACCCGGATCAGGAACTGATTGGTCTGGGGGCTGCCAACATCGGCGCAGCCTTTACCGGCGGTTATCCGGTAACGGGCGGTTTTGCCCGCTCTGTCGTGAATTTTGATGCCGGGGCGCAAACGCCTGCGGCCGGTGCCTTTACCGCTGTCGGGCTGGCAATTGCCGCCGTCGCGCTGACCCCGCTTGTTTATTTCCTGCCAAAAGCCACCCTCGCGGCCACCATTATCGTTGCGGTGCTGTCGCTGGTTGATTTCTCGATCCTGAAAACCAGCTGGCAGTATTCCAAGGCGGACTTTATCGCGGTTTTGGCGACCATCCTTCTGACCCTCGGTCTTGGGGTGGAAGTCGGGGTGACAGCCGGTGTCGTGCTCTCCATCGGGCTGTTTTTGTATAAAACATCACGCCCGCATATTGCCGAGGTCGGGCTGGTTCCCGATACGCAGCATTTCCGGAACATACTGCGCCACAAGGTGATTACCCATCCCTCTGTCCTGACCATTCGGATTGATGAAAGCCTGTATTTCGCCAATGCGCGATATCTGGAGGATTATCTCTATGACCGGGTGGTGGCGTGCGAGAACCTCAAACATGTGGTTCTGATGTGCTCGGCCGTGAACGAGATCGACCTCAGTGCCCTTGAATCGCTTGAGGCGATCAATCATAGGCTTGAGGAAATGGGCATTTCCCTGCACATGTCCGAGGTCAAGGGCCCTGTGATGGATCGCCTGAAAAAGACCCACTTCCTTGATGAGCTGACCGGCGATGTCTTCCTGTCGCAGTTCGACGCCATCTCGAAGCTGACAGAAGGGAAGGCGGGCGAAACGCCACCAAGTTCCGAACCAAAAGTAAAACTGGTTTAGGTTGGAAAAACGGGCTGAAATCTCAGCCCGTTTTTTTTGGGCGATTGCGCAAATGCGTCAGGAAATAAATCAGTCCACCAGCAAGCAAACCCCAGAACGCACCCGAAATCCCGTAGAATGTCAGGCCTGCCGCAGTGACGATAAAGGTTACAGCCGCTGCTTCGCGCCCGTCTTCTTCCTTGAATGCCGCGACTGCTGATCCGGCAAAGGCGCCAATCAGGGCAAGGCCGGCAACCGCTTCGATCAAAACACCCGGTGCCAGACTGATAAAGGCTGTAACCAGCCCGGCGAGCAACCCAAACACGACATAAAAAACACCGCCTGATACCGCCGCCCAATAACGTTTGGACGGATCGGGATGCGCATCCTTGCCCGCACAAAGGGCTGCGGTGATGGCCGCAAGGTTAACCGCGTGACCACCAAACGGTGCAGAAAGTAACGAGAAGATGCCAGTCACCGTAAACAGCGGTCCCGGTGGGGTATCGTAATCATTGGCACGCAAAACGGCTGTGCCCGGAATGTTTTGTGATGCCATGGTGACGATGAAAAGCGGCAAAGCAATGCCGATCAATCCGGTCAGGGTAAATTCAGGCATGACAAATTCGACGGGGGGCGCAATTGCACTGCCCAGATCGGCGATGGCATTTTCAGGAAACTCGACGCCAAACACCATCACCGCGACGAATGCAAGAAGGGCGGCAGGGATCGCAAGCAACCGGTTAAATCGCCCCATCACGATCCACGCAATCACAATCGGAAGACCAAGCAACGGGTCAAAGGCAACCGCCTTGACCGGTGCCAGACACAGACCCAGCAAGACACCGGCCAGCATTGCATTGGCAAGCGGGGCCGGGATCCCTGCAACCGCACGGCCCAATGGTTTCCAGATGCCACTGATGATGATCAGGATGGCACAAACGATAAAGGCACCAACGGCAACGGCAAAGCCCCCCTCAACCGCACCGGATGTCGCCAGAAGCGCCGCGCCGGGTGTTGACCAGGCAATGCTGATCGGAAGACGGGTTTTAAGCGACAGGACAATTGCGCAAAGCCCCATGGAAATGGACAGGGCCATCAGGCCGGATGCAGCTTGTTCGGGGCTGGCACCGACCCCGGCAAGACCTTGCAAGACAACCGCAAATGAACTGGCCGTCCCGACAAAACCGGCCAGCAGGCCCATGAATATACTTTGGGGCGAAATATCACGCAGCATGGGGGCTCCGACGCAAGAAAGGTGTTTCAAAATCTGGTGGCGAGCGCAAAGGCCTTAGGGTCCTGACCCTAACCATAAGCCGCAAGTCAAGCCAGCGAAAACCACCGTCCTCAATGCCGTAAACGTGTCAGAACAACCGCGACGGTGAGTGTCGATCAAATGACAATGCAGCACTGACAAAGCGGAAACACGGCACTGTTTTCACACGAATTTTTTTTCGCACTGAGCTGACCCTACATTGACAAATATCATCGTACTCGTTTGATAAGTTAAATAATTATAATGTAATGAATTGGAGCGGATCCAAATTCCTGACGTAGGAGTCTAACTATGACTGAATCTCCGAAGATTAGTGTCGGTTTGCCGCGCATTAATGAACCGGCGCCGGATTTCACTGCGCCGACCACCGATGGCGTCAAATCCCTGTCCGACTATCGTGGTAAATGGCTTGTGCTGTTTTCCCATCCCGCCGATTTCACGCCGGTCTGCACGACCGAGTTTATCGCGTTTGCCAAACACGCCGATGAATTTGCCAAACGCGATTGTGAATTGCTGGGCCTGTCGATTGACAGCACGCATTCGCACATTGCTTGGATGCGCAACATCGAACAGAACTTTGGTGTGGAAATCCCGTTCCCGATCATTGCCGACCTTAAAATGGAGGTCGCTCAGGCCTATGGCATGATCCATCCGGGTGCAGGTGATACGTCGGCCGTGCGCGCGACCTTTATCATCGATCCGGAAGGCATACTGCGTGCCATGGTCTACTACCCGATGAGCAACGGGCGTTCGATCCCGGAATTCCTGCGCATGATTGATGCAATGCAGACCAGCGACAAGCACGGTGTGGCAACGCCAGAAGGTTGGCAACCGGGTGACAAGGTCATTGTCCCACCGGCCCATACCGCCAAGGCCGCTGCAGAACGGGCGTCCAATCCAGATTATGATTACGTGGACTTCTATTTCTGCACCAAGTCCCTCTGATCAAAACCCCGATGTGCGGTTCCCGGGGCAAGGGACCGTACAAAGGCAAAACCCCGCCAGAGCAATCTGGCGGGGTTTTGTTTGTCTGAATGCAGTGATCAGAACCGTCTTAGCGTTCCGTAATCTTGAACTCGATGCGGCGGTTGCGGCGATAGGCGATTTCGTCATCGCGGTTATCAAGCGGCTGATATTCGCCAAAGCCAGCAGCAACCAAACGGTTGGGCGCTACCCCCTGATCAATCAGGAACTTGACCACCGAAATCGCGCGCGCTGCTGAAAGCTCCCAGTTCGAGGCGAACTGAAGGTTTCTGATCGGCACCTTGTCGGTATGACCATCAACGCGCATCACCCAGTCGATATCATCTGGAATGTCCGCAGCAATCGTTGTCAGGGTTTGACCCAGTTTGGCCAACTGTTCCTTACCGTCTTCGCCAAGGTCAGCCGAACCCGATCCAAACAGCACTTCGGACTGGAAGACAAAGCGGTCACCAACAACCCGGATATCCTGACGATCGCCAAGCACTTCACGCAGGCGACCAAAGAATTCGGAACGATAACGCTGCAACTCGGCAACCTTGGTGGCAAGGGCCGCATTCAGGCGATTGCCAAGATTGACGATCTGGGCGTCTTTTTCCTCGTTCTCGCGCTCGGACGCTTCAAGGGCGGCTTCAATCCGTGCCAGTTGCTGACGAAGGGCCAGCATTTGCTGGTTCAGGGCCGCGACCTGTGCCTGTGCCTCTTCGCTAAGGCTTTTCTTATCTTCCAGTTCGGCTGCACGCGACGCCAGAAGGGCTGAAAGCTCGTCAATCCGGGTTTCCTGATCAGAGATTTTCTCGCCGGTGGTTTCGCGAAGCTCGGTCAGCTCGGATTCCTTGTCTTCAAGCGATGCCAGGGCGGCGAGAAGTTTCTGCTCAATCTCATCGGCCGACAGTTCAGCAGCAGCCAATTGATCGGCCAGGGTCGCGGCACGCGCGCGCAAATCATCGCGCTGATCAGCGGTATTGGAAAGCTCGGTCGTCAGCTGGGTGAGTTCGAGTTCCATGCGCTGATTGTTGCCACGCTCAAGCGACAGCAGATTGGTCAGCTCATTCACCTGCGCGGTCAGGTCATTCAGTGCCTCGTCACGACCCGACAGCGCCGCACCAAGGTAAACCTGTGCGATCACAAAGATCATCAGAAGAAAGATGATCACCATCAACAGGGTGGCAAGCGCATCCACAAAGCCCGGCCAGGTGTTTACATCGCGGTTACGACGGCGCGAAAGCCCGATCATGCGATCAGCCCTCCTCGGCGATGGCGGCGATGGTACGGGCGAGGAGCTTGATCTCGCTTCTGATTTCCTGGGTGGACTGCTGGCGACCCGTGGTGAGTTCCTCACCAATCCGGTTCAGCTGGTTGTCAAGCGAACGGATATGGGCACGGGTATTGTCATCAATCCCGAAGCTGCCCATTTTCATCGAATCAGCCAGTTGATCGAGAACCGGTTTCAGATGCATCTGGTTTTCGGCCAGCTTGACCATCAATTGCTGTTCGGCCTTCATCTGATCGGTCAGGGTCGAAAGCTTGTCGGCCAGATCAATCAGCGTGTTGTGCGATTTTATCTGCGAGCTTTCCGAACGCTGGATAGAGTTCTGCAACCCTTCCATATTGTCCGCCATCTGTTCGATCAGGGCCGAAAGATAGGCAGGAACAGACTGTTCGCTATCCGAAATGCCGCCACCCGAACCAAGGCGGGTAAAGCTTGAAAGCCATTCTTCAAGATCGTTGAAGAAACGGTTCTGTGCCTGACCGGCCTGCATATCAAGAAGACCAAGGGCAAGCGATCCGGCAAGACCAAACAGCGAGGACGAGAACGCCGTTCCCATGCCGCTTAGCGGTTCGGACAGGCCGTCTTTAAGCTCGGAGAACCACAGGTCCATATTTGAACCACTGCCGACATTGACGTTGCTGATGACACCGGCAACCGAGTTCACCGTCTGAAGTAGACCCCAGAAGGTCCCCAACAGCCCAAGGAACACCAGAAGACCAACGACATAGCGAGACAATTCGCGGCTTTCATCCAGGCGCGACCGGATCGAATCAAGGATGGTCCGGGTGGATGTGGTCGACAACTGAGGGCGGTCGCGGCGCTGCTCGGCCATCATGCTGGCCATCGGTGCCAGAAGCTTCGGTGGAACCTGTGATGTCAGCCCCGGGCGTGACCGGCGGAAATCCTCGATCCAGGTCACTTCCGGCGAAAGGCTGGCTGCCATGCGGAAGGTGTAAATAACGCCCACCACAAACACGCCAAGGATCAGGCCATTGAGAACAGCATTGGCCATAAAGGCATCAGACAGGGCCGGGAACAGCAGGGCGCCAACCCCGGCAATGATGACAACGAAGATTGCCATACGTGTCAGATAACTTCCGGGTTTGGTAATGGGCGGGAGAGATCCCGTGCCATTTGCCGTGTTGCTGCTCATAGCGGATTAATCCTAGCGTTGGACGGTTTTGATATCGACGCGATCTGCGGGGCCGGACGGAACATTCGCACCAAGGGCACGAACATCAATGCGCGTGGAGCGCACACCCCGGTCAATAAGGTAGGAACGCACCTGAAGCGCGCGCGACAGCGACAGACGCCGCGCCTTAGACGCGTTTGATCCATCACCTGCGGCATATGCCTGCAGCTGGATGCGCAGGGTGTCATCCTGCCCCATGGCTGCAATCACGCTGTCAAGCTGGCTCTTGGCGGCATCGCTGAGCTCAAAGCTTTCTGCGGCAAAGCCAAGGCTATATTCATCTGCACCCGCTGCTGGCATCGGTTCCGGTGCGGTTTCCGGCGGCAGGGATGCTTCCTCGGCCGCGGGCGCTGCTGGTGCTTCCGTCACCGGCTCTGCCATGGTGGCCATTTCGGTTGCGGGCTGGGTGGTATCAGGTGCTGGTGCAGCCGGGGCCTCGGGCGCATCCGCAATCGGTGCGACTTCCGGGGCGACCGGTGCAGCTGGTGCGGTGTTTTCGTCTTCGATGACGGGCGGTGCTGCCGGTGCATCAACGGCGTCTGCCATTTCGGTTGCCGGTTCAGGGGCTGTTTCGGCAACGCTTGGGGCCGGCGCAGGTGCCGGTGTCGGCTTGGTCAGCGGGGTGGGCGCATTGGATGTGCTGGTTTCAGCCATGCTCGGTGCGGTCGGCTTGGTGCGCGGTGCCGCGGTCGGTTCGGGCTGGTTCAGCGCGATGGTCTGGTTTGCACCGTCATCCATCATTTGCGGGGCCGGGGCACGCGACGCTGTGGCTACACCAGGAACGCCATAAAACTCTGATTGGGTCGGGAAGGCATTGCCGCCACTTGATCCATCAATGACAACAGTCTCAAAGCCACCGTCATAGCCGTCTGAACCGGTGGCACTGGCAAACTGTTCTGTGGCAAGGAAGGTTGATTTGGGTTTGGTTTCCGGGAAGATCAGGTCTCCGCCCGGCATGACGATATGATCGCGCGAAACCGTCGGGGAAAGATATTGTGGCACGGTCGGTTGCCCGCCATAGCCGTCTGCAACATCCCAGTTGACCTGAACGCTGCTGTCAACCGAAACAGGGGAGTATTGTTGTGCGGATGCGTTTGCCCCAAAGAACACGGTTGTGCCCAGTGCAGCCGTCATCGCGAGCACCGAAATCTTGGAATACCCCATCATCAAATCGCAGGCCCCTTAATACCCTGTGTTTGAAATCGTTTTGGTAACGTTGTTCTATTTCACACAGTTTTGTGTCGATCATTAGGCACCCGTAAACTTTCCGAATGCCCCCCTGGCGTCCGCAGGCCCGCAATCAGGCCATACAGTCCCATGCACCATAGCTTAGAGACAAGTGATGGACAACCGCTTTGACCGATAATGCAAAAGGGGCGCTTCGGCAAATTGCGAAGCGCCCCTTTCAAAAAACAGTAACAAAAGCGGGATGTTAGTCCGCGATTGCCTTTTTCAGCGTTTTGGCCAGAACCGGCTGGATATAGTCGTTGGCTGCGACGACGCTGCCGGTAGCAAGCATGTTGGTGCCGCCTTTGTCATCGCGGATATAACCGCCAGCTTCGGAGATCAGGATAATACCCGCTGCGATATCCCACGCATTGAGGTGAGATTCCCAATATCCGTCATAACGACCGGCCGCGACATAGGCCATATCAAGGGCAGCAGCCCCCATACGACGTACACCGGCACAACGGTCCATGACCGAATGCAGCTGCTTTTCAAACACGGCATGATCGCCGTGACCAAGATGGGGCACACCGCACGCCAGAACACATTCGTTCAGACGACGACGGCCCGAAACGCGCAGACGGCGGTTATCAAGGAACGCACCAACGCCCTTTTCCGCCCAGAAGCACTCATCCTTGGCAACGTCATAGATCATGCCTGCGATGATTTCATTGCCCTTCTGCAGGGCAACCGAAATCGCAAAGTGCGGGATGCCATGCAGGAAGTTGGTGGTGCCATCAAGCGGGTCAATGATCCAGCGATGCTCGGGATCGGAACCCTTGATCTCGCCACCTTCTTCCATCAGGAAGCCATAGCCAGGACGGGCACGCTCAAGCTCTTCGCGCAGGCGTTTTTCGGCACGGTGATCGGCTGCAGATACAAAATCTGCCGGGCCTTTCATCGAAACCTGAAGGTTTTCGACTTCACCGAAGTCGCGTTTCAGTCCATAGGCCGCCTTTTCGACAGCCTTGTACATCACGTTGATATTTGCAGAACGACGGGCGGCGCCTCGCACGGCATATCTCCCGGAATTTGAATTAAAAGAAGGTCCGCTTTCCGGACCGGCGGGCAGGGAGGCCCTTAGTCCTTGGCACGCTCGACATAGGTGCCTTCAACCGTGTTCACGACAATGCGCGTACCCGATTCAATATGCGGGGGCACCATCACACGAACACCGTTCTCAAGAACAGCCGGCTTGAAAGAAGAAGACTGGGTCTGACCTTTGACAACCGCATCGGCTTCGACGATTTCGAAGACGACATGTTCGGGCAGGGTCACGCCAAGCGGCTCACCTTCAAAGGATTCGATGGTCACAACCATCCCGTCCTGAAGATAGACAGCAGCGTCGCCAATAAGGTCTGAATTGACTGTGATCTGATCAAAGGTTTCGCTGTCCATGAAGGTGATCATGTCACCATCGGCAAACAGGTAGGTGTATTCTTTCTGCTCAAGGCGAACCTTTTCAATGGTTTCCGACGCACGGAAACGTTCGTTCAGCTTGGTGCCGGTACGAATGTCTTTAAGCTCAACCTGGTTAAAAGCACCGCCTTTACCCGGCTTCACAGCCTGGCATTTTACTGCACGCCACAGGGCACCTTTATGTTCGATAAGGTTACCCGGACGGATTTCGTTGCCGTTGATTTTCATGGCACAAACCGTTCTTTCAGATCACAGATTCACAATGCAATAAGGGGCAAGCGCCCCATTTCAGGGGCTCTACCTACCAGTTCGGCTGTTTTGCTGCAAGCAGATTGATCCGGGCTTACGCGCATAACACCCCGTCATTCGCGCATGGCTTCGACAAGCCTTTGCCTGCCAAGCGATTTCAAGCTGTCGATAATTCTATCAGATATCGGTTGCAGCAATTGCAGCCTTGATCGCCTTTGCCCCGGCTTCGGGCCCGTCGGGATGGTTCCAGACACCACCCGTGACTGCGATGAAATCCGCACCTGCCAGAACAAGCGGGGCAACATTGTCAGCGGTGATACCGCCAATCGCCACACAGGGAACCGTGGTAAACGTCGTCCAGATCTCAAGGATTTCCGGTGTGACGCTGGTTTTGGCGTCCTTGGTCTCGGTCGGATAAAACGCCCCGAACGCGACGTAATCGGCACCCTTTTCACCAAGGATCATCGCCTTGTGGCGACTGTCATAGCAAGACACGCCAACGATATGTTCTTCGCCCATGATCGCGCGCGCTTCGTCATAGCTTGCGTCTTCTTCGCCAACATGCACACCATCGCAGCCCGATTTCTTGGCAATGTCGGGACGGTCATTGAGGATCAGGGGAATGTTGCGATCCACACACATCGGAAGGATGGTCTCAATCGCCTTGCGGATTTCATCATCGCTGACATCCTTCAGGCGCAATTGCAGGCAATCAACCGCACCGGTATCAAGCACCGATTTCAGCTTCTCGCTAAACGGTGCAAGGTCGATTTTCGGAGGGGTCAGAAGATAAAGACCGGCAAGTTCGTCTGAATTCACGATGATAATTCCTGATGATTTCCTGCGTGTTATGTAACCTTTGACGCAGGTTTTGGCAATTGCCTAGCGCGCAATCATCGCCAAGTGCGCAAGCAGCCGTTTATCCAGTTCTTTATCCGGCAGGATGTCATCGGCCATCTGATAGAGCACGTCAGAATCAGGGAGTTCGGTCATGACCCTGCTATCGGCCTGACGCGCCATATCCCGAAGGTTTTCAAGCTGATCAGCGGGTAAGGGGTCGACAATCACCGCATCAAGCCCAAGCTCAATCGCGGCAAGCGCCCCGGATACCCGTCCACGACAATCAAGAACAGCCTTGAAATCACATGATGGGAATTCTTCACGCACAAGCCTGATCAGATCGGCAAACCACTGTGCCCCATGTGATTGGGCGGCGTGATCGGGCGATAGCAGCGCAAAGGCGCGGTTCCCCATCACCCGGCAGGCGGACCGGGCGCCAGTGATGCCATGAATGCGAATGACGGGATCGGGCAGGGCGGTCATGGTGAACGCTTATGCCTTGGTGCGCGCGACATAGACCGTGTTGATATCTTCACGGTCAATCAGCGGATGTTTGAATTTAATGACATCGGCCCGGATGGTCTCGAACGCCGACTGCAGGTTTTCTTCAAACCATGGCTCGGGCAGTTCCGTCGACCACAGGGCAAAGATCCCGCCGGGCACGAGATGGGTGGCAAGCTTTGCCAGACCATCTTTGGTGTAAAGGCGCTTGTGGTCTTCATGCAGGACATTGCCCGGTGAGTGATCAACATCAAGCAGGATGGCGTCATGCAATGTTTCGGGCGCTTCCGGGTTCATGCCCGGCGTGTCGGACAAGGACGCGGCAAAGAAATCGCCATGCACCAGCGCGCAACGCGGATCATTTGAAAGCTGCTCGCCCAATGGCAACAAGCCTTGCTGCTGCCATTCAATGACTTCGGGCAGGGTATCAAGCACAGTCAGCTTGCCTGTCTTGGGATTATCAAGCGCTGCCTTGGCGGTATAGCCAAGTCCAAGCCCGCCAACCACGACATCAAGGTTCTCACCGTCCAGTTCCGCCAGCCCCAGATCAGCCAGCGCTATCTCGGCATCGGTAAACAGGCTCGACATCAGATATTCTTCATCAAGCTTGATTTCATAGACATCGATATCAAGGCTCAGCTCACGTCGGCGACGCAGGCTTAAAACCCCCATCGGTGTCGGGCGATAATCAAGTTCCTTGAAAAGAAGGCTCACGGGCCGGACTCCTGTTTGTCTTGCGGGGCATCTCGCCTAAACAGTGACGGATTGGCAGGCAAAAGAAAAGTGCCCGAAGCAGAACCTCGGGCACTTTACAAATTCGAATCTAAGCGATGCTTAGAGGAACTTCGCCATGGCGACAGCGGTGTCGCTCATACGGTTGGAGAAGCCCCACTCATTGTCATACCAGGACAGGATACGAACGAAGTTGCCGTCCATGACCTGGGTCTGGGTCGCATCAAAGGTCGAGCTGTTCGGGTTGTGGTTGAAGTCAACCGAAACCAGCGGTGCTTCGCAAACGCCAAGAACGCCTTTAAGCGGGCCGTTTGCTGCGTCCTTGATCGCTGCGTTGATTTCATCAACGGTGGTGTCACGACCAGCAACAAAGGTCAAATCGACCATCGAGACGTTCGGGGTCGGGACGCGGATCGCGGTACCGTCCAGCTTGCCTTTGAGTTCCGGCAGAACAAGGCCAACAGCCTTGGCTGCACCGGTCGAGGTCGGGATCATCGAAAGCGATGCCGAACGTGCACGACGCAGGTCTTTATGCAGGCTGTCGACGGTGTTCTGGTCGCCGGTGAAGGCGTGAACGGTGGTCATGAAGCCCTTGGTGATGCCAACGGTCTTGTTCAGAACGTCTGCAACCGGTGCAAGGCAGTTCGTCGTGCAGGATGCGTTCGAAACAATCACGTCATCTGCCGACAGGCTGTCAGAGTTAACACCGTAAACAACGGTTTTGATGTCGCCCTTTGCCGGGGCAGAGATCAGAACGCGCTTGGCACCTGCGGTCAGGTGCTTGCCTGCACCCGCTTCGTCAAGGAAGATGCCGGTGCACTCAAACGCGATATCAACGTTCAGCGAAGCCCACGGCAGGTTTGCCGGGTCACGCTCGGAGCAGACCTTGATCGCCTTGCCGTCAATGACGAGGTTGTCGCCTTCGGCTTTGACGTCATTGGCCAGAACGCCATGAACGGAATCATATTTCAGAAGATGTGCGTTGGTGTTGACGTCACCCAGGTCGTTGATGGCAACAACTTCAACGTCGGTGCGACCGCTTTCAACGATAGAACGCAGAACCAGACGGCCGATACGGCCAAAACCATTAATCGCTACGCGAATAGCCATTCATCCCTCCAAAATTATAATGATTGCTACCTGGGGAGTATCAATCACGGCTTAGGGTCAATGACCCATAGAAAAAAGGCCGGATCGGCATGTTACCGACCCGGCCCTGTAAATCAAACCAGTTCTTTGGCCGCTTTGACCAGCGCGTCGGCAGTGATGCCGAAATGCTCGTAAAGGACCGGGGCCGGTGCCGAGGCACCAAAACCGTGCATGCCGATAACCTTGCCGTTATCGCCAACATATTTTTCCCAGCCAAACACCGAAAGCGCCTCGATGGCAACGCGCGGTGCGCTGCCCAGAACTTCCTTGCGGTATTCCGGCGACTGGGCGTCAAACAGTTCCCAGCTTGGCAGCGAAACAACAGCAGCATTTATGCCGTCTGCTTTCAGCTTCGCCTGTGCGTCAACTGCAATTTCGACTTCCGAACCGGTGGCGATCAGGGTGCCCTGACGGTCGCCGTCGCAATCGGAAATAACGTAACCGCCGCGGGCAACAAGGTTGTCTTCGCGGTATTCGGTGCGCAGTACCGGCAGGTTCTGACGGGTCAGTGCCAGAATGGTCGGGCCGCTTTCGTTGGTGATCGACATTGCCCATGCTTCGGCGGTCTCAACCGCATCGGCCGGGCGGATCACGGTCACGTTCGGCATGGCGCGCAGCGACGCAACATGTTCGACCGGCTGATGGGTCGGGCCGTCTTCGCCAAGACCGATGGAATCATGGGTCATGACGTAAACAACGCGCTGGTTCATCAGGGCCGAAAGACGGATCGCCGGGCGGCAGTAATCGGTGAAGACCAGGAAGGTACCGCCATAAGGCAGAACACCACCATGAAGCGCCAGACCGTTCATGGCAGCAGCCATGCCGTGCTCACGAATACCGTAGTAGATGTAAGCACCTTCATAGCCGCCGTCGGCGGTGATCGGTGCCTGAACACTGGTCTTGGTGTTGTTCGAGCCGGTCAGGTCGGCAGAGCCGCCGATCATTTCCGGGATTGCCTTGGTCAGCACTTCGAGAACATTCTCGGACGCCTTGCGGGTCGCGACCTTCGGCTTGTCTTCGGTGATCTGTTTTTTGTAGTCGTTGAACGCTTCGATCCAGTTTTCCGGAAGCTTGCCTTCGATACGACGTTCGAACTCGTCTTTCAGACCTGCATCAAGACCTTCAAAACGGGAACCCCACGCGTTGAAGTCCTCGGCACCGCGCGAACCAGCAGAAAGCCAGGCTTCACGGATGTCTGCCGGGATTTCAAACGGCTCGGAATCCCAGCCGAGTTTCTTGCGCATGCCGGCCAGTTCTTCGGCACCAAGCGGTGCGCCGTGCGTTGCTGACGTGCCACCTTTGGTCGGTGCGCCAAAACCGATTTCGGTTTTGCATGCAATCATCGACGGGGTGTTGGTGGTTTTGGCTTTGGCAATCGCCGCTTCAATCGCGGCCGGGTCGTGACCGTCAATCTGCTGGACATCCCAGCCCGCAGCTTCAAAGCGCTTCTTGTGATCTTCCGAAGTCGAAAGCGAGGTCGGACCATCAATCGAAATGCCGTTGTCATCGAACAGAACGATGAGTTTCGACAGTTTCATGTGACCGGCCATCGAAATGGCTTCCTGGGAAATACCTTCCATCAGGCAACCGTCACCGGCAATCACATAAGTGTAGTGGTCAACAACGTCATTACCAAAGCGGGCATTCATGATGCGCTCGCCAAGGGCGAAACCGACAGACGTTGCAATACCCTGACCCAGCGGGCCAGTGGTGGTTTCAATGCCTTCGCCGTGGCCATATTCCGGGTGGCCCGCGGTGCGATAGCCCATCTGACGGAAATTCTTGATCTGATCAAGATCGAAATCTTCATACCCGGTCAGGTGCAGAAGAGAATACAGAAGCATCGAACCGTGACCTGCGGACAGGATAAAACGGTCGCGGTCCGGCCAGTTCGGGTGCTTCGGATCGAATTTCAAGAATTTGGTATAAAGAACAGTCGCAACGTCTGCCATGCCCATCGGCATGCCCGGGTGACCGGATTTGGCTTTCTCGACAGCTTCGGCCGAGAGGAAGCGGATGGCATTGGCCATGCGGTTGTGTTCTACTTGCGTCGTCATGTGATGCGGTTCCTGGGGGTTTCGCGGTCGGGCGATGAAAACACTTTTCCATTTATTAACGGAATTCGCGCGGAAGATGCCCTTACAGGGGGCATACGTCAACCGCTTCTATCGAAAAACTGCCATGTTATCTGAAATCAGATTAACCCAACGGGCATTCGCGATGTCTGATTGCGCGTCAATTCCACATGTTGGCGGCGACCGTTCCGTGATTCAGGATAACGGCAAGGTCTTTGGATCAAACCGGTTTTGCAGGAAGTCCGGGTAAAACGGTTGTTGATCGGAATCTCTGATGTTAAATCAGCCATGATCATGACATCTTCAACAGGTCAGATCGGCATCTGATGAGTCGCCGCAGACAATTGGGGTCTGCAATCTTTGGGTAAACAGCAAACACTCGGGTAGGATCATGTCGCGGTTGCAACAGGCAAGTGATCGGCTGAAAGCAGCATTGGAACGTCTGGAAACGGTTGCGGAGTCGGCAATCGACGCCAAAAGCCAAAGCGCAAACGCTGATACGGCAGAAGTCGAAGCCCTGCGCGGACAGCTTTCGGCCCTTCGCGAAGATTACGACCGGCTCAGCCGCACCACCGAGACGGTTTCAAATCGCCTTGATGGCGCGGTTGATCAGCTAAAACTCGTCCTTGATGAAGCACCCGCAAAGAAACAGGCATAACCGATGGCACAGGTTTCCATTCGCATTAACGGTCGCAGCTACGACATCGCGTGCGACGACGGTCAGGAAGATCGCATTCATGCGCTTGCCAAGTATGTCGACGAGCGGGTCAAGGAAATCTCGGACGCGGTCGGTCAGATTGGCGAACAGCGCCTGCTGGTCATGACCAGTCTTCTGATTGCAGATGAACTGGGCATGGCACACGAGAAACTCGATAATCCAGCCAGCCAAGCAGCTGAACCGGACCCCGGTAGTCTTACCGCTGCCGAAAGCGACGCGCTGGCAGATAATATTGACAGCATGGCCGAACGGGTCGAAGCACTTGCGGATCGGCTTGGCAAAGACTGATCAGACGGTTATTCGCCTGCTGCATGGCTGCTTCACCTGTTGCCTGAAATTACGCAATCTACTTGAAATTCAGCTAGTCGAAGACTAAGTTCCGGTCGCTGACCGTTTGCGATGCGCCGTTCGCGGCGATCAAGAACCCAGCACCTAGGGGGCTGCCCTGTTCGTCAGGTTCGCTAATTCCCGGGGCCGATGCTCATTTCTCTAGGGAGCTGTCCCTGTCGAGGCCGTGGTCTCGTTATACGGCGCCCACCTGCACTCGCAGGTCACGAGGAATTACCAAATGGCCAACGGCAGTGGTGGCTCCCGATTATTCTGCTAAAACTCCCTTTTCCATTTCGCGATGCCGGTCATGCGTCCCGGGGCAGGGTGCATTAAACAAAACATGTCTGCCTGCTGGCTGACGTACTACAGGAAGCACAATGCGTTTACTTCATCTTGGCGACGTTCTAGGGCAAACCGGACGTACGGCGGCGCTCGAAGCGCTCCCCATGCTGCGCGATCGTTTGTCCGTTGATATCGCGGTGGTGAATGTCGAAAACGCGGCGCACGGCTTTGGCGTCACAGCCAAAATCTGCAAGGAATTCTACGCCGCTGGTGCCGATGTCCTGACGACAGGCAACCATGTCTGGGATCAGCGCGAAATCATCGCCTATATCGACGAAGATGAGAAATTGCTGCGTCCGTGGAACTTCCCGGATGGTACGCCGGGAAATGGCGATTATGTCTTCAAGACCAAGTCGGGCAAGAAGGTCTGCGTCATCAACATGATGGGACGTCTGTTCATGGATCCGTTGTCTTGTCCGTTCCAAGGGGCCAACAAACTGTTTGCCAAACACAAACTTGGCAAGAATGTTGATGCCGTGATCCTTGATTTCCATGCGGAAACCACCTCGGAAAAAATGGCGTTTGGCCATCATTGTGACGGGCGGGCATCCCTGGTTCTGGGGACTCATACGCATGTGCCGACCGCCGATGCCCAGATCCTGCCAAATGGCACGGCTTATCAGACCGACGTTGGCATGTGCGGCGATTTTGATTCCGTTATCGGCATGAAAAAGGAAAACTCGGTCCGCAAATTCATCACCAAGATGCCGTCCGGTCGGTTCGAACCTGCAGATGGCCCGGCAACGGTGTGTGGTGTTTATGTGGAAACCGATGACAAGACGGGTCTTGCCAAGCGAATTGAGCCGGTGCGTATCGGTGGACGCCTCAAAGGCAGCTGGCCCAGCGCCTGAGGCCTCGGCTTTATTCCCGCCCAACGAAAAAGGCCCGCCATATGGCGGGCCTTTGTCATTTCAGATGTTTGGTTCCGATCAGGCCGCGCGATCGCGGGCCTGTTGGCGCAGGTCATCGAGAATGCTGGAAATGCGGGTGCGCATTTCGCTGACTTTTTCCGATGCAGAACGTGACGTGGTCAGGACCTCACCAGACAGTTGGCCGGTACGGCCGGTCTCGTTGGCAACCTCGGCGATTGATGCGGACACCGCACGGGTGCGGTCTGCTGCACCACGCACGTTGCGCGTGATCTCGTCGGTTGCGGCACCTTGCTGTTCGACAGCTGCCGAAATGGTCGTCGCGATCTCATTGAGGCTGTCAATGATCGAGCCGATCTCGCCAATGGCGGTGACAGATTCACCGGTGGCCTTCTGAATGCCGGTGATCTGGCCCGAGATTTCCTCGGTGGCCTTTTCAGTCTGGTTAGCAAGGTTTTTGACCTCGGCTGCGACAACGGCAAAGCCCTTGCCAGCATCCCCGGCACGCGCGGCCTCAATGGTGGCGTTAAGTGCCAGAAGGTTGGTCTGCTCGGCAATGTCCGTGATAAGGGCAATCACCTCACCAATGCGGCTGGCCGACTGTGACAGGCTGTTGACCAGATCGTTGGTGTGCTGTGCGCGTTTCGCCGCTTCGTTCGAAATACGGGTGGTCTCCGCCATCTGACGGTTGATTTCCGCATTCGAGCTTGAAAGCTGCTCGGTCGCCGAAGCAACGGTTTCCACATTGCCGGTGGCCTCATCAGCAGATTTCGACACTTCGTCGCTCTGCCCTGATACCAGTTCGGCACTGTCCGTCATCTGACCGGAAACACCTTGCAACTGTTCTGCAAGGGCCGCGATCTCGCCGACGGCACTTTCGACCTCACCTTGAAGGTTGTCCGCAAGCGACAGCAACTCATCGCGCAGCGCTTCGTTACGTTCACGATTAAGGCGCTCTTCCTCGGCCTGCATGTCGCGGACCTTGATCGCATTTGCCTTGAACACATCAACAGCCCGGCCCATGGCAGAAATCTCGTCACTGCCAGCGGACGGAACCGATGCGTCAAGGTCACCGTCTGCAAGCGAGATCATCGATTTCTGCAGACCAGCCAGACGACGCAACAGGTTGCCCCGCACATAGATCAGATAGATCAAAAGCGGGATCACGATCGCGGCGGCACCAACCGCATACATCACGACCGAGCTCTGCTGGGTCAGGGTGCTTGCAGCGTCAGCCGATTTGTCGACGCCCGACTGAAGGTCGCCAACAAGCGCGTTCACGCCGTCTTCCATGGCGGCGGCAAATTCGGCGCTGTCTTCCACAATGTCGATCTGTTCGTCAGCAAGTTTCAGTTCCTTGCTGCGCAGTGACGATATGCTTTTGCGTCCCATCGACAGTTTCTTGATATCGCCAAGAAGGCCTTCGTAGAACTTCTTGAGTTTCTCGTTTTCAAGCTCGGCAATCGTGTTGGCAACAACACCAACAGCACCACGCACCTGAACCCCCATGATGCGAAGCTGCATGCGGTCATTCGACGAAGCAGCCGAAAGAACAGTGTTGCTGATTTCCGCGCCATTGTTGGCCAGTCGCGTGATCGGCGCCTGGGCGGCCATCAATTCATCAAGTTTGAACAGCAAGCCCTTGATCGAGTCTTCCTGTTCCTGGGTCATGAAGGCACCCGCCTGACGCAGGTCATGGACCTGACTGGTCACGGCGGTGATGTTGGTCTGGGATGCCGACAGGATCGGCTGGATCATCGAGTTGTATTTGCCGGTCAGCTGCTGGAACTTGGAAATTGAGTCCGACAGTTCGCCCGCGACTTCAAAACGTTCAATCGTGGTTTCATGAAGTTCCTGCAGGGCTTCGGCAAGGCTGTGCCCATTGGTTTCGATGACGGCAAGTGTTTCTTCCGGCAGGCCCGACTGGCTCAGAACCGAAAGGTTTTCTTCAAGCGTCGCCAGCATCACATCAAGGTCGGCCTTGACCGCCTGTTCTTCGTCAACGGTGGAAGCCGCGATAATCCGCGGTGCCGAGGCGACAATTTTGGCACTGGTGGTTGCGAGCTGCTGAGCTGCGAACATTGGCGGCAGTTGCTCGTAGGCGATCTTGTCAAGCTGGTTGCCGAATTTCGTAAAGGAGAAAACCGATACTGCCGCAGCCAGGATCGCGATCAGACCGACGAGAAAGAAGGCGCCTGCCAACTTCTCACGCACGCCAAGTCCAGCTTTGTTCGTCTTTTTTGTGTTTTTCTTTTTCGACGATGACGGCTTGTTGCCGCGCTTGATACTTAAAGCCATATTCAAGATACCCCATAGACCAAAGAGACAAGCGTCAACACAGCTTCGTGCCGACGCATGTATGTACGTCGTTCGAACGTTCGTTCCCTGCCAAGCCACATTTTGGGGATGCCCGCTACCTGCCCCGAACAGGTTTACGGGAAAAAAAGTGGGGCCTGATTTATTATCGTTGGGGTCAGCTATAACATAGTAACCACGCCGCGATCATGGGTTTTCCGGCCAACCTGTACGCCTGTATATATTCAGGCGTTGAATTGTGGTCATTTGTAATTGCGTGTGAGCAATATTTCGGGCTGCCAGCCGAGCTTTTCAATATCTCATTCCAACAAAAAAGGCCCGCCGATGGCGGGCCTTTTGTCATCATGTTTGTGTGCGTATCAGGAAGCTGCGCGGTCATGCGCCTGTTTACGCAGATCATCGAGGATGCCGTTGATCCGCGAACGCAGGTTCTCAACCTTCTCCGACGCATCCTGCGCGGTTGCCAGAACCTGACCGGAAAGTTCGCCGGTCTTGCTGGTTTCATTGGCAACTTCGGTAATCGACGAGGACACCGAACGGGTACGATCTGCCGCACCACGCACGTTGCGCGTGATCTCATCGGTTGCTGCACCCTGTTCCTCAACCGCAGCCGAGATGGTGGTCGCAATTTCATTGATGTTTTCAATGATGCGGCCAATGTCGCCGATTGCGTTGACAGACTCACCAGTGGCTTTCTGAATGCCGGAAATCTGACCTGAAATTTCCTCGGTGGCTTTTTCAGTCTGGTTGGCAAGGTTTTTGACCTCGGCGGCCACAACCGCAAAGCCCTTGCCGGCGTCACCGGCACGTGCGGCCTCGATGGTCGCGTTAAGGGCAAGCAGGTTGGTCTGTTCGGCAATGTCGGTGATCAACGCGATCACTTCGCCAATGCGGTCTGCAGACTGCGACAGGCTGTGAACCAGTTCGTTGGTTTCCTGTGCACGGCTGGATGCTTCGCTGGAAATGCGGGTCGATTCCGCCATCTGGCGGTTGATTTCCGCATTCGATGCCGACAGCTGTTCGGTCGCAGCTGCAACCGTTTCAACATTGCCGGTGGCTTCCTGTGCAGAACTTGCGACGTCTTCGGTCTGCCCGGAAACCAGTTCCGCGCTCGACGTCATCTGACCCGAAACACCCTGAAGCTGATCGCCAAGTGCTGCGATTTCATTCACGGCACTTTCAACTTCGTTCTGAAGTGTATCGGCCAGAGCAAGAAGTTCATCACGAAGCGCTTCATTGCGTTCATGGTTGAGCCGCTCTTCTTCGGCCTGCATGTCCTGAACTTTAAGGGCATTCTTCTTGAAGACTTCAACCGCACGGCCCATGGCACTGATTTCGTCATTGCCCTTGGCCGGAACCGCAACTTCAAGATTGCCATCGGCAAGTTGAACCATGGTTTTCTGCAACAGACCAAGACGGCGCAGAACGTTGCCACGGACATACAGGACATAAATCAGAAGCGAAATCACAACACCAATCGCCGCAACGACGGTGAGGGCGGTCAGGCTTTGTTTTTCGACGACGGACGCTTGCGCAGCGGCCTGATCAACTTCGGCATTCAGGCCAGCAACCAGTTCCGAAACGCTGTTGCGCATCGCGTTGGCATATTCGCCACTCTGCACAACCAGTGCCTGGCTTTTCTCGGTCGCCTCAAGTTCGCGTTTGCGCAGGTCGGGCAGGCTGCCATCGCCAACCGAAAGCTTCTGCATCTTGTCGATCAGATCGACGTAAAAGGCCTTCAGGCGTTCATTGTCGAGGGTATCGAGCTTGCTCAGTGCGTCAGAATAGGTCCCGCGAATACGCACCGGAATGATCGACAGGCGTACGGCCTGGGTTTCCGTCGTGCTGGCGATGATCATGTTTGATGCGGTCGCACCTGCACGTTCGATATCAAGGACCGGGGTACGGGTTTCAATCGCGGTTGCGAACTTCTGGAAGGTCTCGATGATCTCTTCCTTGTCCGCGCTGAATTTCTTTGACGGGTCATCACTGAATGAAGCCGCGTATTCGCTGCCCTGCGCGATGTCATTCTGGGTATAGGACAGAACCGGCTTCAGTGTGTCGCCGTAACGCTTCGCCAGATTCTGGAACTCGCTCAGCTTGTCAGCCTTTTCATTGCTGATCTGGAAACGTTCCTGCGTAACATCATGCAGCTGTTTGAGGTTGTCCTCGAGCAGCAAGCGGTTGTCATTGATGCTCGCGATCACAGCAGGCATGAAGCCGGTTGCCTCGATCTCTGCGATGTGCCCGGAGAGTTCATCAAGACGAACTGCAAGCTCGTCATTGATCGCGGTCTCTTCTTCCGGATTGGCCGCAGCCACAATGCGCGGGGCGATTGCGACAATTTCAGCGCTGCCGGTGGCAAGAGCCTGTGCCGCAGCAATCGGAGGAAGCTTTTCTTCGGTAATCGTGCGAAGCGCGTTTCCGAACTGGTTGAAGGACACAGCGCCGACGATTGCCGAAATCACTGCCATCAAGCCTACCACAGCAAACGAAATCAATAGTTTGCTTTGGACCCCAAATTTAGTTCCCATTCTATCTAACCTTTGTTTCCTTGCTGTTCCCGTATGGCTTCTTCGTCCAGCCGGGTTGTTTCTGGCGCCACAGGATCATGTGAATTCCTGTTTGGGTGGCGTCAGTTTGGACCCCTGAGAGTATTCTTCTTTAGTTTAATATCTACTCTAGGAAATATTAATGAAAGAATATCATCAGCTCTGCAAGACCTATCCGCGTATAGGATGTGACTATCCCCGGATAGGATTCGAAAACGAGAACTGAATTGTTCTCTTGCAATCGCGCTATTTCCGCCGATTTTTGCGCTTCCTGCCAAGCATGGCTGGACCTTGCAGGGTAAACAGGATATAGGAGCGGTCGAAATTTTCGTTCGCGTATGTCGCAGAAGTGAATGCTCACCCTGCATATGCCCGGACGGGCTGGTCTGTCAGGGAACGCCCGTATGACCGGCATGGTGTCACCCGATACCGTTCCACTTCGAATTCAATGACGACAGGTTTTAGGTTATGGCCGGCCATTCCCAATTTAAGAACATTATGCACCGCAAAGGTGCGCAGGATAAAAAGCGCGCCAAGATCTTCACCAAGCTCGCGCGCGAAATCACCGTTGCGGCGAAAATCAGCGACGATATCGACAGCAACCCGCGTCTGCGCGCCGCAATCTCTGCTGCTCGTGCGCAGAACATGCCCAAGGACAACATCGACCGCGCCATCAAGAAGGCGACCGGTGCCGGCGAGGGCGACAACTACGAAGAAGTCCGTTACGAGGGCTATGGCACTGCGGGTGTCGCAGTCATTGTCGAAGCCCTGACCGACAACCGGAACCGTACGGCATCCGAAGTCCGCGCAGCCTTCACCAAACACGGCGGCAACCTTGGTGAAACCGGTTCGGTCGGTTTCATGTTCAACCGTCTGGGCGAAATCGTCTATCCGGCAGACAAGGCTGATGCCGATGAAATCTTCGAAGCAGCCCTCGAAGCCGGTGCGGCCAATGCGGAATCTGATGATGAAAACCACATCATCGATACCGAAATCGAAGACCTCAACACCGTACGCGAAGCCCTGACCGAAAAGTTCGGCGACCCGGAAAGCGCCAAAATGGTATTCCGTGCCACCACCGAAGCTGACATTACGGTTGATCAGGCACAAAGCATCATGAAGCTTGTTGATGTGCTCGAAGATAACGACGACGTTCAGAACGTCTGGACCAACGTCAACTGGACCGACGAAATCGTCGCTGGCCTCGACAACTAATTAACATTTGCCAACACCCGCCTTTCGCTTTTGAATGGCGGGTGTTTTGTATCTTGAACCCGGTTTTCTTTGGGGGATGTAGTGGTCAGAGTGCTCGGGATTGATCCCGGTCTACAAAGAACCGGTTGGGGCGTCATTGACCTCGACAATAACCGTATGCGCCATGTTGCCAATGGTGTGGTGACGTCAACACAATCACTGACCCTTGCCGAACGGCTTGATCAGCTTCATACCGGCCTGATCGAAGTCATCAAGGTCTGGACACCGGACGAAGCCGCGGTCGAGGAAACCTTTGTGAACAAAAACCCGGTTTCCACGTTGAAACTGGGGCAGGCACGTGGCGTGGCACTGCTTGCACCTGCGCGCAATGGCATCCCGGTAACGGAATATACACCCAATGCCGTCAAAAAGACTGTGGTAGGGGCCGGTCATGCTGCCAAGCAGCAGGTCGAAATGATGGTTTCAACCCTGCTGCCGGGATGTGACATTGCTGGGCCGGATGCCGCAGACGCCCTTGCGGTCGCCATCTGCCACGCACAACATGCCGGAAATCGGTCGCTGGCCAAAAGCATGGCAGCGAACCCAACACGAAACGGGAGAAAATACAGGTGATCGCCAAACTGCGCGGAGTTGTGGATTTCATCGGCGAAGACAGCGTCATCCTTGATGTGAACGGTGTCGGCTATCTGGTCTTTGCATCGCGCCGCACTCTTTCCATGCTGCCGCCCAAGGGCGGGGACGCTGGCCTGATGATCGAAACCCATGTCCGTGAAGATCACATTCATCTCTATGGCTTTGCCGATAACGCCGAAAAGCAATGGTTTGCGCTGCTCACCACCGTTCAGGGTGTCGGGGCGAAAGTGGCGCTGGCGTTGTTGTCTGTTCTGACCCCGACCGATCTTTTGCGTGCCCTGGCAGCCCAGGATACCACGGCACTTTGCCGCGCACCGGGAATCGGTCCCAAGGTCGCAACCCGCATTGTGGGCGAACTCAAAGACAAGGCCGCGAAACTCAACCTTGGTCCGGTGGCAGCCCCCGCAGCGCCGGCAAGCCCGGCTGAAGAACCTGAAAAACCTGCTGCAAAATCCAGGAAATCGACCAAACCCGCCAAGGATGTGAGCACCGACACAGCTGCGAGTGCCCCCGTTGTGGATGATAGTGTCGTTTTGGCAGACGCGGTTTCAGCACTGGTTAATCTTGGTTATGGCCGCTCAGAGGCCTTTGGTGCGGTGGGCAAGGCCGCCCAGCAGGCAGGCGACGACAAATCGATTGATACCCTGATCCGTCTGGGACTGAAGGAGCTTAGCGCGTGAGCGAAGAAGAAGACCGCCTGCTCAGTGGTGAGCGTCGCGAAGAAGACCATCAGGATGGATCGCTGCGTCCCCGTCGGCTTGATGATTTTACCGGTCAGAAAGAAGTCCGTGAGAACCTTGATGTCTTCATCAAGGCCGCCAGTGCGCGTGAAGAAGCCATGGACCATGTCCTGTTCTTTGGGCCCCCGGGCTTGGGGAAAACCACGCTTTCGCAAATCGTTGCCAGTGAACTTGGTGTCGGCTTTCGCGCGACATCCGGTCCGGTGATTGCCAAGGCCGGTGATCTTGCGGCCCTTCTGACCAACCTGCAGCCGCGTGACGTTCTGTTTATTGATGAAATCCATCGCCTCAACCCGGCGGTCGAGGAAATCCTCTATCCGGCGATGGAAGACTTCCAGCTTGATTTGATCATTGGCGAAGGACCGGCTGCGCGTTCCGTACGTATTGACCTGCCGCCCTTTACGCTTGTGGGGGCCACAACACGTTCGGGCCTTCTGACCACGCCGCTGCGGGATCGTTTCGGTATTCCGCTGCGTCTGCGGTTCTATGAGCCTGAAGAACTGGTCAGCATCGTTGCACGTGGTGCACGGCTTTTGAATTTCGACATGACCGAAGAAGGGGCAATGGAAATTGCCCGTCGCTCACGCGGGACCCCGCGTATTGCCGGTCGCTTGCTCCGCCGTGTTCGCGATTTCGCTGCTGTCGCAGAAAAATCGCCGGTTGATAAATTTATTGCAGACGCAGCCCTGACGCGGCTGGAGGTCGACAACCTTGGTCTGGATAGTCAGGACAGACGATACCTTAATTGTATTGCCAGCAACTATGGCGGTGGCCCGGTCGGTGTCGATACGCTGGCAGCAGCCCTTTCTGAAGAACGCGATACCATCGAAGACGTGATCGAGCCCTATTTGCTGCAGCAAGGCCTGATCCAACGCACCCCGCGTGGCCGTATGCTTGGCGTTAAGGGCTTTAAGCACCTTGGTCTGACCCCGCCACGCGAAGCTGGCGGTATGCCGCTTTCCGATCTGTTTGACGGACAGACGGGGGACGATTCCTGATGTCTCAAAATGATCATGACGCCCTTGTGGGCCGCTTCGAAGGCAAGCGGCATATCTATCCGCTTATTGTCTATTACGAAGATACCGATGCAGGCGGCGTCGTCTATCACGCGAACTATTTGGCGTTCGCCGAACGGGCACGTTCAGCGATGCTTAACCTGTTGGGCTTTACCAATCGAATAATTGCAGAACGCCACAAAGTTGCCATAGCCGTTCGACACTGTACGCTCGACTTTCGACGTCCAGCACTTTTGGAAGACTGTCTTACGGTCGAAACCCGGATGATAAAGCTTGGGGGCGCATCGCTTGGTTTTGAACAAAAGGTTATGCGTGATGGCGAAGACTTGGTGGTGATCGAGATATATCTCGCTTGCATGTCGTTGGAAGAACTTCGGGCACAACGTCTGCCCGATGAACTAAGAACAGTATTTAATCGATGTCTTGATGTGAACAAGGACTGACGGGAATATGGAAAATCAAGTGGTCGACGCGGTAACGCTGGGGCAGTCGGTCATGGCGCATGACATGTCTCTGTGGGGGCTATTCATGCAGGCTGGGCTGGTCGTCAAAACAGTGATGATCGGGCTTTTGCTGGCTTCTGTCTGGGTATGGGCGATTGTCATCGAAAAAATCCTGCGGCTGCGCAAACTGCGCGCTCAGGCACACACTTTCGAAGAAGCCTTCTGGTCGGGCGGATCACTTGAGGACCTCTATGATCGCATTGCCGATCAACCGCGCGATCCGATGTCGGCTATTTTTGTATCGGCCATGCGCGAATGGCGCCGTTCGAACGCAAAGGGTGTCCATGGCGATACCATGCGGGCCCGCCTTCAGCAGCGCCTTGAGAAATCCATGGAAATCACCCTTGGTCGCGAAATGGATCGCGTCGAACGGTATATGACCTTCCTGGCATCGGTTGGTTCAACCGCGCCGTTCGTTGGTCTGTTCGGGACTGTCTGGGGCATCATGGTGTCGTTCCAGTCGATTGCCGCATCCAAGAATACTTCGCTTGCGGTCGTCGCACCGGGTATTGCGGAAGCGCTTTTTGCAACCGCGATGGGCCTTGTTGCCGCCATTCCGGCCGTGGTTGCCTATAACAAGATTTCCAGTGATCTGAACCGCTACAGCAACCGCCTTGAAGCCTTCGTGGACGAGTTCTCCTCGATCCTTTCGCGCCAACTTGACGACACGAGAGACTGATCATGGGCGCACAACTCGCATCCCGATCTGGCGGAGGACGCCGTCGCGGTCGCCGGGGTAACCGGCGGGCCGCAATGAGTGACATCAACGTCACCCCGATGGTCGACGTTATGCTGGTGCTGCTCGTGATCTTTATGGTCGCAGCCCCGCTGATGACAGTCGGTGTCGAGGTCGATCTGCCCGAAACCAGTGCGGCCCCGATGACCGGTCAGGACGAACCTCTTGTGGTGTCGGTGTCTGCCGAAGGCACGATCTACATCATGGATAGTGAAATTGCCCAGGATACGCTGACGGAAAAACTGGCGGCGATTACCGACAACAAGGCCGATACACGTATTTTCGTGCGCGGCGACAAGGCAATTGATTATGGCCGTGTGATGCAAGTGATGGGGCTGATCAAGGATGCCGGCTTTACCAAAGTCGCCCTGATCGCCGAATTGCCCGCAAAGGGTTCGTAATCGAATTATGCTGCGTTACGCTCTCATATCGCTTGGTTTGCATGCTGCGCTGTTTCTTGTGGCGTGGCTTGGCTTGCCCGATTTGTTCGATGAAACACCGCTGGATTTGCAGTCCATTTCGGTTGAAGTCGTGACGGTGGATGAATTCTCTGCCGCCCCGACCAAGGCGCTGCCCAAGCCAGAACCGAAAGAAGAGCCAAAACCAGCACCGAAACCCGAACCTAAGCCGGAACCGAAGCCGGAGCCAAAACCTGAGCCGAAGCCGCAGCCTAAACCGGAGCCCAAGCCAGAGCCGAAACCCGAACCAAAACCGGAACCCGTGCCAGAGCCGAAGCCAGAACCTGCGCCCAAGCCAGAACCGGTTCCAACGCCCGAGGTCAAAAAAGAGCCCGAGCCGGAACCGCAGCCAACCGAACTTGCGGCTGTAAAACCGGCAAGCAAGCCGACGCCACCCAAACCGGAACCGGTCAAAAAGCCGGAACCGAAAAAGGAAGAGCCGAAAAAACGCGATCTGATGAGTGTTCTCAAGGATGTCAGCAAGCTCAAGGAAACCGCAGAGGCAACGCCGGAACCGCAACCTGACGAAGCACCGCAGGAAAATGCCAGCGAGGTTGTCGCAACCCGGCTTGATGCC
This sequence comes from Thalassospira sp. HF15, assembly GCF_011806525.1. Lineage (GTDB taxonomy): Bacteria > Pseudomonadota > Alphaproteobacteria > Rhodospirillales > Thalassospiraceae > Thalassospira. The sequence continues at coordinate 90,934 of NZ_JAAVKI010000004.1, read as the reverse complement.
AATCTGACCATGAGCGAGCTTGATGCCGTAAAACGCCAGATCGAAAAATGCTGGAGCCCGCCGGCAGGGGCGAAGGAAGCTGGCAGCTTTGCGGTTGAAATTCATGTCAGCGCCAACCCGGACGGCACCGTTCGGCAGGCGCGGATCAGCAACCTGAACGAAATTCAGGGCGATACTTCCCGCCGTACGATTGCGGAAAGTGCCCTTCGAGCAGTGCTAAATCCGCAATGCAGTCCTCTAAAACTGCCGCTGGATAAATACGAAATGTGGCGCACATTCACGTTCAATTTTGACATGCGTGAAATGCTGGGCCTTTAACTTACAAGTTCTTGAACACGCGTGGAAAATAGCGAGGCAGGATGACGATCAAGACCAACGCAAAAAAACGATTTTGGGCAAAAGGCGGTGTTGCGGCACTGTGCGCCCTTGCCGTTGTCGCTGGCCTGAATGTCGGGTTCATGTCGCCAGCAAAGGCGGAACTCCGGATTGATATTACCCGGGGTGAATTGAAACCGATGCCAATTGCCGTCACCCGCTTTCCGGGCGAAGGCGTTGCCGAAACTGAAATCGGTCAGAACGTAACCCAGGTGATCGCTGCTGATCTTGAGCGATCAGGGCTGTTTTCACCGATTGATGAAAAGGCATTCATTCAGAGTGCGGCGTCCCTGGCGGTGAACCCCAACTTCGCGGAATGGCGCGCGATCAACGCACAGGCGTTGGTCAATGGTCGCGTGGTGACTGAACCAAATGGCCTGCTGCGTGTTGAATTCCGCCTGTGGGATGTGCTGGCTGAAACCCAGATGTCGGGTGTTGCGTACCGTACGCAGCCCAACAACTGGCGTCGGATTGCCCACAAGATCGCTGATGAGATTTATAAGCGTATCACCGGTGAAACCGGTTATTTCGATACGCGCGTTGTCTATGTTTCTGAAAGTGGTCCGGCCGATAACCGGACCAAACGTCTGGCTATTATGGATCAGGATGGTGCCAATCACCGATTCCTGTCCGATGGCCGGTTCCTTGTGCTGAACCCGCGCTTCTCGCCGACCGCACAGGAAGTGGTTTACATGTCGTATTTCAACGACAAGCCACGCGTCTATGTTCTGGATATTGATAGTGGCGAGTTGGAATTGCTGGGTGATTTTCCGGGGATGACCTTTGCGCCCCGATTCGCGCCAGACGGGAACTCGGTTGTGATGTCACAAGCGCTCGACGGGAACAGTGAAATTTACGGTCTCGACCTGCGTACGCGTGAAAAACGTCAGCTGACGCGTCATCCAGCCGTGGATACTTCGCCTTCCTATTCGCCTGACGGGTCGCGCATTGCGTTCAACTCCGACCGCAGTGGGGCACAACAACTTTATGTGATGAATGCCGATGGTGGCGGTGCACAGCGTATCAGTTTCGGCGGTGGTCGCTATGCCACGCCGGTCTGGTCGCCGCGCGGTGACCTGATTGCATTCACCAAATCTGAGGGAGGTCGTTATTATATCGGCGTCATGCGGCCAGACGGCAGTGGAGAAAGGCTGCTGGCCGAAGGGTATCTCGTAGAGGGACCCACATGGGCGCCGAACGGTCGAGTTTTGATGTACTACCGCCAGCACCCGTCCAGGGACGGGACCAAGGATCGCTATCGTTTGTATTCGATTGATCTTACCGGTTATAACGAGCGAGAGATCGTTACACCGGCGGATGGGTCGGACCCGGCATGGTCACCCTTGATTCCCTGAAATCTCAAGAGTATAGTCATCGCGAAGCACTGAATGCGATTCGCTTTAATCGCGGGCATTTTCGGTGTCGCGAGACATGGAAAACACCAACCTCGGGCGAATGCGTCCGGTGTTAAGGGGAAAACTTAAATGAAACTTCGTATTCTCAGCGTTTTTGCTGCTGCCGCTCTTCTGGCTGCGTGTGAAACTGCACCTGATAGCACGGCGACCACTGGTGGCGACGGTGCAAGTACTTCTTCCAGCGCGTCTTCTTCGACGTCTCTGGCTGAAAACAGCCCAGAGTGGTTCGCTGTCAACGTTGGTGACCGCGTCTTCTTTGGTTTTGACAAATACGATCTTGCCGGTGAAGCACGTCGCACCCTGGAACTGCAGGCCGCTTGGCTGAAAAAATATCCGCAGTACAAAGTTGTTGTTGAAGGTCATGCCGACGAGCGCGGCACCCGTGAATACAACCTTGCACTCGGCGAACGCCGCGCAAACTCGGTCAAAGATTACCTCATCGCTCTGGGCATCGACCCGTCGCGCGTTGAAACCATTTCTTACGGCAAAGAGCGCCCGGTTGCTCTTGGCCATGACGAAGAAAGCTGGGCGAAAAACCGCCGCGCTGTATCGGTTATCCGTTAAGCGCGTGCAGGTGAAAGCCTGACTTGACGATCAAGGCGCCTGTCCCGCTCGGGGCAGGCGCCTTATTTTTGCCGCCTGAAAATGTTTGAAACTCATGACATGAGTTTTCATAGTGGACTTTCAGAGACTGAATTGACGACAAAGGACCCGCACATGATCCGCGTTCGATCCGCCATTTCGCCAAAAAGTCGGCCAAAAAGCCGAAACGTCCTGATGGCCCTGGCCATTGGAACCGTGTTTGGCATGACATCACTCGGGTCCCAGCCGGTTCATGCGCAAGACGCCAACATGTCGCGTCAGGTCGAACAGCTGCGCAAGGATCTCGATCTTTTGCAGCGCTATGTTTACCGCGAAGGCACAGGTGATGCTGCCCAGGCTGCTGCATCATCAGGTGGTGGCGCCTCAACCCCGGCGGCCGCGCGCCAGCAGGTCCAGATCAGCGACCTTGAGCGCACCACCAGCCAACTGACCGGACAACTTGAACAGTTCGATTTCCGCATTCGCAAGATGGAAGACCGTCTTGAACGTCTGGTGGCCGATATTGATTTCCGTCTCAGCCAACTTGAAGGCGGTGCTGTCTCAACCAGTGGCGCGAATGCCGATGGTGCTGCCGCGCAGGGCACAGCTGCCGCGCCAAATGCCGCGCAGGGTGGTGCCGGTACCGGCGAGCCCCTTAATGATCGTGGCACTCAGCTGTTTGGTGTGATCGAAAACGAAGGCCAGCCGCCACAAATTCCAAGTGGCACGGCTGCCGCGTCCAACACTACGGCCCCGACCCAGAGTGCTGCGGCAACCACTGGCACGCCCGAAGAACAATATCGCGAAGCCTTTGGCCTTCTGCGCAAACAGGATTTCGAGGCCGCCGAACAGGCGCTGGGAAACTTTGTCAGCAATCATCCCAACGATCCGCTGGCGGGCAATGCGCAATACTGGCTGGGCGAAACCTATTATGTGCGCGGTCAGTATGAAAATGCTGCCATTGCCTTTACCGAAGGCTTCCAGACCTATCCCGACAGCACCAAGGCACCGGATAACCTTCTGAAGCTTGGCATGTCACTGGCCAATCTTGGCAAGAACGAAGATGCCTGCACGGCGTTTGGCCACCTGCTCGACAACTTCCCGAACGCATCGAATGTCGTTCTGGATCGCGCCCGACAGGAACGCAAAAACCGTGGTTGCCCGCAGTAATTCAGACCGATGATCGGCAACGTCACGTCATCATATGATCAGGATACGGCGTCTGGTGGAATTCCGCTGGACGCCGTTGTCTTTGATAAACTGATGATGGGTTTCGCGCCGTTTGAAACCGCCCCCAAACTTCTTGTCGGGGTTTCGGGCGGGGCAGATAGCATGGCACTGGCCCTGTTGGCCCATGATTGGTCTCAGGCGCGTGGTGGTCACGCGATTGCGGTTACCGTGGATCACGGCCTGCGTAAGGAGGCCTCTGACGAGGCGCGCTGGGTCGCAGGCGAACTCGCCCGATATGGCATCAAGCACATCACCAAAGTCTGGCAGGGCGCGAAGCCGACAGGGGCCGTGCAGGAAAAGGCGCGGCAGGCTCGCTATCAGATTTTTGATGACCTGATGTATGATACGGGCATTTTCCATCTTCTGGTTGCCCATCACGCCGACGATCAAGACGAAACCATTGTCATGCGCCGCGATCGCGGCGCGACAGGACTTGGGCAGGCGGGCATGTCTGCGCGCCGGTATCTGCGCCATGGACGGTTGCTGCGACCGCTTCTGGGCATGCGCAAGAACGATCTGGTTGCGACCCTGATGGCACGTGGGCAGGGATGGATCGAAGACCCGTCAAACAGGGATGAAAAATTCGAGCGCGTCCGTATCCGCAAGGCACTCGAAACCGAGGTGCCCCCGGTCCTTGACGGGAAGCAAGAGACGGCAAACCGTCTCGCCCTTGAAAAGCACATCGGTCGTCTTTTGGCCGCTGCTGTCATCCTGCATTCCAACGGTGTTGCGATCCTGGACCCGAAGGTGTTCTTCGCCCCCGACGTTGATGCGGATGCCGCAATGCATGCGCTGGGGCAGGTTGTCCGCACGGTGGGTGGCGGGGCCTATATGCCCGCGATGGAAAAACTTCGCAGCGCGATTGATCGACTTGCCGCCGATACATCTGCCCGCATCAGTTTAGGGGGCTGCGTTTTGCACGGCCGTAAAGGCGGGGTTTGTGTCTATCGCGAATTCGGTCGGATGGGGCAGGATCCGATTACGCTTGATACAGAATCGCTGCCCACATCAGGGGTTGTGCGCTTTGATAATCGCTTCGAATGGCACGCAGATGATGCCTGTCTTTCGGAACAAATCACGCTTTGGATCGGGCCGCTTGGTCTTTGTGATGTGTTTCACACGAAGTCTTTTCGTGCAGCATTGTGTGAAATTGCACCATTTATTGGTAATTTACCGCGCGCAGCCCTTGCATCCATGCCTGCACTCTACGATAAAGAAGGCTTGTTATCTGTTGGTGGGCTTGAGGTTTCGGAGCTTTCCGACGTACTATCCGCCGCCGGATGTGGACGGCCCCTGGGCAGGGGCCTGATTGCGCCCGGTGGCAGTTGGCTGTTTGCGCCGCAAGTACCTTTATGGGAAAGTGGTTTCAAATCGTCACCGAAACCAGACAACCTACTTGCGTAAGCAGGGCTTATGACTATTTGTTTGTCAGACCCTGCGCAGGAAGTTTTGCGTCACGGCACACATAAATTGCGACCAGTAGCTTGGAATGAATATGGGAAAAAATCTCGCACTGTGGGTTATTATCGCCATCCTTTTGGTGGCGCTGTTTAACCTGTTTCAGTCGCCCTCCGGACGGTCCGGTCAGTCGTCGCTGGCATTTTCGGACTTCCTGGCCGAAGTGGATTCAGGTCAGATTTCCGAAGTCACCATCCAGGGCAACAACCTGACTGCAGAAACGCGCGACGGTCGCTCTGTTAATGTTTACACCCCGGATTATCCGAACCTCGTTGAAAAGCTGAATGACAAGGGCGTGCGCATTATCGCACAGCCTGAAGAAAGCCTCTCACCATTGATGAGCGCTTTGATCAGCTGGTTCCCGATGCTGCTGATCATCGGTGTCTGGATCTTCTTCATGCGCCAGATGCAAGGTGGCGGCGGCAAGGCCATGGGCTTTGGCAAGTCCAAGGCCAAGATGCTGACCGAGAAATCCGGCCGTGTGACCTTCGAAGATGTTGCCGGTATTGAAGAAGCCAAAAACGAACTCGAAGAAGTCGTCGACTTCCTGCGCGATCCGCAGAAGTTCCAGCGCCTTGGTGGTAAAATCCCCAAAGGCATGCTGCTTGTCGGTCCTCCGGGTACCGGTAAAACGCTTCTGGCACGTGCAATTGCTGGCGAAGCAAACGTTCCGTTCTTCACCATCTCGGGTTCTGACTTCGTTGAAATGTTCGTTGGTGTCGGTGCATCGCGTGTGCGTGACATGTTCGAACAGGGCAAGAAAAACGCACCTTGCATCATCTTCATCGATGAAATCGACGCCGTTGGCCGCCATCGTGGTGCCGGTCTTGGCGGCGGTAACGATGAACGCGAACAAACGCTCAACCAGCTTCTGGTCGAGATGGATGGTTTCGAAGCCAACGAAGGTGTGATCCTTGTGGCGGCAACCAACCGTCCGGACGTTCTCGATCCGGCATTGCTGCGTCCTGGTCGTTTTGACCGTCAGGTCGTTGTGCCGAACCCGGATCTGGAAGGCCGTGAACACATTCTTGGTGTGCATGCCCGCAAGGTTCCGCTGGGGCCGGATGTTGATCTGCGTACCGTTGCACGTGGTACCCCGGGCTTCTCGGGCGCGGATCTGGCAAACCTTGTTAACGAGGCAGCCCTTCTGGCCGCCCGTCTTGGCAAGCGTGTTGTCACCATGGCTGACTTCGAAAATGCCAAGGACAAGGTCATGATGGGGGCTGAACGTCGCTCCATGATCATGACAGATGACGAGAAAAAACTGACCGCCTATCACGAAGGTGGCCACGCACTCGTTGCTCTCCATACGCCTGCATCCGATCCGATCCACAAGGCCACCATCATCCCGCGCGGTCGCGCACTGGGTATGGTGATGCGTCTGCCGGAACGTGATCAGGTGTCCAAGTCCTACGAACAGCTGATTTCCGACCTTGCGGTTGCCATGGGTGGCCGCGTTGCCGAGGAAATCATCTTTGGCAAGGACAAGGTCACCACGGGTGCATCCTCGGACATCAACATGGTGACGCAATATGCGCGCAAGATGGTGACCGAGTGGGGCTTCTCCGACAAACTTGGTAACGTCAAATATGTCGACAACCAGGAAGAAGTGTTCCTTGGTCACAGCGTTGCCCAGCATAAAAACGTTTCGGAAAAGACAGCGCAGCTGATTGACGAAGAAGTCCGTCGCTATTCCGACGAGGCTTACGAATTCGCCAAGCGTGTGCTGACCGAACATCTTGATGACCTGCACAAACTTGCCAAAGGTCTTCTGGAATACGAAACCCTGTCGGGCAAGGAAATCGACGCGCTGTTGCGCGGCGAGGAAATTGACCGTCCGGGCCATTCTTCCGGTGGCGGCAAGGATGCGGGTGGCGGACGTCGCTCCACGGTGCCAAGCACCGGCGGTGCCCGCAAGGATAACCCTGGTGACGGCGGCGGGGACCTTTCCCCGGAACCGCAACCGGGAAGCTAACAGAAAGAGACTGATGGACGAGATCAAAAGATCGGTCCTGCGAAGCCCCGCCGATGTGCGGGGCTTTGCCGATTTTGAAGGACCGCTTTACTACGCACCGACCGGTTTCATCGACCATGCCGATGATCCCAATACCTTGCCGCTTGCCGGATCACGCCGTGGCTTTTCGGCGCTTGAAATCATCCGTCGCCGCGAAGGTGGCGGGGCTGAAAGCATGATCTTGCCGCTGCTGGCCCTTGAAGGCTGGGTGCAAAACAGTGGACGCGTTGACGAAATCAATGCCGTGCTGGATCGCCTGATGGCCAAGCGCCCCGATTATGCCGGGTTGGACATGGCATCGTGCCACGTGATGGGCATTGTCAATGTCACGCCCGACAGCTTTTCCGATGGTGGCGACTACAACACCACCGAACAATCTGTTGCGCGCGCCATGGCGATGGCGGAGCAGGGCGCATCAATCATTGATGTCGGTGGCGAATCCACCCGTCCGGGGGCGGATACCGTTTCCGAGGACGAAGAAATCAATCGTGTCGTTCCGGTCATCCGCGAACTGGCTGCCAAGGGACATGTTGTATCGATCGATACCCGCCATGCCCGCGTGATGGAAGCTGCCGTTGATGCCGGTGCCGCGATCATCAATGATGTCACCGGGCTTGAGGGCGATGAACGCTCGATGGAAGTCGCCGCAGCATCCGGCAAGCCGGTGATGCTGATGCATATGCAGGGCGAACCGGGCACCATGCAGGCCGATCCGCAGTATGATTGTGCGCCGCTTGATATCTATGACTATTTGCTTGATCGGATTGAAAGCTGCGAGCGCGCAGGGATTTCACGGGATCGGATCTGCATCGATCCGGGCATTGGTTTTGGCAAGACCCTGTCGCATAACCTTGAATTGCTGTCACGTCTGGCAATTTTCCATGGTCTGGGGTGTCCGATCCTGCTTGGTACGTCGCGCAAATCCTTTATCGGCAAGATTGACCCCAAGGCCGATCCCAAACAGCGTCTGGGCGGCTCCATCGCCTCGGCCGTGAATGGATGGCGCCATGGGGTTCAGATGATCCGCGTGCATGACGTGCCCGAAACCGTACAGGCCATTTCCGTCGCCAGTTCAACTGCGATTGTATAATGGTGTATTGTTGGAATCGTCTGCACGTATAGCTTGTTCTTTGTCCGTGATCGTTTAAAAACAGGGCCTGCAAGTGGTTTAATGCTGTGCATTTTTTCGCTTGCGGGCCTTTTGCATGAGAAATGCCTGATTCTGGCAATTTCTGACGATTGCAGGTTGCTGCTTGCAGAATCGGCTCAGAGCCCACATACCATTAACTATCAAACAAAAGTGGCACCAAAGTCACAATTTATGGTTGGATAAACAAGCGAACGTGAAGGTTCTTTAGATGAACGAGATTGGCGGTCTGACGCAGCCCTTGTCCGGTGACGTCACGTCTGGCTGGAATGTAATGACACACTGTGTTTACGTCGTGGAAGATAACACGGACCTGAACAAGGATCTGTGTGAGTATCTCGAGATGTGCGGGTTTGATGTGGTCGGTTGCGAAACCGGAGCCGCATTTTACCGTGCTCTTGATGCAGGTAAGCCTGATGCGGTCATTCTGGATATCATGCTTCCCGATGCCGACGGGTATGAGCTGGCGCAGCACGTGCGCAAGACGGTTGATTGCGGGATCATGATGCTGACGTCGCTTTCGGGGATGGACAATCACCTGACCGGGTACAAATCCGGCGCGGACGTTTATCTGACCAAGGACAGCCCGCTTTCGGTGATTGAAGCTGCTCTCAAACCGCTCCTGCGTCGGGCGTCACGCACCGATAGCGAAACAGTCGAAACCCCGATCTCCGAGGATAGCTGGGTGCTTGATCTTCTGCACTGGACGCTATGCAATCCCGAGGGCAACGAAGCCAAGCTGACGGCCACGGAACGTACCATCGTCAAAATATTGATCGAGGCCAATGGTGCCTGGCTGACCCGCCCCGAAATCGTCGAGGCACTTGGCAAGGCCGACACCGCCGAGAACTGCCGGAACCTCGATACGGCCATCCGGCGTGTACGTCAGAAAGTCATGAAAGAAATCGGCGAGGAATTGCCGGTCCGAACGGCTTATGGTCGTGGCTATGCCTTCACATCACCTGCCGCCGTCTCCGGAGAGGCCGAGGCCTCCTGACACTCAGTAGCGGCTACGCGGACTTCACTCGGCTGGCAACAGCAGACAAAGCGAAATCCCGCGTCCGCTGTTCTGACGCAGGGTCAGGGATCCACCATGAGCATCGACGATACGCTGTGAAATGTGCAGTCCGAGTGCGCGGCGCGAAGACTGTGTCTCCATGGTGCGTCTGAACAGGGCATCAGCGATTAGCCCGATCTCGTCTTCATCAATTTCATCACCGTGGCATGGAATGCGGATCTCGACCAGCATGTCTGAATGTCGATAGGCATTAATGTGGACCGGCGCACCTTGTGCAAAGCGTCGCGATGTTTCGATCAGGTTTGTCATGGCAAGCCCCATCAGGGTTTCGTCAATGAAGACCTCAATCCCGGAAGTACCATTGCAAATCGCTTTGACCTCTGCGCCTTCGCGGGTGATCTGGGCTGCAAACTCCTGAAGGAACTGGTTGACCGGAACCGTTTTGCGCGCAAGCGAGAGTTCCTGTGTATCAATGCCATCCTTGGTCAGGAAGATATCCACAAGCCGCGCAAGTTTCCGGGCTTGCAACTGGATGCGCTGCAACCTTTCAAGAACATCACCCTTCTGGCTTTCCAGCCGCAACATCAGCATTTCCGCAGATCTCTGAATGACGGCAAGGGGCGTGCGAAACTCATGAGACAGCATCGAGATCAGGTTGCGCTGTTCGTCGACCAGTGTGGTGGTTTCCTCGGCCTTTTGGGTGACGGAAACCCGCTCCTTGTCCATCTTGGACAAGCGCACCGTCATGATGATTCCCATCCCGATCAGATGGAACATCAATGTGAACGGATGCAGTTCCAGACGGAATCTGGTGGCATCAATGACGCCTGAAAGGACAAGTTGGAGCATGATGGCCGCGCCGGTTGGAATGGCCAGAACAACAAGGAATGCCCAATGGCGGGGATTTCTGACATCTTCAAGCGCGTCCTTGATCAGGATTGCACACATCGTGGCCATGAAGATTGCATGGCTGGGCACAATATAGCTGCCAAATATGGTGTACAGATCGGTGGTTGCCCCTGCGGCAAAACCCAGAACGAGGAACCCGTAACCGCAACAAACCTTGTAGGCCACAGGCGCCTTCTTTTTCGCTCCAATGATGTAAAGCCACAGGAAGACTGTCACGCCATAGGAGATAATATTTGCGGTGCCCAGCAGAAAATCATTCAACCAGGGTGTCTCGGGGCGTACTTCGCTCAAGGCCACGCCGTTGACCACGGCTGATGCTGTGCCGATTGCACTGACCCATATGCTGTAAAGAATGACTGCCCAATCCCGCGCAATCAGGCCAAGTGCCAGATAGGACAATCCCAATGTCAGGATGAAGCCAAAGAAAATATTTGTCGTCAGATGGCGAAAGGACAGGGACGAAATCAGCGCGTTGGTTGGCCAAAGCTTCATCCAGATTAAATTGGCACTGTTGCTTTGGACCCGGACATACAGCCGATAGGATCCAGGTTCGAGTGTCGGCAGCGCAGCAACGTGGGTGCGTCCGCCATATTCACGCTCTTTGGCCGGGATGTGATCGCCAAGTTTGGCTCTCCAGATGGGATCAGGTCTGTCTTTTGGTGTCAGAAACACATCAATAAAGTTCAGATAACTCGGAGAGATTTCAAGCAGTGCCCGTTTGCTCAAGGCACTCGCAACAGTGAAATCAAGCTGATGCCAGATCACGTCACGTGTATAGCCAAAGGACGGAATAGACTTTGTTTGCTGAAATGCGGCATCGGGCAAAGCGACAATATCGTCAAAGCCAAGCTTTCGCGTCTGATCGGCAAATGATGCGACATAACCGGTGATTTCAAGCGGTTCCGTGATGTTGCCAGACAGAACCAGGCCGTCCGGATCGTCAGGAACTGTCTTGGTCGATTGCCCGTGTGCCCCCCCCAAAGGCAGGCAAGTGATAAGTGCCATCACCAACAGCATGCAGACAAACAGTCGATGCAGCCAGCGTGGCTTGTGTTCCTCTGCCGCTGCCAGCAGCGTATCAAAAATCTCCGATCTGACCATCATGCCAGTTCCCCGCCATTAGGGGGGGCGGGGTACCCGCGGGCAAACGCTGTACGGTTTTCATTGTTCTTGAGAACCGTCAGGTCGCGGTCATAGGGCAATTTGATCAGAACGGTCGTGCCGCCTTCTTCGCCAACGCTGACCGAAAGCGATCCATCATGGGCTTCGATAATTCTGTTGGTCAGATGCAGGCCCAATCCCACACCCTGGGTCTTGGTCGCATCCCGCCCACGATAAAAGGCGTTCAGAACATTCTGCAGGTCATCGGCAGCAATGCCGGGGCCTTCATCGACCACCCGGATATAGACATAACCGTTGGCCGAACGTTCAGCCGAAATCCAAACCGCTGCACCTGGCGCATATTTTCGCGCATTTTCAATCAGGTTCAATAACGCCCGTTCCATCAGGATGCGGTCAATTTCGACAACGGCAACGTCGCAATGGATCATGCTGATGTTCTGGCCGGGAACTTCACGATGGCGTCGTGCAATCAATTCGCCAAGAAATGCATCAATTGCAATGGTCTCGCGCGTGGTCGTGAATGTTGCGCTATCAAGTGTTTCCTTGGTCAAAAACGCATCAACAAGGCCTGAAAGCTGACCTGCATTGGACCGGATGGTCGACAGGCGGTTCAGGACGGCTTCGGGCTCCTTCTTGAGATATAACCCGAGAATCTCGGCAGAACGCTGAATGATGGCAAGCGGCGTGCGAAACTCATGTGAAAGCATCGTGATGAATGTGCGTTGCTCGCTGGCAAGTTGATTGGCCCGCTGACTTGATGCCAATGCATCAACGCGCCGGTTGATCAGGCCATAGGTTCGATACGACATCACCAGGGCGACCATGACAAGCTGAACGACAGACCCTGCGGTGAAAACGCTTGTGGTAAACCGGTTGACCGGTAACAACCCGATCAACAGCATCAGGTGCGCCATGGCCCCGATGGTCGGAACGCCAAGGGCAATGATCAAAAAGAACGTTTGCCAGTTCTGCTTTTGCCGGTATCCGCGATAGACCAGATTGACCAGAAGGCCCAGCAGCAGGAGGATTTCGGGGCCGAAAAACAGCTTGGCATACAGGATGTACCAGTCCGACGTGGCGGTTACAGAACCGCCAACCGCCAAAACGGAATAGATGACCATGACCCGGAATATCCAGGGGTTGGTCTGGTCAAGACGGGTGATATAGGTCCACATCATCACACTTGAACCAAGCGCCAGTGCCGTGCCCGATCCGGTTATAAAGTCTGACGCCAGTGGCCAAACCGGTTTGAAAATCAGTTGGGCATATCCCGTAATCCCGAAATAGATCAGAAACAGCGCGAAGGCATAGCCAGCATAACAGATGACAGACTTGTCTCCTGACAGGATCCCGAATGTGAAATACAGCCCGAAGGCAATAATCAGAACCCCAAGGAATACGCCCTTGATGAAGCTGTCAGTGCCGGACTTCGTGATAAGTTCAGTATCGGGCAGAATTTGTGCTTCAAGCACGTGTGCACTGTTGGTGTTAACCCCGATGACAAGCCAATATTGGCCGATTTCCAGTTTGGGCCACTCTGCGACATGCGACAGGCTTCGAACTTCATTTTTGGCAGTCGCAATCCTGTCCCCCACGCGCTCTTGCCAAATGACCCGAAGACCGTCATGCGACAGGATGCTGACATGGATATCATTCAGGTAAACCTGACCCAGCTCGATAAACGCACTGCTTCCCGTGCGGTCAGGTTGATCGACAACCCTGATCGGGGTCCGATACCAAATGGTCCGTTCGGTGTAGCCCGAGCCGCGGGCATAAAGAACGGGTTCAAAATCAGACTCGTCGATTTGTGCAATATCGCGCGGGTTTTGAGACGCCTGATCTGTCATCAACCGTTTAAGATAACGGTTCAGATCAACAGTCTGGATTGGACCTGCCGGCGGGATAACAAGCGCTTGTGGCAGCTCATGGGCGGCGGTTTTCGGACCATAGACCGCCAAGATGCCGGATGCGATTACGATCAACACCGCAAACAAGGCTGTATTCAAGCGGATGTTGCGCAAAATTCCCTCGGGTTCAATCCTCTAAACCATGCGCCATGTGATAGCCGGTTTTTGCCCGAAGGTCATGGCTTTTATCCGAATTTCGACTTGTTTGTCTGTTAACGGATTGGTCGGCAGTTGGGCATTAGAATAGGTGCCGAAATATGCCGATTGCCCGTGGCATTGCGACGCCACTTTGATATAACCGGCAATCAGAATTGATCGACGGGGCAATGCGCCCTGCAAAGCAAGCAGAGACACAGAATATGAGCCGCAAATATTTTGGCACCGATGGCATCCGCGGAACCGCAAATACGGCGCCGATGACCGCCGAGGTTGCCCTGAAAGTCGGGATGGCCGCAGGCCACTATTTCACCCGTGGTGATCACCGCCATAAGGTCGTGATTGGCAAGGACACCCGTCTTTCCGGCTATATGCTTGAACCCGCTCTAGTGGCCGGTTTTACCTCGATGGGGATGGATGTCATGCTGGTTGGCCCGATGCCGACCCCGGCTGTTGCCATGCTGACCAAATCGATGCGTGCCGACATCGGTGTGATGATCTCTGCCTCGCACAATCCGTTTCAGGATAATGGCATCAAGCTGTTTGGCCCGGATGGCTTCAAGCTGTCTGACGAGGTCGAGCTTGAACTCGAAGCCCTGATGGAAAGCGATCTGTCTGGCAAGCTGGTTCCGGCCAATGCCCTTGGTCGTGCCAAACGCATTGATGATGCGCCGGGCCGATATATCGAGGCGGTTAAATCATCACTTCCGGGCTCGGTCACGCTTGAAGGTCTTCGCATCGTTCTCGATTGTGCCCATGGGGCCGGTTATTCCGTCGCACCCATGGTCTTGCGTGAACTCGGTGCGGACGTGATTGAAATCGGCACCAGCCCGAATGGTCTCAATATTAATGACCAGTGTGGTTCGACCCATACCAAGACCATGTGCGACCGTGTTCTGGCCGAAAAGGCCGATGTCGGCATTGCCCTTGATGGCGATGCCGACCGTGTTCAGATGTGCGATGAAAAAGGTCATCTGATTGACGGCGATCAGTTGATGGGCCTTGTCGCAACCCACTGGAAACGCACCGGTCAATTGCGCGGCAACGCGCTGGTGGCGACCGTCATGTCGAACCTTGGCCTGGAACGTTATCTTGAAAGCAACGATGTACGCCTGATCCGCACCAAGGTCGGTGATCGCTATGTGGTTGAACAGATGCGGGCTCTTGATTGCAATGTCGGTGGCGAACAGTCCGGTCATATCGTGCTGTCGGACTTCGCATCAACCGGCGATGGTCTGCTGGCAGGGCTTCAGGTGCTGGCCGTTCTTGCCAGCCGCGAGGGCCCGGTATCCGAACTCAGCCGCGTGTTCGAACCGCTGCCACAGATCCTTAAAAACGTTCGCTACAGTGCGGGTTCCGATCCGCTGGCACAAAGCAGTGTGATTGAAGCCATTTCCTCGGCCGAGCGCGCCTTTAACGGTGATGGTCGCGTTCTGATCCGTAAATCGGGCACCGAACCGCTGATCCGTGTCATGGCCGAAGGCGATGACGCGCTTAAGGTCGAACAGATTGTTGATGGCATCGTTGCCGAAATAACGGCCGTTGCCGGTTAATCAAACACCGTGCGTAGAACCTGATTTTTGCAGGGTAAGGAAGGATCGTATGAAGGGTCGTGTCTTGATCATTGCCGGGTCGGATTGTTCCGGCGGGGCCGGTATTCAGGCCGATATCAAATCAGTGACAGCTCTTGGCGGCTATGCTGCAACTGCGATAACTGCCTTGACGGTGCAAAATACCACCGGAGTCTTCGATGTTCTGGGCATTGAACCGGACATGATCGTCCATCAGGCAACCGTCACAATTGATGATATCG
Source organism: Thalassospira sp. HF15 (assembly GCF_011806525.1). Classification (GTDB taxonomy): domain Bacteria; phylum Pseudomonadota; class Alphaproteobacteria; order Rhodospirillales; family Thalassospiraceae; genus Thalassospira. The sequence goes on along the minus strand of NZ_JAAVKI010000004.1, from coordinate 75,788 downwards.
GTGCCGATGCGGTGAAGACCGGCATGCTGCATTCCGTTCCCGTAATCACGGCGGTGGCGGAATTTATCAAATCAAAGGCGGCAGGTATTCCGGTTGTTGTAGACCCCGTGATGGTATCGCAAAGCGGGTCGCGCCTGTTGCAGGAAGACGCCGTAGAGGCTCTGATCACCCACATGGTTCCGCTTGCGAGCGTCCTGACACCAAATATTCCCGAGGCCGAAGTACTATCAGGTATGAAAATCACCAGCGAAGGTGATATGATTGCTGCAGCGCACAAAATTGGTGATCTCGGTGCTGAGGCTGTCCTGATAAAAGGTGGTCACGCAGACGGGGACAAAATCGTCGATATCTTGTGGCGACGTGACGGTGATGTCGAAGGCTTTGAAGGCACACGCATTCCGTCTGAAAATAATCATGGTACGGGCTGTTCGCTTGCAAGTGCAATTGCAACAGGTCTGGCTCAGGGCATGGGATTGAGTGATTCCGTTGCCCGTGCACGCGAATTTGTGCGTGAAGCTATTCGAACCGCACCAGGCTATGGCAAAGGAAACGGTCCGCTAAATCATGCGCATCCTGTGACCGGTTGATAACATCAACACGAATGTGACAGGACGCTAAAAGTTAGGACACTTGAGGTATGCCGGGCACATCGTTTTTCCATCAGGCGCGTAACAACGCCTGGTCAAATCATCGTTTGTATGGCGTCTGTGAGAGACTGACAATTCAGGAACTCGACACCAAACGAACGCCTTTTTCCGCCTCCATTCTTGAAACGCTGAATCATATCCTGACCAATGACTGGTATTATCTCGATGCGCTGATTGATGGTGGCCGTGGTCGGGCTTGTCTTGCAGATGAAATGCCGTCTGCAACCCTCGGCAAGCTCGCAGCAGCCCAGCGTGATGCAGATATGCGGCTGATGGCATTTTGTGAGCAGCTCAATGACAAAGATGCCATTCGCAGCATTGAATTGACCCGCGAGGACAACAGCAAGACGCTTGAAACCGTCGGCGATATTCTGTCACATCTGTTTGTCTATCAAACCCATCAACGCGGGCAGGTGCATGCACTTCTGGCCGTCACCAGTCAGGCTTCGCCACCACTTGATGACTATCATCTTGATTATGATGCGCCGATGCCAAGGATCGATTTCTCATCGCTTGGTCGCAAAGGCGCATAAAGGGAATAAATGAATACAAGAATGCTGCGCCGTGCGCTTTTGGCTGCCGGGATTACCATCCTGGCCGTGGTCAGTTTCGGCAATCCGCACCGTCATATTGCTGATCTTTTCTGGCCTGATGATGCCGCACCCTGGGAACATGTCACGGCGGTTTATGTCCCTGATGTCAGCCAACCGGCCCGGGTCAAGATTTCCGAGGCCACCTATGATGACCTTGCTGCCTGTCGCGATCATGTGATGAAGCAGGCGGCCGAATATGGCGACCCAAACCTTGAAAAAGGCCGGTTTGAATGTGCAATCGGCTTTTATGCCGACAAGGATGATGGCACCGGCGGGGAATACCGCCTGATCGTCGAGTAGCCAGTTGCCCGGTGTGTTCGGCCTAAAGCACGTACCAAAGCAGTGCGGGCAGGGCGATGGCGGCAAGGAAGCTTGAACTGATCACAACGCCGGCAACTTCTTCCGGCTCGCGGTTATAAAGCTGTGCGAACAGGTAACAGAACACGGCAACCGGCATCGAACATTGCAGGATGACCACGCCGCGTTCCATGCCGGTCAGGCCCATCACCTCCGACAGGCCCAAACCAACCCCGAAACCCATGCCAAGACGCAGCACACTTAATGCCGTACTGCGCGCAAGGCTGACCGGGCGCAGTTTTGCCAGTGATACACCCAATGTAAACAGCATCAATGGAATGGTCAGCTGCCCGATCAGGTTGGTGGTGTTGTAAAGCCACTCAGGCACCGGGGTTTCGGTCGCAAGAAAGCCCGTGGCGATCAGGGTTGCCGGAATGATTGGCATCTTGGCCAGCGACTTGATCGAAAAGCTGCCCGATACGAACGCAACACCGATGGTCAACTGAATGACGACATAGGCGGCAAAAAACGCCACCGAAAGTGCAAGCCCGTCCTGCCCATAGGCCAGCAGACACAGCGGCAAGCCGACATTGCCGACATTCGGCCAGGTCAGCGATTGCAGATAGGTGCGTGGCGACAGGCTAAAGACCTTCAGGATCGGCCAGCCGATAAGGGCGAAGATCACGTTGGCGGCTAGCGCCGCTGTCCCCATCAGAACCAGCGTATCCCCGCCAAGCTCCACGGTCGCAAGGGCCGCAAAGGTCAGGCAGGGGGTCGCGAAATAGGTGACAATGGATGTGACAAGGTTGGTGTCAAAATGCTTGCCTGCACGGGCCCAGAAGTATCCCAGTCCGGTGGTGATAAAAACCGGGGCCAGAATCGCAAAAATATCGGCAAACATAGAACGTTATTCCTTGAAGATCTTATTGTCGTGGGACGTGACTTGGACAGAAATTGTCACGTCTTCCGGTTGCTCTGCAAGCGAATAATGGTAATACCAATTTCTTTCGCGCTGCGCAAAAGCCGTCTGTGGCTTGTGAAGACTTGCTTTTGCACTGGCCTTTGCGCCATTGTTGGCCAGATTTGAGCACCAAAAGGCCAGACATGACCGGCTCCATCCACGACACTGTCAAACGTCACCTGATTGATCCGGCCCCGCGTTTTCGCGACCAGCGCAATCCGCTTCCGGCTGTGTTTCTGGATCGGGACGGGGTGATCAACGAGGAAGTCCATTACCTCTCGGACGTTGCCGATCTCAAACTGATCGCTGGTACATGCGAGGCGATTAAACGCCTGAATGATGCGGGCGTCCCGGTCATTGTCGTTACCAACCAGTCCGGTGTGGCGCGCGGCTATCTCACCGAAGACCAATTGCTTGAAATCCACAAGGCATTGGTTGCTATGCTCTCTGATCACAAGGCATCGGTACAGGGCATCTATTATTCCCCGTATCACCCAGACGGGCAGGGCGAATATCGCCGCGAAAGTACCTGCCGCAAACCCGATTCCGGTATGCTTCTGGCGGCAAGCGAAGAGTTTGCCATCAGTCTTTCAGACAGTGTCCTGATTGGGGATCGCATCAATGATATCCGTGCCGGACATGCGGCGGGTACAAAGGCCATCATGGTCAGAACCGGCCATGGCGCCAAGGAGGCCATCCTGCCCGAAGCCCAAGAAGCCGATTTCATTGCAGATGATTTGGCTGCGGCGGTCGATCACATTCTGAGCAACATGCGATAAGCATCCTGCCTGCTTTGGCAGTTACGGGTTGCCAAGGCACCAATTCTGCCACATCTCGCGACAGGCTTCCTCGAACTCGGCTGCCACGGCAGGGGCGTGGAAGGCACGACTGCCCCGGATGCGCTCACGCATGTTTTCGCGAATGCTGGCCAGCGCCTTAAGGTCGGATGCCAGCATGATGCATTTATCGACATATCCCTTTTCGGTCTCGGCACAAAGCGCGCCAAGCCCGATATCGCCCAGCACCGCAAGGCCAAGCCGTGATCCCGGCCGGTCATCGGCCAGCGATACGAACGGAATGCCAAACCAAAGCATCTCGTAATAGTTCTCAAGACTGATCGCGGGAAACGGTGCCAACCCGATATCAATCTGGGCATACAGGGCTGCGCGATCTGCCGGTTTTACCTTGCCCGCCAGATCAAGCCGGTCTCGCTTGATCCCGGCCTGTCGGGCACGGTCCAGAAACGTCTTGGCGGCATAGGAATCTTCAAGCACGTCATCCTGAATGACGATACGGCTGTTGCCGATCTTGTTCAAAATCCGCGCAAAGCAGTTCAGTGTTTCATTGCTGATATTTGCCAACCGGTCGATGCAGCCAAACCGGATGATTTCCTCGCCCACGGCAGCGGGCAGCGGGGCGACAGGCAAGGCATCATCAAGTTCAGCCGGAAGGTAGGGGCCAAGGGCCAGCGGATAGGGACGTTCTGAAAACATCTTGTTATCCGAAAGGCTCCCGCCAAACACATCCTTGTGCCCGACAATGTAATCCATTTCCGCCATGCCTGTGGTAATCGCAGATAATGTCGCCTGCACCGGGGCGGCTTTAAGCGCAAAGACCTCAATCGGTTGGGTCGGATGAATGCCGCAGACATCAATCAGGATGTCGACCTTGTCCTTGCGGATGCGATCGGCAATCTGCATCGGATCCTGCCCGCACACCTCGCGCCAGCCATCTGCCATGACTTGCCATGACCTTGTGACGTCATCGGGGCGCGGGGTGGCGGAATAAAGGAACAGTTCGATCTCGTGACGGTTCAGATGGCGTGCCAGCGCGCTCAAAAGCCCGAAGGATGGATGCTCGCTGAAAAACGGTGACATCCAACCGATACGCAACCGCTTGTCGGACTGGCGACTGTTGGCAAAGGTGGGCAGGGCGGCAATCGGCATGTGATGCTTGGCCCATTCCTTGGCTGCTTTGGCATGCGCGGCACCATCGATGCTGCCAAGCTTTGCTCGTGCCCGGATTAAAAGCGCATCGGCTGTGGCATTATCCGGTGATGTCTCAATCAGGGCATCAAGTGTCTTGATTGTGTTATCAAGGTCGCCACAGCGCAGCGTGATGTCGGCCAGAACCAGATCAATCTCAACGGTGTCCTTGGTCAGGCGGCGCGCCGTTTTCAAAAGCGCAATCGCCTTGGCATATTGCCCCTGATGGGCAAGCGACTGTCCCAGTCCGCGCAGGCCCGGAACATATTTCGCATCAATGCTAAGTGCTCGTTGATACAGATCCTGTGCAGGCTTCGGATAGCCAAGCCGAATGAATGCGGCCCCGACCCGACAAATCAGTTCCGGGGAAATCCCCGCAGCCTCGGCAGCATGTTCAAGGGATTTAAGAGCGGCTTCTTCCTGCCCCAGATCATGCAAAGTCTGCCCGAAAAGTAGCAATCCCTCATAATGATTGGGTTTCAGGCCCAGCAACCGCCCCAAAAGGTCCATTGCCTGCCCCAAATGTCCGCGCGGAATTTCAAGCCGTGCAAGATGATATAGGGCGGTGGGGAAGTCGCCGTGATAGCTCAGCGCCTGCTTGAACTGGTCAATCGCCTTGTCGATCTGACCGGAACTTTCCAGGGCAATGGCGTAGTTGCATCGGACCGCCGGGTTGGCGGCAAAACTGCCAAGGCAGCTTTCAAAAAGATCAAGTGCCTCGCCATTGCGGCCAAGGCCAGTCAGAAGGGTGGCCAGAAGATGCTCCACCTCGGCATTTCCCGGTGAAATGTCGAGCGCCGCGCGATAGATTTTTTCGGCTTCTTCGGGGCGATTGCCCTCATGCGCTGTCAGTCCGCGACGCAACAGTGTCTTGAGTTGGTCGGACATGGGGGTGCGGATCTCCACCTGATGGTCGGGTATGGGCTAAGCCCGAGTAATTCTTGCCTCGACATTAAAGGGTTCGGTCCATCCTTTAAAGCGTGCAGTTACCAGATCGCAGATTACCGCCTGAATTGTGGGCAAAAAAAGAACCCCGAACCTGTATGAGGGTCCGGGGTGAGAATGGGAGTGGGAGAATCGCCTGGCGGCGATAATCCCCCATACGATATGTGTTGTTCGGGTAGAGGTCGCCTATTCGTAGGGATAGTTTTCCAGGTATTTGGGATAGGTTCGGGCGTCAATTGCGGAAAATCATGTGAACTGCTTCACAAAAAGGCGCTCTGGCACTGGTGTGAAGGGGCGCGTATGCAAACTCTAGGTGCAGAAAACAGCGGAAATCAACTGCATGACGTGCCCGGCAAAAGCTGATGAGAAATTTCCGGCGCGTAGCATTCGTACCATATGACAGAATTTGGCGAAATTTTCGGGCAAAAAACTGTCAAAGCGCGCGAATACTGTGCTAGAACGCACCCATATATACTGGGCTTCTTGCCCGAAAGAAACGCCACTAGCGATTTGAAGAGAGGTTCCTTCCATGCCGGAATATCGGTCCCGTACAACAACACATGGCCGCAACATGGCAGGTGCGCGCGGCCTTTGGCGCGCCACTGGCATGAAAGACGAAGATTTCGACAAGCCGATCATCGCGGTCGTTAACAGCTTCACCCAGTTCGTGCCCGGTCACGTCCACCTCAAAGACCTCGGTCAGATGGTCGCCCGCGAGATCGAGGCATCCGGTGGTGTCGCCAAGGAATTCAACACCATTGCTGTTGATGATGGTATCGCCATGGGGCATGACGGCATGCTTTATAGCCTGCCATCGCGTGAAATCATTGCCGATTCCGTCGAATACATGGTCAATGCCCATTGTGCCGATGCGATGGTCTGCATTTCCAACTGCGACAAGATTACGCCGGGTATGCTGATGGCTGCAATGCGCCTGAATGTTCCGTGCGTCTTTGTATCCGGTGGTCCGATGGAGGCCGGCAAGGTCACCATCGAAGGCAAGGAACATCACCTTGATCTGGTCGATGCCATGGTTCAGGCCGCTGATCCGAATGTTTCAGACGAGCAGGTCAAGGAAGTCGAACGCTCTGCGTGCCCGACCTGTGGCTCGTGCTCTGGCATGTTTACCGCCAACTCGATGAACTGCCTGGCTGAGGCGCTTGGTCTGGCCCTTCCGGGTAATGGTTCCGTGCTGGCAACCCACGGCGCACGTAAGGAGCTGTTCCTTGAAGCAGCCCGCACCTCGGTCAAGCTCGCACGTCGTTATTACGAAGAAGAAGACATCGGCGCGACCCCGCGCGGTATCGCCACGTTTGAGGCATTTGAAAACGCCATGGCGCTTGATATCGCCATGGGCGGGTCGACCAACACGGTTCTGCATCTTCTTGCGATTGCCAAGGAAGCCGAAGTCGACTTTACCATGACCGATATGGATCGCCTGTCGCGCAAGATCCCGTATCTGTCCAAGGTCGCCCCGAACCATCCGATGTTCCACATGGAAGACGTCCATCGTGCCGGTGGCATCATGCGTATTCTGGGTGAACTTGATCGCGCAGGTCTGCTGCACACGGATGTGTCGACTGTGCATTCAAAAACCATGGCCGATGCCCTTGAAAAATGGGACATCAAACGCACCACCAATGAAGCCGTGCACAAGTTCTTCCGCGCCATGCCAGGTGGTGTGCCGTCCCAGACCGCATTCAGTCAGGAACGCTATTGGGACGATCTTGATCTCGATGAAAAAGAAGGCTGCATCCGTGATGTCGCCCATGCCTACAGTCAGGATGGCGGTCTTGCCGTTCTGTTTGGCAATCTTGCGGCCAATGGTTGCGTGGTCAAGACCGGCGGTGTCGATGAAAGCATCCTGAAATTCACCGGCCCGGCCGTCATCTGCGAAAGCCAGGACGAGGCCGTCGCCAAGGTTCTTGGTGGCGAGGTCAAGGAAGGCGACGTTGTCGTCATTCGCTACGAAGGCCCAAAAGGTGGTCCGGGCATGCAGGAAATGCTCTATCCGACCAGCTATCTGAAATCGATGGGTCTGGGCAAGGCTTGCGCACTTGTGACGGATGGCCGTTTCTCTGGCGGTACGTCGGGTCTTTCGATCGGTCACGTTTCGCCCGAAGCGGCAGCTGGCGGTGACATCGCGCTGGTTGAGCCGGGTGACATGATCGAAATCGATATCCCGAACCGCTCGATCAAGATCGCGGTCGATGATGCGGTTCTGGCGGCCCGCCGTCAGGCGATGGAAGCCAAAGGTCCCGAAGCCTGGCGTCCGGCCAAGCCGCGTAAACGCAAGGTCTCTACAGCCCTTCGCGCTTATGCTGCCATGGCAACCAGTGCCGATCAGGGTGCGGTCCGTGACGTTACGCAGGTCGAATTCTGATCTGAGCCTTACTGCACAACAAAACAAAAGGGCGCCGTATGGCGCCCTTTTTTCATGATCGGGGTAATGGTCCCTTAGGCCAGCGCGCTTTCCAGCGGCAAGTAATCATAGCCCAGCGCATCGGCGACGGCTTTGTAGGTGATCTTGCCGGCATGGACGTTAAGCCCTGCTGCCAGATGCGGATCATCCTGGCAGGCTTTCTTCCAGCCCTTGTCAGCCAACGCCAGGGCAAAGGGCAGGGTGGCGTTATTCAGCGCAAAGGTCGATGTCCGGGCCACAGCACCGGGCATATTGGCCACGCAATAATGCACGATATCATCAACGATATAGGTCGGATCAGCATGCGTCGTGGCATGGGATGTTTCAAAACATCCGCCCTGATCGATTGCCACATCAACAATCACCGATCCCGGCTTCATGCGCGACAGCTGCTCTTTCTTGATCAGTTTGGGCGCTGCTGCACCCGGAACAAGCACCGCACCAACCACCATGTCTGCTTCAAGTACGAGGCTTTCGGTATCATCAATGGTGGCATATTGCGTCTTGATGCGCGGGCCATACAGATCATCCAGATAGGTCAGGCGTTTCACATTCTTGTCCAGAATGATTACGTCTGCGCCCATGCCTGCGGCAATCCGGGCTGCATTGGTGCCGACAACGCCGCCGCCAATCACAACGACCTTGGCCGGCGCAACACCCGGCACACCGCCCAAAAGCATACCTCTGCCGCCATTGGCTTTCTGAAGGGCGCTGGCGCCAACCTGCGGGGCCATGCGACCCGCCACTTCTGACATCGGTGCCAACAGCGGTAATCCGCCGGAACGGTCGGTGACAGTTTCATAGGCAATTGCAGTGGCACCCGATTTGACCAGACCGGCGGTCTGATCCGGGTCCGGGGCCAGATGCAGATAGGTAAACAGCAACTGGCCTTCGCGGAGTTGCTCATACTCGACTTTCTGCGGTTCCTTGACCTTGATGATCATTTCTGCGCTGGCAAAGATATCTGATGCGGATCCGGCAATGGTCGCACCGGCGCTCACATAATCCTCATCAGCAAAGCCGATCCCGGCGCCAGCCATGGTTTCGATCTGGACCTTGTGGCCATGGGCAACAAGTTCGCGGACCGAGCTTGGCGTCAGTCCGACCCGATATTCGTGGTTTTTGATTTCCTTTGGAACACCAATCAGCATGTCGTTTCCTCCCGACAAAAACGGTGGCAATCGGCAGAATTCCTCGGCGTTTCCGGGGATTCCCGGGCGGTTAGAGCATGCTACCGCCTCTTTTGTCATTATTCTTGAATGATACCCTAAAAATTGGGCAATTAATCTTCAATTCAAGGGGTGATTGATGGTATCATTGCTATATAATTCAACAGAAATACGATCATGTCGGAGGATTGTTCGAATGGAGATGGACGAACGGGATCGGATGATTCTGCGCTTGCTGCAGAAAGACGGTCGGATCAGTAATGCCGAACTTGCTGAAAAGGTGAACCTTTCGGCATCTGCCTGCCTGCGTCGTGTGCGGCTTCTCGAAGAGGCTGGCTTCATCGATCATTACACCATGCTTCTCAATCCCGCCCGGATCGGCAAACCGGGCAACGCGTTTGTCAATATCGCCATCACCCGGCAGACGCGCGAGGCGCTCGAAACCTTTGAAAAGGAAATTCAAAAGGTTCCCGAGGTTGTCGAATGTTATTTGCTGGCCGGGCAAAGCGACTATCTGGTGCATGTCGTCTATAGCGACACCGCCGACTACGAACGCATCCACAGCGAAGTGCTTACACAACTTCCCGGCGTCGAACGCGTTCAGACCGTGATTACACTCCGCGAAGTCAAACGCACGACTGAACTGCCGGTGTAGGTCATCGCCAAGGCTGGGGATCAATTGCGACAAACGGTTTTAAGGAACTGCCAGTCCGAACTGTGAAGCGGAAGGCGACCGGTTGCGGTTGTGTTTTCGAACTGTCCGATGCGTCCGGCAATGTCAGGATGCGAACTCAGAATTTCCGGAATTTCAAAATCCCTGCCGCCATCGGTCGTTTCATCGCGTAACTTGGAAAACAACACTGCGGTGGGTTTGGTATTAATGTTGGCTCTGGTCATGGCATCAATGGCAAAGGCATCTGCCTCGCTTTCCATCTCCCGGGTATAGCCTTGTTGGAAGGCGAACTCTGCAGGGGCGGGAATGCCGCCACCCATAATCCGGAAGAGCTGATTGGTTGCCAGACTGGAAAACAGTGCGCGCAAGCTGTGCTGTTTTTCTGCATGTGCAATTTCGTGGGCTAGAACGCCTGCAAATGCCTCGGGGCTATCCATCATTTCCAGTAGGCGCGAAAAAAAGATGATCTTCCCACCCGGAAGCGCCAATGCATTGGGGATGTCACTTCGCACAAAGGTAACTTCATAGTCGTAATTTAGCGGCTGGACCTTTGTGATAGTCGCCAAGATCGTGTCTACAGATTCTTGTGCCATCGGGCTGGTTTCGCATCGGGCAAAACTGTCATCAAGATGCTCGACGACATAAAGGATCTGGTCGCGCGCACTTTCGCCGAGCGCGATCTCTGCGCCTCGCGGATAGACTTTCGTCAATATGTTGGCTAGCACCGGCACGCCAAGCCAGATGGTCAGTGCCACCACGACACAGAACGTTGCGATGCCGGCTGTTATCCTTGTGATATTCTTGCGCGATCCTTCGGCAACATTATGGCCCGATTTGCCACCAACAAGGCTTTTGGCAATCTCGGTGGTGTTGACAAAGACCAGTCGCGTTCCGTCATCACGTAGTTTACGTAACCGGATCGGACGACCGCGCATCGGCTTTTCACACAGTACCAATTCGTCGCGCACAAGCGTGGTGATCTGTTCACCATTCACGAAAACTGCAATGTCATGGTCACCAATGGTGACCATGACATCCTTTGCAACCGAAGTTTTGCCATCAAACAACCGTGCAGGAATTGTTTCGGCTATGTTCGATAGATCAAAACGATCCGATGTCGAGTGCATCTGCCAATCCTTCGCCGGTACGCGGTGCCGCTTGCTGAGAGGGGTTTGCGTGAAGATCGGTGATCTCGCCGCTGTAATCAAGCGAGTTGATATCAGCAGAGAGCATCGCGTGGATCACAAAAACAAATGCAGTGATGCTAAACATCGGGGCGATGATCAGAAGAGCGATCAGCGTCGGCACAAAGACCATTAACATCTTTTCTGTTTCGCCCATCGTGTAGGCCGGGCTTGATGTCATGTGGAAATAGGCCCCGCCAAACGTCCAGAACAGCAGCCCCAGAATCACCATCAGTACAAGCGAGATACCAAGGAACTTCAGCAAAATCACAATGTATTGCGACGTTGAAAGCCGACTTTCAAATGTGATGTCTGCCAGCGAGGTCACCCCCGCCTGATAGCGGAACAGCCAAACCCGGTAATTCACAAAAAGTCCGATGGCAAACAGGTAGGCCGGGATACCCATGGCAAAAGGTAGCCAGGTGATGCCATTTGAACTGCCATATACGGAAACACCAATTGCGATGGCTGCGATCAACACAATGAGCGCCCAGTTCTTAAGCCATTTTTTGAAGACAGCCCCGAATTTACCGTCGAACTGCGCTTGTGAATCGCCAATCCAAGTGTTGTCTGTCTGATAACGTGTCGTGGCGATAAAGGCATAGGGGGCTAGAAGACCAAGGCTAAACCCTGTCAGTATCGAAGAGCCAAACCCGATCAAGGCATACCGGAATGCAGAGCCCCCGAGCTGACCCCGGATTCCGCGCCAATAAGTGCGACTATAGCGATAACGGGTTGCCCGATAAGACGCATAGTAGAACAGGAAAGCGGCCGCGAGATAAAGCATCATATCGGGCACCATCGCAAATTCTGGTGGCAGCATCGTCGATGCGAAGCCCAGCCCGAACAGAACCGGTGCCGCAACAAGCGCTACAATTAGAAAACCGAGAAATAGCTCAAGGCCTCGACCGGTATATTCCAGCGCATCACCATCAATGATAATGTTGCTCCAGATATAACGACGCATTCTGGTTTTTGCCCAGAAACGGAAAATACCAAGTGTCAGGATGGTCCAAAGCGTGTTCCAGCAACTCAGTTTGAGCACCGCGTTCCAATCCCCAAGATAGCCAATGCCAGAAGGATCATCGGTCTTGACCGTTTCTGTCTCATCTGGCCCATGGTTGGGTTCGGTCGGTTCAGCCGCTTCATTGTTTGTGGTGTGGTCGTCGTTCGGACCATCAGATGTCTCTGCCGAACCAGTGTCATCTGCGGATTTGGTTGGCTGCGTACCATTGATATCTTGGGAATCCGAGTCTTTCGGCCCATTGGGATGTGTTGTCATGTGCCCCTCTGTACATAACACGTGACTTTCCGATTTTTGAAAGTCTTATCATTTCAACTGGTTATTCCCCCAAGAGTGAACAGTATTACCCTTCTTTGCCCAAAGTCGCACTCACTCAAAAGGTTAGGAAGTAGTAGAGTGCGCAGCGCGACTCGGATGAAAAGTGTACGAATTTTGACGGTTTGTTCGGGAACGAATGTTCCGGTTCGTAATATGTGACCGCAGTTCACCTAAGAGTGCGGGTGTTTGTTTGGAAAAATGCATGAATTTTCAATGCTTCATGAATTTTATCCATTTATTCCAATCCTGCAGTTTGACTTTTAGGTGAATTAAAATGCAATAATATGCGCGGGGAAAATACGTTGGGGGAAATTAGTCACATGGAACAAGATAATCTTGTTCGTGCTCGAAGCCACGAGCAGAAACTAAAACGTCGTGCCGATATTCTGGATGCTGCCCGCGAGCTTTATCTGGAAGGCGACGGAACCTTGCCATCCGCGGCCGAAGTCGCGCGCAAGGCCAATCTGGCAAAAGGCACGCTTTATCTTTATTTCTCGAGCAAGGAAGCGTTGTTTCTCGAAGTGCTGCGCCACTTCCAGAAGGAATGGTTTGAGAACAATCTTGATGTCATTGATCAGGAAGCCCTGCGTCGGCCCGAAGAACGGGATTCAACCCGTGTGGCCCGCCAGTTCGTGCAGTACCTGGTCAAGAACGAAAAGTTTCTCTATCTCGCCTCCCTGTCGCAGGGGGTTCTGGAATCTGGCTCGGATGACGAAATGGTCGTCAATCAGCGCCGTTTCCTCGCATCCATGGTCAAACGTACAGCCGATGCCCTGGCAGAGCTTTATGAAATCACCCCGGAAGATGCCAGCAAACTGATGCGCTCCTCCTATGCTTTGGTGATTGGCCTGTGGCAGATGTCGCAGTTGCCCGATCGCGTCAAAAAGCTCATGGAACAGAACGCGCTGAACAATCTGATCATTGATTTCGAAGAAGCCGCCGAGGAAGCCGTGGTTTCCTATTGGCGGGTGTCCGCACCGGGTATGGAATGCCGTGAAATGATGCGCCGTGCCGCCGAGGCAAACGCCAAAGCCTAGTCGCGCCGATCGTTCATATTCCCACAAAGAAAAGCAGCGCCGGACATATCATCCGGCGCTGCTTTTTTGTTTGATTGTCCTTAGGCGCACGTAACGCTATGCGTCCGCCCCGGCAGAGGCGCGGCTGCGCATCCGCTCGGACCGCAGGATCATCGCGCTGGCAATCACGATCATCACCGACACCGCCAGAATGATCAGGGTCGCCAGGGCATTGATCTCTGGCGAAACCCCAAGGCGCACTGACGAGAAAACCTTCATCGGAAGTGTCGTCGACCCCGGACCGGCGACAAAACTTGCAATCACAAGGTCATCCAGCGAAAGGGTAAAGGACAGCAACCAGCCGGCAACAAGGGCCGGCAGGATCATCGGCAGCGTAATGACAAAGAAGATCTTTGCTGGTTTCGCCCCCAGATCCATTGCTGCTTCCTCGACCGAGATATCCATGCCCGACAGGCGCGACTGCACAACAACCGCGACATAGGCCGCACAGAAGGTCGTATGCGCAATCGTGATGGTCGAAAGTCCGCGTCCGGCGGGCCAGCCAATCATTTGCTCAAGTGTGACAAACAACAGCAAAAGCGACAGACCGGTAATAACCTCTGGCATCACCAGCGGGGCGGCAATCATCCCCGAAAACAAGGTGCGTCCCTTAAACCGCCCAAAGCGTGACATCACAAGACCCGCCGGCGTACCAAGTGCCAGGGCAAGGGTCGCTGACATCACCCCGATGCGCAGGCTGTTCCAGGCGGCATCAATCATGCCGTCATTGGAAAACAGCGACACATACCATTTGGTCGAAAAGCCTGCCCAGACGGTCACCAGCTTGCCCTCGTTAAAGGAATAGATGATGACAAGCAGGATCGGCACATAGAGAAAGGCAAAGCCAAACACCAAAGCCGAAAGCAGGAAGGTTGAACGTTTGTTGCTCATTGCTGGCCTTCCTCCTGTTTGGTCTGGATATGCTGGAACCACATGATCGGTACAACAAGGAAGATCAGCATCGCAATCGCCACGGCTGACGCAATCGGCCAGTCACGGTTGGCAAAGAACTCGTTCCACAGCGTTCGCCCGATCATCAAGGTGTTCGGGCCCCCCAGAAGTTCCGGAATGACGAATTCACCCACAGCCGGAATGAACACCAGAAGCGATCCCGCCAGAATGCCCGGCATGGACAATGGCAAGGTCACCTTGGCAAAGGCCTGCCAGGGCTTGCAGCCCAGATCAAGGGCGGCTTCCACCAGACTGATATCCATTTTTTCCAGCGTCGAATAAAGCGGCAGGATCATGAAGGGCAGGTAGGTGTAAACAATGCCGACATAGACCGCGAATTCGGTCTGACGCATGATCAGCGGTTCTGAAATGATGCCGGTCCACAGCAAGAATGCGTTGATCAGGCCTTCACGATCAAGGATTCCGATCCACGCATAGACCCGGATCAAAAAACTGGTCCAGAACGGCAGGATCACCAGCATCAGCAAGACGCTTCGCATCGATCCTTGTGCACGCGCAATGCCATACGCCATTGGATAGCCGATCAGAAGCGTAATGACGGTCGAAATCGCCGCGATCCGGATGGAATTAAGATACGCCGTGGCATAAAGGCTGTCAGAAAGCAGGAACAGGTAGTTCCCGAAATTGAGCGTGATCGTGACGCCTTCTTCAATCCATGAAAACAGCGACGTATAGGGCGGCTGCGCGTATTCGGCCATGGAAAAACTGATCTTGAGAACGATCAGGAACGGCACAAGGAAGAACAAGAACAGCCAGAGATAGGGAATGCCGATCACCAGCACCCGGCCATGCTTGATCATCCAGCGATCAAAACGTTGTTTGAGAGTGGGTTTTTCGCTGCTCATTTGCTCAGAACCGAAGCAGCCCCGGCCTCCCAAGATACCCAGACCGTGTCTTCCCACGTATAGCGGGGCTCGATCTGGCGGGTAGAGTTCGGTTCGGTCACCTTGATGCGTTTGCCGCTTGCAAGGCGCACGTGATAGGTCGAAATACCGCCCAGATAGCCGATCTCTTCCACTTTGCCCGACAGGCAATTGTATTTGGTTTCTTTCGGCTCTTCCTTGGTGATGCGAAGCCGCTCGGGACGCAGCGCCACCCAGAAGGTCATGCCTTGATGGCCCTGCACGGCGTGATCGATATAGATATCGCACCCGGCCTCGTCCGATTTGATGACAGCGTATTTTTCATCGTCATCAACCAGGACACCTTCAATCAGGTTGACCTGACCCAGGAAGTTCGCGGTGTAGCGGCTGTTGGGGTATTCATAAAGTTCAAACGGGGTGCCGGTCTGGTTGATCACCCCTTCATTCATCACGGCAATGCGCGATGCCATGGTCATGGCTTCTTCCTGATCATGGGTCACCATGACAAAGGTGGTGCCGACCTTTTCCTGAATATTGACCAGCTCGAACTGCGTCTGTTCGCGCAGTTTCTTGTCAAGCGCGCCCAGCGGTTCATCAAGCAACAGCACCTTCGGGCGTTTGATCAGGGACCGTGCAAGCGCAACGCGCTGGCGCTGGCCACCCGAAAGCTGGTGGGGTTTGCGTTTGGCAAATTTGGTCATCTGCACAAGACCAAGCATCTCGGCGACCTGTTGCTTGATCTCGCTGCGCGAAACACCGTCCTGCACAAGGCCAAAGGCCACATTCTGCTCAACGCTCATATGCGGGAACAGGGCATAGGACTGGAACATCATGTTGGTCGGGCGTTCATAGGCAGGCACACCGGCCATATCGACACCGTCGATGTAAATCTTGCCCGATGTCGGTTCCTCGAACCCGGCCAGCATGCGCAAAAGTGTCGTTTTCCCGCAGCCCGATCCACCCAGAAGGGCAAAAAGCTCGTGACGGTAAACATCAAGGGAAACATCATCGACGGCATAGAAGTCGCCGAATTTCTTGGTCACATTCTCAAAGCGGATATAGGGAACCGCGTCCGGATTGTTCCAAGGTTGCGTCTTGTGCACATCCTCGTGCACATCCTCCAAAGCCGCCTCTGACACCAGCATTCTCCCCTTGTTGAATGTCAAGATGAACCGATTGAATCAGACGTCAGTCCCTGATGACCCAGGGTCAGGGCCTATTAATTTGGTTTGAATGGTCGCTCAGATTTGTGCGGATACGCGGAGCCAAAACGCAGGAAGATAAATATCTTTCAAGTTTTGGCGACAAAGTAGGCCGTTCAAATCTGAGCGATCCGAAGGACAGAGTTTATATTTGCAACCTCCAGCGTCAAAATCCTTGAGCGGGATTCCAACCCGCTCGGCGGCCTTTTCCTTGGATTTCACAAATGTAAACTCTGCCATTCCAATCAAATTAATTAGGTCCTGACCCTCGTGCACAATCTTTTAGTGTTGCTGCACTTCTGAATGGTCGGTTCTTCCTGATAACAGGATGAAGCAATTCTGCAATCTGTAAAGAGGGGTGTGCGATATTTTGAACAACAATCGCCATTTGATACTAAAAACGGCAGAGAATCGGCAGTGACTGTTCAGAAAATGTGCAATTTTGCGCAGAGTTACCAGTAGTCTGGCAGCGATGTGAACTGTGTTTTGAGGGCATCCTGTGCGAGTCACCGCAGCATTTCATGCTGTCGGTTTTGCGGTGCACAAAGCAAAAGGGCGCGAAACAATCGCGCCCTTGGCAAAGATCAAAGATCACAATCCGTGAGGATTGCTTACTGACCCGTTTTAAGTTTGGTCCACATACGGGTACGCGTCCGCAGAAGACGCGGGCCAGGCTCGACTTTCGAGCGCAGACGTTCTTTGACTTCCTGCGGCGGATAGATGCCCTGATCTTCAAGAAGTGAAGGATCAACCATTTCCATCGCAGCAAGGTTCGGGGTTGCATAGGCAACATAGTTTGCGATTTCAGCTTCGACATCGGCGCGCAGCACATAGTCGATAAACTTGTGTGCCAGGTCCGGGTTCGGTGCATCTTCCGGGATCATCATCGCATCAAACCAGATCAGCGTGCCTTCCTTCGGGATGACATACTTGATCTCGTTGCCATTGCCGGCTTCTTCCGCGCGAAGGGCGGCCATGCCGACATCGCCCGACCAACCAACAGAAATACAGGTGTTTCCGTTTGCAAGGTCGTTGATGTACTGCGAGCTATGGAAATAGGTCACATACGGGCGAATTTTTTCCAGCTGCTCAAAGGCACTTCCGATCGATTCCTTGGTCGGTTCGCCTTCTGGCACATTGCCAAGATAGAAGTTCACAAGCGGAACGATTTCGCCCGGATCATCAAGAAGCGACAGGCCGCATTTCGACAGCGGTTCGGCATATTTCGGATCAAAGATCATCGCCCAGCTATCGACCGGTGCGTCGTCACCCAGAACTTCCTTAACTTTGGCAACATTATAGCCAAAGCCGTTCGTGCCCCAGAAATACGGCACCGCATAGGTGTTGTCCGGGTCGTATTTCGCCTGCTGCTTAAGGATCACCGGATCAAGGTTGCCATAGTTCGACAGCTTCGATTTATCGATTGGCTGGAACAGCTTGGCCTTGATCAGACGTTCGGCGTCGGCAAGGGTCGGAACCACGATGTCATAGCCAGAATTGCCCGCAAGCAGCTTGGCTTCAACCAACTGGTTGCTGTCATAGACGTCATAGTTGACCTTGACGCCATATTCCTTTTCGAAATTCGCAACGGTGTCCTCGCCGATATAATCCGACCAGTTATAAACGTTGAGAACTTCCTGTGCCGATGCGCTCGCGGCAAAGCCCGAAATGGCCGTTGCAAGCACAAAAAGGCTTGAGGTTTTAAGAAGAGATTTCATTTCGCTGAGCCTCCCATGTGGCAGCGTTTGAAAGTTTACGGTCCCTTTGTTTGGCTCCCCAGGGACCCGGGGCAATCTTAATATCCTTCGAATGCTTCAGGATATTGTCAAATACAAGATGGAAAAATGTGCATTTTTCGCATCAAGTAGAAAATTGTGCATTTAACATGCAATAATCTTGCGCCGGGCGACAAGTCCCGGCGCAAAATTCGACAGCCGCGATTTACACGTTCAGCAGCAGGTGCTCACGCTCCCACGCACTGATCACGGTCTGATAGGCATCCCATTCCGCTTCCTTCACTGCGATAACGGCAGCAGCAAATTCTTCACCCAGCAGTTCCTTAAGCGGTTTGCAACGATGGAACTTGGCAAGGGCTTCGTGGATGTGACGGGGCAGGGAGTGCGCGCGGTCATAGCCCGAACCCTCGATTGGGGCCGTCGCATCGACTTCCTCGATAATACCCAAAAGGCCACAGGCAAGCGATGCCGCAACCGCCAGATACGGGTTGGCATCGGCACCCGGCAGACGGTTTTCAACCCGGCGTGCGGCGGGCGGGCCGTTGGGCTGGCGCAGGCCAACCGTACGGTTATCAAGCGACCAGTGCATGTTGATCGGCGCATCCGACCAAGGCTGCAAACGGCGGTAACTGTTCATGTTCGGCGCCAGAAGCGGCATGGCCGCAGGCAGGTAACGCTGCAGACCGCCGATATAGTTCAAAAACAGCTTGGAGTTTTCCCCGTCATCGTCGGCAAACAGGTTCTTGCCGGTCTTGAGGTCCAGCAAGCTCTGGTGAATATGCATCGAACTGCCTGGCAGATTGCCCATCGGCTTGGCCATGAAGGTGCCATAGACACCGTGCTTGAGCGCTGTTTCGCGCAAGGTGCGTTTGAACAGGAAGGCCTGATCGGCCAGTTCAAGCGGATCACCATGGTTGAAGTTCATTTCAAGCTGGGCCGGACCCGACTCGTGGCTCATGGTGTCGGCATCGATATTCATGGCCTCGCAATAGTCATAAAGGTCCTCGATCAGCGGATCGAACTCGTTGATCGCATCAATGCCAAAGGCGTTCGATGCACGTTCCGGGCGCCCCGAACGGCCAATCGGCGGCTCAAGCGGGTTGTCGGGATCGGTGTTCTTTGCCACCAGATAAAATTCAAGTTCCGGCGCAATGACGGGCTTCATGCCGCGTTCTTCAAATGCCTTGAGAACACGTTTCAGCACGCCGCGCGGGGACGTTGAAACTTCTTCGCCGGAAAAATGGAAACAGTCGCAGATGATCTGGGCCGTTGGCTCCTCGTACCACGGTACAACGCGCACGGTTTCCGGGTCGGGAACCATAACGACGTCCTTTTCAGCCGGGTCAAGGAAGGCATCGGTTTCCTCCGGGTAGCCGCCGGTCACCGTCAGGCAGAAAATTGCTTCGGGAATGGCAAGGCTTTTGGCCTCGAGACCCTTAAGGAATTTCTGTGTCGGAAGAACCTTGCCGCGGGCAACGCCGGACATGTCCGGAACAATGCATTCGACTTCTTCGATTTTTCGCTCGGATAGCCACGTCTTGAGATCGGTGCTCATGTGTAGTCGGGCGCTTTCACGCCAGTCCTTCAAAATTGCATTTTCTTGCGTTTTTCGGGCCATTCCCGAACAAATTCACAAGAAAGGATGTTGGTCTTCGAAGACTATTGTATTTAATTTCGTTATTGTCGTGTTTTTTAGAATTATAGTCGAAGTTTCGGTAGGATTGTCGAAGATATCGTTTCATATCTCTGGAACGATCCTACCAGATTGCGCTATAGTCGCGCCACAATATTAAGAGCAGCGTTTGGATGCTGGTCAAGGAGGTATTATGAAAATCGCACATCCGTATCTTATGTTTCTTGGTGACGCGCCGGACGAACTGGCCGCGAAAACCGCTATCGGTATCAAGCAGTGGCGCCCGGAATGGTGCGTCGGTCAGCTGAGCCTGCCTAACTGCAAGGCCGACCTCGGTCTGCCGGAAATGTCGATTGCCGAAGCAAAGGCAGCCGGCGTTAAAACCCTTGTGCTTGGCGTTGCCAACCGTGGCGGTATCATCGGCCCGGCATGGATGGAAACCCTGCTGGCAGCCATTGATGCCGGCATGGACATCGCCAACGGTCTGCACACCCGTCTGTCCACCATTCCCGAGCTGGTTGATGCGGCCAAGGCCAAAGGTGTCAGCCTGTTTGACGTCCGTCATTTTGATGGCAAAGTGCCGGTCGGTAACGGTGAAAAACGTTCGGGCAAGCGCGTTCTGGCCGTTGGTACCGACTGTTCGGTCGGTAAGATGTACACCGCCCTTGCCATCGACGCCGAATTCAAAAAGCGCGGCATCAAATCCGACTTCCGTGCAACCGGCCAGACCGGTATCTTCATCGCGGGCGAAGGCATTTCGGTTGATGCCGTGATTTCCGACTTCATCTCTGGCGCGGTTGAAACCATTGCACCGGCCAATGATGCCGATCACTGGGACGTCATGGAAGGGCAGGGCAGCCTGTTCCACGCATCGTTCGCCGGTGTTTCCATGGGTCTGATCCACGGATCCCAGCCTGATGCGCTTGTTGTCTGCCACGAGCCGACCCGCGAACATATGCGTGGTCTGCCGGGTTACAAGCTGCCGGATCTCAAGACCTGCCTTGAAGTCAACCTGCAGCACGCCAAGCTGACCAACCCGGCTTGCAAGGTTGTCGGTTTTGCCGTCAACACCAAGGCGCTTGATGATGCGGCTGCGACCAAGCTTCTGGCTGACATCGAAGCCGAATTCGGTCTTCCGGCTGTTGACCCGGTTCGTACCGGCGTTGCACCGCTGGTCGACAAGCTGCAGGAGATCTAAGTTGCCAAAACTCACTGTGATTTCCGAAGTCTTCCCGCTTGCGCAGGTTTTCAAAATCTCGCGCGGGGCACGGACCGAGGCACATGTGGTCAAGGTGACCCTGAGCGACGGCACCCATACCGGGTACGGGGAATGCGTTCCCTATGCCCGGTATGATGAAACGGTCGACGGTGTCATTGCCGACATCGAAGCACAGGCAGATGCCCTTGATCGCGGCATGACCCGCAAGGAACTTCAGGATGCCATGAAGGCCGGCGCTGCGCGCAATGCAGTCGATTGCGCCTATTGGGATCTCGAAGCCAAGCGTATGGGCCGTCGTGTTTGGGAATTGCTCGGGCACAAGGCCCCGGAAGGAGTGATTACGGCCGAAACGCTGTCGATCGATACCCCGGACAACATGCGCGAAGCGGCCCGCAAGATCGCCCATGCGCCGTTGCTCAAGGTCAAGCTCAATGGCGAAAATGTCCTTGAGTCGGTCCGCGCCGTGCGTGAAGGCTCGCCCAAGGCGCGCATCATTGTTGATGCCAACGAGGCCTGGTCGCTTGATCTGCTCGAAGATATCGGGGCCGAACTTGATGGCCTTGGTGTCGAGATGATCGAACAGCCGCTGCCTGCCGGGCAGGATGGCGGGTTGATCGATATCGATTGCCCTGTGCTGCTGTGTGCCGACGAATCGGTTCATACATTGGCCGACATTCCGCGTCTGGCCAATCTCTATGACATGATCAATATCAAGCTCGACAAGACCGGTGGTCTCACCGGCGCGCTTGAACTGGCAGAGGCCGCATCAAAGGCCGGCATGCAACTGATGACCGGCTGCATGGTCGGCACATCCCTTGCCATGGCACCCGCCATGATCACCGGTGCCATGTCGCGCATTGTCGATCTCGATGGTCCGATCTGGATGGCCAAGGACCGTGATCACGCCCTGACATTCAATAATGGCGTGATGGGGCTTCCCGATCGCGAACTTTGGGGCTGATCAGTCCCTGATCTGGATGGGCGCGATCACAACTCTATACCACCGCATAATCACCCTTTGATCGGGTTGAACTTGGACGGCGCACCGTAAACCGGTGCGCCGTTTCAGTTTCCGGTGCAAAAAATCCTGCGGTTGAAGTTTCCACCTGCAGTAGAAAGCTATCAGCAAATTTTTTTGTCGCCAGATATGGTGGTTTCTCCATTAACTTTTTATTTACGAATCAATATCTTGGGGTTGGATCTTGCTGTTTTAAAGCTCTATTCCAACCCTAATGCCACCGTGCGCCACCCAAATGTATAGTTGTGTATTCGACCAAATAGAGGAACGATGAACCTGCTATAAAAAGGGCCCGAATGGTCCACTTAAATCAGGTTGGAGCGGTTCGCGTGGATACAGGCCCTCAGAAAAATAGCAGCGCGTCTAAAAAGACATTGCGATGTTGCTATCGGGATTTTCTCTACACGCCTCGGCATGCAGAGCTGCTGCATCTGCGCCGCAAGGAATCGATTCAGCTCTCCGCCCGTTTTGCCGCTCTTTTCGTGCTTCTCCTGATGTGCGCGGTTCCGTTCTGGGATGGGGCCTTTTCTTCTGAAATGGTGTCGTCACAAACCTTCGTCTTGCGTCTTCTGGTCGCTGGGGTTGCGCTTGCCGTGATCACCAATCGCGCGGTCAGTGCACGCTGGCGGCGACGCTTTCCTTACTTGCCGATGCTGATGCTGATTGTCGCGGCAAGCTTGCTGTGTGTCTTTGCTGGCAACGATCCGCTGGCAACCGATTATATGCACAGTTCTCACAGCTTCCTTCTGATCGGTCTGGTGATGATGATTGCCATCATGCCGGTGACGCTGCTTGAGGCAGGCCTGCTTTCGATGCCGTTTATTGTGTTGCTTGCCATCGCCGCGCAATCCGGGCTTGAAACCGGCTTTGTCCCGTTTGAGATGCTGTTGGCCTTCTTGCTGCCGCTCGCACTGTGTTCGGCACTTGTGCAGCTATATCGTACCATCACGGCCGCGCACGAAATCGCTATTGATCCGCTGACCAACTGCTACACCCGTGCCTTTGGCATGGAAATGATCCGCGTCAGCTTCGACGGCGCGCTGCGTAAAAATGTCCCGTACACTGTTGCCTTCATTGACCTTGATGATTTCAAGCAGATCAATGACCGTTATGGCCATGATTACGGTGACCGTATTCTTGGTGAAGTTGGCAATAACCTGATCCATCGCTTCCGCCGGTCCGATCTGGTGGTGCGTTGGGGCGGGGAGGAGTTCCTTGTCCTGCTGCCCGAACTGGGCCGGGCCCGCGCGGCCGAGGTGCTTGAACGCGTCATGGCCCCGGGGCTGGCAAAGCTTGAAAACGGACAGGTGCAAAAGGCCAGTGTTGGTCTTTCCGAACGCATCGAAGATGCCATCGCCCTGCCACAGAACCTGATCGAGCTTGCGGATCAGCGCATGTATGACGCCAAAAAACGCCGGGATCGCGACGATCTGGTCGCGCATGGCTATTCAGGGCGGCGCAACACCGTCAGCACGCTGGCATCACCGTCACCGTCAACGACCAACGCTCCCTCTGTTGATCAAAGCATCAACTGATCCCCGGCCTCGCTGTTTCCCTGCACAAAAGCAGCTCTTCACGCGCACCGTCTTCCTCGCCCGACGCCTTAATCCATTGATGCCATAACGCAATAACGTGTGTCGTATGTGCCAGGTGCGGCTCCGTACGTGCATTTCATCGTCTCGTGCTGCCTCGTATGGGGGCGACATGGATGGCGAATATATTGCCTGAGTCTCGGATGTGATCGTGCGGGCTGCCCTTGATGCGTCGTGCCGTAAGCAGAATTCGGAATCGGCCTGAAAAACGGTGCAAGGACCGACTCAGTTCTGTTCGGATTCGCACCGATTCTTTGATCCCTTTCGAACATTCGATTTTCTTCGGTGATCAAAAAATAACCGGGAGATATGAATTTTGCGCGCGTTTAGGGGGCAATGCCTTAAAATAATGCACAAAAAAGAAGCAGTAATATTTATGACAAAAAAATAGTCAAAAAGCTATTGCGTCCTGCGCATCGAATCAGTAATCTCCATTTGTGCGCTGCGGTAGGACGCAGTGCATTCCGGCGAGCGACTTGTCGCTCGTTTCTTGGACGTTTCCTCCCTAGACTTGGGCCGCTGTCACAGGCGGCCTTCTTTTTGCCTAAATTCAGCCCGTTAGCGAATAAAAGATCATATACTCAACCGCTGAGCATATGGTGTGTTTTGGAATTGCTGAAATGGTGCGGTGCAAATTAACTCCCGGTCGATTTGCCGTCCAAATGCAAAAAGGCGCTGCCCGACAGTGCCGCGACAGTGCCCCTTTGTAATCTCTTCAAGCCGTTTTATGTCTATTTCTCGCGCGTCGGGTCGTTATCCGGCGTATCGCTATCCCCGTCGCCCAGACCGCGCTGCATGATCACGCTATCGACCCAGCGGCCCATTTTAAAGCCAGCCGACTGAAGCGTGCCCGCCACCCGAAAGCCCAGCCGCGCATGCAGGCCGATGGATGCCACATTGGCACTGTCGCCAATCACAGCAATCATCTGGCGATAACCAAGGGCGGTCACCCGCGTGATCAATTCCGACAGCAACGCACTGCCAGCCCCCTTGCCGACGACTTCGGGGGCAATGTAAATCGTGTCTTCGACCGTAAACCGGTATGCCGGACGTGTCCGATAGGCTCCGGCATAGGCAAATCCCTCAACCCGGCCATCAACATCAGCCACCAGATAGGGCAGGCCGCGTTCGCGCACATGCTGCCAGCGCGATGTCAGTTCGGCGATTTCGGGCGCACGTTCTTCAAACGATGCCAAGCCATGCAGAACATGGTGACCGTAAATCTCGGTGATGCGTTCGAAATCTTCGGGTTCGGCATCGCGGATGACCAGATCGCTCAAAACGTCACTGGTGTCGGTGGTGTCTGTCATTAAAGCAGGGTCCCGTCGAGATCATGGAAGCGCGATATCAGGTCGGTCATCTGGTCGCGCAGGACGTCAAAGCCGCGATGCGGGCTGATTGTCTTTTCATCCATATAAAGCGCACGAGAAAGCTCGATCTGAAGGCAATGCACATGTTCTTGCGGGCGACCGTAATGGCGTGTGCAATAACCCCCGGCATATGGATCATTGTGCGCGGGCGCAAAGCCCATATCGCGAAAACAATCGTCCACAAACCGCGTCAATGACGGGTGGCAGGAACTTCCATAGCAATCGCCAAGCACCAGATCAACGCGGTTTTTTGCGCTGTCGTACGAATCCCCTGGCATGGAATGGCAATCGATCAGAATGCAATAGCCAAACTCCGAGCGCGTCTGATCAATCAGTTTCTGCAAGGCGGTGTGATAGGGCCGGTAAAATGCATCAATCCGCGAAAGCGCTTCTTCGGCGGGCAGGCGGGTTTTATAGATCTCGACCCCGCCACTGACCACACGCGGGATGGATCCCAGGCCGGAAAGGGCTCGCATGGAATTGATGTCGTTATCTTCGGGCAGGTTGCCATCAAACATGCGCGGATCAAGTTCCATCGCCGCCCGGTTCACATCAACATAGGCGCGCGGGAATGTCGCGGAAAGCAGCGGCGCCCCCAGCTTGGGTGCTGCATTGAACAGCTGATCGACAAAGGCATCTTCGGACGCGCGCAGTTCAAACGCGCCGATCCGCGCCCGTTCAATCAGATCCTGCGGGTAATGGCGGCCGGAATGCGGGGACGCAAACACCACCGGCAGGGTTTGCCGGGGTGGCAGGATAACGGTGGCAGGGCCAGTTGAGGCGAGTTCCGAAGGCAACTGGTTCATTGTCTTTCGTAATGTCCATCCCTTATGACACGGATTTGGGCTTCGTCGTGCGTCTTGCGATCCGTTATCATACTATCTTCTAGCATATGGGAATTGCCACGGATTTGATGAACATTTTTTGTCAAAAAACCATTTCTGGGGTTGCGCCTTTGCCTGCCTTGGGCTAAATACCGCCTCGCCGACGCAAACGGCACAGACCACTGTTTCACCTTCTGAAACTCTGGTCGTTGGAAAGATGGATTTGCGGGCCTATAGCTCAGTTGGTTAGAGCGTTCGCTTGACATGCGAGAGGTCACAAGTTCGAGTCTTGTTAGGCCCACCATTCCCGCCCCGCCGGTTCCCGTGCGGGGTTTGTTGTTTCTGGCCTTCTTTGTTCCGCAACGATGCGCGCAAAAAAGCCCCGGAGGCTGCTGCCGCCGGGGCCTGTAATAACGCGCCATTCTGCTTATTGTGCTGTCATTTGCGCTTGCAGCGCGCGAAGTGCAGGGTCGTTTTCCCAATCATAAACCGGATCGAACATTGCAAACCATCCAACGATATCTGCGCGGCTGCCCTTCGTGACTTTTACAGTTCCCTGATCTATCAGATCATCAATGGTTGTCAGGTTGTTATAGATCGCCGTCCAGTCTTCAGCACTCAGAGAAATGGCAAGATCTGGCGTGGTGTTTGTTCCTGACAGGTCGCCGATGAAATCCACGAGGCTCTCGCGGATACGCAGTCCGAAACGTTGATCCTGCCCAAAATCAAGGGCAAGCAACTGGTTCGTCTCCGCCGATCGTTCCGGGTTAATCCGTACCCGATAGTAATTCACGTAATCGCCAAGGTTGGTTTGGACGGACGCGGCATCAGCGGGGGTTGCCGTAATGACGGCTGTCTTGCCCTCAAGCTCCAGCGCCTCGGAAAGGTACCACGACCGGCTGTTTGTTGACGTTGTGCGATAGGCCATTTGGCGCAGGGCGTTCGCTTTTATCTGGCGGTTTTCGGCGCTGTTGTTATGTACGACAAGGTAACCGGCAATTTGCGCTGACCAGAGATAGTCACCATCCTCATATGCTTGTTCGGCCTTTTGTTGGGCCGCTGCCTCGCCGCCCATCGCTTCGATCATGCGCCCGGCTTCTTCGGCTGGATGCAGTTTGTTCAGCGTCTCGGTACGATTTCGGTCAAACTGCCCGAAAATGGCGGTGTAGATTCGCGGCGGCATGTTTGCGACCTCGCCATAGTTTTGCACCAGTATCGGGGCATTTTTCAGGCGTGCGGGCAACTCAACGCTGTAACGCAATTCGTCCGGGCTTTGTCCCATCAAAATACCTTTAAGGGTTTGATCAAGAACATAGGCCAGGCCATCGCGATAGTTTTGAAGTCTGGTTTCAATCTGTTCTGCGCCGTTTAGCGAATTGCTATGGGTGCTGAGAAGTATCTCGGGCTTTAAATCCCTGATGAAATCAAGTGCGTACATCCAACCGTTCGGGTCGCGATAACGCCCGCCGCGTGCGCTATAGATATTTGGGAACCACCCCCAAAGCACGTTGTTCATGACAAGCTTTTTGGACGGAATCCACACCAACACCTGATTGGTCGTGTCCGTCCCGATACCATCTGTATAGAATACAAGATCAAGGCCCGCGACAGTCAACGTTTGCCCATGGACGACCGTCGTGTTCGCTGGAATAAAACCACCTACTGCAGGAATGATTGTATTTTTGTATCGGCTGTCAGGGCCTTCATCAGGCAGGTAAAGATTGAATTGCTGGGCGGAGCGGGCATACAGCACACTGGAAACTTCTGGATGTGCGGCGGCAACGCCACCGGTCCTGGCAAAAGAGTCGTTCAGGTTGCTGTGGGCGATAATCTGTATGTCGGTGTTTCCGCGCTCGGCTTCGTAGTCAACGAATACCTTGGCGTCGGCCACATAATGTTCGTGGGAATAAATAATGGCCCGGATCGGCGCATCTGATACCGATCGAAGCAAGCTGTAGAATTTCTCACCATCCGCAAGATTGTCGCCCGTGTCATAAATGATCAATCCCTCAGGGCCAAGGACGGCATGGCTGTTTACAAGGCTGTGCGATCCAAACGTCCAGACACCGTCTGCCACTTCATCAACAAAATCGTCGTCATATGATGTTCGGGCAGGAGAATCTTCCGGGAGCGACCAATAGTCCAGCGTTGGCTTGGCAACCTTGGCACCATTATGTATTTCAAAAAGCGGGGTCGACTTCGCCCCCAATATACGGCGACGGATATGTATCTTGCGCCTGCGCGTTATGGGTGGTCGCTATACCCGACACGGCGATACCGGAAGCGATGTAAAAACAGGCAAAGTGAAAGACACGTCGGGCAGACACAGTTTTGAACACACTTGTTTTCGCCATTGAATCGACTCCTCATTAGTGTCGGACATATGCTGACCTACACTCTAAGTTGTATTTCAGTGGTAGGCAAATCACTTTAGAGGATTATTGATCGGTGGCGTGTCTCATCGCCAAACCCGATTTACCGGCAATCCGGGAAACCCGTTTCCCATATGTCGGGAGTGTGTCTGCATCTTTTGCGCGTTTCGCATTTTACCGCATCTGCGCGATACTCTTCCTGAACCGAAGGGCGCTAAAGGCAAAGAAACCCACCCCAATCGCAAACACCAGCAGGAATTCCGGCCAGACGACATCTATGCCCGCGCCTCGAAACAGGATGGCCTGAGCGTATTTGACGAAATGGGTTGATGGGGAAAACTGCATGATGTTCTGAAGCGTTTCCGGCATGCTTTCAATCGGCGTGCTGCCCCCCGAAAGCAGGCGCAACGGCAACACCACCAGAATGAACAACAGGCCAAATTGCGGCATGGAGCGCGTCATGGTCGCAAGGAAAATGCCAAGTGCGGTGGCAAAGAACAGATAGATCACCACACCGCTCATGAACAAAAGCTTCGATCCGGCAATCGGCACGCCCAGCACCAGCTCGACCACGAAAATCATCGACAGCATACAGGCAATCAAAATCACAAGCCCGTTGGCCCAGACCTTGGCCAGCATGATTTCATAGGGATTAAGCGGCATCACCAGAAGATGCTCGATCGTACCATGTTCGCGTTCGCGAATAAGGGCTGCACCCGACAGAATGATCGACAGCATCGTGATCGCATTGATGATCTCCATCGTGCTGGTAAACCATTCACTTTTGACATTCTGGTTATAGGTATAGCGCGTCACGATGGTGGCCGCATCACTGCGGTTCTGCCCGGCCCAGGCCGATTTGCCGCCAAGCCAGGTTGCGACCTCCTGGGCGATGATATTGCTGATATAGCCCTCACCAATCCCGGCCTGCATCATGGCGGTGGCATCAATGTTAAGCTGCACCTCCGGATCGCGCCCGCCGACCATATCGGCTTCAAAGCGTGGCGGGATCACCAGCACAAAGGTAAATTCACCGCTATTCATCGCCGCATCAATGTCGTGTTCGGCAATGCGGGCCGGTTCCTGGAAATAGGGCGGTAAAAACGCATCGGAAATCCGAAGCGACAGGGCCGAGCCATCCATATCGGCAATGGCAATCGATCCACGCCGCAAGTCATGGGAAAACCCGGTGGCAGCGTTGTAAATCGAAAAGGAAAACGCCCAGACAATCAGCGCCAGCAGAACCATGTCCCGTCTGAGGCTGAAAAGCTCCTTGATGCCAAGGCGATAGATATTGCTGATCCGTCTGCCAAGCATATCGTTACACCTCCTGCTTTTTTAAAAGCAGCATCGACAGCACGGTCAATACCGGGAAGAAAATCGCAAGGCTGATCAGTTCGGGATAAAGCTCCGCAAAGCCCAGCGCCTTGGTAAAGGTGCCGACACTGATCGACATGAAATGCGACGTCGGAATGATGGTCGAAAGCACCGCTGGCGCCCCCTCAAGGGAAGATACCGGCTGCATCATCCCTGAAAACATCACCGAGGGCACCATGGTGGCAATCGCGGTGCCAAAAAGGGCGGCGATCTGGGTGTTGGTAAAGGACGAAATCAAAAGTCCCAGGCCCGTGGTCGACGTCACAAACAGGATCGCACCGACCAGAAGCGTCAATCCATTGCCGCGCAACGGCACCTCAAACCAGAACAGCGCCATGGCTGCCATCAAAACAAAGTTGATCAGGCCCAGCGCCACATAGGGCAATTGTTTGCCCCACAAAAATTCAAGCTTTGAGACCGGCGTGACATAAAGGTTGGTGATCGATCCCAGTTCTTTCTCGCGCACCACGCCAACCGCCATCAAGACCGCCGGAATAAACATCAAAAGCAACGCAATGACCGACGGCACCATGGCATAGATGCTTTTGAAATCCTGATTATAACGATATCGCGTTTCAATCCGCATAGGCTGACCGGTATCAGAACTGCCAACATCACGCTTAAGGTGTTCTGCCAGATAACGCCGATGAATGCCTTCGACATAGCCGTGAATGGTCTCGGCGCGAAACGGCATCGAACCATCAATAAATGCCCCGATTTCAGGGCTGGTCCCGCGTCCGACATCGCGCCCGAAGCCGGGCGGGATTTCAATCGCCAATGAAATGTCACCCGAAAGCAATCGTGCCTCAAGGTCCGCATTGCTGATCAGTGGCGCTTGCGCCTCGAAATAGCGCGACCCCGAAAGGTTCTCGATATAGGTCCGGCTTTCGGGGCTGTGATCGCGATCAAGCACCGCATAGGTCAGGTTTTCCACATCAAACGTAATGCCCCAGCCAAACACCGGCATCAGGATCGCCGTGCCGATCAGGGCAAACATCAACCGGATCGGGTCACGGACAAGCTCCATGGTTTCGCGCAGCGAATAGGCCCACAAACGCCGAAAGCTAAATAGTGACGCCTTTGCCGGCTTCCAGTTTTGCTGCCCGTCAGTCCCACCCGCAAGTGCTTTGGTCGGGGCAGGGGCTGACGGCGTTTCGTCCCCGCCTGCGGCTTCTTCAAGGTGGCTGATAAACGCTTCTTCCAGCGTGTCGCAACCGCGCCCCTTGGTGATCGCGTCGGGCGTATCACTGATCAAAACCTGGCCCGCATGCATCAGCGATATGCGATCACAGCGCTCCGCCTCGTTCATGAAGTGGGTGGAAATGAAAATCGTCACCCCCTGATCGCGTGAAAGCTCGATCAGCAATTCCCAGAACCCGTCACGTGCCACCGGATCAACACCCGATGTCGGTTCATCCAGAATGAGGATTTCCGGGCTGTGAATGATCGCCACGGCAAGGGAAAGCCGCTGACGCACACCAAGCGGCAGCCGTTCACTGAGATCATCCAGGTAGGGGCCAAGCCGAAACCGATCTGAAAGCTCCTCAATCCGGGGCGCGATCTTGTCCTTGGGCAAATGAAACAGATGCGCATGCAGTTCAAGGTTCTGCAGAACGGTCAGCTCGGAATAAAGCGAAAAGGCCTGGCTCATATAGCCGACCCGGTTACGCAGCGCGATATCCTTCCCGTCGACCGGTTTGCCAAATAGTTCGGCGGTGCCCGCAGACGCATTCAAAAGCCCGGTCAGCATCTTCATGGTCGTGGTCTTGCCGCAGCCATTCGATCCGAGGAATCCGAAAATCTCGCCTTGTTCAATCCGGAAGCTGACATCATCAACGGCGGTGAAATCGCCGAACTTCTTGGTCAGGTGCTCGGCAACAATCGCTGGTGTCTCGCCGTGTACGGTCCTTGGCGGGATCGAAAGTTCATGGTGGCCGCGTCGCTGGTCTTCGGGCAAAAGTTCGATAAATGCCGCCTCAAGCGTTTCCGATCCGGTGCGCGCCAATATCTCATCAGAGGTGCCGGTTGCCAGCACCTTACCATCATTCATCGCAATCAACCGGTCAAAGCGCGCGGCCTCATCCATATAGGCCGTCGCGACCAATACCGTCATCGCGCTTTGGGTCTCGCGGATGGCATCAATCAGTTGCCAGAACTGCTGACGCGACAGCGGATCAACCCCGGTCGTCGGTTCATCAAGGATCAGGATGTCCGGATCATGGATCAGTGCGCAGCAAAGACCCAGTTTCTGCTTCATCCCGCCCGAAAGCTTGCCCGCCGGGCGCTTGGTAAACGGATCAAGTCCCGTCGCTTCGACAAGCCTTGCAATGCGTTCATCGCGCTCGCGCTTGTCCTGACCAAACAGACGGCCAAAAAACTCAAGGTTCTCGCGCACCGTCAGGTCCATATACAGGTTCTTGCCAAGCCCTTGGGGCATATAGGCAATGCGCGGCAGGATCGCGGTGCGGTGCTTGGTATCACGCATCGACCCGCCAAGAGTTTCAACGTGTCCTTCCTGTACCTTGCGTGCGCCAGATATCAGGGCAAGGGCGGATGATTTTCCCACCCCGTCCGGCCCGATAAAGCCCACGGTCTGGCCCGTTGGAATTTCAAGGCTGATCTTGTCGAGTGCCGTAACCTTGCCATATTGCAGCCCGACATCCTCAAGCCGCACGGCGATCCCGGGCGTGTTGTCGGAACGATCAGGTTTTTTGGCGTTCTCGATGTTTTCGGTGCGGTCCACCATCGCGGCACGCTCTATTGCGTTTGCTGACGCAGGGTGGCGTCATCGGGAAGATTCGGGGTGAAGGCATCCGGCCAGTCGGTGTGGTCGGCCAGCTGGATATAGGCCTCACCGGGCAGGCCGGTTTTCACCCGCTTGATATGTTCGGTAAGCAGTTCCGGATCGATCTGTACCTTGACGCGAAACATCAGTTTGTCGCGCTCAGCCCGCGTTTCGACCTCACGTGGGGTGAATTGGGCGTCATCGGCAACAAACGATACCTTGGCCGGAATGACAAAGCTTGGCGCGGCATCAAGGATGATCCGCGCTTCATTGCCGACAAAGGCAAGCCCGGCCTGACGGGTCGGCAGGAACACATTCATGTAAACATCAGTCAGGTCAATCAGTGTGATGACCGGACCACCGCCAGCCAGAACCTCGCCCGGTTCGGCAAGGCGATATTGCACGCGCCCGTCGCGTGGTGCTTTCAGCACCGAATCATCAATCTGTACCTGAATGCCGTCAAGGGCGGCGGATGCGGCCTCCACATTCATTTTTGAACTGACAAGGCGCGCTTTGGCTGCTGTCAGGGCTGCCTGTGCAACATTGCGATCTGCGCGGCGCTGATCGACCTGTTCGCGTGAAATATTGTTGTTTTTGACCAGTTGTTCGGCACGGGCCAATTGCTGCTCGGCAAAAGAAAGCTCGCTTTCGCGCTGCACGATCTGGGCTTTGGCCTCGGCAATGCCCTGTTCAGCGCTCGCGACCTCGGCACGTGCACGTGCGCGATTGGCAACCAGTTCGGCGGTGTCCATCCGCGCCAGAACCTGACCCGCGGTAACCTGATCACCTTCCTGAACCAGAACGTCTTCCACCCGGCCGGCATATTTGGTCGCAACCCGGATTTCCTCGGCCTCAATCCGACCGTTGCCCGATGCGATAAACTCGGGAAGCTCGGATTGCTGTGATTGCCAATAGGCGTATCCACCCCCGGCGACAGCGACAATCACCACAAGCACGATCAACACAGCACGCAAGCTTTTCATTCCATTCTCCGAAAACGGGGCGGACCAGGGCAGGGCAATGGCAGGCCGGGTCGGTAACGTGACCGAGTATCGCGCCTGTCCTTTTGCAACGCAACACTCTCTGGAATGATCCTAGGTGATTGCCATTGATTGGGCTTTGATGTTGCGCAATCAATTTGCAAACCAATCTGCCGTTTCAGACGTTTAAATGATTGGCGGCGATTATTGCGGACGTTTCGGCTATATTCCGCCGCGGTTTGTTTGTATCCAAAGGATTGTTTTTTCGGTGTTACAGTTTCACGTCTTTGTCGCTCTGGCCTGTTTGTATGTTCTGGTGCGTCATGTCCGCCATCTGGCATGGCCGCGCTGGGCGAAGATCAGCTTCGCCGTTCTGTTGCTTGTTGGCTCCCAGCATCACCTGTATTCCCGCATTACCTTTGGCAGCATGTTCTTGCCGGAATTTCCGCAGCCGGTTGTTGTTGCGGTCAACGTCGCTTTCGGCGTGATGTTCTTCCTTGTCTGGTTCCAACTGGCCTATGACCTGATCGGACTGGTCCTGCGCTGGGTAATCCTGCGCCGCAAGCTGCACGGGCCTGTCATGCTGCGCACCATCATGTCCTTTGCCGCCATCGCACTGGCCTGTTTTGGCGTTAATCAGGCGATGCGTGTCCCCGAGGTCAAGGAAATGGATGTCACCATTCGCGACCTGCCGGACGGGTTTGACGGCTATCGTATGGTCCAGCTCACCGACCTTCATATCAGCAAGCTTTATGACCGCCCATGGGTGGCCGAGGTGGTTGAAAAAACCAACGCCCTTGAGGCCGACCTGATCGTGATCACGGGCGATCTGATCGATGGCGAATTGCCGCTGCGCTATGATGATGTGCAGCCGCTTCATGATCTTGTCGCCCCTGATGGTGTCATCACCATTCCGGGCAACCATGAATACTATTTCGGCTATGAAAACTGGATGCGCCATTTTGTCGGGCTCAACATGCTGACCCTTGAAAACGATCACATCGTTCTGGATCGCGGCGACGACCAACTGACCATCGCAGGGGTTACCGACCTTCGGGCAGGGCGGACAAACCGTACCGAACCCGATGTCGCCAAGGCGCTTGACGGTCGCCCGGAAAATGCCCCGGTGATCCTGCTTGATCACCAGCCGAAAATGGCCCGCGATGCCGCACCCTTGGGTGTCGATCTGCAACTTTCCGGCCATACCCATGGCGGCATGGTCTGGGGCTTTGACAATATCGTTGCCATGATCAATGGCGGCTTTGTCTCGGGCATGTATGACATCGGGGGCATGCAGCTTTACGTCAATAACGGCACCGCCCAATGGCCGGGCTTTGCGATGCGCGTTGGCGTGCCTGCCGAACTGACCGTGATTACGCTCCGCAAGGGCTAAAAACGAAACGGCGTCCCGCGTAATCAGGACGCCGTTTCTGTCATTGTTATGCGGGGCAGGGCGGTGGAATTGAGGGAAGTTTACGTCTGCAAACCTGCACAGCGCGCGGTGTTGCGGACATGCGCCTGCATTTCGCGCTTTGCACCCTCGGCGTCATTGTTGCGCAGGGCGGCAATGATTTTGCGGTGCTCGCCAATGGACTCGCGCATGCGCTCGGGATCGGTGATCGGGATCGGCTGGCGCTGGGTTTCGGTGATCTTGTCGCGCATTGCCTGATAAAGTTCGCGCATCATGCTGTTCGAACATGCCGCGACAATGGTGGCGTGAAATTCAAGATCAGCCTCGACATTGGCAATCAGATCCTGCTCCGCCCAGCATTTTTCCATGCGGTCGGTAGCCTCTTCCATCGCTTCAAGCTGGGTCGCGGCCAGGCGCCCGCAGGCAAGGGCGGCAATTTCGCTTTCAAGGATCATACGCGTCTGAAACACGTCAAAAACGCTGTGGCTTTCCGAATAGCGCCACGGCGCCATATCGCTTTCTGATTGCGCCTTGCCATCGGTAACAAAGGTACCGCGACCGGCTTCGGTCTTGATCAGGCCAAGCGTCTCGAGGGTCAGCAAAGCTTCACGAAGCGACGCGCGCGAGATTCCGAATTTCTGGGCAAATTCGCGCTGGGACGGGATCTTTTCGCCCGGCTTTAAAGTGCCATCCTGAATCATGGCCTGAATTTCCCGTGCCACCGATTGCGGCAATAGGGTCTTGTTGAACATCGCGCGTCCCTCTTGGTTCTTGGGGTCTGAACCCAATTAAGCGAATACCGCGCTGGTTGTGTGTTTGTCACGATTTTTATCCAACCCACTTGCAACGGTTTTGCTTTT
Organism: Thalassospira sp. HF15; assembly: GCF_011806525.1. Lineage (GTDB taxonomy): Bacteria > Pseudomonadota > Alphaproteobacteria > Rhodospirillales > Thalassospiraceae > Thalassospira. The sequence continues at coordinate 40,280 of NZ_JAAVKI010000004.1, read as the reverse complement.
GTGTTTCCTTGTGGTCTAACTGGTCTGACCAGTTAGACCAGTAGTTAACAGGGATCTCGAAAAACACAAGGACAATAAAATGAAGTTCTTTTCATATGTAACGGCTTCCGTGATGGGTGGGGTAATGGCGCTTGGCATGGCACATCAGGCCAATGCCGCCGATCTCACCGTCGGCGCCAATATCGGCAACGTGCCGTGGGAATTCGAACAAGCAGACGGCACCGTGGTCGGTTTCGAAGTCGATCTTGTCAATGAAATCGCAAGCCGCCTTGGCAAATCGGTCGAGTTCGTCAACATTCCGTTCAACGGTCTGTTCCCGGCGGTTCAGTCGGGCCGGATCGACATGGCGGTATCCTCGATCACGATCACCGACAAGCGTCTGGAATCTGTCACCTTCGCGCAGCCATACTATGACAGTGACCAGTCCCTGACCGCGACCGCAGAAGGCGGTGTCACCGGTCTTGATGCCATGGATGGCAAGGTTGTCGGTGTTGATACCGGCTCGACCGGTGATATGTGGGTTACCGAAAACGGCGACACATACGGCATTGACGAAGTCCGCCGTTACGAAGGCCTGTCACCGGCAATGCTGGATCTGCAGGCGGGCCGTATTGATGGCTACGTGTCCGACATTCCGGCACTGCTGTATTACGTCAAGGACAAGCCGGCCCTTAAGGTGGTCGAACGCATCACGACGGGTGAAAAATACTCGATCATGTTTAACAAGGACGCGGAACTCGCAACCGAAGTTAACGACGTTATCACCGAGCTGAAAAAAGAAGGCTTCATCGCCGGTCTGCATGAAACCTGGTTCGGTGCGAAACCGGAAGACACCACCTCGACCGTCAAGGTCCTTGATATGCCGTCCATCGACTAATCGCATATCGCATCTCTTGCGCGCCGACGATGCCAATCGTCTCCCGGGATCGTCGGCGCGGCAACCTGACTTGGTGGTGAAATGGATTTATTTTCGACTTTCTTTAACATCCCTGTCCTGATGCAAAGCCTGCCGCAATTGATGAACGGCCTGCTGGTTACCATCGGGATTGGCGCAACCAGCATCATTGCCGGTCTGATCGGCGGGCTGTTTCTGGCCGTGTTGCGCCTTTATGCCGGGCCGGTCGTGATCGCATTGGTGCGCGGCTATATCGATGTCTTCCGCTCGATCCCGCTTCTGGTTTTGCTGATCATTGTTTATTACGCGCTGCCCTTTGTCGGTATTCGCCTGTCGCCATTCTTCTCGGCCGTCACCGCACTCACATTGGTGTCTTCGGCCTATACCGCCGAAATCTTCCGCGCGGGCATCGAAGCCATCCCCAAGGGCCAGTTTGAAGCATCCGCCGCACTCGGTCTGTCCAACCGCTATATCATGACCGATGTGATCCTGCCCCAGGCGATCCGCATCGTCATCCCGCCGCTGACCAATAACTGCATCAACGTTCTTAAGGACACCGCGCTGGCCTCGGTTGTTGCCATGCCCGATCTGCTCAAACAGGCGACCCAGGCACAGGCACTTGCCGCCAATCCGACGCCGCTGATCGGTGCGGCTGTGATCTATCTGATCCTGCTGTTGCCGATGGTCCGCTTTGTCGCGCGCCTTGAAAAACGTTTTAGCCGCGGGAGAGCCTGATGACAGCGCCATTGATCAAAATTTCCAACCTCCGCAAGACCTATGGCAGTTTCGTTGCCCTGCACGGCATTGACCTTGAAATCACCCAGGGCGAAGTGCTCTGCGTCGTCGGCCCTTCGGGATCGGGCAAATCAACGCTGATCCGTTGCATCAACCATCTTGAACCGTTTGAAGACGGCAGTGAAATCACCGTCGATGGCATCCCGGTGCGCCCGGGACCGGATCTGGATCAGGTGCGGGCCGAAGTCGGCATGGTGTTTCAGTCGTTCAACCTGTTCCCGCACATGACCGTGCTGCGCAATGTCATGCTGGCCCCGATCCGGGTGCGCAAAATGTCCGAGGCGGATGCTGAAAAACGCGCCCGTGATTTGCTCGAACGCGTCGGCATTTCGGTTCAGGCCGACAAATACCCGGCCCAACTATCAGGTGGGCAGCAACAGCGCGTGGCGATTGCACGGGCTTTAGCCATGGAACCGCGTGTTTTGCTGTTTGATGAACCGACATCCGCCCTTGATCCCGAAATGGTCGGCGAGGTTTTGGATGTCATGAAAAAGCTCGCCGGGACCGGGGTTACCATGGTCGTTGTCACCCACGAAATGGGCTTTGCCCGTCAGGTGGCTGACCGCGTCCTGTTCATGGATGGCGGCGCCATTATCGAGGCCGGAACGCCCAGCGAAATATTCGATACGCCCAGGGAAGAACGCACACGGAATTTCCTCCACGCCGTTCTCGATCACTAGGGCCCAGCGCCTATAATAACAAAACCAGAAACTCGGAGGATGCCTTCAATGGCACCACAACGTACCCTTGATATGGACTATGTCCAAAGCCAGTTTCCCGCCCTTGCCAATGGCTGGACCTTTTTTGACAATGCCGGCGGATCGCAAATCCTGACCAAGGCCTTGGATCGCATCAACAGCTTCCTGCTCGATCGCAATGTGCAGATCGGCGGGTCCTACGAAGTCTCCCAAAAGGCGGCAGAGGCCCTGATGGACGCCCGCAAGGCCGCTGCCCAGTGGGTGAACGCTTCGCGGCCAGAGGAAATCATTTTCGGCCCGTCAACCACGGTACTGCTGCAAAACCTGGCGCGCGCCATGCGCAGCCAGTTCCAACCAGGTGACGAGATTGTCGTCACCATCGGCGATCATGAAAGCAATATCGGCCCGTGGGTGGCGCTTGAGGAATTCGGCATCAATCTCCGTTTCTGGGAACCTGATGTCACCACCGGGCGTCTGACCCTTGATGGTCTCAAAGCGGTCATGAGCGACAAGACCAAACTGGTCTGTGTCACGCACGTTTCCAACATCATTGGCGAGATCAATCCGATCCGCGAATTTGCCGATTACGCCCATGCCAATGGGGCCAAAATCTGCATTGATGCCGTCGCCTATGCGCCGCACCGCGCCGTGGACGTTCAGGCCTTTGACGCCGACTATTATGTCTTTAGCCTCTATAAGACCTACGGCCCGCACGGGGCGTTGATGTTTGGCAAGTATGACCTGCTGCTCGAACTTGATACGCTTTATCATTATTTCTACGGCAAGGACAAAGTCCCCGGAAAGCTCGAGCCCGGCAACCCCAGCTACGAAATGGCCTATTCCGTCTGCGGCATTGTCGAATATCTGGTCGAACTGGGTGAAAAGGCCATGGGAGACAAGTCCGGCACCGGCAGCACGCGCGATAAAATCGTTGCCGCCTATGACGCCATCACCCATCAGGAAAACGATCTCACCGAACGCTTGCTGCGTTACCTGCGTGGGCGCAATGATTGCGTGATCATCGGGCAGGACGATAACCGCGACGGCACGCGCATCCCGACCATTGCGTTTCGCTTTGATAACCGCAATGCCGAGGATATCTGCAAGGCGATTGATGCGGAAAACATCGCCATTCGCTTTGGCGATTTCCATTCAAGGCGTCTGGTCGAATATATGGGGCTGTCTGATAATGCTGGCGTCGTGCGTGTTTCAATGGTGCACTACAACACAATTGACCAGGTGGACCGACTAACTGCGGCGTTTGACCGTCTGCTTGCGACGACCAATCAATAAGGGGGCAGGGGCCACATCATGCAGTTTGACCGCATCATCAAAAACGGCACCATCGTCACCGCCAGCGACACGTACGTCGCCGATCTTGGCATTACCGATGGCAAGATTTCTGCCATCGCCGCCAACCTCACAGGCGCTGATGACATTGTCGATGCCACCGGGCTGTATGTCATGCCCGGCGGGATCGACAGCCACGTCCATATTGATCAGCCATCCGGCGATGGCATCGTCATGGCCGATGATTTCGAAAGTGGCACACGTTCGGCCGCTATTGGGGGCAATACCTCGATCCTGGCATTCTGCATGCAGGAAAAGGGCGACAGCCTGCGGCATTCGCTTGATGTCTATCACGCCAAGGCGGACGGCAAATGCCATATTGATGTGGCCTTCCATCTGATCGTCACCGACCCGACGCCGTCTGTGCTGGGTCAGGAACTCCCGGCCCTGGTCGAGGATGGCTATACATCGTTTAAGGTCTTCATGACCTATGAAAACCTGCGTCTGCGCGATGATGAAATCCTTGAAACGCTAAGTGCTGCCAAAAACACCGGCGCGCTGGTGCTGGTTCATTGCGAGAACGAGGACGCCATTCGCTTCCTGATCGGGCAGCACGAAGCAGCCGGCGAATTTTCCGCCAAATCCCACGCCACAACCCGCCCCATCGCGGCAGAGCGCGAAGCCACCCATCGCGCGTTGTCACTGGCCGAAATCGTCGATACCCCGATTGTCATCGTTCATGTATCGAACCAGCAGGCGATGGAAGAAATCGAACGTGCGCGCGTGCGCGGGTCCAAGATCGTCGGCGAAACCTGCCCGCAATATCTGATGCTGACCGCCGATGATCTTGATCAGGACGAACTTGAAGGTGCGAAATTCGTCTGCTCCCCGCCGCCGCGCGACAAGGAAAGTCAGGACGCCTGTTGGGATGGTCTGGAACGCGGCGTGTTTGACCTCTTCTCATCCGATCATTGCCCGTTCCGCTTTAACGACCCGGAAGGCAAGCTCAATGAAAAGGGCAAGAAAAGCTTCCGCTGGATCCCCAATGGCATCCCCGGCGTGGCAACCCGCCTGCCGATCCTGTTTTCCGAAGGCGTGCAAAAGGGCCGCATTGACCTCAACCGGTTCGTGGCACTCACATCCACCAACCACGCCAAGCTTTATGGCATGTACCCGCAAAAGGGCACAATTGCGATTGGCTCCGACGCCGACCTCGCACTTTGGGACCCCAATAAAAACGTCACAATCACCAACGACATCCTGCAACAGGGCTGCGACTACAGCCCCTATGAAGGCCTAGAAGTCAAAGGCTGGCCCGTCCACACCATCGTGCGTGGCAAAACCGTGGTCAAGGACGGCAAAGTCACCGGCCAAAAGGGCGATGGCAAATACTTAGCCCGGCAGAAATCCAATTTGGTGATGTCAACGCCGGTCTGATCAGACCGGCAAAACCCGCCATCAGACACCGTCATTCCCGCGGAGGCGGGAATCTCGAACTTCATTCAAGAAACAAAAAGAGCAGCGCAATTAAACGGCGCTGCTTTTTATGTCGCCTGCCGTCTTATTTTGTGAAGCGAAGGCGTCTGGCCGTAACGTGATCGTCACGCACGCTAGTTAGTAGTTCGATTACTGTGTTGTTAGTGGAGTTTATTATTAGTTGCTCGAAAATTGGTTCGAATTTGCCGTGGCTGAATGTGATCTGCGGAAGCTGGATATCGGCAAAAACTCCGGCGAGGTAGTCGGGTAGTCGAACAAATTCTGCATATTCCGTAGCCCCATCCATTCCGGGATAAGCAAAGTAGAACTTTGGACGAGTTAAATGCACGACAGGTGCCAAGTTTAGCCTAGTTACTTGGAAAAGGACCCAAGCAATATCAAATGCAACCCCATTATGTCGGTCAAAGATCGCATCACGGTCGGTTATCCAGAAAATATTCGAAGGCCTTTTGCGTTCAAGTAAGCGGAACGCGATACTAGCAAATGTTCCAGCAAGAAACATTTTACGTAATAGTTTTAGATTTGCCCTTTTCCCCTCAAGCTCCTGTTGAAGCGCGTTAAACCTTCTATCAAGGGGCGCATAAAAATGCGCATTTTCTGGTTCTTCAGCTAGCTTGTTAGCTATTGTCTCTCGCATACCAATTGCATGGTCTAGCATCGCTTCCGATGTAATAAAGGCTTTGAGATGGTCGCTATTGCGCGCAACGACAAACGTGATGCTGAAAGAAACGGGGCACGCTAAATATTTGATCAGTCCAGTTGATGGGGTGCGTGTTCCTTTGATGTCAACCGGTGCAACAGAATTGACATAAGATGATATATTCTCGGACGTGTCGTGGTTGAGCAATATGACAAATGTGTAAGCATCATTTTGTTTGGATGAATTGTCGACACTGTAGTCAGATATCACACGCCATGCTGAACCGCTGGGTATACCTTCAAACCAACCTAAGAAATCTGACTCTACCGACGACAGGCTTTTTTCAATCAAGTCAATCAAATGAAGCAACTGGAGTCATCCTGCGCTTGAAGTTGTGCACAATAATATGTCTTTTGTTCTCTAAACCCAGTTCTCCAAACGCAGCCCATCCACGCGTTCAAACTCGCGGGTGTTGTTGGTGACAAGGACCAGACCGTGACTGCGTGCGTGCCCAGCTATCATCATGTCATAGGGGCCGATGACAGTACCTTTGGCTTCAAGGTTGCTGCGTATTTCGCCGTAATGGCCTGCGGCATGGGTGTCGAAATCAAGCACGGTCAGGCGGGCGGCGAATTCCTCGATGGTCCGCAGGTTGCTCTCCGGCTTGGCGGATTTCATCGCGCCATAGATCAGTTCGGCCATGGTGACCGATGAAATTGCCAAAGCCCCGCTATGGGTGGTGAATTTCTCCCGGCAGGACGGTGGGCGGTTCTTGATCACATAGATGCAGATATTGGTGTCCAGCATAAAGCGCAGCATTATAGCGCTTCCCGTTCCTGCATATCGGGCTGATTGCGATCTTCCATGAAATCATCACTGACGGTGTGACTGTCAAAGAATGTTTCCCACAAGTGATCGCTTGGCACAATCACCCGCGTCACCCCGACCGAAATCACCTCAACCGTTTTCGTGCCCTCGGGAAAGGCAACATCCTTGGGCAGGCGGACAGCCTGCGTCTTGTTGTTTAGAAATACGGATGCCTGAGTCATGAATGCCTCCATACGCGGGTAAGCTTTCAGGCATTGTGCACTTTGAGTGTGTATATGTCAAATGTATATACAATCGACTGGTTTTGGCGAAATTGTACCATAAGCACTTATTTTAAACGTGGCTCGCAGTCAAAACTGATTGCATATATTATTATTAGTTCACTTTTCCGTGTTACGAATAAGTTTTGGAATTAAACTTTCATTGCATTCCCGGCTTCAAATACATTGATGGCAGAAATGTTTGTCGCAAAATTGGGGAAATACCTTGAACAAGAAATTGTGCGAGTCAAAGGAACCGCAGTGGTTCAAGAGGATACTCATTCCCAACTCTCCGCAGGATTTGGCGGCCATGATAGGAGCGATTAGCATCGCTGTCGGATTTTGGTTTTTTGATAGTCGAGAGCGAGAAGCGCAGGATATTCGAAACTTTGCTTTTTTTTTCCCATCCGTCGAAGATGTCAAAGGTTTTGTGACGGACCAAGAAATCGATTCAGATGGCCGTGCCCATCGTATTGCATATGGCATGCGGTTTAAAAATTCGGGCAGTTTACCATTGGAGTACCGAGGTCGCACATTGGCGTTGGCATCTTGGGATGGCAAGACTGTGTCTATTCTACCTGCCGTAAACAAGGGTAAAATCCAAGCAGCTTTGTTGGGTGTAGGAAAGGGAACCCGGGTCGCTACAGTAGGGCCGGGCAGTTTTGCGCAAATCAGTCTATCAATCGACTTAGGCTGGCTCGACGAGAGCTCGAGCGCATGTCTATATTATGCAGCAGTTTTTCAACCTATCTTGACGCGAGCAGGGAAAGAGCTTCTAGAAGAGCACAGTTCAAAAGACTACGCTCATGCGATTTCTCAAACGGTCTACCACTCGAATGGGAAATTGGCAGAAAATGCTTCGAGCGAAGAGGAAGCAGCATGGCGAGACAAAATCGAGGCAGGAACGAATGCATGTATTAATAGCTTTAAGGATGCCATTCAAAGTACCTACATGGAAATGCTTATGTTAGACTCTGTTGCTGCCGATGATTACAGAAATATTGTAACACTGTCGCATTCAGCTATTTTTGAAGAAATTGATTCAGATTAATTAGGATATTATTTAGTGTCTGGGTTCGCTATTGGTCACCTAAAGATAGCGTAAATCTATTGCGGAATTAATTTTGTAACGTGATTTCTAGGTGTGTATTCAACCGAAGCCCCGATCTATGTGTTTCGAAATAAAATTTTGACTTAAAGTCTGGATTCAAAATGTGACCGGCAGCTTAGTCTTTATCTATTTTTAGTTCTCTATTTAAAAATGGCAGGGCTAATAATTAGACAGTCTGTTTTGCAGACCTATCGCATCCACGTTTTTCAAGCTAAGTTCATATAACTTTCGCTAGATTTTTGGGCGGCGGGTTTCGTACCTCAGACGCCATACGTTCTGGCGCGAAACTGCTCGACTATGCAGACCTGTCAACAACCAAATCAAACACCACCAACCCGGCGATACCACCCTCCAGCAGCCCAACCAACTGCCCGCCCAAGGCCTTATGCTCTGGATGCTCCAGATAGGCGTCACGTGCTGCCGCATCATCAAAATCAATTGAAAATCCGTGCCGGAAGCCTTGTTCAAACCCCTCCGGGCTGACCGAAACGCCGCCGTCAAAGCCGCGCATGCCGGCGATGTGGTTTTGAAGCTCTGCCAGCTTGACAAACAGGCTGTCGATTTCGGCCTTGGTGACCTCGGCGTGGAATTTGGTCAGAACGATGTGACGGATCATGGGGGCTCCTATGCCACAAGCTTGGCGAGATATTGCACCGGATGCTGCGGCTTCGCGCCTTCATAGCGATCCACCTGACAGCGACACGAATAACCGGTCACCAGCATGTTTTGCGTGCCCGTCGCATCGACCTTCTTTTTCCAGCTCAGGTCATACAACTCGCGCGAGCTTTCCTGATGGCGGGTTTCGTGGCCATAGACACCGGCCATGCCGCAACACCCGGTTTTTTCCGTGGTCAGTTTAAGTCCGAAGGCGGCAAAGATGTTCTGCCATTTTACGCCAACATCGGGAAGCGACGTTTTTTCCGTGCAATGGGGGAACAGGCTTGCCGGGGCATCCGTGGTGTCCATGTTAACGCCGTTATCAAGTTTCGGCGGGGTCAGTCGGCCATGCTCGATCTCGCCCGCCAGCCATTCATGGAACAGATGAACGCGATAATCCGGGCGGTTTGAAAGGCGCTGGGCGTATTCCTGCCGGTAGGTCAGGGTCACGCTGGCCTCGATCCCGATCATTGGAATTCCAACTTGCGCGATTTTGCCCAGCACGATGTCATTTTGCTTCGCCTGATAATCAAAGCGTTTCAGGAACCCTTTCACATGCATCGCCTTGCCATTGGGGCGATAGGGCGGCACGAAAACGCGGTATCCAAGACGTTGCAAAAGGTCGACATGGGCCAGAACCACGTCGGTGTCATAATAGGTGGTAAAGCAATCCTGCACGAGGATCACCGACTTTGCCTTTTCATCCGCACTCAAGCCATCCAGTTCCGCCTGCTTGAATTTGCCAATGCCGCGTTGCCGCAGGCCGGATTTCAGGCTTTGGGTGTGCAGCTTTGGCAAATCGGTCAGGCCGATGAAGCGTTTGAAAATCCAAGGCATCGGCGGGATGGATTGCAGCGCGTTAAACAGGCCCGGTGCGGTTGCCAGAAGCGGGGCCAAGTATTCAAGCTTGGCAATCACGTAATCCTTTACGGGTCTTTTATATCGGGTGTGATAGGTCTCCAGAAACCGGGATTTCATTTCCGGGATATCGACCTTGACCGGGCATTGCCCCGCGCACGCCTTGCACGACAGGCAACCGGCCATTGCCTCATACACATCATGGGAAAAATCCCGGCCATTGATCACGGCAAGGTCCTTGTTCATCGGATCGGTGCCGACGGATAATTGCCGGATCCATTCGCGGATCATGCCGGCCCGGCCCTTGGGCGAATGAACGCGGGACCGCGTGACCTTATAGGACGGGCACATCGCATCCATCAGATCCCAGTTAAAGCACGCCCCGTTGCCGTTACACCGCGTCGCATTCAGGTATTCATCGCGAAGCGCATCCTCGATCTGGCGGTCAAACTGGCCGCGCATCGGTGCTTCGTCAATTGCCGTGATCGGCGTGTTTTTGCTGTATGGCGATGCGATCTTGCCGGGGTTAAGCTGCCCTTCGGGATCAAAGGCCTCCTTGATGCGACGCAAGCTGTCATAAAGCTCCGGCCCGAAATAGATCGGGCTATATTCCCCCCGAAAGCCCTTGCCATGCTCGCCCCAGATCAGGCCGTTATACCGTTTGGTAAGCTCCGCCACCGCGTCCGAAACACGCCGAATGCGGGCTTCATCCTCTTCATCCATCATGTCAAGCAGCGGGCGGACATGCAGGCACCCGACATCAACATGGCCAAACATGCCGTAATCAAGGCCCTCGGCATCCAGCAGTGCCCGGAACTCGGCAATGAAATCGGCAAGGTTTTCCGGCGGCACGGCGGTATCTTCGACAAACGGGGTGGCGCGACGTTTGCCCTCAAGATTGCCCAGCAAGCCCACCGATTTGGCGCGGATTGACCAGATCGCGGCGATTTGCCCCGGATCGGTCGCCTGCACAAAGCCAATCGGCGCAAACTCTTCGGTCGGGTTGGCATCAAGATAGGTGCGTAGCTCCGCCTGCTTGTCGGCGACTTCGGCCTCCGTCTCGCCGACAAACTCGACCACGTTAAAGCCGCGCGTGGGGGTATTGCTGTTTTCCGTGCCGAGAAGCTTTCCCAGCATGTGCCAGCTTTCATCCTGCTCGGCCAGTTTCATGACCTTGTCATCGATGCTTTCAATCGCGACCGGGTCAAACTGCACCAGCGTTTTGACGTGACGCAGCGCTGAGTCAAAGCTGTCATAACGGACAACCGTAACTGCCTTGTGCTTGGGCAACGGAATGACGCGGAAAGTAATCTCCTTGACCATGCCAAGGCTGCCTTCGGCCCCGGCAATCAAAAACGACAGGTTCATATCCCCGTTATCCGCCACCGCTTCCTTCAGGTTATAGCCCGTCAGGCCCCGGTTCATTTCCGGGAACACGGATTTGATCTGATCGCGCCGGGGCGCGATTTCGTCATGGACTTTTTTATAAAGCTGCCCAACGCGGTCCGCGCGTTCCATGGTTTCTGCGGCCTCGTCGGCACTCATGGCGCGGGTATTGAAATCCGTGCCATCGACTAGCACGGTTGTCATGTCATGGATGTAATGGCTGGTTTTGCCATAAATCCGCGATCCCTTGCCGGAGCTATCCGATCCGATCATGCCGCCAACCGTGGCGCGGCTTGCGGTCGAAACGGCGGGCGGGAAGAAATAGCCATGGGGCTTCAGCCAGGCATTTAGCTGATCCAGCACCACACCCGGCTCGACATGCACAAGCCCGCGCTCCGCATCAAAGCCCAGAATGTTGTTGAGATGTTTGGAGGTATCGAGAATGATGGTGTTGTTCAGCGACTGGCCATTGGTGCCGGTGCCGCCCCCACGCGGGGTGATTTTGACCTCGGAAAATTTCTCCCGCCCTGCAAGCTCCATCACCACATTGATGTCATCGCGTGTTTTGGGCTGCAGCACAGCGGTTGGCATTACCTGATAGACGCTGTTGTCGGTCGCATGGATCAAACGCGTCGGGAAATCGGCATGGATTTCGCCCGAAAACTTGCCCTCGGCCTCCAGCGTTTTAAGGAACCCCAGCGTCAGACTGTCAAGCGACCGATCCGGGGTCAGGGCCGGCAATTTCGTGATCACGCTCTTGTTCGACGCATTCGTAACCGGGGTGGTTGCCGGGGCAGGGACGGACATCGGGCTCTCTCAATACTCGTATGATAATATCATATGCCTTTTGGGGGTAATTTCCGGTGCGGGCCGGGCCCCCGATCTGGCATGCAAACCCATTTGACCTGATCGCGATTGAATAGACAAATCGAAAATTCCGAAAGATTATTCAAAAAAAATGAATAATCGAAATGCCGTGCAGCGTATCCCAAACCGCCAGCCAAAACGCACCGCAATGGCGCGCTTTTAATCCTCATACAATTTGTTTTAGGCGGAAATTCAGGACGCTATATTTGCGATGGGCAGGGGATGGTCTTCGACGTGCCACCGACGCCGATTTTGGGCGGTTTCCCGATGTCAGATTTCGTGCCGCTGCACCGCGAGTTTTGCCGCATATGGCAGAAAAACCTTGCGCAAGGCGCAGTATTCGGGCGTTTGCGGCTGATGGGGGTGCGGCGGTGGCAGCGGCTGTGTGACGCCTTTTGAGACAGGCAAGGGGGCGATGTCCTTGCCTGAAGGCACGGTATTGCCGCGCAAACTGCGCCCTGCAGTGGGCGCGATCGTGGTGTGCGTAGCGTTGTAGTGCCCGGAACACGGGGCTTTGAGCGGGTTTTCATGCCGGACGTGAGCGGGAATGTGCGGGATTTGCTGTGAGCCGCACATTCCCTGTGCCTGAACCTGTCGGGTGGTGGCAAGTCAGGCAGGTGTTTGTTTTGCCGCGCTTTTTGGCGGCCTAGGCCGATTTTCGGTGGTTGGCGGCGTCTTCGGCTTTGATCGCTTCGTCATGCATCAGCGACAGGATGGTGCGCTTGTAATCCATGAATTCCGGGCTGGTCAGCGCATCGATGTGGCGCGGGCGCGGTATCGCGATATCAAGCGACTGCTTGATCAGGCCGGGGCGGGCTGACATCACATGCACTTCATCTCCAAGGAAAATCGCCTCGTCAATGTCGTGGGTAATGAAAAGCACCGTCTTGCGGCGGCTTTGCCAGACATCGAGCAACAATTCCTGCATCATCTGACGGGTTTGGCTGTCAAGCGCGCCAAACGGTTCATCCATCAGCAAAATGCGCGGATCATTGGCAAGCGCACGCGCCAGCGCCACACGCTGGCGCATGCCGCCCGAGAGTTCCTTGGGATAGGATTTTTCAAACCCTTCAAGATGCACCGCCTTGATCAGATCATCGGCAATGTCTTCGCATTCGGATTTCGGAAGGTTTTTAAGCTTCGGGCCGAACATGACGTTTTCACGGACTGTGAGCCACGGAAACAGGGTGTAGCTTTGAAACACCATGCCGCGATCAGCCGACGGGCCATTGATCGGATCGCCATCGAGTTCAAGTCGGCCCGATGTCGGGGTTTCAAGCCCGGCGACAAGGCGCAGCAACGTTGATTTGCCACAGCCCGACGGGCCGACAATCACCGAAAAGGTGTCATTGGCAACATCAAGCGATACATCATCAAGGGCCAAGACCGGTGGTTTGCCCTTGGGTTCGAAACGGACCGTGATGTCACGGAGGGAAAGCTTGCTCATGAGTGTATCGCCCCTTAAAAATCAGCAGACCAGGGCAGCAAGCGCCGGCGTGCCCATTTAAAGAAGAAGTCGGTGATCAGGCCCAGAATGCCGATGGTAAAGACACCAAGCAAAATCACATCGGTAAACAGCCCGCGCATGGCGTTCAGGATCATGTAGCCAAGGCCGGTGTCGGCTGCGACCAGTTCGGCCACCACCAGATAGGTCCAGGCCCAGCCCATCGTAACGCGCAGGTTATCCATCACACCGGGCATGCAGGCCGGAACCAGCACACGGGTGACCACACGGCGGCGATCCGCGCCAAGGGTGTAGGCACAATCAATCAGGTCCTTGGAAATCCGGGCGGAAACGTCGGAAATCAGAATCAACTGCTGGAAAAAAGTACCGAGGAAAATCACCATGATTTTCTGTTCGACCCCGATGCCGATCCACAGGATCAGAAGCGGGATCAGGGCGGAAACCGGGATATAGCGCATGAAACCGGTGATCGGTTCAATCAGCGCCTGCACCGCGCGGAAACTGCCCATCAGGATGCCGATGGGAACGGCAAAGACGGAGGCCAGGATAAAGCCCGACAGGATGACAACAAGGCTTGCCCACATATGTTCAAACAGGGACATATTGGCGATGCGCTTGATGCCGGCGGCCACCACTTCATGCGGGGCGGCAAGGAAGTCCTTGGGCGTGATCCCGCCATAGGTAAGCAAGCACCAAAGGGCCATGACAATTGCAACCGAAATCAGCGACAGGGTGACATAGGTGCCCTTGTCGATATCGGTCTTGGGCGAGAAAAGGGATCTGGTCCACATGATGCTTGCTCTTTTTAAGTCTTGAACTTGGTGGCGTTCGTTATTTCACGATGTCCGCAGCCAGCAGGCTTTTCGGGTCGGCTTCAAGCGTGATCAGGCCACTTTCCTTGCCAAGGGTCATCGCATTGGCAATGGTGCCAACGATGCCATCCGGGTTGGACGGATCCATGAAGGTCTTGTTCATGTCAGCATCGTAAAACGCAATGCCCGAACGGGTGTCGGCAAAGACCGCCGGATCATCAAGCCAGCCGCCAACGCCTTTGGCCATAATCACGTCAGCTGCTTCTTCGTTTGCTTTCTGCCAGGCAACCGCCTTGGCCCAAGCACGATACAGCGCTTCCATTTCCGGACGACGGGCCGCCAAGGTTTCTTCGGTCGTGACCGCGATGTCGGTGATCAGGCCCGGCGCCTTGGAGCTGTCAATCAGCAGGTGACCATGTTCGGTATCCTGCCCACGGGTCAGCCACGGCTCCCAGGTCACGGCGGCGTCAACACGCTTGGCGACAAAGGCCGCACCAGCATCACCGGCCGACATGTTCATCGAGTTGACGTCGTCAAGGCTCATGCCTGCTTCCTTGAGAAGGACGCTTAAGAAGAACTGGGAAACAGACCCCTCGGTATAGGCGACATTTTTGCCCTTAAGATCGGCCAGGCTTTTGATGTCGGCATTGGCAACAATGCCGTCGCCGCCGCGCGAATCATCAAGCGCAAACAGATAGGTCAGCGGATGGTCTTTGGTGTAAAAACCAAGCACGGTGTCAATGGTGGTAACCGCAACATCAATCCGGCCGGCGGCCAGGGCCGGCATACGGGTTTTGACGTCTTCCATGACGACCAGTTTGACATCAAGGCCTTCGTCTTCAAAGAAGCCTTCTTCCTGGGCGATATAAAGCGGGCCATAGCCAACCCAGGTGGAATGGGCAATGGTGAGTTCCTCGGCCGAGGCGGCCGTGGACAGCGAGAAGGCGGTTGCGAGTGCCGCACCCGACAGGCAGATTTTCGAAAGAATGCGTTTCATAGATGGTGTCTCCGGTGTGAGATGCTCTCTGATGGGTTTTGGTCTTTTTCGGTATGCCTAGCCCGATTTTCGGTTCGGGTTTTTGGTGGCGTTTGACCCGGCCAGCACGCACAGCAATTCATACATGAGCGAGATGCCAAGCCAGGCTGTTCCTCCCGAAGGATCAAAAGGTGGGGACACTTCAACAAGGTCCGCCCCCACAAGATTAAGGCCGCCCAGAAGGCGGATCATTTTTTGCGCCTCTCGGCTGTTGAAACCGCCGATTTCCGGTGTGCCGGTGCCCGGCGCGAAGGCGGGGTCGACGGAATCAATATCAAAGCTGACATAGGTTTTATCGCGGCCAACAATGTCGCGGGCCTCTGCCATGACCTGATCAATGCCGCGATCAAGGACTTCTTCCATGCGAATGATGCGCACCCCTTGGGCCAGGCCCCATTCAACATCCTCGCCGTCATACATCGTGCCGCGAATGCCGATCTGAACCACGCGCCTGGGATCAAGGTAACCGTCCTCGATCGCGCGGCGGAACGGCGTGCCGTGGGTGTATTTGAAACCGTTGAAATAGCTGTCAAACAGATCGGTATGGGCATCGAAATGCACCATGCCAAGCGGGCCATCAACTGCCAGTGCCTTGAGGATCGGATAGGACAGCAAATGATCCCCACCGGCGCTTAAGGGCGTGATGCCCTTTGATTTCAGGTCGGCAATAAAGCCCGTGACACTTTCAAGCGTATCCATGATGTCGGCCGGGTTGACCGGCGCATCGCCCAGATCGGCAACGTTGCGGTCTTCAAACGGGTTCTGGCCGGTGACCGGATGTTTCGGGCGGATCATTGTGGAGAGATCACGCAACTGACGCGGGCCGTGCCGCGCGCCAGGGCGGTTGGTGGTGCCGCCATCCCATGGCACGCCGATCATGGCGATATCGACCTGGCTTAAGGCCGCATCGGATATTGAAAGATGCGGGGCGCGCATGAAGCTTGCCACCCCGGCATAGCGCGGCAGGGTCATCGCCGAAGGCGGAACAAAGGAAATGCCCGATTCAGTTTCAGGTTTGGTGGTGGCGTTGCTCATGGGCGGTGTTCCTTAGGGCGGTGGCGCTGGGGGCGCTGGTGGCGCGAGGCGCGCAGTTGGCGCAATACAAATCTTCAAACTGTGCGCAGAGATTGCCATGACGAGACGTGTTCAATAATATGAAACTTTCAAACTAAACGTCCGATTTTCTCAACGTATTGCTTTCACGAAGGTCTGCCGCCGATGTCAGTTACACTTCCGCCGCTCAGTGATGTGGATTTCCGCCAGTTGCGGATTTTCCGAACCATCGTCGAAAGCAACGGTTTTACCGCCGCCCAGGACGCGTTGGGTATTTCCAGATCGACCATCAGCACGCAGATGTCAGCCCTTGAAACCCGGCTGGGGGTGAAGCTTTGTCGGCGCGGGCGGTCGGGCTTTTCGCTGACCGAACATGGGCAAAAGATCTATAGCGAGGTGATCAAACTGTTTGCCGCGGCTGACTCCTTTCGGGCCGAGGTGGGCGCCATTCGCGGTAATATGGTGGGTGAGCTTCGCGTTGGCGTGATTGATGCGATGGTCGAAAACCCCAATTGCAAGCTTGATCGGGCGATTGCGCTGTTTCATGAACGCGCACCGGGCGTGCATCCGACCTTTGTTGTCGTCTCCCCCAACCAGATTGAAAACGCGTTGCTTAGTCGGCAGATGGAAATCGCCGTCATGCCCAACCAGCCGATGAATGCAGCCGTGCAGATGCAGCAGCTTTTTCACGAAGAACAGACGATGTATTGCGGCAAGGATCATGCATTGTTTGAAAAGGCGCATGAAAAAATGCCAATCGAACAACTGGCCGAACAGAAATACGCCCGGCGCGGCTATTCGGTGGCGCTGGCGTTTCAGTCACTGTTCAAACATCCACCCAGTGCGACGGCTTATGACATGGAAGGGCTGGCCTATCTGATCCGAAGCGGCAAGTTTGTCAGCTTCCTGCCCACCCACTTCGCCCGGCAATGGGTGGAGCGCGGCGAGATGCGCGCACTTCGTCCCGATCTGCTCAGCTTCAAGATCGGCATGTGTGTGGCGAACTTCCCGCAATCGGTGATGTCACGCATGGCGCGCGTGTTCCGCGAATGCCTGATCGAGGTGCACCCAACCGTGACCGCAATCAAAACCGTGCCGCCGACGCTCGATAAGAAGTGAGTTAGAGGCGGAAGCGGTTGCGTCAACCAATAACCCTTTTCCTCAATCCGTTTCGGGCGTTATGGTCTGACCGGGCAGGGGAATTAACCGAAACGGATCATCAAGACCATGCTGTCATCGCTGAATATCCGTCATATGCGTGTATTTGTCGCAGTTGCCGATCAGGGGAATTTTACCGCTGCGGCCGGGGTTCTGGGGCTTGGGGTGCCTGCGGTTACCGCGACCATTCGCCAGTTTGAGGATGTGACGGGGGCAGCCCTTTTTGATCGCACGACGCGACAGGTGGCACTGACCCAGACCGGGGAGCGGTTCTTGCCGATTGCGCGGCGGTTGCTGGCCGATTTTGAAGAGGCGCTTGGTGATCTGGATGCGCTGTCAAAGGGGATCGGGGGCAAGATTACGATTGCCGCAGCGCCATCTGTTTTGACCCGTATTTTGCCGACAGTGATTTCCGAATTTGTCGCGGCGCACCCGGATGCGCGCGTTCGTCTGGATGAACGCAATGCCGGTGAAGTGCATGAGGCGGTGGCGAATAATGCCGCCGATTTTGGGATTGCCGGGGAATGGCAGGCGTTGCCGGATATTGCCTTTCGCCCGCTGTTTTCCGACCGGTTTGGCGTGCTGTGCCGGGCCGATCACGCATTTGCCAAGAAGTCGGTTTTGCGCTGGTCGGATTTAACCGGGCAAAAGCTTGTCGGGTTGGGGCCGGAATCCGGGACCGGGGCGCTGATGGCGCAGCCCGGTGTCACAAGCGACCTTTCAAGCGATACCATGCCGGTTCTAAGTCCCGCCGTGCGTGATGCGGTGGCGGCGGGTATTCCGGCGGCGAAATCGGTTTTGGCCCGCGCGCAAAAGGCAATGCGGGCCGAGGAGAAGGCAATGCGGTCGCCTGATCCGAACGGCAGTGACGTATCAGAGGAAGACAGCGATATCGCTTTGGGCGCCACCGGCCCGATCCTGCCGCGCCCGATTGTCGAAACATCCAACACCATCACACTGGCCGCCATGGTCGCCGAAGGGGTGGGGATTACGGTTCTGCCGGAACTGGCCGCGCGCGTCTCGGATATGGCGGCCCCGGAAAAGCTGGTGTTTGTGCCACTCACCACCCCGGAACGCCATCGCCATATCGGCGTGATTACCCGCAAAAGCAAAAGCCTGTCACCGATTGCCCGCCTGTTCCTTGATCAGGTGATTGCGCTTGCCCCCAAGCAGGACCTTCCGGCCAGCTTGACGTGGCACCCTTAGTTGTCAGTGGGACAAGGGCTGGTTCCGTCTTGGATTACAGGGAACTAGAGAATCTTTGTTCAATGTTTTGGTATACCCGAATTGTTCTTTTGAGATCGGGATCGAGGATGCGATCATAAGCGTTATTTGCAGATTTCATGGCTTTGTCGAATATTTCTGTATTTTTTGTTAGCCTGTAATATGCAACGCCCGCTTCGAGATATGTTCCGTATAGGTTTTTGTCGTCTTTAAACCTATCAATACCCCTCTCAGCGAGTTGTGCAGCTTCAGAAGTAATCGAAACTTTATCTTCTAGCATTATTCCAGAAGTGTTTTTTGCTCGGCTTAGTAGGAGTTTTACTTTGTACCGCTGCACAGGGCCATCTGTTCTCAGTTCTTTTTCAAAAAGCCTAATTTCTGAATTCGCGGCGTCAAATTCTTCCATGTCGATCAGATTGCGTATTAGTCGGTGTCTCGGGACCCTCTCTTGCGGTACCAGTGAAATCATTTTTCTTAAAAGTATATTCTGTTTTCTCTTGTCATTTATTTTGGTGATGCCTCTGTCCATGTCGCACATCTCGTTTATTGAGTGTACTTCTATAAAGTAGGTTGGGTTTATGAGCTCAATCGTTCTGTCGAGTAAGTTGTAGTATTCGTCTTGGTCTGACAGCTTGTATTTAGATATAATGCCCGCGATTGTGTGGTGACGAACTGACCACCCATAAATGCCGTGCTTCTCACTTATGGTTTTTTCTTCAATTATTCCGTCTAGGTCATCTAAGTAACGCGTGATTTGCGTCGCATGGATGCCAATCGTTCGTATTACCATTTGTCTATGTACGCGAATGCCTGCGGCTTGCATGCCAGCAACCTGCTTGTACGTTTCTTGGTAGTCGGAGTTCAAAGATCCATATTCGCGGAGGATGATGTCGTCGAAAGATTCAAAGCCGAATATATTTTTCATGCAAACAAACATATCCGATCCACAGCGCTCCAAAAGACGGTTTCGCCTTTCACTTCTGCTGAACCCAGTAAATCTACTCTCAACCAGATCGGAAATCTCGGTTTTAGATTGAAGTATATCAAGGAGGGAGTCGATTTCTCTGACTGTTAGTGAGCCAGTTTCATAGAGAACGCCGTGAGCAAAAATATTGGGGGACTTTAATCTCGGATTCCAGTGGTGTTTGCTTGAGATCAAGATCAAACGTAGAGCGAGGGTTTCATGTTTGCAGATCTCGTCCACAAGTTTATTGATTTCGTGCAGATGTTGATGTGCTTCATCAATTAAAAGTACACCTGTCTGTTTGGTGCGCCGCAGCTCTGCGTCGATTTTGATCCAGCCATCTACATATAGCGATAGATTGCTCTCGTGTTCCCAGCACAGTATTTCTCGATCAACAAGCTGGTTTAGACATTTTCTTGCACCAGTGGTCTTGCCGGATCCTGCCGCGCCAAGAATATAAGCAATTCTTGACGGTCCTTCGGCTAGTTGGTGCTCAAGTTTATCTGCGAAATCTCTTTCAAACGTCCAGCCACGTAGAATGTCAGCATAACTTGCGGGGCTTCCGTTGAACATTTTGTTCAAATCGCCACTTCGTTTTGCCCTTGAAGTTGAGACAGTAGTTGTTGCGGGATGAACCCGCCGATCCGTATCTAGAATGTCATCGGAGTCGGTGAGTAATAGTTTGTTCGGTGATTGTTGAGAATGAAGGGCAGAGAAAAATTCATCTATACCTCCAAAGCAAACCTGTAGTCCTCTAGACTCATAGACCAAGGCTTGATTTTCATCTTTGTTGAATGAAAAGACATATATTGTCCCAGGAGCGCCCTTCGATTTTTTTATTTTTATAATTTCATCTATTATCTCTTTTAAATCAGGATCTTGAAGGGAGTTCCCAATTACAATTGCGTCATTGTTTAATAGCTGATCAGTAAGTTTTGAATATAGTAGTTCGCGGTATTCTGTGGTCTGATCAAAATCAGCGGCTGTTAGTACCATCCTTTGTTTGTGTCCGGTGCTTTCATCTTTGCTGATGGTGCCATGTATTTTGAACAAAACCTGATCATCTAGTGATGATTGATTGCTGAAATCATAGTTTGACGAAATTGTTCTTAGGGCTTTCTTTCGTTTCTTATATGATTTTTCGATAATCTCGTCATAATTTGTCGTGAAGATACTCGCCCATTCATAGTCTGGCAGGTTGAGCATGCCTCTCATTGGTTCAATTGGTGAGAGGAGTTGTGAAACTGTATCAATCAGTTGCCGCCGATTAGACTTGGCTTCTGCTATCGTTGCTATGTCCGATAGTGGAAGGGGCGCAGTGATTTCTATTTCGAACTTTTCCGAGAGGACTTTTGAGAGGTCATCGCCAGACGGACCGCCAGAGGGTATCGAAGAACCGGCTCCAAAAATAAGTGTAGTTCTTTCTGGAGAAATTCTTCTGCAAAGGATTGAAATATCAATTGGCATTTTCGTTACGACTCCCCGGCGTACTTTGTTTATTTGATATGTCTTATTAAGTGATATTTCTTTGTTGTGAGTCAAGTTAGGGTTGTTGGAAGCTGAGGCGTTTTGAGGTTAATTCTGCACTCGACGAGCTTCACTGGAAGTCTTTGCAATAGTGATGAAAGTACAATTTTCTAAGCAGGACCTTCCGGCTAGTTTGACGTGGTATTGAGCGGTTTTTTGCCTTCTGCGCGACCCACTGCCATGATCACCATTGATTGGTGTGAGGTCATGGTTGTTCAATCAATGATGTAAATCTGATATAACGTCACCCTGCCTTTGGGAAGGTTTCGGGGGGACTTGAGATGTTTGAACATCCGGTGATTGATGTCGCGTTGGGGCTGATCTTTTTCTATGTGACTTTGAGTTTGGTGGCGTCGGCGGCGCAGGAGTGGGTTGCGAGTTTCTTTGGCTTGCGGTCAACCAATCTTGAGGAAGGTATCAAGCGGCTGGTGGGCGACAAGTACGCCAAGGCGGTATATGCCCACCCTTTGATCAAAAACCTGTCGCGCAAGGACAAACTGCCGTCCTATATCGCCCCTGAAACATTGAGCACCGTGGTGCTTGAAGTTCTGGCAAAGAATGAAGACGGAAAATCCTTTGTTTCCCTTAAGGCCGACGAAGTCCGCGATCTGATTGCCAAGCTGCCGCAAGGGGCGGGGGGCGATGTTGCGGACAAGAAGGATGATGACGATCTTGCTGCCGTTTTGACGGCGTTGGTAACCGACGGGGAGAAGGCGGCCATTGAATTACAGGAAAATCTGGCCAGCTGGTTTGATGAGGGGATGACCCGGATTTCGGGTTGGTACAAGCGCAAGGTCAAAGCGATCATCTTTGGTATTTCGGCCGTCGTGGTGATCTTGACCAATGCCAGTACCATCCATGTTGCCGAAGAACTTTGGACCAATGAGGCGCTGCGGACCGAGATTGCCGCGCAGGCGACGGTTGCCGCGGGCAAGGAAGGTGTAACGGAACTTGAAGGTACCAATCTCGACAGTTTGAAATCGTTTCCGATTGGCTGGAAAGAGCCGAGCTTTTCGGCAAACATTGCGGCGTTTTTCACGGGTGCGGAATGGTTTAAGTCCATCATCGGCTGGCTGATCACGATTGCGGCGATGAGTTTAGGTGCGCCGTTCTGGTTTGATTTGCTGGGCAAGGTTGCCAACCTCAAGGGCACCGGCGGCAAAGCATCCGAGAAGCCGAAAAAGACGGAAGAAGGTTCGACCTGAAGAAGGGGGCTGATTTCCCGATTTATGATTTCATGACTGGCAGCGCGGGCCGTTTGCGACATATCATGGCGGGTACTTGATGACCCTGTCGCAGGAGATGGCATGAGCGATCACGCGAAGAAACCAGCGGGCTCCAACCGCAAGAACATCAATCTCGCCCTTCAGGGCGGGGGATCGCACGGGGCGTTTACCTGGGGTGTTCTGGACCGGTTGCTTGAGGATGAGGAAATCGAGCTTGAGGCGATTTCTGGGACCTCCGCCGGTGCAATGAATGCGGCTGTGGTGACGTCGGGCTTTGCCAGGGGCAAATATGACGGTGCGCGCGAGGATCTGGAGGCGTTCTGGTCGGCGGTATCAGAAGCCGCGCGGTTCAGCCCGCTGCAACGGTCCCCGATGGATGTCTTGTTTGGTAACTGGTCGCTTGGCAATTCGCCGATGTATCAGTGGCTGGATATGTCGGCCAAGCTGTTTTCGCCTTATGACCTGAACCCGGTGGGGGATAACCCGCTGGCGGGGCTTTTGGATGATGTGGTTGATTTTGATCTGTTAAACAAAAGCCCGACCAAGCTTTTCATCACCGCGACCAATGTTGAAACCGGGCAGGCACGGGTGTTCCGTAACCCCGATATCAGCCTTGATGTTTTGCTTGCCTCGGCCTGTTTGCCCAATATCTATAAGACCGTCGAGATTGATGGTGTGCCCTATTGGGACGGGGGATATTCCGGTAATCCCAGCCTTGGTCCGCTGGTGCGCGAATGTTCGGCCAATGACACGGTTCTGGTGCAGATCAATCCGGTGCAGCGGCCAGGCATCCCGAAAACCTCGCACGAGATTTCAAGTCGGCTCAACGAGATTTCGTTTAACAGCAGCCTTGTTAAGGAACTGCGCATGATGTCGGTGATCCGCAAGGACATGCCGCCCCATCAGTGCGAGGCCAGCAGTTGGGGCACCATGCGTATGCATCTGATTGCAAGTGACGTGATGCTGGAGCTTGATCACACATCGAAGATGAATGCGGAATGGGACTTCATGACCATGCTGCGTGACAAGGGGCGCGAGGCCGCGGGTCACTTCCTTGAGGCGCATCGCGGGGATATTGGCGAACGCCCGACGCTTGATCTGGAGCAGTTTGCGCCGGATTATGTCTGAGCGTTAATCCGCGCGCTTGCCATGACGCAGGCCATCAATCATCAGATCAACCATGCGATAGGTATGTTCCATGCCCTCTGTGTCGGCTGATTTGCTGCCTGCGCTGGCCAGATTGCCGATCGCGCGCAGCAGATCAAAGGCATCGATATCCGAGCGGGCTTCGCCGGCCTTTGCAGCGGCAGAAAGCAGGTTTTCAAGGGCGGGTTCAAAGTTGCTGCGGAAATAGTCGGGCAGGGCATCAAAGGCCGGGTCGCCCGAATGAAGGGCAGATGCCAATCCCTTTTTCGTCACGATAAACTGGCAATAGCGGCGGAGCCAGCGCGACAGGGCCTCGCCCGGTGGGTAGTCCGTGGCAAGTGTTTTGGCATCCGCCGCACAGGCATCGACTTCGCGCTTGAACACGGCAACGACCAGGTCGCTTCGTTTGGGAAAACGACGATACAGCGTGCCGACACCGACCCCGGCGGTTTTGGCAATCTTGCGCACCGGCGCATCAACGCCAGAGGTGGCAAAAACCGTCTTGGCGGCCTCAAGCACGGCGTCTTCATTGCGCGCCGCGTCGGCACGGATGCGTTTTTTTGTGCCGGTAATATCTTCCTGCATCTCTTTGTTTTTCCACAGTAAGTCAGAATTCTTGGGCGCGGACAGAGTCCGGGTGTTGAAAATCGCACTTGTTAAACGGAACAGTGTTCCGTATATGAATTGACAACAGGAACAATGTTCCGTTTGTTGATTTATAGGTGAAATCGGCGGTTTCGCCAAGCAAAACAAGGATGTTTGCCATGAATAATCTGATCACCAGTGCCCGTCATATTCCGCTTCGCGAGGCGGTTACGGCGATTTCGATCTGTCCGGTGATGTTGCCGGTGTCAGACCGTCCGCAACCGATTGAAATGCGGATTACCGCACCGGCGGCGGGGGATAACTTGCCGATCATCTTGCTGTCGCACGGGCATGGGCCGTCGCTTTATATTCCGTCGATGAACGGCTATGGCCCGCTGGCGCAGTTTTACGCAGAGCAGGGCTTTGTCGTGATCCAGCCAACGCATGGCAATTCGAAAGTTGCCGGGTTCGCGCCGGATGCGCCGGGCGCGCCTTTCTTCTGGCGGTCGCGCGTCGAGGATTTCAAAAACATCATTGATCATCTTTCTGAGATCGAAGCAGCCCAGCCGACCCTTGCCGGGCGTTTGGACCATGACCGGATTGCAGCTGTGGGGCATTCGCTTGGCGGGCAGACGGTGGGCATGTTACTGGGTGCGCGCCTGTCCGATACGGCCGATCTGGATGCGCAGGATGTCAATATGCAGGAGCCCAGGGTCAAGGTTGGTGTGTTGCTGGCAGCACCCGGCAATGGCGGCGATAGCCTCAGCGATCATGCGCGCGAAAACTATACGGTACTCAATCCCGATTTTTCCCATATGACGACGCGCACCCTTGTGGTGGCGGGGGATGCGGACAACAACCCGCACCTGACCACACGCGGGGCGGCATGGCATACCGACCCGTTCCATTGCAGCCCGGGTTCTGACTTTTTGCTGACGCTGAAAGGCGGCAAGCACGGGCTTGGCGGGGTTGCCGGTTATGATGCCAAGGAAACCGATGACGAAGATCCTGATCGCCTTGCCGTGACCCAGCGCATGAGTGCGGCCTATCTGCGCAGTGCGCTTGATGAGGATGATCTGGTGTGGACAAGGGCCTGTGATGCATTGGCAACCCATGGTGCGGATCTGGCGCATGTGACGGGAAAATAAAGTAGATACAGGACAGGTCTTGTGCGGGACAGGGTGGTCAGTGGCAGGCGGTGCAGATTGCAGTTACCGCCAATCCGGCGTAACGTGTTGTCCGTTCCCAACAACGTCCCTGAACATCATGTCCCACTCCGAACTTGAAAAAATGCAGGCCGGTGAATGGTATTCCTGCCTTGATCCGGAAATCAGCATCTTGCGCCATCGTGCGCTTGAGGCCTGTCATGAGCACAGCGTGCTCTATCCGGCTGAGCGCGGCAATATCGGGCCGAAGTTGCGGGCGTTGTTTGCAAAGTGTGCTGATGACGTTCGGATCGAGGCGCGGTTTCATTGTGCCTATGGCATCAACATTCATTTGGCCGAGGACGTGTTTTTGAATGTCGGCTGCGTGATCCTTGATACAGCACCCGTGAAGATCGGGCGGCATTCGATGCTGGGCCCGAATGTGCAGATCTATTGCGCCGATCATCACCGCGATCCGGAGCTGCGCAAGCAGCACCTTGAAATCGCCAGACCCGTGACGATTGGCGAGAATGTCTGGATCGGTGGCGGGGCGATCATCCTGCCCGGGATCAGTATTGGCGATGACGCGATCATTGGCGCCGGGGCTGTGGTGACGCGTGATGTTGCGGCAGGGGCCACGGTTGTCGGCAACCCGGCCAAGCCTGTTGCGCGATAAGAACGGGTTTTCCTGAGCCCCCTGCGCCCACCTTTCCACCTGCGACGTTAAAATCGAAAGCAGATGCATTAGCTGTTTGATGCGAAAAATCTCAGCTTCTGTGGTTGCCTAACTGTTTGATCGCACGATATCTTGAGGACCAGAATAACTATTTCCAAGATTGAGGTGACGATGTCCAACCCTGCTCTTCTGGTCGTTGACGTACAGAATGGCTTTGTAAACGATGACACAAAACACATCGTCCCGGATGTACAGGACCTGATTGGTCAGTACGACAACTTATATGCGACCCGGTTTATCAATGCTGGGGAAGAATCTCCGTATGTTAGATTTATGGGGTGGACCCGGTTTTTGCCGGGCTCAGACGATATACAGCTTGCTGTGAAAGTGCCTGAGAACTGTGTAGTCATTGATAAGTACGTTTACACCTGTGTTGATGAGAGTTTTCTGCGCTCTCTCAAAGAGCGGGGTATCGATGAGGTTCATATTTGTGGAATCGACACCGATATTTGCGTCACCAAATGCGCAGTAGATTTATTTGAGCATGGTATCAGGCCGGTCGTGCTATCGCGTTATTGCGCAAGTCATGGTGGCCAAGAATTGCACGATGCTGCGCTGAAGATATTGAAACGTTACATCGGCAAGGACCAGATCAAGTGATTGTTGAATGTGTCACTGTTGTACCCGTCGAATTCTTTCGTAAGCTTACGAAAAT
Organism: Thalassospira sp. HF15; assembly: GCF_011806525.1. Taxonomy (GTDB): domain Bacteria; phylum Pseudomonadota; class Alphaproteobacteria; order Rhodospirillales; family Thalassospiraceae; genus Thalassospira. Next base: position 13,766 of record NZ_JAAVKI010000004.1, on the reverse strand, counting down.
TGGTGTTCTCGACAAAGTCGAGAACAAGTGGGTGGCAACGGATGATGCATTCTACACAAAGGCCTTCGCCAAGATCATTGGCAGCCAAAGTAAGATGTTTGAGTGTCCCAAAGAAGGGCATGACATAACGGTTGTCCTTGGAGAAACAAGTGCGTGTTTCGTTCTTCGCAAGCGGTTTGATCTGGCAGTCCTTAGCGAGGTCGATATTGTCAAGATTCTCGAATACCGCTATGACGTCAACAATGCTGTCACTAGCAAAGATAAAGATATCAACCCTCTATGCGATGTCCTTTCTGAACTTCTTCCGGAAGATGGGTATCGGAAATATTCTTGGCCGAGCTACGCTTTCAGTTATTGGGTCGCGTCGACTGACATGCTCGACATACCTGAGGATGTGACGCGGAAACTGAAAGTTCTGTCCGAACCGTCTGTTGTTGAAGCTGATGATGTTTCAATGGAAAGGGCCTCGGAAAAAGAGGTTTTTGCCATGGAGGACATCGAACAGAAATTCTTTGACGATATTGTTGATTGCGATGTTTCGAGAAGGAGCGAAGTCTATGTGACTTGGGCATCTATCGGTTGTCTTGTGCGTGGCGGGGCACAGGACTTTGCTGAAATAGACAGCATGCTTTGCTGTCTTGAGGTCAGACTGCAGATGATCTGGAACAAGTGTTACGCAATCCGTCGGCTTGTCGAGGATGTGTTCCGGGAAAAGTTCGTCATCGAAGACCTAGATAGTTTTATGTTCCTTCTGTCGCGTACAGTTGAGGGCGGTTATTCGGTGATGTCGTCAACCATTTCGACCCGTGGGAACAAAATTCTCAAAGAGATGATCCGAACAAGCCAACTCGAAGAAGAGATCGAAAAACTCAATCGAAAATTCAATTTGATGGAGCGCTATGTCACGGCCAAGGAAAAGAAACGTACCCGCAACTATGAACGGGCAATTGAGCTATTTCTTTTTGTGATGGCGGCCGTTTCGATCATTGATTTTCTGTTTGGTATTCCGATCCTTAGCATAGAAGAAGAGCAGCGATTGTGGCTGTCATCCTTAACGATGGCGGGGCTGGCCATTTTGGGTATTTTCTTAGTTGTTCGAAAATAGCTTTTGACAAAAAAGAGGCAACCGGCCAGGGGTGGACGCGGTTGCCTTGAGGTGGTTGGGACAAAAGAGTTTTCGGGTCAGGAGATATCGTCTGTTGCCGGGCGGCGTTTGCGGCCGGTGACCATGGAGCGCACTAGGTTTTCATGATGGCGCACGCTGGCAAGGATCACGCCACCGATGTGCAGAAGGACTAGGAACAGCAGGCCGTTTGCCAGCGCCTCGTGGGTTTCTTCCACCCATTCGGATCCCCAGAACATATTGGTGGTGTACATCCAGCCGGTCAGTGCACAGCCGCCCATGGCGAGTATCAGGGCAATGATCATTGCCGCACCGGCCGGGTTGTGACCGAGATAGCGGCGTTCGCTGCCAGACAGGATATCGCGCAGATATTGCAAGGTTGCCGACGGGCTTTTGATGAATTGGGTAAAGCGGGCATAGCGGGTGCCGATCAGGCCCCAGACAAGGCGTAAGCCAATCAGGGCACCTGCGGCGTAGCCCGCCCATTCATGCAGGTTGTCCCATTCATCGGCGGTGATCCAGGCGATGACGAAACTTGCCGCCAGTCCCCAATGAAACAGGCGGACAAACGGGTCCCAGACTTTGACAGACATGATGCGTGCTCCTGATGGTGCGGGATATTCGTGTTAACGGGTTCGGCGAGGCGGCCTGACCGGGTGGCGTGCATACAGGCAGGCATGCACGCGTCGGGGACAGAGTTAGAGCACGTCGCGTTTAATCTGTATCATTCTGTTTGTTTTTGGCGAGCCGTTTGGCAAGGCACAGCGTGCAGAGCGATGCGAGGCATCGGTCAAGCGGTGTAACGCCGCGAAACGTCGCCAAAATCAAACCCTTCGGGCCGGGACAGCCTTCCGCCCCACAGCGTCAAGATCCTTGACCGTAGCCCGGCTACGCTCTGCGGTTCTTTCCTTGCGCTACAGAAGGCTGTCTCCGGCAAAATGGTGCAGATTAAACGCGACGTGCTCTAGGGTCAGGCCGCACTCAACCGACAGAAAGATCAGTCGTCTTCCTTGACGAGCTCGAAGGTGGCCGGGTTGAAATAGGCTTCGACCTTTTTGCCATCGGCCTTGATGGCATAGACTTCGTAGCAGCCGTCATCTTCCTTGATCTTGCGGACATCCCAGCCATCGGCCGCGAGTTTTTCCTTAAGCGCGTCCATGCTCTGCCATTCGGATTTCGGGGCGTTGCAGTAGTCGTCACTGGCCTGTGCGGCGTTCGTGGTCATGCCAAGGGAGGCGGTCGCCAGCAAGGTGGTGGCAAAGATGCCAAAGACAGCTTTCTTCAAAACAGTGTTTTTCACGGCTCGGATCCTTCATAAGATAGGGGTAATTTCGTGATCGGCCCGAACTATGACGTTGTTTCCTGACAACAAACTGAAACGGATTTCGATTGCGTTCAGCTTGGTGTCAGGAAGCGTGATTAGGCAGATCCGATTGTGCGGAGCATCGGGATGAGGTTGGGGTGCGTATTCTTCTGGTCGAAGATGAATTGATGCTGGCAGACGCGGTGCGCGATCATTTGCAGGCAAGTGGCGAGGCGGTGGATCACAGTGCGAGCGTGGTCGATGCCGAGATCATGCTGCGCGGCACCAACTATGATGTGTTGTTGCTCGATCTGAACCTGCCAGATGGCAAGGGGCTTGATCTGCTGCGTGATTTGCGCCGCAGTGGATCGGCGACACCGTGCATTATCCTGACCGCGCAGGATCAGATTTCGGACCGGATCGAGGGGCTTAATGCCGGGGCGGATGATTATCTGGTCAAGCCGTTTGACCTTAATGAGCTTTCGGCCCGCCTGGCGGCGGTGTCACGGCGTTATAGCGGCAATCCCAATCCGTTTGTGGAACTTGATGGCGGGGTCGAGGTTGACCTTGCCGGGCGGTCCGTTTTGCGCGATGGGGCGCAGATTGACCTGACATCGCGGGAGTGGGCGCTGTTTGATCAGATGGTCAAACGGCCGGGCCAGACCTTGTCCAAACGCCAGCTTGAAGAAGCGCTGTATGAATTTGGCGCGGAGATCGAAAGCAATACGGTTGAGGTCTATGTCAGCCGCCTTCGGCGCAAGCTTGGCAAAGAGGTGATCAAGACCGTGCGTGGTGTCGGCTATCGGGTTGAGGGATGAGTAAATCCATGCGCCAAAACAGTAATCAAAGTCTGCAATCCATCCTGACCCGGCGCCTGACACTGACTGTCGGTATATTCTGGCTGGCGGGATCTGTTCTGGCGGCGTTCAGCATGTATCACGAAATGCAGGAAGCCTTTGACAACAGCCTTGTCACCACGGCCTATCGCTATGCGCCGCTGATTGATGATTACCTTGACGGACATCTGGGGGGGAGCGCGGATGAAATCCTGCCAAGCCCGGCCAAGGGCGAAATCCGGACCGAGGATCACGGCGATGGCGACGGGGATGAGGATATCGGCGAAGACTACCTGATGTATCATGTGCGTGATGGCGACGGGCGGCTTTTGCTGCGGTCCTATAACGCGCAGGAACATCCGTTTTCAGCGCCGCTGGTCGAGGGATTTTACAACGAGGAAGATCTGCGCATCTATACCGCCATGCTGTATGGCGGGGAGCAGGTTATTCAGGTGGCAGAGCCGCTTGAACATCGGCGCGAGGCGCTTTTTGAAAGCGTGATGGCACAGTTCCTGCCAATTGCGCTTCTGATCCCGGCGGTGATTATCGGCGTGATCTTTGCCCTCAAACGCGGGCTTAACCCGGTGCGACGTGTGCGCGATGCCATCGAGGAACGCGGCGATGGCAATCTCGAACCGATTGAACAGGGCGAAGCGCCCGAGGAAATCAGCACCATCATCACTGCCGTCAACCGGTTGATGGAAAAGCTGGGGGCGGCCTTAAGTGCCGAGCGGATCTTTACCGCGCACAGTGCGCATGAACTCCGCACCCCGATCGCCGCCGCCCTTGCCCAGACGCAACGGCTGGTCGAGGAACTGCCCGAAGGCCATGAAAGCCGCAAGCGCGCCATTCAGTGTGAAGAGGCGCTTAAACGTTTGTCGCGGTTGGCGGAGAAGCTTTTGCAATTGGCGCGCGCGGAATCCAGCGGCGGCTTTAGCCCGACGGGCCATAATCAGCCGCTTGGTCCGACCTTGCAGCTTGTGATCGAGGATTTGAAACGCGCCGGGCTTGGTCTTGGCGGTGAGGCGGATGGTGTCGAAGAAGGTGCCGATATCCGCTTTGATGCCGACAATCTGGCGACATTATCAGCCAATATCGATCTGGATGCCTTTGCGATCTGCATGCGCAACCTGATCGAAAATGCCCTGAAATATGGCAGCGATGACAGTCCGGTCGAGATTGCCGTGCTTGAAGGGCATATCGTGCAGGTGTCAAACGGCGGGGCACCCGTCAGCCCGGAAGACCTCGGCCAACTGACCACCCGGTTCAAACGATCAAGCAACAAGGCCGATGGATCGGGACTTGGCCTTGCGATTGTCGAAGCGATTGCGGCCAACACCAAATCAGAGCTTAAACTCTATTCCCCGCGTCCGGGCCATTCGGACGGGTTCATGGCCGAGCTTTGTCTGCATCAGAGTTAAGCGCAAAACGCCTAGGCACTCCATTGCTTTGAAAGTGTCTCCGCCTGTTGCAATACGGTTTGAACAGCCTGATCTTGCAGATCCGGCGGGAAGCCATATTTGCGCAAGGTGCGTTTGACCAGAACGCGCATTTTGGCACGTGCGCTGTCGCGATGTTGCCAATCTACTGTCACATTGGCCTTTAGGCTTGTGAGAAGTTCGTGTGCGATGACTTTAAGGGCCTCATTGCCCATAACATCGACGGCACTCGCATTTTCAGCAAGTGCATCATAGAACGCCACTTCTTCATCAGAAAGTCCCTGTTCCTCGCCGCGTTTATGGGCCTCGCGGATTTCGCGGGCAATTTCGATCAGTTCCTGCAAAACCTCGACCGTGCTGATCGCGTTCATATGATAGCGCATCATCGCCTGTTCGAGACGTTCGGAGAACTTCTTGCTTTCGGTCACATTTGATTGGCTGCGCGAACGGATTTCATCATTGAGAAGCTTTTTAAGGGCTTCGAGCGCAAGGTTCTTTTTTTCCATCTCCTTGATTTCGGCAAGGAAATCATCAGACAAGATAGAGATATCAGGGGATTCAAGCCCCGCCGCGCCAAGGATATCGACGATTTCGGTGGACACAACCGAACGATCAATAAGCTGTTGAACAGCGAATTGTTTTTCGGATGCCGACATGCCGTTTTTGTCATTTGATTTCACAAGCGCAATACGCACCGCTTGGAAAAAGCCGACATCATCGCGAATGGCGCGGGCCTCGTCACTGGCCCCGGCAAGGGCAAAGGCCTTGGATAGGGCCAGAACCGCGTCCTGATAACGGCGATGAGCGCGTTTTTTATCAAGCTCGGTTTTCTGGGTAGCGGCGTCTTTCTGTTGCAGGTCCAATACCCATTCAATCGCGCCCGCCATCACGGCCAAGCGTTCCTGCCCGGTGCCGGTAATGCCGCGCTTGTAATCAAACCCGTCGAACATCGCACAAACCACATCGTATTTTTCCTGCATGACGGCGACGGCTTCGGCCTCGTCAATGCCGGTATTTTCGCGGTCCTCGGGGGAATATTGACCCAGCGCGTTCTTAAGGTTCTGGGCAATGCCAATATAATCGACAATCAACCCCGCCGGTTTGTCGGCAAATACGCGGTTCACGCGCGCGATTGCCTGCATCAATCCGTGGCCGCGCATGGGTTTGTCGATATACATTGTGTGCATGGAGGGTGCATCAAAACCGGTCAGCCACATATCCCGCACAATCACTAGTTTTAGCGAATCTTTCGGGTCTTTGGCTCGGGCTGCAAGGGTATCACGGCGTTTCTTGTTGCCAATATGGGGTTGCCATTCCTGCGGATCGGATGCCGAGCCGGTCATGATCACCTTGATCACGCCTGCCATATCATCGTCGGAATGCCAGTCGGGACGGCGCGCGATGATGGCGTCATAAAGGGCAACGCAAATTCGACGGCTCATGGCGACAATCATTGCCTTGCCATCCATGGATGCCACCCTGCTTTCGAAATGATCGATCATGTCATCGGCGAGCATGGCAATGCGCTTTTCCGCACCGACCAATGCCTCGACCTTGGACCATTTCTGCTTGAGACGTTCCTGTACAGGCTCTTCGTCGTCTTCGGTCAGGTCTTCGATTTCGGCATCAATGATTGGCTTTTCGTCTTCGGGAATGTCGATCCGTGCCAGTCGGCTTTCGTAGTAGATCGGAACGGTTGCGCCGTCTTCAACCGCACGGCTGATATCGTAAATGTCGATATAGTCGCCAAAGATTGCCGGGGTATTGACATCAACCTTTTCAATCGGTGTCCCGGTAAAGCCGATAAAGGACGCATTAGGCAAGGCATCGCGCATATATTTGGCAAAGCCATAGGCAATATCGCCTGTTTTCTGAGCGACACGCGCTTTGAACCCATACTGGCTTCGGTGGGCCTCATCCGCAATCACAATCACGTTGCGCCGGTCAGTTAAAACCGGATATTCCCGTTCGCCATCAGGCGGCGAGAATTTCTGAATGGTGGTGAAAATCACGCCGCCCGAGGCGCGGATAAGCTGCCTTTGCAGATCATCTCTGCTTTCGACCTGCACCGGAGTTTGGCGGATCAGATCGCGGCATTTGGCAAAGGTGCCAAACAACTGCTCATCCAGATCATTGCGGTCGGTAATAACAATGATGGTCGGGTTTTCCATCACATCGGACCGCCGCACCAGAAGCCCAGTATAAAACGCCATCAGAAGGCTTTTGCCAGATCCTTGCGTGTGCCAGATTACGCCCGCCTTACGGTCGCCATCTTGGGCAGTTGCCGAAACTGTGCTTTCAAGTGCATGCAAAACAGCATGATATTGATGATAGCCTGCAATGATTTTGGTAATGCCATCATCGGTTTGGGAAAATACCGTAAAATCTCGGATCAAATCCAGAAAACGGCGCTTTTCAAAGACCCCCTCGATCAGAACCGACATTTCGGGGCTGCCCTTGGGGACAACGGACCGCCCATTGATTGTGCGCCAGGGCATGAAACGTTCTTCATTGGCCGTCAGCGATCCGATACGCGCCATCACCCCGTCAGACGTCACCAGAACCGCATTGGTCCGAAACAGGGATGATATCTGGGTTTTATAGGTCTGAAGCTGATTAAATGCGCTGGTCAGATCGGCAGTTTCCGTTCCCGGATTTTTAAGTTCAATCACACCGACCGGCATACCATTGATAAATACCACGACATCGGGGCGGCGGTTATAGCCGTTTTCAATCACCGTGAACTGATCCATTACCAGCCAGTCATTGGCATCGGGATCGTCAAAATCAATCAGACGCACCTTGTCACCGCGAATGGTGCCGTCCTCGGCGTAGAATTCCACGTCGACGCCCTCGACCATGGCGCGGTGCAGGCGGCGGTTCTCCTCGATCAGGGAGGGCTTCTCCGCCGCGATCACCTTCTTCAGCGCATCATAGCGGGCTTCCGACGGGATGTGCGGGTTCAATCGGTCCACTGCTGCTTCCAGGCGGCCCATCAACACCGCGTCGGAATAGGCCTCCCGCTCCGGGGCTGATCCGTCAGGCCCAGCAATTGTGTCCGCCAATCGTGTGTAGCCAAGACCTCCCAGTTGGTCGAGCAGCATGGCCTCGACATCGGCTTCGGAGATGAACGCCATTATGTAGCCTCCTCGTCATCGGATGTTGGTAAGGCGGCTGCCTCTTTGCAGGCATTCAGGGCTTGCTTGTAGGCCTCCCGGTCGACGCCGAACAGAAGTCGGGATGGTTCGATGGTCAAAGGGATCTCGTCGTCGTTTGGCAAAAGGACTCGGACCTGGAGATATCCGTCTTCGTCTTCGTCTTCCTCGTTCCCGGCCACTAGGGCGGCGTGCCTATCGATAACGGCATTTGAAGAGCGGAACCGGTCATAGGGCTCGAAAGTACGAACAGGGTCAGGTTCTCGTTCGAGATAGGCTTCGTGAAGGAACGTAACAATGGCATCAGCAGCGAGTAAAGCCGAGCGACGATGATGAGCGGAAAGCTTATTGCTTAAACCTTCCTTCCCATGACTGACAGTTCCGGCAATATCACGAAATTTGCCGAGTGCTTCCGTCAGATTGTAATGTTGAGAAATAACTTTGCTGAAAGGATCGTCGCGACGTTCAACAATGGCCATCAAGCGAAATGCCGCAGAAACCCAGTTATTGAAACTCGGATGCGCATGCCGAATTGGGCTGTCAGGCCACTTGGCAATCGGGTTTAACGGATCATCCAATTCCTGAATTAGTAATCGACACGCGCATTCCACAAAGCCCTTGGCTGCGTCGATGCAAGCGTCGTTTTCGTCGGCAAATTCGCGTTCCAACGTCTCAAACGTCTGCTGAAGCATCGGTGCATGAGACCAATGCGAGCAGAACGCCTTGATGCCGGGATACCAGTCAGCGGTCATCTGGCCTCCTGAACGGATTGCTCGGCGTCGGCAACGCGGATTTCACCAGTCATCAGTTTGGGCAGTAGGAAATCGCGAGTTTGGACGAGGGTTCGAGTTTCAGCGCGATTGGAGCAAATTCTTTTCAGCATTGGCTCCACAACAGATTGAAATTGCGAAAACAATTCCTCGTTGCCCACAATAACCTCCCGACGCATCAAACTCGGTGGAGAAACACGTTGGTGGCTTTTCGAGGTACCTGTCACCATAGACAAGAGTATTTCACGGAACCTCCTATCTAGGAACAGTGAGAACAGCAAGCCCCGACCGAAGCCTTCTTTTGCTGTGAAGGCCAAAAACTCCGTTGATGCAATTTGTCGATTTGTGTCTGTACCCTCAGTTAACCAAACACGGGGAATTTCAGGGTTTAGCTTTGATAGCAATACCGCTTCTGGGGGGACGATAGTTTTGTTGCTTTTGATCGTCGAACCATAATCCAAAGCTGGGCTTTGGGTTTTGTCAAAGGCAGGCAAGCTAAAATGTTCGAACAATTCGTCCGGGACTGCCGATGGCTTCAGAGTGCATTTATGATGTTCCGCTATTTGGCTCAATTGAAACCTTTTCCACCCCTTAGGTTTGCCTTCATCGTCGAGGCGATCCGGGAACATGTTCCAGATTTCCGGGGCAAGATACGGCAGACGCTCCTCCATCTTGGCCTTGGTCGGGCCGAAATCGACAAACCAGTCCTTGAACAAGGCACAGGCCAATGCTTCGAGTGTTTCGTTCATTCGGCGGTTTAGATCTATTTTGTCGTCTAGTGCGGCAAAAATAGCGGAAATATGATTCCTCTCCGAAATTGGAGGAAGAGCGATAGGCAGGCTTGCCAGATCACGAAGGTTCAATGTCGCTTGTACGGTCGTGTTCAGTCGCTCGTTTATATGAGCTTTAGCTGGGCCGCCTTTAAGTGATAGTCGGACCCAATAAGGCCCGATTTCCTCTTTAACGGGAATGACGGCTACAGCTCGTGCAACGTTCCAGCCTTTAAGATTCTCGTCAACAATTGCTGTTTGCCCAATCGTTCCGACAATGCTCATTATGAGTTCGCCGCCCCGCAAACGTGTGCGATCATAAGATGATTCAATACTTGATGATACGCGCAATGGTTTTTTCGTGTCGACAAGCTCACCTTTCAAGTCACTTACCCGAACGATAGGCACGCCATTCGGCGTGTGCTGGCCCGGTTGTACGATGCCGTAAGAGATTCCTCGCAACGGGTCGACTAGGTTTCCAAGTTCCTCAATGGGCCAATTGGTCTTCATTTACCAGTCACCATTGCCAGTTTCTTGCGGATAAGAACCGCCATTTCTTGTGACTCGTCTAACTGTTTCTCCAAAATCCCTGTGAGCTCCGCAAACCGCTCCTCAAACGAAATCCCGTCATCTTCTAGTTCTTCCGCACCAACATACCGCCCCGGCGTAAGAACGTGACCATGGGAGCGCACTTCCTCCAGACTGGCAGATTTGCAGAAACCTGGCACATCTTCATAATCGCGGCCTTCGCGCCAGCGGTGATAGGTTTCGGCGATTTTGGTGATGTCATCAGAGCTGAATTCACGCCGTGTGCGATCAACCATATGACCGAGCTCTCGGGCATTGATGAACAGGATTTCACCACTCCGGTCACGGAACCCGTGATTTTTCTTGTTTTTGGCCAAAAACCACAGGCAAGCGGGAATTTGGGTGGAATAGAACAATTGTCCGGGCAGGGCGATCATGCAGTCGATTACGTCGCCTTCGATCATCGCCTTACGAATCTCGCCCTCGCCAGATTGGCTGGAGGACATCGCCCCATTGGCGAGTACCACGCCCGCCGTGCCGTTGGGGGCGAGATGGTGATGGATATGTTGCAGCCAAGCAAAGTTGGCATTGCCAACCGGCGGGATGCCGAATTTCCAGCGGCCATCTTCGCGCAGTTTATCGCCGCCCCAGTCAGAAATGTTAAAGGGCGGGTTGGCAAGGATGTAATCAAAGCGTAGGTCGCGCAATTCGTCCTTGTGGAAGCTGCCTTCCGAATTCCAGCGGATATCGGCATCAATGCCCCGCACGGCCAGGTTCATCTTGGCCAGTCGCCAAGTGGTATAGTTGCTTTCCTGGCCATAGATGGCGATATCGCCAATCCTGCCTTCGTGGGCCTCGATAAATTTTTCGGATTGGACAAACATGCCGCCTGATCCGCAGCAGGGGTCATAGACGCGGCCTTTGTGGGGCTCCAACATTTCAACCATGGTGCGCACGACCGAGCGGGGGGTATAGAATTCACCGCCGCGTTTGCCTTCGGACCCGGCGAATTGGCCAAGGAAATATTCATAAACCCGGCCAAGGACATCGCGCGATTTGTCCTTGCCTTCGTGCAGGGTGATGCCGGAAATCAGGTCGATCAATTCACCCAGCATCACGGCATTTAGGCCGGGACGGGCATATTCCTTGGGCAATACGCCCTTGAGCGACGGGTTTTCCTTTTCAATCGCGATCATCGCAGCATCAATAAGCTTGCCGATGTCGGATTTTTTGGCATTGGCTTGCAGATGTGACCAGCGGCCAGCCTTGGGCACCCAAAAGACGTTTTCGGCAGCATATTCGTCGGGGTCCTCGGCACCGTCGGGATAGTCAGCCAAAAGTTCGGCGCGTTTGGCTTCGAAACTATCGGAAATGTGTTTAAGGAAAATCAGACCAAGGGCGACGTGTTTGTAATCGGATGGCTCCATATTGCCACGCAATTTGTCGGCGGTTTTAAAAAGGTCGGCTTCAAAGCCGAGATCGGAACCGTTGTTGCCGGATTGCTGTGCCATTGAGATCGCATGCCCTTGTTATCGTTTGTTTCTACGTTCTTCGATCCGTTGCCGTATGGGCAAAGAAAACGATTAACGCGTGCAAAATTTGTTGGACACGAAACTATCCGATGCACGCGCAGTGGGGCAACCGTGTTTCGGCTGGTGGTGATATTTTGGGTCGGTTTTGAGGCCACCTTTTGATGCGGGCGGCAGAACGTTGGTTTCCCGCCTGCTCGGGAATGACGGTTAGCAGAACGGGCAGCGTGTCGGCGGGCTGGTCGGGTGGTTGGCTTATTTGCCCACACCGACCTTGATTGCCAGTTTGCGCAAGGGACCGATGCGGTTAATGGCGGACAGGCCGACATAGCGCAAATCGCGCAGTGTTTGCGGTTCGAACATGGATGCGCGGTTGAGCAGGTCGATGCCACCGACGCGGGCGACGGTTTTGGGCAGTTGGCGGCGTTCGTAGGATTTCAGAAGCGGGGTCGCGCCGATATCCTCGTTATGCAATTTCGCCTTGGCCATCAGGTCGGCCAGGGTTTCGATGTCATGCAGGCTCATGTTTAAACCCTGCGCGCCAATTGGCGGGACGACATGGGCGGCCTCGGCAATGAGCGCCAGACGGGCGGCAATCAGGCGGTTGGGGACTTGCGAGATCATTGGCCAGACCGCACGCGGGCTTGCGACGGTGAGCGGGCCAAACAGGTTCATGGTGTCTTTGGTGATCTCGGCGGACAGGGCCTCGTCCGTCATGGCGTTCAGTTCATCGACGCGGGCAGACGGGACCATCCAGACCACGGACGAGCAGGGCTTGCCACCCAGATCAGGCATGGGGACAAGCGTCAGCGGCCCGCCGGTGCGGTGAATTTCGGTCGAGATGCTGTCGTGCGGGTTGTCATGGGTGACGACAAAGACCAGCGCGCTTTGATCATAGGCCCAGCGTTTATGTTTGATCCCGGCCATTTCGCGCAAAGACGAATTGCGACCATCCGCTGCGACCACCAGCTTGGCGCGCACGGTTTGGCCATCAGACAGCGTGACTTCGCCAAAGCGCGAGGTGCCCTTGAAGTCAGTGACGGTGGTTGAAAAGCGGAAATCGACATTATCAAGTTCGGCCAGACGCGCCATCAGGGCAACACGGGCGGCCTTGTTTGAGACATTCCAGCCAAAGAAACCGTTTTTGGTTTCCGCGCCATCAAAGTCAGCCGTTTCGCGCGGGGTGCGGGTTTCGCCACCCGCATCGACAATGCGCATGACGCGAAGTTCCGCACCGGTCGGTTTGATGGCATCCCAGACACCAGCCTTTTTAAGGGTCTCGATGCCCGGCTCAAGAAAGGCGGTGGTCCGCAAATCCGTGCCTTCGCCAATGTCGGCGGGGGCCGGGTCGACAATCACGATCTGATGGCCGTCTGCGGCAAAGCGTGCCGCGGCACTCATTCCGGCGATGCCGCCACCTGCAATCAGAATATCGGTTTCGATCATGACTGTTTATCCTGTTCCTTGGCCGGATATGGCACGCGCAACCGTGCGACTATCACCGGCAAATCATTGCGGGCAATGTGCCCTGTTGGATGACTATACGCAACGGTTTTGCCATCCGTTTTGATCCAGATTAGGGCACAGCGATTTTGTCACGCGGGAATGTGCGCAGGGACGGGGATTGCCCGATGCGGAAAATTGGGCCATTTTGGGTGCGCCTACCGCCACCACCCCTGACCATAAGGATCCCGACCATGCTCGCCTGGGTATTTCTGATTGTTGCGATCAGTCTTGAAGTGATCGGGACGATATCGCTGAAATTTTCCAATGGATTTACCGATTGGCGTTTCACGGTTCTAAGCCTTGGTGTCTATGGCCTGAGCTTCTGGTTCCTGTCGATGACGCTGCGCATCATTCCGGTCGGCACGGCCTATGCGGTCTGGGCCGGGCTCGGGACCGCGTCGGTTGCACTCATTGGCTGGCTGTTCCTGAAGGAGCCGATGACGGCGGTCAAGGCCGTTTTCCTTTTGATGATCATTGCAGGCGTTATCGGACTTAAGACCATCAGTACGGAAAGTTAACAGCGTTAACCTTGATCCATGAGTGCCGCGGCGCAAGCCTTGATGTCCTGTTCGATATTACGGTGCTTGGGGTCCCAACCCAGTTCACGCATGGCCTTGGCACTGATGAGATGTTGATGATGGCCAAGCCCGTCTGCCCAATCCCCATAACGGGCCATCGCGGTTTGTGGGCTGATGGTTTCAAACTGGCAGTCTTCAATGGCGAAGTGGCTCGCGATCAGCTTGGCAATGGCGGCGTTTGAAACACCGTTAATCGCAACCCCGAGATAGCTGGAGCCGGGTTTGGCAT